>CAVTDB010000026.1:0-497118 GCA_963733375.1 Nitrospirota bacterium | reverse complement strand
TCGCCCCCGACGCCTTGAGCATTTGCACAATATCACTGTGTCTTTCCTCATCAGCGCGCATCAACGCCGTATAGCCGTAACTGTCCTTCGCTTCTATATTAGCGCCCCTGCTGATCAAGAGCTCTACTGAGTCCTTTTTGCCGCAGGAAGCCGCCTCCATCAACGCCGTCCAGTCACCATTGCTTTTCCTTACTATATTCGCGCCCCTGTCGAGCAGCAGCTTTATTACAGCCGTGTCGCCATTATGAGCCGCCATCATTAGAGCCGTCCAGCCGTTGGTGCCCCTTACATTCACGTCCGCGCCCTTGTCGAGTAGCAGCTTTACTTCGTCCAGCATACCCTTTTTCAGCTGTCTTTACCAACGCTATTGAAATTTGTTTGTTGACTAACAGCTTTACTACGTCCGGATTGCAGCTTGCAACCGCCATCATTAGTGCCGTAACGCCATGATTGTCCATCGCATCTACATTAGCGCCCTTGTCAATCAGTAGTTTTACTACGTCAGCATTGCCTTCAGCCGCCTTTATCAGCGCCGTACAGCCATTACTCTTCTCCGTCGCTTCTATATTCGCGCCTTTGTTGAGCAAGGCCAGGACGGCGTTCACATCGCCGTCATAGGCTGCATCTATAAGCTTATCCCCAAAATTAGCGGTTTTATTGGCGCAACCCGCATTGACTAATGCCAGCATAAGAATAATAACGATGAAAACTTTGTTAATGTCTCAACCCTCCTTTCCTTCCATAACCAAAGCCCATCTCCGTTTCCAGTGATGGGCTTTGAATACGCCGACACGTAAACCGGGCCCCTATTTGTAGGTCCGCTGCCACCCCAGGATCTTCTGCGGTATTCCTTTTCTAAGCAAGGTACTTATTGTGCCCAAGTCGGTATATTGTCCCAGAAATATCGACCCGCCGGCAAGTGTCAGCAATTTAAGTCGCCGCCTACCACGATGAGGCCATCCCATTTGCTGCTCAGGTTCGGGCCGCTTTGATTACACCAGTCACCGCCCTGCCAGGGCCGGAAAGCCAGGTTTCCGCGCACTATCATCACGCCAGTCCAGTTGATGCTGCCTATTATCTCGGCGTCGCCGTTGATTACCAGGATGCCAGTGCCGTTCATCTGTGTATTGGCGGAAGATTCCAGTACTATCCGGCTTGCGCCGGGGATATAGGCGCCGGCGGCATTCATATTGCTTTTGAAATAAATTGTCTGCGAATTAGCCATGCTCCCAAAGGTTTTATTGCTCCCGTCGAATACGTTGTTCGCAGTCGTCGTGTTGCCGTAGTCGTCCGGCACTGTCACGCCGTTTTGCACTGTGTAAGTCGCATTCGGGATGACCACGTCGGCCACGGCGCTGTAATTGGAAAAGGAACAGCCGATCATGTTCGTGATATCCCTGCTGGTTGGTATCGTATAGCTGGTATTTATGACGTTCGTGTGGGCCGGGTTGAAGTCCGTGCCGCTCTGGGTGAGGATGAAATACATGTCATGCTGGATTGCCGGGTTCGGCTCTGCCGCAATTTCCGCGGCCGTGTATACGTCGGCGGCCATATACCCGTAATCCGTGGTGGCGCTGTTGCTTAGGCCGATGTAGCTTTCGCCGGGTTGAAATGTCGTGCTCATGTACATTGCCCGGTTGGTTATGGTACTTAAATAACCGTTCATGCGGGTGGGGTCCGTAACCGCCGTCCAGTAGTTCGACCACGATCGATCCGGTAATCGGTTTGTGTGAACTCGCATTGGCGCCACTTTTGCAGACATAGTCCTTACCGTCGGTTCCTATTACCTGCGACGCGGCGTAACCGTAGTCCGTGGTCTCGCTAAAGCCGGAGGCTGCAGGGGGGGCATTCATCGTATACTGCCTGTTGTCGTTGCCGCGGGAAGGCGTTCCGGAGCATGGAGAATCATTGTACGTGGTCTTCGACGTAATGTTCTGTATATAGACGGTCGAGCCGGAACATACCGTTATGGCAGGCAGCGAGGGGGTGGTGGACACGAGCTCGATCCTCTCGTCCGTGGCGAGGCCGAACTTCATGGCGTAAACGTTGCCCATGACGAACACCGCCCCGGCTTGGACGAAGCCGGGCGCCGTAACCAGGTCGGCCGTCGACTGGGCGCCGGTCTTATTGTCGGTAACAGTCACCGTATAGACCGCCTGGGTCCCTACAGCCTTGGGGGCCGACGCATACTGATAGTCCGCTCCGTAACGCACCCAGGGATCCGAATGGGGGGTTGTTCCAGTATAGTAGTTAACGTTGTCCTGCCGTTTATATTTGATTGTATATTGTACATTAATGTCGTTGTCGGTATATTTGATTGGCCGGTGGAAGGTGCTCCAGTTGCTCAGGATGGCTACCGGCAGAAAACCTGTTTTGGGTGTGCCCGGCAAAAAACTCGTCGTATTGGCGAATATCATCGACTCGGCGAGTTCGACGCCCCCGTCGGTCGTCAATTCGGCCTGCTTCTGCTTGTAATAGCTGCCCGAAACCGCCACGTCCGTGATGCCCATCATGACAGCGGCGAGGCCAAGCGCGGTGACGAGCAGCAATAGAAGGAGCGTTATCACGAGCGCTGTCCCTCTTTCGTTTTTTATAGCCGCTGTGCCCCTGTGTTTCATGACAGTCATCTTTCCGCCTAATTCGGCGTGGTTATGCTCGTCGGGGTTGACGCCTGATAAGCGCTGTAGGTTACAGTTGCGCAGCTGTCGAACGCCCTGATCCTCAAATAGTATTTCGTCTTATGAACAAGGCCAGTTAGAGTGTACGTCGTTGTCGCAGGGTTGTTGATGTTCACTGCCGTGAAGGAGCTGAAACTCGAACTGGTGCTGTAATCTATCTCATATCCGGCAAGGTTGACAATCGAGCTCCCGTTGGTGTTCAGCGTCGGGACCGACCAGTTAAGTTTCAACTGTGTATTCTGGCCGCTGATGGTGGCCGCGGTAAAGTTGGACGGCGCATTCGGCGTGCCGTCGTCGCATCCGAAAGACAGCACGGTCGGGCAGTATTCCGTCGCACTGCCGTAACTTGGCAGGACGGAGACCGTGACGACGCTGTTCGCGGCTATCTTCAGCACCGGCGGGCTCCCTATAGGGTTGGTCGCGGCCGTGAGCGATGTAGTGAAGGTCCCCACGAAGTTGCCGGAGTCGCTCGGCCACTGTTCGAGCACCGGGATGTCCATGCTGCTCCGAACCCGTCTTTACCCTGAAATACTGGGTGTCTCTGGCATAGTTGCCGACGTCCGTGCATACGGAACTCAGGGAAACGGTTTCCGTGTCGCCTACAATCGAATAGCCGCCCGGCAGGCTGGGGTTGGTGGTGTCGGAGACTCTGAAGAAGCCGGTGCAATCGTTGGCAAGACTGCCCTGGCATTCCCGGTAATAGTTGGAATCCGCGCTTATATGCGCCCCGGTGGAACAGGCATTAAAAGCGACCACCTTATAGATATAGTCAGACGCGTTTATTGTTGAGGCAATGGAATTGTCCGTGTACGTGCGGCAAAGCTGAGTCCGCTCGCGATTGCCGTCCAGGTGGGGTTCTGCATGGTCTCGCGGTACACCGTATACGTCAGCGGGTCCGTCGCGGGGACAGGGACGCCGTCCGTGTAATTGCCTGTCATGGTCCATGTCAGTTTAACGGCGGTGCCGCCCATTACCGAGCCGCTGAGGACGGGCGCCGGGGGAATTGCATTCGGATCGCATGGGTCATACGGTGCAAGCAGATAAAAAGCGTAACTGCCGTTCTTGGCTTGCGGACTCCTGTCGAAATTCCCGGTTTTGTCCTGGGCTACGAGGAAATACCACATAACTTTATTTATCGGCAAGTCAGGCGTCACACAGCTATAGTAGTTTCCGCCTATATTATTAAGCGGTATCACCGAATATGGACCGGGGGGTATCTGGGGAGTTTGGCCGTCAGGAGTCGGGGGCGCAAAGGTATAGTACATTTTGATGTAATTGAACCCCTGGTTTACGCCGCTTGCAAAGAGGGCGCCGGAATTATCGAATATAGCGCCGGATATCGTCATGGCGGAGCCGGGGCCGCCGACCGTCTGCATGTCAACGTCGCTGGCGGTGCCTGACGGGCCCGTGACCGGTATGAGTTCGAGCCGTGAAGGCCGGGACTGCTTTGGAATAAAATGCCCGCCGACGGCCCGGCCGGGACGTTGAAGTTTATAATCATTGGGGCGCAGGCATTTATGTTCGAGTTGTCGTTCTGGACGTCCAGGTCAAGTTCTATGTTGTCCCCCCTCATATCCGTATATCCGTTTATGCTGCCGTCCTGGTTCACGAAACGAAGGGTAACGGGTATGAGCGCCGATGGGGCGGTAGGCCCCGTGGCGGCATCCATCACGTCAACATTAACCGGGACGTACTTGCCGGAGGTCGCGTCCCCCGCCGTTTTCATGACGAGCGATGTGAGCGGGCCGGGGCCTATCGTGATTTTGTCAAGCACTACGTTCGGATTACCCCAGGACGCCGTGACCCCTCTGATGGTAAGGGAACCGGCGGACGTGTTCTGGATATAGAACGTCACGTTATTATGATACGTAAACGTTGACGGGTCCGCAGGGTTCAGGTTGTCGGAGGTGGTCGTTACGAAGTTTTTCGGATCGAGCGGGTTCAACTGGTTGCCCGGGTACAATATGAGCTGGCCGGGCGTGACCGGGCCTATATTGACCCCGTCGGATATGTCGTACGTCCTTAAAGCCGTGTAATTGGGGTTGCCGGGCGGAGTGTTTTCATAAGCGCAATCCGCGGTCTTGATGGTGTACCAGTATGTCGAACCGTCCTGGAGGCCGGTGTCGGTCCGGGTGGCATCCCACTGCGGTATTCCGTTGGTCAATTCATAGGAGGTGTCTCCAGCCGTCGAGCCCCTGTATATATGGAACCCCGCGAAATCGATGATAACAGGGTGACCGGCATCGCCGTTGGCCCAGGGATAGTTCCAGTTGAGCAGGACGTTGTCGCCGCAGATAGTGACCGCCCCTTTCGCGCCGTTCGGCAGTATCGAGGCCACATCCGCGCTGTAGCTGTCCCCGGGGTAGTATTTCGGCCCGTAATTACTCAGGGTATACGTGTTATACGGGGGCGGCGCGCCCGGGAAATCGGGGTCGTCGCCGCAGAGCGCCGTGAGCGTCTGGGAGACGTTCTGGTCCGCACTCGCGTTTTCGCACTTGTCGTAGCTTACGGCCAGGAGGTAATACGTTAAATTGTTAGTAAGCGAGGGGGGAGGCGGTGACGAAGAGGACTCGTGGTCGAACAGTATCTGCTGCGTCCCATCTTTTTTGAACCACCCCGGCGTCCCGCAGTCGCTTTCCGGTATCAGAGTACCCCCGATGACAGTACCGTTAGACTGGAGTACGGGGTAGCCTGTTTTACTGAAATAGACGCATGTATGGTCGAAATCGGGATACGCGGTTACCCCCCCGAAGGTAGAGCTCCTGTAGGGGTTCGTGAGAGTTATGAATATCCTCTGCCAGCCGGGCTTTGTGCCGCTGTGGATGTCGGGGGGGGAAGTGGGTACATTATCGGCGGGGACGCCGCTGCCTGCGGCAAAGTCCGACCCCGTTGTCTTGTAGAGGTAATAGGGCACGAGCGAATCGTCGCAGTTCACTGAGCAGAGCGCGTAATAATAAGTTTTGCAGCCGGTAAGCTGGGACGGGGCGTCCGGGATAACAATGTCAGACCCCTGTATCCGTGAAGGTTGTTGTGTTCGGCCCAAGCTTGTTCTCGTCGGCTATGAGTTTGGAGCTTATGTTGGTGTTGAGGTTGAAGGAAGACGCATTCCTGAAAAGCCTGTAACCGGCGGTTGCGGAACCATCGGCGGGTACATGCCATGTCAGGACAAGCTTGTTGTTCCCGGTCGGAGCGATAACCAGGCTGGTGGGCGGAGACGGCTTTACCGGGTTGACCGTGGTGTCGTTCCCGCCGCCGAATGTACTGACGCTGGGCGAGGGGTTTTCGCTCACGGGGGCGGACGGCGCACTGTGGAGACCGTCGGACGAGTATGCGTCTATCGTAATGCTGTACCTGTTGGGGGAGGCCGCGTTGCTCTTCGTTATCAGGACTTCGTCCGCGTTAAGATATACCTGCGGATGGGTCGGGTCCGAAAGAGATTGGACCGGCACTTGCATGCTCCCGCCCATCCCGTAATACAGCGTATAGCCTGCAAGGTCCTGGTCGGTGTTCGCTGTCCATTTTACCGAGAGCTTCCTGGTACAGCTTCCGGTATCGACGACGTTAAGCCCGGTCGGTACCGCCGGGGGGTTAGGGCTTCCCAGGACCTCCTGAGAGTACAAGTTTTTTGCGATCACGCTGGCGCTTAAGGTGATGCGCTGGAAGGCACTGTTATTACGTGCCGGGTCTGTCCTGGACGCCGCCGCGGTCACGGATACCCATATCCTCCTGATTTGCCCCAATTTCGTGTCCGGCGCCGAGCCTGTGTTGGTATACGTGACCATCCCGGTGAGCTGGGTGTTGTTCTGGTCATAGTATCTGAATGAGACGTTTGATATATTCTCCGCAACCAACTGGTCCGGCTGCGGTATATCGGGGGTTGTCCTGAGTTGCCTGTAGAGGTTGGTCATGCCTGTGTTCGGGTCGGTGGCGACATGATAATAAACCATCGTATGCTGATACCCCGGAGTACTGCCGGAAGGGGTTTTTACAGGGTAATATTTATACTCGTCCAACTCTATCTCGTGAGGGCTGGCGTTGGTTATGGCAAGGTTGTCCTTTTGGGTGTCTCCATATCCCGACGTCTTGCTGCCGGCCGCTTCTATGTCCTGGGTCAAAACGTTCAGCGCGGCCCTCGCGTTTTGCCCCATTTCGGATCTTATTCCCTGGGAAATCCACCAGTTATGAAGGTTTACGAATGCCTCGTACGCCCCCGCGACAATGATTACGGTGATTGCAAGGGCAACCATCAACTCTATAAGGGTTGTTCCGGAATTACTTCGAACTCGTCGAGTTTTCATGTCAGCCGCCTGGTTTTGCTAGCTGGAGTAATTCTCCATTTTCCCTGTCGTAATGGTTGTCAGTGAAACCGCATGGTTACCTTTGCGTCCGTTTTGGGTCATGGACCATCTTACTATTACTTTAACCCTTGCCGCCGGAAGGTTTCCAACTTGAGTCGTGCTCATATTATAAAAGTATTTTAAGCCGTTAATGGTGGTCGAATTGTTGAATTGATTTCTTAATGTCGCAGTGTCAGTTATACTCGAGTATGAACACATTTTTATGTCTGAAACCCTGTTGGAGGCAAGTTCTGTCGCTTTAATGATGTATCTGCCGCTCCCGAATGCGTTGTTCGAGTAATAAAACATACCCGCTACGGCGAGCATGCCGGTCATGAGTATGGACATGGCCACCAGGACCTCAACAAGGCTGTAACCCTTGCCGGACCGGAAGACAAAAACCGATGCCTCTAGAAACCGCTTACCCATGCTCCACCGTCCCATTGTTCAGTAGTCACCTTGCCCGAGGAGCATAGGACTTTGACCCTGAGCCTTTCTCCCGTGTCAGGGTTGTTCCTGAGATATACCGCTTCGTAGCCGGGATTGTTGTCATTGAAGCCTGCCGACCCATCCGTATAGAAAATTACCTTATTGGAAGAAAGAGTCGGCACGTCGGGGTCGCTTGTGTCGGAGTAAAAATTTATGTCAATCCATTTGCTGCTGTTGGGGTCCGTAACTGCGGTTTGTGTGCCTTTCTGAACTGAAAAAGTATTTGTTGCCGCGTTGAAAGCGACAGTATAATCGGTATATTTCGAAATGGCCTGTGACCTCGCCAGCATCATATCAGTAAAAATAAGATTTGCGGCGTTTTTCAAGTCTTGATGCCTTCTCATATGAATGAAGTTAGGGATGGCGAGGGCAATAACCACGCCTGTTATCGCAAGCGCTATCATGATTTCCAAAAGAGTGAAGCCTTTATTTTCCAAGCGGATATTCATGCCCCCCCCGCCTTAAAAAATAGCAAGATGCCCTGGCATGCATCATGGTCGCGAGAAATATCACACATTTCGAGAAGTTGCAAATTAAATAAAGTTAATTTATAGTCTGTTTATATAACGTGTTACACAACGATATGGGTAGCAAGTTACATAATTACGTATTCCTTTATTTTGGTCATGGTCTCCGACAGTGGCTGAATATAACACAGGTATTCCTCCAACAAAAGAAAAAAACTCCCCTGACCACCCACTTATCTTTACGCCCTTTTCCCCTTGATAGCTCCGCGTCCCTATGATAGATTAATTCAATCAAACCTGACGGAGACGAAAATGCTTACTGCAAAGGACATAATGACACGCGAGGTGATAACGGTCGGGCCGCGGACGACCGTGGAGGAGCTGGCGAGGCTTTTGATGGAGCACCATATTTCAGGCGCGCCGGTCGTTGACGAGACCGGGGGGCTGGTCGGCATCGTGACGGAGAACGACCTGATAAACCGGGAGAAGCGCCTGCACATACCGACGGTCGTACAGATATTCGACGCCTTCATCTACCTGGAAAGCTCAAAGAAATTTGAGGAAGATTTAAAAAAGATGGTGGGGGTGAGGGTGGGGGATATCTGCAATCCCGATGTCGTAACCATCGAGGAGGACACCACCCTGACCGATATCGCCACCATAATGACCGAAAAGGACGTTGACCTCCTGCCCGTAATGAGCGGAGGAAGGCTGGTCGGCATAGTCGGGAAGGAAGACGTGCTGAAGGCCTTCTCCAGGGACTGAGAAAGTGCCCCTGACCTGCTCTTTTGAGAGCTGTTCGGCCCGTGAGACCTTCGATGCCGGGATGAGACTCGGGCGTCTGCTTGCCCCGGGTGATTTCATCTGCCTTAAAGGGGAGCTTGGGGCGGGCAAGACGACGTTCGTCCAGGGCGCCGTATCAGGCATGGACTCACGCGATATGGCTACCAGCCCAAGCTTCGCCCTCGTAAACGAATATCACGGAAGGATAACGCTTTACCACATCGACCTCTACCGCCTAAGCGGCCCGGCGGACCTTGAAAGCATCGGGTTCATGGAATTTCCGGGCGAGGGCGCGGCGATGGTGGAATGGCCGGAACGCGCGGGAGACGAACTGCCGGACGAGCGACTGGAGGTATTTTCTTGCACATGCTGGTGAAGACAGACGGATGCTGACCATAACCGCTGTTGGCGCAAGATATGAAGAAATGCTGGAGAGCATATGCCCCAGACACCGGTAATAAAGAAAATAGGCATTATCTGCAAACACGACAATGCCCCGGCATGGGAGCTTGCCGGGAAGCTTAAAGTCTGGCTGGACGAGCGTTCAATCGAGACGATCCTTGACCGGGGGGCGGCCTCACACCTGGGGCTTCAGGGCGTCCGAAAGAGGATATCCCGGAGCGGGCGGACGCGATAGTGGTCTTCGGCGGCGACGGGACGCTCCTTTCCGTTGCGCGTCTAATCGAAGAGAAGGGGACGCCCATCATCGGCGTGAACCTGGGCACGCTGGGGTTCCTTACGAATGTCCCGGTGGAGCAGCTTTACGCCACCATGGAGATGGTGCTCCTGGGGCAGTACAAGGTCCAGGAGAGGATCCTGCTTGTCGTCTCCATAAAGCGGGAAGGCAAGATAATTTCCTCCAACCACGTCTTAAACGACATGGTGATAAACAAGGGGGCGCTTGCCAGGATAATCGAAATCGACACCTTCATCGACGGCAAATTCCTGACCACTTTCAGGGCGGACGGGCTCATCGTCTATACGCCCACCGGCTCCACGGGCTACTCTCTTAGCGCGAACGGCCCCATCGTGCATCCGTCGCTAAGCTGCCTGGGGATAACGCCGATCTGCCCGCACACCCTCACGAACCGGCCCCTGATATTACCGGACACGGTAGTCTTCGAAGCCGCTATACGCTCGGAGACGGAGGACGTGTACCTTACGCTGGACGGGCAGGTGGGGTTCCTCCTGAAGCCTGAGGACGTGGTGGAAGCGAAGGTGGCCTCGAACAAGATATATATCGTAATAAGCCCGATGGAGGACTACTACCATATGCTCCGGACGAAGCTGAAATGGGGGGAGAGGTGATGGACGGAAAACCAGGGCCGCCGATGGGCCGTGATGGCGCGGCATTCGCCGAGTACGCCGATTACCTGCGTGACGCGGGCGTGACGGAGCAATGGGGCCCGGAGAGCTTCAGATGGACGGGAGAAGCCGCCATCCGACGAATCGCGGGGGGTTAAAGAAGCTCAACCAGCCTCTCTCCCATAAAGGGCGAGGGTGTGGCAAGGAGGAAGGGGAATTATATCCCGGCCTGCGCGAGGTCAAGACGCTGGACGGCCTCCGCGAGTTCATCGGAGATTGCAAGCGGTGCAAGCTTTGCGAAGGCCGTACCAACATCGTCTTCGGCGTGGGGAGCCCTGAGGCGAAGCTGGCGTTCGTCGGCGAGGGGCCGGGCCGCGACGAGGACATAAAGGGCGAACCCTTCGTGGGCCGGGCCGGACAGCTCCTGACGGACATCATCGAGAAGGGCATGAAGCTGATGCGCAGCGACGTATATATCGCGAACGTCGTCAAATGCCGTCCGCCCGAGAACAGGAACCCCGAAGAGGACGAGATAGCGGCGTGCGAGCCGTTCCTTAAGAAACAACTTCAACTTATAGCTCCCAAATTCATTTGCACATTGGGGAAGTTTGCCACGCAGACCCTGCTTAAAACAAAGGAGCCGATAAGCTCGCTCCGAGGCAACTGGCACGAGTACGAGGGCATCAGGCTTATACCCACCTTCCATCCCGCTTACCTCCTCCGGAACCCCGGCGAAAAGAAGGTGGTATGGGCGGACGTGCAGAAACTGATGGCGGAGTATAACGGGGAGGGGTAAACCAACCCCACCAGCGGAGCCGGTCCCCCTCCCCCAGGTGGGGAGGTAATAAGGAGATTCCATATGAAGAATATGGGCGCCCTGGAGGCTGGAATACATCCTTGGCGAGAAGCCCGGTTATTGCATCTTCTGCGCCATGCCCGCGGAGGACAAAGACCGCGAGAACTACATCCTGTACCGGGGCCGCGAGAACTTCGTCATAATGAACAAGTACCCGTACAACAACGGCCACCTGATGGTCATCCCCTACAAGCACGCCGAGATGATTGAGGACTTTTCGGATTCCGAGCTTACCGAGGCGATGGCCCTGACGCGCGAGTGCTGCCGGATAATGAGGGACAGCCATGCACCCGCAGGGTTTCAACGTCGGCCTGAACGTGGGCCAGGCGGCGGGCGCGGGCATAAAGGAGCACCTGCATTTCCATATCGTCCCGCGCTGGGAGGGGGACACCAATTTCATGTCCGTAGTGGAGGACACCCGCATAATGCCCCAGCATTTAAGCGAGACTTACGAGCAGCTGAGGCCGGGATTTGAGAAACTTAAGTAGTTGGAGGTTGTAGTTGTCGTCTAATGATACGCCGCTGATGCGGCAGTACAGGGAGATAAAAAAAAAGCATCCGGGTTCGATACTCTTCTTCCGCATGGGCGACTTCTACGAGATGTTCGGAGAAGACGCAGTCAAAGCCTCGAAAGTCCTTGAAATTGCCCTCACCACCCGCAATAAAAATTCAGACGAGCCGATACCGCTCTGCGGTGTCCCGTACCACGCCGCCGACGCCTATATCGCGAAGCTTATAAAACGCGGGTTCAAGGTTGCCGTGTGCGAACAGGTGGAGGACCCGAAGACGGCCAAGGGCATCGTGAAGCGGGAAGTGATACGGGTAATAACGCCCGGGACCCTGCTTGAAGACAACCTCCTCTCGCCAAACGAGAACAACTTCCTCCTATCGCTTTCGGTCTATAAAAGAAAAATCGGACTCGCCTTCGCGGACATATCCACGGGAGAATTTTACCTCGCAGAGTTCGACGAAACCGAGCATGAAAAACTCCTGGGAGAGCTGGAACGGATAGCCCCGAAGGAGATACTCCTGCCAAAAGGCGCGGCGGGAAAAGAGCCGCTGGCGGAAGTCTATCGGAAATACAAAGAACGAGTCGAACTCTCCGACGACTGGCGTTTCGACCCGGACACAGGCTACCAGAAACTGCTCGAACACTTCGGCGTAAGCTCGTTAGATGGCTTCGGGGTGGACGGCATGGACGCCGGGGTAGCCTCCGCATGCGCCGCCTTCATATTCCTTTCGGAGACGCAGGCGAAGTCGCTTTCGAATATCAATAAAGTACGCGCGCACAACCCCGGCTCTTACATGGTATTGGACGAGGTGGCGCTGAAAAACCTTGAAGTAATCGAAAGCCCGTCCGGCAAGGAAGGCACGCTCCTAAACTGCCTGGACAGGACCGTCACCTCGATGGGGACCCGGATGCTGAAGTCCTGGCTCATCAGGCCGCTGCTCGACCTGCACAAGATTGCGCTGCGGCATGAGGCGGTAGGTGAACTGGCGGAGAATTTCTCCATGCGCGACGTCCTGCGGGACGCGCTCCGCGAGATTGCAGACCTTGGAGCGCCTGATGGGGCGGATATGCTCCGGCGTGGCAGGCCCAAGGGATTTGGCGGCATTACGGAACTCCCTCCAGGCGCTTCCGAAGGTCCGGGAAGCGATAGCCGAGGCCGGGACGCTGAGGCTTTCCGAGCTGAAATCGATTTTCTCGGAACACCTTGAACTGCGGGACATCCTCGAGCGCGCGCTTTCAGCCGAGGTCCCGCCGACGCTGAAAGACGGCGGGGTGATAAGGACCGGCTACCACCCGGAACTTGACGAGCTTCGGAAATATTTTTCGGACGGCAGGGGGATAATCGCGGGCATCGAGGCGGACGAGAGGTCAAAAACCGGCATCGATTCGCTGAAGGTGCGGTACAACAAAGTCTTCGGCTATTACATTGAGATTACCCGCTCCCATCTTGCAAAGGTGCCGGATTATTTTATCCGCAAACAGACCCTGGTGAACGCGGAGCGATACATCACGCCGGAGCTTAAGGAATACGAGGAAAAGGTCCTGGGCGCCGAGGAGCGGATGCTGGAGATGGAGGGCAGGCTCTTCGTGGAGCTTCGGGAGCAGGTCGCGCTTTACGCCGCGGCGGTGCAGTTAACCGCAGAAGTCGTCGCGGAGCTTGACGTATTGGCTTCGCTTGCCGAGGCGGCGGTCTCGCGCGGATATCCGGGCCGGAGGTGGACGGCGAGGATTCTATAGATATACGCGAGGGGCGGCACCCGGTGGTGGAGGAGATGGTGGGGCGGGAGCGCTTCGTGCCGAACGACTGCCGCCTCGACCCCGATACGACGCTTGCGATAATTACCGGCCCCAACATGGCCGGGAAATCCACCTTCATGCGGCAGGTCGCGCTCATCGCCCTGATGGCACAGGCCGGCTCGTTCGTCCCGGCGGCGTACGCGAAAATCGGCGCGGCGGACAGGATATTCACGCGGGTAGGGGCGTCCGACAATATCGCGAAAGGCCAGAGCACGTTCATGGTGGAGATGAACGAGACCGCGAACATCCTGAATAACGCCACCGGCAGGAGCCTTGTGATACTGGACGAGATAGGGCGCGGGACATCGACGTTCGACGGCCTCTCGATCGCCTGGGCGGTGGCGGAGTTCATACATGAGAACATAAAGGCGAAGACGCTTTTCGCAACCCATTACCACGAGCTGACCGAGCTTGCCGCAACGCTTCCCAGCGCGAAGAACTTCAACGTCTCCGTGAAGGAATGGAAGGACGAGATCGTTTTCCTCCGGAAGATCCTTCAGGGCGGGACGGACCGAAGCTACGGGATACAGGTGGCGCGGCTGGCCGGACTCCCCAGGGAAGTCGTCGCCCGCGCGAAGGAGATACTTCGGGACCTGGAGAAAAAATCCTACGACGAAGCGGAGAAGCACCCGCACAAAGAAAAGGGCGACGGCAAGGCAAGCAAGACGAGCCAGATCGATTTATTTACGCCGAAAATAGATTACGCGTTCGCTGACGAGCTAAGCGAATTGGACATCCTGAACCTGACGCCGATGGAGGCGCTCGGCAAGCTGTCCGAGCTTAAGGAAAAGGCGGAGAAGCTTACGACGACACGGGAAACATGAAGGCGCGGTACACGCACAACCTGGCGATAGACGACCCGCTGGCGATGGAACGAGGCGGTCAGGTCTGTTGATAAATCTACGGCGCCCCAGAAAGGATGTAAGTAATGGAATTTGGTCATTTATTAGTTTTAGTGGGTTTTGCCGGAATAATCGTCGGACTGGTGATATTCATTATTGCATATAAGATTGGCATAGATGTTACATCAACGAGGTTTGTAGTAAAACTTATTGTCGTCACCTGCGGAATTTTTATTTTAATTCCATTTTGGCTTACTGATCTTTCAATTGCAGATAAGATAGTTGGTACAGTAATAGCGTCCGTGGCTGGTTTGGGGTATTTTTTATTACTTTATAATCTAAAGCTTAAAAAGATGCACAAGAAATAAGGAAATCAGAGGGCAATTTATTTTCATAGGAAACGAGACGGGGTGAACGTGCTGTTCCAGGGGCATCCGATATTCGGGCTATTCGGGAACGAATTTCTGGAAATTGGGGACACGTCCCATATTTCCGGAAGAGCGTTAAGGTTATTAAAGATTTAGGCGCAAGCGGTATTAGTTTTAAAAAGAGCGACCTACGCGATAGTTTAAGAGGGGCCGGAGCTTTATGAAAAAGACAATATTCTCACTCCTGATGCTGTGCCTTGCGGCACTCCTGTGCCCGGCTTCCGCCCCCGCCGCATGCTCTACTGTGAAGATAGAGATCGACCAGCAACTGACGCTTGAGCGCATCGCGTTCGACGCGCGGCTGAAGGTCACGAACAACCTCCCTGACCAGAGCCTGGACAACGTGCGCGTCGATATAACGATCCGGGATTCGGCGGGTAACGACCAGGGCGCGCCCTTCTTCATAAAGGCGCCGGACTGCACGAACATTTCGGACGTGGCGGGCACGGGTTCCGTTTCCCCGAGCACTGAAGCGGATGCGCACTGGCTGATAATCCCTTCGCCCGGTGCGGGCGGTCAGAGCCAGACAGGCATTTTTTTAAACGAGGAACTTCAGTCCGGTCCGGTAACGGTCTTTTTCCTGCCGGACCCACACGACCTCCGCATAGTCCGAAACCTGCGCGATTGCCGCATCCGCGGGAAAGCGCAACCTCAAGACCTCGCCCTTGAATAACGGTTGTCTTACGTACATCCCTAATCCGGTATCACTGATGTTGATACCCAGACCGTCACTTTGCATGCTGCGGTGCAGTTCGGGAAAAGCAGAGCAAGTAAATAGCACCATGCTGCGAAAAATTCTGCGCGTGGCCGCTTTTGTGTTTCCTGTCTCCATGGTTTGTCATCCCTCATGTTATACAATAAGCATCTGGATATGTATACATGACTATTATTAAAAAATGATTAAAGCAGAATTAAATATTTTTTAGAAACAGGAAATTGGAAATCGGCGCGGGGGGCTAAGGAAAGAAGAGAGTGGGGTGAAAGATGCTCTTAATAACTAGTACTGCTTAATCGGCCCAAGCCACCATCGATACGCATTTATTCTTAAAAAAATGAAATAATCAATAAATTTTAGCCGGTATCGAATTACAGTGCATCTCCACGGCATGCACAATCATTTTCAGGGGGTCAGGGAGGGGTTTTTGATACATCGTATTTTTAAGGGCTAATAAGCAATTTTACTCTTGTTCTAAATAGATATTACGCCTTCATATTGCGACATTTTTAAGGCCGGGAAAATCCGGTTTTTGATTTTCCAACTATTTGAAAATTAAAGATATTTTTTTTCGCCGAAAACCGGTTTTTAGGCTTTTTTAGGCCTGCCGCTCCAGATTCCACTCCAATCGGGAATATTTCTCCGCCATCAGCTTCATCGCCAGCGCCTCCTCCTCCGGCGTCAAGGAATCAGGCTCAAAACCCGCACCCAGTTCCTCGGAAAAACCCTTTATAAGCGCGGCCTTAAGCTCTGAAATATCGACCCCCGGCAGGTGCTCTGTGAGTGCGGTCATCTTCCCCGAGAGCGCTTCCCGCGCCGCCCGCCTGTCGGCCTCACTCTCGAATTTCATGAGGGCCAGAAGCGCGTCGTAATCCTTCTCGATAATCAGGGAACCCTGCTGAAGAAAAGAGTTTTTCAGCCGCCTTTGCGCACTCCCGATAAGCTTCCTGCCGCCCGCCAGCACCTCGTACCAAGACGGCGAAGAGAAGCACAGGGGATGACTTAAGTTACTGTTATTTTTGCCTTTTCTAACCGGTACAAGCTCCGCCGGAAGCCCGATGAAGTTCAGGCCCCGCAGGAAACAGGCGCCGATTTTCTTATAAGAACCCATGAGGTCTGACGGGAAAAAATCGCTGGGAATCCGGCAGGTTACACTGTATGTAAGCTCCGAGTCGTGGAGCACCGCCCGTCCACCCGTCGGCCTCCTTACAAGCGGCACTCCTCTGGCGGAAAGTTCCTCCAGGTCCAGCTCAAAAACCCTTTGAAATGAACCAATTGAGAGCGATGGGGAGTCCCAGGAATAGAACCTGAGCACGGGTAAGGAACCGGGGGAGCCGGAGAAAATCAGCAGGGCCTCATCCACCGCCATGTTCCAGGCCGCCCCGCCGGGACCCGAATCTATAAGCCGAAAGCCGCTGTCCATGTATCGGAAGATAACATAAAAGCCTCGTTGACAAAAGGAATTTTTTATAATATGATTCCTAATTTCGGGGAGTTATCAATGATAAAGAGCATGACCGGCTTCGGCAAGGGCGAGGGCGGCGGTTACGTCGTCGAGATGCGCTCTGTGAACCACAAGTTCCTGGACGTGGCTCCGAGGCTGCCAAAAAGCCTTTCCGCGCTGGAAGGACGGCTTAAAAAAGCTATCGGCGAGCGTTTTTCCCGCGGGCGGATAGATGTTTTCGTGACCTCAGGCGGTTCGGAAGAAGGGACCGAAGGCGCTTAAGCTGGACCTTCAAGCGGCGAAACAATACATTGAACTACTGTCGGAACTGAAATCCCAGTTCGGTCTGCCGGGCGAGATCGACCTCGATATGGTCGGCTCGTTGAAAGATATAATTATAATCCAGGAAGAGACGGGCGACCTTGAGGCGGCCTGGTCGGCGCTGGACGCTACTCTTTCAGAGGCGATGAACGCGCTGGAAAGGATGCGGGCGGAAGAGGGGGCAAATCTCGACGCCGATATCCGGAACCGCTCGTTGACCATCTCTCTCGGTCTGGACGAAGTAGCGAAACGCTCCCCGGAGGTAGTGAAGGAGTACCAGGCGAAGCTCAAGGAGAGAGTGGAGAAACTCGCCCAGGGGATCGAACTGGATGGGGAAAGGCTGGCGCAGGAAGCGGCGCTGATGGCGGACAGGTGCGACGTGACCGAGGAGGTCGTCCGCGGCAGGAGCCATCTGGCCCAACTGCACAAGATGCTGGACGAAGGCGGCCCGGTAGGCAGGAAGCTGGACTTCCTCATTCAGGAGATAAACCGGGAGTTGAACACTGTCGGGAGCAAGTCCTCGGATTTTGAAATCGCGAAACGCGTAATCGAGATGAAAGCGGAGATGGAGAAAATACGCGAACAGGTGCAGAATATTGAGTAGCAAAGGACTGCTGTTTATAGTGTCGGCGCCGTCCGGCGCTGGCAAGACTACTCTCTGCAAGGAGCTTGCCGGGTATCTTCCGGATATATCTCATGCGATTTCGCATACGACGAGGTCGGCCCGACCCACCGAAAAAGAGGGCGAGCATTATTATTTTGTATCCGAAACGGAATTTAAGAAGCTAGCCGAAGAGGGCGGTTTCGTGGAATACGCCACCGTGCACGGCCATCTCTATGGGACATCGAAGAAGGAGCTGGCACCGGATATTCGGCCAGGGGAAAGACGTAATCCTGGACATAGACACCCAGGGCGCGATGCAGATAAGACAGTCCGGCATCGCAGGGTGTTTTCATCTTTATACTGCCGCCGTCCATGGAAGAGCTGGAAAGACGGCTCCGGGGAAGGGACTCGGACGACGAGGCGGAGATAGCCAGAAGGCTAAAAAGGGCGGTGGAGGAGCTGGACAGCTTCGACCGGTACGACTACATAATTATTAACGATAACCTGGGGAAGGCGTTGGAGGCCCTGAGATCGGTAATCCTGGCGGAGAGATGCAGGCTGGCGAATGTGGATGCCGCCGCCACGAGAAAAAAATTCGGGCTTGCCTGAAGCAGGCGATAACGGGAGGAAATGAATTGGACATTATAAAACTGCCGATAGAGTATGGTAACGAACTTTTCGACAGCCGGTTTCGGCTGGTGCTTGTCGTCGCCCAGAGGGGGAGACAGCTCACGGAAGGCTCTCCTGCACTGGTCAAGAAAAAGTATGTGAAGAACATCAGTCTTGCTTTGGAAGAGGCTATAGAAGGGAAGCTCAAGTACCTGACCGGCGAGGATGCCAAGCGGGCCAGGGAGTACGAATATCGGATGAGGCGCGAGAGGATCGCCAAAGATAGCATGGAAGAGGCCGCCGCCGCATCGTTAGAGAAGATAGAAGAGATAAAAGAGGCGTACAAGGCGGAGACGGCGGTCCTGTCCGAAGCGGCGCCCGAAAGCGCCGAGATTGAAGAAGATATCATTCCCGAAGATGAGGAAGAGTCCCAGGAAGAAGGCTCCGAGGAATAACCGCCGATGGGTCAGCCGCTGGATGGTAAGGAGATAATTTTAGGGGTTACCGGCGGCATCGCGGCTTATAAGTCCTGCGAGCTCGTCCGGGGTCTCCGTGAGAAGGGCGCGTCCGTGAGCGTCGTGATGACGGAGGCCGCCTGCAAGTTCATCTCGCCGCTTACATTTTCCGCGCTTTCCGGCAGAGAAGTGGGGACGGACCTTTTCGAGTCCCGGGGCCCCATGCCCCATATCGATTTAACCGCCAGGGCGGACGCGTTCATCGTCGCACCCGCCACCGCGAATATTATCGGAAAAGCCGCAAACGGGATTGCCGACGACCTGCTGTCCACGATGCTCATGGCCGCAAAATGCCCGGTGCTTTTCGCCCCCGCGATGAACTGCCGGATGTTTGACAGTCCCGCGCTCCAGGATAACCTGAAAACCTTGAAAGACAGGGGCGTCCTGTTTGCCGGGCCGGACAAGGGCCCGATGGCGTGCAACGAGTTCGGCTGGGGCAGGATGAGCGAGACCGCCGACATCCTGCATGCGGCGCTTTCGTTATTCAGGGAGAAGACGCTCTCCGGCAGAAAAATCCTGGTAACCGCCGGTCCGACATATGAGGACCTGGACCCTGTAAGGTTCATCGGGAACCGCTCCACCGGCAGGATGGGCTTCGCGGTCGCGAAAGAGGCTCTGGCCCGGGGAGCCGAAGTAACTTTGATTTACGGACCTACCGCGCTCACGCCGCCTTCGGGAGTCAAAGCGATACCGGTCCGCTCGGCTAAGGAGATGGAGAAGGCGGCGCTCGGCGCCTTCAAGGGAGCGGATATAGCCGTCATGGCCGCCGCGGTATCCGATTTCGCTCCGTCGGAATATTCCCCGGCCAAAATAAAAAAAGGTGGCCGGGAAAATTTTTCTTTGAAACTGCTGCGGACTCCTGATATATTAAGCGCCCTTGGAAAGATGAAGAAAAAGGGGCAGGTGGTAATCGGTTTTGCCGCGGAGACCGATGACGTCGGCCCGAACGCGCAGAAGAAACTTAAAGAAAAGAACGCTGATCTCGTCGCGGCTAACCTTGTCGGAAAAGACACCGGCTTCGGGAGCCTGGAGAACAGGCTTTATATATACGATAAAAACGGGCTTGCCATGGATACGGGGCTCGTCTCAAAAGATGAGGCCGCCGGCATGCTTCTGGACTGCGCCGCCGGCCTGCCGCTGCTGAAAGTAATTTAAGCGAAAGGGAGATTTCAAAAGATGAGCAGAATAAATTACCTCTTCACCTCGGAGTCCGTCACCGAGGGCCACCCTGACAAAATAGCCGACCAGATTTCCGACGCTATCCTTGACGCGATAATAAAGGACGATCCCAAAGCGAGGGTGGCCTGCGAGACGTTGGTCACCACCGGCATGGCCATGATCGCCGGCGAGATAACGACGAGTACCTATGTCCATATACCCGAAATAGTCAGGAACACCATAAAAGACATCGGGTACACCCGCGCAAAATATGGCTTCGACTACGAGACCTGCGCCATACTCAGCTCCATAGACAGGCAGTCCCCGGACATTGCGATGGGCGTTGACACAGGCGGCGCGGGAGACCAGGGGCTGATGTTCGGCTTTGCGTGCGACGAGACTGCGGAACTGATGCCGCTTCCGATAATGCTTGCCCACAAGCTTACCAGGAAGCTCGCCGAGGTGCGTAAAAACGACGTGCTTACCTACCTGCGGCCGGACGGTAAATCGCAGGTAACGGTGGAGTACAGGGACAGGAAACCGTACAAGGTGAGGACGGTGGTCATATCCACCCAGCACAGCCCGGATATAACCCTGAAAGAGCTCCGCGAGGACATCGTGGAGAGGGTAATAAAACCCGTGATCCCGAAGGAACTTCTTGACCAGGAAGATATCATTTATCATATCAATCCGACGGGCAGGTTCGTCATCGGCGGTCCGCAGGGCGACACCGGGCTCACCGGGCGGAAGATAATCGTGGACAGCTACGGCGGAGTCGGAAGCCATGGCGGCGGCGCTTTCTCCGGCAAGGACCCGTCCAAAGTCGACCGCTCCGCATCGTACATGGCGCGCTACGTGGCGAAGAACCTTGTCGCCGCCGGTATATGCGAGCGCTGCGAGGTACAGCTGGCATACGCCATCGGCGTAGCCGAGCCGGTATCCATCCTTGTCGATACCTACAAAACCGGGAAGATCCCGCAGGAGAAAATCGTCCAGCTTGTAAGGGACCATTTCGACATGACCCCCAACGGGATAATAAAGTCGCTCGACCTTCGGAAGCCCATATACAAGCAGACCGCGGCGTACGGGCATTTCGGGAGGAATGAGCCCGGTTTCACCTGGGAGAAGACGGACGTGGCAAAATCCCTTAAGAAGGAGGCAGGCATATAATGGAATTCGACGTCAAAGACCTTGGACTTGCGGAGAAGGGGAAGCTCCGGATAGAATGGGCGAACCAGAACATGCCCGTGCTGAACCTTATCATGAAGAGGTTTGCGAAAGAAAAGCCGCTGAAGGGCGTGCGGCTTGGACTTTGCCTCCATGTCACCACGGAGACCGCGAGCCTGTGCAAGACACTGAAAGCCGGCGGGCGCCGAAGTTTCCATCTGCGCAAGCAACCCGCTCTCGACCCAGGACGACGTGGCGGCCTCGCTTGTCAAGCATGACAAGATTTCCGTCTTCGCCATAAAGGGCGAGGACAACGAAACCTATTACAAACACATCAATGCAGTCCTCGATACAAAACCGATGATGACGATGGACGACGGCGCGGACTTAGTCTCCACCATCCATTCCGAGCGCCCCGACCTGATAAAAAACATCATCGGCGGCACGGAAGAGACGACCACCGGCGTGATACGCCTAAGAAGCATGGCGGAGAAAAAAGTATTAAAATTCCCGGTCGTGGCGGTAAACGACGCCGACACCAAACACTTCTTCGACAACCGTTACGGCACCGGACAAAGCACTATAGACGGCATCATACGCGCGACCAACAGGCTGCTTGCGGGCACTTATTTCGTCGTCGCGGGATACGGCTGGTGCGGGCGTGGGCTCGCCCAGCGCGCCCAGGGGCTCGGCGCGAAGGTAATCGTGACGGAAGTGGACCCGCTGAAGGCGCTCGAAGCCCTGATGGACGGCTATCAGGTGATGCCTATGGCCGATGCCGCGAAGTCAGGCGATTTTTTCTGCACCGTTACCGGCGACGTCAACGTCATCCGGGGCGAGCATTTCAAAGCAATGAAAGACGGCGCGATAGTGGCCAACTCCGGCCATTTCAATGTCGAGCTCGACCTGGTTTCACTGGAGGAGATGTCGAAGAAAAAGAGGCGCATCCGCGAGTTCGTCGAGGAATATACCCTGCCCACCGGCAGGAAGATAAACGTGCTGGGCGAGGGCAGGCTCGTGAACCTCGCGGCGGCGGAAGGGCATCCTTCAAGCGTCATGGACATGAGCTTCGCCAATCAGGCGCTCTCGGCTGAGTTTATGGTCAAGCAGGGCAAGGCCCTGAAGAAGACCGTTTACGGTGTTCCAAAAGACATAGACGCGGAGATAGCCAGGCTGAAACTGGAGGCGATGGGGGTAAAGATAGACAAGCTCACCAAAGAACAGGAAGAGTATCTTTCCTCCTGGGAGATGGGGACATAAAAAGCCGCGACATGAACTAAACTAAAAAAAAAGGCGTCGCAAGACGCCTTTTTTATTTAAACGATTCTTTCCTTAAAGTCATTTAACTCGCTATTAATTTGCTTTTAATATTTGTATGCTATATTATTATCAAAGTTGATGAGTTATAGATGGAGGACGGGTATGGGAACTGACATCGGATGCGGCAAGCACTACGTTGCGTGCGCGGTATTTCTTTACCTTCTGGTCAGCCTTCAGAGGGCGTGGGCAGGCATTCTTTTCTGAAGGTCAGAGGTTAAGACGGCGCATCTTCTCTATCAGTGTGGTGCGCTTCAAATTCAATAGCTCGGCGGCCTTTGTTTTTATGCCGCCGGTTTTTTTTAGGGCCATCCGTATCATCGCGGCCTCAAAACCTTCCAGCTCTTTTTCAAGGTCTGTCCCCCTGTCCGGTATCTGGGGCACGCTGTAAAACTCTTGCCCGGCAACTCCCAATATGGACTGCGGCAGAGCGCTTTCCTGGATATATTCTCCATCTGTAAGCGTGACCGCCCGTTCGATTACGTTCTCCAGTTCCCGGATATTCCCGGGCCATTCGTACGCCACGAGATAATCCATCACGCCGCTTGCCAGCCCCTTTATCCCTTTCTTCAGTTTTTCGTTGTACTTCCCTATGAAGTGAGCGGCCAGCATCGGGATATCCTCCGCCCGGTCCTTAAGGGAAGGCAGGTGGATGGGTATGACGTTCAGCCGGTAGAAAAGGTCGTCCCGGAACAGGCCCTTCTTCACCGCCTTTTCGAGGTCGGTATTCGTAGCTGAAATTATACGGACGTCGATCTTCATCGGTTTCGCCCCTCCGACCCGCTCGATCTCCTTTTCCTGGAGTACACGGAGGAGCTTGCCCTGAAGGGCCATCGTCATCGAACCTATCTCATCCAGGAACATCGTCCCGGTGTTGGCCTGCTCGAACTTACCCGGCTTGTTGGCGACGGCGCCGGTGAAGGAGCCCTTGACATGGCCGAAAAGCTCCGATTCCAGAAGCTCGCTCGGGATGGCGGCGCAGTTGATCGCGACAAACGGGTTCTCTTTCCGCGGCCCGTTATAGTGGAGGGCCTTGGCGACGAGCTCTTTCCCGGTGCCGGAGTCGCCGGTGATGAGGACGGTACTGTCGGAATTAACCACCCTCTCCATTACTGGAAAATATTTCCTGCATCGGCCTGCTGGTCCCGATTATGTTATCGAAGGTGTATTTTCCCTTCAGCTCCTTTTTTAAGGAGATGTTCTCCAGCAGCAGGTTACGCTTGTCCGCAGCCTGATGGATGATTATCTTCACCTCGTCAAGCTTGATCGGTTTCGTAATGTAATCGAAGGCCCCATTTTTCATGGCGGTGATGGCAGTCTCCACCGAGGCGTAGCCGGTCATCATAATGACCATGACTTCCGGACGGTGCTTCCTGGCGAAATCCAGGAGGTCCATCCCGGATACGCCCGGCATCATCAAGTCGGTAATTATTAAATCTACCGGCTCTTTTTCGAGGAGCTTCATGCCCTCTCCGCCGTTGGAAGCCGGGATTATATTATAACCCTCCCGTCCGAGCGCAATAGAAAGCGCCTCGCGGGTATTTTGTTCGTCATCGACTAAAAGGATAGTTTCGCGCATGATGACCTCAGAAAAAACGTTCAATTATAGGAATTTACCACTCAAGTTGGCTTTTATCAAGGAAAAACTTTTTCTTGACATTGAATCCGCCTCTGCTAAAATAGGGAAGTTTTGGAATTTATTGAGGATTTGCACTTATGGCCACTCCCTTTGACGGTGAAGGGGGCGCTTCTCCGGAGATAGCGCGCCTCAGAGCCCAGTTAGCAAAAGACCCCGGGTCCAAGCTCTTCATGCCTCTTGCCGAGGAGTACCTCAAGGCGGGGATGGCCGGGGAGGCTATTTCCACGCTGGAGAACGGCCTGAACGCCAACCCCTACTACATGAGCGCGAAAGTGCTCCTTGGCAAGGCGTACCTGCAGAATGGGGACACCGGGAAGGCCAAAGAGCAGTTCGAGGCGGTGGTAAAGGCAATCCCGGACAACCTGCTCGCGCACAGGAAACTGGGCGAGATATATCTGGGCATGGGGATGATGGCGGAGGCTGTAAGCTCATTTCAGGATAATTACGCTCCTGAACCCCAAGGACGAGGAGGCAAAGGCCCTGCTGAAGGAAGCGGAATCGCCGCGGGCCGCCAGTTTAGAGGAACCGGACGAAGAGGAACCGACTGTCGCGCAGGCTGAAGATGCTGAACCTGAGCCGCGGGAAAGTACGATATTCGATATTTCCGAAATAAGTCAGACGGAGGAAGAGCCGGAGCCCGAAATGGAAATCCCGCTCCCGGAGGACCAGTTCGCGGCGGCTTATCGAGCTTCCGGAGCCTGAGCCGGAATTCCCGTCAGTGGAGATTGAAGACCTCCATACGGCGCCCGATGTATTTTCGGAAGTTGAAGCGATGCCGGAGCTGTATGATTTGCCGGAGATGGACATTCTACCGGAGATGGACGCTCTACCGGAAATGGATGCTCAACCGGAAATGGACGCTCAACCGGAAATAGACGCTCTGCCGGAAATGACGCTCTGCCGGAGCCGGAAGATATAGAAGCCGAAGCAATTCCAGAAATCGTAATGGAAGATGAAGTGGAGGGGCAGGTACAGGCATATTCGATAGACGCCACCCAGACAGACGTTGAGGATATATTTTCAGCATATAAAGAGGGGCCCGCCGAAGACGAGAGCCATGAAAATCCGGCTGGGGTATACGAGATAACCGACGACCTAAGCTCTTTTGAGCTTGACGGGTTTGTGTATCAGGCCCCGAAGGAACAGGCGCCGCCGCCGGAGACCGGGCGGAAGGAAGTGTTCGAGACGGAGACCCTGGCGGAGTTATATGTCGCCCAGGGGTTCTACGACAGGGCCATAAACATCTATAAAAATCTCATCGTCTTGTCCCCTGCGGACATGAGTCTCAAGCAGAAGCTCGAAGACCTCTACCTCCTGGCGAATATCGGGAAGAGGGGTCAACAGGAAGAGGCCGAAGAGGTTCTGGATGCCGATCTGGCGGGCGAAATCCTGCCCCCCTGGGAGGATGAATCCCCGGAAGCTGACGCCATGGACTCCTGGGAGTTTTACGGCGAGCCTGGGGAAGAGGACGGATGAGAGCGGGGAACCGCCGAGGCCCCAGGTCAGATCGAAAAACCTGGAAGCAGTGAAGAGGCTGGAAGGATTCCTTGAAACAATCAGGAGAAAGGCCGGAAAATGAGCTTTTCGGAAGTCCTCAAAGAGCTGACGGAAGGTATACCGGGGTCTAAGGGCGCCGCAGTCGTCGGGATGGACGGAATCATAGTGGAAGAGCTTGCCGCCGAGACGGGGGTGGACCTGCAGTCCGTGGGGGCGGAATACGGGAACCTCCTGAAAGGCGCCCAGGCCGCGTCGCGCTCCCTTCAGATAGGCGGGACGGAAGAAATTTCCATAGCCGCCGAAAGGGCGTGGCTTGTCATGCGAAAGATTAATGACGACTATTTCATAGCCCTCCTGCTCTCTCCGGAATCAAACCTGGGCAAGGGCCGGTTTCTGCTTAGGATTGCCGCGGACAAACTGATAAAAGAATTCTAACGGAGACCGGTTCCATGAAAAAAATCATCGTGATCCACGGCCCCAACCTGAACCTGCTCGGCAAGAGAGAGCCGGATACTTACGGGCGCGTAACTTTTGATGAACTGAACAGCATGCTCAGGAAAGCCGCTTTAAAAGCGGGCGTGGAGTTAGGGATAGCCCAGTCAAACCATGAGGGCGAAATAGTCGATATTATCCAGAAGGCCGATGGAAATTTCGAGGCCATAATCATAAACCCCGGGGCATACACCCACACGAGTATCGCTATAAGGGACGCCATAGCCGCAGTCGGCATCCCTACGGTGGAAGTCCATATTTCCAATATTTACAAACGGGAAGATTTCAGGCATAAATCTTATATATCGGAAGTCGCGGTGGGCGTGATATCGGGTTTCGGGATAAACAGCTACATGCTGGGCATCCGCGCCGCGCTCAGCATCCTGAAAACAGGTAAAAACGCAAATGGCTGATAAAAGAGAAAAGAGGCTGGAGGGCTTAAGGAGGCGTTTTGTCTCCGAAGGCGCGGACGCTTTTTTAGTCACAAACTTAACGAACGTCTCGTATTTAACAGGTTTCACCGGCTCGTCGGGCTATGCGGTAGTTACCCCGAAAAAAGCTTTTTTCATAACCGACTCCAGGTACACGACCCAGAGCCGGGATGAGGTGGAAGGTTACGAGGTACGGATCCAGAAGGGCCGGCTGTCGGAAGAGCTTGGAAAAATCTTAAAAGAGCTGGGCGCGAAAAAGGTTGGTTTTGAGTCACGAAACGTAGCGTTCGATTTCCACGGCGCACTCCAAAATGAACTTGGCGGGATGGAGCTTCTGCCTGTAAAGGACGCGGTGGAAAAGCTCCGGGCGATAAAAGACGAGGATGAGATAGATAAAATTTCCGAGGCCGTCAGGCGCGCCGAGGAAGGGTTCCGGGAGAACATCTCACGGATTGCCCCCGGCATGGTGGAGAACGAGACCGCGCTTGGGCTGGAGTTCAACATCCGGAAACTGGGGGCCAAGAAGGTGCCTTTTGACATAATAGTCGCATCCGGGGAGCGCGGCCGCCCTGCCGCATGGGTTAGCCTCCGGCAAAGAGATGAAGGACGGGGAGACGCTGATAATAGACTTCGGCGGCGAGGCCCACGGCTACCAGTCGGACATAACGAGGAGCGGCGTGGTAGGCGAGCCGGACAGGAAACAGTCCGAGATATATGATATAGTCCTGGAGGCCCAGAAGCGCGCCATGGATAAGGTCCGCGCGGGGGTATCCTGCAAGGAGGTCGATGAGGCGGCCAGGGGCCACATCGCAGCCAAGGGCTACGGCGAATATTTCGGCCACGGGCTTGGGCATGGAGTAGGCCTGGAGGTGCACGAGTCCCCGTCCGTGTCGTATTTGAGCGAAGACGTGCTCCAGGCGGGAATGGTCATAACGATAGAGCCGGGGATATACATACCCGGGTGGGGCGGTTTCAGGATAGAGGATATGGTCCTCGTGACGGCGGAAGGCTGCGAGGTTCTGACGTCGCTTCCCAAGGACATGGACTTTCAACGTAACAGGAGGTAAATTTAGTGATTTCGACCGCAGAGTTCCGTAACGGCGCCAAGATAGAGATAGACGGCGAGCCGTTTGTTATAATCGAGTTCCAGCACGTAAAGCCCGGCAAGGGCGGCGCGTTCGTCAGGACGAAACTGAAAAGCTTAAGATCAGGTAACGTAATCGACCGCACGTACCGCTCCGGCGAAAAGGTGGAGACGCCGAACCTGGAAGAGAGGTCGATGCAGTACCTTTACAACACCGGGGAAGAATATTTCTTCATGGACTCGGAGAGCTACGAGCAGTTCTCGATGACCGGAAAACAGATAGGCGACGGCGCGAGATGGCTTAAGGAAAACATGCTGGCGCAGGTCCTGTACCATAACGGAGATCCCATAAACGTGGAAGTGCCCATGTTCGTGGAACTGAAAGTGGTAAAGACCGATCCCGGCGTGAAAGGGGACACCGCCTCCGGCGGGACGAAACCCGCAACCTTAGAGACGGGCGCGATAGTAAAGGTCCCGCTTTATCTTGAGGAAGGCGAGGTCATAAAGGTCGATACCAGGACCGGTGAATATCTGGAGAGGGTAAAGTAGTCTGCCCTGACAGGAGCGGATAAATCATGAACCTGAAAGAGATAAAAGAGCTTATCGACGTCCTGAAAGACTCGGACGTGACCGAGATAGAGCTGGAAAAAGCGGGCACGAGGATTAAGATTAAAAAAGGCGCGGCGGGCCGTGAGCGGGTTCTTGCTCCGCGGGCCGGGGAGGCGCCTGCGGGAGAGCCCCCGGCGCAAGTAGCCGCGCCCCCGGCCGAGCCGTCGGGTGACGTGCAGAAAAATCTGTTCGTGGTGAATTCGCCGATAGTCGGCACGTTCTACCGCGCGCCCACTCCGGACGCGGCGGTTTACGTGGAGGTGGGCGACGTGGTCAAGAAGGGGCAGATACTCTGCATCATCGAAGCCATGAAGCTGATGAACGAAATAGAGGCCGAAGTGAGCGGAAAGATCGTGGCCGCACTCGTGGATAACGCCCAGCCGGTGGAGTACGGGGAACCGCTTTTCCATATCGAGCCTGTCTGAACCCGCCTTAACTCGAGGTAAAGTTTGTTCAAAAAGATACTGATTGCCAACCGGGGCGAGATTGCCCTTCGTATAATCCGCGCCTGCAAAGAGCTCGGGATCAAGACGGTCTCGGTACACTCCACGATAGATGCGGAGTCCCTTCACGTCCGCTTCGCGGACGAGTCCATCTGCATCGGACCGGCCGATTCGGCGGCAAGTTACCGAAACATCCCGGCCATCCTTTCCGCGGCGGAGATAACGGACTCGGAAGCCATCCACCCAGGTTATGGTTTTCTGGCGGAGAGCGCGAATTTCGCGGAGATGTGCGAGACCGCCGGGATAAAGTTCATAGGCCCTACTCCGGAGAATATCCGGCTGATGGGGGACAAGGCCAAGGCGAAGGAGACGATGGTGAAGGCTGGCGTCCCGGTGATCCCTGGGAGCAAGGGGACTGTCAGCAGCGAGGACGAAATCCTTACCCTGGCCACGAGAATCGGTTATCCGGTTATAATCAAGGCGTCCGCGGGAGGCGGGGGGCGCGGCATGCGCGTGGTGCATTCCGCCGGAAGCCTGATAAACTCTTTCCTGACGGCGCAGGCCGAGGCGATGTCCTCATTCGGCAATCCGGAGGTGTACATAGAGAAGTTCATAACGGAGCCCCGGCATGTCGAGGTGCAGATACTTGCGGATGAAAAGGGCAACATAATACACCTTGGCGAGAGGGACTGCTCGGTTCAGAGGCGGCATCAGAAGTTGATTGAAGAATCGCCTTCCCCGGCCATAACGCCCAAAATGCGCAAGAAAATGGGCGAGGTGGCCATTGCCGCGGCGAAGGCGGTGAAATACAGAAATGCGGGCACGGTGGAGTTCATCGTCTCAGGCGATAAATTCTTTTTCATGGAGATGAACACGCGCATACAGGTGGAGCATCCGGTCACGGAGATGGTGACGGGGATCGACCTGATAAAAGAGCAGATAAAAGCGGCCGCGGGCCTGACGCTGAAATACAAGCAGGACGATATAAAAATCGACGGCCACAGCTTCGAGTGCAGGATAAACGCGGAAGACCCGCAGAAGTTCACTCCCTGCCCGGGCACCATAACCACCTACAACGCGCCTGGCGGCCCCGGCGTCCGCGTGGACACCGCAGTTTATTCCAATTATACCGTCCCGCCCAACTACGACTCCATGATCGCGAAACTTATCGTCCACGGGATTGACAGGGAAGAAGCGATGGCGAGGATGACGCGGGCGCTCGAGGAATTTATAATCGAAGGGATAAAGACTACCATCCCTCTCCACAGGCGGGTGTTCCTGGACCCGGTCTTCCGCTCCGGGATATACAGCACCTCGTTCCTCGAAACATTCAATAAATAATGGCCGACACTCTGCCTGGGGCCTCGGAGATAATCAGAGGCCTTTATTTCATAACTGACGCATCAGGGGCTAGGGGACACGAAGAAATTGTCCGCGAAGCGATAGCCGGGGGCGCGAGGCTTATTCAGTTCCGGGATAAATATCTCTCAAAGGACGAGTTCCGCGATATGGCTTTCAGGCTCAGGAAGATTACGGCGGAGTCCGGCGCGGCCTTTATCGTAAACGACGATATGGAAACGGCGCTCGCCTGCGGAGCGGACGGGGTGCACCTGGGGCAGGACGATACGCCGCTTCCGGTTGCGCGGAAGATTGTCGGGAACAGGCTTATAATCGGGATATCGACCCACTCCCTCGCCCAGGCGGAAGCTGCACAGGAAGGCGGCGCGGACTATATCGGTTTCGGCCCGATTTTCAAGACCGCCACGAAGGACGCCGGAGAGGCGAAAGGGCCCTCCCGAGCTTCGGTCGCTTAAGGGAAAAATAAAAATACCGATTGCCGCCATCGGCGGCATAAATCTGGATAATGCATCAGAGGTGATAGAAGCGGGCGCGGACGCCGTGGCGGTCATATCCGCTGTTTCTGATGCAAAGGACGCGGCCCTTGCGGCCAGAAGGTTTGTAGAGTTATTTAAGGGGAGGTCTTGATGCGCGGGTTTTTAATCTTTATTGCATCCTTGTCGGCGGCTTTACTGTTAATTTCCGGCTGTTCCAAAGGCGGGGGCGACGTAATCAAGATAGGCGTCGCCGGGCCGATGACCGGAGACCAGAGCCGCTACGGAGTGGACTTTAAAAACGGCGTCGGAATGGCCGTGAAGAAATGGGAGTCGCAGGGCGGGGTCATGGGGAAGAAGGTGCAGGTGTTCCTGGAGGACGACCAGCATGACCCGAAACAGGCGGTATCCGCGGCCAATAAGCTGATAAACGAGAACGTAGCCGGTGTTATAGGACATTTCAATTCTTCCTGCTCCATACCTGCCTCCAAAGTCTATCTGGACGGAGGCATCCCGATGATAAGCCCGGCCACTACCAATCCGCAGTTCACCGAGCAGGGATACTGGAACACTTTCCGCGTATGCGGAAGGGACGACCAGCAGGGGAAAGTGGCGGCGGAGTTCGTTACTAATGAGCTGAAGAAAACGCGCATCGCGGTGATCCAGGATAAAACCACCTACGGCCAGGGTATAACCGACGAGTTCAAGAAGAACCTTGGGCCGCAGGCGAAGGTAGTTTACGACGGCAGCATCATCCAGGGCGACAAGGACTTCAAGAGCGTGCTGGCCAGCATAAAGAGCGCGGACCCTGAAGTGGTTTATTTCGGCGGGATGTATCCGGAAGCGGGCCTCCTTGTCAGGCAGGCGCGGGAGATCGGGCTTGATGCGATATTTGTCGGCGGAGACGGCGCGATGGACAGGAAGCTGGTGGAGATTGCCGGAGGGAGCGCGGACGGTTTTTATATAACTTTCACTCCCGACCCTTCCAGCATAGAAAGCGCCAGGGACTTCCTGGATAAATACAAAAGGAAGTTCGGCGAGCCCGGCCCCTATTCCATATATGCATATGTCGCGGCGGATATAATGCTTAAGGCTATAAACGATACGAAATCCACCGACGGAAAGGTATTGGCTGACTATCTCCGCAAAAACAGCTTCGATTCGCCGCTCGGCAAAATCGAGTTCAGCAAAAACGGCGACAACAAAAACGCCCATTACGTCATCTGGAAAGTCGATGGCGGCAAGTTCGTCCAGGTGACCAAGTGAAGCAGATAACGCTGCGCACCAAGAGCCGCGTCGAGATGGTAAACATAACGGACGAGGTGCGCCGTGCCGCGGCCGAGAGCGGCGTCAAGGACGGGATATGCTACGTTTTCGTGCCGCACACCACCGCGGCCGTCACGATAAACGAGAACGCGGACCCGGACGTGGTGCGGGATATCGAGACGCACATGTCCAGTGTCGTGCCGGAGAGCGGGGATTACCGGCACTCTGAAGGGAACTCCGACGGACATATAAAATCCAGCCTCTTCGGCTGTTCGGAGACTGTCTTCATAGAGGACGGCAAGCTGGTCCTGGGGACCTGGCAGGGAATATTTTTATGCGAGTTCGACGGGCCGCGCAGCAGGAAGGTTTATATAAAAATAAAGTGACTTTGCCGGAGGGTTTATGTCTGAATGCAATGCACATAAAAATAAATCGAAATGTACCTGCACCTACGAGCCCTGTCCCCGGAAGGGGATGTGCTGCGAGTGCATATCGTACCACAGGAAATCGCAGGAACTGCCTGGCTGTTTCTTCAAGCCGGAGGACGAGAGGTCTTACGACCGCTCTTATGAACGGTTCGTGAAGTCTTTCGAGAGGAAATAGATGGACGGCGATGCCGCGAAAAAAATAGACGGCCTCGAAAAGGAGGTCCGGGACTTAAAGGAAGAGATAATCAGGCTTCAAAAGGCCCTGGGGAACGGGGTGGAAGAGATGCTCGTCCGGCGGGGCTTCCGGATTTACAGGAAAGAGCGGGACAAGGACGTACTTAAATCGGGCGCACAGTTCAAGGAAGAGTTTTATTCTCTGATGGGGAAATATTCTTTCCGGCTCTTCCTGCGGGATGTGATAAAATACCAGGACGGCTTCACTCCCGAAGGCCTCTCAAGGTTTATCGGCGACGAGGCGGCAAGGGAGTTTGGAGAATTTTTAATTAAATCCGGCATTGCAAAGGAACTGGGAGATGGACGTCTGTCCCTGTCGCACGGGCCGGTAAAGAGCTTCGGCCCCACCCTTGAATGGTATCTGGCGGAGGTAATGAGGCGCGAGCTTTATGCCGACGCCGTATGGGGCGTGAGTTTCAGGGAGGCAGGTACTGGCGGAGATTACGACCTTCTTGCCGCGCTGGAGGGTCTTTTGATTTACGCGGAAGTGAAATCGTCCCCGCCGAAACAGATATATGACACGGAGATAGCATCCTTCATCGACAGGACGCTCAAACTCTCTCCGCACCTCTCTCTTTTCATCGTGGACACGGAGCTTCGGATGAAGGATAAAATCGTTTTTATGTTCGAGCAGACCCTCCCGAAGTCGTCCCTCGGGGCGACCCCCGTGGTGAGGTGGAAGGACGAGCTTTTCAGGGTGGGGGAGCGGATATTCATAGTGAACAGTAAAGGCGGCTTTATCCAGAACATAAAGGATGTAATCGCTGCATTCCTGAAGGAGAGAGCATGGCAAGCGGCATAAAGCCTTCCTGCGTAATATGCGCATGGAGGGAGTCCTGCAAAAAACAGTTCTCCATGGCGGACCCTTCACATTGCGCGGAGTTCTCAAGGGATTTAAGCATAAAGGATTATCCCGGCAAAAAAGGGATAAAAGTAATTATTCAGGGAGAGCCCGGCTCCGGTAAGACTACCCTTATCGAGCGGCTGGTTACGAAGCTCCAGGATGTAAAAATGGGCGGGTTCTATACCCGCGAGATAAGGGAGCACGGCGAGCGGAAGGGCTTTAAAATAATTACGCTGGACAAGCGCGAAGGGGTCCTCGCGCACGAAAAAATACAGGGCGGCCTGAAAGTAGGCAAATATACGGTAAACGTGGAAGACCTGGAAAAGGTCGGGGTGAAATCGGTCGAAGAAGCCCTTCTCAAAGACGATCTCGTGGTGATAGACGAGATCGGAAAGATGGAGCTTATGAGCGGCCATTTCAGGCAGATAGCCTCAAACGCGGTGGAAGGCGATAAACCCCTCGTGGCGACGGTGCCGGTTGACGGGCCGCCATTTGTCGAAGAGTTAAAGGCGCGAAAGGATATACACCTGCTTACGATAACGGCGGCCAACCGCGATGAGCTTCTGGAAGAAGCGGTAAGGCACATCAGGGGCGATATCCCGTGAAGGTGTTGGGCCTGATACCGGCATATGACGCGGTGGGGATGGTCGGGGGCGTAGTGGAAAAGGCGCTGAAGTATCTGCCCGAAGTGTTGGTAGTCGATGACGGGAGTTCCGATAATACGGCCGGCGAGGCGAGCGGGGCCGGCGCAAAAATAATTTCCCATCCGCGTAACATGGGAAAAGGGGCGGCGCTGAAGACCGGCTTCAAATATGCGCTCGAAAAAGGATATGACGCCGTCCTGACTATGGACGCGGACGGCCAGCACGACCCGGATGAAATACCGAAGCTCCTTTCCGCCGTGTCGTCCGATGCCGGGATTGTAGTAGGCGCCAGGCTTACGGAGAAGGATAAAATCCCGCCCGCCAGGTACAGGGCCAACATGGTCGGAGTGAAGTGCATCTCCTGGAGGGCAAGGAACCCGCTACTGGACTCCCAGTCCGGGTTTCGTATATACAAGGCGGAATTGCTGCGCGAAATGAAGGTGAAATCTTCCGGTTTCGAGGCGGAATCGGAGATGCTGATGCGCGCGGGGATTATGGGATACAAGATAATAAGCGTGCCCGTCAGGACAATTTACAGTGAGGAAGCGCTCAAAAGAAGCCATTTCAGGAACGTGCCGGATACTTATCACATCTGCATAATGTTCCTGAGGAGCTTCTTCTGGTAGGCGGAAAAAATTCCCCGCCCGCCGACTCCCTTCGCCCTTTATGGGAGAGGGGCATCGGTGAAACGGTATAACTATAGTGAACTTTGGCTTGACAATGTTACGCTCCCGGTAATACAATAATCTCTCGTTTTTCTATAGTTTTGAAGGAGGCAGGGCAAGATGCAGGAAGTAGAGTTGATGGAAGTCAAAGACAGGCTGAAGAAACTGATAATCCAGAGGTTGAAGCTCCAGATGGAGCCGGAGGCAATAGACGACGACGCGCCGCTTTTCGGTGAAGGGCTGGGCCTGGATTCGATAGACGCGCTGGAGCTCGTCGTGGGCCTTGAGCAGGAGTTCGGAGTGCAGGTGCCGGACGAGGCGGTGGGCCGGGAGGCTTTCGCTTCTATAAACGCGCTCGCTGAATTCGTCCTTAAAAATTCAAAATAACAATGTATCACGGAGGATTAGGGGCATGTTTCAAGACCTAAGCTTTTTCCAACTCCTGTCAAAAGGCGGCTGGACTATGATAGTCCTTGCCGGGTTTTCCATTCTTTCAATCGCGGTAATGCTGGAGAGGGGATGGGTATTCCACAAGGCGGAGAAAGGCAAATCGGAATTCCTGGGCAGGCTTAAAAAAGTCCTGCGGTCAGGGAATATCTCCGATGCGCTTGAGCTTTGCGAAAGTTCCACCACGTCGCTCGCCTCTATCGTAAAAGCCGGCCTTTCCTCGTTCCATCACGGTGAAGAGGCTATGGGCGAGTCTATGGAGAAGGCCGCGATGAAGGAGACGCTGCACCTGGAGAGAAATCTCGGCATAATAGGCACCACCGGAAGCGTCACGCCTTTCGTCGGCCTCTTCGGCACCGTCATCGGCATCATCCGCGCATTCCACGACCTCTCGTTGGCATCGGGCGGCGGCCCGGCGGTAGTCGCCAACGGCATCGCGGAGGCCCTGGTGGCCACGGCCACCGGTCTTTTCGTGGCGGTCCCGGCGGTCATAATGTTCAATTACTACACCCACCGCGTCAACAGGATGGTCTCGGAGATGGAGTCCACCGCCTCCGAGGCTATCGATACGTTGCTCGAGAGGAAGGCATAATATGCGCAAATGGGGCATTACCAGGACCAGCAAGACCAAGATAATGTCCGACATCAACATCACTCCGCTCACGGACGTGGTGATGGTGCTCCTGGTCATTTTCATGGTTACGACGCCGCTCATGATGAACAATGCGTTCAAAATAAAGCTTCCGCAGGCTTCTACCGCGGAGCCGCAGGAAGAGCAGACTACCGTCGTATCCGTCGCTCCCGGAAACATAATCTACCTGAACAAAGCCCAGGTCACCATGGATGATTTAAAAGGGCTCCTGGCCTCCCGCATGGCGGTAAGCCCGGACAAAACGGTCGTCATAAAGGCCGACGAGACTGTCATGGAGGGTGTGGTCGTGAAGATCCTGGACATGGCAAAACAGGCCGGGGCTTTGAAACTCGCCATAGCGACGGACCAGAAGAAAAAGAGGGGACCAAGTAGGTTGGAATTCCTCTCGGACCCCCGCGCAATCGAGTCCAGAAGCTTTGAGATTATCGAAGGGCTTCTCGCGGGCAAAGAATTTAAGGGTCCGGAGAGGGAAGTCCTGAAAAGGGTCGTGCATGCGACCGCCGACCTGGAGTTCGCGGACCTGCTGATCTTCTCCGAAGGCTCGACAGCCGCCGGTATTTCCGCCATCGCCTCATCCTGCAATATAATAACTGACGTGAACATGCTGCGCGCCGGCATAACGAAAGAAAGGCCGGGCGCCGCCGAGGCCTTCTGTTTCATTACCGACCAGGACGTAAAAGCAGACTGCCAAAGGCGAAGGGATTACACGCTCCGCGGCAGGCATAAGAAAGGCCGCCGGGCTTGGCTTGATTGACGGCTCCATAGTGGCCATAGGCAACGCGCCGACGGCGCTTTTTGAGCTGATACGCCTTCTGAAAGAGGGGGTCAGGCCCGCGCTCATTGTGGGTGTGCCGGTGGGGTTCGTGGGCGCGGCGGAATCGAAAGAGGCGCTGGAAGGCATCACGGAAGTCCCATTTATCACCAACCGCGGCAGAAAGGGCGGGACTCCGGTTGCGGCGGCGGTGGTGAATGCAATAATAAAATTAGCAAATCAAGGAGGCTTTTGAGATGGTTCTGGCGGAGCGAGTAAAAGGTATTAAACCTTCTCCCACTCTCGCGGTGGACGCGAGGGCGAAGGCGATGAAGGCGGAAGGTATAGACGTGGTGGGTTTTGGCGCGGGAGAGCCTGATTTTGACACGCCGGAGAATATAAAGGAAGCGGCGGTCAAGGCATTAAAAAGCGGCTTCACGAAATATACCGCCGTCGGCGGCACGGACGAGCTTAAAGACGCCATAATCAATAAACTGAAAAACGACAACGGCATCTTGTACGACCGTTCTCAGATAATCGTTTCCACCGGCGCGAAGCATTCGCTATACAACGTAGCCCAGGCGCTCTATGGCCCCGGCGACGAGGTGATAATCCCGGCTCCTTACTGGGTGTCATACCCCGATCAGGTCATTTTAAACGACGCGACGCCGGTTATAGTCCAGACGAGGGAAGACGAGGGATTCGTCCTGACGGCGGAGGCCTTTGAGAGGGCCATAACGCCAAAGACCAAGGCGCTGATACTGAACAGCCCGTCCAACCCCACCGGCCTCGGTTATCCGAAAGAGGCGCTGGAGAAGATCGCGGAGGTGGCGGTCAGGCACAAGGTGATGGTAATTTCGGACGAGATTTATGAGAAGATTACCTATGACGGCTTCCGGCACGTCAGCATCGCCTCGCTGGGAAGCGAAATTAAAGACCTGACAATCACGATTAACGGCTTGTCCAAATCCCACGCCATGACCGGCTGGAGGCTGGGCTATGCCGCCGGGCCGAAGGAAGTCATCGGCGCGATGACCAAGATACAGTCCCAGAGCACTTCCAACCCGTGCTCCATCACGCAAAAAGCGGCGGTGGAGGCTCTGAACGGCCCGCAGGACTTCCTGCCGGTGATGGTCGCGGAGTTCGACAAGAGGCGCAAATATATCGTGGAGCGCCTGAACGCGATACCGGGGGTTTCCTGCCCGACGCCGGTGGGGGCGTTCTACGCCTTCCCGCGCGTCTCTCCGATATACGGGAAAAGTTTTAAGGGCAAAAAGATAAAAGGCTCCGCCGACCTCGCGGCGTATCTCCTGGAGGAGGCGAAGGTGGCTGTGGTTTCCGGCGACGCCTTCGGCGCGGACGAGTACATCCGGCTCTCTTACGCGACCTCCATGGCGGCGATAGAGAAGGGCTTGGACAGGATAGAGAAGGCGGTGTCGGAACTGTCCTAAATATACTGCCGGATTGTACTTTTTGCTTGCAATCCGTAGCTGTTTGTGATAAAAATTACAGTAACTCAGAAGCAAATACTGCTGGGTGGGCTCGAAAGGCCCACTCTTTTTGTTTAAGGACTTGGTGATCCGTATGGCCAGGGAAAAGGTAGTCGAGGCCGCGAGGCGTGTCGTCGGGCCAGTGATTGAGGGGATGGGCTTTGAAGCTCGCCGACCTCAAGTTCATCATGGAGAGCGGCCGCTGGCGCCTGCAATTTTTCATAGATAAGCCGGGCGGAGTGACCCTTGGCGACTGCGAGACTGTCAGCCGGGAGATAAGCACCTTAATCGAGGTGGAAGACTTCATACAGGGCGCGTACGTCCTGGAAGTCTCCTCTCCGGGGCTGAACAGGCCGCTTTATAAGCCCGCCGACTACGAGCGTTTCACCGGCAAGCTCGCCAAGGTGAAGACGAACGAGGCTATCGACGGGCAGAAGGTAATGGTCGGCAGGATAGATTCGCCGGATAATGACGGGTTTAATTTACTCTTAAATGACGGGAAAAAGACGGTCTATATAAAATATGGGCAGGTCGAGAAGGCCCGCCTCGAAGTCGAATTTTAGGAGGATTTTTTCCATGAACCACGAACTGATTACCGTGATCGACCAGATATGCAAGGAGAAGGGCATATCGAAGGACGTGCTCCTCGAAGCGGTGGAGTCCGCCCTGGTCTCGGCGGCAAGGAGAAAGTTCCCGGAAAACGAAAATATAAGGGTCAAAGTCGATCCGAAAAACGGAAAGATTTCCATTCATTTAATCTACCAGGTAGTGACGGAAGTAGAGGAACCCGGGAACCAGATGACGCTCGAAGAGGCGAAGGAACTGGACCCGAACGGCGGAAATCGGCGGCGAGGTGGACATCCTCCAGGACTTTGAAGGTTACGGGCGCATAGCGGCCCAGACCGCGAAGCAGGTAATAGTGCAGCGGGTCAAGGAGGCCGAGCGCGACATCATCGTGAATGAGTACTCCGGCAGGATCGGCGACCTTGTGAACGGTATCGTCATGCGCCAGGAGAAGGGCAACTACATCATCGACATCGGAAAGACCGAAGCGGTCCTCCCGATGCGCGAGCAGGCCCCCCGGGAGAGCTACAAACAGGGCGACAGGGTGCGGGCATACCTGCTGGACGTCCGGACCACCAACAAGGGGCCGCAGATAGTGCTCTCCAGGAGCAACCCGGAACTCGTCTCGAAGCTCTTTGAGATGGAAGTGCCTGAGATTTACGAAAATATCGTCCAGATAAAAGGCGCGGTGCGCGAGGCGGGCGACAGGACGAAGATTGCCGTCCAGTCAAGGGATTCCGCCGTGGACCCGGTCGGCGCATGCGTCGGGATGAAGGGCTCCAGGGTCCAGGCGGTCGTCCGGGAACTCCGGGGCGAGAAAATAGACATCATCCCCTGGACGGAGGACCCCATACAGTTCATAAGCAAGGCTCTCTCTCCCGCTACCGTGGAAAAGGTCGCCGTGGACGAGGACGAGAAATCCGCGCTGGTTATAGTATCGGATACCCAGCTATCGCTTGCGATAGGCAAGAAGGGGCAGAACGTGCGGCTCGCCGCGAAGCTTACCGGCTGGAAGATAGACATCTACTCCGAGTCCGAATACGACAAGATGACCCATGAAGGACAGGGAGAAGGAGATAGAGGAGGCAATCGCGCGCGAGTCCAGGCTCCTGGATGAGGCGCAGGCGGCAGATGCAGAATCGGCCGAAGCCGCCGAGCCCGAAACGAGCGATGAAGGCGCAGCCTGAAAGGACGTGCATAGCCTGCCGCAAGAAGGGCGAAAAAGGGGAGCTTATAAGGATGGCGGCCTCTCCGGAGGGCGTTATAATAATAGATTATAATGAGAAGGTCCCCGGCAGGGGGGCTTACATATGCCCGGAAAAGCAGTGCATTGAAAAGCTCCTGAAGGCGGGGGCTGGCGGAGCGCTTTCGCGGGCTTTGAAGCAGCAAGTCGAGCCGCCGCAAAGAGAAGCCTTTTATAGGGAGCTTAAGGATAAGGTCGGGAAAAAAGCCTCGGCTCTCCTTGGGATGTCGAGGAAGGCGGGGCTGGCCGTATATGGGTTTGACGCGGCGCTCGGCCAGGCTTATAAGACGCCCGGCGGCGTGATGGTGGTCTCGGAAGACCTGGCGGAAAACAGCAGGAAGAGGCTTTTTGAGAGGATGGACGGGGACAATACCTTGGTATTTACTTTTTCGGACAAAGAGGCGCTTGGCGCTATTTTAGGCTCCTCGCCGGTCGGGATAATATACGTGAAGCCGTCGGAGCTCTCGCGGTCTTTGGCGAGGGAACTGTCGCGTTTTTTTAAATGTCAGCAGGGGGTGATTTAACCAATGGCAAAACCGAGAGTCTATGACCTCGCGAAGGAATTCAATGTCGATAACAAAGAGATCCTTGCCGAGCTTGAGCGGGCGGGAGCGGCGGTAAAAAGCCACTCGTCGAGTCTCGAAGAGAGCCAGGTAAAGCTGATCCGGGACAAGTTCGGAAAGGCCAAGGATAAACCGGTGAAACCGGAAGTGTTGAAGCTTGGCTCAAAACCTTCCGGCGCCGTCAAAATCAAATCGGCCCCTTCCGAGCCCTCTTCCGACGAAGAAGCAAGACCGGCGGCCGCCAAAAAAGTAGAAAAGGCGGAGATGGAAAAACCGGCTCCTATTTCCCGTTTCGGGAGCTTCTTCAAGCACAGGAATACTACCGCGGTGGCTACCAGCCCCGGCGCGGGGACCGCGGAAATCATAAAACCGAAGATCGAGGTAAAGCCCGTTGAACAGCCGCCGACTGAAGAAAAAATAGAAACCGCCTCGCGGCCCTCCCGTCCAGGAAGCTGCGGTACATGAAGTCACGGCGACCGAGGAGCCTAAAGCGCCTGAGGAGCCCGTGGCGGCCGAGGTAAAAACGGCGGAACCTGCCGTGCAGGAGCAGCCTAAGGCGCCGTCGATACCGGAAGCGCCTACAAGGCAGGTTGTACCCCAGGAAATGCTCGACCGTCTTGCGGCGGACGCTCTCAGGAAGAAGGAACTCGCCTTGGCGCAACAGCAGGCCTTCTCGTCCCGCGCCGCGCCCAGCAGCAGACGCCGGCGCAGAAGGAGCAAGCGGCAAAAGAGGCGCTCGCAAAACTGAAAAAGTCGAAGGGACCCAAGCCGGTCCGGACGGAAGTGGAAGTGATGGACGGCGTCGATAAGGTGCCTACGATTTCGTCCAAGCTGAAAAACCGCCTTCAGACCGTAAAGAAAAAACCGACCGGGCCGGAGACCACCTTCCCCAAAAAAGAAGGGGGCGGACCTCAGAAGTGGCAGGATTTCAGAGGGTCGAAAAAGAGGGGCCAGAAGCAGGATTTCAGAAGCCATCAGAAACATCAGGCCCCTTCAGCTGCTGCCGCGGCCGTGGAGGATATCGCCTCAACCGTGGCAAGGAAAAAGGCCGTGAAGATTACCGAGGGCATTACGGTTAAGGATTTCGCCGACAAGATAGGCGTCAAATCCGGCGATGTAATTAAAAAGCTTTTCGAGATGGGTATGATGGCGACCATCAATAACGCCATAGATACGGACGCCGCGGTACTCCTGGCGGACCAGTACGGCCTGAAGGTGGACGTAACGCCGATAACCGACGAGGAGGCTTTTGTCGAAGAGGAACAGGACCGCCCGGAGGACCTGAGGCCGCGTCCGCCCATCGTCACCATCATGGGGCACGTCGACCACGGCAAGACCTCGCTCCTTGACGCGATCCGCCAGACGAGCGTCACGAAGGATGAAGCCGGCGGCATCACCCAGCACATCGGCGCATACAGGGTGCGCCTGAAGGATAAGGATATAGTATTCCTGGACACCCCGGGCCACGAGGCCTTTACCGCGATGAGGGCGAGGGGTGCACAGGTGACGGACATAGTCGTCCTGGTCGTGGCGGCGGAAGACGGCGTGCGTCCCCAGACCCTGGAAGCCATTAACCATTCAAAAGCGGCGAAAGTGCCCATTATCGTCGCGATAAACAAGATAGACAAGCCTGAAGCGGACCAGGACAGGGTGAAGAGGGAACTTTCCGACCAGGGCCTTGTGCCGGAGGACTGGGGAGGCGATACGATATTCGTCCCGGTATCCGCGAAGAAGCGCATCGGCATCGAAAGCCTTCTCGAGATGATACTCCTCCAGGCGGACGTAATGGAGCTGAAGGCAAACCCGAACAAGCCCGGCCATGGCACTATCATCGAGGCCAAACTTGACAAGGGACGCGGCCCCGTGGCCACAGTGCTGGTCTCCACCGGGACCATCAGGCCCGGAGACGTATTCGTGACAGGCCAGCACTCCGGACGCATAAGGATGCTCTTAAACGACAAAGGCAAGAAAGAGAAGGAGGCCACGCCTTCATATCCGGTCGAGGTCATAGGGCTCTCCGGAGTCCCGCAGGCGGGAGATTCGTTCGTCGTGATGGAAGACGAGAAGAAGGCCCGCCAGGTCGCCCAGTCCAGGATGCAGAAAGTGAGAGAAGCGGAGCTTGCCCTCCACAAGAGAGTTACGCTCGACGACCTGTTCTCGCAGATACAGAAGGGCGAGGTCAAAGAGCTTAATATCATAATAAAGGCCGACGTGCAGGGCTCGGTGGAGGCGGTCTCGGAGTCGCTCACCAAGCTGTCCACGGAGGCGGTGAAGCTGAACGTGATACACGGCTCGGTCGGCGCGATAACGGAGTCCGACGTGATGCTGGCGTCGGCGTCTAACGCCATTATCATAGGTTTCAATATCCGTCCGGAGCCCAAGGCATCCCAGCTTGCGGAGGCGGAGGGTGTGGACGTAAGGCTATACAACATTATCTACAACGCAATCGATGAGATCCGGCTGGCGATGGAAGGTCTGCTGGAGCCGACGCTCAAGGAGAAGGTACTCGGACGCGCGGAGGTCCGTCAGACGTTCAGCGTGCCGAAAATAGGCCTTATCGCCGGATGCTACGTCCTGGACGGCGTTATCACCAGAGGGAGCGCGGGAGTCAGGGTGCTCCGGGACAACGTGGTGGTATTTGAAGGCAAGCTGTCCTCGCTGAAGCGTTTTAAAGAAGACGTGCGCGAAGTCCAGACAGGATACGAATGCGGCATAGGCGTCGAGAACTTCAACGACATCAAAGTCGGTGACGTCATTGAGGCCTATGACGTGGAAAAACTCGCAACGAAACTTTAATTTATGTTCGTTGGGATACTTACAGTAGAGATAGTCGTTTATGACGCAGGTTCTTTAAAGAGCAAGCGGAGCGTCGTAAAAGGCCTGAAAGACCGGATACGCGGCAAGTTCAACGTCTCCGTCGCGGAAGTGGACAACCAGGACCTCTGGCAGAGGGCGACGCTGGGCGTGGCCTGCGTGTCCGGGGAAAAAGCCTTTACCTCGGACGTACTGAACAAGGTAGTGGATTTAATCCGCTCCAATACCAGCCTCGAATTAATAGATTATCAAATAGAGGTATTATAGTAACGCACCTGAACTCCCCTTCTTAAGATTAAGATGGGGATTTAAGGGAGAGTTATGGAATATGAAATCACACGACTATAAACGCGCCGACAGGGTCGGCGAACAGATACGGGTGGAGCTTTCCGACATCCTGCTTCGGAAAACCAAGGACCCTAGAGTAGGCTTCGTCACGATAACCTATGTAAAAGTAAGCGACGACTTAAGGAACGCCAGGGTATTCGTCAGCATAATAGGCGACGAGGCGAGGAAGAAGGAGGCCCTGAAGGGCCTCAAAAGCGGGAGCAGTTTCCTGCGTACCGAACTTGGGCACAGGCTTCAGATCCGCTCGACTCCGGAGCTTTTCTTCCAGTTGGACGAATCCATTGAAAAAGGTTCGAGGATCCTGGAACTTCTCCGGGGCCTGGATATTAAAGAGGACGAGGAGGAGGGGGAATGACTCACGGGATAGAGGGCGTCGCCGAGGCGATTAAAGGCCTTGACAGCCTTGTCATTTCCACACACGTAAGCCCTGAAGGGGACGCCATAGGATCGGAGCTTGGGCTTGCCCTCTCCCTCATCAAGATGGGGAAGAAGGTGACAATATTGAATGCCGATCCGGTGCCGGAGTTCCTCCATTTCCTGCCCGGGTCCGGGCTTATCAGGATAGGGACGGAAATTACAGAGCCGCACGACGCGCTGGTCGTGGTGGACTGCGAGCCGGAGCGGACGGGACTTAAAATCAAAGGCGCCCCGATAAAAAAAATAATTAACGTCGACCATCATGTAACCAACCCGAAGACGGCGGACGTGTACTGGGTGAACCCGGAAGCGGCCGCGGCGGGGGAGATGGTCTACGACTTGCTCCTGTTTATGAATGCGCCGATCGACAAGGATATAGCGACCAACCTCTATACCTGCATATTCACCGACACGGGCTCTTTCAGGTACACCAATACGGACGCGGACGCCCTCTCCAAATCGGCAAAGCTCCTGGGTTACGGAGTAGAAACGTGGCAGATCGCGGAAAACATCTACGAGACGAAGTCCTTCGGCAGAATGAAGCTTTTGGGCCTGGTCCTTGCGGGGCTGGAAATCAGCGAGGACGGCCTGGTATCCTGGGTCACGGTGAAGGAAGAATTTTACAGCGTGACGGGCACGAAGGCGGAGGACACGGACGGCTTCATTAATTATCCGCGCGCGATAAAAGGTGTGGAGGCGGCCGTGCTTTTCCGGGAGGCTGGGCCAAGCAAAGTAAAGATCAGCTTCCGCTCCAAGGGCAGGGTGGACGTCTCCACGCTTGCCGAAAGCCTGGGCGGCGGAGGGCATCCCAACGCGTCCGGCGCGGTCGTTGACATGCCTCTTGAAAAAACCAAAGATTTCGTCCTCCCGAAGGTATTTGAGCACATGAAGAGATTCACCGCTTGATGGACGGACTCATCCTGATCGACAAGCCGCTTGGCTGGACCTCTCACGACGCGGTCTCATTCCTGCGCGGACTGCTGAAAGAAAAACGCACCGGACATACGGGTACGCTCGACCCCGCCGCGACTGGACTCCTGCTCGTCCTCCTGGGCAAAGCGACGCGGCTCGCAAAATTTTACGGCGGCAATAAAAAAGAATATACTGCTACCGTAAAGCTGGGATGCGAGACGGATACGCTTGACGCCGAGGGGAAAATAATACGCGAAATGTCCGTGCCCGCGCTTGACAGGCGGAAAGTGGAGGAAGTTTTTTCCCGCTTCACCGGGGAAATTGAACAGGTCCCGCCCGCCTATTCCGCAGTGAAAATCGGCGGAGAGCCGCTGTACAGGCAGGCCAGGAAGGGTCTTCTGGTTCAGGCCCCGCCGAGGCGGGTAGTGATAGATTCGCTGGAACTTCTGGAACTCTCGGGAGACGAACTTTCATTCCATGCCCTATGCTCAAGCGGCACCTACATCCGCTCTCTGGCCAGGGATATATCCGAGGCATTGGGGACATGCGGACATCTGGTCCAGCTGCGAAGGACGGCGGCCGGACTATATAAGGTGGAAGACGCGCTGTCCCTTGAGCCGAAGCCGGCCCCCGATGAGGCGTGCAAGAGAGTAATGCAAATCGATATGCTTCTGCCGGAACTCCCGGCGGTCAGGTTGACCCCGCGCGGGGTGGAAGACGTATGCCATGGGAGGCCGCCGGCGCATGACGATTTCATTTTAATGCCGGAGTTGCGGGAAGGTACGCCGGTCCGTCTGATGGATGAATCCGGAAAGCTTTTGGCTATCGGTGAACCGGCAGGCGAAGGGGCAAAAAACCCGATACTGCCCAAGGTGGTGCTGATTTAAAAAAAGCTTTACAAACTATGATGGTTATGTTAGTTTTTGAGTTTATGGACTATCAATATTCAATGACTGGCAATTCCATGGGAAGGAGGTAACAGAGATGGCGCTGGAGAAGGACATGAAACAGGATTTAATAGGAAAATTTAAAGTACACGACACAGATACCGGTTCGCCGGAGGTCCAGATCGCACTCCTGAGCGAGCGGATTAAATATCTTACCGAACATTTTAAGGCCCACAAAAAGGATTTCCACTCAAGGCGCGGGCTTTTAAAAATGGTCGGACGCAGGAGAAGGCTCCTTGACTACCTCAAGAAAAAGAGCGTTGACCGCTACAAGAGGATGGTCGAAGAAATGGGCCTCAGAAAATAAGACTGGAGAAAAACTATTACATGGTTCATAAAGTAGAAATGCCCTTAAGGGAGGGCACCCTCACCCTGGAGACGGGCAAGATTGCCCGGCAGGCGAGCGGTGCGGTTATAGCGACATTCGGGGACACCGTAGTCCTCGCCACGGCAGTCTCTTCAAAGGTTGAGCGGGAGGGGCAGGACTTCTTCCCCCTTACGTGCGATTACCTCGAGAAGACTTACGCCGCTGGCAAGATACCCGGCGGATTCTTCAAGAGGGAAGGCAGGCTCACCGAGAAGGAAACCCTCACCTCCCGGTTGATCGACAGGCCGCTTCGGCCCCTGTTCCCGAAAGGGTTCCTCTGCGAGACGCAGATAATAGCCAACGTCCTTTCATTCGGCGAGGAGAACGTCTCTGACATAATGGGGATGATCGCCGCGTCGGCGGCCCTTTCCATTTCCGATATCCCGTTTAACGGACCTGTCAGCGCCGTACGGATCGGGATGGTGGACGGCAAGTTCGTCGTCAACCCGACCCTCAAGGAGATGGAGCAGACGAAGCTCGAACTCACCGTCGCCGGGACGAAAGAAGCCATAATGATGGTAGAGTCCTGGGCGGCCGAGGTCAGCGAGGACGTCATGCTGGACGCCCTGGAACTGGCGCACGAAGAGATAAAGAAGGGCGTCGCGCTCCAGGAGAAGCTCCGTGAGCAGGCCGGGTTAGAGAAGCGCACGGTCAAGGAGATCAAGATAGACTCCGCGCTGGTGGAGGAAGTCAAGGCGAAAGCCGTCTCCGGCATAAGCGAGTTTATCGCGATCCCCAACAAGACCGAGCGCCAGAAGTCGTTAGACAACCTCCAGTCGGAAATAACGGCGGAGATCGGCGGGGACGACATCACCAGAGTAAGGAACATCAGCATCATCTTCCACGATATCGAAAGGGATATGGTCAGGAAGATGATACTGGAGAGGGGTGTCCGCGCTGACGGCAGGGGTGTCCGGGACATCCGCCAGATAACCTGCGATACGAGCATACTCCCCAGGACGCACGGCTCGGCGCTCTTCACGAGAGGCGAGACCCAGGCGCTCGTTACCGCGACTCTCGGCACCTCCGATGACGCGCAGATGATAGACGCGCTCGAAGGCGTAAGCTACAAGCCGTTCATGCTCCACTACAACTTCCCGCCGTACTCCGTAGGCGAAGCCAAATTCCTGCGCGGCCCCGGAAGGCGCGAGATAGGCCACGGCGCCCTGGCGGAAAAATCGCTCAGGCAGGTAATCCCGGTGAAGGAGAAATTCCCGTACACCATCCGTATAGTCTCGGACATCACCGAGTCGAACGGCAGCTCGTCAATGGCCTCCGTCTGCGGCGGAACGCTCGCCCTGATGGATGCAGGCGTGCCCATAACGGCGCCGGTGGCCGGGATAGCGATGGGGCTTATAAAGGAAGACGAGAAGTACGTCGTACTCTCGGACATCCTTGGGCTTGAAGACCATCTGGGCGACATGGATTTCAAGGTGACCGGCACAAGTGCAGGCGTCTGCGCCCTGCAGATGGACATAAAGATAGGCGGCGTCACCAAGGCCCTGATGAAGGAAGCCCTTGCCCAGGCGAAGGAAGGCCGGCTCCATATCCTTGGCAGGATGCTGGACGCGCTGCCGGAGCCCAGGGCGAACCTCTCCCCGCACGCCCCCAGGATATTCACCATCCAGATAAAGCCGGACAAGATACGAGAGGTAATAGGCTCCGGCGGCAAGGTGATAAGGGGCATAGTGGAGGAAACCGGCTGCAAGATTGATATCGAGGACACCGGCGTTATAAACATAGCTTCCTCGGATGAGGCCGCCGCAAAGAAGGCCATCGACATCATCCAGGGAATCGTCATGGAGCCGGAGATAGGCAAGATTTATAAAGGCAAGGTCCGGAAGATCATGGACTTCGGCGCCTTCGTCGAGATTACGCCGGGGACGGACGGCCTGGTGCATATCTCCCAGATCGCCGAGCACAGGGTGACGAATGTCGCCGATGAGCTTAAGGAAGGCGACGAGATAATGGTGAAGGTCCTGGAAGTTGACCGCCAGGGCAAGATACGCCTCTCGGCCAAGGAAGCGGCCAAGGATTTAAAGGCGAAGCAAGACTAAGGCAATAAGATAAACGCGAAGAAAAGAAGGGAAATGGGCAATGACTTGGCTCGTTTCCTTTTTTTTATGGTAATATCTTAGGTAACGCCATGTATAAAAGAGAACTGTTAGATAACGGGATGCGCGTAGTGACCGAGCGGATAAACCACGTCCGGTCCGTATCGCTCGGCGTCTGGATAAACGTGGGCGCGAGGGACGAATCCCCGGAGCTGAGCGGTGTATCCCATTTCATAGAGCACATGCTCTTCAAGGGCACAAACAGGAGGAGCGCGCGGGACATCGCCATCGAGATGGACTCCATGGGCGGCGAGCTCAACGCGTTCACCAGCAAAGAAGGCACGACCTATTACGTAAAGGTCCTGGACGAACACCTGTTCCGCGCCGTGGACCTCCTGACCGACATCTTCAACAACTCCATATTCGACCAGAAAGAGCTCGACCGTGAGCGCAAGGTGATACTGGAGGAGATAAAGATGGTCGAGGATACGCCCGACGACCTGGTGCATGAGCTCCTCTACGAATCGGTCTGGAAGGGCACCCCGCTTGGTCAGCCCGTTTTAGGGACCCGGAAGAGCATGAGCGGCCTGTCACGCGAAAACCTTATCAACTACATGAAAGATTATTACGTGCCCTCCGAGATCGTTATCTCCGCCGCCGGCAATTTCGACCACGACCTCCTGATGGAGACGCTGGACAAAAGCTTCGGCGGGAGGAAAAAGAAGAAGGCAAGGCCCCAGAGCGATTCAGCCGGTTTCAAGCCGGCCATCAACGTGAGACACCGGAAGCTGGAGCAGGTCCATGTCTGCATGGGCGCGAAGGGGCTGCCGTACTCGCACAAGGACCGGTTCGGGATGTATGCCCTGAATACCCTGCTGGGGAGCAGTATGAGTTCCAGGCTTTTTCAGGAGATACGCGAGAAGCGCGGGCTTGCCTATTCCGTCTATTCATACCTCACTTCCTTGAAAGATACCGGCCTATTCGTCATCTATGCCGGGGTCAGCCCTTCCAAGGCCGCATCGGTGGTCAGGGTTATCTGGAAAGAGATAAAGAAGCTGCGGGAGGAGGGCGTGACGAAAGACGAACTGGAGAAGGTAAAAGAACAGCTTAAAGGAAATATGGTCCTCGGCATGGAGAATACGTACAACCGGATGAGCCAGCTCGCGAAACAGGAGATGTACCTGGGCCGCCGCTACACCCTGGACGAGATAATCGCGGAAATCGAGAAGGTGGATGCGGAACAGGTGAACAGGCTGGTGCATGAGCTTTTCGGCAGCGAGGAAATAGCCATGAGCGCCCTGGGGCCGATAGAGAAGGCAGAGCTTCAAAAAGAAATCCCCGTCCATTAAAGAAATGCCCGTACAACTAAAAATAAAAATAAAGAAATTACCTGAAAGCGAAGACCTGCCTCTGCCGTCGTACCAGACGGAGCATTCCGCGGGGATGGACCTCTTGGCCGCGGTGGACGGGCAGCTGGTTGTCCCATCCGGAAAATGGGCGCTTGTCCCTACTGGCATATCCATCGAGCTTCCGGAAGGGTATGAGGCACAGGTGCGCCCGAGGAGCGGTTTGGCCGCGAAACACGGCATAAGCCTGGTCAATGCACCGGGGACGGTGGATGCCGATTACCGCGGCGAGATAAAGGTCATACTGATTAATTTCGGTGAAGAGCCGTTTACCATAAAACGCGGCGACCGCATCGCCCAGATGGTGATAAACGAGGTGGTCCGGGCGGAGCTGATCCACGTCGAAGAACTAAACGGAACTAAACGCGGGGACGGAGGATTCGGGCACACTGGAACATGATTAAAATCCTTCCTGAAAATATCGCCAATAAAATCGCCGCCGGAGAAGTGGTGGAGCGTCCGGCGTCGGTGGTGAAGGAACTGGTCGAAAACTCCCTCGATTCGGGCGCATCCCGGATATTCATCGAGACGGGGGGCGGCGGGACCAAGGTAATAAAGATAATCGACGACGGCTCGGGGATGTCCCCGGACGACGCACTCCTGGCATTCGAACGCCATGCCACCAGCAAGCTGAGTTCCGACGAAGGTCTCTTGTCAATCTCCACCATGGGCTTTCGGGGCGAGGCGCTCCCGTCCATCGCATCGGTTTCACGGTTCAGGCTCACCACCTCCACGGGTGAGGGCCACGGCTCATTGATCTAATCGAAGGCGGAAAAATCCAGGGCGTGAAGGAGGTCGGCGCGGCCAGGGGGACCACGGCGGAGGTGCGCGACTTATTCTTCAATACCCCGGCGAGGCTTAAGTTCTTAAAGAGCCGGGAGACCGAGCTGTCGCATATCGCGGCGACGGTTGAGAGGCTGGCGCTTGCGCACCCGATGGTCCATTTCAGGCTGACAAGTGACGGCAAGGAATTGTTCGATTGCCCGCCGGTCCGGGAGCTCAGGGAGCGGGTGGCCCAGGTTTACGGAAGAGACTTCGCGAAGGGACTCTCGGAGATAAATAACGGCGGCGGAGCATGCCGTGTTCATGGTTTCGTCTCCGCGCCGGGAAGCACCTTCTCCGACCGCTCAAGGCAGGAGACCTTCGTGAACCACCGGCCCGTGAAGGACCGTGTGATAACCCGCGCCCTTTACGATGCATACGAGTCGCTGCTGATGAAGGAGCGGCACCCGGCATCAATCCTGTTCATAGATATAGAACCCTCTCAGGTGGACGTGAACGTGCATCCGGCCAAGAGGGAGGTCCGTTTCGCGGATGCGCAAGGGGTGCAGAGGACTATAAAAGAGGCTGTTATCTGTGCGCTGAAAAGCTCCGAGTGCGCCCCCGGCGCCGATGCCTTCATGGATGCCGGCACAGTGCGCGAGGCCCCTGCCCCATTCGCCCCGCCGTATAATATCCCCTCCCGCTTTCCCTCTCCACCTGTGGGAGAGGGTGGCGCGGAGCGCCGGGAGAGGGGAGTACGTATGAGCACCGCCAGGAGAGGATTCCGCTCCACACGGAGAGGAATGTACATCCGGAACCGGAACGGGAATTCAGCCGGGAGTTCCCCATGCAGGTTATGGATTCCTACATCATTGCCAGGAGAGAAGACGGCTTTATCTTAATCGACCAGCACGCGGCGCACGAGCGCGTGCAGTATGAAAAGGTGAAGGCCCGGTTCGGCAAGCACGGGGAATCCTCGCAAGGGTTACTGGTCCCGGAGCGCATAGAGCTTACCGCGAAGGAGGCGGCGCTCCTTGAGGCCGTCCTGCCGGAGCTTAAGGAACTGGGCATAGATGCGGAGCCTTTCGGCGGCGGGAGTTTCCTCATCCGCTCAAAGCCGCTGTTCCTTGAGAAGGCGGACATAAAGGAAGTGGTGCTGGGGCTGGTATCCGAGCTGGAAAGCGCGGACGTGAAAGGGAAGGCGGAGGAGCTTCGGGAAAAAATTTGCAAATCGGTCGCCTGCAAGAGCGCCGTCAAGGCTGGCAAAAAATTGCACCCGTACGCAATGGAGCGGCTCATAGAACAACTCTTCTCCTGCGAGATGCCATACACCTGCGCACACGGCAGACCGACGGTGATAAAGTTCGGGCTGAACGAGCTGGAGAAGATGTTCAAGAGGAAATGATTTATATTATCGTCGGCCCGACCGCAGTCGGCAAGACTGAAATATCGTTAGCCATTGCCGAAGAGATAGGCGCGGAAATAATCTCCGCGGACTCCATGCAGGTCTATCGGGGCATGGACATCGGCACAGCGAAGCCGACACCGGATGAACGGGCGCGGGTGCCGCACCACCTGATAGACGTGGCGGACCCGAAGGAGGAATTCTCAGCCGGGCGGTACGTCCAGCTTGCGGATGAGGCGATAAAGGATATAACTGGACGGGGAAAAATCCCCCTGGTCGTGGGCGGGACGGGAATGTATATACGGGCGCTCACGGAGGGGCTGTTTGAGGGTCCGGTTGCGGATTTCGCCCTGCGGGAAGAACTGATGGACGCTGAACGCAAAGAGCCGGGCGCGCTTTATAGTATGTTGAAAAATGCCGACCCGAAGGCGGCGGAAAAGATACATCCTTCGGACGTACGGAGGACGATTCGCGCGCTGGAGGTATTTCAAAAGTCCGGCAAGCCAATCAGCGAGAGCCAGTCTCAGTGGGGCGCCACAGGCTCAGCCACAGGCTCAGATAGACGCTCAGATAGGGGTGCTGACAGGGGCGGCAGGTACAACTGTAAAATCGCGGGCCTGACAATGCCCCGGCCGGAGCTTTACAGGCGTATAGAAGCGCGGGTGGACAAGATGTTGGATGAGGGATTTCTTGACGAGGTGAAGACGCTTCGGGATAAAGGCTGCACCCGTGAGATGCCCTCCATGCATGCCCTCGGTTACAAGCAGCTCCTGGCGCATCTGGACGGCGAACTGGGCTTGGATGAGGCGGCGCGGCTGATAAAACGCGACACGAGGCACTACGCCAAGAGGCAATATACCTGGTTCAACGGCCAGGAAGGCGTGCAGTGGGTTGATATTTCTGATAAAAATTTAGCGTCATCCATGGACTCGGTGAAGAAAGCACTTGATATTTCCGGGGATTTCCGATAGTTTTCTATAAGATGGGTAGGGCGGAGAAGTATTAACACATTTGGAAAAAAGGGAGAGATATGTCGAGGTCCCAGATAAACCTGCAGGACGCGTTTTTAAACCACGTGCGAAAAGAGAAAATCCCGGTAGTCGTGAATATCGCCGGAGGGGGTAAGATCGAGGGCCTGGTGAAAGGCTTCGATAACTTCGTCATTCTGCTTAAGCATGACGGCCAGCACCTTATCTACAAGCACGCCATCAATTCGATCGTGCCGGAGCGCGCGGTGGAACTGGCTGGCCATGTAAACCATGCCGAGCAAGAGCCGAAGGACGCCAGGGAAATCCCGCTGCCGGAGACGGCGGCCCCGGTACCGGCGGAGTCCGAGGAGCCCTGGGTGGAAGGCTGATGCCTGAAAGGAAGAACCCCTTCCCCACGGTGGACATCATAATCGAGCTGCCGGAGGGGATAGTCCTGATAGAGAGGAAGAACGAGCCGCATGGCTGGGCGATACCGGGCGGGTTCATAGATTACGGCGAGAGCGCCGAGGCCGCGGCCGTCCGGGAGGCCAGGGAAGAGACTGATTTAGACGTTTTGCTGATCCGTCAGTTCCATACATATTCCGACCCGAAAAGGGACCCCCGTTTCCACACCATATCGACGGTATTCATAGCCAGGGCGGAAGGCATGCCGAGAGCGGGCGACGACGCAAAGGGCATAGGCGTTTTCGCCAAAGGCAGCCTGCCCTCTCCCATCTGTTTCGACCACCCCCGTATACTTGAGGATTATTTCTCCGGCCGGTATTAAAACTATTAAAACTACCCGAAATCCCTTTACAAAATACTCCCTTTGGCTTATAATCCGGCTGTTTCAGTTGATATTTTTAGGAGAAATTAAATTGCCTGAAGCGGAAATAGGAGTAATAGGCGGAAGCGGCCTCTACGACATGGAGGGCCTGAAAGATGTCACCTCCGTCCGGGTGGATACTCCTTTCGGAGCGCCGTCGGACGAGTTCATCCTGGGGACGCTGGAGGGCAGAAGGCTGGCGTTTCTTCCCAGGCATGGCCGGGGTCACAGGTTCACTCCCTCGGAAATAAATTATCGGGCGAACATCTACGCCATGAAGAAACTCGGCGTCAAACGCATCATATCCGTCTCCGCCGTCGGGAGCATGAAAGAAGATATCGCGCCTGGCGACATCGTCGTCCCGGACCAGTTCTACGACCAGACGAAAAACCGGATCAGCACGTTCTTCGGCGGCGGGGTAGTCGCTCACGTCGGGTTCGCGGACCCGGTCTGCCAGGAGCTGGCGGGGGCGCTTTACGACGCCGGCGTGAAGGCCGGGGCCAAAATGCACAAGGGCGGGACGTACATCTGCATGGAAGGCCCTCAGTTCTCGACGAGGGGCGAGTCCAGGATATATCGGAGTTGGGGAGTGGACGTCATCGGCATGACCAACGTCACCGAGGCGAAGCTCGCGCGTGAGGCGGAGATATGCTACTCCACGCTCGCCCTTGCCACTGACTACGACTGCTGGCATGAGACCGAGGAGGACGTGACCGTCGAGGCGGTAATCGCTATCTTAAAGAAGAACGTGGAGACGGCGAAAAAAATCATTCAGTTCACGGTCTCGTCTCTGTCCGTTTCGCGCTCCTGTCCGTGCGGCGAGTCTTTGAAATACGCAATAATGACCCCGGCGGAGCTTATACCTGAAGAGGCTAAAAACAAGCTCGATATAATCATCGGCAAATACGTGGGACAGGAGGTCTGAGGGGTGAGCCTTCTAGTGGTTGGTTCCATAGCGTTCGACAGCGTCAAGACCCCGTTCGGGGCGGCAGACGAAGTCCTGGGAGGCTCCGCGACCTATTTCTCCACGGCGGCCAGCTATTTCACTTCCGTGAAGCTGGTGGCGGTGGTGGGCGATGATTTCCCGGATAAACACGTCAACTTCCTGAAAAGCAGGAACATCGACGTTTCCGGCCTCCAGAAGTCCAAAGGCCAGACCTTCCGGTGGAAGGGCGAGTACGGTTTTGATTTAAACGAGGCCAGGACGCTTGATACCCAGCTGAACGTGTTCGAAAGTTTTAAACCGAAAATCCCGGACGCCTACCGCTCATCTGAAGTCGTATTCCTGGCGAACATAGACCCGGTCCTCCAGAGAGAAGTGCTCCACCAGATAGACAAGCCGAAGCTGGTAGCCTGCGATACCATGAACTTCTGGATTGGCGGGAAAAGGGACGAACTTATAAAGACCCTGGCCGAGGTGGATATCCTGCTGATAAACGAAGCCGAGGCGAGGGAACTTGCCGGCGAGCCGAACCTGGTGAAGGCGGCGCGGGCGATACAGGCGATGGGACCGAAAACCCTTATCGTGAAGAGGGGCGAGTACGGCTCGGTGATGTTCAACTCCGGAGGGGTATTCTCCGCTCCCGCATATCCGTTGGAGGCGGTTTTCGATCCCACCGGAGCCGGAGACAGCTTCGCTGGCGGGTTCATGGGTTATCTGGATAACGTGAGGAATTTCGACGAGGCGTCGCTTCGGCAGGCCATAATCTTCGGAAGCGTAATGGCCTCCTTCAATGTGGAGGACTTCAGCCTGAACAGGATGAAAAGCCTTGACTATAAGGAAATAGAAGGGCGCTATCGCGAGTTCAGAAAAATAACATCTTTTGAGGATATAGGATGAAAAACCGGCTATTTCTTGTCCTGGCCGCCGCACTATTCCTACCCGCCTGTGCGACTGGTCCGACTAAAGTCCAGCAATCCCTGTCGCACTACAAGAACGGGTTGAACCGGATGGAGTCTGGAAACGACGAGTCCGCGCTCTATGAATTCAACATGGCGATAGCGGAGAACCCCAAAAACCTGGACGCGCATTTCGCGGCGGGGATAATCTATTACAGGGAAAAGAACTTCGATAAGGCCTTGGACGAGTTCAAAACGACGGTATCTATCGATCCTGATTTTGGAGACGGCCACCATAATCTGGGGCTCACATACGCGCAGAAGAAGGATTATCCTGACGCGATAAAGGAAATCCGGAAGGCGATAGATAACCCGGTTTACCCGACGAAGGACCAGGCGCTGGTCAACCTGGGATATGTCTATGACACCATCGGCGACCACGAAGCCGCGGCAAAGTCTTTCCGGGAAGCACTGCTGGCGGCGCCTGATAACGTGGCCGCAATGTATAGCCTTGCCGACCAGTATAACAAGATGAACAAGGCGGATGAGGCGGAAAAATTTTATAAGAAGACCATCGAAGCCGCGCCGAAAAGCCCCCAGCCGTATTTCGAACTCGGGTTGATATACTTTAAGCAGGGCAAAAACGCGGCGGCGCAGGAAAGCCTGGAAAAAGCAAAACAGTTGGCGCCCAATACCGACCTTGCGGCGCAGGCGGATAAATATCTGGACCTATTGAAATAAATGCCTACTATCGGTGAAGAACTCAAAGCGGCGAGGGAGGCGCAAGGTCTTTCCCTCACCGAGATCGCTGAAAAGACGAGGATAAGCCACACCTTCCTTAAGGCGCTTGAAGAAGACGACTATTCCGTTATTCCCGGCGAGGTCTTCGTAATCGGCTTCCTGCGGACTTATTCGAAAGAACTGGGCCTGAACGTCAAGGATGTAATGGCACGGTACAGGGAGCTTTTCCCGCCGAAAGAGGTGCCGACTGCCTGAGGGCGGAGAGGTACAGCACCATCCGAAGCCTTCTCTTATAAGCATATCCCGCAGAAGGAATCCGGCGGAAAAGCCTGGTAAGAAAAAAAATCCAATTTATCTGATAATCATTGGCGGAATCATCCTTGGTGCGGCTATAACGGGGATAATGCTCCTGCTGACTCCCAAGGTGAAGCCGCTGGAAGTACAGCCTCCTTCCCTGCCCGCGGCCATCAGGAAAGTCCCCGCCCCGCCGGTACAGAAGCCGTCTACTACCGCCTTAAAAAATGCGACTGCTTTTAAGCCGCATACCGCCGCCGCACCGCAGGCGCAGAAGCCAGTACAAAAGTCAGGCCCGCTTTTACTGAAGCTTTTCGCGACTTCGGATAGCTACTACTCCTACAGCGCGGACAAGTCCAGAAGGATGAGCGGGACTTTAAAAAAGGGGAAGACCATCGAGATAAAGGCGGACGACGAGATTGTCCTGACCCTGGGAAACGCAGGCGGAGTGACCGCCGAATTGAACGGCAAGAAGACGGGGCCCTTTGGCAAGCATGGCGAGGTCGTAAGCGGCATCCTTTTTACTAAAGACAATCAAGGGGCAGTCCCGCGTCGAACACGCTAAAAAACCTCCGCTCTTAAATAAATATAATCAAGGCTTCGTCGGGTCCTCCGGCGGAAGGGCCGATTCGTCGAACGGCATGACGCCGAGCTGGGTCATTAGCTTGTCATAGCCTTTCAGCGCTTCCGCGCTGTTGATTTCAACATCGGCCCCGTCTATTAACTTCTCCATTAAAGCAAAAAACGACTCGAAATCGAAAGAGCCGTCCACCACTCCCGCGTGCCGGAGCATTTCATATAAAGCCATCTCCTCCGTCCGCTGAATGCCGTCCGCGCCGTCGAACCTGTCCTTATTGTCGGGTGAAAGAATATAGAACCTCATCCCGGAATAGAGCGCATCATAAAGTGTGAAAAGACCTTCTTTCAGCATGCCCTGGCGCAGCCTTCTCATGCCGCTCCGAATATGGAGCCTTGCGCGCATGAGCGCGGCCTCGTGCGGCTGCATCTTGTATTCGTCTATCAGTCCGAAGTGCGGCATAACTCCCCCTCCTCTTTTTAAATATAACATCAAAAGGGGTTTTCTTTACTAAATACCGTCCATCTGCTATAAATTTATAATGTACGAAAATATCTTAATCCCCGTGGACGGGAGCGAGGTATCCAACCTCGCCGCAGAGCAGGGTTTTCTCCTTGCATCCAAACTGGGCTCAAAGGTGACGCTCCTTTATGCCCTGGACATCACCATTTTGACCATTCCCGATCCTGAAGCCGCGATGGCGAACGTTGAGGCGATGCGAGAGGCTTTCCAGGAGCATGCAGACAAGCTGATGACTACCCTGAAGCAAAAAGCCGCGTTGCACGGAATCCAGCCGGAAATGCTGGTGAAGGAAGGGGACGTGCACGACGAGATTATAAGCGTGGCAAAGGAAAGGGGGGTGGACCTCATAGTCATGGGCACGCACGGCAGAAGGGGCTTAAACAGGCTTCTACTGGGAAGCGTAGCCGAATCAGTGGCCAGGAGAGCGCACTGCGCCGTCTTGTTAATACGGCCCGTTTAAGGTATATTTAAAAGTAAGGGAGGGGTTGAATGATTCCAGTGGCGGTTTTAATAATAGCCATCGCGTTCGCGGTCGCAGCCCTGGCGCTTATACCGGCGATATTCCAGCTTATGCGGACGCTGAAATCGGTGGAATCCACTCTTAATGACCTTAACACGTCAGTCAAGACCTTGATAAACACGGAGATATTGCCGTTAGTAAGTTCGGTCAGAAATGTGGTTGACGAGGTGAACGAAGTAGTCGCAATCGCCAAGTCGGGAGTTGAAAAAGTCGAGGAGACGGTGGAAGCGCTAACCGGCACGGTAGACGGGATAAACGACATAGTCGATGAGAAGATAAGGGGGTCGTTGATCGATGCGGCGGCGTACCTCGTAGGTATAAAGGCCGGGGTACAGACATTAGTCGAAAACATCAGGTTACGGAAAAAAAAGGAGGTCGCGTAATGTACGAAGAGAAGAATTTTTCCACGGGCTCTATCGTTCTTTCTTTCCTTGTAGGCGGGATAGTCGGCGCCGGAGTCGCGCTTCTTACGGCACCGCAGTCGGGACGCGAGACCAGGGAGAAGATAGGCGAAATGGCGGGCGACGCCAAAGAGAGAATCGTGACAGCGGGCCAGAGCGCGAAGCTTAAAATCGCCGATACCTTAAGCCGCGGACGGGAATATATAGAAGAGAAAAAACCGGTACTCCAGAGTGCGGTAGAAGCCGGTAAAAAGGCGATGGAAGAGGAAAAATCCCGTCTCATGTCCCACTTGAAATAAAACCTGAAAAATAATCTTAAATCAGGGGCCTTCCAGGGCCCCTTTTTTTATTGCTCTGGCGAAGTGGAATGATTACAATAAAATTATGTCGGAAAATGATAAAAAAGCGGATGCCGTAAGCACGATAAACATAGGCGGCATGACTTGCGCCTCCTGTTCCGCGGCGGTGGAAAGGGCGCTCAAGAAGCGGCCGGGGGTGATTAAGGCAAATGTGAATTTAGCGGCGGAAACGGCACGGGTCGAATATGTGCCGGGCGAGATATCCGAAAATGAATTAAAGGAAGCGGTTGTAAAAGCGGGATACCAGGTCCTTGAGAAAGAGGAGGCCGCCCCCGAAGTTAAAGAAGCAAGGGAGGAAGAAGGACTTCACGAGCTGAAGATCAAGGTCATAGTCAGCATTGCCTTAAGCGCCATAATCATGGCCGCGTCTTTCCACGGGGCATATGCGCTGCCCGTATCGCACCCCGTCCTGAACCTCATCCTTTTCGCGCTGGCAACGCCCGTGCAGTTCTGGGCAGGCTGGAGGTTCTACAAGGGCGCGTGGAGCACCCTCTCCCACGGGAGCGCCAATATGGACGTCCTGATAGCGACCGGCACGTCCGCGGCCTATTTCTACAGCGCCGTTATCACCTTCTTCCCGGCCGCTTTCGCTGAATATGGCGACGCCGTGTATTACGATACCTCCGCGATGATAATAGCCCTTATCCTGATCGGGAAGTTCCTTGAAGCGCGTTCCCGGGGCAGGGCGTCCGAGGCGGTGAAACGGATGATGAAGCTTTCCCCGCGAACGGCGCGAGTTATGCGGGACGGGCGTGAAGTTGAGGTATCCGCGGAAGACGTGATGCCGGGCGACGAGGTTGTGGTTCGTCCAGGCGAAAAAGTGCCCGTGGATGGGACTGTTATTTCCGGCTTCTCGTCCCTGGACGAGTCCATGCTTACCGGCGAGAACCTGCCCGCCGAAAAGAGTGACGGCGACAGCGTGTTTGGCGGGACGTTAAACTTAACGGGAAGCTTCAGGTTTAAGGCCGAAAAGGTAGGAAAAGATACGGTATTGGCAGGGATAATAAAACTGGTGGAGGAGGCCCAGGGCGCTAAAGCGCCGATACAGAGGCTGGCGGATAAGGTGGCGGCCTATTTTGTTCCGGCGGTCATTGTAGCCGCATTCATATCCTTTGGAGCCTGGCTTGCCGCCGGGGCGGGGTTTACCTTCGCCCTGCTGGCTTTTATTGCGGTGCTTATTATCGCATGCCCGTGCGCAATGGGGCTTGCCACCCCCACCGCGATAATGGTCGGGACCGGAAGGGCCGCGGAGAAGGGTATAATATTCCGGGGCGGAGACGTGCTGGAGCGGTTTGCAAAGGCGGATGTCATTGTGCTGGATAAGACCGGGACGGTTACTGAGGGCAAGCCGAGAGTGATGGCGATTGAGAAGCTGGGGGAGGGGGATGAAGATTTTCTTGCCCTGGCCGCGTCGGTAGAAAATTATTCCGAGCACCCCGTGGCGCTGGCGGTCACGGAGAAGGCGCGCGAGGAAAAGCTGGCGGTATCGAAGGCGGAAGGATTTGAAGCACTACCGGGTTACGGCGCGCGCGCGAAAGTCGGCAATGATGATATTCTCATCGGAAATGCCCGTCTGATGGCAGAGCGCGGGGTGAAAACGGGGAGGTTCGAGAACGCCGAGGCCGGTTTTGCCCAGGAAGGGTATACTTCCATATTTGTCGCAAAAAATGGAAAGCCCGTCGGACTGATCGCAATCGCCGACGGCATAAAGGAAGGCTCCGCGGATGGGGTCCGGAGGTTAAAGGCCCTGGGGCTGGATGTGATAATGCTGACGGGAGACACGGAACTTGCGGCGCGGGCGGTGGCGCGCAAGGTAGGCATCGAAAAGGTAATATGGGGAGTGCTTCCGGACGGGAAAGAAAAGGCTGTGGCGGAGCTCCAGGCGCAGGGGAAAATAGTCGCGATGGTGGGGGACGGCATAAACGACGCGCCCGCCCTGGCCCGTGCGGACATAGGCATTGCGGTCGGGACAGGGACGGATGTCGCCATAGAGGCCTCCGACATAATGCTGATTCGGCCGGAACTGACCAAGGCGGCGGATGCGCTGGAGATCAGCCGGAAGACGCTAAGGACGATAAAGCAGAACCTTTTCTGGGCGTTTTTCTATAATACCGTCGGAATCCCCATGGCTGCGGGAGCGTTGTACCCGTTCTTCGGCATCCTCTTAAAACCCGTAATGGCCGCCGCCGCGATGGCGCTGTCATCCGTTTCCGTCGTCACCAACTCTCTTCGCTTAAGGCGCGCCTGACTCGTTTTCTCTTGAATAATTTCCCCTTCTGTATTAATATTTTCCAAGGTCAAAATCAATTGCTGAATCAATCATTCAAGGGACTTTCATGGAAGCGCATGTTTGACCTTGAGCCATTCGCGCGGGAGGCGGCCCTGTGGTTATCAATAGGCGCGGCGCTGGCATTCCTGTTACGGCTGGCTATGGCAAAGAAGCCGGTCCTTCTGGTTGCCGAGGCGCTGGCGTTTTTGTACCTGTTGGCGATGACTGTATCGCTTGCCGCCCGCAGTATAAAGTCCGGCCATGCGCCGATGGCCAACAGGTATGAATCCCTTGCCTCCTTTGCGTGGTCCATCGGCTTCGTTTACTGGTATGTCAGAATCCGCTATAAGGAGTTCCGCGTCGGGTATTTTCTCCTCCCCTTAGCTTCGCTGGTGATGGTCCTGGTACGCATTTCTCCCAGCGAGATTACGCCTCTGTATCCCGCCCTCGATACCTGGATGTTCTCCACCCATGTCGGTTCGGCTTTCGTGGGATATGCTTTTTTCGGGGCTTCGTTCGCTGGCGCGGTGCTCTACCTCGTCTCGAAGGCGGAGGCCGGAAGACGGCTGGAAAAACTTATCTTCCGCACGGCTTACTACGGCTACATCCTGTTCACTATATCCATGGTAATAGGCGGCATCTGGGCATACCTCGCCTGGGGGACCTACTGGCTCTGGAAGGTGAAGGAGATGTGGTCGTTCCTTATATGGATTTTTTATGCCGGTTTCCTGCACTCCTTTTACGTAAAGAAACTCCGGGGCAGGGGGGTCGCATGGCTTTCCATCCTGGGGTTCGCCATCACCATGTTCACATACATCGGCGTGGGCATTTTCATGAAGAACACTCACCAGCTTTAAGGGGCGCGGTCTTTGAGTAAGCTATGGGAATTCTTTAACTCGCTTAAGCTCACGGTCTACCTCGTGCTGGCGATGACCGCCGTCGCCATGTACGGCTCCTTCGTTATATATCTCCATCCCCAGATTTACGGGGATATGGATATGCATCTGTTCTTCCCGTTTCTTTTTTCCGTGGGTCTTCAACACCTCTCCCAGTCCTGGTGGCTCTTCCTGCTGGTCTTCATCGCAATACTTTTCGGAATAAACACCTTCGCCTGCACCGTCCTGCGCCTGCCCAAGGTCATAAAAAGATACAAGGAGCCGCTATCCAACCTCCGTGAAATCGAGACGGGCGGAGAAAAAGGAATCGCGGTGGAGCTTTCGGAGGCGGCGTTATCGGCAATGCTTTCGAAGGAAAGGTATAAAGTCTTCGCCAAAGACAACCTCCTTTTCGCGGAAAAGAACCGCTGGCTCCCGTTTATCCCGTATGTCGTGCATGCAGGCGTACTGCTGTTTCTGGTAGCGCATCTGGTGAGCGGCCTGACGGGGTACAGGCATTCCGGCATCAGGATAAACGAGGGAGAGACGGTGAAGGCCCCGGAAGGAGATTATTATATCCGGCTGGACAAGGTGCGCATGGATTATCGCAGTGACGGAAGCCTCAAGGACTACGGAAGCGAACTGACCGCATTAAAGGACGACGGCAGCGTGATAAAAAATGGCTTCGCCGGAGCGAACAGGCCGATGTTCGCGGGCGGCGGGGCGATATACCAGCGTGAGTTGGGGCAGGATTTTAAAGGCATCATCCTTCAGGTATCGCTGAAATCCTTCAAGACCGGCGGGTACTTAAAAATTCCAAAAGGAGCCTATTACGCCGAACTCCAGGGGACTCCGTACGGGCTTCGCATCGACCGTTTCATAAATGATTTTGCGGTGGACGAAAATGGTGTGCCCTATTCTCAATCGGATGACCTGGCGAACCCGGCGCTCATGCTGACCGTGATGGAGAACGGAAAACCAAGAAGCTCCGGCTGGATTTTCCTGAGGATGCCGGAGAGTAATACGCTTCGGGACCCTGACGTGGATGTCAAGTTCGCGGACCTTGATACGTTTTCATACATCACCTTCGACATTAACCGCGACCCGAGCGCCCTGATCGCCCTTATCGCCTCCTGCATCGTCATGTTCGGGTCGATAATTACGCTTTATTTCCGCAGAGAGCGCGTATGGGCGGCATTCAAAGACGGGAAGGCGCAGGTGTTGGCGCGGATGAAGAACTCTACGAGAAAATCAGCTCCCGCTGACGGAGATGGGCTTAAGCAGTAGCGACGGCGCGCCCAGCCTGCCGACGAACCGCAAATCGCTTCCTACCGCATCGATACCTGAAAAAATCGAGATGAGATTCCCGGCGATGGCGCCTTCACGGACAGGGTAGGCAACCTTCCCGCCTTCTATCCATAACCCCGCGATGCCTACGGAGAAATCGCCGGATATCGGGTTCGCCGTGTGCATCCCCAGCACTTCCCGGACCAATAGCCCCTTGTCCACCCGGCCAATCAGGCTTTCCTTGTCGAGGCCGCCCTTATCGATGTATAAATTTGTGGGGCTGACGCCGGGGGCCGAGCGGAAACCCGCCCTTACCGCGTTGCCCGTGGAGGCGGTACCGGTCCTTTTAGCGGTATAAGAGTTATGCAGGAACCCCTGGAACATGCCGTTCTGCACTAAAGGAATCCTTCTGGAATAGACTCCCTCGTCATCGAACGGGCGGGTGGAAAGCCCGCCGGGGAGGGTGGCATCGTCGTAGATATTCAGGATTTCCGAAAATATTTTCTGTCCGGTCTTGTCAGCCAGAAGCGATCGGCCCTTTACAAGCGCCTCGCCTGAAAATGACGAAGCAAGCACCCCCAGGAATTCCGCCGCGACCTCGTTCTCCAGGATTACCGGGAAATTTCCAGTCGGCGCTTTCTTGGCCTTCAAAAGGCTGACCGCCTTCTCTCCGGCCTCCGCCCCGGCAGATAAATAATCGATTCCGGAGAGCCGCCGTGAGTAATCGAACCCGTATCCCATCTGGGAGTCGTTATCCTCTTCCGCGACGGTCATTACCCCGCATGAAAGCCATGTTCCGCGCGACTGCGCCTTCAGGCCCTCCGAGCTGAGTATGGCCCAGCGGGATTCGCTGAATGACGATGAAGCCTTGCGCACCTTGGTTATCCTGCGGTCATAATCCAGGGCCGCCTTTTCCAGTTCAACCGCGCGGGCTATCGCCTCATCCGCGGTGACTTTGGCGACATCTTCGTCATATTCCATTATTTCCGGGAATGCATCACGGGATGGGAGGGGTATGGTGTTTGAATCGTCCGGCTCCGAGTTACGCGCGTTCTGGACGGCCATCGAAGCCGCCTCGCGCACGGCCTCGGGCGAGCCGGTGGCGAATGCGAAACCGAGCCGGCCTCCCGGCAGAAGCGCCCTTATCCCCACGCCCCAGGTCTGGGCCTGCTCGAAGGCATCCAGCTTCTGCTCCTTCGCTTCAGCGCTGATAGAAGAGCTCCAGCGCACATAAACGTCGAAGCTGTCCACGCTTTTTTCACGCAGAATTTCCGCGGCGTCTTCGGCAATATTTAAAATAGCTTTGTCGTCTATGTCCATTTTATTCATAGTAGTTGGCGGAGGCGGTGTCAGACTCCCAGACGGTCACCATCGACACCTGCACGTTGTCGGTGTTTACTTTTTTGGATAAGCTGTCGTATATCCATTTCGCTATATTTTCGGATGACGGGTTAATCTCCGTGAACGGGAAGACGTCGTTTAAAAAGGCATGCTCGACGGAGGAAAGCAGGTCGTTGGTATGGTCTTTCAACTCCTTGAAATCCATCGCCAGTCCTATTTCGTTTAAATTCTCCGCGACTACGTACACGACCACTTTCCAGTTGTGGCCGTGGAGCCTCTCGCACCTGCCTCCGTAGTTCCGGAGCTGGTGGGCGGCCGCGAATTTCGTCTCGATCATCAGTTCGTACATTGCGTTCCTCTCGGATTGTTTGGAATCAGTAAACCCCTTAATGATATTTTAATTTGAAGCGTTAGTCAAGAAATCCGGGAGGCGCTTGCAGAGAGAGTGTTACTTTGGTATTATTTTAATTGTCACAGATACCTTCCCGTGCTATATTTCCCATTTTAATGGACAAGTTTTACGGGCGGAGGCCTTGATGGTCAAGGAACACGAAAACGGGCACAGGACTACCCCGGCGTTGATATGCAAGATACGAAAGGCATTGATATTCGCGGACGATGCGGTGCACGTGCTGGTGGCCGTGGCGCTCCTTCTCGCCGCGGTGTTCATGCTGGTGTTCACGGCGACGAACTTCGCCTCCATAAACGTCAACTCGATACTCCTGGTCATAAACGACGTCCTGTTCGTACTGATCGTAATGGAGCTCCTCTGGACGGTCATCAGGTACCTGAAACGCCAGGAGTTCTCGCTGAAGCCCTTCCTGGCGATAGGCATTATTTCCAGCCTCAGGCGTATATTGATGGTGGAGGCGCAGATGTCCATGGACAGGCACACGGACTACTATCCGATGGCGGAGCTTGGCGTCAGCACCGCAATAGTGCTTGTCCTGGTTTTTTCCTATTATCTAATGTCAAGGGTGGAAAAATAAATCCGCCTGATGCCAGGGCCAAAAATGATACCCAAGCTATTAATAAAATGGCTTATTAACTCCCTTGCGGTCTTCGCGGCCGGTTATCTGGTCCACGGCATCCACATCGCGGACTTCTGGTCGGGCGTGATAGCCGCCGCACTACTGGGAATAGTAAACGCCTTCATCAGGCCGGTCCTGATAATATTGACACTGCCGCTGAGTATCCTGACGCTGGGGCTATTCACGCTCGTAATAAACGCCCTGATGCTGAAGCTTGTCGCATGGGCGGTGGCCGGATTTGCCGTGGAAGGGTTCTGGGCGGCTTTTTGGGGAGCGCTTGTCATAAGCCTTGTCAGCTGGTTCATATCCATCCTGTTCGATGCCGAGTTCCATTTCTTTAAAGGAAGGCCCTGATGTCCCATCTGCATGTACCGGATGGGGTTCTGCCGGTATGGTTATGGCTTACCGGTCTTATTATCGCAGGGCGCTATGGTCTCTTTTTCACTGTTTATGACGAGACGGATGGACCTTAAAAAAAAGGTGCCCCTTCTGGGCATGATGTCCGCCATGATGCTGGTCGGGATGAGCCTTGAGATAGTTCCAATAGCCTATCATGTGAACCTCTCCGTTATAACCGGCGTCATCCTGGGCCCCTGGCTGGCTATCGTAGCCGCGTTCATGGTAAATTTCATACTCTCCCTGGTAGGGCACGGCGGGGTGACTACTGTCGGCCTGAACACCATAATAATCGGGTCGGAAGGGGTGCTTGGATGGCTGATGTTCAATGCCCTCAGGAAGGTCGTAAACCCTGGCGCTTCCGCCTTGATAACCACTTATATAACCCTTTTTATCTCCACCTGTTTAATGCTTTTCATAGTATTCATCGCCAACGTGCATTTGAGCTCTCAGGGCATGGCAGAGGTCCGCGACATCCTGGAGACGCCTACCGCCGCAAAACTCCTGGAGCTTTTCAGTCTGAGGCAGGGATTTAACTTCCGCTTGTTCGCTATAGCCGCATTCGGTCTTGGTTTCATAGGCTGGACGATTGAGGCGATTGTCACCTCACTGGCTATAAAATTCATCTCAAAGGTGAAGCCGGAAATTATCGGCGGGGCTTAAGGTAACTTGCTCGATATTTCTCGCATAGACTACTGGGCTAACTGCACTATTAGCCCGGTCCATAAATCCTCGGTTATTTCGAAGATGCTGGCCACGGGCTTTTTGATTGCCGCAGTGGTTGTCACGGACGATATCGAGGCGCTTTTAGGGGTTTACGCCATAGTGCTGGTAACGGTGCGCGCGGCCCGTCTGCCGATGCGGATGATCCTGGCCATCTCGGTATTTCCAGGGCTTTTCGCCATACTGTATGCCGTGAGCCAGGCGGGCAGGGGGCTGGACTATCCCGTGCTTATAATAGTCAAGGCCATGACGGCCGCCACGGCCATGATACTGCTTATATCCACGACGCCGTATGCGGAGGTGGTGGGTCTTCTGGGCAGGGCCATGCCGCAGGTGGTTTACGACGGTCTTTTCATGACGTACAGGTCTTTTTTCATCCTGCTGGGACTCGCGGGCAATTTCATGACAGCGCTTCGGCTGCGCGGAGGTTTTGAGCCGAGGAAGGTTATGAAAAACGCGCGTAACATGGCCTCCGGGCTGGGCTTTTTATTCATCAGGGCGTACGATAAGAGTCAAAGGCTCTACGACGTCATGTCTATAAGGGGTTACAGCGGAGAACTGGGCATCAGAAGAAAGGTGGGGCCGATCGAAGTAACGGACCTGCCGTTCATGATTGCCGCGGCCGCGATTCTGGCCCTTTCTGTCATATTCAGAGGCAGCCATTTCGGGGGCGGGCTTTATATAATCAGTTTGGTAGCCGTTTATTTTATATTCACGGAGGCGCTCAGGATTTGGAAGAGATCGTCCGTATAAGCTGTCTGAGACACATTTATCCCGATTCTACCGAAGTTTATCTCTGCGGGCTTGATTTTGTCGTCCGGAAAGGGGAGAGAGTCGTTATAATCGGCCCGAACGGAAGCGGGAAAACTACCCTGCTTTTCCACATTCTGGGGCTTCTCAAGGCAGACAAGGGAGACATCAAGGTCTTCGGACATGACCCTTCCAAGAACTATGATAAAATAAGAGAGAAGATAGGCGTGGTGCTCCAGGACGTGGACGACCAGCTTATCGCGCCCACGGTTGAAGACGACGTCTCGTTCGCTCCCAGGAATTACGGGTATCCCGAGCATGGGATAGAGCACCTTGTGGAAGAGGCGTTAAGCGAACTTGGAATAAATAATATCCGCAAGAAGGTCTGTCATTACTTAAGCGGCGGCGAGAAGAGAAAAGTCGCGCTTGCGGGAGCCCTGGTACTGAAGCCCGAACTACTTGTGCTCGATGAACCTTTCGAGGGGCTCGACCCGATGTCGCGTAAAGAGCTGGCCGCGCTTCTTAACCGGCTGAATAAGAAATGGGGCATGGCGATCATTATGTCAACACACGATATAAATATCGTCAGCCAGATGGCGGACTCGGTATACGTGCTGGGGGAGGGGGGCAGGATAATGGTTCGCGACACGCCGGCGGACCTTTTCGCCCGCACGGACTATTACAAACATGCCAGACTCGATTTTCCTATCCTGATAGAGCTTTTTAAAGAGCTTCAGGAGAAAGGGCTGGATGTTGGAATGCCCTCCGATATCTCTGACGCGGCGGAGAGGATAGCGAAGATCTGCAAGCGAGAAAATTAGTCCTTCCCACAGCAGTCCTGTAACTTCAAAGAAATACAGTAAAAATCAGAAAACCGTTACCTTTTTGGAAAAAGGTAACGCCAAAAACTTTTAAACTGTCCCGCTATCGTAAAATAACGGGGTTAATATGCGAAAACGCCTTGGTGAAATGCTGGTAGAGGAAAGTTCGCTCTCCCCGGAAAACCTGCAAAAGGCTCTTTTATTCCAGAAGACCGGGAATGCAAAAATCGGAAGGGTCCTGGCCGATTTCGGCTTTGTAAGCGAAAAGAGCCTCGTCAATGCACTCGCCCTTCAGCTTAAAATTCCTTCAATAGATTTGCAGTCCGTGGAAGTTGACCACGAAGCGCTGAACCTGGTATCGCAGGAGGACGCCGAGAGAAAAAAAATTTTCCCGGTGCGTTTAGAAGGGCGGAAGCTGACGCTTGCGATGGTGGACCCGCTGGATTATCAGACGATCGAGGAGATAAGGTTCAAGACCGGGTGCGAAATCCGTCCCGCAGTCGCGACTGAAAAAAGCATCATCGACTGCATTGATAAACATTATCAGGTGAAGGAAAAGGTCTTTCATCTGATGAACTCGATAAAATCTTACGAGGATGCTGAATTTCTGCGCGACCGCGCAGACGATAAGGTCGTGAACATCCAGTCGCTCTACAAGCTAAGTGAAACCCCGCCGATAATACAACTCGTGACGATGATAATAGTCGAGGCGGTGAAGATGCGCGCTTCGGATATCCATATTGAGCCGCGGGAGGATAGCGTCGCCGTACGCTACCGGGTGGACGGGGACCTCCGCGAGGCGCTGACTATTCCACGCCGGATAAAGGACTACGTCATCTCGCGCATAAAGATAATCGCGGACATGGACATAACGAACCGCCGCCTCCCGCAGGACGGGACGAGCAAGCTGAAACTGTCCGACCGCGAAGTGGACCTCCGCATCTCGACCCTTCCGTCGCTTTACGGCGAGAAGGTGGTCATACGCCTGCTGGATAAGAGCAAGGGGCTGATTTCGCTCGACCAGATAGGTTTTCCGGCCAGGATAAAGAAACCTCTCCTGGATGCGCTTTCGCGGCCGCAGGGCTTCCTGCTGGTCACCGGCCCCACCGGGAGCGGCAAGACCACGACGCTCTATGCAATACTCCAGCAGGTGCGCTCGGAGAAGGAGAACGTGGTAACCATAGAGGAACCTGTGGAATACCGCCTGTCGGGCGTGACGCAGGTGGGAATCAACGAGGCCATCGGCCTCACGTTCCCGAATGTGCTCCGCTCGGTGCTCCGGCAGGACCCCGATATAATAATGGTGGGCGAGATACGCGACATGGAGACGGCGGACATAGCCGTTAAATCTTCACTTACGGGGCATCTGGTCCTGACGACGCTCCACACCAACGACACGGTTTCCAGCATCACCAGGCTTATCGATATAGGAATACCGGCATACCTTGTCGGCTCTTCACTGACCGGCGTGCTCGCCCAGAGGTTAGTCCGCCGCATTTGCCCTTACTGCAAGAAAGAGGAACCGGAAAAAAATAATGCGGCGGTAGGTATTCAAGGTCTTGGCAAGACTTTTGTCGGGACTGGCTGTCACAAATGCTACGGGACGGGTTACCATGGCCAGATTGCGATTTTCGAATATCTGCCTCTGGACAGAAGCATCAGGAATTTAGTCGCTAAAAAGGCTTCCGAGGAAGATATCTGGAAAGCCGCGAGAGAGAATGGGATGAGGACGTTATTTGAAGACGCGATCGATAAGGTAAACGCCGGGTTGACGACGGTTGAGGAAATACTGGCAAAGGCGCCTAAGGCCGAAATATAAGCCCGTCCACCATCCGGACCGTCCTGTCGCCCATCTCGGCAAGCCTCTCGTTGTGGGTTACGATTATTGAAGTAAGACCCTTCTCGCGATTGAGCCTTTTTAAAAGCTCGTGGACGGACTGGGCCGTATGCGTATCCAGGTTGCCCGTGGGCTCGTCCGCGAGTATCACCTTTGGCTCGGACATCAGCGCCCGCGCTATAGCCACCCTCTGCTGCTCTCCGCCTGAGAGCTCTCCGGGCCTGTGCGTAAGCCGGCCGGAAAGTCCTACTTCCTCAAGCAGCGCTTCCGCCCGGTGTTTAGCCTCCTTAGGCTCCATGCCGCCTATCATGGAAGGGATGAGGACGTTTTCCAGAGCGGAAAACTCCGGCAGTAGGTGGTGGAACTGGAATACGAACCCGACATTCCTGTTCCTGAACGTCGCCAATTCGCCGTTGGACATGCTGAATACGTCTCTGCCATCGTAAATGACCTGTCCGGAAGTGGGCTTGTCCAGCGCCCCGATAACGTGCAGCAGGGTGCTCTTTCCGACGCCCGACGCCCCGACGATGGACAGCATTTCCCCTTTGGGGATATCCAGGTCTATGCCTCTCAGGACCGCGACCTCCGTATTCCCCATCCGGAATGATTTGGACAGGCCGCGGACTGATATAATCAAAGGAGCGGTCACTTATTTTCCGCTTTTTTCATCGGCCTTTGTCTTCAGCCTGGAATATATTTTCTGAAGTACGGTCATAAAATCGTCATCCACCAGTCCATCTCTCGCCCCGACCTGAAGCGCGTCGCCGAGTGAGCTTGACGACGTCCTTCAGGGACTCGTCCTGAACTGCCGGGGAAGCGGAGAAAACTATCTTCTGGACATCGCCGCCGGAGATGACGTTATCCCCGTAAGTGTCCGTGAGGACGTCAACTTCGCTCAGCTTCAGGTTCATCGTCCCCATAATAAATTTATCGTTCGACGAGAGCGTTACCTTTTGCAGCGTGCCGTTCCGGAGCAGCACGTTCACCGGCTGCCTGTTTCCCTCTAACGGCAGGAACTCTATCTCCGAGATGTCCGAGAGCATGAAGCTGTACAGATTGCCTTCCGTGTTCCCGTAAAGGATGTCAAAATCGTACCTGTAAATGGGCGAAGCACCCGGCAAATTCCAACTCGTGCGGATGGTAATTACCCCGCTCCTTGCGGCGCCGCTCTGCTTGTAGACAGTGCCGCGGAGAAGAAAGCCGGAGTTGGACGACAGCTTTGCCTTTGCGTCCGCCGAGAGCGCCGGAGAAGCAATGCAGAGACAGAAGAGCACAACCGCTGATATTATCCTGAGTTTCATCGATAGGACCTCCTTCTTTTATTCGTACCTGAGAGCTTCCAGCGGGTCGAGCTTCGCCGCCTGCCATGACGGGTAAAGCGTCGCCCCGAAACTGATTATTATCGCCGAGGCGCATATGACAACCAGTTCCACGGGGTCGACCCGCGCCGGCAAATGACTGATATAATAGATGTCGCTCGGGAGGGTGATGAGGCTGGTTTTCTCGATGATAAAACAAACAGCCAGCCCTCCCGCAAGTCCGATAAGGGTTCCGACAACGCCGATTATGGTCCCGTTTATCATGAAAATTTTCATTATCCCGGCGCGGGTCGCGCCCATGGATTTGAGTATCGCTATCTCCCGCGCCTTGTCTATTACTATCATTATGAGCGTGCTCACGATATTAAACGAGGCGACGATGATGATGAGCACCAGTATGACGAACATTGTTATCTTCTCCAGCTTCAGCGCGGAGAAAAGGCTTCTGTTCATCTGCATCCAGTCCCGCGCGCGGAACGGGAATCCGAGGTGGCTTTGTATCGTAAGGGCCAGAGGCGCCGAGAGGCTAAGGTCGTCGATTCTAACCTCGAAACCCGTGACGGAATCGCCAAGGCCGAAGAATTTCTGAGCCACCGGTATCGATATATATGCGAGCTTGGAGTCGTATTCGTACATGCCGGTATCGAAAAGCCCTGTAACGACGAATTCCTGAAATTTCGGCGCCATGCCAAGAGGTGTAATCGTCCCGAAAGGAGACACCACCCGTACCCTCTCGCCCGTGCGCACGCCAAGGTTTGCCGCCAACTCCCGCCCCAGCAGGATTCCCGGCACGGGTCCGGACGTATTCAACCCCGATATGCTCCCGGCCACCATAGTTTTTGAAAGCTCGGTTACTTTGCCGATTGAGGCGGGGTCCACGCCCTTCAAAATTATTCCGGAGACGCTGCTTGGCGAGGTGAGCATTACTTCGCTGTAGGTAAAAGGCGCGACGGAGATTACGTGAGGGATCGCCTGGATTTTCTTCATCTGCTGGTTATAGTCCGTGATGCCTTTGTCGTTGAAGGACGAAACGACGATGGGGGAGTTGGTGCCCAGTATTTTTTTCATGAGGTCGTGCTCGAACCCGCTCATAACCGAGAGCACGACGATAAGCGCCATAACGCCCAACGCAACCCCGCCGATGGATATGATGGTATTGAGCGAGATGGGGGTGTGCCTGCGTCTTCCTTTAAGATAACGAAGGGCGATAAAAGCGGAGTAGGACATTTAACGCCGCTCTTCCGGATCTTCTTTATTAATTCCAGCCGCCGATGCGCCCATATCGCTTGTACCCTTTTTGAACTCCTTCCGCAACTGCGGGAAAAGGATTACGTCGCGGATGGAAGGGGAGTCCGTCATCAGCATCACCAGGCGGTCGATGCCTATGCCCTCTCCGGCTGTCGGAGGCATGCCATATTCGAGCGCGCGTACATAGTCCTCGTCCATGAACTGCGCCTCAACATCGCCCTTCTCGCGCTGGGAGACCTGGTCCTGAAAGCGCGAGAGCTGGTCCTGCGGGTCGTTAAGCTCCGAGAATGCGTTTGCCATCTCTCGCCCGGCTATTATCAGTTCGAAACGATCGACCAACTCCGGATTCTGGTCATTTCTTCTGGAAAGCGGCGAAAGCTCGACCGGGTAATCGGTTATAAAGACCGGGTTGATTATCCTGAACTCCGTGGTCTTCTCGAATATCTCGTTGACCACCTTCGCCAGGGAAAGTCCATCTTCAAGCGGCACGTCATTCTTCTTCGCGAACGCCCGCGCACGCTCCAGGTCGTTTAAATCATCACTGCCGGCGCCGGCGAATTTTACAATCGCTTTCTCCATGCTCATCCTCGGCCAGGGAGGGGTCAAATCCACCTCGTCCCCCTGGTACGCAAGTTTCAGCGAGCCCTTCACTTCCAGTGCTATGCGCGAAAAAAGCTCCTCCGTCAGTTCCATCAGGACGTGGTAGTCCGCATACGCCATATAGAACTCCAGCATCGTGAACTCGGGGTTGTGCTTGATGGAGATACCCTCGTTCCGGAAGTTCCGGTTCAACTCGTAGACCCTCTCGAACCCGCCGACGATAAGACGCTTTAAATACAACTCCGGCGCGATGCGCAGGTACAGGTCCATGTCCAGGGCGTTATGGTGCGTGATAAACGGCCTAGCGGTGGCTCCGCCGGGTATCTGCTGCATCATGGGCGTCTCGACTTCCAGAAAACCCTTTTCCTCCAGGGATGCGCGGATGGCCTTGATTATTTTATTGCGCGTGACAAAGGTGTCGCGGACCTCCGGGTTCACGATCAAGTCCACGTACCTCTGGCGGTAGCGGGTCTCGATGTCAGTTAAGCCATGCCATTTCTCAGGCAGGGGGCGAAGGGACTTGGAAAGGAGCGTTAGTTTCTCCACCTCTACCGTCAGCTCGTCCGTTCTCGTGCGGAACAGGAAACCCTCCACACCGATATAGTCGCCTATATCAAGCAGGTTTAAAAGCTTGAACTGCTCCTCTCCCAGAATGTCGCGCTTCATGTAAATCTGTATCTTTCCGCTTACGTCCTGTATATGCGCAAAAGCGGCCTTTCCGAAGCTCCGGAAGGCCACGATCCGTCCCGCCGCCGTTACCTGGACTTTATTGTTTTCCAGTTCTTCCTTGGATGTCGGGCCGTATTTATCGTGCAGTTCCTTCGCGTGGTCTTTTACCTCATATCTCTGCCCGTAAGGGTTTATCCCCATCGCACGTAAGTCTTCGAGCTTCTTTCTGCGCACCTGTATCAGTTCATTCTCTTCGAGCATTACGAGTCCTTTCATGAATTTATAAAGTGTTGGAATTATAGAAAGAAATTATAGGCAGGTCAAGGGAATAAAGGAACAGTTTATTTAAGTATCTCCCCCGTCCGGTAACTCCATAACGCAAGGTCGAGTTCGTCCATTCCGATTTTTATATCTTTGGAGAATTCGCGCATCTTCTCTTCCATGAAGACATACTGCTTGCGGTTCGCCGGGCGTTTCGCCTCCGGGAGTATGCCCAGTTCGTGGAGCAGGCGGACGACGTGGATATCTAAAATGGCATAGCCTTCAAACCCGATGTTACGGAGGAAATGGCTCGCCTCCTTATAACCTAAACCTTTTATGCCGGGGTTGTCCGCGAAGAAATCGCGGCGCTGGTGGAAGTCGGCAAGCGACTCGATTTTCTTTTTTATTTTGAGGGCGCATTCCTGTTGAAGGTATTCCCGCGTATGGATGATATAGTTCGGGCGAATCTTCCAGAAGCGGTACCTGCCGCAGAGGATATTCCTTATACCTTCAACGTCAGCGGTGAGTATATCGTCGCCGGCGGCCTCGATGCAGTTGATGCCCATCTTCGCGGAGGTATTGGCGGTAAGGATGCAGAAGCAGAGTTCCTTGAATATCGCAAGGTCTCCCTGCCGCCATGTTTCCTTGAACTCGGCGAGGCGGGCGCGGATTTCGTTCTTGCGGCCCTTGTAATGCCGGAGGAGGTCGTTTATGTCCATTAGATGTCGTCTGTCGCGGCGCCCGGCTGCGCGCGCTTGCCGAGGAGATAGGCCTCGATGAAGCCGTCCAGGTCGCCGTCCATAACCGCGCTTATATTCCCGACCTCATGGCCGGTCCGATGGTCCTTAACCATCTGGTAGGGCATGAAGACGTAGGAGCGTATCTGGCTTCCCCAGGCGATGTCCTTTTTCGTGCTGTTCATCTTGTCGCGCTCCGCTTCCTTCTTCTTCACCTCCAGGTCGTAGAGGCGGGAGCGCAGGACCTTGAATGCCTTGTCCTTGTTTTTGAACTGCGAGCGCTCGTCCTGACACTGCACGACGATATTCGTCGGTATGTGCGTAATCCGTATGGCGGAGGAGGTCTTGTTGACATGCTGGCCGCCCGCGCCGGAAGCCCGGTAGGTGTCTATCCGCAAGTCTTTCTCGTCGATCTCTATCTTTACGTCGTCCTCGACCTCCGGATAGACGAATACGGACGCGAAGCTCGTGTGCCTTCTTTTATTGGAGTCGAAAGGCGATATCCTTACCAGCCTGTGGACGCCGGCCTCCGCCTTTAAATATCCGTATGCGTTCTTGCCCGTGACCTCGAACGTGACGCTTTTCACGCCAGCCTCTTCGCCGGGGAGGTAGTCTATTATCTCGGTCTTGTAGCCCCTGCGCTCGCACCACCTAAGGTACATCCGGAGCAGCATCTCCGCCCAGTCCTGGGATTCCGTCCCGCCAGCGCCCGGGTGGACGGTAAGGATGGCGTTAAGCCGGTCGTTCTCGCCGGATAGCATCAGCTCCAGCTCAGCCGAGTCTATATCATGGGCGAGTTTTTTCATCGCCGCGTCTATGTCCAGTGTAAGCTCTTCGCCGCCCTCCTCCGAGGCAAGCTCCAGCATCACGTCAAGCTCTTCAGATGCCTTGCTTAAAGAGTCCCAGGACGAGATGGCGCTCTGAAGGCCGGTTTTCTCCTTCATGAGCGACTGCGCGGCTTCCGCGTTCTCCCAGAATTCCTGGACCTCCATCAGGCCGTTTATCTCCTGGACGCGCTTCTCCTTGGCGGGTATGTCAAAGATGCCTCCTCAGGGCCGAAACCCTATCCCGCAGGCTTGAGAGCTCCCGCTGTACTTCTTCCATTGTTATCATCTTTTTAAAGGACCTCCTGTATAAAATTATAGCAATAAAGCATGCCGTAATTCCAGAACATAAGTACGCGAATATGTCCCCGTACAGGGTGTAGAAGGTTTTTTCTTTCATCAAAGGCACCTCCGCCGTAATCGCGTACCCGCTTGAAAAGACTCGTCCTCGCAATCACTTCGCCCGACGGAAGTATTACACCCGATATGCCCGTATTGGCCGCGCGCACCATAGACCTCCGGTTCTCCACCGCCCGGAACACCGACATATCGAAATGCTGATACGGAGCTCCGGAATTTCCGAACCATGCATCGTTGGTTATGCTGGTCAGGAAATTCGCGCCCCCCAACACGAAATGCCGCACGAGTTCCGGGAATATAACCTCGAAACATATCGCGGTCCCGAAAGAGCCCTTGCTCATCCGCATGACGGTATAGTCGCGGCCCGCGCCGAAATCGCCGATGCCGTGGACCATCTTGCTTACAAACGGCAGGAGGGTCTTAAGCGGCACGTATTCCCCGAACGGCACCAGGTGCATCTTGTCGTAGCGGTCCGCCGGTATTCCAGAGGGATTAATGAGATATGCACTGTTGTACTCGACGTAATCGCTGCCGCGCTCCTCGATGGAAGGGCTACCGGTCAGAAGCCAGGTATTTGTCTTTTTAACCGAGTCGGAAAGCTCCCCGACCAGAACCCTGTCCTGAAAATAAAAAGGGGTCGCGGTCTCCGGCCAGATTACGAGGTCCGGCTTTTTCTGTGCCACGGCATCGGCTGTTAATTTTTTATAAACATCGAATACCTGCATCTGGAACGCCGGGTCCCATTTATGGAACTGCTCTATATCCCCCTGCACGACGGTTACTGTCATGGAACCATACGGGCGCGGGAGGTCCGTCAGACGGTAATGTCCGTAGACGGCGGAGAGCGGCCATTACCGCCACGGCCGTGACAGGCCAGATTATCTTCCGGTCCGCATATTCCCTGTAAGACATCACCGCAATAAATTCGGTAATCGCCGCGTTTGTCATAACGATTAAAGCGGAGACGCCGTAAACTCCGGTAATATCGGCAATTTGTATCAGGGGCAGGTTCTGGTGCTGCGAATATCCCAGCAGGTTCCAGGGAAAGCCGGAGAGAAGGTAATTCCGGAGCAGTTCCAGAGCCACCCAGAATGCAGGGGCCAGCAGTACCGAGGCTGGCCCGGCATGTTCCCGCGCCTTGACATAAAGCCAGGCGAACGTGCCGATGTACAGGGCGAGGTACGCCGAGAGCGCGAGCAGCAGGAAAAAGCTCGGAAGGGAGCCTATGCCGCCATAATCCCGCATGACGATTAAAACCCATCTCAGGGAGAGCGCGTAAAAGGCTATCCCGGCAATGAAACCCTCTTTAAAAGATTGTCTGGGCGACTTGTCCCTGATGGAATAAAGAAGCGGTATCAGCGCGACCCAGGCAAGGACGGATATGTCCGCCTTTGGGAAAGAGAGCGCGAGGAGTATTCCTGAGAGCAGGGGGAGGAAAAACAAAGAGATGTTACTCATTGCCCTTTTGGTTCTTCAGCCACTTCAGCAGTTCTTCTCCCATCCGGGATATACCACCTGGCTCCTGTTCCTTCTGGGGAATGGCCTGAAAGGGCTCTTTCCTGGGCGGCCTTTTCTTTTGGGCGCGTACTTCTGGGGCATTCGCGCAGGAGCCGTCCGGGGTGCTGGCCTGGGGCGCGCCTGGGCCTTCTCCGCCCGTTGCGCCGGCCGCGCCGCTTCGGAGAGCTTCAGGATCGAATGGCGATAGACCATCATTTCGGCCCCGTTGTCCAGGAATATGACATAGCCGTCGTATTTCTTTACCTTGCCCTTAAGCTCGGAGCCGTCTTTTAAGGTAATAGCGGCTTCCGCACCCTTGGAATAAAACCCTTCCAACGCTTCATCAAATGGGCTGGTGTTCATTTTCCCTCTGGCGACGTCTGTAACCGGGACTGATGTTGCAGAGCCCGTGCTTGTATATCAGGGTCTGGCCCCTGCCCGTTCTTATGGATATCGTGAAGCCGTCGTACCCTTCGATGACGCCCCGTATCTCCTCGCCGTTGACGAGACGCAAAAGCGCGAGCGTCCGCTCCTTTACGTAACGGCCCAGGAATTCGTCCTGCACCCGTGATTTATGGGGGAGCTGCTCTTCCTCTGCTTGAGGCTGGAAAAAAGATTCATCGATGAGGTTTCTGGAGGGGAGGACCTGAAAAACTTCTTTTTTCATGAGCGCAATGATGCGCCCTTCCGATTCGATGTTTAAATCGTATTTCCCCGCCGCTTTTACTATGCCTGTCAGCCTTTCGCGGTTCGCGAGAGTAAGCCTCAGGGCGACAGCCTCTTCGACAGCTATTTTAAAAAAAGATTCTTCGAGCTTCAGTGCCTGGGTCATTCGGTGCCGTAAGGTTGGGGTCAGTCGGTAATGCAGTCCGGGCAGGAACCGTAGAATTCAAGACGGTGCCGCGCCACCTTGACGCCCATGTGCCTGGTAACTTCCTGCTCGATTTCGGGAAATTCCGGTGTTTCGACGTCTAATATCCTGCCGCAGTGCTCGCAGGTGAAATGATAATGCTTTGAAGAGTTGCCGTCGAAGCGGCTGAAGCCTTTGCCGTAGGACAGTTCGAGTATCTCGCCCTGGTTTTTCAATATGTTAAGATTTCTGTATACCGTGCCGAGGCTGATGTTCGGAATCTTTTTCTTGACCTTGTCGTAAACCCAATCCGCGGTGGGATGAGATTTCGTATTCTTAAGGACTTCGAGGATAACTCTCTTCTGTTTCGTCATCCTGTACTTAATTCCGTTTTCGTTTTTCATGGCAGGCATCCCATTTATTATTATTAGATAATTGCATACGGGGCAAATATTAACACGGATTTTAAAAAAATTCAAGAATAATAAACTAGTTTTTCTTTAATAATTTCGAGTCTTGCGCCGGAGGTTGCGAAATCCTATCATTTATGACGCCAATAGTAACCCTAAAGTTTTATTATGGACAAAAGGGCCAGGGGGAACTATTATTTTATCTATTATTACTACAGGAGGGCGCTCAGTTGCAAAAAACCGCTATAGGAGTTGACCTCGGCGGGACTAACCTGCGGTTCGGGCTGGTGCGAGAGGACGAAAAAATTATCTCCCGCCGGCGCACCGGGACTATGGCGGCAGAAGGGGCGGAAACAGTCCTGGAGCGGCTGACGGGCGGGATACAGACTCTCGCAAGAAAAGCCCAGGCCGCCGGGATGAAAATAGCCGGTATAGGCATCGGCGTCCCCGGGATAATTTCGGCGAAGGAGGGCATCGTGCGGTTGTCTCCGAACCTGCCGGGCTGGAAGGATATCCCGCTCCGCGCAAGGCTTGAGGAGAGTTTCTCCTATCCGGTCCATGTGGAAAACGATGCCAACGCTTATGCCCTGGGTGAATACTGGTTCGGCGCCGGAAAAGGGACCTCCAGCATGGTCTGCATTACGCTCGGCACGGGGGTGGGCGGCGGTATAATACTGGGAGGTAATATCTGGCGCGGCGCGGACGGCATGGCGGGGGAAGTCGGGCATATCACGGTTAACCCTGACGGGCCGCTCTGCCCTTGCGGGAACCGCGGGTGCCTGGAGAGGTACTCTTCCGCCACCGCGGTCATCGAGATGGCTGGCGCGGCGGTAGCAAGGGGGGTCAACACAACTTTAAAAGACCTGAAAAAAGCTGGACTTCCGATAACGGCGGAAGCGGTGGCGGATGCGGCAAAAAAAGGGGACAGAGTTGCAGGCGGGATATATTTCGATGTGGGGAAATACCTAGGCATTGCCATTGCCGATTTGATTAATTTGCTCAATATAGAGTGCATAGTCATCGGGGGCGGCATGGCCGGGGCATGGGACCTCTTCATCGGTCCGTTAAAAGAGGAAGTCAGGGCAAGGGCGTTCAAAATACCCGCCGAGAGGTGCAGGATAGTCCGGGGCAAATTGAAAGACGACGCCGGAATCCTTGGCGCGGCGGGGCTGGCGCTGAAAATAATACGGGTCAAATAAATAGCTGCTTATTAATGCTGGCGGTATATAGAAATCCGCAAAAATCAGTGTGAGAGAACCTTTATTTTTCAATTGGTTGAGTGAGACGAAAACCGGGTTTTCCTCCGTCGGCAATCTGCAAATTTCTGCGGCATAACTCCATACAAAATAACAGAAAACGGGTCCATTTGCCCTTTTAAAAAGATGCCTTCCGAAACCCGCTTTTTTACCCCCAAAAGTGGCCCCGAATGGGGTGAAATGACGCCAGATTCGTACCCGCTAAAATCCGTCAATAAACCCATTTATATATGATTAAGCATTACGCGGCGATGTGTTGGCGCGCAAGTCGAGAGAGGTTATTAAGAATGAATGGAGATGGTATATCGACAAATATTCAGCTGCCCTATTTGACATATCCCCTAAAACCCTTTGACTTTCAAATAAATTCAATATAAAATCATTAGTTCGCAATGCAAATCAAAAACATAAGAAATTTCAGCATAATAGCTCACATAGACCACGGCAAGTCCACGCTGGCGGACAGGATACTCGAGTTGACCGGAGCGCTTAGCGCCCGGGAGATGTCGGACCAGGTCCTGGACGACATGCCGCTTGAGCGTGAGCGCGGGATAACCATAAAATCCCACGCCGTCAGGATAAATTTCGTTGCGGCGGATGGACGGAGCTATGTCCTGAACTTAATCGATACGCCCGGACACGTCGATTTTACCTACGAAGTCTCCAGGAGCCTCGCCGCGTGTGAAGGCGTGCTGCTCGTTGTGGACGCCTCCCAGGGCGTGGAGGCGCAGACGCTTGCAAACGCCTATCTGGCGATTGATAACGACCTCGAAATAATCCCCGTAATAAACAAAATAGACCTGCCGAGCGCCGATGTCGAGAGGGTCCGGAACGAGATAGAAGAGGTGATAGGGCTGGACGCGTCCCAGGCAATCCCCGTTAGCGCCAAGGAAGGGATCGGGATACGGGAGACGCTCGAAGCGGTAGTGAATACGATAAGCCCGCCGGAGGGCGACGCTGACGCGCCGCTCAAGGCGCTGATATTCGACTCCTGGTTCGATACCTATCAGGGCGTGGTGGTGCTGGTCCGGGTGGTTGATGGCCGGGTCTATAAAGGGTTGAAGATCAAGCTCTTCTCGAATAATATAACATTCGAGGTGATGGAGGTCGGATATTCCACGCCCAAGCTCATAAAGACGGAGCAATTGACCGCGGGCGACGTGGGATATATCATCGCCGGGATAAAGAGGGTTCAGGACTCTAAAATCGGAGATACCATTACTGAAGTGGAGAGGCCGGCGGCGGAGCCTTTACCGGGCTACCGGGAAGTGAAGGCCATGGTATTCTGCGGGCTTTATCCGACGGATACCCAGCAATATGAAGACCTCCGGGACGCGCTGGAGAAGCTCCGGCTGAACGACTCGTCCTTCTCATACGAACCGGAGACCTCGCTTGCGCTCGGGTTCGGCTTCCGCTGCGGCTTCCTGGGGCTTTTGCACATGGAGATAATCCAGGAGCGCCTGGAGCGCGAGTTCGGGCTTTCGCTTCTCTCCACCGCCCCCACCGTCGTCTATCGGATTACCAAAACGGGCGGGGAAGTGGTCATGGTGGATAACCCGTCGAAGCTCCCGGACCTGCAGAAGATAGAGAAGATGGAGGAGCCTTTTATACTGGCTACCATAATGGTGCCTAACGAATACATCGGCTCCATTCTTTCGCTGTGCCAGGAGAGGCGGGGGATCCAGAAAGACCTGAACTATTTAGACCGCGACCGCTCTATGATTACTTACGAGCTTCCCTTGAACGAAATAGTGCTCGACTTCTACGACAAACTGAAGTCCGTCAGCCGGGGCTACGCCTCGCTGGATTATGACTTCATAGGGTACAGGGTATCCAACCTGGTTAAACTGGATATACTGCTGAACGGCGAAGGCGTTGACGCCCTCTCTTTGATAACGCACCGCGACAAGGCGGAATTCAGAGGCCGTGAGTTAGCCGTCAAGCTAAAAGAGTTGATACCGCGGCAGATGTTCGAGGTGGCGATACAGGCGGCGATCGGGGCCAAGGTAATCGCCAGGGAGACCGTCCGCCCGCTTAGGAAAGACGTAATCGCGAAGTGCTACGGCGGCGACATCACCAGGAAGAGAAAGCTGTTAGAGAAGCAGAAAGAAGGCAAGAAGAAGATGAAGCAGCTTGGGTCCGTGGAAGTGCCGCAGGAGGCATTCCTGGCGGTGCTGAAAGTAAAGAATTATTCTAAAATAAAACCGGAGGTTTCAATTGGCGGCTAAAAATAAGTCGGTATTCCGCGAGTATGCCGAGGCCATAGTAGTAGCGGCAATCCTCGCGCTTTTCATAAGGACTTTCGTCGTGCAGGCATTCAAGATACCCTCCGGATCGATGAAAGACACCCTGCTGGTGGGAGACCACCTGCTCGTAAACAAGTTCCTTTACGGGACGCACATCCCTTTCACGAACATAATACTTCTGCCTATCCGTGACCCGAAGAGGGGAGATATAATCGTCTTTAAATATCCGGAGGACGAGTCGAAGGATTTCATAAAAAGGGTAATCGGCACCCCGGGCGACGTGGTGCAGATAGATCGCCAAGAAGGTATATATCAACGGCAAGCCCATACCGGAGCCTTACACCGTATATCGCGATGACCAGATCCTGCCGAAGAGTATGGGGCCGAAGGATAACTTCGGGCCGATTTTTGTGCCGCCCCGCAAATATTTCATGATGGGCGACAACCGCGACAGGAGCCACGACAGCAGGTTCTGGGGATTTGTGGACGAGAGCAAGATAATAGGCAAGGCAATGATACTCTACTGGTCCTGGGACGGGGATGGCAGCTCGATCCGCTGGGACAGGATAGGACACATCGTGAAGTAGATGATGGATAACCGTGGCGGCGGCAAGGCCGCGATATTACTTTATATTCTCGTCGGGATTCTGGCGGCTTATGTCCTTGTAAAGACAATCCCGCCTTACATGCATTATTATGCCTTGGACGACGAAGTCGCCCAGCAGATTCACCTCTCCAGCATAAACGATGACGATATGATCATCGGGGACCTGATGAACAAGATAAATGATTTGGGGCTCCCGATAACGAGCGACGATATCCAGCTTATCCGCAAGGACGACGGAAGCGTCGAGATAAAGCTCTCCTGGGCTGAAGAGGTCGATTACGGCTACGGGATAAAGAGGGAGTTCCCGTTTTCCATCGACGCATCTAACCGTAAAAAAGGGAAATGATTTGCCTTGACATCCGGCACAGGGATGAGTTAATCTCACGCTCGACCTTTTAACGTAGCCCGGCGAGGCTAAGAAGGGGGCGGGAGTGTATAAGGACAAGTTGCGGCTCAAACATACAGGGCATCCTCGGAAATTTTAGAGGAGGCTTTTTTTTTGCCTTCATCCAGAGGTAAAACTCATTGAAAATAAAAGCGAAAGTAATGGACAAGGAGGCGATCGACCGGGCACTGGTCCGCATTGCCCATGAAATCCTGGAGCGTAACCACGGGACAGATCGGCCTTGCCATCGTGGGGATACGGACCGGCGGGGTACACCTGGCGCGGAGGCTTTCGGAAAATATTAAAAAAATCGAGAACGTGGACGTGCCGATGGGCGCTCTGGACATTACCATGTACAGAGACGACATATCTTCCCGGAAGAGAAAAAACCCGATGGGGAAAACGGAGATACCTTTTTCCGTGACGGACAAGACAATAGTGCTGGTGGACGACGTGCTGTTCACGGGCAGGACCATCAGGGCGGCCCTGGATTCGCTCATGGACTTTGGACGGCCGAGGCAGATCCAGCTTGCGGTGCTTCTGGACCGGGGACATAAGGACCTGCCGATAACCGCCGATTACGTCGGCAAGAACGTGCCTACCTCCCTGAAGGAGGCCGTGAAGGTGAAGCTTGTCGAGGAGGGCGGGAAGGACGAGGTCCTGATAATGGAAAAGGCGGAGGCTTAAAGGCGATGGCCCTGAAAAGCAAAGACCTGCTTGGGATCGATTACCTGGAAAGGGAGGAGATAGAGGAGATTATCTCCACGGCGGAGTCTTTCAAGGAGGTCTCCACCAGGGATATTAAAAAGGTCCCGGCCCTTCGCGGCAGGACTATTGTAAACCTTTTCTTCGAGCCCTCCACAAGGACGCGGACTTCGTTCGAGCTGGCGGCTAAAAGGCTCTCGGCGGACATCATAAACATATCCTCTTCCACCAGCAGCGTCGTGAAGGGCGAGACATTACTCGACACCGCGCGAAATATCGAGGCGATGAACTCGGACGTTATAATAGTCCGGCATTCGATGTCCGGCGCGCCGGAGATACTCGCCAAGGCCCTTAAAAGCTCGGTCATAAACGCGGGCGACGGCTTTCACGAGCACCCCACCCAGGCGCTTCTCGACCTCTTCACCATAAAAGAGCGGCTGGGAAAAGTGGAAGGGCTTAAAATCGCTATAATCGGCGACATCGCTCACAGCAGGGTCGCCCGCTCGAATATATTATGCCTTAACAAAATGGGCGCGGAAGTCCGCGTATGCGGCCCGGCAACGCTGATGCCGGCGGAAATCGGGAAAATGGGCGCGAAGGTTTATTTCAGGCCGGAAGACGCTCTTGACGGCGCGGACGCCGTGATGATGCTCCGGATACAGATGGAACGGCAGGAGCGGGGGCTTTTCCCCGGCGTCAGGGAGTATTCCCGCTTTTTCGGTCTGAACCAGGAGCGTGTCGGGTTGGCGTCGAAGGGGGTTTTGATAATGCACCCCGGACCTATAAACCGGGGGGTGGAGATATCGCCGGAGGTGGCGGACGGGCCATATTCAGTTATCCTGGACCAGGTAACGAACGGAGTAGCCGTAAGGATGGCCGTAATATACCTCCTGACAGAGGGGAGGGGATCGCTATGACATTGATAATCAAGGGCGGCAGGGTGATCGACCCGGCGAACGGGGTAGACGGCATACTCGATATTTATATCGAAGGCGATAAAATAGTCCCGCCGCCGAAAAACGCCAAAAAATCAAATGACAGACTAAACGGCGCGGAAGTTATAGACGCAACCGGCAAGATAGTCGCGCCGGGGCTGATTGACATGCACTGCCATCTCCGGGAGCCGGGGTTCGAGTACAAGGAGGATATTGCCTCCGGGACCCGCGCCGCCGCGGCGGGCGGGTTTACCACCATCTGCTGCATGCCGAATACCAACCCCGTAAACGACAGCCGCTCCGTCACTGAATTTATAATGGCGCAGGCTAGGGCGGCAGGGTTTTGCAAGGTATTGCCAATCGGGGCGATAACCAAGGGCTCAATGGGCCTGGAGCTTGCCGAGATGGGGGAGATGGCCGAGGCCGGCTGCGTGGGCTTCTCCGACGACGGAAAGCCTGTGGCCAATGCGGAGATGATGAGGCATGCGCTGGAATATGCAAAAACCTTCGGCAGGACGATAATATCGCACTGCGAAGACCCGGCTCTATCAGCCGGAGGCGTGATGAACGAAGGCGCGGTTTCCACCCGTCTGGGCCTGCGGGGGATACCGGCCGCGGCAGAGGAAGTAATGGTCGCCAGAGACATTTCCCTGGCAAAATTGACGGGCGGACGAGTCCATATAGCGCATGTTTCGACGGCCGGTTCGGTTGAGCTGATACGCCGGGCGAAGGCGGACGGCATTAATGTCACCGCCGAAACCTGTCCGCACTATTTTACCTTGACCGATGAAGGAGTTATGTCATATAATACCTACCTCAAGGTTAACCCCCCCCTTCGTACGGAGACGGACAGGAAGGCGATAATAGCGGGACTTTCAGACGGCACGATAGACGTCATAGCGACAGACCACGCGCCGCACGCGGCATCCGAGAAGGACGTGGAGTTCGACCTTGCCCCTTTCGGGATTTCAGGGCTGGAAACTGCCCTGCCCCTTTCGATGGCCCTTGCGAATTCCGGTCTGATCCCGATGGTTGAACTGCTTAAGAAGCTCACCATAAACCCGGCCCGCGCGCTGGGCCTGGCCCTGCCGTCTCTGTCGCCCGGGTCGATTGCGGATATAGTCCTGATAGACCCGGAGACTGGAGAAGACGGTCCGGCCGGAAGCCTTGATAAGCAAGGGAAAGAACACTGCCTTTTCGGGACTTATCCTGAAAGGATGGCCTGTTGAAACAATCCATGAGGGTAAAAAAATTGTTGTTAAGCCTTAAATTTGTAGTCCTGCCTTTAATTGTCGCCGGGTTCCTGGGAATTTCCCCATTTTCACTTCAGACGGTCCCTTCGGCTCCGGATAAGCCCCCGGTCCGCATTCTAAACCAGAATGCCTGCGGGTTGAAGGACCTGAAAAACCCGTTCACTTTCGCCGTCATCGGGGATAACAGGAGCGGCCAGGAGACATATAAAAAACTGGTGTCCATGATTGCAAAGGACGCCCCGGCGTTTGTCATGAACACGGGCGACGTCATCATGGAGGGCGGAGACCGCAGTGAGTGGGACGAGTTCGCGACGCTTTCGAAGCCGCTGACCATGCCGTATTTCCTCACGCCCGGCAACCATGAGATAGGCAACAAGGTCACCGAAAATGCCTACAAGCAATGCGCGACTAATCCCGGGAACGACCTTTACTACTCTTTCACCGCCGGTAACGCGCTGATTGTCGTGCTGGACTCGGAGGAGACCGGGATGCATGCGAAGATCGTCGGGGAGCAGTATAAATGGCTGGAAGACCAGCTGAAGAACTCGGACAGAAAGTTCAAGTTCGTCTTCCTGCACCGCCCGCTCTATCCGGCCAAGAAGTTACACGTCGTCGCCTGCATGAGCAGGTACAAAAACAGCAGGGACCAACTCCAGGCGCTCTTCCAGAAATACGGCGTGGATATGGTATTCGCAGGGCACGAGCACCTGTACTTCAGGCAGGATATATGCGGCGTTACCCATGTCACCACGGGCGGCGGCGGCGCGCCGCTTTATGCGACCGACGCACACGGCGGTTTCCACCACTACGTCATCGGGACGGTCGGTGAAGACAAGGCGGAGTTCAAGGTAATAGATGTAAACGGGAATATCCGGGACCATTTTATCATAAGCAAAAAAGAAAAAGGAAATTCAATATGAAGAAGGCGGTCCTGGCCCTTGCCGACGGCGCCTGGTACGAGGGCGTCTCTTTCGGCGCGGACGGTGAGGCGGGAGGCGAGGTAGTTTTCAATACCTCCATGTCCGGCTATCAGGAGATACTGACCGACCCGTCGTACAAGGGACAGATGGTTACCATGACCTACCCCTTGATCGGAAACTATGGCGTGAACGCCGAAGACGTCGAGTCGGGCAGACCCTGGGCGGAGGGCCTTATAGTAAAAGAAGCCAGCCCGTACCCCAGCAACTGGAGAAGCCAGGGGAGCCTGGACAGCTATCTCAAGAGCTACGATATTGTCGGCATACAGGGAATAGACACCCGCGCGCTCACGAGGCATCTGCGGGACTATGGCGCGCAGCAGGGTATAATCTCGACGACGGACACGGACCCGGAGAGCCTGGTCAAGAAAGCCGCGGCGCGGCCGTCGATGGCCGGGCAGGACCTGGCAAAGGTAGTTTCCTGCACTGAGCCGTACGAGGCGAAGCAGACGTCGTGGGACCTGGAGAAAGGCTACGGCGAGTCCCGGAATCCCTGCCTGCACGTGGTCGCGTACGACTTCGGGATAAAGAGGAACATCCTCCGCATACTTTCCACGCTGGCCTGCAAAGTCACGGTCGTCCCCGCTACGACTTCATGGCGGGAGGTAATGGAGCTGAGGCCGGACGGAGTGCTTCTGTCGAATGGGCCCGGCGACCCGGAGCCGGTGACGTATGCGGTGGAAAATATAAAGGGCCTGCTGGACAAGGTGCCGATTTTCGGCATATGCCTGGGTCATCAACTGCTAGGCCTTGCCCTGGGGGGCAAGACGTATAAGCTGAAGTTCGGCCACCACGGCGGCAACCAGCCGGTGATGGACTTGAGCACCCGGAAGGTGGAGATAACCGCCCAGAACCACGGCTTCGCGGTGGACATGGATACCGTCCCCGGCGCGGTCGAGCTGACCCATGTGAACTTGAACGACCATACGGTCGAGGGCATGCGCCATAAGGAGCTTCCGGTCTTTTCCGTGCAGTATCACCCCGAAGCGTCTCCCGGCCCGCACGACTCCGCGTACCTCTTCCAGCGCTTCATCGCCATGATGGAGATAGAGAAGCTGAAGGTAAAGAATTAGGGGACGTCTCTTTAAGAGGGCGAGGTTAATTATGAAATAAGCGAAGTTATTTGAATATACCCGATTAGGGAATTAAGAATCCCGCGCAGAATCGGCACTCGCGCGGCTTGAAAAATGCGACCTCTGCCCGAACGACTGCGGAGTGAACAGGCTGGAGGGCCAGCTTGGTTTCTGTAATGCCGGGGCGACGGCTAAGGTGGCGTCATACAACCTGCACTCAGGCGAGGAGCCTGCCATCTCCGGCGCTCGCGGTTCCGGCACGATATTTTTCAGCCATTGCACGATGAAGTGCGCCTACTGCCAGAACTGGCCCATCAGCCACAAGGGAAACGGGATAGAGTACGACGCGGCGGGCCTGGCGAATATCATGCTGGAACTTCAGCATCGCGGCGCGCATAACATAAACTTCGTGACCCCGACGCATTACATGCCGCGGATACTCGAAGCGCTGCCGATCGCCATAGAGGGCGGCTTCAACATCCCCATCGTCTATAACACGAGCGGATATGAGGTCCTCCCGGCGCTGAAGCTCCTCGACGGCATCGTGGACATATACCTCCCGGACATGCGGTACGCCCGCGACGATTTCGCGAAGAAGTACTCGAAAGCGAAGATGTATCCGTCATATAACCGCGCGGCGGTGAAAGAGATGTTCAGGCAGGTGGGGCTTTTAAAAACGGATGCGGACGGGATTGCCGAAAGAGGGCTTATTATCCGGCACCTTGTCCTTCCGGAAGGGATATCCGGTACGGAGGAGACTCTGAAATTTATAGCGGAAGAGCTGTCGCCGGAGGTCGCCGTCAGCCTGATGGACCAATACTTCCCGACTTACAAGGCGGCTAGATTTCCCGGAAATAAACAGGAAGATAACGGCGACGGAATACGAGGCCGCGCAGGACAACGATGGAGCGCCACGGCCTCTACGAAGGCTGGGTGCAGGAGCACGTTTAAAGTTTTACGTATAAAGGAACCTTAATGCCAAAACGCACGGATATTCACAAGATTTTGATTATCGGCTCCGGCCCCATCGTCATCGGCCAGGCCTGCGAGTTCGACTACTCGGGCACCCAGGCATGCAAGGCGCTGAAGGAAGAGGGCTATCAGGTCGTCCTGATAAACTCTAACCCCGCCACCATCATGACCGACCCGGAAACCGCGGACCGCACTTATATCGAGCCGATACGTCCGGACGTGGTGGAAAGGATAATCGAGCGCGAAAGGCCGGACGCGCTGCTTCCGACGATGGGCGGGCAGACAGCCTTGAATATCGCCGTCGCGCTTGCGGAATCGGGCGTGCTGGCGAAATATAACGTCGAGCTTATCGGCGCCAAGCTCCACGCGATAAAGAAGGCGGAGGACAGGGACGAGTTCAAGGATGCCATGCGGAGGATCGGCCTCGAACTTCCGGCTTCCGGCTATGCGCATTCGAAGTCCGAGGCGATGAAGATTATAAATTCCATTGGCTTCCCCGCAATCATCCGCCCGTCTTTTACGCTAGGCGGGACGGGCGCGAGCATCGCGTACAACATCGAGGAGTTCGAACAGCAGTTGGACTGGGGCCTTCAGGCCTCTCCGTCGCACGAGATACTGGTCGAGGAATCCGTAATCGGATGGAAGGAATACGAGCTGGAGGTAATGCGCGACATGAAAGACAATGTCGTCATCATCTGCTCGATTGAAAACCTCGACCCGATGGGCGTCCACACCGGAGACAGCGTTACGGTCGCGCCCGCGCAGACGCTTTCGGACAAGGAATATCAGATAATGCGCAACGCCTCCGTGGCCATTATCCGCGAGATAGGCGTAGATACCGGCGGGTCTAACATCCAGTTCGCCGTGAACCCGGAAAACGGGAAAATGGTCATAATAGAGATGAACCCCCGCGTCTCCAGAAGTTCCGCGCTGGCGTCCAAGGCGACCGGTTTTCCAATCGCGAAAATCGCCGCGAAACTCGCTGTCGGATATTCGCTGGACGAGATAAACAACGACATCACCCGCGTGACCCCGGCCTCGTTCGAGCCGACCATAGACTATGTCGTGACCAAATTCCCGCGGTTCGCGTTTGAAAAATTCCCCCAGGCCGACAAGACGCTGACTACCCAGATGAAATCGGTTGGCGAGGCGATGGCTATAGGCAGGACGTTCAAGGAATCGCTTCAGAAATCTCTGCGCTCTCTTGAGATAAGCTCGTACGGATTTGAGCGGCGCGAAGAAACCCTGGACGAGATAAAGCACCTGATAAAGACTCCGACCGCGGAAAGGCTATGGCTGCTGGCGGAAGGTTTCCGCAAAGGGATGTCGATAATCGAAGCGTACGACCTCACAAAGATAGACCCCTGGTTCCTGAACAACATAAAAGAAATAATCGATTATGAAGCGACGATAAAAGAGAAGGCCTGGCAGGACTGGGACAAGCCGTTCATGAAGCGGACGAAGGAACTTGGCTTCTCGGACAGGATGCTTGCCAGCCTTGACCGCCAAGACGGAAGACGAGGTACGCGCAAAGCGCAAGGATTTAGGCGTAACGGCGGTATTCAAGACCGTGGACACCTGCGGCGCGGAGTTCGTCGCATACACGCCCTATCTCTACTCCACTTATGAGCAGGAGTGCGAAGCGAACCCGACGGATAAGAAGAAAATCGTTATCCTGGGCGGCGGCCCGAACCGCATCGGCCAGGGCATAGAGTTTGATTACTGCTGCGTCCACGGCGCGTTCGCCCTCAAAGAGGACGGGTACGAGACGATAATGGTGAACTGCAACCCGGAGACGGTGAGCACGGACTACGATACCTCGGACAAGCTTTATTTCGAGCCGCTGACTCTGGAGGACGTGCTGACGATAATCGAAAAAGAAAACCCGGACGGGGTCATCGTGCAGTTCGGGGGGCAGACGCCGCTCAAGCTCGCTATGACGCTGGAGAAGGCGGGCGTGAAAATTATCGGCACCTCGCCCGACTCGATAGACCGGGCGGAGGACAGGGAGCGGTTCAAGGATCTCCTCGACAAGCTGGGCCTCAGGCAGCCGGAAAACGGTATGGCCAGGAGCGCCGAGGAAGCGGTCAAGGTCGCGGCAAAAATAAAATATCCCGTCATCGTCCGTCCATCGTACGTTTTAGGCGGCAGGGCGATGGAGATATGCTATGACGAGGAAAGCCTCAGGCGGTACATGGTGCATGCGGTGAAGGTATCCCCGAAGCACCCGATACTCATCGACAAGTATCTTGAGGATGCGGTCGAGGTGGACGTGGATGCGATATCGGACGGCAAGGCAAGTCGTAATGGGCGGCATTATGGAGCATATCGAGGAAGCGGGCGTGCATTCGGGAGATTCGGCCTGCTCGCTCCCCCCATTTTCGCTGGACGCGGGCATCATAAATAAAATATCCGAGCAGACCAGGGCGATGGCGCTGGAGCTTAAGGTAATCGGGCTGATGAACGTGCAGTTCGCGGTGAAAGACGGCGATGTTTTCATCCTGGAAGTCAACCCCAGGGCGTCCCGCACCGTGCCTTTCGTGAGCAAGGCCATAGGCGTGCCGCTTGCGAAGATGGCGGCGAGGGTCATGACCGGAAGATCGCTCCAGGAACTTGGCTTCACAAAAGAAGTGGAGATCAACTATACCGCCGTCAAGGAGGCCGTATTCCCGTTCGGGAAATTCCCGGGCGTGGACACGATCCTCGGGCCGGAGATGAAATCCACGGGCGAGGTGATGGGTATAGACGCGGGGTTCGGGAAGGCGTTCGCGAAGGCGCAGTCCGGCGCGGGCTCCCACCTGCCAAACGCGGGCAAGGTATTCGTGAGCGTGAAGGACCGGGACAAAAACCCGCTTCTTATTTCAATCGCGAAGGACCTGACCGGATTAGGTTTCAAGCTGGAAGCGACAAAGGGGACTGCGAAGTTCCTGTCCGGCCAGGGGATACCGGTAGAGATGGTAAACAAGGTAAAAGAAGGAAGGCCGCATATTGTTGACCACCTGAAAAACGGCGACATAGACATGGTGATAAACACCGTCTTCGGCTCGCAGTCCCAGCGCGATTCCTTAAGCATCAGGCGCACCACGCTGACCCAGAACGTCCCTTATTTCACTACCCTCGCCGGGGCGCACGCCGCGGCGCTGGCGATTAGCTCCAACATAAGCAGCGGGTGCAGCGTCAAGACAATTCAGGAGTACCACGGGCGGGCATGAGTACCTCGAAAGGAGATTCGTAAAAAGACAATGGCTGAAAGAATACCTATGACAAAGAAGGGCTACGCGAAGCTCCAGGACGAACTGGAGCGCCTCCGCAAGGTGGAGCGGCCCAAGAATGTACGCGATATAGAAGAGGCGAGGGGACACGGCGACCTCTCCGAAAATGCGGAGTACCATGCGGCCAAGGAGCGTCAGGGTTTTATAGAAGGCCGGATGCAGGAGCTCCAGGGAAAGCTGGCGCACTCGCAGGTGATAGATACAAGCAAGCTCACGAACGAGAAGGTGGTATTCGGCGCGACGGTCGTCCTGCTCGACCAGGAAACGGAAGAGGAAAAGCGGTATACGCTTGTCGGGACGGACGAGGCCGATTTGAAGGAGGGGAAGATATCGATACTCTCCCCGGTCGGAAAAGCATTGATAAGCCACACCGTCGGCGACATAGTCACGGTGCGCATTCCCGCCGGTACGGTGGACTATGAAGTACTGGAAATATTTTTCGAGGACTGATGATAGCGCTGATTAAAAGGAACGAGGAGCTTTTCTCCGGCTATTTCCTTGTCGATATCGAAGCGGAAGGCGTAGGCCGGGGAGCGATGCCCGGCCAGTTCTTCATGCTGAAAGTCGGTCCCTCCACGGACCCGCTGCTGCGCCGTCCGCTCAGCCTGCACAGGAAGCTTACGGACAATTCCGTGCGTTTCCTGTACAGGCAGGCAGGCCGCGGCACGTCGCTTTTGTCCCGGCTTATCGCGGGAGACGAAGTCGATGTGCTGGGGCCGCTGGGGAATGGTTTTTCCATACCGGACGGCGTCAGTCACGCGCTTATTGTCGGGGGCGGGATAGGCGTGGCCCCTCTGATGGGTCTTGGCGACTATATAGCCGACGAACGGAAGGACGTAACCGCGGTTGCGTTCATCGGCGGCAGGGGCAGGGAATACGTGCTTGGAACCGAGCAGTTCAAGGAAAAGGGCATCGAAACATTTACGGCCACGGAAGACGGCAGCCTCCCGAAAAAAGGGTTCATCACCCAGGTGCTGGACGAATATATATTAGAGCATAAGGATAAGGACAGGGGCGGCTGGGCGATTTATTCCTGCGGCCCGAAACCGATGCTGGTGAGTGTCGCGGCCCTGGCAAAGAAGCACGGCATCAGGAACTATACCTCGATGGAGTCCAACATGGCCTGCGGGGTCGGCGCGTGCATGGGCTGTGTGATTAGCGTGCTGGACCGGGAGCACGGGAGCGTGATGTACAAGAAGGTCTGCGACGACGGCCCGGTATTCGACGCCGACGATATAGTGTGGTCGGAAATATGAAGCCGTCGCTGGAAGTAAAGCTGGGGCCGCTCGTCCTGAAGAACCCGGTCATTACCGCGTCGGGGACTTTCGGATACGGCGAGGAGTACTCGAAATATATACGACCTGAATAAGCTGGGCGGGATAACCGTGAAGGGCCTGTCGCTTAAGCCTATCCAGGGGAACCCGCCGCCGAGGCTCTGCGAGACGCCTTCGGGGATGCTGAACGCTATCGGACTTCAGAACGTGGGCGTGGATGATTTTATCGAAAAGAAGCTCCCGTTCCTCGCGCAGTACGATACTAAAGGTAATCGCCAACATTTTCGGCAATACTATAGAGGAATACGAGGCCGTCGCGGCAAGGCTTGATAAAGCGACTGGCGTGCATGCGGTTGAGGTGAACATATCCTGCCCGAATGTAAAGAAGGGCGGGATGGCTTTCGGCACGGACCTGGACAGCACGTACGACGTTATAAAGGCGGTGCGAAACGCCACGTCACTGCCGGTAATAGCCAAGCTGTCGCCTAATGTAACGGACGTCGTGCCGTTCGCCGACAGGGCGGCGCATGCCGGCGCGGACGCCCTCTCGCTGATAAACACGCTCCTCGGGATGGCCATAGACATAAAGAGCAGAAAACCGAAAATCGCAAACATCACCGGCGGGCTCTCCGGCCCGGCGATACGCCCGGTCGCGGTGCGGATAGTGTGGCAGGTTTACAGGGCCGTCGGCCTTCCCATTATCGGGATGGGCGGGATAATGAATGCCTCGGACGCCGTGGAATTCATGCTTGCCGGCGCGACGGCGGTAGCAGTGGGCACGGCTAATTTCATAAACCCCACCGCTTCGGTAGAGATAGTCGATGGCATAGAGAAGTACCTGGTAGAAAATGGAATCGACCATGCGACCCATATCGTGGGGAAAGTACTGGCTTAGCCTTGCCGCTGTTGCCCTGTCTTTCATTGCGCCCGCATCCGGCCATGCGGCGGCTGGTCCCGACCTCACCATATTCTTTTCCAGCGATACGCGGGGGATGATAAGGCGGTGCGGATGCACGGACGGTCAGTTGGGCGGCCTCTCCTCCAGGGCGAGCTATATAAAATCGCACAGGAATGACAGGACGCTCGTACTTGACGCGGGCGACACGCTTTTCGACGGCCTTGATGACCCCAGGGACCGGAAAGAGTTTTACGGCTTAAAGGCCTCCGTGCTTATGAAGGCGCTCAGGCAGTCTGATTACGACGCATTATTGCCCGGAGAGTACGACCTTGAGTTCGGACTGGAATTCCTGAAAAAAAAGGCTTTGGAAACCGGCAATAAATTAATCTGCGCAAACCTCGAAACAACCGGCGGCGGTCAACGGGGCGCGGCTTTCGCAAGCTCTTTGATTAAACAAGTCGGAGGGGTAAGGGTAGGGATAACCGGCGTCATGGACGATAAATTCCCCTATGCCTCGTTCCCGTCTATTTTCAAAAATATTCGCGTGAAAGACCCGCTGGCAGTCCGCGAAGGGGCAGGTCGAGCTTTTAAGAAAAAATGCGGACGTGGTGGTGTGCCTCGCGCACCTGAGCGTCTCCGACCCGGAAAAATTCGCAAAAGAATCCGGTGCGGACATAGTAATACTCGGGCACGGCGGTGACGGCCTGAATGAGCCTGCAAAATACGGGAATACCCTGGTCGTGAAAGGTTTCTACAGGGGGAAGCAGATCGGCAGACTGGACCTGTGGCTAAACAAGCGGGATGGAAATAAAATAAAAGACTATAAATATGAAGCGGTGAGTCTCGGCGAGGATGTCCCGCCGGACCCGGCGGTCGAGAAGCTGATAGCGGATTACAAGCAGGAACTGAAAAAGAAAAGGTTCGTTTTCACGGACAGGACCGGGTTAAAAGGGAATTTCGCGGGGCCGGACAAATGCAAGGAATGCCATGCCAGGTCTTTCGTCAACTGGTCTTCAACCGGCCATGCGAGGGCCTTTGCCGCGCTTGAGAAGACAGGCGACCAGTACGACCCGGAGTGCCTGCCGTGCCACGTTACCGGATATGCTCTGCCGACCGGCTACAGCGGAAAGAATGACTTAAGGAACGTGACCTGCGAGGATTGCCATGGAGCCGCCGGAGTCCATTGCAAGACCATGAGGCCGGGGAATGTGAAGCAAGCGGCCGCGCTTCGGAAAGGTAATATTTTCCGCCGGGTCAAAGAAAAAGTCTGCACAGGCTGCCACGACGACTACAACAGCCCGGAATTCGATTTCAAAAAATTCAAGGAAATGGGCGGAGCCCACCGAGGCAGCATTGGACCTTAAAAAAAACATCATAACGCTTACGACGGATTTCGGGACAAGGGATTACTTCTCAGGGGCGATGAAAGGGGTTATACTTGGCATAAACCCCGAAGCGCGCATCATCGACATCTCGCACGAGGTAGCTTCACACGATATCTGGGGTGCGGCCTATTTATTGGGAGCGGCTTACGAATATTTTCCGCAGTACACTATCCACGTGGTGGTGGTGGACCCTGGCGTGGGAAGCCAGAGGAGGCCGGTGCTCGCGGTGACGGATAAGCATTATTTTATCGCTCCGGACAACGGTGTGCTTTCTTTCATATATGCCGACCCCGGCTTCTCGAAAGTGATACACCTGACCGCGGACCACTACTTCCGCGAGGGGCAGGGCAGCACCTTTAACGCGAGGGACGTATTCGCGCCAGCGGCGGCATGGCTGTCCAAGGGAATCGAAGCAAACAATTTCGGCGAAGAAATAACGGATTATGTGCGGTTTAACATCCCCCGCTCACGAAAAGAAGGTAACGAAGTGGCAGGCGAGATCGTCTATATTGATAAGTTCGGCAACGCTATTACAAACATAAAGCTCCGCGGACATCGAGGCGTTCACTGCGGAAGGCGGGGAATACAGTATCGAGACGGGCCAGTTGAAGCTGAATGCGGTTTCGCCTTTTTATTCGGCGCTAAAAAAAGGGGAGACGGGGGCTGTAATCAACGGCGGCGGCTTTTTGGAGATATTCATCTGTCAGGGCGATGCCCGGAAGAGCTACGGGTTCAAAAGAGGCGACAAGGTTTATGTCAAGAAGGCATAACTAAATCATTTCCGGGAGAGAGCGATGTCCAAAAAAATCCTTGTGGTCGATGACGAGATGCATATCCTGAGGATCGTCAAATATAAGCTGGAGTCCGCCGGATATGACGTGCTTACCGCGCTGAACGGGACCGAGGCGCTTAAGCTCGCGCGCGAGGAGAAACCGGCCCTGATATTCCTGGACATCATGATGCCCGGCATAAACGGTTACGAGGTATGCTCTCAGCTCAAAAACGACCCGGAAACCAAGGATATAATCATCATCATGCTGACGGCAAAAGGGCAGGAGTCCGACAAGATAAAGGGCCTGGAGGTCGGAGTGGACGAATATATAACCAAGCCTTTCTCGCCCCAGGACCTCCTGGACAGGACGAAAGACCTTTTAGGTTAGTGGCGTGATGAAAAGTTTTAAAATCCTGACCTTCGGCTGCCAGATGAACGAGCACGACTCCGAGAAGATGGCCGGTCTCCTGAAGGCGGAAGGCTACCATGAATCAGATCGGCTGGATGACGCAGGCCTTATCCTGATAAATACATGCAGCATCCGCGAAAAAGCGGAGCAGAAATTCTACAGCGAAATTGGAAAGCTCCGTAAGCTCAAAGAAATAAATCCTTCTCTCAAGATAGCCGTATCCGGCTGCATTGCCCAGCAGGAGGGAAAATCCATCCTGAAACGCGCGCCCTTTGTGGACGTCATCCTGGGGAACCAGAACATCGAAAAGCTGCCGTCCCTGATTAATGAAGCCTCAGGCCGGCCGCCCGCCAGCACCGAATTCACCGATGGCTACGAACATATTATCATCACCGGCGCGCGGGAAAGCGCCGTAACGTCTTTCGTTAATATAATGTACGGCTGCGACAACTTCTGCAGTTATTGCGTGGTGCCGTTCGTCCGGGGCCGCGAGAAGAGCAGAAGGCCGGAAGACATTATCCTGGAAATAGAAGCCCTCGTGCAATCCGGTTGCAGGGAAGTTACGTTACTCGGCCAGAATGTCAATTCGTACGGGAAAAAAGGGGGCCAGCTGCGATTTTTCCGCACCTTCTCGAAATGATAAATAACATAGACGGTCTTGAGCGGATAAGGTTCGTCACCTCGCACCCCAAGGACCTGTCAAACTCTCTTATTGACGCCATGGCGAAGCTTCCGAAAGTCTGCAACGCGATACATCTGCCGCTCCAGTCCGCGTCCGACAGCGTGCTCGCCCGGATGAACCGGAAATATGATTTTGCCGGTTATATGGAAAAGCTGGACAGGCTTAAAAATGCCGTGCCCGATTTAGCCGTGTCAACCGACGTCATCGTCGGGTTCCCCGGGGAGACGGAGGATGACTTCCAGGCGACGGTACGGGCGCTTGAGGACGTTCGCTACGACAGCATATTTGCCTTTAAATATTCGAGAAGGCCGAATACCGCCGCGCTGAAGCTGCCGGGCCATCTGCCTGAAGGCGTGAAGTCGTCGCGGCTGGACGTGGTGCTGGAGACTGCAGAACCGCATTATGCAGGAAAAAATATATGCGCGGGTAGGGCTTATCGAGGAGGTATTGGTCGAAGGCCCGGATAAGTCCGGCGAGCCGGACAGGCTTTCCGGCAAGAGCAGGCAAGGGAAAATCGTTAATTTTCAGGGGCCGCGGTCGCTCGTCGGAAAGCTCGTGCGCGTTAAAATTACCGAGGGGAAGAAGCATTCGTTAATCGGGGAAATAATTTAATATTTATGAAATTTCACATAAAATCACTCGGCTGCAAGATAAACCAGTTCGACGCAGCTAGCGCTTGGCGAGACCCTTTCAGCCAAGGGCGGAGAGGCTGTCGCGCTGGCGGGGGATGCGGACGTACAGGTGATTTTCACCTGCACCGTGACCGGCAAGAGCGACTATCAGTGCCGGCAGGAAATACGCCGCGCGGTAAAGGCAAAGGCAGACGGAGCGGTAGTGCTGGTCACCGGATGTTATGCCCAGACCGCACCGGAGGCCATTAAGAAGATAGACGGCGTGGACGCGGTCATAGGGAACGAAAAACAGGGGAGCATTCCGGATATTATTGGCGGCAGGTTCGGCTTTTCCACGGAAAAAGCGGGTATTTTCGGCGCGCAGGCCATCGGCGGCAGGACGAGGGCATTCCTGAAGGCGCAGGAAGGATGCGACTCCTTCTGCTCGTATTGCATAGTCCCGTATGCGCGCGGCCGCTCCCGGAGCGCAAAGCTCGATGATGTTCTGGCGAAGGCGGACGGGTTGATAGCAAACGGATATCATGAGATCGTGCTCACCGGAGTGCACCTTGGGGCATACGGAAAAGATTTTGGAGACTTACGGCTCTCGCGCCTGGTATCCTCGCTGCTTGACAGGCCGGGGCTTGGAAGGCTGCGCCTTAGCTCAATAGAGCCGATGGAGATAGACGGGCCTCTGCTTGAGCTTATGGGATTTAAAAAATTTTGCCGGCATCTTCACGTGCCGCTTCAACATGCGAACGACCATGTTCTGGCTTCCATGGGCAGGGGATATACATGGGATGATTATTTAAAGACCATAAAAAGGATTGAAAAGGCCGCGCCCGGCGCCTGCATCGGGGCGGACGTTATTGTCGGCTATCCCAATGAAGACGCCGACGCCTTCGAGGAGACGCTGAGACGGGTAGAGGACTCGCCCATAAATTATCTCCACGTATTCAGCTACTCCCCCAGGAGCCGCACGAAGGCGTACGAGATGGGGGATACCGTAAAGGGAGACGTGAAACGGGAGAGGAGCGAAAGGCTCCGCGAGCTGGGAAAGAAAAAAAACCTGGAATTTCGGCGCTCCCTTGTCGGAAAGGTAATGGAAGTCGTCGTGGAGGAAAAAAACGGGGCTTATTCCGGCCTGACGGACAACTATGTCCGGGTCGGCTTCGATGAGAAGGGCATACCTTCCGGAAAGCCCGTTAAGGTTAAAATAACGGGAACTGACGGGCATTCAACGAGGGGAAGGATTGATGGCTAAAGCGTTTTCTCTTTTTTCGGGCGGCCTGGACAGCATGCTCGCGGCAAGGGCGATAATGGAACAGGGCGTGGAAGTGACCGCGCTCCATTTCATTACCCCCTTCTTCGGGTACGACAGCAAGGGCAGGGAAGCCTGGGCTGCCGAAAATTTCAAAAAGAAATATGAAATCGACGTGCGCATTCTGGATGTTTCACAGGAATATATCGAGATGGTCCGGAAGCCGGTTTACGGCTACGGCAAGAATTTCAACCCCTGCCTCGACTGCAAGATATTCATGATGAGGAAGGCGAAGTGAGATAATGCTGGCCGAAGGCGCTGATTTTATAATATCCGGCGAGGTGCTGGGCCAGAGGCCGATGTCTCAGAGAAGGGACGCCATGAGCATAGTGGAGCGGGATTCCGGACTTAAGGGCTATCTCCTGCGGCCGCTTTGCGCGAAGCTTCTGCCGCCGACAATCCCGGAGCAGAAGGGCCTGGTGGACAGGGAAAAATTGTATGGTTTCTCCGGCCGCTCCCGCAGGCCCCAGATGGAGCTGGCGGAAAGGTTCGGGATACAGGATTATGCGTCACCCGCCGGAGGGTGCGTTCTAACGGACCCAATCCTGTCCAAAAGGGTGCGGGAACTCCTTTTGAAAGAGGGCGAGGTCAACGCGCGGGACGTCCAGATCCTGTCGGTGGGAAGGCTTTTTAAGTTCCCGTCCGGGACCCTGAGGGTGGGTCGAAACGAGAGAGATAACGATAAACTCGCTGCCCTCGCCGGCGAGGGAGACGTTATAATAAGTACAAGGGATTTCCCTGGGCCGGTTTCGCTTTTCAGAGGAAAACACGACTGAAGACGACCTTGAACTGGCCGCAAGGATTACGGCAAGGTATTCGGACGCCAAAGGCATCGATTCCGTCGCGGTAAGTTTTACATCCGGGAAGGAAGAAACGGTTATCTGGGTGAGCCCTGCTCCTGGCGAACTGGTCGAGGAACTGAAATCCAACTGAAAAAATCAAAGGGAGGCAAAGCTGAGATGAAACTTCAACTAAAACAATTCATAATATTGATTTCGCTTGCAATTATATTTGCAGGATGTTCCACCGCCAGGACGAATATCTCCTATGACGCAGGCCAGGGACAGGTTGCAATGATCCCGAAACCCGTAGTAGGGACGCTCCTGCCGGTCGTGGACGCGAGGCAGGGGACGCAGCCATATCCGAAGCAGGTGATCAGGCATACCGACTACAGCGGGAATATCAGCTCTGGGATTAACGACAAGGATGTCGAAGATGTATTCCGGGATTCCCTTGAGGCGGAACTTGGCAGGCTGGGCGTCAAGATGGTCAGGACGCAGTTGAAGACGCCCCTTGACAAGGCAAGCGCCGCGGAGGTCCGGAAAGAGATTATGGATAGATACCCGACCGTGCAGGTGGCTTTCGGGGCGAAGGTCCTGGAATTCATGGCGGATTCCAAAAAGACGCTGATAGGTAATGACGTCCACGTCTCCGGCGCGATTCAGTTCTACGTGCTGGATGTAAAGACCGGAGATGTGCTCTGGTCGGACTACAAGACGGACTGGAACGACAAAATCGCCTCAGCAAGCCGCGATAAGATGATCGAGCAGCTCGATAATGCTCTTTCCAGTCTTATGCAAAAGAGCGTCCGGGATAACCTGTCCTTACGGGACCTGCTGGTAAAAATATCGAGTCGCTAGAATTTTGACAAAATATTTAATACTTTAAAAACTGTTCGTCATTTCAATGACAACGGTTATACGGAGTCATCAGATTAATAAGTGCTTATATCTTTTAATGATGCTTAATTTTTAAGCACCATGTCCCGGCTGTTACAGGGTGCGGGATTGGCTTATTTTCAACAGCCTTTTCAACAGATTTTCCACAGAAGTTGTGGATTGGAAAGCTAACTCAAGGAAAAGACAGGAAATTTCAAAATTGCGGCTAAAATGTCTTTAAAATTGAATACTTGGTATTTCGCTGAGCGGGAACAAAACCAGCATTCCTAATAAGATATACAATGTCGCTCATATCTAAGCGGTTTTTTATTCCTGTAGCCGCTACGACGTTCTCCTCCAGCATCGTACTCCCGAAGTCATTCGCTCCGAACCTGAGGGCCGCCTGGGCCATTGCGGCCCCCTGGGTGACCCACGACGCCTGCACGTTGGGGATATTGTCCAGGAAAAGCCGGGAGAAAGCCAGGACCCTCAGGTATTCGATCCCGGTCGCGGTCTTTCCGCCAAGCTCGGTATTGCCCGGCTGGTAGGTCCAGGGGATGAAGGCGGTAAAGCCCTGGTGCACGTCCTGCATCTCGCGTACCCGGAAAAGGTGCTCCACTATGTCCTCGGGCCGTTCCACCCCTCCGAACATCATCGTCGCGGTAGTGGGAAAACCCAGTTCCTGGGCCGTCAGCATCACTTCCCGCCAGCCCTCATACGTGATCTTCTTAGGGCTTACCTCTCCCCGGACGCTGTCCACCAGTATCTCCGCGCCGCCTCCAGGGATGGAATCCAAGTCCGGCCGTCCGGAGCAAAAGCAAAGCTTCCCTGATGGTTAGAGCTGAATTCTTCGCAATATGCTTTATCTCTGCTGGTGAAAGTCCGTGAATATTGACGGAAAACCTTTCTTTTATCCCGGAGAAGAGCCGTTGGTAATAGGAGATGTCGAGTTTCGGGTGAAGCCCGCCCTGGATAAGTATCTGCGTACCGCCGACCTCAACGGTCTCCTTCACTTTTTGAAATATCTCGCTGTCAGGCAGGAGGTAGCTCTCGGAGTCTTCCTCCGTCCTGTAGAAAGCGCAGAACTTGCACTGGTTTACACATACGTTCGTGTAATTTATGTTCCTGTCCACGATGAAGGTGACGATGCCCTCCGGATGCAGGCGTTTCCTCGCCATATCCGCCGCCCTGCCTAGAGACAAGAGGTCCGAGTTAAGGAAAATTGAAATACCCTCTTCCTTTGTCAGACGCTTTCCGCCCGCCGCTTTTTTTATAAGTGCCTTCATTGGTCCCAAACCTTTAACCGGCGGTAGAAAGTATCCCGCTCGACCGGCACCTTGCCGGCTTTTTTTATTATATAGGTTATATCCTCGACGGTCATCACTTCTTTGCTCTCGGCCCCCGCGTCGTGGGCTATCTTTTCCTCAATCACCGTGCCGTCCAGATCGTCCGCGCCGAAAAGCAGGCAGGTCTGGGCGAGCTTTTCACCCGTCATTATCCAGTACGCCTTGATGTGGTCGAAGTTATCCAGGTAAAGCCTGGAGACCGCGACCGTCCGGAGGATGTCCAGGCCGCTTATGGGGTGCGTCTTCTCTATCCTCGTATTCTTCGGGTGGAAGGGGAGGGGGATAAAGGCGAGGAACCCTCCTGTCTTGTCCTGGAGAGTCCGGAGCCTCCGAAGATGGTCCGCCCTGTCCTCGAAGGATTCCAGATGGCCGAAGAGCATGGTCGCGGTAGTCCTTATACCGATTTTATGCGCCGTCTCCATTATGCTCAGCCAGCGCCTGCCGTCTATTTTTTCCGGACAGAGCTGGCCGCGTACCTTTTGCCTGAATATCTCCGCTCCGCCGCCGGGCATGGAGTCCAGCCCGGCCCTCTCGAAGTTCTTCAAGTATTTTATTAACTTTAAGTCCGGAAAGCCTTGACAAATAATCAATTTCCACCGCAGTCAGAGCTTTTATCGAAACGCCCGGAACCTCGCTTTTTAATGCCTGGAACAGCTCTTTATAAAAATCCAGACCCATTTCCGGGTTTAAGCCGCCTACAATATGGAACTCGCTTACCTTTCCCCGGACCTGCCTGGCCATTTCAGCCATTTGGGGGATAGTGTAAAAGTAGGCGCCTTTCTCGCCGGCGCTCCGGCTGAACGCGCAGAACTTACAGCGATTAATACAAATATTACCTGGGTTTATGTGCCTATTCTTTATAAAATGGACGAACTTTTTATTCTTCTTCTCGCTCACCTTGTTTGCCATCTCTCCGAGCGAAAAGATATCCTCGGTGCGCGAGGAGTTCCACTGCCTCCGCCTCGGATAACCTCCCGCCGGAGGATAGCTTGTTTTTAAGCGCCTTAAAATCCATAGCTGATATATCCATCCGTTGAATGAAGAGGTTTTCCCTGAACAATGGTTGCGGAGATATCTTCTTTCCGAGTCTCCATGAGCAGGGGGTAATATGGGTCTTTTTCCTTTGCGGCGTCAGTATTAATGGCTATAAGGTCCGCCTCCTTGCCCGGCTCAAGCGAACCGGTTATCCGTTCCAGTCCGAGGGCCCTCGCTCCGTTTAGCGTAGCCATCTCGATCAGCTTCCTTGCCGGAAGACGGCTGACTAAGTAGGCAAACCGCATCTCTTCCCAGAGGTCGAGGTCGATATTGCTTGCCAGGCTGTCGGTCCCGATGGCCAGGTTAATCCCTGCCTCGGCCATATCTTCCACCGGCGCCTTCCCGACTCCCAGGAAATAGTTGCTCCTGGGACAGAATACGCACGAAATCCCATTTTTGCCCATTAATTTTATATCGGGGCCGCTTAGGTGTACGCAGTGGACGGCCGTGAAGTTGTTCAGCCCGGATTGGTTGAGGAACCCCAGAGGCGATTTTGATTTTTCCTTTTTAATACCTTTCCATCCGAAGTGTTCCAGATACCCGTCAAGGCCTGGAGGATTTTCCATTTATATAGAGCTTTTCATGTTCTGTTTCAGACAGATGTACTTGTATAGGTAAACTATCATCTGAAGTATAATCCGATATTCTATTGATTAATGACGGAGAAACGGAATAAACCGAATGCGGGGAGACTCCCGGGGTAATGAGGCTCGATAAGTCTTTAAGTTTTCCCAGCCTTTTCTTCAAGGCCTCAAAAATCTGTTCCGACTTTTGCTCTTCGGGGCCCAAGACCTCCAGGAACGCCACCGCCCGGAGACCGCTTTTAGCGAGCATGGGAAGCGCGGCTTCGGTGGAGGATATATCTCCTACGCAGGTAGTGCCCGATGTTAAAAGCTCAATCAGTGAAGACCTTACCGCCTGTTCAAGATTTTTTGTGCCGAGCCTGCGCCTGGTTTCCACCAGTTCTATTATCCAGTCGAAAAACTCGCGGCGCTCGCCGATCTTTCCCTTCAGTTGGGAGAGTTCGAGGTGGGTGTGGGCATTTATCAGCCCGGGCATAACCAGACGGTCCTCGAGATCAACGACCTTCTCCGCGGGATATTTTTTTAATATAACCTTTTCCTTGCCCAGAGCGATTATTTTGCTGCCCTGAATGACGATAGCGCCGTAATCGATGGGCGGGCTGGTTACAGGCAGAAGCTTTCGTGCTCGAATTATCAATTATAATGTCCTATAAGATATATTATGTAAACTCACTCAGGGATTACTGGAGATGTCGTCATCCGTGCCGATATATCCGTCCAACCCGGCGCTTTCAACGATAACCTCCCCCTTGTTGAATTTCATTTCAAGCATCCTTCCCCATGGATCGGTTAAATCCGAATCATAATCCAACGTTCCAAGGGCGGAAAGTTTTTTAGGATAAAAGCCGTAATCAAAATAATAAAGATCCGCATTATCCCGCACCTTCTCGACCTGGACGGTGCAGAAGGATGTTTTCACGTTCCGGGAACCGCGTCACTCTCGGGTCCATTATCCTCCTTGTGCCAGTCACCTGGAGGAAAATCAGAGAAAGCGCGGCGGCAACCATGACATAAAGGACGTAAACAAGCCACTCGGAAGCAACCTTCGGATGCCTTATCTTTTTCTCATGCAGGATAATCTCCGGCAGTGATTCCGTCTTCCGTAAAAAGCCTTTGCGCAAAAGCTCGACGATCGCCTTTGAGGCGTCGAATTCCCCCAGGGGCGAGGACTCGATAATTTCATATACCGTCTTGCCTCCGCGGACCAGCTTAAGGGTCTGGAGGGCCTCTTTCGAGAGGCCGCCCGGGCCTTCATCGTACGAAAAAATATCCCCATCCCCGGCCGGCTCGTCTTCTGAAACCGTTTTCAGAGCGTCTCTCTCCAGCACGATATCCGACGGAGGAAGTATCTTTTCCAGCTTTGGCCACTCGTCCAGCATCCTTACTCCGTCCATCAGGAGATGTTCGGAGCTTAAAGGGACCACGGTATCGCGGTCGTATTCCACTTTATCCTGATAAAACTTATAATCGCCGCCTTTCCACCTGAAGACCCTGTAAACTGCTTCTTTCATCTGGAAAGAGAGCGCGTCCTGAAGGTCATCCTTGTTGATAAGTTCCTGACCTATGAGGATGCTCCCTATCTTGCGCGCAGTCGTCTTCTGGACCTCGAGGGCCTCTTCCAGCTGATAAGGCTCAATTTTTCCGAGATTTATTAATATCCTGCCGGTTAAATATTTGGGGATTTTAAGGCTTTCTTCGGCCTTTACCACGGCCCCGTCCTCGAAATGGATGTTGACCGTGGTCTCAAGCCCTTTAAGGAAGAGCGTACCCGTTTTCTTCTGAAGGCCGATCAACTGAAAAATATCAGCAAGGCCGAAATCTTTTATAGTGCCTTCAAGCGCCATTATCGCCTCAAATTACCTTGCGCAGGCTAAACTGCGAAAGGAGATAAAAAGCCAGCAACAGTATAGACATCAGCAGGATATCCGGCTGCAGGAACGGGAGCCGGAATTCATACGGGACATCCAGGAATTGTCCGAAGAATATATCCTTTACGAAGAAAATGAAAGCACCCATGAACAGAAATCCCCTGAACGGATGTCCCGTCAGAAAATGACCGGTCCCCGGCACTACCAGGGAGACGGACCGGTAAAATAGCGATTTTTTTCTATTCTTCTCCCGCACTTCGAGAAGTTTGCGCACCCTGTCCCTTGCCTCCACGCCCTCCAGCTTTACGAATATCTGGTGGCATTCGGGGCAGAGTTCCTTGCTGTAATTGGGCTTTTGGCACTTCCTGCAGCTCACCTTGCCGCATTTTTTGCAGAAATGAGAAGTAACCCCCTTCTTCCTGAGCGCACTGACGGCAAAAGCCAGGAGAATAAAGGAAATCCCCGCAAGGCGAGTGCCTTTTAACGGCAGCACCTTTACCGTCATCTCCCAAAGCGAATCCGCAAGCCCGCTATGTCCGGAGGAAAAAGCTATCCGCCAGAATGTCTCGGCAGGGACCGTGATAGTCGAATACCATCCTCACCGGTTCGGTCCCGGCTCTTTCCCGAAGGGCTGAAATCAAAGCCGGGTCAAGCTCCCTAGCCTCCAGGTCCGCCTTCTCCCTTTCCGGGAACATCAGGTTTTCTCCATAAACCTGGCTGAGGTTGAAATACGGCAGGGGTCTTTTCGGGCCGTACCGGATTGCCGCCTGATATTCTCTCACGGCGTCGGAGTTCCTTCCGGCCAGAAAATACACATTGCCCAGGTTGTTTCGATAAACCGTATTTTCAGGGTGATGCCGTCGAAAGTTTCTCGTAGGCTTCGGCGGCATCGTCATATCTCCCGGATTTTTTATACAACTCGGCGAGCGTCATCGCCGCCGCCTCGTTTCCGGGCTCTTTCGACGTCACCGATTCCAGGTATTCCTCCGCCCCGCTGTGGAGATGCCCCTTGTTCACTTCATCCATCACCCAAAGAAGCCTGTTTCCTCCGGCTTGCGGGAAGTTTGAGAAGTTCCCGATTATCTCCGGCATAAAGACAAGCAGGGCGAAAAAGCAAATGGCAAGCGCTTTTTCTTTCTTATTGAAGTAAACCCAGAACGAAAGGAAGCATGCCGAGGCCGCCCACCAGTAGCCGAGCAGGCCGAGCACGGCGAGAAGGAACAGCGGCAGGACTATATACGTCAGATACGGTTCATATTCTTTCTTTTTAATCGCTTCCGAGATGTCGTGGGAGAAAAGAGCGGAGTACCTGACCGCCATGCAGAGCCCAAAAAGCGAGAAGAGGGCGGCGAGGGTGAAAAGGAAGCTGGCGAACTTGTTGCCGGCATAGAAGAACGTCCACCAGAAGTCTCTGAGGGATTTAATAAATCCTTCCCGGAATGAATCGAGAGTAATCAGGAACTTCATTTTGTCCTGGGCAAAGTAAGCCCAACCTCTTGCGAAATAAGCCGGAGGGTAATCAGGGGATATCCTGACCGCGGAATTAATGAGCAACAGCGCTCCGGCTGTATCTTTTGCATCCAGAAGGGATTTTCCTTGCTTTAACATCGCCGCCGACAGCGGCTCGAACGACGTAATCCCCAAGTCCAGGCAGAAGCTTTCCAGGCCGCGAAGACCATTCCTGGCGCCCTCGTAGTCTTTCGCCTCCAGCCTTTTCCGGACCTCCGAAAGCTTCCCGTAAGCCGCGCCGTTTATGAACGATATATCAGTAGCCTTTGAAGGAGAAACAGAGGCGGGCGCTGGCGCATCCTGGGCGAAAGAAGGCGCCGCGAAAAGGACCATTGCGATGATAACAAATATTATTTTCCGTGCCATCATAACATTTACTTGTTGCTCTTAAGTTATTTCCGGGAAAATCCGGCCTCTTCCCCTCTAATTAGTCTTTTTATATTTTCCCGATGTTTAATAAATATCATAACTGCAAGGAAGAAGGAAAGTATAATAAAAAAATAGTTGCCGCCTTTGAACACCAGGGCCAGCAGGGGCAGCGCGGTAAAGGCGGCCAGCGCGCCGACGGACGATATCCTGAGCGCGATAAAGGCAACCAGCCAGACCGCCACGCAGGCAAGGCCGATAAAAGGCTCCAGCGCCAGAATTGTCCCCAGGCTGGTAGCGACCCCCTTGCCGCCTTTAAACCCCGCGAATATAGAAAAATCATGTCCCAGGACCGCCGCCCCCGCGGCCCACGTCCCCGCTTCATAACCCCCGAACCTTAGCGCTATCAGGACCGCCGCCGCGCCTTTCAGCATGTCTCCCAGCAAAGTCAGCGCGCCCGCCTTCTTCCCGAGCACCCGAAGCGCGTTAGTCGCGCCGATGTTGCCGCTCCCCTTCGAGCGGAGGTCAGCGCCGTAGGCTTTCGCAACCAGCACGCCGAACGGGATGGAACCCAGGATATAGGCCAGCAGACACAGGGCCCAGGTCACTGGCCGCCCTCCCCGGACAGGCCGATCTTGTCCCAGTACTCCACGAAGTACTGGACTCCGGAAATCACCGCGAGCAGCATGGATATCCAGAGCGAGACGATGCCTATCCAGAACATATCCAGGTACGCAAACTTAACCCCAAGGTCCAGCAGGAGCGCGATTATGGCTATGGTCTGGAAGACCATCTTCGCTTTCCCCCCTTCCGCGGCGGGTATTACATAGCCCTCCGAAGAAGCCGCCGCCCGAAGCCCCGTTACGGCGAATTCCCTCCCGATTATCACGATTACAATCCAGGCCGGGACCTGTCCGTGGAGCGATACGAGCAGGATAAGCGCGGACGAGGTCAGGAGCTTGTCCGCGATGGGGTCGAAGAGTTTTCCGAGTTTGGTTATCTGGCCGGTGCGCCGGGCGATGTAGCCGTCGAGCCAGTCGGTGATGGAGGCAATGAAAAAAATGCCCGTGGCGGCCATGGCCCGGGTGCCAAGCGTCAGGTTGAACGGTGTATATGAGGAAAGGAAGAGGATGAATACCGGGATAAGCAGGACTCTAAGAAGAGTAAGGGCGTTCGGGAGGTTCAAAGCCAGTTTTCCTCATGTTCCCGTTAGTTAATGATTTCCGGATTTTACAGCATCGGAAGGCCAATTATCAACTAAAATATTTTGAGTTGACCGCGTCCCAGTCCCCCCTCGCCTTCAGGATGTAATCTATCGCCTCGCGCACCGCCGCCTGGCCGCCTTTCCTCTCCGTCACCATGTCCGCCGCCTCCTTCACGTACGGCTCAGCGTCCGAGACCGATATGGAAAGCCCCACCCGCTTCATCACCGGAAGGTCGACATTGTCGTCTCCGATATAGGCGATTTCCTCGTCTTTCATCCCCAGCCTGTCCTTGAGTTCCAGGTAAGCCGGGAGTTTATCGAGCGCCCCCTGTATTACGTGCTCTATGCCAAGCTCACGCGCCCTGATCTCGACCACCCTGGACTGCCTTCCGGTAAGTAGCGCCACGTCCACGCCGGCACGCATCAGCATCTTCATCCCGTGGCCGTCCCGGACATTGAACACCTTATATTCCGTCCCCTTGTCATCCAGTATTATCTGGCCTCCCGTCAGGACGCCGTCCACGTCGGATATAAGGAGCTTTATCTTCGAGGCCTTCCGGCGTATCTCTTCTCTTATCATTACACTACCCCCGCCTTCAGTAGATCGTGCAGATGGATTATCCCCTCAGGCCTCCCCTCGCCGTCAACGCATAGAAGCGAGGTTATTGAATATTTTTCCATGACCGCCACGGCCTCTGCCGCCAGGGCGTCACGGCTTATCATCTTCGGGTTCCCGTGCGCCAGTTCTCCCGCATTTTTAGAGAACAGATCATCTGACTTCTCTAAATAGCGCCGGAGGTCCCCGTCCGTTATGACGCCAACTAACTTCCCTTCGCCGTCAACGACCGTCGTGATGCCCATCTTCTTGGACGTTATCTCAAAAAGGGCCTCGCGCATGGAGGTATCCGCCTTCACCACCGGCACGTCGGCCCCGCTATGCATCACGTCCTCTACCCTGAGAAGAAGCTTCTTACCCAGGCTTCCGCCCGGGTGGAAGCAGGCAAAATCCTCTTCCTTAAAGCCGCGTTTCTCAAGTAACGTAATGGCCATCGCGTCTCCCATCGCAAGAGTCGCGGTCGTGGAAGCGGTCGGCGCCAGGCCCATCGGACACGCCTCCTCGGCTACGCCTACGTCTATCGTGACTTCGGCGGCCTTTGCAAGGGCTGACTTCATCCCGCCGGTCATTGCTATTACGGGGACCATTAACCTTTTAAATACCGGGAGCAGCTTGACAATCTCCTCCGTCTCGCCGGAGTTGGATATGGCGATTATCACGTCCCCCTTCATCACCATCCCGAGGTCGCCGTGTATTCCCTCGGCGGGGTGCAGGAAAAGCGCAGGCGTGCCGGTTGACGCAAGAGTCGCGGCTATCTTCTTCCCGATGAGGCCGGACTTCCCCATGCCGGTGACGACGACCCGGCCCTTGCAGGACAGGATTATCTCCATCGCCTTGGCGAACTCGCCGTTTATCTTGTCGATAAGCGCAAGTATCGCCTCGGCCTCAATTCTCAGGACTTTTTTTGCGCCGTTAAGCATTATGCCTCTGCGGCCTCCCGGACCGCGAACGCCTTTTTTACGATTTCGACCATCCCTGCAATATCCACCATATTCGGGCCGTCGCAGAGCGCCTCGTCCGGGCATGGATGGACTTCCATGAAGATGCCGTCGATGCCGACCGCCGCCGCCGCGCGCGCAAGGGGCGCGACGAACTGCCTGTCGCCTGAGCTTTTATCCCCGCCGCCGCCCGGGAACTGGACGCTGTGCGTGGCGTCGAATATCACCGGATAGCCCATCTCCCGCATCACGACCATCGAACGGAAATCAACGACGAGATTATTATAGCCGAATGACGTGCCGCGCTCGGTTAGGATGATATCGTCCGAGCCGGCCTCTTTTATTTTATTTATTACGTTCTTCATCTCCCAGGGGGACATGAACTGGCCCTTCTTCACGTTCACGGGCTTGCCCGTACGTCGCCGCCGCCTGGAGGATGTCCGTCTGCCGGCAGAGGAACGCCGGTATCTGGAGCGCGTCCAATACTTCCGCCGCGGGCGCCGCCTGCTCCGGGAGATGGATGTCGGAAATCACCGGGACCTTGAACGTCTCCTTCACCTTCGCAAGTAATTTTAAACCGTCCGCTAAGCCTGGGCCTCTATAAGACGAGGATGAAGACCTATTCGCCTTGTCGAATGACGACTTAAAAACCAGAGGCACGCGGAGCTTCTCAGCCGCCCTGACTATCTGCTCGGCGGCGTCCATCGAGCTTCGTCTCGGACTCTATTACGCACGGCCCGGCGATCAGCACGAGCGGATTGCCGCCGCCTATTTTAATGTTGCCTATTTTGATTTCTTTAGTCATAACCTATAAACCTGTTACCTTTTTGTAAAAAGGTAACGCCAAAAATTTTTAGACTGTTTTAAAGTCCAGCTTTCTTTTGTGTTACTTTTCTTTCTCGAGATGATTTACCTGTCCAGAGCGATAGCGAAGACAGAAAGAAAAGTAACGACTTTGCTTACAGCGCCAGTTCTTCCGACTGCTGGTGCCTTATCGCCGCGCCGATGAACCCTTTGAAAAGCGGGTGCGGGTCGCGCGGGCGGGACTTGAACTCCGGGTGGAACTGACATCCCAGGAACCAGGGGTGGCCCGGTATCTCCACGATCTCGACAAGCTCCTTGTCCGGCGACGTGCCGGATATTTTAAGACCCGCCCCGCAGACTATGTCCCGGTAGAGGTTGTTGAACTCGTAGCGGTGGCGGTGCCGCTCCATGATCTCTTCGCGCCCGTACATCTCGCGCGCCATCGTCCCCTCTTCCAGCACGCAGGGATACGCGCCCAGGCGCATCGTGCCGCCGAGGTCGGACTGGCTGGTCCGTGTCTGCATGGACTGCTTCTGATAGTCGTACCAGCTCTCCATGAGGTATATAATCGGGTCAACCGCGTTCACATCGAACTCGGTGCTGTTCGCGCCGTGCTGGCCGCAGACGTTCATGGCGAACTCGATTACCGCGACCTGCATCCCGAGACAGATGCCGAAATACGGGACAAGCCGCTCCCTCGCGAACTTCACGGCGGCTATTTTTCCCTTTATCCCCCTGCTCCCGAAACCTCCCGGCACCAGGATTCCGTGCACGTCCATCAGGTATTTCTCGGGCCCGTGCACCTCTATCTCCTCGGAGTCCACCCATTCGATATTGACGCGGCAGTCGTTGGCCACGCCGCCATGCACCAACGCCTCGTGCAGGCTCTTATAAGATTCCCTCAGCTCGACGTATTTGCCGACAAGGGCGATGGTGGTGTTTTTTCGCGGGTTGTTTATCCTCCTTACCACGTCCTGCCAGCTGGAGAGGTCGGGCGGTTTTTCCGGGAGTTTCAGGAGCTTCACGATCTGGTCGTCCAGGCCCTCTTCGTGGAGGTTCAGCGGGACTTCGTAAATATTTCCCACGTCCTTCGCCGTTATCACGGCTTCCCTTTCTACGTTCGTGTAAAGGGCGATCTTCTTTTTCATCTCCGGCGGGAGCGGACGGTCGGTCCGGCAAAGCAGTATGTTGGGCTGAATACCTATCGAAAGCAGTTCCTTGACGCTGTGCTGCGTCGGTTTCGTTTTCAGTTCGCCCGCCGCGCTGATGTACGGCACGAGCGTCAGGTGGATGTACAGGACGTTTGACGAGCCGATGTCATACTTGAACTGCCTGATAGCCTCCAGAAATGGCAGGCTCTCTATATCTCCGATTGTCCCGCCTACCTCGACTATCACGACGTCCTTGCCGTCCGCAACCTTTTTTATGCTCTCCTTTATTTCGTCCGTCACGTGCGGCACGACCTGAACGGTCCCGCCGAGATAATCACCCCGCCGCTCCTTGGTGATGACGTTGAAATATATCCTGCCGGAGGTGAAGTTATTGAGCTGGGACATGTTCGTGGAGGTATAACGTTCATAATGCCCGAGGTCCAGGTCCGTCTCCGCGCCGTCGTCCGTCACGAAGACCTCGCCGTGCTGGAATGGGCTCATGGTGCCGGGGTCCACGTTTATGTACGGGTCGAGCTTCTGGTTCGTGACGCTTAAACCCCGCGCCTCCAGAAGCGTGCCGATGGAGGCCGCCGCAAGCCCCTTTCCAAGCGAGGAAACGACGCCGCCGGTGATGAAAATAAACTTGGTCATGCTTTCTTCTCCTCGGAAAAAAGGCGTCTGATCATTTTCAAATCTTCGGGCGTATCCACGCCCATCGAGTTAAGCTTAGTGACTGAGACCTTTATTTTATGTCCGTGCCCAAGGGCCCGGAGCTGTTCCAGCTTCTCTATATTCTCAAGCTCCGTCTGAGGGAGTTTTGTAAACTTCAAGCAGAAATTCCCTTTGGTAGGCGTATATCCCTATGTGCTTCAGGCACGACCCTCCCGCGAACTGCCCCTGCTTCCATCCATCTCTATTATAAGGGATCGGCGCGCGAGAGAAATAAAGCGCAAAACCTTTTTCATCCAGCGCCGTCTTCACGACCGCCGGATCGAATATCTCCGCCGCGGTCTCAATTGGAGTCGCCGCCGTGGCCATCTCGATGGACGGGTCAGCCAGCATCGGCGCGATTGTTTCCTCTATCAGCGCAGGCGGCATCATCGGCTCGTCTCCCTGGACGTTCACGTAAATATCAGCCGGTATTTTCAAGGGCCGCGGTCGCGACCCTGTCGGTTCCCGATTTGCACTCAGGGCTGGTCATCAGCGCCTTGCCGCCCAGGCGCTCCACCACCTCGAACACCTCCCGGTCGTCCGTCGCCACCCAGACTTCATCGATGCCTTTAGCCATGGACGCCCGCTCATAGACCCTCCACACCATGGGCTTCCCCGCGATGTCCACCAGGGGCTTACCCGGAAGACGGGTCGAGGCCATCCGGGCGGGGATTATGGCGACGATCCTCAAAGGGCCTCCCTGTTTAAGATGTACCATTCGACGAATTTCCGCACGCCCTCCTCTACCTGGGTCCGGGGGTCGTATCCGAGTATCTTTTTCGATTTGGTAATGTCGGCGTAAGTGACCTGGACGTCGCCCGGCTGGTCCGGAAGCTGCTCTATATCCGCCTTCTTGCCGAGGCTGTTCTCTATGAGTTCGATCAGCCTTCTCAGTTCCGTAGTCCGTGATTCGCCGATATTAAATATTTCAAATTCCGCGTTATGATCTATCGCCTTCAGCACGCCGTCGGCGATGTCGTCTATATATGTGTAGTCCCTGCGGGAGATGCCGTCTCCGAACATGGGGACAGGTTTCCCCTGGTCGATGAGACGGGTGAACTTGTGTATGGCCATCTCCGGCCTCTGCCGCGGTCCGTAGACGGTGAAGAACCGGAGGCATGAAATATTAAGGTTATAGAGGTAATGGTACGTGTGGCATATAAGCTCGCAGGCTTTTTTTGTAGCCGCATAGGGAGACACGGGATTGTCGACGTTGTCAGTTTCGGAAAAAGGTACCTTTTTATTGGTTCCATAGACGGACGAAGACGAGGCGAAGATAAAGCCCGGCAGGTTGTTCTCCTTTGCCGCCTCCAGCAGGTTCATGGTGCCCCGGAAATTCACGTCCTCGTACAGGAGCGGGTCGATAATAGACGGCCGCACTCCCGCCCGCGCCGCAAGATGGAATACCCGGTCAAATTTTTCCCTTTTAAAAAGCGTCTTCAGCAGTTCCAGGTCCCGTATATCGCCCTCGACCAGTTTATACGACTGGTTTTTGAGGGCCGTTTGAATGTTGTTCCTCTTTATGCGGGGGTCGTAGAACTCGTCGAAACAGTCGATGACTACTACCTCGTCACCGCGCGCAAGGAGCTTTTCCGAGACGGTAGACCCGATGAAGCCCGCGCCGCCCGTAACAAGTATCTTCATATCACCGCCTGCTTTATCGTCTTTTTCAGCTGCTCCGGTTTCACTGTCGCCGTCCCCACTTCGCCCACGACTATGCCCGCCGCATGGTTGGCAATCACTGCCGCTTCGTGCATGTCCGCGCCCGTCGACAGGGCCAGCATCAATACCGCAATGACGGTATCCCCGGCGCCGGTAACGTCGTATACTTCCTTGGCCACGGTCGGTATGTGCACCGCTTTTCCGCCGTTTCGGAAGAGGCTCATCCCATGCTCGCCGCGGGTGATGAGCACCGCCTCGCTCTTTAGCTTTTCGATGAGTTTTTTTCCGGCGGCGGCAAGAGAAATTTCGTCGGTTATCTCGAACCCCGCCGCCTGCGATGCCTCTAGATTATTCGGCGTCACCACCGTCACGTTTTTATAGTAATCGAAATGTCCCACCTTCGGGTCTACCGCGACGGGTATTTTCCTCTCTTTGGCTATCTTCACGATACCCGCGACAAGCTTCTTCGTGACGACTCCCTTGGCGTAATCGGATATGATGATCCCGGAGAAGGAATGATGGCGGGCTTTCAGGTAGTCCAGGATTATATCCTCCGAGGCGCAGGCAATGTCGCCCTTGCTCTCGCGGTCGAACCGGACTACCTGCTGGCTGTGCGCTATTACCCGCGTCTTTACGGTAGTGGGGCGGCAGTTATCCACGATTATTCCGTCCGTATCTATCTTTTTAAGCCGCAGCTCATGGATTACCCTGCGGCCCATCTCGTCGCTGCCGACGGTCGCCGCAGATCCTCGCATTGCCGCCAAGAGATACTATGTTGCTAAGGACGTTGGCCGCGCCGCCAAGCATTATGGATTCATGGTTTATTTCCACGACCGGGACAGGCGCCTCGGGCGAGATTCGAGACACCTTGCCCCATACGAACTGGTCGAGTATGATATCGCCGACGACCAGGATATCAGCCGATTTAAACCGCTCCAGGTGTCCAAGAAGGCTTTTTTTGTCCAAAAAGTTCTCTCCCGAGGGGCATGATAAAATATGTTATTTTATATTACTTTCTCGTAAACCTCAAGCGTCTTGTGGAGAGTTTTTTCCCAGGTGAAGTTTTCCGCCTTTTCTCTGGCCTTTTTGCCCGTTTCTTCCCGCGCCTTTTCGCATGAGAGGTACTGAAGCGCAGCCGCAAGCCCCGCCGCATCCTCCGGGTCGTTCAGCACGAAGCCGTCTACCCCGTCTTCCATAACCTCCGCCACGCCGTTCTGGGAGGTGGTTATTACTGGCAGGCCGGACGCCATGGCCTCCAGGCAGGAGTTGGAAAACGGGTCGTACCTGGTCGGCAGGACATAAATATCCGACGCGCCGTAAAGAGATTCAGGGTCCTTCACATGGCCGGTAAAAACCAGCCTGTCGGCTACTCCCAGTTTTCCCGCCAGCTTGAGGAAGGGCTTCGGGTCGTCTTTTCCCGCCACCAGCAGCTTCAAATCGCTGATACTGCCCTCCATATCCTTCGCGTACCACAGCGCCTTGATGGCCGTCTGGAGCCCCTTCCTTCTAAACCCGGCCCCTATGAAAAGCGCGACCGGCTCGTCGTTAAAACCATATTTTTGCCGGGCCTCATGCCTTTTCAGCCTGATATTGACCGGGTTGAATTTCATAAGGTCAACACCGTTATACGCCACGAAAACCTTCTCCGGCGGGATAGGATAGTGCCTGAGAAGACCATTTTTGGAGAATTCGGAGTTGGTTATGACCGCTTTGCAGCCGCCCGGCCGGTAACGCTCCTTTTCCATCTTCAGGATGACCCGGTGCAGCGGGTTCAGGAAAGCGAAACGTTGTCCCATCCTTTCCAGGTACTCGGCATGGCATCCGCCGCCGACCGTTACCACCCCGTCGGTGAACGGCCTTATCTGGTTATGCACCAGGTCTATGTCGTTCCTGCCGGAGAGCATCCGCAGGAGGTTGTTTCTGAAGCTCGACACCTTCAAAAAAGAAGGCCCCGCCATAACCGTGACTAATATTTACCTCCGCATCGAAATCCGGCGTCCTCCACGTCTGCCGCAAATATGGAGACGTCATGACCCGGCCTCCACGAGTCCCCTGGCCAGATTCCACGTGCGCCTCTCGCTCCCGCCTTTTCTGTCGAAGCGGATGGACGCGATAGCTATTCGCATCCCAGCGCCTTCCGGTATAGTGCCTCCATATCGTCCAGCATCCTCTCCTTCGTGTGGCCTTCCAGCGCCATCTTTTGCCCGAGAAGACCCATCCCGCGCGCCTTATCCGGGTCCGACAGAAGCTTCAATATCGCATCCGCGAGCGCTCCGGAGTCCTTGGGAGGCACGATATAGCCGTTGACCCCGTCCCTCACCACTTCCGGTATGCCGCCGACGGCTGTGCCGACCAGGGGTTTACCGGCCGCCATCGACTGCAGGGCGAACTGAGGGATACCCTCCGATGCGTATGAGGCCATCACGGAAACGTCGAATGCGGCTATTATTTCCGGAACGTCCTCCCTGTGCCCCGCAAGGATTACCGATTCCCGTATTTTCAGCCGTTTGGACAGAGCGTCCAGCCCGGGGGCCATATCCCCCTCGCCCGCGATTAAAAGCCTCGCCTTCGGGAAACGCCGGAGCACCTCCGGCATCGCGCGCAGGATATATACATGTCCCTTCCAGCTCCGAAGCGCCGCGGCGATCCCGATTACCGGCTCTCCTTCGCCTATGCCGAACTCCCGGCGCACTTTTTCACCGTCCGCATCCGCAAAGACGGCAACGTCTATCCCCGTGGGTATTGAAAATATTTTCCGGGGGGAGAGGCCGATCTCCCGGACAAGCTGTTCCTTGATAAAATTGCCGGTAGTGACTACGGCGTCGTTCAATGGGCCGTAGATGAGCTTGGTAAACGGGCCGGATTTTAATTTTGAGGAAATATGCCTGGTACGGATGATCTTTATGCCGGCGAGCCTTCCCGCTATGCCCCCGGACCAGCTGTCCCGGGAACTGTGCGTGTTTAAAAGCTGGACTTTCTCAGATTTTATAACTCTCACGAGCGCGGGCGCGGTAACCAGAAGGCCCTGCTTGTCGAAATTTATGCCGAATACCTTTATCCCGGCGGCGGACGCCCTGTTATAAATTTTGGAATGGACCGGCGCGGCCAGGGCGAGTTCATGCCCCCTCCCCTTCATCCCCAGCATCTCGCTTAAGATGCGTATCTCCTGGCCTCCCCAGCCTATGGAGGCTTCGGTATGAAGTATGCGGAATTTTTCATTCATGCCGGAAGTTGTTACTCCATTTCGCCTTGATTGTCAAGGTTTCTCTGCCGTGGCGGTATTGAATTATGCCTTTAATATAATTAAAAATTATGCTATTATTTACCGCTCTATTTTGGTAAAATAAGGGCGCGCCAGAAGCGAAAAACCGGCATCGGAATTGATTTAATGAAAAAATGTTTAATAGTTTTAGGGATGCACAGAAGCGGGACGTCGGCCCTGATGGGGGTTTTAAATGCTTTTAGTGTAGAAATCGGCACGGGAGGCTCAGGTTTTATCAAGCCGAGCTTCGATAATCAAAAAGGTTTTTTTGAACTCCTCGATATAGTCAATCTGAATGACAGAATATTCAGCGGCCTGCTCTCTTCATGGGATAGTTTATATGCCTTACCGGAAAATTGGTGGAAGAGAAGCGGCATCAATGAATACAGAAAAGAAATATCAGCGGTAATAAAAACCAATTTTGAAGATTCCGGAATAACCAGCATCAAAGACCCCCGCCTGTGCAGGCTGCTTCCGTTATGGTCCGAAGTATTTGAAGAGCTTGGGGTTAAGCCTTTCTTTATCATCCCTCTCAGAAACCCGTTGGAAATAGCTAATTCATTAAAAACCAGAGACGGGTTTACCCTGGAGAAATCGCTGCTGCTGTGGATGACATACATGCTCGACGCAGAATTACACAGCAGAAAATATCCCCGTGTATTCATAACCTATGACGGCCTTCTGAAGGACACCGCAAATACCATAAACGGCATCTCACGGACATTAAATATCAAGTTCCCCAAAAGTTATGAAGACTGCGGAGAAGAGATTTCGCAGTTCCTGGACTCCGGGCTGAAACATCATAACCAGGACCCTGCCTCTGTAAACAAAGTCCTGTCAGAGGATATCTTAAAATATTACGAACTATTGAAAGGTCTTGTGGGCAAAGAGGCGGCCAGCGGCGAGGAACTGTCCGAGATTGACAATATCAGGAATCGCTTCTTTGACCTGAATGACAAAATTTTTTATAACAAGGATGTAATAGAATTAATAACGGAAAGAGAACGCGCCATAGCGGAAAAAAAGCTCGCCATAGCGGAAAAGGAACGCGCTATAGCGAAATACGAGTCACGGTTAATATACATGCCATCATTGAAGAAACTGGAGAAAAACATCAGGATAAAAATTGTTCATCCGATAAAAAACCTATTGGATCCTTCTCCAAAAATATTCTGCAACAGCATACCTAAATCCGGCACACATTTATTAGCCCAGATATTCCTGAATCTGGGTTTTAAGATTACTCCCAGCGGTGAAATACGTCCCTGGATGACGTTGGAAGAGACTGAAAACAAATTAAATTCTCTCAAAAAAAAGGAATATATAGTAGGCCACAGGCATTATGACAAAGAGTTTAACAGTCAAATTAAAAAGCATGGGGTTTCTCAGTTTTTAATTGTGCGCGATCCAAGAGATGTTGTGGTATCCAAAGCTTTTTATATAACGAAAACACCGTCACATTCGCTTTTTTCATATTATAACCGCTTGAGCCATAGAGAGCGTTTTATTGCCGCCATAAAAGGCATAAAGGATGAAATTAACAGCAAAGAACAGTACGCGATTTCAAGCGTCGCGGAAATATATGAAAAATTTCTGCCATGGCAGGATGAAGAAGGCTGTATGATAGTAAAATTCGAAGATTTAATTGGAATTCGCGGCGGCGGAAGCGATAACAAGCAATTAGAAGCGTTGAGGAGTATTATAAAGCATATCGGGACATCACTTAAAGAAAGCGAATTTAAAAAAACAGCATTTAAATCTTTCAATGTACAGTCTCTAACCTTTCGTAAAGGTCAGATTGGAGATTGGGCTAACTGGCTGGATGATGAAATGCTGAGCATTTTAAAAAAGGATGAAGCTATCTTTAAAAAATTTGGTTATACCATCTGAGTCGGATGAAAGGCGTCCATGATATGAAAGAAACACCGCTGCCGGGGACGGGTCCGTTAAAGAAGCTGGAAATATCCCTCAAGAGGAGCCTGGTTTATCCAGTTAAAAAAACGATACATTCACTTTATCGAAACAATTTTTATCCAAAGCTTTTAGTGAACAGCATCCCGAAATCAGGGACGCATTTATTAGCCAAGGTCATCAATAATATGGGTTTCAAGCATGCGGGGCAGATCAACCATCCTGAAATCAATAACGTCCCCTCCCATCGTCTGTTGACGATGGAAGAAATTGAGCAAAAGATGAAGTCTTTGAAAAAGGGGCGATATGTGGTTGGCCACAAAAGCTTTGATGAGGACTTCGACAAACTTTTAAGGAAAAATAAATTTTCCCACATCCTGATTGTGCGGGACCCGAGGGATGTAGCGGTATCAAAAGCTTTTTATTTACTTAAAAAACCCGAAGCTGCATTGCACGCTCATTTTACCGGCCTGAGCGAACGCGAGCGCTTTATCGCCTGCATAAACGGCGTCCCGGAAAGGATGCGTAGCATCGCCGAAATTTATAATATATTCATGCCATGGCTAAATGAGAGCTCGTGCCTGATGATAAAATTTGAAGACTTAGTTGGAAGCCAAGGTGGAGGAAGCGACGAAAAACAATCCGAAACTTTAGGGCATATTTCAGGGCATCTTGGACTCTCCTTTGACGAAAGCAAATTGAAAGAAATAGCACTCAAGTCTTTTAATAAAAATTCGGTTACTTTCAGGAAAGGCAAAATTGGAGATTGGGCCAACTGGCTTGACGATGAAATGCTGAGCATTCTAAAAAAAGATGAAGCTGTTTTTCAAAAATTTGGTTATACAATCTGAGGATGAATGAAAATAATCGTTGGGATCGTAATATACCGGAACGACCTCGACCTGCTGCTCAAGAACCTTGCGATGTTCTCGCAACAGACGGTTTCTATCGGTGATGATTTTGATTTAAACATAGTCCTTTTAGATAACGACGAGGGTCGCCAGATAGAAGAAATAGAAAGCACGCTGAAGAAGAATCTCGATCCTGATTTTATAGACAGAATATCCTTAATAAGCTCACCCAACATCGGTTTCGGCGCCGGGCACAATAAGATTTTCGCTAAAGCGAAACAGGATGGAGATTTCGATTATTACCTCTGCGCAAACCCGGACGGGATACCGCACGGGAACATGCTGAACGAAATGGTCTCCTTCGCGAAAAAAAAGACGACCACGGGATTTTTGAGGCAAGACAGTTCCCGGTCGAGCATCCCAAGTTATACGATCCGGCGACAGGCCAAACGGCCTGGTGTTCCGGATGCTGCCTTATGTTCCCAAAAGCTGTTTTTGAAAGACTGAGCGGCTTCGATGAATTTTTCTTCATGTACATGGAAGACGTCGATATCTCGTGGAGGACCAAGCTTCTGGGCTATGACTGTTACACGGTCCAGGACGCGCTGTTCTTTCATTTCGTGGACGAAGCCGCAAGAGACGTCAGGAAGCATATGCTCACCTCGGCTTATAAGCTTGGATGCAAGTATAAGAGTTCGGATTTTAAAACTTTCTCTCTAAAAAAATTGCGTAAGCTTCTAACCAGGGAAGAGATTAGCGGACTTGACCGGGAAATTAAGGCTAAAACGGACGAGCACAAGCAATTTAAGGCGCGGAAATTCATGGACTTTAAAACGGAATTTTATTTCAGCGCCGTCAGATGGTAAAACGATATGAATGAAAATAAAACCGTCTCCATTATACTCCGGACCATTGATGGCAGGTTCGATTACCTGGAGCGTTCAATCTTCAGTATTTTCTGCAACAGTTATGAACATAAACAGATTGTCCTCGTTTATCAGGGGACGGATACGGAATATTTCAATAAACTGAAATATTTTAAAAATATCTATCCCGGGCTGGAGTTCAAGATAATACAGAATCCGACCGATAAAGACGAAAGGGGTAAAAACTTAAATATCGGCATCGAGAATTCGGGCGGCAGGTATATCTGTTTTCTGGATGATGACGACGTTATTTATCCAAACCATTTAGCCAAACTTGTAAAAACAATATCAGAAACCGGTAGAACCTGGGCATATTCGCAAGTTTGCATAGATATAGAGAGGGATGGATATATAATTGAGAAAGAGCATAAGTTTAAACATAAAAAATTTTCATATTTAAAATTATGGAACAATAATTATATCCCCATTAATACGCTGCTTATAGATAGATCTAAAATTAATGATAAATCCCTGTTATCATTTTCGCAATCAATGAAAATGTACGAAGATTATGCCTTTCTGCTTAAGCTTGGTTTTTATTTTGAACCGGCTACCTGCCCCGATGTTACCTGCATCTATAAAATTCGGATGGACGGCTCGAACACCGTGATGCACAAATTAAGGTCGGATCATCCCGAGTACGAACAAAAAAAACAAGAGCGGCAATTGGCTCAAAATGAAATTACCAGAATTAAAAATGAAATTGCTTCACTGCATTATTGGTCAAAAGAAATTCTTTTGGGCTCGGATTTAAACCATTTCATTAAAAACCAGAATGCCAAACCCATTTTGAATTTAAAAACCATGTTGGGTCGAAATAAATGCTTAAGGATTATCTTAGAGAAGATTGCGCCTTCCAGTCATTAAGCGCTATATGACGAACAAGTTAAAGGTCCTCTGCATCGTCCCGGCCGTGGACGCCCCATTCGTTATTAATATCCAGCAGCCGTTCGAGATATTAAAGTCCAGGGGTACGCTGTCTTTCAGCGTAAAAATGGAGGAACATGCATTAATGTCCGACATCGTCGGACATGACGTCATATTCTTCTTCAGGAACTCATCTCCCGCCATATTGAAGCTGCTGCACTTCTCGAAGCTTGCCGGAAAGTTGGTCATCTATTCCGTGGACGATAATTTTTTTGAGTTGGCATCTTCCGAAAAAGGGCCGATGGACGCCCTCCTGCTGGATGCCCATTCGCGTTATATGCGGAAGTCCGACATTGTCCTTGTATACTCGGAACCGATGGTAGAACGAGCCTCCCAGCTTAACCCGAACGTGATAAAGATGCTTCCGGGGGGCATAGATTTTTCCACCTTCAGCGGCGTCGAGAGAAGGCGCGATAAAAAAAATAAGATCCGCATAATCTACGCCACGTCGCGTTTCGGGAACGACATCCTCTCAAAACTGTTCCTGCCCGCCCTGATAAAGATATTAACTGAATACGCTGGACGGGTGGAGATGGACCTGTGGGGGTTCAGGCCCGCTGAGCTAGAAGGTATTCCCGGAGTGAGCTATGCCCAAAAGATGGATTATCTTACATACATCAGGCGGCTGTATGCGGAAAATTTCGATATAGGATTGGCCCCCTTGAAGGACGACCTGTTCCACCAGTCAAAGACAAACACGAAGTTCAGGGATTACGGCGCGTGCGACATCGCGGGGATTTATTCAAATGTGGATGTCTACTCGAACTGCGTTTCGGATGGCAAAACGGGCCTGGTTGTGCAAAACACCGACGAGGCGTGGTATCGGGCCATGAAGAAATTAATAGACGATGAAATTCTCAGGGAATCCATAAAAAAGAACGCGCACCGGTACGTCAGGGCAAATTATGATAAGGAGGCGACGGCGGACAGGTTCTACGAGATATTCAGCGAAGCGGCAGGCGCTATTGACGGAAAGGCGAAAAAGCTGCCGGCAAATATTAGATTGATTTCCTGTTTCCTGGATATTTCAAAGATCTTTCGGGTGCGCCTTAAAACTCACCTCAAGGCATTCGAGCAGTCTTTCCGGAAATACGTCCGCGATCCGCTGAGAGATTCATTCAGGAAGAGGCGGTAACGACCTCTTCAATCAGGGATACATATCTTTTCAGGTAGCCTTCGCGGGAGTATCTTTCCGCAACCGTCTTCCGTCCTTCGGCCCCCATCTTTTTTCTAAGCGAGGCATCGGCAATCAGCTCAGCCAGGCTCGACTCCCATTCCTCATTCGTTCCGGCAAGGAACCCGTTCACGCCGTGTTCCACGATGTCGCTGTTTATGCCCACGGGGGATGCCACCACCGGCACGCCCACCGAGAAATACTGGAGTATCTTGAACCCGCACTTGCCCCTGCTCCATATATCGTCAGTCAGCGGCATAAGCCCGATATCCATCTCGCGCAGGAACTCCAGCTCGCTCTCTATGCTCCAGACTCTTTTATTTATCTTGACCCCTTCAATATCGGGGAAATCGCTGCATACGACTGAAAGGGCTATGTCGGGAAATTTCCGGGCGAGGTTTTGAAATACCGGGGCCAGGGCATCGAGGTAGAAAAGGTTTCCCGGCAGGCCTATCCAGCCTATCACCACTTCGTTCTTTTTATTCTCCGGCGCGGCTGGAGTATATAATTTTACGTCTACCGGAGTCGTCATTATCTCTACCCTCCGGCAGTGCTTTTTCGCCTCGTTTGCCAGGTACTCGTTCCCGGCCACGGCTGCTTCCGATATCTCCATTATCTTCCTGAACCGGCCGGTGAATTTATCGGTCATCGGCTGGTTGCGCCTGGCCTCCGTATACATTATCGCATCGTCAAAATCGAATATTATCCTCTTCCGGAGGGCCTTCAACAGGCGCACTTCGAGCGGGTTGAAAAGCTTTTTGTGCAACACGATGACGTCAGTCCTCGTGAGTTGCAGGAAAAGGCGCACCCTGCCCATTAAACTCCTGGGCACGTCGCGGACATCGCAGCGCCAGCCTCTTTTGCGCATTTCATGGGCGACCGGATATATCCTGAGGCGGCTGTTGGGGTCCTCTTTCTTATGGACTACGAAAGCTATATCGAATTTTTTCATCGGAGGCTTAGATAAATCTCTTCGACTTTTTTAGTGACGCTCGCGCTCCCATAGTATTCACTGGCGCGCGCCTTGGCGCGGGAGGAGTACCCTTTCATAAGCGCGTCATCCCCGATAAGGCCGGATATCGCCCCGGCAAGCGCCGCCGGGTCGCCCGGAGGCACTATCATCCCGCAGGAGCCTTCGTCTAAGCTGCTCAGGCATTCCGCCCACGGAGGTCACGACAGAGGGCACGCCCGCCGCCATGGCGTCCAGCAGGGAAAGGGGCGCCCCTTCCCACAGGGAGGGCATAACGTACAGGTCCATGGCCCTGTAAAGGACAGGCATGTCGTGCCTCTCTCCCATGAAGATTATATCGTCCGCTATTCCCAGCGAAGATGCGTGTTCCTTCAACGCCCCTTCAAGCCTGCCGCCGCCTATAAGCATGGCTTTGGCCTCGGTCCCTTGTTTTTTAAGGATTGACAAGGCTTCGATCAGATACGACTGTCCTTTCGCCTCGACTAAACGTCCGACCGTACCGATCAGGACCCCCTTTTTTGAAAGCCCAAGCCGCTCCCTGGCCTCTTCCATCGTCAGGCCGGTCTGCATCCTCTCGTAATCGATACAGTTCGGTATTACCGCGACTTTCTCCGGCTGGAATTTATCGTGCTTACGACGTCTTTTTTTACCGGCTCGGATACCGCGATGACGGCGTCGGTAGAATGAGCAAGGAACCTGTTCATCAGGACCCGGTGAGGCTTCAGTTTCGAATAGACGTTCTGGACCTGGAGCACGCATTTTGGCCTGACGGCGGGAGGCGAGAGCATGGCCGCGATCCTGCCGTACAGTCCCGCATGATAGAGGTGCATGTGGAGTATGTTTATTTTACGTTCGGCAAATGATCTTTTTTATTTCTCTGACAGCGCCCATGTCAAAGCTCTTTTTCTTCATCCGGCCGAGCGCAATGACTTCGAAACCCAGCGCCTCTATTCTCTCCCCGATTATCCCCTTGTCGGCAATGCAGCAGGTGATCGGGTTGAACCGGGAGCGGTCGATCTTCTGCAGGACGTTCAGCCAGAATATCTCCGCCCCTCCGACCGGCATAGTTGCAAAAAGGCTTAAGACGTTTATCACTTGTCCCATGACCCCAGCAGTTCTTCTATCGCACAGACGACCTCCTGCACCGTTATGGCTTCCAGGCAGTCGCTTTTTTTGCTCCCGCCGCAGCCGTCCTTCCGGCATGGCAGGCAGGGAAACATATCCTTCTTCATCACCACGCGCGCCTTATCCGTAAACGGCGCCCAGACCTTGTAGTCCGATGGTCCGAAAAGTGCGACTACCGGCGTCCCGACCGCCGCCGCCATGTGCATCGGCGCGGAATCCACTCCGAAGAACAGCCTGCTCATCTTAAGGAGCGAAGCGAGCTGCCCCAGGGTCAAAAGGCCGGTTAAGTCTATGGGCGGAGTGCCTTGGCAAGTGATGCGATATGCGTCGCCTTCTCCGTCTCTTTTTTGTCCGGACCGGAGGTCATTATCACCCTTAGACCCTTTGCCTGAAGGTAATCGATAACTTTGGCGACTGATTTATCGTTCCAGCACTTGAACAGCCAGCGGGAGGTCGGATGCACCGTGGCTATCGGCTCGTCATCCTTTATCCCCTGGTCCGCGAGCAGTCCCCGGACATATTCGTCGTCATTTCTGGATGTATAAAGCTCCAGCTTCTGATTTGCCGGCTCGATTCCAAGCGGTCCGACCATCTCCAGGTCCATCAGCGCCCGGTGCCTGTCCCATATCTGGGGGACGAGGCTGGTGAAAAGCCGGCCCTTGCCCCAAAAGCCTTTTCCTTTCGGGTCCGCTCCAATCCTTATCTTCGCCCCGGAAGCCAGGCACATTACGGCGCCCCTGTCGCCTTCGGTCATGTTAATCGCGATGTCAAATTTTTTGTCACGGAGCGATTTCAGGAGACTTAAATCCTTCATCAACCCGCTCCCCTTGGTGAACGTGAGGACTTCATTGACGCAGGGGTTGGATGCCAGCAGGTCCTCCATCCCGTCAGGGACCACGGCGGTTATTTCAGCCTCCGGCATGGCGTCTTTCAGTGCGCGAAGCATCGGGGTCATCATCAGGACGTCTCCGATATGCCTGAGCTTTATGACCAGGACCCTCTTTGCCTTTTCCAGCTTGACCTTGCCCATCGGCTACTTCTTATCTTTCAGCTGCATTTCAAGGAGCTTCGCGTATTTTGAAAAAACGTAAAAAGAGTACAGCCCCGCAAGCAGAAACCCGTATATCCCGTCCAGGAAGCCCCTCTTCAGGAAGAACATCTTCAAAAAAGTTCCTTGCGGCCTGAAAATCATATCGGCAATACTTGCCTTCCGGCCGCCCTTCCTCAACTCCTGTGCAGCGAGGGTCGAGTATTTATCCATCCTCCGGAGGTAATCCGAAACGCTGTCGTAGGTGAAATGGAGCATGGGGTTTTTTAAATACCCTGCCTCCCCGTCCAGCTTCACGGCTTCATGCACGGCCCGCTCTTTAAACCGTCCCCGCCTCCTGTCGAAAAGGCGGACGGAGTAGTCCGGATACCAGCCGCCGTGTCTTATCTCCCTGCCCATGAAGTGGTTCCTGCGCGGGCAGTAATATCCGGGCTTATCCGGCCCGGCCTCCATAAGCCTCTTTATCTCTCTCGGCAAGACCGGGCGTTATCCGCTCGTCCGCGTCCAGGATGAATACCCAATCGTTTCCGGCCAGATCTACCGCCCGCTGTTTCTGGCCGGAGAAACCGCGCCACTCTTCCTGAAAGACCTTATCCGTGAACCCCCTGCAAATTTCCGGCGTCCCATCCGTGCTGAAGGAGTCCAGCACCACCACCTCGTCCGCGAAAGACGCGCTGTCAAGCGCCTCCCTGATATTTTTTTCTTCGTTCAGCGTGATGACGACGACTGACAGGGCGGTCATTTATGAAAGCTTCTCCGCCTCGTCGATTAGCATCACGGGTATGCCGTCTTTTACCGGGTATTTCAGCTTGCACGCATCGCAGACAAGGCCGTCGCCGTTTTCGGTCAGCCGGATATCTCCCTTGCACTTCGGGCATGCCAGGATTTCAAGCAGTTCCTTGCTTATCATCTTTTCCCTCCAGCATCTCCTCCGCCGTATGGAGGACGTCTTCGACCGTAATCTCCTTCATGCACCGCATATCGCGTTTTGTGTCCGTGCATTCCTTCCTTAAACACGGAGCGCAGGGCGCGCCGGAGGTGATTACCCTGTGGCCGCTTCCATAAGGGCCTGTGCGTTCCGGAATTGTCGGGCCGAATATCGCCAGCACGTCCGTACCGACTGCCGCCGCAATGTGCATTGGACCGGAGTCGTTGGTTATCATAAGCCTTGCTTTGCCGAGTAACGCCGCAAGGCCTTTCAGAGACGTCTTTCCGAAAGCGAGGCTCTCACGGCCCGCACGGTCTTCAAATGCGGACATCACGCCCGCTTCATCCGCGCTCCCGATAAAGATGTATTTCAGCCCCTTTCTTTCCTTAAGCGCCAGGGCGAGGCGGACGAAATTTTCCGCGGGCCACCGCTTGGTAATCCATCTCGCCGAGGGCGCGATAGCTATGAATTCCTCGCCTTCGTTTATGCCCGCGTCTTTTAAAACGCGGCCCGCCTCGATTAAGTCTTCCCGGCCGGCCGGGATATTGAATTCCGGCGTCTCGGGCGCCGGAATGCCGAAAGCCCCTAAAGTGAGAAGGTAGCGGTCCACGGCGTGCATTTCAGGGTCCGGCACGGGGATTTTTTTATTATAAAAAAAATGAGCGCCCTCCCGCGCGTTCCGGAGGCCGATTTTCTCCCCGGCCCTGCACGCAAAAATTATAATCCCGCTCCGGAGAAGCCCCTGGAGGTCTATCGCCGCGTCGTACTCCTCGGCCCTCAGCGCCTTTATAAACCTCGACAGTTCGCCGCACCCGCTCTTCGACCTGTCGAAGGCGATAACGTTTGTTATCGCGGGATGGCCGCTGAGTACCGGCTCATACGCCTTAAAGACCGCCCAGTCCACCCGGACCCCGGGTACCGCCTTTTTCAGCGCCGCCGCGACCGGCAGGGCATGGATTATATCCCCCAGCGAACTCGGCTTTATTATCAGGACTTTTTTGAGTCGCCGATTATCCAATCAGCCGCCTCCGGGAGGTTCGCCGAGACCATGTCCGGCTCTATCCCCTTCTCTTTAAGCAGGGCCTTTTCTCCGTTGCCGAAGCCCGTCAGGACGAGCACCGTCTTCCCCCCGGCGTTTACGCCAAGCTCTATGTCCGTGGCCTTGTCCCCCACGAAGTACGAGCGCGAGAGGTCTATGCCGAACTTCTCCGAGGCGCTTACGGCCATCCCGGTTTTCGGCTTCCTGCATTCGCACTCAAGCATCTCGCCGTGGCGCGGGTGGTGCGGACAGAAATAATACGCGTCGACCGAAGCCCCTTTTTGCTCCAGAAGGTTTGAGAGCTTCAGGTTGACCTTATGCAGCTCATCCTCCGTAAAAAGCCCCCTCGCCACCCCGGACTGGTTGCTGACGACTACCAGCATAAACCCGGCACTTTTCAGCCGGACGAGCGCCTCCGCCGCGCCCGGTATCAGCGCGACCTGCTCAGGGTCGGACAGGTATCCGATCTCCTCGTTTATCGTCCCGTCCCGGTCAAGGAATACCGCGCGTGAAGTCATAATTAATCGTCTACCATTGCAGGAAGCTGAATTTCTCTAGAGGCAAAAAGGACAGCCATCCTTGCTATTCTGCAACGTTCTTGACGTTCTTTAATTTCAGCTATTTCTATGGCTCCGTCTGAATCTTTCTGCTCAGAAGATTCCTGATCTTGAAAATAAAGTAATGAATGCACTGCTAACCATATTTCATATCTATTTGTGAAAGAATTGGCAATTGTTGGGTCACGCCTTTCAAAAGTAGATAATTGATTTTTATACGTTGGAAACACAGTAGAATAATATATGTTTAATCTGCCATTGTCCATTAAAGCCGACGAAGCAACCAAATCAGTATTGTCCGGCCAATCAAGCGTCATCCATAAATCATCTTCCGGACTCACAGGATGAATCTCAAATTGAGGCACGGTAGATTGTTGATTACTTGCTGTAACTTGTGGCATTACTACTATTTCAAACTCTTTTTCGTCGGATAATATTGGCAATCCTTGACGCATTAATTCTACTCTGATTACTCCATTGCTCCCTATTGTGGCGGCCTGATTGGCTTCGAAAATCATTCTCATCCGTCCGCTTTGAAGAAATGTGGAACCACATAATTTTATCGATGCATCGCTAACTATAATATTTAGCCGGGACTCAGATGGATTGTTAGGATTATGATAATTGCTATTCGCATCCGTTTCTATCCGGATATATCTTCGTTGTCCGGGATAAAATTCTATAGTATCACCCGCCCATTTTATTTTTATATAAGTCGGAGGTTCATTAATTTCTATTGGTTCCAAAGGGGGCTTAGGCTGTCGTGGTTTTTTTGGTTTTCCCGCTTCCGGTCCCTCACCTTTAATTTCTCTACCTGTCGTCTCTGAAACGCTTACCCCATATAAATGTAAAAGACGCGAAACTTCCTTACGCATTTGCTGAAGAGCAGTTGCATCTTTTTCGACTACATCTTTTTCTCTAGCTTCCTTATTCAGCCGCGTTAATTCATCGTCCGATTTTAATGCTTTTAGCAGTTCCTGTTCTATCATTTCATAGACCGCTCCACGTCTTGCATCTTCACGTGTTGAACTGAATAATAGCCTTTTCGCTTGTGGAGAAAGAGAATTACAGTCTATATGGCATATTAATCTTTGCGATAGGTAAGGTAATTCTGCATCTTTTTTTATTATACTTAATGGTAACTCCGCATGATTCTGACCATAAAGGGTTAGAATTATAGGTTTATTTGGATTTACAAAAGCGGCGGATGGCCTTTTATTATTTTGATTCGGTTTTTCTAATACCCAATATTCGATTCCTATTCTGCCATAATCTCCTAATGAAATATAAAACAATGGAACATTGTGATCTAGCGTGGGTCCTTTTTTATTTTCATCACCTTCGTCGATAGCACCATTCAAAGCATTCCTTGATCCTTTTATAACTCGACGCCAATTATGAACCTGGTTATCGAACCATATCGGAATGATTGGATCAAATAGGACTTGGTTCAACAAACCGTAGACACTGTTCGGACCAATAGGAGATGGGTATTTTGTTAGATCAAATCCAAAATGTTTTACTAGAGTTCCAGTTGGTACTTGTCCCGAAGGAAATTCTATCTGTAAGATTGAATTATTTAAAGTTAAATAAACGTAATGCCCAGTTTTATATTGTTCCGGAGGCAAATCCAGATAACGAACTAGCGTAAAGCCCACGGCTGGATAATTATTATAATGACTCGCTATTAAAGTATATTTTGATACGGAAAAAGTGCTTGATCCACCTTGACCATAAGTACCGGCTAAATAATATTTTTGAATTTTATTATTAGCATTCAGGCTTAAAATAGTCTCCGACATTTGCTCAGGTTTTAAACCTACGCCACGGTCTAATACCTCAATTAATCTACTGTCTTTTCCCTCCCCTGGCAACATACGTATCATTACATTTTGGGATAAAATCCGTCGTTGTTGAGTTGTTAATTCGTGTAATCCATTAAGAGGAATATTTAACCAATTAAACGCCGCCTCTTTAGGGCTTCTAGAATCTGGAATGCCGTTATGTTTTTCAAATTCAGATTCTAGAACGGCATCGATTCCGTTTGTTAACCGCTCAACTAATGACCTCCCCGGATCCGCTGAAACATCTATAGTTCCTCTGTTATTTTCCCGATTTCCCACTGGCACCCATTGCACAGCCTCCATATGAGCCATTTCAAATGATTTAATGGCTTCCTCCACTTGCTCAACACTGTAGGCATCTTGCAACGCCTGATAAAACTCAGTTAAAGTCATTTAGGATTCCTCAATTATGGATGAATTAAAGCGCCCTTTAAACCCTAAAATATATTCTTCTTGCGGTTCTATAGAAATCCATCTTCTTTTTAATCTTTCCGCTATAGCGCCAGTTGTGTTACTTCCTCCAAATGGATCTATCACTAGATTTTTTTGATTTGTTAAAAATTTAATAAAAAAATCAGGCAGACCGGCGGGCATACGCGCCGGATGTGATTGAAGTCCTTTTTCACGACAATACCTTTGATAGGAATCACTGGCTACCGTGTTTGAAAATGTAAGAACATTCGATGGAATTGCCCCATTATTATTTGTAAGAAAAGATGTCTTGCCAATATGATGTTCAGATGGTCGGGCACCGGAATTATATTTTTGTGACGACAGTAGCTTTAACATCGAGGGGCTATATTCTTTGAGAATTTTTCTATTATCAGCATGTGGTCGTACAGAAGGTGACATCCACCAAATATGAGTAAAAGAATCTTTTACTCTAATTCTATCGACATTCACCCATTGTGCGGGCGACGGCAAACGGGCTGGATTATGGCAAATGAATTGCTGGCAAAGGTGAAATTTGCCCTTATCAAGGAATTCAAGAAGAGCTCTCAAGGCTAATGTAGACATTTCTGGTTTACCAGGCTCCCATGCATTGCCCATCTCAATAACGACAGATCCATCATCCTTTAAAAATTTTTTAAAAATTTGAGCAAAGTTCGCAAACCATTTTATATATTCTTCACCCTGTTCATTACCATATTTCTTTTTTCTATTTAAAGGAAAGGGGGGGGACGTAAAAATCAATTGAACTTTCTTATGATATTTTTTAGCAGCTTCGGAATTTAATATGTCTTCGGCTTTACCTTGCACCATCGCCCCATATTCTGTTTTGTATGCAATTTTAATGTCCATCATTTCCCTATCGGGCGCTCTCAGAATGACAACGTACAAATTCCTGGATTCCCGCCTTCGCAGGAATGACGGCCATTCACAGGCCGAGCATCTCTTCCGCCGTCTTCAGGACCTTTGCCGCGCTCACACGCTCAAGGCAATTGTAGTGCTTATGCGGGCAGGTCCTCTTAAAGCATGGGCTGCATGTTACCGGCTCCCGGACGACCGCGAATTTTTTATTCAATGGCCCGGTCGCCACAGGGTCCGTCGAACCGAATATCGCAAGCGTCGGGACGTCCAGCGCCGACGCGATATGCATCGGTCCGGTATCGTTCGTGATGAACAGCGAGCAGGCTTTAATGAGCGCCATCAGACCCCGGAGGTCCGTCTTCCCGGCAAGGTTCACCGCCCCCCCGCGCATCGAGGACTGGACCGCATTCGCGGTATCCAGTTCCGCTGGCCCGCCGAAGATGATTATTTTAGCGCCCGCATGCTTCGCCAGCTTATCGGCGACCTGCCCGAACCGCTCCGGGCGCCATTTTTTGGCGACACCGTACTGCGCACCGGGGTTTATGCCGACTACGGTGTCTCCTCTTTTTATATCGAGTGAGTTTAAAAGCTCCCGTGCCGAATTTATCTCATCCTTCGACAGGTAAAGTTTCGGATAGTGACCGGCTGTTTTCAGTCCCAGTTTTTCGAGCAGGTCGAGATAATAAAAAACCTGATGTTTTTTCTTCGTCTCGGCCGATACCTTTACGCCCTTCGTAAGGAGTATTCCCCTGCCGTCCGTCCGGTACCCCATCCGCTCGGGGATATTGGCGATAAACGTGATAAGCGCCGCCTCGAACGCATTTTGAAGGAGGATGGCGGTCTTGAATTTTTGCTTCCTGATCTCCATGACGGCGCTGGCCAAGCCGCGCGGGCCGGAGTGCTTCCCCTTACGGTCGAGCCGCAGGACGTGGTCAACCGCCGGGTTTCCCAAAAGCAGTAAATCCAGCGGAGGGCGCACGAGAGCCGTAATCTCGGCCTCCGGATAGCTTTTCCGTATACCCGCCAGGGCCGGGGTAGCCATGACCAAGTCGCCCACCCAGTTCGTCGCTCGGACGAGGACCTTTTCACGCATTGTCGGGATACTCCGCCGGCGCCTCCAAGGGCCTCGTCTTCCACCGCCTGTGCACCCAGAACCACTGGTCCGGATATTGCCTTATGAAATTTTCGATGGCCTTCGTGTATGCCTGCGTATTCGCGATTATGTCCGCCTCTTTGTCGCCGGTATCCAGAAGAGGCAACTCATCTCCAATATGTATCTCGTGCAGCCCGCTGTTCAACCCGCCTTATAAAAGCGGTAATTACCGGGGCCTTGGTCCGCGCGGCTATTAACGCCAGGCCTTTGTTCGTGCAGGCCGGCCTGCCGAAAAAGTCCACGAAAACGCCTTCCTTGCGGGCCACGTTCTGGTCGAGGAGTATCCCCACGGTCCCGCCCTCGGACACCGTTTTCAGTATCTCCCGTAGACCCCATTTTTTACCGATCATGAAGTTCCCGTAGCGGGTGCGGATTTTTGTGACCAGTTCTTCCATGTACGGGTTGTCCATCGGACGCGCGACCACGCCGAACGGCGGCTTCCTTACCGACTGCGCAAGGGCCAGAAGCTCCCAGCTTCCGCAGTGGCCAGTCAAAAGCAGCAAGCCCTTGCCTTTCGAGAGCGCCCGGTCGTAGGCTTCGATGTTGATTATCCTGAAATTTTTCTCGATGCCGTCTTTGAAAAATCTCTCCGACCTTATGAACTCGATTGCGGATTTGCCGAAATTTTGAAAAACCGACCTTGCAATTTCGTGGATCTCTTCCTCGCTCTTATCCTTAAAGCTGTTTCTTAAGTTATCCAGCGTAACAGTTTGATGTCGTTTATCAATTTTGAATACGGCCGAACCGAGAATCCCGCCCATCCTGTATGCCAGCGAGTACGGAAGAAGGTTTATAACCCCGCCCACGGCCACGGTTAACCAGTACTCGAAAAGCCACGCTAACTTCTTGTTTCCTTTGTTTTTTTTCTTACCCATCCTGACCTTCGAAGACCCGGTTCAACGAAATATCCAGTAATTCCGAGCCGTTATAAATTTCCAGGCCGGCCTTTAATGCGTAAATTTGTGTCCCCGCCTGGGCGAGCCCTTCGAGCTTCACGGCGTCTTTCTCAGTAGTTACAAGCACTTCCGCGCCGGATTCGGCCGCTTTTCCCTGTAGAAAAGCCACGTCTTCCAAAGAATAGGAATGGTGGTCCGGGAACTCCTCCGACCCGGTGATTTTAGCATTAAGTTTATGTAAAATCAATGAAAAAGACCCCGGATTGGCGATCCCGCAGAAGGCGAATATCCTCTTTGCGGCGAAGAGTTTCGGCGGGTATTTCCTCGCGTGATTTTATATTGTAAAAGCTTACTGGGAAATATCCTGCATTAGCCATTGAAGTGCCTGATATGGCGAATGATTTAACCTCTTTTTCCGCATCCGGATGCACGTTGCCGGACCCCGTAAAAATGATGAAATCCGCCCTTTTCACCCCGCTTTTTGGCTCGCGGAGATATCCCGTCGGGATGGTATGGCCGTTCCCGAACGGGTGCGCCGCATCCATCAGGAGTATGTTGAGGTCCCGGTGCAGCCGGACGTGCTGGAAGCCGTCGTCGAGGACCATCGCCTGCGGGTGGAAGCGCTCCCAGGCCAGCTTTCCCGCATCGTACCTGTCGCTCCCCATCACCACCGGCACGCCCGGCAGGCTGCGGCCATAAGCACCGGCTCGTCCCCCGCCTCACCGGGCGGCAGGATGTTCCCCAGGCCGTCCGATACCACCCGCACCTTGCCCTCGGACATGCCCTTGTATCCGCGCGTCAGGACCGCCGTCCTGATTCCTTTTCCCTCCAGCCTCCGCACGATGTTTATGACCATCGGCGTCTTGCCCGTCCCCCCGGCGGTGATGTTGCCGACGCTTATGACCTTGCACGGCAGTCGCTTCGGCTTAATTATCCCGCTTGTGTACAGCCCCGCCTTCAGCCCCGCGCCCATGCCGTAGATTACGCTCGCGGGATATAGAAGGTATAGCCACGGTGGCAGTCGGGGCTTCGCCTTTCAGGGATGCGAGGAGGTTAGGAGAGAGGTTCATTTATCGCTGATGTTAATTGTAAATGAATATTTCATCGGTTCGGGTTGCCCGTAAAATATTTTTATGAGCGCAGGATAATTGCCGCTCTTTAAATCGCCCCCAATATCTAAATCTAATATCTGAGATTCTTTTGGATCTAAAGAAAATGCTCGATAATCACTGTCAAACGCTTGAGTATACGTTGGCTCGTCTGGGACAGCGATTTGGGACCAGCCATTGAGGTAATAATTACCAGGTATATTTGAATATATACGTATCATTACATTGTTTGCGGGGGCATCCCCGGTATTTTTTATATTTATCCTAAATTTATTTTGATTGGTTAATGACCACCTTAGTACTGCACCTTCAAGACTTGCTCCGTTTGTAAAACATTCCAGAATTGGTTTCCTGCTCTGAGCACCAGCTAATTCTTTGAATTGTTTATGCATATCTTGGATGGCATTGTCAACTCTGACACCAGTATTACTAATTTGAGATGTTTGACTATCCATCTGTTTACTAACTTCTTCCCGAATAGATAGTGTAGCCTTATCCAATGATTCTCTGTCCGCACGAGAATCATCACGAAAATCCTGTAACGCTTGACGATTCTCTAATTTCATTCTATCTAAAGCAGCATCTACTCTTTCGGAAGCATGATTTGACTGCCACAGGGGAATGATAACTCCAAAGACGGCTATTATCGCACCGCCTAACCACATTACAAAATGAAGTCTTTTTTCCGAGACTTCAAGTTTGGACTCAGTAATTTTTTTAGCGATTAATTCTTTAATCTCGTTTTCTTCCATTTTTAAAACCTCGTGTAAATAAAATTTGTAATGACTCCTTTTTTCTTAATTAACTCAATAACTCCTCCACCGCCCTCAAATCCTTCGCCAGCGCGCCTTTGTTTTTCTCTATAGCTTCCAGCGCGGCCTTGCCTAAGGCCGCATATCTTGCGGGGTCGCGCAGGAGCTTTGCCGCCTCGGTTGCGAGTTCTTCGCCATCCTGGACTTCTATGCCCGCGCCGCAGTCCTTGAGTATCCGGCTGATGTCTCGGAAATTGTGCATCACCGGGCCGAAGAAGACGGGCTTGCCGAAGGAGGCGGGTTCCAGGATATTGTGCCCGCCGACCTCGGCCCAACTTCCGCCGACGAAGTTTATATCGCCCACGGCATATGTCCCGGCCAGTTCGCCCATAGTGTCGAGGAGCAGGACTATCCCCCTCTCCCTGCCCTCTCCCACCAGGGGAGAGGTGTGAAGCTTGCCTCCCCTCGCCCGCCACTGGGAGAGGGGCCGGGGGTGAGGGTGCTTTCCTCCTGCACGAAATCCCGCCCGCTTTACCGACTCCTCCGCCGCCGCGAAACGCTCCGGGTGCCTGGGGGCCAGAACCATCACCATGTCCGGAAAATCCATAAGCAGTTTTTTATATGCCTTAAGCGCCTCGTCCTCTTCGCCCTGGTGGGTGCTCCCGGCGATGAATACCTTCGCGCCCTCGGGGATGCCAAGTGCCGCCCGTGTCGCGGCGGGCTTGCCAGCGACTATCGCCTGGTCGAACTTGATATTGCCAGCGACGGATACCCTCTCCGGCGGCGCGCCAAGCTGGATTATCCGCTCGGCGTCCATCTCGCTCTGCATCAGGAAGCGGCTGACCAGCGGGAGCACGCGCCGGAAGAAGAACCCGAACCTGCTGTACCCTTTAAACGAGCGGGGCGAGATGCGGCCGTTGACGATGAGTGACGGGATTTTTTTATCGTGCAGTGCATGGAGCAGGTTCGGCCATATCTCCGTCTCCACCACCACGAACAAGTCCGGAGACATCTGCCCGATTACGCGCCGGACGACGACTGGCGAAATCGAAGGGAAAGAAAAAAATTTTAGCGACGTCCCCAAGCTTCTCATGCGCGATATTATTGCCGGTCTCGGTGACGGTGGAGAAATAAATCTCCGTATCCGGGTATGCTTGCTTAAGCCGGATGACGAGCGGGGCCGCCGCAACCGTCTCGCCGACGGACACCGCGTGGAACCAGACGCGCTTTCCTTTTTTCTGGTTAAAAAAACCCGTCTTGAAAAAGCCGAACCGCTGGCCTATCCCCGCCCTCTTTTTCCCCTTCGCCATGAGCGAGATGAGCATGTAGGGGAAATAAAAAAGCGCGAAGACGTAGAGCAGGATTCCGTAGAGGAAAAATATCACTTGGGCCCCCACCAGTTATCCGCCTTGTCCTTCAATTCGCGCATCCGCCTCTCCAACTCGGCCCGGAGGGCTTCCGCCGTATCCTTATCGGCGTCGCGCGGGACGTATAGCGGCTCTCCCCAGATCGCGACGGCCTGTGTGAACGGATAAGGGATGATGAAGCTATCCCAGGATTTTAAAGTTTTTTTTTGCGTGCGGAATATGTAAGGGGATATATCGGGAGGCCGGTCGCCTTCGCCGCCTGGATTACTCCCGGCTGGACGACGTACCTGGGGCCCCTGGGGCCGTCGGGTGTGAACGCGATGCTGAATCCTTCGCGGGCGAGTTTTATCAGCTCCTTCAGCGCCGAGATGCCGCCGCGGGTGGTTGAGCCGCGCGATGAGGCAATGCCGAAATATTTTACCAGCCTGGCTATAAGCTCCCCGTCCTTGTGCCTGCTGACCATCACGGAGGACGGGCGGGCGAGCTTCATGAAAGGCATCAGGAGTATCCTGCCGTGCCAGAAGGAGAATATAAGCTGCGTGTCTTTCGGCGGACGGTTTATCACCTTAAGGCGCAGCGTGAGCCTTAAAAGCTTCAGTAAGACCGCGCCCAGAAGCGGGCCGGCGAATATCAGTAATTTATCAGAGCGTTTCGACATTCTCAGCCGTAAGCTTCCCGAACTGCATATCGTACAGCCGCTTGTAGATGCGGCTTGTTGACAGGAGTTCGGAATGCTTTCCTATGTCGGTTATCCTGCCGCCGCTTATTACGACTATCTTGTCCGCGTTTATTATCGTGGAGAGCCTGTGGGCTATCACAAGCGTCGTCCTGTTCTTCATGAGGTTCTCAAGGGCCTGCTGGACGATCCTCTCCGATTCGGTATCGAGGCTCGATGTGGCCTCGTCCAGGATGAGTATCGGGCTGTTCTTCAAGATGGCGCGCGCAATCGAAATCCTCTGCTTCTCGCCGCCGGAGAGCCGGAACCCCTTCTCGCCGATTATCGTATTGTACTTTTTCGGGAACTTTTCTATGAATATGTCCGCATGGGCGGCGCGCGCCGCAGCGGCGACCATCTCCTGCGTAAACTCTTCCTTGCCGTAGGCGATATTGTTGCGGATGGTGTCGTTGAACAATATCGTATCCTGGGTCACTACCGCGATGTTCTGACGGAGCGTCTTTAACTGAAAGCCCTTTGTGTCCTGGCCGTCGATCAATATCGCGCCTTCCTGAACCTCGTAGAAGCGCGGGAGAAGGTTTACCAATGTTGTCTTTCCGCCGCCGGACGCCCCTACGACCGCGACTATCTCGCCCTTTTTTATGGTAAGGTCCACATCCTTCAGGACGTAGTCCTCTTTTTCGTTGTACTTGAAGCTCACTCCGCGGTACTGGATATTGTCCTTTATCCCGTCAGGGCCGGAAATGCCCCTGGACATCGCATCCCTCTCGTTTGCGGTATCGAATACCTTGAAAATTCTCTCGGTGGCGGATACGGCCGTCTGAAGGTTGTTATGCAGGCCGCCCAGCGTTTTTACCGGGCCGTACAACATAAAAAGCGCCGCCGTAAAGGAAAAGAACCCGCCGGGCGTCATTGCATGAGTGGTTACCTTGTGGCCGCCGTAAAAGATTATAATCGCCATGGTAAGCCCGCCCAGCAAATCCAGGGATGGGGAGAGCAGGCTGTTTATTTTGGCGTTCTTTATCTGGAGTTTTGTAAATCTCTCGTGCTCCTCCATGAACTTCTTGTCTTCCCGGTCCTCCATCGTGAATGCCTTCACAATCCTGCTGCCGGTGAAGCTCTCCTGGAGGGTAGTCATGATTCCGGCGATGGACTCCTGGGACTTGCCGCTCAGCTTGCGCGTCTTCTTGCCGTACTTGGAAATTAAAAATCCCATAAGCGGCATTATTATCATGGCGATAGTTGCGAGCTTCCAGTCCCTCCAGAAGATCACAACGACCAGCCCCACGATGGTGAACGACTGCTGGAGCGTGTCCTTCACCAGGCTTCCGGCCAGACGGCTTAAGGCCCCCACGTCGTTTATGACATGGGAAATCATTCTGCCGGTATTGGTCGCCTGATATTCCTTGAGCGGGAGATAGACCATGTGGGTGTAAAGGTCGTTACGGATATCCCTTATTATATTGAATGACGCGTATCTGCGTGAGGTAGGACTGGAAATACGTGAAAACGTTTTTTATCAGATATACGCCGAACACCGCGAACGACAACGGGGCAAGTTTGGTGGTATCGGCCTTGACGAAAATATCGTCCAGGACGGGCTTTACCAGCCATGCGGTCGCACCGCTCGTGCCGGATACTATCAGCGTGCAGACAACCGCGAGGGCTGTCACATTGAGATATTTTTTTAAATAAGGCCAAAGCCTTGCAAGCAGTTTCATCTATACTCCAGTCTATATCCCGGCCTCTTCAAGCACTTCCAGGGCCGCCCTTTCCGAGGCTCCCGGACCACCCAGCTTCTCGCTCACTAACGCCAGGTTCCGGACAATATCGCCGTAATATGCTTTATCATAAAACATCTTTAAAATCAAGGAACTTATCCTCTCCGGGCTCGCCTCGTCCTGTATCAGCTCCGGCACGGCCTCATGTCCCGCGATAAGGTTCGGCATCCCGATGAACGGCACCGATATAAGCATTTTCCCCAGCCAGTAAGTAACCGGGGATAATTTATAGATTATCACCATCGGTTTTCCCTTGAGGGCGGTCTGGAGAGTCGCCGTCCCGGAGGCTACCATCGCGGCGTCCATAACCGTCATCACCCCCGGCGCGTCGTCGCTTATAAGCCGCACGTCTTCATAACCTGCCAGGTACTCCCTGAAATCATCGGGGGAAAGGGTCGGCGCGAGCGGTATTACCGCCTGGACATCCGGCATTTTAGCCTTTATCCGGGAAAACGCCTTCAACATCACCGGCAGGTGGAAGTGCAGCTCTTTTTTTCTGCTGCCGGGCAGGATTCCGAGTATGGGCTTTTGCGGGTCGAGGCCGAATTTTTGTGCAAGCACATCCTTCGGCCTGGTCTCGGTCTCTTCATCCAGAAGCGGGTGCCCCACGAAAGAGCATTTCACGCCCGCCTCCCGGTAAAGCGCCTCCTCGAAAGGAAAGACCACGAGCATCCTATCCACGACTTTCGCTATGTTTTTTATCCTCGCCCCTTGCGCCACGCCCATACCTGCGGGCTGACATAATAAACGACCTTCACCCCGGCGGCCCTGGCCTTTTTGGCCATCCGCAGGTTGAAGTCCGGGTAGTCTATCAGGACGAGGGCGTCTGGCCGCTCCCTGATTATCGTCTCCTCCATGAGGTTGAACGCGGCCTTTATATCCTTGAGGTGGGTCAGCACCTCCCATATCCCGACGACTGCAAGGCGCGATATATCCTGGAGGGTATTTACCCCCGCATCCCGCATCATCTTCCCGCCCATGCCGGAGATGCTAAGGTCCGGCCTGAGGGCCAGGAGCGCCTTGGCTAGGTTTCCGCCATGCAGGTCGCCGGATGCCTCTCCGGCGATGATCAGGATCTTTTTTTCGCGGGACACGAAAGAGTAGCCCTTATAGTCTCTGAGATCAAATCGACGTCCGCCGGTTTAAGTTCCGGGTAAATCGGCAGGGACAGAACGCGCTTTGAGAGGTTTTCCGAGACCGGGAAGTCGCCTTCTTTATATCCCAGGCCGCTGTAGGATTTCTGCAGGTGGAGCGGGACGGGATAATATATAGCGGACGCGATATCCTTTTCCGCCAGGGCGTGCGTAGTATCTCGTCTCTTCTGTCCGCGAGTATCGTGTACTGGTGGTATACGTGATAATATCCGTTTTTCTCGACCGGGAGGTCAATCCCGTCCTGCGTCGCAAGCAATTCATTATACTGCGCGGCCCGCTCGCGGCGCAGGCTGTTGTACCTGTCTATCTTCGGGAGCTTCACCCGGAGTATCGCGGCCTGTATCTCGTCCAGGCGGCTGTTGTATCCCACCGTGTCATGGTAGTACCGCGTCTTGCTCCCGTGGTTCCGCAGCGCCCGAAGCTCTCCGGCAATATTGTCGCTGTCCGTGGTGACCATCCCGCCGTCGCCGTAGCAGCCGAGGTTCTTGCTGGGGAAAAACGAAAAACAGCCCGCATCCGCGAAAGAGCCGGTCCTGACGAACTTGTATCCGGCCCCGAAGCTCTGCGCGCAGTCCTCTATCACCTTCAGCCCGTGGGCGTTCGCGATTTCCAGGATGCTCCCCATCTCCGCCGGGTGGCCGAACAGGTGCACGGGTATGACCGCCTTCGTCCGGGAGGTAATTTTTTTCTTTATCTCTTCCGGGTCTATGTTCCAGGTATCGGGAGCGATGTCCGCGAATACCGGTTTCGCCCCTATGTAAGATATAGCCTCCGCCGTGGCGATGAACGTGAACGGGGTCGTGATTACCTCGTCCCCGGCCTTTATCCCCGAGGCGAGTGAGCGCCAGGTGCAGGGCGTCCGTGCCGGAGGCGCAGGCGACGGCGTGCTTCGTCCCGATATATTCCGCGACCTCTTTTTCAAGCGCCTGCACGTTCGGCCCCAGGATGAACTGCGTCGCAAGCAGGACCTCCTGCAGCTTTGCGTCCAGTTCGTCTTTAAGCGAGATATACTGGGCCTTTAAATCGACCATCGGTATTTTCATAGTCTTAGACCGTATGGCTCCTTATCTCTTCCTGTACGAGCATGGCGACTTTCAGCGCCTCCCTGCCCTCCACTCCCGATACCAGCGGTTTTGTACGCGAGGCTACGCATTCGAGGAATGCCTCCAGCTCCGCCTTCAGGGGCTCCTCTTTTTTTACCTTCACTTTACCCCCGACAATATCGGGCTTCCCTTCCGGGTCCTTCTTGTTGGGGATGCGGTGATAGGCGTATATCTCCTGGTCCTGATAGTTGAGCGATATATAAGTATCCGGCTGAAAGAGCCGGATTTTGCGTTCCTTCTTCAGCGATATCCTGCTGGAGGTCACGTTGGCGACGCAGCCGGACTCGAATTCCATCCTGGCGTTCGCTATATCGACGTTCTTCGATATGACGGGGATGCCGACGGCATGGATGGATTTAACGGGCGAGCCAACTAACGAGAGTATGATGTCTATGTCGTGTATCATGAGGTCGAGCACCACGTCCACGTCCGTCGACCTGTCCGGGAACGGGGACAGCCTGTTGCACTCGATGAACTTCGGCGTCGTGGTAAGCTCCACCATCTTGGTCACGGCTGAATTGAAACGTTCGAGATGCCCGACCTGAAGTATGCAGTTCTTTTCTCTGGCCAGATTTACCAGCTCGTCCGCCTCCTCCACCGTCACGGTCATGGGCTTCTCCAGGAGCACGTCCACCCCGGCGGAAAGAAAATCTTTCGCAATCCGTAGTGGTGGACGGTCGGCGCGGAGATAGATACCGCCTGCACCTTCCCTATCAGCTCCTCATGGGAAGCGAACGGGACGGTCTTCGCGTGACTTAGCAATTTCTTTTGCCTGCTCCGCGTTCACGTCGCAGACCCCGACCAGCTCGGCCTGGGGAAGTTCCGAATATATCCTCGCGTGGTGCCTGCCAAGGTATCCCACGCCGACTACGCCTACTTTTATTTTTTCCACTATATTCCCATTATGCAGATGCCGGATTTATCCGCGCCGGCTAATAGTTCCTGCTTCTCAAGCATCAGCGTCTTCCCGGCCTCGATTGCCAGTACGCTCGCCTTGCTGTCCCGCATCGCCTCAAGCGTCCGCATCCCGACTACCGGGACGTCGAAGCGCATGTCGTGGTCCTTCTTGCTCACCTTCACTATGACTATGCCGTCTTTGCCCAGTTCGCCCGCGCGCCTGATGCAGTTGTCCGTCCCTTCCACGGCCTCGACGGCGACGACGGATAAGTCCTTCACCGCGACGCTCTGGCCGATGTCGTGCTCCGCGACCACCTTCGCCATCCGAAGACCGAACTCGACGTCCGCGGCCTGATGCTTCGTCGGCTTGGATTTCGTCATCACCCCGGGCTCCGCCAGGAAGGGCTTCATGTAGAGAGTGGAATCAAGGAGCGTGATGCCGTTTTTTTCCAGTTCGTCGGCGACGGCGCGCAGGATTGATTCACCCTTCTTGTCCGGGAGCGACGCCCAGAGCCTTGCGGCGGTCAGGTCGAGCTTCAAGAGGTCCGACGTGTACATCCTGCGCTTGATTACCTGTCCGGCCATGACGGCTTTGGTGACGCCCTCTTTCTGAAAAGTCTTTATCAGCTTCCCGAGCTGTGTTATCGAGAGCCAGTGCACGCTGTCCGCCAGCTCTTCGATGAGCGGTGTCCGCCTCCTCCGAGAGCGCGCAGACGACGACATAAAGCCCTTCAGCCTTCGCGTTACCGGCCAAAATTAAGGGGAACTTCCCGTTCCCCGCGATTATGCCCAGCTTCTCCATCTCCGCCGTCACCTGCAGACGCCCCGTTCGGACGAGGCGACGAATTCGAGGAGCGTCTTCACTTCCGGGAAATTACCGTAACCGGCGGAGGCTTTCTCCACGGCGTCCTTTACCGTAAGGCCGCTCCGAAACAGTATCTGATACGCCTTCTTCAGCGCGGATATGGTCTCTTTTGAAAAGCCTCTGCGCGAAAGGCCGATGATATTCAGGCCGCGCAGCGTGGCCCTGTTGCCGGTCGCGTTCATAAACGGCGGCACGTCCTGCGAGACGGCGGAGCATGCGCCTACCATGCTGTGCGCGCCGATCCTCACGAACTGATGGAGTCCGGTAAGCCCGCCTATGATGGCATGTTCCTCTATATGGACATGCCCGCCTATCTGCACGGAGTTCGCGATTATGACATGGTTTCCGATATGGCAGTCGTGCGGGATGTGGGCATAGACCATTATAAAGCAGTCGTCGCCTATTACCGTCGCGCCGCCGCCGCCTTCGGTGCCCCGGTTAATCGTGGTAAACTCGCGTATCCGGTTCCTGTTCCCGATAATGAGCCTGGACTTCTCGCCGCCGAACTTCAAGTCCTGCGGGATTTCGCCGATGGAGGCGGACTGGTATATCTCGTTGTCCTCGCCTATCTCGACGTATTGCCTTATTACGGCATGGGCGCCGATTTTCGACCTTGCGCCTATCGTCACGTCGTCTTCTATGACGGCATAAGGCCCCACGACGACGTCCGGGGCCAGGACCGCCCCGGGATGCACTAACGCGGTCGGATGTATATTTTGCATGAAAAGACCCTATTCCTTCGCGGTCATGGCCATGAACTCGGCCTCGCAGACGACCTTGCCGTCGACCTTGGCCTCGCCTTTGAACTTATACACCTTGCCCCTGACCTGGAGCGGTTCCACTTCGAGCACGAGCTGGTCGCCGGGGACGACCGGCTTTCTGAACTTTACCTTGTCTATGCTCATGAAGTAGACCATATTGTCGTCGGACTCCACGGTCTTGTGGACCAGTATCCCCGACGCCTGCGCCAACGCCTCGACAATCAGCACGCCCGGCATTATCGGCTTTCCGGGGAAATGCCCCTGGAAGAAATGCTCGTCGAAGGAGACGTTTTTTATGGCGACCAACCTCTTGCCCGGCTCGACCTCAAGCACCCTGTCCACGTACAGGAAGGGGTAGCGATGCGGCAGTATCTTCTGAATCTCGATGATGTCCAGCATTAGCCCTCCGTCCGCATATTTTTTTCCAGCTTCTTCTCAAGCTCCAATATCTTCTTCCGAAACTCCGGCAGCTTCCTGAGCGCGGCCTGCATCTTGAGCCAGTCCATGTGCGGCACCGCCGGCGAGCCGCTATAGACCTGCCCCGCCTCCACGTCGTTCATCACGCCCGACTTCGCGCCGATCTGCGCGCCGTCCCCTATCTTTATATGGCCCACCAGGCCCGTCTGGCCCCCGATTATCACGCGGCGCCCCACTTGCGTGCTGCCGGATACGCCGACCTGGGCGACCATTATCGTATCCTCGCCGACTAGGACGTTGTGCCCGATCTGGACGAGGTTGTCTATCTTGGTCCCGCGCCCGATGACGGTATCCCCCAGCGTGCCCCGGTCGACAGTCGAGTTCGCGCCTATCTCCACGTCGTCTTCGATAACGACTCCGCCTATCTGCGGGATTTTGAAGCGCTTTCCGGCGTCCGTCGCGTAGCCGAAGCCGTCCGCGCCGATGACTACCCCGCCGTGGAGTATCACCCGGTCGCCTATCCTCACGTTTTCGCGGATGACCACGTTGGGATAGATTATGCAGTCCGCGCCTACCGACGAGCCTTTTCCGACATAGACTCCCGGATAAAGGACGGTCCGGTCGCCGATTTTCGCGCCCGCCTCTACGAACACGTTGGAGTAAATGGCCGCGTCCAGTCCGATCGACGCTTCCCGGCTGACGTGTGCGCCGTCCATGACGCCCTTTGGAACTTCAGTCTTCGGGGCGAAGAAAGTCAGCAGTTTAGCGAAGGCCAGATATGGGTTCTTCGTGCGGAGGCAGGGCCTGCCGCCGACGTCCACTCCCGGCGCGGCTATGACCGCGGAGGCGCGGGTGTCGGTCAATTCCTTCGCATGCTTCATGCTGGCAATGAAGGTAATCTCGCCGGGTCCCGCCCCTTTTAAGCTGGCAACGCCCTTTATCCGGACCTGGCCGTCACCTTCGAGATCGGCCCCCGCGAGGCCGGCTAGTTCTTGAAGTGTCCTGTCCATTACTTTTTAGGTTTGCTTACGTTGGTTTCTTTGGTGTCGTCGTAAGCCTTGATTATCTTGTCCGTAATGTCCACCGCCTCCGGGGCGTACAGCACTACCGAACGGTCGAGGATGAGGGTATAGCCCTCTTCCTTGCCGAACTTCTCGATGACGGCGGCGACTTCGTCGAACATCCTGTTCGCCATCTCCTCTTTCTTCTTGGACAGTTCATCTTCGGAATCGGAGCCGAACCTCTGGTAGTCCTTGTACGCCCTCTGGATCTTGTCCTGCCTGCGGCGCCTCTCGTCCGCGGATATCACGGCGGATTGCTTATCCAGCTCTTCCTGCATCTTCTGCATCTCGTTCTTCCGCTGCTCTATCTGGGTCTGCTTGTCTTTGACCAGGTTCTCCAGAGTCTTCAGCGCGTCCTTACCCGCTTTTGAATCCGCCTGCACCTTGCGGAGGTTTATATATCCCAGTTTAATCTCAGCCGCGGACGACACACTGCAGAACATTGCCGCAAGGACAAGCGCCGCGGTTGCTGCCACTATTATCTTCCTCATCCTCTTGACCTCCATTTTTTAAAACATCGACCCCATGGAAAATTCAAATTTACCAGATCTCTCATCCTGCTTCCTGTTCAGGACGTATCCATACTCGAGCCTGATAAGCCCCATTGGAGAAGTCCATCTTAAACCGGCGCCGGCGGTATATGTCAGCTTGCTTAAATCGAAACCCTCGTTGTCGTCGAAAGCCCTTCCGGCGTCCACGAACGTCACGCCCCTGAGTTTTACGGCGGCGAACAGCGGGAAAGTATATTCGCCGTTGAATACTAACTCCTTTACTGCCGCCCTTCGGGTCGCCGTTATCCGATATTGGCACGGTTGCGCCGGTTATTTTGTTCCAGCTTCACGAATCGGGAAACGCGGGCCGGCGGTGCCCCAGTCCAGGCCCCGCACGGTGCCCATGCCGCCGACAAAGAACCTCTCGTTCAACGGGAGCGGGCGCCCCTGCAATCCCGCGGCATATCCGGCCCTGCCGTGGATGGAGAACGCGGTGTCGAAGAAGAACGGGAAGTACCAGGTGCTGTCGCCTATTACCTTATAAAATGCGTTATCGCCGCCAAGAGCTGTCGCGGCGTACTCGGCGTATATCGAGTTGTTGCTTCCCCGCCTGGGGTCCAGGTAGTTGTCCCTGCTGTCCCGTGAGAAATTGAGCCCGACTTTGCCGGTGGTCTTGAATTCCTCGCTCTGCAGGAAGAGAGGGTTGGTCGAGATTGAGTCCACCACGTCGAAATAGCTCTCGTCCGACCAGGAATAGGAGCCGGTTATACCCCAGTAATCCCAGAAGCGGCGGCCAAGGCTCAGGCTCGCGCCGGTGGATTTGTCGGAATAGCCGGTATAAGTCCTTTGCTCTTTAAAGAGGTCGATGCGGAGCGATACGGGCCTGTCAAGGAGCCACGGCTCCAGAAAGCTTAAGTTGAAGTCCTGCGTGCGCGCGCCGAACTCTCCCTTGAACTTAAGCATTTCGCCCAGCCCCAGGAAGTTGTTCTGCGTGATCTCGCCTATCCCGACCAGCCTGTCTATCGTGCTGTACCCGCCGCCGATGCTGAAGGAGCCGGTGGATTTCTCCTTCACCTTGACGTTCAAGTCCACCGTGTCCTTCTCGGCCTTCCTCTCGGGGACGATCTGCACGTCCTCGAAGAAGTCCAGGTTCTTGAGCCTGTCGTAGCTCCGTTTTCAGGCTGGTGGTATCGTATATCTCGCCCTCGTCGAACTTAAGCTCGCGCCGGATTACCTTGTCCCGCGTCTTTACGTTCCCGGAGATGTTTATCCTGTTCACGAATATCTGGTCGCCCTCGCTTGCCTCCAGCGTAACGTCGACCAGCTTCTTCTCGGTGTCCGGCTTGATGACCGGGGAGATCGAGGCGAACGCATAACCCTTTGAGCCGTACATGTCGGTAAGGGCGACTACGTCGTCTTTCATCAGGTCCCGGTTCATGATCTCGCCCGGCTTGCTCTTGACCTTGGCCATCAGCTCTTTGTCGGTAAAGACCTTGTTGCCGGAGACTTCTATCGTGCCGTAGCGGAACTGGTCGCCCTCATGGATGGGTATGGTGATGGAGAGGCTTTTCTTGTCCGCGGACAGGTCCACCTTGGGCTCGCCGACGTTTATCTGGATGTAGCCGTTGTTGTAATAAAGGCCTTTTATCCTCTCGATGTCCTGGGAGAGGTCTAACACCTTATACGTCCCGGTCTTCATAACCCAGGACCACAGCGGGATGTATTTTTTGGTGGAAATGACCTTCTTTATTTTTTTGGTGCTGATCTTTTCGTTCCCGACAAAGGTAACTTTATCTATACGTACCTTATCGCCCTCTTTTATCTGGTATATTACCCGCACGTCCCTCTTGGTCTCTTTTATTACCGGGAGGACCTGCGCGTTGTAATATCCCTCGTCCTGGTAGAAAAGCCGGAGCTTCTCCGCGTTCTCTTCCACCAGCGACGGGTTATATATGGAATAAGCCGTGAGGTTTACCTTCTCCCTCAGTTTCGTGCTCTCAAGTTTTTCGTTCCCCTCGAAATTGAACGACGCGAGAATCGGCCGCTCGACGACGTTGAACGTCAGCCTGAGTCCCCCCTGATAACCTTCCGCGTCCACCTTTATATCGCTGAAATATCCCATCCGGTAGAGGCTCTCCACGTCCTGGCGGACCTTGGACGGGATAAAAGGGTCCCCGACTTTAATAGACATCTTCGAGCGGAGGGTATCGGTCTCGACCTTCTTGTTCCCCGCTATCTGGATATCAGTTATCCTTGGTCCCTTCATCGGCTGCGAAAACCGGGAGAGCTGTGGCTAAGAGGAGAATGGAAATGGTTAGAAACAGAAATTTTCTGGTGCGGGGAAAAACCAAAAATCGCCTCCTTGATGCTCACCCTTTTAAAGTGCCATAATATAGCACTACGGCCATGACGCTGTAAACAAAAAAATTCTTAGAAAAACTCCGTAATTACCCGGTTTGACGCAAGGACTCCGCGCATCGTCAGGCAGGCTTTGCCTTCGCTTATGACCATATATCCCGCATCCGCCATCTTCATGGCTATTGCACCATATTCATCCAGAAAATCCTTCCCGAACTTCGTCCCGTATTCTTCCAGCGAAAACCCGCCGCTCTTCCTTAAGCCAAGCATCAGAAACTCCCGCTCCCGTTCCCCGGGCGTCAGGACTTCCGAGGACTCCGCCGCGTCTTCTCCCTTTTCAAGCCTTTCGATATACCGCGCGACATCCGGGATATTCCAGACGGCATGGCCATCAGTCCGCGAGTGCGCGCCCGCGCCGAAACCGATAAAATCGCCCGCGGACCAGTAGTTGAGGTTATGCACGCACTCATGGCCGGGGCGGGCGAAATTGGAAATCTCGTAACGCGCGTATCCGGCTTCCGAAAGCCGGCTTACCGCCGCGAGATACATCTCCACCTGCACCGTCTCCGGCGGAAGGGTCAACCGTCCGGCCTTCTGCATCGCGTGAAACTCGGTCCCCTCCTCGATGGACAGATCGTAGAGGGAGATGTGTTCGGGTGAGAGGCTGATGGCTTCATCGAGCGAACTTAGCCACCCGTTAAGGCCCTGCCCCGGAAGCGAGTAGATGAGGTCGAGGCTGATGTTATCTATCCCGGACGCCCGCAGGCCTTCCACGGCCCGCTTTATCTCACCCGGGCCGTGTATCCTGCCCCAGGGTCCGAAGCTCCTCCGGGTCGAACGACTGCGCGCCCAGGCTTACCCTGTTCACCCCGAGCGCCCGAAGCGCGGAAAAATCGATCCGCCCCAAAGTCCCGGGGTTCGCCTCAACGGTTAATTCCATGCCGCCCGGCGGATTGAAACACTCTCCGATACCCTCCAGCAGGAGACGGAGGCTTTCCATCGGCAGTACCGTGGGCGTGCCGCCGCCGACGTAAACGCTTAAGGGGTCTATCCCGACGCCCCGCATCCGCATCTCTTTGCAGATGGCCAGGACATATTTTTTCGCGGTTTCTTTATCGAACGGGATGGAATTGAAGGAGCAGTAACGGCACTTGCGGACGCAGAAAGGGACGTGGAAATAAAGCCCGGCCTTCATCAATCGAGTTTCAGGGTCATCGCTGTCTCGTTGCACTCGTCGGGATATTTTACGCACTTGTTCCGGCACTCGGTCCATACCTTCTGCGGGAGGTCGTTTCTGTTGGCCGTACGAAACCCGATTTTATCGAAAAATTCCTGGACGTACGTGAGGACGAAGACTTCCCTGACCCCCATCTTTGCCGCCTCTTCCATGCAGGCCTGGACCAGTTTTTTTCCTATGCCTTCCCCGATATGCTCCGGCGCGACCGCCACCGACCGCAGTTCGCCTAAGCCCTCCCACCCGATATGGAGCGCGGCTACGCCTATGACCTTTCCGTCTTTTTCATAGACGCTGAAATCGCGGACGGAGTCGTACAGCTCGCCAAGCGCCCTGGGGAGCATCTCTCCCTTTTCGGCGTAGCGGTTGACCAGGTCCTTTATGATTTTTACGTCCTGGATTCGCGCTTTTCGTATCATCAGCAGACCTGGGAAAAACCTTTTTCGAGCGCGGATATGTTCGCGGGAAGGAGATGCCTGTTCCTGGGCGGGAGCGATTCTTCGAGGGCCTTCGTTACATGGCCGATGGAGGCCGCGCCGGAGACCTTCAGGTATGCGCCCAGCAGGACCATATTGACCACGCGCGGGTTCCCTATTTCCTCCGCGATCTCGTTCGCGGACACCTTGAATACCTTTCTGCCCGGCCTCTTGACGACCGTCTTGACGAGAGAGGAATTCAGGATTATGAACCCGCCGCGTATGACCTTATCGGAGAACTTGACGGCGGAGGCCTCGTTCATGGCGATAAGCGCGCCGGGGCTGTCCACCACCGGAGAGCCGATCTCTTCATCGGATATTATGACGGTGCAGTTGGCGGTGCCGCCGCGCATCTCCGCGCCGTATGAAGGGAACCATGTCACATGCTTCCCGCCCAGCATCCCGGCCCATGCCAGGAGCTTGCCCGCCAGCAGGACTCCCTGGCCGCCGAAGCCCGCGATCAATACGTCGCTTTTCACAGATGTTTCCCGCCGTCTTTGAATACTTTCACCGGGAAAACATCCTGCATCGGCCCGGCCACCCATTCCATCGCCTTCAGGGGCTCCATCCCCCAGTTCGTCGGGCACAGCGAGAGGACCTCGACAAAAGTAAAACCCTTGCCCGCAAGCTGGTACTCGAAGGCCTTCCTTATGGCGTTCTTCGTCTTGAGACGTTTTTCTTCGAGTCTATCGCGGTGCGCTCCACGTAATACGGCGCTTCAAGCGTCGCTATCATCTCCGCCGCCCGCAAGGGATATCCGTCCTCTTCGGGTTTTCTGCCCCTTGGGGTCGTGGTAGTCTTCTGGTTGATGAGCGTCGTGGGGGCCATCTGGCCGCCGGTCATCCCGTATGTCGCGTTGTTCACGAATATGACCGTGAAGTTCTCGCCCCGGTTTGCGGCGTGGATAATCTCCGCGGTCCCGATGGCGGCGAGGTCCCCGTCCCCCTGGTAGCTGAATATCAGCCTGTCGGGGAGGACGCGCTTCATCCCGGTGCATGCCGCCGGGGGCCGTCCGTGGGCGACTTCGAGCATATCGAAATTAAAATAGTCGTATGCGAATACGGCGCATCCGACGGGCGCGATGCCGATGGTCTTTTCGCGCATCCCCAAATCGTCTATCGCCTGGGCGATCATCCTGTGCAGAGTGCCGTGGCTGCAACCCGGACAGAACCTAAATGGCGCGGGCTTCAGGGACGTGGGCCTTCCGGAAATCTGCTTCAAAAAATACCTCAAGTATGTGGCGCTCATTGCGGGGACGAATTGTACAGCCTTTTAAAAGTCCCGCGTTCTGCTATAATTTTATCTTGACAAACCGTCGGACGCTCTGTTAATTTATTGGCCTCGTGCCGAGGTAGCTCAGTTGGTAGAGCAGAGGCCTGAAAAGCCTCGTGTCCGCAGTTCGATTCTGCGCCTCGGCACCATTTTTTCCTACCGCTCCACTTCCGTGCACGCCTCTTCAGACGCTTCCTTCTCAGCCTTAATCTTCTCCCATGCCTTGTCCGCGAGCCGGCAGTACTCCTCGGAGTATTTGTCCAGGTCCGGCGCCAGGTCGGTCAGTATCTTCTCCGCGCCCTCATGCGTGGGCCGCGCCCCGGATGCCAGGACCGATTCGCGGACGAACTCCGGCTTGTCTATCATCATGCACGGAGTCAGCATGTTCGGGTTGGTCTTCTGCCGCGCGCGTATCATCTTGAAGAACGACGACATCAGCGCTTCTTTTATCGTCGTGCTCCTGATGTTGTCCACGGCGAAATGGCAGAACACGCAGGGTTCGATATCGCCGTGCGCGTTTATGTGCAGGTATTTCCTACCGCCGGCGATGCACCCGCCCACGACGTGCCCGTCGTTCCAGAAATCAGCAAGCAGTATCGGCTTCGTCCGCCGGACGCGCCAGACCGTCTCCCGGAGCGTGCTTCTCTGCTGGGGCGTGGGCATAAGGTCGATGTTCGGCTCCCTGCCTATGGGTATGTACGAGAAGAACCAGCCCACCGAGCAGCCCTTTTCGATCATAAGGTCATAGTAGCTTGTCCGAGGTGATGGTCTCGAAGTTCTTGCGGGTAGCGGTGCAGGAGAAGCCGAACAGCACCCCCGCTTCTTTCAGGAGGTCCATGGCGTGCATGACCTTTTTAAAATGCCCCTTGCCGCGCCGGAGGTCGGTCTCCTCCTCGAACCCTTCAAGGCTTATGCAGGGCAGGACGTTGCCAAGTTCGGCCACCTTCTTTACAAGCGTCTCGTCTAAAAGTCCGCCGTGGGTGAAAACCAGGAACGCAACGTCGTGGTGCTTTTCGAAAATTTCCAGCAGGTCCTTCCGGAAGAACGGCTCTCCGCCGGAGACGACGCAGAAGTAAACGCCCATCTCCTTCATCTGGTTTATGACGCCGTCAACTTCATCGAACGACAGTTCTTCGGTCTTTTTATAGCTGCCGGCGTAGCAGCCGAAGCAGTTCAAGTTGCAGCGCATCGAGGGCGAGATGACATACAGGCCGGGCGGATAGAAACCGCCCCCTTCGTCCTGAAACGCCTTCCGCTTGTTCGTGCCTACCAGCAACTGGCCGACTATGAACGTCTTCACCAGCCTCTTGCGGACGTTCGGGTGGGTCTCCCGGATTATCTTCTTCGCCACCTGCAGACTCGGGTGGCCGTCCATGAACATCTTCCGGATCTCCCTTATCGCCTTGACGTACTTCTCTTTTTTGGCGAATTTTTCGGCCAGGTAGGTGAACCGGATGACATTTTCGTCTGAACTGTTGCCGAGAATCCCCAGCAAGGCGTCCGCCGCCTGCGTAATAGTATAATTTCGCAACTGCTCATAATAACTCATTGCCGCTTCAACCTCCCACTACGATTGCAGAGTACGTAATTTTGACAAAACAAGGGGCACTAAGTCAAGGATTAATCCCAAAAATAATAAAAATTGAACCACTGCTCAGGGTGGCTGCGCACGTATTTTTCAAATACAGCGGCGATTTTCCTTATGTTTACCCGCAGGTCCTGCGTCAGTGTCCCCGGTAGCCGTCATCTCTATCGGCGGCTCCGCGACGGGATGGTATTTGCCGTCCTTTCCCATTATCGTGAACGCGGGTATAAGCGGCACGCCGGTTTTCATGGCCAGAAGCGCCGGCCCCCTGGGGAACGCCGCCGGTTTCCCGAAGAAATCCACCCTGATGCCGGACCTGCTTAAGTCCCTGTCCCCCTGAATCGCCACGAGTTCATTTCTTTTCAGGGCGTTATACGCGCTCAGGGCAAACCCGGCGGGGTCGTTGGTGGAGATAATTTTTATCCCCCTGATATCCTTGTTCCTGTCTAAAAGGCGGTTCTGCTCCTCCGAGTCGTAGAGGTGCTGGACGACGTTTAACTTGAACCCGAGGTATTTCAGCAGTATCCCGCCCAGCTCCCAATGGCCTATGTGTGCGGTCAAGATTATCGCGCCCTTCCCGTCCTCGACCGCTTTTTGAATATTGTCCAGGCCTAAAAATTCCGGCACGCGCGAGGCTATCTCGGCGTCGCTCATCCGCTCGAAACGGAAGAGGTCCAGCAGAAATCTCCCGTGGCTGCGCCAGAGTTTCCGCACGGTTTTGAACTTTTCCCGATGCGGGACGTCCGGGCCCAGGACGTGGTCCAGGTTCCTTACCTGCTCGGGGACGATATTTTCGGATTTATAATAGAATAGCCAGTCGGCGATCCTGTCCCCTATCAAGTTGGCGAGAGGGGTCGGGATATACCTCGCCCCCCAGGAGATCCACCAGTAGATAGAGTGCTTGTCCAGCCGGTATGAATGAGTCCCTTTAACCATCGGCCAGCCCCAGTTTCCTTAAGGCTTCCCTCATCGGCCCCTGAAAAGGCCGGGGCGTCTCGGAGAGAAAAGCGTCCTTTACGTCGGAGGCTTTTACCGACCCGGATTTTACCGCCCCTTGCGCCTTTTTCCGGATGGCCTTGCGCGCAATAGGCCGAAGGAGCGCCGGGACCTCCAGCAGGACTTTCTCGAACACCTCCAATGCGAAATCGTCCCACAGGGCATCCTTCGGTTGTGAATGAAGACCCCTTCCCGAACTGATACCTTTCGGATGCATTCCCTGTAAAATACCATTGGCGGGATAGCAGACCCAGTCCGGATGAGTCTTGAAATATTCCCCCGCGATGGAATAAAGGCCGTCGCCCAGCTTGTCCGAGACGTAAAACTTTGGCTCCATAAGCGGGTCTTCGGGCGAAATCAATTTCTCATTTTCGGCTATGCGGGCAAGGGGCGTGCCCGGATATATCCGCACTCCGGCGACGGCGAACACTTTATCCGGCTGCAGCTCCTCAAGGGCGTCGAAGGTCTCTTTAAGCGAATCCCCGTCCTCGCCCGGCCCGCCCAGGAGCAGGAACACGAGGCTCATCAGCCCCGCCTCCTTCGCGGCCCGGACGGCGTTCACGGCCTCGTCCTTCCCGAACTTCTTACCGAGCTTTGAGAGCATCCTGTCGGACAGGGAGTCCGCGCCCACCTCCACGCTCTCGCACCCCGCCCGCTTCATCTTATCAAGGAGCCTGCCGTCCAGTCCGACGGGGCTTGCAAGGCATCCCCAGGAAGCTTTAATCCCGCGTTTAATTATTTCATCGCATACGGCGGCGGCGTGGCCGGGCGGATTATTGAATATATTGTCCACGAAATAAAAAGGGGCCGTCAGTCCGGCGTCTATCGCGCCGCTCATCTCGCGCGCCACTTCCTCCGGGGGCCGCAGGCGCATTTCTCTTCCTTCCAGCCCCGGATAGGTGCAATAGACGCACGAGAAGGAACAGCCGCGTTTAGACTGGACCCCTATCATGTCGTAATTTTCGGCCGGGAAGAACTCCCACGCGGGCAGGCCGAGCGTATCAAGGCTGAGCGGACTTGCCGGGTTCTGGATATAGGAGCCGCCTTCGAACCGGCAAAGGCCGGGTACCTTCGAGAAAGGCGTCTTCCCGGAAAGCGCGTCCGCAAGCATCGGCATGGCCACTTCTCCCTCTCCGGCTATCCCGTAATCCGCTCCCAGATATTGAAGGGCGGCCTTCGGCATGATGGAATATCCCGGCCCCCCCAAAGCGACAGGGGCCTCCGTCTCCCGCTTTATCAGCCCGATGACTTCCTTGTAATCCGGCAGGAGAAAACGGCTGGAAGACTCGATGTTCCGAATCGAGACGCCTATGAAATCCGGAGAGAGAGAACTGATTGCCTGCTTCAGCTCAGCTTCCGGGTCTTCCGCGAAAAGGAGGTCGAGCGCATGCACGTCGTGCCCCGCAAGGCGGAGCGCTTGAGCGACGAGCGCAAGGCCGAGCGGGGCCGCGGTGAAAGGCTCGGTCTCCCTGTTCACGGATACAAAAGTTCGCAAACCTTATACTCCAGAATGCCGGGACTTGTGCGGCCTTTATCTGCTCAGTTTCTCTACGAACTCAGTCTATCTTGTCGCCCGTGGCCTTAACCCTGTTTGCCACCATCGACCATTTGTCGCCGCCCTGGAGTCCGGACGTGCTTTCGTGCTCGAACTGTCGCGAGTTCCTTGCCGGTCCTGGCGTCTATCAGCTTGCCCTTCACGGTGACCCCCGCCCGCCGGCGCCCATCCCCCAGAACCATCCTGCTGAATGCGCTTCCCATGTTTATCTGCGATAACTCGCCCTTCGATTATCATGTCCGCCTTGCCGGCGTTCTTGCCGTCCGGATCGATTATAAAGGCGGTGACCCTGTCCCCGTTAAGCTCGTTCTTCACAGGTCCTTGCGAGCATCTCCTGCCAGTCCCTTCAGGTAGCCCTTCATCTCTCTGCTTCTCCTCGTCGTCCACGTTATTGTACTCTATGTTGTCCGTGGAGAATATCTTGATCCCGATGCTCTTGTACTTCGCGAGGCTCTTGTCCGTCATCACGTTCTCTTTGTCGAGGACTCCCGGGCCACTCGACCCGGCTAAGGCATTAACAGGTATCAAAAGTGCGACGACGGCCATTATTAAAAGCATTTTTTTCATTGCATTCCTCCTGTCAGATAATCAGGTTAATAAATAAAAACTCGGCTAACCCCATTCGCCTCCTTTCGAGATTTTAACTTCCGCCATTCTTTATTATAAGTCTCGCGGCGGCCCTGCCGGACAGCACCGACGACGCGGCACAGCCGCCTGCCGGAAGCACCGTGGAGCCTACGCAGTATAATCCCTTGACCGGCGTATTTGTATCCATCTTCTCGTAATGCACGCTCTCGGCGACAGGCGAGACGGAACTGACAAAACCGAAATTAACCGCATAGTCCATCGGCGTGTATAGCCTGCTCTCTATTACGCTCTCCCGGAAGCCCGGAATCAGCGAATCCATTTTAGCCATTACTTTCCCGGCCTCGGCCTCGATAGCCTCTCTTGCGATAATGCCCTTGGGCACGAGGAACTTTATGGTGCCGGCAAGATGCTCCCCGCCGCTGTCGTGCGCCGCGCCGGGGACGGAGATGACATACATGTTATCTTGCGGAAAGGAGCCGTCTTTCAGGGTCCTGAACATCCCGCCGACACTTTTCGGGAACATCGCGTAGAGGTGCACGCCCGGAGTAATTTTCGCGCTCCTCTTGAACACCGTGAACACGCTCGCCATGCAAAAACCCTCTTTGTAGTAGCCCAGCGTGTTCAGGAACCCCTGCGGGAAATATTCCTTGCCCGCGAGTGAGTGCACGGTCTGCAAAATGCCCGTCCCGCTTATGACGTTCTCCGCCTCTATCTCCCTGCCGTCCAGCAGGACGCCCTTCGCCTTGCCGTCGCTTATCATTATCTTTTTCGGCTGCGCGTTATAGACTATGCCGCCGCCGCTCTCGCGGATGACGTCGGCCAGAAGCTCCGGCAGCCTCCCCGCACCGGCCCTGGGTATGAACGGCCTGTCGTATCCATACGTCCTGCCGAAGACCAGGTTAAACCAGTGAGACGGCATGTTTTCAGGTTCGTTCCCGGAGAAGAACGCGCCGACATTCAGTATCTCCCGGAGGCTCGGGTTGTCGGTAATCCTGTTTATCAGTTCTTTGTAATTGGAGATTTTCCTGAAGCGGTTGAATAATATCTGCCCGCCCATATTAAGGCCGAAGCGGCCGATATCCTTCGTCCCCATCCCCATGCCGCGAAGGTCCTTAGGCGTATGCAGGCCCGGCGGGATGGTCATGGAGGAACCCGCGCAATTCGCCCGCACCTTGAACCATACCGGCTCCAGCTCTTTTCTCTTCCCAAGCTCCGAGAATACGCCGAGTAATTTTTTGCCGAAATAGTCCGCGCCGATGTCGAAGCGGTGCCCCATAAGCTCCACCGTCCGGCATCGCCCGCCCGGCTCGGACATCTTCTCCAGCACCAGCACTTTTTTCCCGGCGCGCGAAAGATACGCTCCGGCGGAAAGCCCGCCAAGACCGGCGCCGATTATTACCGCGTCATATGACATTGTCAGGCAAGCCCCTTTATCGCCTGCACCGTTTTTTTCGCGGTGTAAACGCATGACTCGATGCACGGAAGCCGGTAGAAATCTCCGGCCAGGAATGCGCCCGGAACCTCTGTCTCGATGCCTCTCGTCCTGCTCCCCGGCGGGATGAGCGTTATCGCCGGAGACCAGCCGACCTTCGGCAGTTCTTTATATTTCCCGAACACGGCCTCGATGTCCGCGTCCGGCCTGTACATGAACATCCCGGCGATGGTCCTGCCGTCAGGCAGGTGTTTCATCTCTCCGCCGTGTATGCCGTGGCGGTTTTTATATTTGGAAAAAAGCAGGACGTCGTATTTGCCGTACCGGGGGGTGCGGGACTCGAATATCACTCCGCGCGTCTTAGTGGATTTCACGTCCACCGTTATCTCCGGCATCACCTTGCCGAGGCTCTCCTGGCCGGTGGCGAACACCACGCAGTCCGCCGTCTCCTTCAAAGGCGCTCCCTCCGGCCCCTTAAGGTTTACATCAAAAGTCCCTGATGCATTTTTCTTTACCCTCTCTACCTTATACCCCGTCTTTACGACGCCCGGCATCCTCCGGACAAGCTCGGCCGCCACCTCCGCCATCCCCTTGTGCGGGACGCGCACGGGCGAATCGCCGTATGCGAACAGGAACAGCCCATGGTCCGCGGCAATGTGCGGCGGGTCGATATACCCGAAGCTGGAGAACGGCTGGACGATGTAGTCCAGCATCTTTTGCGAATAGCCCATCTCGCGGACGCAGAACTCTTCCAGCGAAATCGAATGAAGCTCCTGAAGCTTCGGGTCCCAGCTCTCAAGATCGGAAGTCCAGGCCCTTTATAAACTTCTTCAGCCGCCTCCACTGCATGTACTCGGAAAAAGTAAAAAAGCCGCTCCTGAACATGGACCAGGAATCCAGGCCGGTGATTTCATCGCCTATCTGGAGGGCAAATTTTTTAAGCCTGATAAGCTCGTGCGACACGCCCAGTTCCCTGATCAGTTCCGTAAAGTGCGGGTTCAGCGCCGGCGCGAACATCATCGCGCCTTTATTTATATATACCCCTTCATATTCCAGCGTCGCGAACCGTCCGCCCGCATCCGGCCTCTTCTCGTAGACGACCGGCTGGCAGCCTTCCTTCCGCAGGTAATAGGCCGTCGAAAGACCCGCGATCCCCGCGCCGAAGATCAAAACCTTTTTATTATTAACATTCAAAACCTTTCGTTACTTTCTTTTGGGTAAAAGAAAGTAACCAAAGAAAACCGGGGTTAAAAACCGAGCAAGGCTTATCTAAATTCTCGTGCAAAATTTTTTGTTTGGAAGGCGGCTTCAAACTTAGAGCGTTAACGGCGTCTATCGACGCCTTTATCTCACGGTTCGCCGGGAAATCGCTTCCCCACAGCACCCTGTCCTCGCCGAATATATCTATCGCCAGCTCCAGCATCTTTACGTCCGCCGTGCCGGAAGTGTCCACGTAAATTTTCTTCAACGTCTCACCCGGCTCCTCGCCCATGTCCTTCACTATCCCCCGGCCAAGGAGCATCTTGTACGTCCTGCCGTATCTGCCCGCAAGAAACGGCATCACGCCCGCGAAGCTCGCGAACACAAGCTTCAACCGGGGGAACTTTTTCAGCAGGCCGCAGTCGATAACCCTGGCGAGGCAGAGCGTGGTATCGAACGCGTACTGGAACACGGGCGTTATCAGCGGGTGGCGCAGCTCTCTCGGACCCGAACGGAGTAAGCGTGGTGGGATGAAAAAATATCGGCGCTCCCCACCCTTCGGCCTTCTCGAAAAAAGGCAGGAACCGCGGGTCGTCCGGATATATCCCGCCGCTGTTCGTCGGCATGGTAAACCCGCGCGCGCCTTGCGCCAATGCCTCTTCGCCCAGAGAGACCATCTCGTCAGGCCCTGTCAAGGGCACTGACCCAAGCCACGAAATCCGTCCCGCCGACCGCTCGGCTATTTCCTTCACCGCCCCGTTATATACCCGCGCCGCATCCGTTTCCGCAAGGGCGGCCTTCAGATGAAAATCGGTAGTCGGATAAGAGATAAGCGCGCGCGAGACACCGGCCTCGTCCATTGCACGAAGATGGCCGTCCATACCGCCCCAGGAGTCGTTGTAGAACGAGGCGTGCTTGATTACCTCATCCGGCAACAGATGGAAATGAGAGTCGAATATCATCAATATCTCAGCACTTCTTTTATCGTTTGAAAAAGCTCCGAATTCCACACGTCGAACACCTGCTCGCCCACCGCACGCGCCATCATTGCTGGCGGGTTTATTCTCCTCGTAAGACGGCATCGGCTTGTCCAGCAGTGTTTTAAAACCGGGATGCTCCATCGCGAAACGCTTTCCCACCATGCAGAGGTTCCTCATCTCCGCGTCCATCAGAGCGATCCCCGCGCACGCGACAGAAGTCGCCGTCATCGCCTTCAGGTAATGGAACAGGTAATAGAGCGCACCCTCCATCCCGAGCGCCGCGCCTACCGCGAGGTTGCCCACCGGGGCGCCCTTGAAAGGGTTTTTCGGGTATGCGGTGATAGTCGTCCCCCATATCTCCGAACGCTCCTGCTCGTGCAAGGGGCGGGTCCTGTGCAAAAGGTTCATGACTATCGCGGGCTGTTGATAGGCATAGACCGGGGACGAAAAAATAAACGCGTCCGACTCCGACATTTTATCGAAAATGAGCTTCCCGTCGTCGTCCTTGTCTTCGAGCAAAGGGCAGGTAAGGCCGCAGAGGCAGCGGTTGCACGCGAGGCATGGCTTCACGTTGTAATTTATCAGGCGGATAACTTCCGACTCGGCCCCTTTTTCTTCGGCGGCCTCAAGGGCCTTGCGCAGAAAATAATCGCTGGCGGATTTCTGCTTCCCCCTCTTGTGCGTCCCGCAGATGCCAAGTATCTTCATATTCCCTCGATTATTTCTTTTATCCTCTGCATGTTCTTCTTCGAGTGCTCGTTTATGCGGGCCTCGGCCGTCTTATCGTCCACCGGCGCTTTTTCGTCCATGGAGAAGTCCTGCTCCCAGGTCATCTCCACCCCGCCGTCTTTCTCGACGTATGTCCAGAGGAGGTCCATGTATTTGAACGGGAACATCGGCTCCTCGCGTTTCGCGGAGCATTTATGCCCGGGCTTGTCCAGGATGCGGCTGGAGCGCCAGGACTTCCCTTCCTTGTTGGTAAGTTGGAAGGTTATTTTGTTTCCTTCGCGCGAAAGGATTTTCGCGTCCGAATACTCGTCGAAAAGCTCGGGCCAGCGCTCGATGTCGTTCGTAATGTCGAACACGCTCCCATAAGGCGCGTTTATGAATATGGAATTTTTGGTGTGTGCCATTATTTTTCCTTTAGTCCTCGAATATAGCCACGGCGCGTGCCCATGCCGCGCCCGCGTTTTTTATCTTTACCGGGAAACAGGCGAACTTGAATCCGTGCGCCCTCGGGAGCGCGCCAAGGTTTGCGAGCCTCTCTATATGACAGTATTCTTTTTTTCTTCCCAGCATGTGTACCGGCCAGAGTTTCGAGTTGTCCGCCGTCGTTTGATAATCCGCGACCATATCCATAAAAGGCCTGTCCAGGCCCGGCGCGTCGGTCCCGATGGTCCTGATTCCAAGACCGAATAAATATTCCGCCGCATCGACATTCAGGCCCGCGAATTTCAGAAAATATTCCTTTGTGCCGAAATAGCTGTCCGCCCCGGTCCTGATAAGCGCGATGTCGCCCGGTTTCGGCTGGTAATTGATCTCTCTCAAGCCCCGCCTCACGTCCTCCGGCTTTATCTCTCCGCCCGGCGGCAGGGCCCTCATGTCAATTACAAAACCGTCCCCATAGCACCATTCAAGTGGGACCTCGTCTATCTTCTTCGCCGGCCGTCCTTCCGACTCCGGCCCGAAATGCCACGGCGCGTCCACATGCGTCCCGCAGTGCACCGACGCCTGGACGGTTTCATGGGACAGGAACATCCCGCCGGGGAAAGTATCGCCGCCGATTTTCTTCTCTCCGGGAAATTTCTCCCCTACCCTCTCCGCACCCTCCTCATGGCCAATCCGGGTCACCTGTACCGGAAAAGGCTCCGGCGCCAGGTCGTCTATCGGGGTGCTCAGGTCGATTATTTTCAAGACCTGGCCGCCACGGTTAGAAAATAGTCGATTATCTCGCGGACCGTGCTCCCGCCGTTTATCACGCCGTTGGGGATTTTGGCCGAGAATTCTTTTTCCAGCGCGACCATCAGTTCCACCATCTCCGTCGAGTCAATCCCGAGATCGCTTTTCAAAGTCGACTTCCGGACGAAGTTCAGCTTTGTCTATGCCTATTTCCTCGAAAACTTTTTCGACCCTCTCTTCTACCGTCATCTTTACCCCTTACCTTAAGGCTTTCCGATTAAAAGGCAGGCGTTTACCCCGCCACGCCCGATGGAATTTATAATGATATCCCGCTTATCGATCTTCTTTTTTCCGCCGCCGTCAAAGAAATCAAATTCCGGATCAATTACCTTGAGGGTCGGCGTCTCACCTCTGCCAAGCGCCATGCAGGCAAACGCCGTATCGAGCGCGCCGGACGCCCCCAGTAAATTCCCCGTCTGCGGCTTCGGCGAATAAATCGGCAGTTCAGAAGCCCTGTTTCCGAAGATTTTTAAAAGGGCCCTTCCCTCGGATAAATCGGCTTCTTTCCCCGCATTCGCGGATGGGATAGCCATCCCGATTTCGGATGGAGAGACAGCGGCCTGCCGCATCGCTAGTCCGATGGCGCGGGCCATGCCGTCGCCTGACGGATCAGGCATTGTCGGGTGCATCCCGTCGCTTGTGTGCCCAAAACCCTTTACCTCCGCGTATATCCTGGCCCCCCTCGCGACCGCCTTTTCCATCTCTTCGATGACGAGTACGGCCGCCCCTTCGCCGATTATATACCCGTCGCGGCCCTTGCTGAAGGGCCTGTAGCTCCCGGTCAGGCTAAGCTCCCCGGAGGTGTTGCAGCACAGAAGCGCGTAAGGCGATACCGGCGCTTCGGTGCCGCCAGCTAACATCACGTCCGCCTTGCCCGTTTGAATGGCACGCGCGGCGTAAGCGATAGCGAGATGCGAACTGGCGATGTCGGAGATTATGGTCTTGGAAAAACCCTTTATACCGTAGAAAATGGATATCTGGCCCTGCGGCGCCGCCGGGAACCATGCGGTCGCCTGGTACGGGCTGACTTCACGAAGGCCGTGAGTCCAGAGGTCCCGCAGTTCCTCCTCCGCGAACGACCAGCCGCCCAGGGCGTTGCCGAAGGCTATCCCGACCCGGTTTTTGTCCTCGGCGTCCAGGTTTATCCCGCTGTCTTTGAATCGCCCCGTCGGAGGCGGAGAGCGCCATGTGCGAGAACCTGTCCAGCTTCTTAAGGAGCCTCTTGGAAAATATCTCTTCCCCGCCGGGATCATGTACCAGCCCCGCATGACGCGACGGGTAGCGCGAAGCGTCGAAGCGGCTGATCTCGCCCGTGAAGCCCTCGCCCGAGGAGAGCCTGTCGAATAATTCTTCAGGCGAGTTGCCCGCCGGACTTACCACCCCTATGCCTGTTATGACCGCGCGTCTCATGCCCGCCTCAAGACCATTGACGAATGGATCCCGGAGAACCCGCTGCTCGTTTTTATCACCACGTCCACCTTTTTATCCCGCGCCACGTTTGGCACATAATCGAAGTCGCATGCAGGGTCCGGCTCACGGTAATTCACTGTCGGCGGGATTACGCCCCGCTCCATCACCATCGCCGAAAGCGCAAGCTCGATGGAGTTCGCCGCGGAAAGCGGATGTCCTATCATGGATCTTAATGGAACTGACAGGCACCCGCCAGGCATGTTCCCCAAGCGCCGTCTTTATCGCGTTCGTCTCGAAGACGTCGTTCTGTTCCGTGGAGCTTCCATGAGAGCTTATGTAATCCACGTCGTCGGCATTGACCCGCGCCTCGTCCATAGCCATTTTTATTGACCGGGCCAGGGCTTCGCCGTCCTTCGGCAGATCCGTCATGTGAAATGCGTTGGACGTGGAGCCGAAACCCGCTATCTCCGCGTATATCTTCGCTCCGCGCTTCACCGCGTGCCCGTATTCCTCCAGTACCAGTATCCCCGCGCCCTCGGCCAGGACAAACCCGTTCCTCGTCCTGTCGAAAGGACGGGACGCCGCCCCGGGCTCGTCGTTATGCTTCGAGAGCGCCTTTATCACGTCGAATGCGGCAAGGGCTATCGGCGTAATCGGGGCCTCGGACGCGCCGGTTATCATCATGTCGCATAAACCGAGTTGGATATTTTCATACGCATAGGCGACCGAGTCCGTCCCGGCCGTGCAGCCGGTGGATATGACGCACGCCCCGCCTTTCAAGCCATAGCGCGCGGCTATGAAGTTGGCGGGAGAATTGAATATGGACGCATCGTACAGATACGGCGACGCGAGGGCCGGGTCGATCGGCCCATGTCCGTTGCCGGTAACGCGCAGGAACTCCTCCTCCATCCATTTCGTCCCGCATATGGCGTTAGCCAGCGCCACTCCGCACTTTTCTCCGTCCAGGCCGCCGAATTCCAGCCCGGCGTCCTCCACGGCCAGTTTCGCCCCGGCCAGGGCGAACTGCAGATAGCGGTCCATCCCCGAGGCCTCTTCATATGAGATGCCGAAGGCGGCAGGGTTGAACCCCTTCACTTCCGCCGCGACCTTCGAAAGGAACCCGGAGGTATCGAATGCGGTAATAAGCCCGGTCTGCGTCCGCGCGTTTATCATGGAATCCCAGAAGGCGTCTTTACCGATGCCTCCCGGCGCGATGACGCCCAGGCCTGTTATGACGACCCTGCGGAGATTCAACCCTCCACCCTCCTGACCTTGAACCGCACGTACCCGCCGTCCGGGCAGGTCACGGTGTTGATGGAATTCGGGTCTTCCATGAAGGGGTACTTCGCGCCGAAGTTCAGGGCGAAGAGCACGGGGAACAGCGTATGGTACGCCGCGCCGCAGAAACCTTCCGGCGTCCGAAGTCCCAGGACCTCCACCTCCTGTCCCTGCTCGTATTTATAAAAACACGGCCCGGAAACTTCCTCGACCGATATGACCATTTTTTTGGGATTAGCCATTATAATTTCCTCACCTTGAACGTCAGTTTCCCGCCGTCCGGGCATGTCGTCCTGACGCACCCTTCCCCGTCCTTGAAAGGGAATTCCGCGCCGAATGTCCAGGCATAAATGACCGGGAAGAGCGAATGATACGCCCCGGCGCAGAAGCCGTCGGGCGGCGTCACGAAGTCCTTTACCTCAAAAGAATCACCCACTTTATATCCCTTGAAACATTCTTTTTGAAGACTGTCCACCGTCAGCAGAAAACCCGGAAACTCCATCATAAGCCGAACCTCGCTAGCATCTCTTCGATTGATAGAAATTGATTTATATTTTCGATTTCCTTGACCAGCTCCGCCGCCTTTGAATTCAACTTTGCCTCCCGCCCCATCTTCCCAGCCGCCCTCGCGACTTCGCCGTTTAAATAATCCACCTCCGACGCGCGGCCCCGCATGACGCTCTGCAGGACGGAGCCGAGAAGGGGGAGGTGGGAAAGGCCCCGCATGATATTGCCGTAAATCTGCGCCCCTACTTCCTCCGGGGCGTATAGCAGAGATTTCAATTTCTCCAGAGGCAGGTTCGGGAGGTCGGCCATCTCCATCCCGCTGGATTCGAAAACCTCCCATGCTTCGCGCATCATCGACAGCCCCAATATGCACATACCGTTTATCCGAAAACGTATCCTGCAGGCTCTTCCCCAGTACGCAGGCAAGCGCGTTATTTAAGTTCAGTATCAGCTTCGCGCGGTGCATGGCCTGGATGTTTTCGGCTACGCGCACCTCTAAAGACCCGGACATCATATTCTTCGCCTTCTCTACGATGCCGCCGCCGTCCGGGCCGAACGCCTTGCCTATAACGAGGCCGCCGGGAAAGTTATACGTTACATGCCCCGGCTCTTTATATGTCGCCCCGAACATGACGACCGACGAAATGATCCGCTCCCTGCCAAGGATGCTTCCGGCTATCTCGTCGGCCATCAGGCCGTTCTGCATCGTCAGCGCCGGGAAATCGCCCATGCCCGCAATCTGGTTGCATGCCGTCTCCAGGTCCTGCGTCTTTACCGCGAGGAGCGCCAGGTCGGGAATGAACTCCAGCGACCTTGCGGCATATATGACAAAATTATTCCTTGCCGAAATGCCGTCAAGCGACAGGCCTTCGCGGTTAATCGCCCGGACCTGGCGCGGGTCGCGGCTAACAAGGGTAACCGCGTGGCCCTTCTCATGGAGAAGCGCCCCCGCCACGCACCCGATTGCCCCCGCGCCTATTACCGCTATCTTCATATTTTCCTAAAACCAGATTCAGCCGATTAAATGTTAGAACTATTTTCAGGTTTTAAAATCAGCCCGACCCGCATAATCCGTGGTTAATAAGGTTTTCCTGTTTTCACGTCCCAGCCGTGGCAGGCGTAATACTCGTCCAGCATACCGTCGTACAATACCCGGTCGAGCTTCATCGTCCGCGATTCGTCGTCCAGCCCGTCCTGCCATATAAGCGGCTCGAAATACCTCATGGGCGGGTAATCGTCTTTTCGTCCCACGCCCTCGCGGCAGATGAACCTGCGCTCCACGTCCGTTACAGCGTGTCCCGCCGCGAATATCTCCTCCGGCGTTATCTCCATCCCGCTGCCCGTCCTGACTAAGTCGCTGAATACATCGAAGCCGAATACGCCCGGCTCCGGCAAGGTGTGGAAGGCCAGGAGCTTGCACAGCCCCAGCGCGTCGAAGAGCGCGAGATAGCTTTCCCACCACCAGACCACCCGGCCCTTGCCGCCATATTTCAGCGGGTCCGGCTCCACCGGCCCGCCATAAATTCCCGCCAGAAATTCCTTATCGAATTCGAACGCCTCCCAGGGGCAGCGGCTTCGAAGGTGGTCCGCGCCGCGGGTCGCGGTGGAGACGCCAAGGGCGAACGCCTTGATGAACCGGAGGTCTACCGGGTCCGACTGCGGAAGGCCCTTCACCCAGATCATGCGCCCGGCCGAGTCATCTCCGAACTTAGCCGACGCCTCCGATGCGCCGTCCGCCAGGACGTCTCCAAACCCTCTTCTGTATGCAATATCGTCCAGAAGCAAGGCGGCCGTCTCCGGGTCGTTCCAGTCCAGCTTCATCCCGCCGGTCTCGGCGTCTCCGATAAAACCCTCTTTATATAATTCTATCGCCCACGCTATTATGTTGCCGGCGGAGCTTGCGTCTATACCGAGGCGGTTAAGCCTGTCGTTCAACATGAGCACCGCCTCGGCGGAGTTTATCCCGAGCACCGGCCCCATATGTCCCATGATGCCGTATTCCGGGCCTTCGCCTGTCAGCCCGGCATGTTTTCCTTCGGTTATCTTATACGAGTGCCTGCACGCTACCGCGCAGTGCCTGCAGCCGCGTTTGCCCGAATAATACCGGGCTTCCAGCGTCTCCGGGCCAAGGTCACCCGGCTCTTTCATTTTCGTCGAGAGGCCGTTATATGTCCGGCCCATCTCGATGTTCGTATTTATTACGTTATATAGATGCGCCGTCCCGAAGCGCGCCAAGTCCTGCGTAAGGAATTCCGTCCGGAGCTTCGAATTTATTTCATGGGTAAGGGCCGCGAAACCGTCCGGGTCGTGCGGCTTGACCTTCCCGGCGTCTACCGCCACAACCGCTTTTAAATTTTTGGCCCCCATCAGACAGCCCATCCCGGTGCGGCCCGCGGCGTTCTTTCTGCCGTGCATGACGCAGGCGAAGCGGACAAGGTTCTCGCCGGCCGGGCCTATGCAGGCGACATGCGCATTATCGCCATGCTCCTCTTTTATAACCTCCTGCGCTTCGAACTGTGTCCATGCCCCAGATATGCGACGCTTCCTTTATTTCGGCGGATGTCCCGTCGCCATTTTTTTTAATAAGCAGGTAAACGGGCCGCTTTGCTTTCCCCGTGATGAACAGATGCCTGACGCCCGTGGAGGCTAAAGCGCATCCGAACTCTCCTCCGATATTCGCGTCGCCTAAAAGACCGCTCTCCGGGCTCTTGCCGGTGATGGTCAGTCTCGCGGAGGACGGCCCCGGCATTCCGGTCAGCAGGCCGGCGCCGAATATCAACGGGTTCTCCGGGCTTAAAGGGTCCAGGCCTTTTTTTGTATTCTCAAAGAGCAGCGCGCTGTTTATCCCCCGCCCGCCGATATATTTGCGCAGGAGGCTTTCCGGAATGTCCTTTATTTCGGAAGTCCCGGAAGATAAATCTATATATAAAATCCGGGAATTTATAGTAACGCCCCCTCTGTCCCCCTCTTAACCCAAGAGGGGGATTAAGGAAAAAATTTATTGATATTTAAGACCAAATCCATCCTCCTCTGCCCCTTCTTAAGGAGTGGCAAAAAGGAGAGTTACGACGGCATATCGAATCCCGCGGTCCTGGCCGTGTCCCGCATACTGCTCTGAAACGGCGCCGGGGTCTCGGCAATCAACGCGGCTACTATATGGTGCTCTTCGACTTGCGCCGCGCCGCGTTCCTGCGCGTATTCTTCCGCCTTCTTCCCCGCCAGTCTCTCCGCCATCTTCCGCTGAAAAAATGGGATCATAGATATCATTTTTTCAAATTTCGTCCGCGCCCCAGTCTCCCAGTCCATCTAATGTCTCCTTATTAATGATTTGAAGAAACGTCTCCTGTCCTGCTCTTCAGGAGAAAGCCAATCCTCTTGCTTCGAGACTTCCTCGCCCTCAAGGCTCGCCTTCAGCGCGCGCAGAATCAGTTTTATATTATCGTCATGCATCCGCCGGTAAACGCGCGCCCACAAGATGCGGTTTAAATTCCCGACTATTTCGTAGTCCATCAGGAAATGGACCTCGTTGAACCCGCGGTTGGGGATTATATATACCTTGTCCGTGCCCCTGAACATCCCGTTGATGAATTTCCTCGAGACCTCGCGTCCGGGGACGATGGAGGTTACCTCGACGTCCCATTCCGGCGCGAACGGCCTATGCACTTTCTGATGGAATCTTGTGCCGACCTTTATCTCTCCCTTTTCTTCGCGGCTGTACTTCATGGGCGATTCATCAGGCCACCACTTGCTTTCACCCCAGAGGATGATTTCTTCGAATATCCTCTCCAAGGGCGCCTTTATCTCCACGAAGTGGTGGTTCAGCAATTCTTCAGCTCCGCGATCTTGTCCTCTACCATCTTCTTAAACGGCGCGGGCGTCGCCCTCCGCCATGCGGCGTAAATATCGTCCGGGCCTACTTTCCCGCCGCTTAAGACATTTACCTCCGCGGACACTTTTTTCCCGGCGGTCGAACGGAAAACCGCGGGCACGAAATCAAGGAGTTTTTTGTGCGCCGTCACCGCTTCGGCGTCCCATTCGCCAGCCGCCGGCTCCGGCTCTTCCCGGTAAATCTCACCGGAAACGAGCGACTCCAAAAGCGCCTCGTACCTCCCCGCCGCCTCCCCCGTCAGCGCCTTGTCCACCGTAAGCGCCCTCTTGGCAATCAGGGCGCAGTACCCGCACTCTTCGCAGTCGCTCGTCGCGCAGTCCTTGGTCTTGAAGAAGCTTAAGAAGTTCGACGGGACCCTCGAGTTATCCAGGACCAGACCTTCCGTCACCGGGTAATCCGTGATGTCCGCGAACTCCATTAATTTAGACGTATTTATATATTCATCCCTCAGGAGATACTTTACATTCGCGGGCAGGAACGCCTTCTTGCGGGGAAGGTTCAAAAGCTCCACCAGGTTCCCGTCAAACCGCCCGCCGGTATATGCCTTCAGGTAGGAAAGCAGCGTCCCGGTGGTCTTGTACCGGTCTATAATCTTGAGGCAGTCAATGCCGATCATCTCGTAATCTTCCACGTCCTCGGGGCGTATCCAGCGTATCTTTATCAGCTCCGTCGGGTTTTTTATCTTGTCCTTCGTGCAGGAGAAATAGCAGTGGTCAACCAGGAAGCCTTCGGAGGAATGATTGCCCTGGGAGCCGTGTGTCATGACGTTCGCGTGGTAGAAAGAGCGCGGGCATCCGTACAGGCAGCCGGGGTTGGCGATGAGGATAAGCTTGCATTTTACCGCCCTGCGAATGGCCGCCAGGGTTTTAAAATCGCGGTTTATCTCCTCGGACAAAACGATAGCGTCCGCGCCCATCTCCTCCCAGTACTGGGCCTTCCGTACGCTCTCCACCCTCGCCCAGGAAGAAACGACGAGCTTCAATGACGGATAATGTTTTTTGATTATCTGCAGGAGGTAGGGGATTGTGACCGTCACCCAGTCCGCGGAGGTCGCCTGCACCCATTCTACATGGCGGAGTATCTTCTCGAACTCGTCCTTTCTGTACTCCCTGTTATCGAGGCAGGAGGCGTTCAGGAGGAAATTGAAAGAATGCCCGGCTTCGCGTGCGGCGGCGATGTATTTTTCGGCGTCGGCTTCCGTCACTTCCGGGGCGACGAACGACGCCCTGCCCCCCGCGATAAGGCTTCCGGGAATGCCGCCGAACAGCTCCACCTTCGGGGCGCCTTCAAGACCTTCAAGGAGCGCCGGGTCCCAGTTGCAGGCCAGTTCGAACTTCATGCAGCCCCTTCCCTTCCGGCCTCAAGTCTGCCGATTATTCCTTCCAGAAACTTTATCTCCGCCTCCGAGTGCGCGAGGTAATGCGCGGGGATGAAAAGCATATTTTCCGGCGCGCCCTTCGATGCCAGTTCGTCCTTAAACCTCTCCGCTTCAGCGTGATACTCCTTAAGCCGTACCCTGAGTTCCCGGAGCTGATCAAGGAACTGCCCCGCATCCGATTCCCTTAAGAAATAGAAGGATATGTCAAGCGCCAGGTGCGGACGCTCGAAGTTCGTAATGTTCTCCTGAAGGAGGCTGTCGAAGGTGCGGACGCCCTCGTCCGTGATATGGTAAATCTGCTTTTCGGGGTGCGCGGTGTCCTTGAGGACGCTCTTGGTCACAAGGCCGCGTTTTTCCAGGATTTTGAGGTTATGATACAGCGAGCCGGAGGTGATGGGCGCGACATGGACGAGTTCCTCGTCCACGAGCTGCTTTATCTCATAGCCGTACATGGGCTTCCTCTTCAGGAGTCCCAGAAGAAGCACCTCTTTCGACATCGTGGTATTAAAGCCTGCCACGCCACTCCCCCTTTCGAGAAGGCTCATATTACGGCTTAAAATAGTTTACGTAAAATAGCTTACGTATAATAACAAGGTGAGTCCGGGAATGTCAAGAGAAAGAGAGAAAAATCAAGGCGTGACTATTGTGGTCAGGCAAACAAAGAGCAATATCAAAAATAAGGGGTATATCCGTAAATATCTGGAAAGTGTGAAATGAAAAAAGTCATGCACGGAATTACTTGGGTAGCGCTTTTCGAGGATATAGGAGACGAGAAATCCGCTGAGCACGAAAAAGCCTCTCACCGCAAGGCATCCGTCCCCGGCAAAGATTATTTTTCCGGTGAAATGAAGTTGTTTATATGCAGCGTTAAAGATGTGGCCATATAGGTTATAATGTGAACTTACAACCATCATGGCAAGCGCTATGCGAAGCCATCCCAGCGTTACCTTCCGGTGCCATTGATACTTTTGTATGGTCATAAAACGGGGCTGCAGTGAAGTGGCGGAGTTGTTTAGACTAGCCGTATTTATCACATCCGGGGTCTCACTGTCAAGACTTTAGTGCCTACCCGCTGGTTGGCAGGACTTTCCAATCTCCATTCCGGCCTGCGAAAATGATGTTTACGGCGTTATGACGATAGGCACCGGCGTGAACGTGGCGATGAAAATCAGGAATGAAAAAATTCCGATGGCTCTCCTTTTCCAGTCCAGCGGCTCGTAAGGGTTCTCGACCGGCGGGTGCTTCGTGCCGAGGACGAAAAAGGAGCAGGATCCCCCAGATAAACCAGCCGGGGAATACAAAACCCAGTGCGATGAGGGCGACGACGAAGATTTTGGAAATAAGCCTGTGCCTCTTGGGGAAGAAGGCGTAGGAGATATGCCCGCCGTCCAGCTGGCCGACGGGCATCAGGTTTATCGACGTTACAAATAGCCCCACCCAGCCTGCCACAGCCACCGGGTGCAGGTCCACCGCATGCGTGTGGAAATCGCCCTTGATGAATATGCTCATCAGGAAGTTATACAGCAAAGAGCCGCCAAGGACCGTCTCGCCGGAAGACGAAGGATGCGCCGGTACTATATGGGACATGGAAAGCCCGATAGAGCAGACGACCACCGACAGGATGAAACCGACGATGGGGCCGGACGCTCCGATATCTATCAGCGCGGACTTGTCCCGTATGCGCGACTTCATCTTTATTACCGCGCCCAGCGTCCCGAAGAGGTTCGGGAACGGGATGAAGTACGGAAGAGTCGCAATGACTTTGTGCCGGCGCGAGTTCACGTAGTGCGCCATCTCGTGCCCGCCGAGTATCAGCATCAGCGGCATGGCGAACGGGACTCCTACCGCAAGCCCATGCAGCAGGTGCTTCGGGAACTCGCTTAAGAGGTCGTACTCAGCGATGAAATACGAGCCGGCGATCAGCGTCGAGAAGACCGTCAGGACAAAAAGGAGCAGGTGTATTTTAATATCGCGCATAAAATGTTATACTGCCCCATGCCTTTGCACATCGTACTATATCAGCCTGAAATCGCAGGGAACACCGGGAACATCGCCAGGCTCTCCGCCGCCGCGGACTGCTATCTTCACTTGGTCGGGCCGCTCGGGTTCTCTCTTTCGGACCGCTACCTAAAACGCGCCGGGCTGGACTACTGGCCGCACGTGAAGCTCACCGTGCACGACTCGCTTGACGAGGTTTACCAGGGGCTTCCCGGCTCCCGCTTCTTCTACTTCAGCACCAAGGTGACAAGGCCTTATACCGAGGCGCAATATAAAGACGGCGACGCCCTGGTTTTCGGTCCGGAGACCAGGGGCCTGCCGGAAGAACTGTTAAAAACGCACGCCGAGTCTTCACTGACCATCCCTATGTTCGGGGAAGTCAGGAGCCTGAACCTCTCCACGTGCGTGGGGATAGTGGTCTATGAGGCGCTCAGGCAGGTAAAGAAATTCTAAGCCGCCGCGACTTTTCGCTGCGCTCGGAATGACAAGCCGGGAGGACCCCTTCCAGTTGAAGGAGCCTCTTCTTCAGCTCTATCCCGCCTCCGAACCCGCCGAGACCGCCCGAGGACTCGATTATCCGATGACAGGGGATGATTACGGGGATTTTATTGCCGTTCAGCGCGTTTCCTACCGCCCTCGCGGCGTTCGGGTTCCCGGCCTGAGCTGCGAGCCACTTATACGAGCGGACGTTGCCGTAGGGAATTTTCAGGAGTTCCCGCCAGACAGTCTTTTGAAAGTCCGTCCCGCGCAGGTCCAGCTTCTGGGTGAATGAGACCGGCTCACCCGCAAAATATGATTTCAATTCACGCCAGAGCGCCTGGAATGGCCGTCCGTCCTCGACAGGCTTCATGCGAACTCCGCCTCCACCTCCTCCATGAACTCTCCGAACGACGGCGGATTTAAGTCCAGTTTACAAAGACCATCCTCGGTGGCCGCCGCGAAAGCGGGGCCGGTGGGAAGGTCTATCGAGGCGTAATACAGGTTCATGCGGCCCTCTTGAAGACGTGCGTCTTCCCCTTGTACAGTTTTTTGAACTTCTCCGCATCGTCCTCGGTGCCTACAATCGACGCATAATGCATCGGCACCGCGACCTCCGGGTTTATGTCCTCCGCGGCCTTCGCGGCCTCCTCCGCCGTCATTACATATGTCCCGGATACCGGCAGGAGCGCGATGTCGCACCGGAAGCCTTTCATCTCCGGGATGCGGTCGGTATCGCCCGCCAGATATATCCTTTTGCCTTCCACGTGTGAATATATACCCGACCCAGCTCTGGAACTTGGGATGGAACTGTTTGTTGGTGTTGTACGCCGCGACGGCCTCTATATCCACGCCCATCTCCGTCAACCTGTCGCCCGGTTTGACCGTCCGGACGTTTCCCGTAAGTTTCCCTTCGCAGTCCCCCGGCGCGACGATTACCGTGCCGTCCTTTGTTATCTTCTTTACGTCGTCCGGCGAGCAGTGGTCGTAATGCTCATGCGTGATGAGGATAAGGTCCGCCTTCGGCAGTCCCTCCTTGAGCTGGAACGGGTCCGTATATATAACCTTGCCGCCCGACTCTATCTTGAAAGTGTCGTGGCCCAGCCATTTCATCTGGTCAAGCATCATCGTAACCTCCATTCCCACCTCTCCCTGCACTCTCCCACTACGGGGAGAGGGTGATAATCCTTTTTATATCGTATCACCGCGTAATGTCAGTGTCAAAAATCATCTGCTGCCGCCGCGTTTATGGCACTCGAAACACATTTCCTTCGGCGGGTGGTCCTGCTTTAAGGGACTGACCTTGCCCGGCGCGTGACAGTCCAGGCATGCGCGCTGGTCGGTGATTTTTACATGCGCCGCGTCCCCGGGTATCGCGGGAGCCTTTCTGCCGATTGTGCTCAAGTAAACCAGAAAAACTATTATCACGATTATGACGGCGGCAAAAAACATGTCTCTTCGCTTCATAAGACTCCCTTCATTACTTGATAAGCCTTCTCCGTATGAATTTAATCGCGGTCCAGGAGCAGATGAAGGTGAAGACGACCATCCAGAGAATGTCCCAGACCAGGCCCACGTACAGGTGTCCCGTGGCAAGCGCGCGCGACACGTTCACCGCGTGTATCAGCGGGGTAAACCACGCGATTTTCAGGACCCACGGCGGCATGGACGAGAGCGGGAAGAATATGCCGGAGAAGAAGAACATCGGCGATATGACGAGGCTGAAATAATACGCGTAATAATCGTAAGACGGTACGAACGCGGTAACGATAAGCGCCATCGACGCGAACATCAGGCTCATGAGTACGTACAGCACGGGCGAGAGGATAAGCCAGGGAGAGCTCATCAGGCCGAAAGCCATAAGTACGGGGAGCATCACGGCCGCGGAGATAAAACCCTTCGTCGCGCCCCATAGTATGTCGCCCGCCGCGACCTCGTCGATGTTTACCGGAGTAACTATGATCGCGTCATAGGATTTTTGCGTGCTCATCCTCGTGAAGGAGCCGAAGGTGCACTCGAAAGACGCCGCGTTCATCGCGGCCGCGATTACAAGGCCCGGCGCTATGAACTGTATATACGGGACGCCCTCGACGTTCCTGATGAATTTGCCCAGCCCCAGGCCGAAAGCGACCAGGAATAAAATCGGTTCCGCGAGGTTGCCGACCATGCTGGCCTTGTAGAACTTAAGCCAGGCGTCCTTATTCCTTTGCCAGACCTTGAACGCGCGGCGTCCGACCTGCGGGCACGAGAAAAAATCATTCACTCCCGTAGCTCCCTCCCGGTAAGCTTCAGAAAAACATCCTCAAGCGTAGCCTGCCTGTGCACGAACCCGCCTTGTATAAACCGCGTGAGCTTCGCAAGGACCTCGTCGCTTTTCGCGCTTTTGATAAAAAGGGTGTCTCCCGATATTTCATATTCGTAATCCGCGCCCGACAGGTCCTGAATGACTTCTTCCACGCCCCCTGCCGGGATCGGCAGCTCGACCACGCTCCCCTTCGCGTAAGTATCGATAAGCTCCGCGGGCGTTCCGAGTGCGAGTATTTTCCCCTGGTCCATCACCACGATCCTGTCGCACAGATGCGCCGCCTCTTCCATGTAGTGAGTCGTCAGGACCATCGTCCGCCCCTCGCGCTTCAATGCCCGGAGCTTCTGCCAGATCAAGTGCCTCGCCTGGGGGTCGAGCCCCGTAGTCGGCTCGTCCAGCATTATAAGGTCCGATTCGTTTATCAGCGCGCGCGCGACCATCAGCCGTCTTTTCATCCCGCCGGAGAGCTTGGTTATTTTCTCGTCCTTTTTATCCGAAAGCGACATCATCTCCAAAAGGGACTCCGCGCGCCTCTGGGCCTCCGCCTTCGGGATGTCGAAGTACCTCGCATAGACCCGGAGGTTCTCTATGACCGAGAGGTCCGGGTCCAGGTTGTTCTCCTGCGGGACCACGCCAAGGCGGGCCTTTATCTTCCTCTCGTTCCCCCGGACGTCCATCCCGAAAATCCTGAGCGTGCCGCCGGTGATGGTCACGTATCCCTGGACCATGTTCATGGTCGTGGTCTTGCCCGCGCCGTTGGGGCCCAGGAACCCGAAACACTCCGCCCGCTCCACGGTGAAATCTATGTGCTTTACGGCGGGGTATCCGGAGTATTCCTTGTACAGTCCCCGCGCTTCTATTATGTATTCAGGCATATAATTTGCTTAGAATCCCCTCAGCCTCACAGCCTTCGAGACTTTCTCAATAGCGATGGCATAGGCCGCCGTCCGCAGAGTGACTTTATTCTGCTCGGATACTACTTTTACCAGCTCGTATGCGTCCAGCATCATCTTTGAGAGCTTCCTGTTCACCCGTTCTTCTTCCCAGAATGCGGACTGGAGGTCCTGCGCCCACTCGAAATAGGATACCAGCACCCCGCCCGCGTTGGCAAGGATGTCCGGGACCACATATACGCCCTTCTCCTGAAGGATATTATCGGCCTCCGGAGAGGTCGGTATGTTCGCGGCCTCGACTAACATGGCGCATTTAAGCCTGTCTGCGTTATGCTCCATTATCACGCACTCCAGCGCCGCCGGTATCAGCGCCTCGCAGGGAAGTTCGAGAAGCTCTTCATTCGTGATATAGTCCGCGCCTTTATAGTCTTTTAGAGAGCCGGTCTCCTCCTTGTGCATCGTGACGCGGGAGATGTTAAGGCCCCCTTCGTTGTACAGGCCTCCCCTGCTGTCCGATATCGCGATAACCTTGCATCCCTCGTCCGCCAGCAATTTTGCGGACACCCCGCCGACATTGCCCATCCCCTGCACGACAACTCGCGCGCCCTGTATTTCGATTTTTTTGTCTTTGAACGCCCGCTTCGTCAGGTAAGTCACGCCCCTGCCCGTGGCCTCCATGCGTCCCTCCGAGCCGCCGAGCTCCACCGGCTTGCCCGTTACGGACGCCGGAGAATAACCGTGCCTTTTTGAATATTCGTCCATTATCCAGGCCATTACCTGGGGGTTCGTGTTCACGTCGGGCGCGGGGATATCTACGTTCGGGCCGATGCTGTCGCTTATCCTGGTGACGAAGAACCGTGTAAGCCTCTCAAGCTCTCCCGGGGACATCACCTTCGGGTTGCATGTCACGCCTCCCTTCGCGCCGCCGAACGGGATACCTATAAGCGCGGTCTTCCACGTCATCGCCGCCGCCAGCGCCCTTATCTCCCCAAGGTTCACCTGCGGGTGATATCTTATGCCGCCCTTCATCGGGCCGCGCGTCTGGTTGTGCTGGACCCGGTATCCCACGAATATCTCCACACGCCCGTCGTCCATCTTCAGCGGTATCTGGACCTTTATCTCGCGGAACGGGACCTTCAGAAAGGTCCGCATCTCGTTGTCCAGGTTTATCTTCTGGGCCGCGACATCGACGTTGTGGTTAAGGATTCGCTCGGTCTCGGACCGCTCCCACGCCTCTTCGACAATCCCCATGTCTCCTCCGGCTGACTTTTAAGGAAAGATTTTTCCGGGGTTCAGTATCCCCGCAGGATCGAAAACCGATTTTATTTTCTTCAGCAGGTTAAGCTCGACATCATTCAGCTCCATCCCGATATACGGAAGCTTGGTAAGCCCGATTCCGTGCTCCCCGGAAATCGTCCCGCCAAGGGCGAGCACCAGCCTGAACACTTCCTCTATCGCCTCTTCCGCTTTCCGTAGCCTCTCCGGGTCCGACTTATCCGTCATCACGTTTACATGGATGTTCCCGTCTCCCGCGTGGCCGAAACATATTATCTTCTGGCCGGAGCTGGATGCTATCTCTTTGAAACCTTCCAGGGCTTCCGGGACTTTGGTTATGGGCACCACGGTGTCTTCATTTATCTTATGCGGGGCAATCGAAAAGAGCGCCTGGGACGTGCTCCGGCGCAGTTTCCATAGCTCCGCCGCGAAGGCTTTATCCTGCGTAATTTTTATTTCCAGCGCCTTATCCTTCATCAATGCGCACGGATTCCGTCCATCTGCCGGGCCGCCTCCTCGCGGTTTCCGTCCGTCTCTATCAGAAGGAACGCGCCCGCGCCTTCCGGCAATTGGTAGCCGATTTTCTTCGCCCCGGCGTTAAGCGCCTCGCCGTCCAGAAACTCCAGGCAGCGGGGCGTATAGGGAGACGCCATTATAGCCGCGACGGCCTCGCCCGCAAGCCTGGTCCCGGCAAAGAACGCTGTCATGGTAATCACTCTCTCAGGCAATGGGATTAACTTAAGAGTTATCTCCGTCACTACCGCAAGCGTCCCTTCCGAGCCGACCAGCAGGCGGCAAGGTCGTATCCCACCACGCCCTTGGCCGTCTTTACCCCCGCGCGTATGACTTCGCCGGAGGGCAGGACGGCCCGAAGCCCGGTAACGTAATCGCGCGTGACGCCGTATTTCACCGCCCGCATCCCGCCCGCGTTCTCGGCTACGTTCCCGCCGATTGTGCAGAACGCGAGGCTGCCCGGGTCGGGCGGATAAAAAAGCCCTTTCTCCTCGACAGCCCTCTGTAGGTCCGCCGTCACCACGCCGGGCTGGACGGTCGCGATTCGGTTCCCCACGTCGATTGAAAGTATGCGGCTCATCCTCTCGAACGAGAGGATTATCCCGCCCCTGCTTGCCACCGCGCCGCCGGACAGGCCGCTCCCCGCCCCGCGAGGAATTACAGGAATACCATGCCCGCTTGCGAGGATCAGGATTTTGGAAACCTCTTCCTCGGTCCCCGGCCTGACAACCGCCTGCGGCGTCCCCTTCAGGCGTGTCGCGTCATAGGCGTAAGCCAATAGCCCCGTCTCGTCCGAGACGACGTTCTCCGGGCCGGCGATAGCCTTCAATCTATCTATTATATCCTTTGATATTATTTCAGCACCTGCCATTTAATAAAGATAACACAGAGGCCCTTGTTTTTAAATAAAAAATCCGCCGGAAAGGCGGATTTGCTCCAACTGGAGCTGGAATATGCCGCTCTGGAAGCGGTCTATAAATAAGATAGAGTCGGTAAACAAAGCTTTCCGCCCTAGATACAGTATTTTCGCGAGATTATGTCACTTGTGGAAACATAACCCTCCATATCGATGTAATGTTCCTGGTCGAAACATCAGAAGAATAGGTCAGTTAGAAATTCATAAGTATTCTATTTCTTGCCAAAACACATCAATACAGAGTTAATTCAAATTATTACAATCTTTTCTATTTAATGATTTGTACTCAGATTGACGTCGAATGTAATTCTTTTGAAGTGTGGTATAAACAATAGCATTAGGGAAGAAGTGTCTTGCGTAACTTTGTAAATCATATTGCCTGGCTCGGTACTAAGTTAATAGACAATGCGTCTTTACAATCCGTATACGGCATATTATAAACTAATGCGTTCTGATAGCAATGAACCCACTTACCATTCAGATTTACTATAGACGTACATAATACTCGTGGAATCATAATTCTTGATTCCTAGTATCTTATGACTGAGCCTATAAAATTATAATGCCACTATCAGCTATTGTCATCGGTTTTTCCATGTACCTATTCAATTATATGGCATCCAAATGATAAACTAAGTTTTGGAGTCATCAACATAAAGAATTTATTATGCATATTGTCACCAGGAAGTACCTCCGAATAACAGCAATAACAACGTAGCTAAAGATTGCTATTTTATGTATTCGATAATCATGAAACCATTACAGCTAATAGTATTACACCCCTGCCAGTTCCGCCGCTTCCGTGAGGCGGACGGATACGAGGCGCGACACGCCCGGCTCGTCCATCGTGACGCCGTAGAGCGCGTCCGCAAGCTCCATCGTGGGGCGGCTGTGGGTGATGACGATGAACTGGGTCTTGTCCGCGAACTCTTTCAGCAGGTTTCCGAAACGCGTTACGTTGCCTTCGTCAAGCGGCGCGTCCACCTCGTCCAGGACGCAGAACGGCGAGGGCTTCACGAGGAAACATGCGAACGTCAGCGCGGCGGCTATAAGCGCCTTCTCGCCGCCGGAGAACAGGAGCAGGCTCTGGAGCTTCTTTCCGGGCGGCTGGGCGACAATCTCAAGGCCGGAATCCAGCACGTCGTTTCCCTCCTCCGGCGGCACGAGTACGAGCTCAGCGCGTCCTCCGCCGAATAGTGAGAGGAATACCGTTTTAAAAGTCTCGTTGATGGAGTTGAACGCCTCCGTGAAAAGCTCTTCGGAAGTTTTATTTATCTTGCCGATGGCCTCCCGAAGCCGCGAGACCGACGACTCCAGGTCCTGCTTCTGGGAACTCAGGAACTCGAAGCGCTCCATCAGCTCGTTATATTCCTCTATCGCGCCGACATTCACCGGCCCGAGTTTTTCAAGCTTTATCTTAAGCTCCGCCGCATCCATCTCCGCCTGCTCGCGCTCTATCTCCAGCGCCTTGAACTCTTCCTCTATCTCCGGTATCCGGATGTGGTAGTTATGCTCCACGGTCTCAAGCAGGTGCTCGGCTTTCAGCTTCAGTTCCGCGCGCTTAAGCTCGATCTCGCCTAACGCGTCCCGCGCCGCTTCGGCTTCCCGGCGGGTCGATTTCAACGACTCTTCCAAGCCTTCTATGGCGTCGTTTGCGGTCTGGTATGCATCCTGGAGCGCGGGCGCCTGCTCCTTCATCGCCATCGCCTCGGTCAAAAACGAATTGATGCTGCCTTCCGCTTCCGCGCGGCCTTTGGACAACTCATCTTTTTTCTCGGATATCTCGCGTCCCTCTTCCTCAAGGCGTGTCCGTCTTCGTTCCAGCTCTTCTTTTTTAAGGTCCGCCCGTTTCAAATCACGCGCCCATGACTCGTGCTTCTGGATAAGCGCCGAGAGGTCCATCTTCTTCGCCGTCAGCGCCTCCCGGTCTCTCTCAAGTTGTGATTTAGCGGCCTTGAGATTTTCCTGCACGGCAAAAAGCGCGGATTCCGCATTATTTTTCTTCTCGCCCAGTTCTTCGAGGGCCGCGCGCGCTTTGACCTGGGATTCTCTTATTTCATCTTCTTCCTGGGTAGCGCTGGGACGCTTCGATGTCCAGCACTTCCAGCTTCTTCGTTATCCGCTCAAGTCTCAGCGGCCAGAGACGCCGCGTCCTTCTCCAGCCCTACCAAGGTAACGCGCTTTTCATTTATAATCTCATGAAGCCCCTTCAGCTTCCCTTCCAGTTCTTCCATCAGGGCCTTAGACTCGGAAAGCCTGTCCTCGGCCGCCTGGTTGCTCCGGGAAAGACTCTCCACTTCCTCGGTCAGTTCGCGTATCTCGCGCTTCTTGGAAAGTATCCCGCCCGAGCCGCCCGCCCCGCCGGTAACCGCGCCGGAAGGTTCCACCACTTCTCCGTCCAGCGTAACCAGCGTCCAGTCCGCGCCCTGCTCCCAGATTGAGAATGCGGCGTCCAGGTCCCGGACGACCAGCACTTGCCCCAGGAGGCTCTTTAGAATATCTTCGTATCCGTCCTTTACATTCGAGAGCGAAAGCGCCGGGCCGATTATTCCTTCTCCCGCAGGAGCTTCCGAGCAGGAAAAGACCTTCGGCAACGCGGGTAGAAAGCTCCCCCTGCCCGCGCCGCGCGCTTTGAGGAATTCAATCGCGGATTTCGCGTCGTCGTGGCCGCCGACGATTATATTCTGGAGCCTCTCGCCAAGCACCGCCTCGATCGCGCGCTCATGCTCCGGGCTTGCGGAAAGAATATCCGCGACCAGCCCCCTGATACCGGGAAGCGCGCCGCGCTTGTTCTCGGATATCAACGGCCTTCACGCCCGCGTCAAACCCTTCCAGCCCCTCTTCCAGCTCTTTCAGGGATTTCAGCCTGTTCGACTTCTGGGAGAGCTGTTCCCTGCCAATGGCCAACTCGTCTGAAAGCCCTTTTAACGAGGCGCGCGTCTCGTCCACTTTAGCGGACAGACTGCCGCGTTCGGCTTCGAGTTCGTTATTTGAAGACCGGGCCGCCTCCAGTTCCATCCTCTTCTTCTCTGCCGCAAGCTTGGCGGCGGACAGGTTTTCCTCCGTCTCCCGCCTCTCCTCTAGCGCCCTCGCGGAGCGGGCTTCCAGCGCGGCCCTTCGCTCTTCCAGCCTCGTGAGGACGTTCTGGTTGCTTAGAAAGGCCCGCCTGCATATCGAAAAGCCGGACCCGCCCATGCTCTATCTCCTGCTCAAGCGCGTGCGCCCCGTCGGTCTTTTCCTGGTACTCGGCCTCAAGAGACTGAAGCTCGGAACGAAGGCCGTCGAGCTCCGATTTAAGCGCCTGCTCCTCTTCCCTGAGAGACGACGCCTGCTGGTGGAGGTCTTCTTCCTCGACTTTAAGCTGGCCCATCTCGGAAAGCCTGCGCTCCTCGCGCTCGTCCAGGTTCTTCAGCTGGTTTGCCGCCACTTCCGCGCGCGCCTCCAGCCGGCTCACCTCGGACTCCAGCCGATGGACCTCGCGCTGATGCTCCATCAACGAGCGCTCTTTCTCCACAAGCTGGAGCCTCGCCTCGGAGAGGTCCGCCTCCCTTGCCGAGACCGAGTTCTTCGCCGCCGACTGCAGGGAAGCAAGCCTCTCGTGCTCTTCCTCCACCTCCTGGCTTTTTGCAAGGAGCGCGTTGTAGTCGTCCCACGACATCTTGAGTTCCAGGCCGCGAAGCTCCGACGAGAGCTTTTTGTACCGCTCCGCCTTCTTCGCCTGCCTGTCCAGCGAGCCTATCTGACGCTTCACCTCGTGGATTATGTCGCTCACGCGGCTTAAGTTGTCTTCGGTCTCTTTCAGCTTCGATAACGCCTCGTTCTTGCGGGATTTGTATTTCGTTATCCCCGCGACCTCTTCGATTATGAAGCGGCGTTCCTCCGGCTTGCTCGTTATAAGCTGGCCGATCTTTCCCTGCTCGATTATAGAATACGCCCTGGAACCGACGCCGGTATCCATCAGCAGGTCGCGGATGTCTTTCAGGCGGCACTGTATCTTGTTGATCAGGTACTCGCTCTCCCCGCTCCTGTACAGCCTGCGGGTGATGGTTATCTCCTTGAACTCCGAGAACCCCAGCGAGTCCGCGCCCTCCACGTCCTGAAGCGTAAGGTTCACCTCCGCCATCCCGGTGGCTTTGCGCACCTCGGTCCCGTTGAAGATCACGTCCTCCATCTTTTCGCCGCGCATGTTCTTGGCGCTCTTCTCGCCAAGCACCCAGCGTATGGCGTCGGAGATGTTGCTCTTCCCGCACCCGTTCGGCCCCACCACGGCGGTCATGCCGCGCTCGAAGGTGACGGATGTCTTGTCCGAAAAGGATTTAAAACCTGTCATTTCCAGCTTGTGGAAGCGCATCTTCTTCTACCTCTTCTTGGAAGTTTGGGAAAATGATTTTCGCTTAGGCTTTCCCGGCTGAATTTATATCATATGAGATGAGAAAAATCAATTGAAAAGCACTAAAAAATGTGGCAGATGGATTAAGACGGTACAATATATGGTATTTATATGGTTTTTGCCAGAGGGAGTAGCCTAGGAGGCATTCCTTCCAGAACCTCATTATTCGCAATCGTGCGGAAACCGCTAATTTCTGTTTTACGCTCAACGATGATCTTCTTCCAGGAATACCTCCTACGCCCCGTCTGCGACCGGCAAGGGGGGCAGTAGAAGGGCTCCTTGCGAGACCTTGCTTATTACACGGCCTTTCTCCGCGTCCAGGCAAAGCAGGTGGCCGGAGCGCTCCACCCAGAAAACCCCCTTATCCCTGGATGAGACATGGGCCACTATATAGCCTGGGCCGGAGGAGTCCACGGTGGCGTCGTTCTTTGACTGGATTACCAGGAGCGGCTCCTTGACTTCCGGAAGCTCCCGCCGGACGGACTCTTCAAGCGACACCAGTTCCCGGAGCGCATTTATCGGCAAGAGGTCGTAAACCGGCCTTCCTTCGAGCGCTTTTTTATCGAAGCAGAAGGAAGGCTGGGTGATTACATAGTCGGTAAACAGAAACCGGGAGAGATATTTAATCGAATATTCGGGGGTGATAAATTTATTCTGGCCGTTTATGAAAACGCATGGCGCGAGAAGCACCACTCCCGCGGGCTTTTTTTTCGCGGCGATGTCCAGCGCGATGTCCCCGCCCATCGAAAACCCGACGACATAGACTTTGCGGTACTTGCGTGAAAGCTCGTCAAAGGCCCTGTCCGACGCCGCTATCCAGTCTTTTTTGCCTGAACGCCCGAAGTCCAGGACGCTCGTGCCGTGGCCGGGAAGAAGGGGCGCGTAAACCGCGATACCCGCTTTATCAAGCGCAATTGCCAGGGGTTTAAGGTCGTATGGGGTGGCGCCGAACCCATGTATCAAAAGGGCGGCTTTCTCATTGCCTTTCCCGGAAAAGAGATAGGTCCGGCATTGGGCAGAAGCCCGGTCCTCGCGTCCCTGGGATGCAGCGCATCTTCTTGCGCCAGCATGGCGCGGCTCTTCATCCCGTCCAGCGCCCCGCAGCCGGATGACAGCATAAGGACAACTACGAGCGCTGATAGCAGGCGCCTTTTCATTGCTCAGGCACTTTGAGCTTCTTTTCCTTCGTATCGAACGGGACGGTCCGGCTTGCGAACCAGGTATGGAATACGGCCGAGCCCTTGAGGCGGTATTCAAGGTTTCCTGCAAGTAAAATCTGGGCAAGCCTGCCGCCCAGATTCCCATAGCTCACCTTCAAGGGCAGGGTCACGACAGTGGCAGAGTCCGAAGGTATGGCTATTTCCTGGTCCGCCTGCCCGCTCGCTATCTCCTCCCCGGCAATATATGCGTGGTAGTCCAGGTCGGATATCCTGACGGTGAACCAGTTGGGGTTGACTATCTGGAGGTCGATTTCGGCATCGAAACCTTTAAGCGTCATGTCTTTTATATGGACGGTCTTCAGTTCCAGGGACATCTTCTGGACGGCGCTTTTCATGCTGCATGCGGATAATGACAAGGCGGCCAGGATTACCAGGACCGTCAGCAGTTTCTGTCTTCGCTGTCGCTCTGGACAGGTAAAACGTTTCTTTCCTCCCTCTTACATGTAAAACGTTTCTTATTCCTCATCTCGCCTCCAACACCTTTATCTTAAGCTTGCCCACCGCCTTGATCAACTCCATCTGTTTGTCCGGCCCGCCCTCGGCCAGCCTGATATGGGAGGCATCGGCCGGGAACTGGCCGAAGGTGGGATCGACCGTTACCCACTGGCCGACGTATATTTCATTCCAGGCGTGGTAATAAAACTTCCCGTCCATCAAGACGAGTCCGGCGTCCATCCTGGCCGGTATCCCGGCGGCGCGGGCCAGCGCCATGAACAGCACCGCGTGCTCGTTGCAGTCCCCGGAGAGGTTTTGCAGTACCTCCAACGCATTCGGTATCCCCGCGGAAGGGTATTTTCTGAGGTTCTCGTGGACCCAGTCCAGCAGTTTCCGCGCCGCCTTCAGCGTGTCCTTCTCTCCCCCCGTTATCTCCCGGGCCTGTTTTATTATCCGCGGGTCGTCAGACTGGACGAATGGCTGCGGCCCCATAAACTCGTCGAGACCCGGCCCTTTCACCGGGAACTGCGCCGGCTTCAGGCCCGATAAATCTTCTTTTGCGGATGAAAGAATACCGTCCGAGAAAACCTGCCTCCCGCCGTCCAGCGCCATCCCGGAGAGGTCGGCCCCTTCGAGCTTCACCTTCATAAACGATATGCTCCTGGGGTCGGCGACAACTTCCCCTTCCGCCTGGACCGCCGTAAGCGCGATAATGTCCGGCGGGGCGGTTACTTTCATGTTCAGGGCCTGCTCCTTCGTCTCTTTTATGAAGGTAAAACCCATCGGCCCGGAGGCCTTCAGGGTCCCCATCCGGGGGCTTATCCAACTCGTCCCGTCGATGCCGGAAAAGCTCTCCCGCACCTTATACACCGGGACCAGGCCCTCGCCCGCCTTCATCTCCTCCACAGCCTCCACGTTTACCTTCATCTCCTGCAGCGAGAGCGACGCCGGGTCGAAAAGCGGAAGCTCCATGGAATCTCCCGCCTTAAGCTTCTGGTTCTGGATGTAGAGGTCCGCGCCCGAAGACAGAAAAGGTCTTTCCTTAAGCTTTATCTCTTCCGAGTCGGATTGGCCGGGGCCTGTTTTCAGCCGAAGGACATCGCCATCCACGACCCCGTCGATCTGCGGAGTTCGCAAAACCTGAGACCATCGAAAAACGGAAGCTTTTTACCCTGTAACCGCCGTCGGTTATGGAAGAGGTCTTTATTTTTACTTCCTGCACCGTTCCCAGCACGGTCAGGGCCGCCGTCATCTCTTCGGTGATATTATAGCCGCCGGGAACATCTTCAACCTTGAGATACGCATAACCCATCTTCTCTTTCCCAAGGTACATCCCGGCCCATTCTTCATAAGGGGCGGCAAACGCAGCCTGGGCAAGCAAAAGAGTCAAAAAAACCGCAAATAGACTTAAAACACGGCCCGTTGAAGACATTTCTCCCCCTAAGTTAAATCCGGATAAATCCGGATATTTATAACACAACTGGCCCCGGATGTAAACCGGCGGGAAGGGGGGTCAATAACCTTGACAGTAAGACCTTGAATATGCTAAATTCATGTGGGATTTTATGCCCTCAAACCGAGGTTGTAAGTGATTAACAAAAGCAAGATTTTAAAGGACGTGCAGAAGTTTATCGCCAAGTCGCAATGGGATAAGGCGATAATCGAGTACGAGAAGATCTTAGCTGAGTCGCCGAACGACGCCAACACCTTCAATACCGTCGGAGACCTCTGCCTAAAAAGGAACGATACCGAAAAGGCCATTGAGTCTTTCAAAAGATCCGCTGAAATCTTCAATAAGACCGGCTTCACCCTCAAGGCTATCGCGCTTTACAAAAAAGTCCTGAACATAAAGCCCGACCAGGTGGACGTCTTCCTCATGATGGGCAAGCTGAACGCCGAGCGCGGCATGGTGGGTAACGCAAACGAGAATTACCTGGCGGCGGCATCCTACTTTACCAAACAAGGCCAGAGGAGCAAGGCGATAGATATTTACAAAACCCTCTGCGAACTGAACCCCGACAATTTTTCCCTCGCCCAAAAACTTGCGGAGCTTTATCTGGGCGAAGGGTTCGAGCGGGAGGGAGTAAATAAATGCGTCGAGCTTGCGGAAAAGAAGTTTGCCCAGGGAGATTTAGCGGGCGCGAGGGAATTCCTGGCCAAGGTCAAGGAAAAGGCGTCTGACGGGTTCGAGTTCGGCAGGGTCTGTGCTTTGATAGACCTGAAGGAGGACCGGCTTCAGGAGGCGATTTCCAGGCTCGAAGAATTAAACAAGCTGGACCCGAACGACGCGAGGATACAGACTTCGCTGGCAGAGGCCTATCTCCGCTCCGGCAGGTACGAGGAGTCCAGAGCGATCTACAATGTCCTTCAGGATAAAGACCCGCAGAACATGCTCTACCGGCATCAGCTCATCGAGCTGGACCTGAAGACAGGGGATTTCGAGGCCGCCTGGAAGGAATATGAAGCGCTGGCCGACTGGCACATCTCCAGAAACGAATTCGCCGAGGCCGAAAAATTCCTCCGGGAGTTCCTTGCCCACAAGGCAGACAGCGTCGCTGCCCTGAACCTCCTTGCTTACGTCCTGGAGAAGCAGGACAGGCAGGAAGAGGCGGACAAAATAAGGCGCCAGGCGAAAGACCTGACCGCCCCCATCCCGTCCCCTGAAGAAGAAATTCCCATCGAGGCCGCCCCCGCCGTGCCTGAAGCGATACTCCCTCCATTAGAGGAAGAGGCGTCTTTGCCGGACATGCCTATGCCGGACGAGCCAATGCCGGACGACGTCTATGCCGGACCTGCCCGAGGAGTTCGGAGAGTTCCCGCCGATGGAACTGGGCGAGGATGAAGGGCTGGTTGAAATTCCGCAGGACCTCGGGGCGTACGGTTTTCCGGAGGATAACGAGCTTGAAGGTTTAGATATTTTCGCCGTGAATAAAGGTCCTGAAGAAACCTCCGGGGCGGACGAGACCGGAATTCAGAGCGGCCCGGGCGACGGCATCCCCGACATGGAAGAAATAGCGGCTCCGCCGCCTGAAAAAAGCTTTGAGGAGCGCCTTGGCGAGGCCGATGTGCTGCTAAGGTACGGGATGACGGAAAAGGTGACGGATATTCTTAATGGCCTCTCCGAAACCCGTCCCCGGGACCCGGAGGTAAAAAAGAGGTACATTGAGCTTTACAAGGCTCAGGGCGATCTCGATAGTTTTATAAACGTCTCCGTCGAACTTGCCGATATTTATAATTCGATGGGCATGGAGGCGGAAGCCGAAGCGGTACTCGGCAAAGCGCGCCGGCTCGACCCTGCCGACCCAAGACTTGCATCCAAATCGCAGCCGCCGCCTTCCGCGGTATATGAGATAGGCGCGGTTTCGGAAATACCGGAACTTTCGGAGACGGAATTACCGGCGCTGGAGGAGGGTCAAAAAGAACAGGAAGCTTTGCCGGAGTCGAAAATTTATGAACTGGACGACCTGCCGGGGAGGAAATTTCATTAGCCGGCAGAGAAATGCAGTAGGAGCCGGACGTACAGCCTGGAGCCGGACGTACAGCTTGAACTGGACATACAGCCTGGAAGATGTGCCGCTCCCGGAACAGGAATCAGAGGAACCTCTGTTTGAAACTGAGAACCAGATTGAGCTGGAATATCTGGCCGGGCCCTCGATGACTCCGGGTTCAGTGCATTACGTGGAGGAGCGCGCGGAGGCGGATTTCTATGCCCAGCAGGGTCTTTACTCAAGAGGCAATCGATATCTACGAGAAGCTCCTTTCCGTAAACCCGGACGACCTTGAAGTCCGCGAAAGGCACGATACGCTGCTTGATAGTTTGTCAAAAGAGCCGGGACCGCAGGATATAGAGCTGGTCACGGAGGAGCCGGAGCATTCCGAGCCATCCGCTGAAATCCGGGAAGAAACAAGCGAGGAAGACGACGTTTTCAAATCCCTGGACAACGAATTGGAGCAGGCCTTCAAGGAGACATGGGACGAGCCTGTTTTGGGCGGAGATTTTGAGGAGACCGCGCCGGATGAAACGGAGACGGACGAGCCGGTTAAGACGCCTGATCCGGAACAGTCAGCCGCGCTCATCTCCAGCGCTTTTTCTATACAGGAGCCGAAGCCGGATGAGGATTTCTTCGACCTGGGAGCGGAACTCCGCGAGGAATTCGAAGAAGAAACCGAGGCGCCGGCGGCGAAGAAATCTTCCGATGTGTTCGAAGACAAACTGCTCGAGGACGTTTTCCAGGAATTTAAAAAGGGCGTTGAGGAGCAGCTCAACAAGGAAGATTACGAGACCCATTATAACCTGGGTATCGCATATAAAGAGATGGGGATGTTAGACGAGGCGCTGGGCGAGTTCGAGCTTGCCTCGCACGACCCGGGCAGGCTCCTCGACTGCGCGAGCATGAGGGGGTTATGCTATATCGAGAAGGGCGAATACGGCACGGCGATTATAAATTTAAAAAAGGGGTTGGAAGCCGAAGGACGCGAGCCGGACGAGTACCTGGGACTTAAATACGACCTTGCGACCGCATACGAACTGAATGAGGATATACCGTCGGCGCAGTCGGTCGTGGAGGAGATAACCCGGGCGGACGGCGGTTTCAGAGACGTCAAGGAGAGGCTCCAGAGGTTGAACAAGGCGCTCCTGGAATCCGGGGCGGCGCCCGCGGCCAAGGATAAGAAAAAGACGGAAGAGAAACCCGCCGCACCCAAGAAAAACAAGGTATCGTACTTATAATCTACGGAGAGTTAGATGGATTACCTCGAGTATTACGGCCTTAACGAACAGCCTTTCACCAACTCCATCGACAGCAGGTTTTACTACAACAGCGAACAGCATGCCGAAGCGCTGCTCCGTCTTAAATACGCCGTGAGCACCATGAAGGGGTTGGCCGTCCTGGTCGGCGGCATCGGCACCGGCAAGACCACTCTCGCCAGAAGGATGCTGGACGAACTCGACGACGATGAGCACGAGTCCGCCCTGCTCGTGATAATCCATTCCTCCATAACGACCGAATGGCTGCTTAAAAAAATCGCCATGCAGCTTGGCGTGGACGACGTACCGGAGGATAAAGTAAACCTCCTGAGCTCCATATACCACCGCCTTATAGAAATAAACGAGGCCGGCAAAAAGGCCGTGGTGCTTATAGACGAGGCCCAGATGCTGAACTCGCGGGAGATAATGGAGGAGTTCAGAGGACTTCTTAACCTCGAAGTGCCCGGAGGGAAACTGGTGTCTTTCGTGTTCTTCGGGATGCCGGAGCTGGACGACGTGCTCTCTCTGGACGAACCGCTGAAACAGAGGGTCGCGGTAAAATACCGGCTGAAATCCTTTAGCCATGATATGACCGCGCAATACATCCGCCACAGGCTCCACATCGCGGGGAGTGAAAAGGAACTTTTTTCCCCGGACGCGATCGAGGCCGTGTATATGTTCTCCAAGGGGATCCCGCGGCTCATCAATACAATCTGCGACAACGCGCTCCTGGAAGGCTTACCTGACTAAAAGGCCGGGCATAGACCGCAAGGTTATCGAGGAAGTCGCCGCCGATTTCGGCCTGACCGTCGGACTCAGCGCCTGAAGATGCGCTTCCTTCGGAAGGCAAAGCCGGTAACGCCGCTATCGGTATTTTTCCTGCTTTTCCTTCTCGTCCTTACCCTCCTGAATTTTAAAAAAATACCCGATGCGGCGGAGATTGCGCTTCGCTACGGCGCGGTAATGGCCGTCGTCCTGGCGGCGTCTTACATGCGGCAGAAATCCCCGCAAAGCGTACTGATAAAATACGTCGATTTCCTGATGCCCCTGTTCGTCATCCTCTTCACTTTCGACAGCATGAGCCACATAACGGCCTATATAAACGCGCCTGACAAGGACCCCTGGCTGGCCCGTATGGATGCGTATCTGACCGGACCCGTCCCCGGCGCATGGCTGGAGTGGATGGTACGCCCCGCTCTCACGACCGTCCTTCAGATCTGCTACACCTCGTACTATTTCGTCCCCATTGTCTTCTGTCTTATTTTATTTTTTAAAAGGGAAACGGAATATTTCGATATCTCGCTCTTCGGGATTACCCTGGGCTTTTTCGTTTCGTACCTGGGGTACATAATCGTCCCGGCGCTGGGGCCAAGGTTTTATCTTGAGGGGCAGTATGCGCACGGCCTTATGCGCGGCGGGCTGGCAAGTGGAATCGACTCGACCCTGAACCTGCTTGAGGGCACGAACCGGGACGCGTTCCCTTCCGGCCATACGGAAGTCGTGCTGATAGTGCTTGCGTATGCGTGGCGGTACAAGAGGTGGTTCTTCTGGCTGGCCCTGCCGCTTGTCACGGGGCTGATAGTCGCGACAATGTACCTGCGGTATCACTACGTTATTGACGTGATCGCGGGCGCGGCCCTCGCGCCGGTGTGCGTCCGGCTGGCGGATAAACTATATGCGGGTTATTGCAGATATTTTAAAGTTACCGGGTTCCCCGAAATGACATTCCGCTTCCCCTAGATAAGAGGGGCATGACGGGGCGTTTATGAATCAGCGCCTGCATCACCGCACCTGAAATTATCGGTATAGTTAAGTTGTCGTTGAACTTCAGGGGCAGGATTTCAACCACGGACGCGGTGAGTGCGCCCGCCGCGACGACATACAAAGGAAGCCCCTGCCAGTAAACACCGGCTACGGCCCCGGATATAAGCGAGGCGGCGAAGAAGGCCATCGTCCCCTCCAGGCTTTTTATCCCGGATATTTTCGTCTTCCCCCACCGTTCCCCCACGACCGTCGCGCTCACGTCGCCGCAGGCAAGAAATATAATCGAGCAGATTGCAACCGGCAAACTGAAAAGGAAAAACGAACCCAGCATCCCCATCAGATACGGAGGCGTCCCGGTAAGGGTGTTCCTTTCGGACTCCCGGATGAACGCCTTAAAATGCCTGAATACGAAATAGTTGAACTTCGGGAAAATGAAGCGGGAGATGTCTGTCGCGGTGGCGATGGCCGTAAGCGCGGCGAGCGCGGGTAGTCCCCGCGCCCGTCCCAGGAAAATATATGCGGCAATTATGAAGAGGCCGCCCAGCAGGTGATATATCTTGCGGCCCGGATGTTTCACTTAAAAGGCGTCCGACTCCATGTTATATTCAAGCGGCCGCGCATTCCCGCAGCCCCATACTCAGTCTAAACTGCTTCCGCAAAGGCGGCCTGGATCATCCCGCGCCCCTCCGCCGCTTCCGCTTACGCGTGCTTCGTCTGGAGTATCCCGAGTTCCCTGCCCACCTTTTCGAATATATCAAGCACCCGGTCGAGCTGGTCGAAGGTGTGGTTGGCCATGTAGCTCGTCCTGATGAGGGCCCTTCCGGGGGCCGTCGCCGGGCTGACCACCGGGTTCACGAACACGCCCTCTTCCTGGAGCCTCTTCGTCATCATGAATGCGGTCATGTCCTCGCCCACGACGACCGAGACGACAGGCGTCTCGCTCACGCCGATGTCGTAGCCCATCTCCTTGAAGCCCTTCTGCATCTTATGGGTATTGTCCCAAAGGGCCTTGCGCCTCTCCGGCTCGCTCTCGATAATGTCCAGGGCGGCGATTACCGACGCGACCGAAGACGGGGGCGGGCTTGCGGAGAATATCAGGGCGCGGGCATGGTGCTTTATGTAGTCTATTACGTCGAGTTCCGCGACGACGAAGCCGCCGATGGAGGCAAGCGACTTGCTGTACGTCCCCATTATGATATCGACTTTGTCTTCCAGGCCGAAATGCTCCGCCGTCCCCCTGCCGTTCTTTCCAAGCACGCCGATGCCGTGCGCGTCGTCCACCATTACGCGCGCGCCGTGGATCCTGGCTACGTCCACTATCCTGGGCAGGTCGGCTATGTCGCCTTCCATCGAGAAGACGCCGTCGACGACGACCATCTTGCCGCCTTTCCCGTCCTGGGTAAGGACCCGGTCCAGGTCTTCCATGTCGTTGTGCTTGAATTTCCTGGCGTCGCCGAAGGAGAGCCTGCAGCCGTCTATGATGCTGGCATGGTCGAGCTTATCTATGAATACGGTATCGTCCTTGCCCACGATGGCGGAAATCGTGCCCAGGTTTGTCTGGAACCCGGTGGAAAACGTGATCGCCGCCGGTTTATTCATGAACTTCGCCAGGCGCTCTTCAAGCTCCTCGTGGATGTCCAGCGTGCCGTTTAAGAACCTGGAGCCGGCGCAACCGGTGCCGTACTTTTTTATGGCGGCAATTGCCGCTTCTTTTACCTTGGGGTGGTTGGTGAGGCCCAGATAATTGTTCGAGCCGAGCATTATCAGCTCTTTGCCGGCGATGGTTATTATCGGGTCCTGTGGTGAATCTATTCTGCGGAAATAAAGATAGGCGCCTATCGCCTTTAAATCGTCCGCTTTTGTAAACCGTTTGCACTTCCCGAAAATGTCCAAGCTGTCATCCTCCCTCAAAGCCATCCATGTAGCCTGTACCACTCGGCAGTAATTTTTGCGCCCGCCGGGAAATCAACACGGGCGGCAAACCCTAAAACCTCTTCGGCCTTGCTTGTATCCACTACCCAGAAGCGCTGTCTTATCTCCGCCATCTTCTGGCGGTTAAGAAGCGCCGGTCTTCCGGAAATGAAGGAAAACGCCTCGGCGCATAACGCGACGCCCCCCATCAGGGGGATCGGGATAACCAGTCTCCTGGCCTTCACCCCCAGGGAAGAGGCGATAGCCTCACCCATCCTGTCCCAGTCGTTCTGGACCGGATGCGCCAGAAAAAAAGCGTCTCCGGATTTCGTCTGCTTCAGCGCCGCCTTAACCGTACCGTCAACTATATCGGAAACATAGCAGACGGAGAGCAACCTTTTTTCAGAGAACGCGGTCCGGAACCCCCGGCTGACCATCTTGAAAAAGGTCAGGATATCCCGGTCTCTCGGGCCGTAAACCGCCGTCGGCCTGACTATCGCGATATTCAGTTCTTCCTTCGCGGACAGCGCGTACTGCTCAGCTTCGAGCTTGCTCCTGCCGTAGTCGGATACCGGCTCGGCAGGGTCGTCCTCGCGCCTTGGCCGGCCTTCCTTCGACGGCCCCGCGGCGGCCTGACTGGATACCAGGACGAACTTTCTTATCCGCCCGGCTTCCTTTATCGCCGCATGGAGGAGGTTCTCCGTCCCCTGCGCGTTTACCCTGTAATAATCTTGCGGTTTAACGGCCTTTGTAATCCCGGCGGCATGGAAGACATAGTCCACGCCCTTCACCGCATCGGACAAACCCGCCGGGGCCGCGCAGTCCCCTTTTACCGCCTCTACATCCAGCCCGGCAAGCCAGGATAACTTATTCGGGTCACGGACAAGGCACCTCACCTCGATGCCTTCCTTCAGGAGGGCCTCGACGAGATGGCTTCCGATGAACCCGGTCCCTCCTGTCACCAAGGCCTTCATCGGCAGAGATTTTATAACCTTTTGTAATGCTTTGCAAGTCAAAAAGCCCTCAAGGCGGCGTTTCATTGCCGCTGGCGCGGTCTTATTTAATATACAATGGGGCGGATTCGGGCGGGAATAAGCCTATTTTTGAACTGCTTGCGGGGCTTTTCTTAAAGAAAAGGAGGGCTTTCGCCCTCCTTGAGAGATAGTAAAGAAGAAATTAATTCGCTTTAATACTCTCCAGCCTCGGACTTGCCCCGGAAGCAATGGTAAATGTACGCCGTGTAGATGAGCATGATCGGGACGCCGATTGCCACCAGTATGAGCATCACCGTGAGCGTCAGCTGCGAGTTGGACGAGTTCATCGCTGTCAGGCTGTATGCCGGGTCGAGGGTTGACGGCACGAGATTGGGGAAGAGGCCGACAGCGGCCACGCCGATAAGCGACGCTATCGTCAAGGACGACGCTATGAAGGCCTTTCCCACCAGCTCCTTATTCAGGAAAAGCTTTATCGCGACTATCGCGGCCACCGCTACGACAACCAGTATCCAGGGCAGCGGGCTCTCCAGGTAACGGGCGAACATCTTGCCCGCGAAAACCGCGGTCAGCGCCGTCACCAATACATACAGCGCGACGAATGCCGCCCATCCCATGCCTGCCCATTTGATTGCCTTCGCCTTGAGCTCGCCGTCGGTCCTGAGCGTTAAGTACAGCGCCCCGTGCATCATGAACATCACAAGAGAGAGGACCCCGACCAGTACCGAGTACGGGTTCAGGAGCGTAAAGAAGGTGCCGGCGTATTCTTTAGTGGAGTCCACGGGCACGCCGTGCAGGATGTTCCCGAAGGCAACGCCCAGAAGGATTGCCGGGAGCAGGCTGCCTAGAAAAAACCCGAACCCCCAGGCCTTCCGCCAGCCGGGGCTGTCCACCTTGCTCCAGAACTCGACCGAGACCGCGCGCAGGATGATTGCGACCAGTAACAGCATCAACGCAAGGTAGAACCCGGAAAAAACCGTCGCGTAGACATCCGGGAACGCCGCGAATATCGCGCCGCCGCCGGTTAAAAGCCATACCTCGTTCCCGTCCCAGAAAGGACCCACGGCGGCCACCATCCTGCCCCGTTCGTTATCGTCTTTCGCCAGTACGCTGAGTACCCCCACTCCGAGGTCGAAACCGTCGAGCACCGCATAACCGATAAACAGCACCGCGAGAAGGAGGAACCATATCGTCTGAAGTGTAAACATCACAGGGCCTCCTTTCCCATTTCGCGCTTCACGAGATAAATCCATACCGAAAAGAGCATCGCATAGACGGCCACGAGGAGGATTATCGAGAACAGCACGTCCCCCGCCGGGACGACGGGTGAAAACGCCATTTTCGTCCTTATAAGCCCCTGCACGATCCAGGGCTGACGTCCCATCTCCGCCGAGACCCAGCCCATCTCGTTCGCGATAATCGGCACGGGTATGGAATAAAGGGCGAAGCTCAGGAACCGGGGGCTGTCAAAGAGCTTCCCGCGCGCCAGAAGATATAACCCGATGAGCGTCAGGAGCAGCATGTACGTCCCAAGGACCACCATCCCCCTGAAGGTAAGGAAGGTCGTGGCAATAGGCGGCCAATCGGACGACGGCACGCAGTCGAGCCCCTTCACTACCGCGTGAAAATCCCCGTATGCGAGGTAGCTCAACATGTTCGGTATCTCTATCCTGGCCGTGAGGCCATTAACTGCCCGGTATGCCGATGACGCAAAGCGGCGCGCCGGCCGTCGTTTTATATAAGGCTTCGAATGCGGCGAGTTTTACCGGCTGAGTATGGACGACCTCCAACATGTGGAGATGACCCGCCGGAAGCTGGACGACGGAGAAGAACGCCGCGGTAACGAGCGCGACGGCGAGTGATTTTTTTGCCAGCTGGACGCTCTTCTTATTCTTGAGGAGCCAGGCGCTTATGCCCATCACGAAGAACGAGCCTGTGATTAACGCGGCAATTATGACGTGCGTGAAGCGCGGGAGCGTCGAAGGGTTGAATAGCGCGGCCCAGAAATTGACCAGGTGCGCCTTGCCGTTCACTATCTCATACCCGGCGGGGGTCTGCATCCATGAGCCCGCGACTATTATCCAGAACGCCGAAAGGGTCGAGCCGAACGCGACCATCAGGGACGCGAACCAGAGCGCCTTCTTCGAGACCCGTTTCTCCCCGAATACCAGCAGCGCAAGGAAGAACGACTCGAGGAAGAAGGAGAATATCACCTCCGCCGCGAGAGGCGCGCCGAAGACGTCGCCCACGTACCGGGAATAGGTCGCCCAGTTCGTGCCGAACTGGAACTCCATAGTGATTCCGGTCGCGACGCCGACCACGAAACCTATGGCGAATATGCGTGTCCAGAAGCGCGACATCCGCCAGTAGTTCTCGTCCCCGGTCTTCAGGTATGCCGACTTCATGTAGAAGATCAGCCATGCCATCCGATGGTCAGGGGCGGGAAAATGAAATGGAAACCAGCCGTAAGCCCGAACTGAATGCGGGAGAGAAGTGCGGTATCCACCAGCCACCTCCGTAAGGGTAATATTCAATAATATAGCAGAAATCTTAACCGTACTTTTCTTTCGGGTGAAAGAAAAGTACCAAAAGAAAGCCGGACTTAAAAGCCCCATTTTCTTTTGTTTCTTTTCTTTTCCGCAAAAGAAAAGAAAGGTTTTGACTGTTATTTGAAGTAACGGTCGAGCACGCCCTGGAGCATCCTTGCGTGACGCGCCTCGTCCCTTGAGGACTCGTCGAAGAAATCGTGCGCCGGGTCTATATCGTTTTCCTTGGCCTTTTTCGCCGCGGCCTTCTTGCCGTTATTGGCGCCGATCTCACCCTTTATCATCCGCTCGATATTCTCCCTGGTGCTCTCCGACACAAGCCCGTTCATCTCGGCAAAATGCGCCGCGTGCTCCGCCTCTTCCCATGCGATGGTCTTAAGCGTACCCGCGACCTCCGGATAGCCTTCCCTCTGCGCCACCCGCGCCATGGCCAGGTAAAGCCCGACCTCGGCGGTCTCACCTTTGAAGTTCATATCTACATCCTGCTCCACAGCAGTCCCTTTTGCCACACCCAGCTTGTGTTCGTTTATTATCTCCATCTTCACCCTCCCTGGTTTCATGTGCCTGGTTAATGTTGCCGCGCCTGAGTGTGCACTCGGGCGGGGGTTTTGCAAAATTGCGCCGCCTCTTTACTACTTTCCGCATATATTCAGCCTCGCGTCTTACGGCACTTGGGGCAGAGTCCATAGAATTCCACGTGCCGTCCGTTTACCATATAGCCCTGCGCAAGCTCCTCCGGGACTTCCAGCGGAAAATCCATGTGTATATCCACTATCTTTTTACACTTGTTGCATATCAGGTGGTGGTGAAGATTGGTGTTCGGGTCGTAGCGCTTCCTCTCGTCGTCGATGTTCAGTTCCCATACCCGGTCCAAGTCTTTCAGCGTCTGGAGCGTGTTATAGACGGTGGTGAAGGAGATCATGGGGTATTTTTTGCGGACGGCCTCATAAATCGCCTCCGCTGACGGATGGGACTTATTTCCGTCCATGTATTTTAAAATTGCCGCCCTCTGCGGAGTCATTTTTAGTTTTTTATCCTTATTTTCCACCATATTGCTACCTCAGAATGAAATCATTGTTACTTCGCAAGTATTGCATATTGGGGTAATATTGTCAAGGCGGGTTTTTGGTTGACGCGTTTGATAAACCCGTTCCGCAACGCCCGGTTACACACTTTACATGAAACAAATTGACTAATGCTTATAAATTAGATTATTATTAACTGATTTTTCAGTCGGCTACGCCCCTGCTTCACTGGAGCCGGATGCTGAAAAAACTGCGTTGCGACATCTAACGACTAGAGGCGTACCAAATGGAAAGACGAACCACACTGAGGATACCCGTCAATTTTGAAGTCGACGTCATTTGGGGCAATAAGACCTCTAAGGCTTTCATTGTAGGCATTTCAGAAAAAGGTTTGTATGTAATTACGGATTCGAAAGACCTTATCGAAAATGCAACGGCGCTGACAGTAAAATTCACTGTCCCGCAGGGAGAAGACCTGGCACTGTCATGCGAGGTGGCATGGACCGACAAGCGGGCCGGGAATTCCTTGAGAGAGATGGGCCTGAAGATAATAAATCCACCCCCCGAATTCAGTAAATTCTACAAATCTTCTTATTACAAGATAAAGACCGAAATATCCCACGATGCTATCGCCGTAATAGGCATGTCCTGCTATTACCCTGGCGCCGCGGACTTAAAATCGTTCTGGGAAAACATACTTGCCCGAAAAAGAGCGTTCCGCCGGATCCCCGAGCAGCGCCTGCCGCTTTCCGAATATTACGACCCGGACCCCTCCGTATCCGACAAGACCTACGGGGACCGTGCGGCGGTGATCGACGGGTTCGAGTTTGACTGGGTAAAGCGCGGCATCCCGAAGACCGTCGTGGATTCTTCGGATATAGTCCACTGGCTGGCGCTTGAGGTCGCGCTCAGGGCCCTGGAAGACGCGGGCTTAACCCGCCAGAGCATCCCGTCCGACCGTTCGGGGGTCATCCTCGGGAACACCATGACGGGCGAACAGAGCCGGTCGCAGCAGATGCGTCTGCGCTGGCCCTACGTGAAAAAAGTCTTTACCTCTACCGCTACCCAGAAAGGGCTGCCTACCGCCGTCATCGACGAGTTGCTGGGCAGCATGGAGACGTCGTACAAATCCGCTTTCGCCCCCATCACCGAGGACACCCTGGCCGGAAACCTCTCCAACACCATTGCCGGCAGAATCTGCAATTTCCTCGACATGCATGGCGGCGGGTACACTGTGGACGGGGCCTGTTCCTCGTCTCTCATCGCGGTGGCCACCGCCGCTAACGCCCTCTCCGCCGGCACTCTCGACCTCGCGGTAGCGGGAGGGATAGACATCAGCCTCGATACCTTCGAGCTTATAGGCTTTGCCAAGACAAACGCCCTGACCAGGGAAGACATGAGGGTGTACGACCGCCGCGCCAGCGGATTCATTCCTGGCGAAGGGGCCGGGTTTGTCATATTGAAGAGGCTGCAGGACGCCCGGGCCGCCGGGGATTATATATACGCCATCCTCCGGGGCTGGGGGTTGTCCTCCGACGGCAAGGGCGGCATGACGGCCCCGAAGGCGCTGACCCAGGCCCTCGCGATTCGGCGGGCGTACGGCAAGGCAGGGTATGGACTTGACTCTGTAGATTTTATCGAGGGCCACGGGACAGGCACTACCGCAGGCGATAAAGCCGAGTTGGAGGGTATCGCGAGCGCCATGGAAGGTGGCAACCCGGAAACTCTGCGGCCCCTGGGCATCACGTCGCTCAAGTCGCTTATCGGGCATACCAAGGCCGCCTCGGGTATAGGCGGCTTCATAAAGGCCGTCATGGCGGTAAACAGGCGCGTCATCCCGCCCACCGCCGGCTGCAGCGAGCCGAACCCGATATTCAACGAGAAGGCGCGCGGCATATATCCCGTCATAGAGGGCGAGGTACGGAACGCGGACGCCACCATCCGCGCCGGGGTATCGGGCATGGGGTTCGGGGGGATTAACTGCCATGTTACCGTCGAGTCCGCCGGGGAGCCCGCGGAGCAGATAAGGCCCTCCATCGGCGAAAGGGAGCTGCTTGCGTCGTACCAGGAGACTGAGCTTTTTGTCCTGTCCGCCGGGACGCAGCAGGAAATGCTCGCCCGCATAGCCCAGTTGAAGGGCGTCGCCCTGGGGATAAGCACCGGCGAGATGGTAGACCTGTCCAAGGAACTTACCCGGGAACTCCCGGCCGGTAAACATTTTCGGGTTGCCCTGGTTGCCGGGGCACCCGCAGCTCTCGTCGAGTTGTCTTGGCCGCGCGGAGCAGATGCTGAAGGCTGGCGACATTCCAAAAGGCGGGACGGCTTTCGACCCGCATCAGGATATATGGGTTGGAAATACGGTATCGCGCGCACGCATCGGCTTCCTGTTTCCGGGGCAGGGGTCTCAGCAACTGAATATGGGGCGGATCATCACGGAACGCTACGGGTGGGCCAGGGAACTCCGGAAGAAGGCCGAAACGCGGCTGGCGGAAAAAGGATTTGAGAACATTTACGAGCATATCTACCGGCCGGTTGACCGCGCCATTGACAATAGCCAGCTGGACGGGTGGCGTCAGTCACTGTCCCGTTCGGATATCGCGCAGCCGGCCTTATGCATGACTTCGCTCTTGTGGATCCGGCATATGGAGAACCTGGGTATCAGGCCGGTCGTTGCAGCCGGCCATAGCCTGGGCGAGTTGACGGCATTCCGCGCGGCAGGCGCGTTCGATGACGAAACACTGCTTGATTTTGCGGCGTTCCGGGGTAGGGCGACCTCCGCATCCGAAGACAACGCGGGGACAATGGCCAGCTTCGCCTGCGACCGGGAGAAAACCGAAGAACTGCTGGGGGACATCGCAGGCTACATCACCATAGCGAACATCAACAGCCCCGCTCAAACAGTGGTATCCGGCGAGAGGCTGGCGGTTGAGGAAGCGGTGAAGCGGGCGTCGCTCGCGAACATAAAAACGAAATACCTGCCGGTTTCGAACGCCTTCCATTCGCGGCTGATGGCCGGGGCGGCAGATAAATTATTCAGATATGCGCCAATCCCGGATGTCCTTAGCGGAACGGACATTAAATTGCTGACTTCGATGGACGGCAGCGAGGTTAGTCCCGGGACCGACACTAAGCGGCATTTTTCAAGGCAGGTAACCCATCCGGTAGATTTCATATCCTTGATAAATAACATGAGGAGGGAATGCGACCTGCTGGTAGAAGTAGGTCCGGGCCGCGTCTTGTCCGACCTGGCCAATTCCATTGCGGGTACGGATGAGCCGGTTTGCCTTCCCGTCGAATCGAAAGCGGGAGACATGCGTTCCCTGAACGTCTTCCTCGGTTGCTACTTCGTACGCGGAGGCGAAGTCAACTGGACAGCCCTTTTCGAGAACCGGCTGGTAAGGCCGTTTGTCCCGGCTTCAAAGCGTTTCTTCATTGAAAACCAGTGTGAACACTCCTCTGTCCCCGCGGAAGAAGAAACCTTGATGAGTTCTGTCGTCATACGCGAAATCGGGCCGGCCCTGGTCCCCTCACTGGGCCCGGACGACGCGGCCGGGCTCTTTACAAGACAGCAGATAGATTACATACGCGGGCTGATACAGACCGAGGCGCAGGGTATCGTCCTTAAGGATGTTCCCGCCGCCGCAACCGGAAAAACGGACGGCCCCCTGCATGAAATGCCGTTAGCTCCGCAAAATGCGGCTGCCCCGGAACTGCTTTTGAAGCTTGCATCGGAAATGACGGGCTTTCCCGTGGACTCGATATCCATGGACCACCGCCTGCTCGACGACCTGAACCTGGACTCCATCAAGGCCGGGCAGTTCGCGGTCAGGGCTTTGAGGCTGTACAACGCGGAAGGCAAACAGATTGACCCCACGGCCATGGCGAACAGCTCGATGCGGGAGATCTATGACCGGATTAAAAGCGTTATCGATACCCCGGACGAGACGGGGGAAGTTCGGCCCCAGGAAACAGCGGCAATTAATAAGTCCGATAACTGGGTCCGAAATTTTAAAGTCGCCTATGAGGAGCGGCCGCGCCCGTCTTCGCAGTCTTTCAAGGCGATTTTTGAAAAAACCTCCGAAGAAAAAAAGCATATGCTGCTCGTCTCCGTCGATGAGACTGACGGTCTCGCCTCCGAAATGGAAAATATTCTGATACGGAATAAAATCGCCGCGTCATCCATTGATTACGGCAGTCTTTATAACCTTGCGGCGGATGATTATGCAAAGTACCAGTCCTTTATTTTCCTGCTTCCTTCAGGGAAGAAGGGTGCGGGCCCGCTGACCCGTGAGTCCGTTACGAGCATGGTGTCGCGTTTAAGCTGCATCGGGAAAGTCATCACTTCGATGAAGACGGCCACTAAACCGGAGTACGCGGTCGTGCAGTTCGGGAGCGGCGGTTTTTATGAATGCGGCTCCGGCGTCTCCATGGAAGCGAAAGGGAGCGCCGCCTTTCTCTGCAGCGTTTATCTTGAAAACATGAAGGAGAGGATTCGGGTACTGGAGTTTAATGAAACGGGGGACGCAGACCCGTATCCTGCAGGAGATACTGCAAGAGCTCCATGCCGGGGAAGAATTCGCCGTAGCGTCATTCGACCGCGGCCTTAAGCGGCATGTCCCCATGCTGGAGGTCAGCGACCCCAGGGACTACAGGGAAAGAAAAACCCGATGGACGGCCGATGATGTGGTCCTGGTTACGGGAGGCGCCAGGGGGATTACCGCGGAATGCGCCCTTGCGTTCGCAAAGAAATATGGGGTCAAGCTTGCCATAGCCGGAAGCACGGTCTTAATACACAAGGATGAAGAGATAGAGAACGTCCTGGAACGCTACAGGGAAAGCGGGACGGTTTTTCGCTACTACCCGTGCGACGTCTCGGATAAGGCGGCCGTTGTCGACCTCAAAAAACAGGTGGAAAAGGACCTGGGCAAAATCACCGGCGTCATTCACGGGGCCGCGCTCAACAGGCCGCGCCGCCTTGAACAGATTGACCCGGGCGCGGCGCTTCGGGAAATTGCGCCTAAACTAATAGGCGCGATAAATATATGCGACAGCCTTAAAGACGACCCGATTAAACTTTTTGCCGGGTTCGGGTCTATTATAGGCGTAACGGGAATGGCGGGAAACGCGTGGTACGGGTTCTCGAACGAGATGTTGAACCTCCTCCTGCAGCAGTTCGGGTCCGATACCGGGGCCGAAGTTATCACCCTTGCCTTCAGCGTCTGGGACGAAGTCGGGATGGGCGCACGGATGGGAAGCCTGGATTTCCTGTCGAAGATGGGCGTCCTTCCCATACCGCGGGAGAAGGGCGTGGAGCGCTTCATGCAGCTCCTGGAAAAAGAGACCGGGGAAAAACAGATAATAGTTTCGGGCAGGCTTGGAGGCCTCAATACCATCCCGAGACCCCAGGTGTCAAAACCGCGGGCTTCGCGCTTCCTGGAAGAGGTCCTTCACTACGAGAAGGGAATAGAGATAGAAACAAAAGTATCGCTGACCCTGGACGCTGACCCCTACCTGAAAGACCACCTTTTCAGGGGCAGCTACCTGTTCCCGACCGTTTTTGGCATCGAAGCCATGGCGCAGGCGGTTTCGGCCGTCACGGGCATCCACGATATCAGCTATCTGCAGGTAGAGAATATCCAGCTGACCCTCCCTATCGCGGTCGAGGCGGATAACCCGACGGAAATCCATATCCGCGCACTTGTCGAAGAGGCGGATTCCGCGGACGAGACAATCCATGTGAAAGCGGGCATAACGGTAGACCAGACCGGGTTTTCAAAAAACCATTTCGAAGCGACGTTCGTCCTTAATAAGCGAAAAGAAGCGGAACAATATGCCGGCAAGCTTCCCGAAACCCGCCTTGACATAATGCCGGAGGAAGACTTATACGGCCATATGCTCTTCCAGGGGAGAATGTTCCAGCGGATAAAGTCTGTCCGGTCTCTTAACGACAGCCAATGCGTTTTTGATTCAGAGGCGGCCCCGTCCGGGAGCTTCGTTACCGAAGACCCGTTCTTCAGGGACACGCTGCTGCAGTCGGTCCAGATAATACTGCCCGACCTGATTGCCCTGCCGGTTGAAATAGAAAAATGGGAGACATTCCCCTCATACTCCGGCAAGGGGATACACAGGGTCGTACTGGACCTGCTGCACAGGGACGATGAAACGGTCACCGCAGCCGTAACCGCGGTCGATTCAGAAGGCCGGGTTATCGAAAGGCTGCATGGCTACAAGGTAAAGATTATCGGGCGGGTGAATGACGCCCCTCGCCCGGCAGACCTTCAAGACCCGGATAACTGGGACGAACTGCATCTCGACAACCTGCTCCGGCATTATTCCCAGAAAACAGGCAGGACAACTCCGGCGGTCTCCGTCAGACACCTCTCAGGACTTCACGGGATGAAGAAAACGGAGCGTCATGCCGAAGAGAAAAAGCTGTTCGGAAAGGTCTGCCGGAAGCTTGGGGCTGCCGGTGAAAACCTTCCCGGGGAGACGTCCATCGCCTGGACGCAAGAGGGAAAGCCCTTTGTAGAAGGCTCCGTTTTGGTCGGCCTGTCGTTCAGCCACGACGACAGGGTGTGCCTGTGCGCAGCAGGCCGGGGAGCGCAGGGATGCGACATCGAGACCCTGACGCACCGGACCGCAGGGGAGTGGACAGACCTGCTCGGGGAAACGAGGGCGCCGCTATTTGAAACCGTGGCCGGCATGGATAAATCGGCAGACATGGCAGGAAGCCGCATCTGGTGCGCCCTGGAGGCCCTTCGGAAAGCGACTGAGATGAACGGGGACGACCTTCGCTACGACGAGCGGATAGAGGACTGCCTGGTATTTAAAGGCGGCGGCCTGACCATCCTGACATTCCCGGTCCAGCTGCTGCGGGGCCGCGAGCGTATGGTAGCCGTGGTTGCCGCAAAAGAACACAGAGAAATCGATCGCGGGCAGAGGCCCGCAAGGGCAGAAGATACTCTCATTCCAGTTCCCGTTGGTGTTGAAAGACAGCTCGACGGTTAGCGGCGGGGTCTATTTCGCCAGTTATTTTAACTGGCTTGGAAAGTTGCGGGAAACGGCCCTGAAGCCTATTGGCAAATACATAGCCGAAGAGTTTCATAACGGCCACTTCATGGTTACTAACTTCACCGAAACCGAAATATCGGGCCGTATCGGAAATCACGAGACGGTCGATGCGCGGGTTTGGATTGAGAAAGCATTCGGCTCATCGCTGGTATTGAGTTTTGACTGGGGCAAGACAGCGCCCGGCGGAACCATGAAGCGAATGGCATTCAGCAGGCAGGAGGTCTCCTGGATCAGAGTAGTTGACCACGGCATTGTGGAGCCTGTCCCGTCTCCGGAGTTTTTTACTGACTTCCTGCGGGATGAAAACCTGCTTCCCGAAGAAGACCCTGCGGATAAGCATGAAGAGCCGGCCGGCGTCGGGAAGGCCTACGACGGCGGAAGCGGGAAAGTGCTCTATGAGGCGGATATTCTCGGAGAGGATAACGGTGTCCTCGAAGAAAGCGTCATCAATACCACGATGGAACATTCCAACCTCGCCCAGAACATTTATTTCGCAAACTATTTCAGGTGGCAGGGGCATCTTCGGGACAGATATCTGTTCAACCTTTCTCCCGAAAAATACAGGAAGATGGACAGGCAAGGACAATTTGCATGCATTCATTCCTCCATCAAGCACCTGCGCGAAGCGATGCCGTTTGACCGTGTCTGTGTTACCATGAAACTGGTCCGGGTTTATGAGTGCGGAATGGACCTTTATTTTGAGTACTTTAAAGTCGATAATTACGGCAGGAAAGAAAAGCTGGCCTATGGGATCCATACGCTTGCGTGGGTGCGGGTTGACGACTCGGATTCCTATGTCCCGGAGAAGCTTCCCAGTATCTATCTCGACAATATACTGGACGCGGAGCTCACATAGACGGGCTCTTGTCTAAATTGTTTATTTAACGAAAAATTTATAAAAGGGCATTTATGGGCCGGTTAGTTGAGAGTATAAAAAAGATCAACCCGTGGCACTTTCTCTGGATCGGGGTACTTTTATCCGAAATTGCCACTTTTATAGCGTCCTGCATACAAAGCTATTTATGGTGGGGCTACGTTCCTTACAAAGTACTGGTTATCGGGGCTGGCGATGCGTTATTGGTGCCTTTGGTAGTGGTCGGAATAACGATAGTTTTTGTTTCCGAAATGAGCAGACTAAAGCAGGAACTGCAAACCCGGAAGGAATCCGAACAGCAAATCCGCTATCTGGCTTATTACGACAGCCTGACAAAACTGCCAAACCGCCAGTTTTTCAAGGAACTCCTTGAGCATGCGATTGCCTATGCGGACCGGCATGAACTGACCATGGCGGTCCTCTTCCTTGACCTGGATAATTTCAAGCGCATTAACGATACCCTGGGGCACGATAAAGGCGACAAGCTATTGCGAGCCGTAACCAATAAGCTTGTCAACCTGATAAGAAATTCCGATTATGTCGCTCGTGGGGACGAGTACAGGCGGAAAATATCATGTCGAGGCTGGGCGGGGACGAATTCATCTTGCTGGTGCAAAATCTTGTCCATCCCAAGGAAGCCTATCAAATAGCCAGCCGCATCTTAAATGCCATTTCCGAGCCTATTGTTTTGGACGGCCGCGAGGTATTCATAACCACAAGTGTCGGAATATCACTTTACCCTAATGATGGGACCACCGTGGACGAGCTGCTCAAGAACGCGGATATCGCCATGTACCATGCCAAATCAAAAGGAAGAAACAATTGCCAGTTCTATTCTAAATCGATGACGTCCGCTGCTGTTGAATATCAGAATTTAAAAGACAGGCTGCACCGGGCCGTAAAGAATGACGAGTTCCTTGTCTACTACCAGCCTATACACTCCCTTTCGGATAGAAAGCTAATCGGCGTGGAAGCATTGCTGCGCTGGAATCCCCCCGATGGCGACCTCGTGTTGCCGTCGAAATTCATCACCATCGCGGAGGAGACCGGCCTTATCATACCAATCGGCGAGTGGGTGCTGAAGACGGCATGCTTGCAGGTTAAGGCCTGGCAGGAGGCCGGATATGAGCCGATTGCGGTATCGGTGAATCTTTCCAACCGACAGTTTGATCAGGCGAACTTGTCTGAGGCCGTGGACCGGGCGCTGCGCAACGCCAACCTGCCTCCTAAATATTTGAAATTGGAAATTACCGAAAGCGCACTCATGCGTGATCCCAAATCAGCTATTGCCACTTTATACAAGCTGAAGAGAATGGGCATTAAAATCTCCATTGACGATTTCGGCACGGGGTATTCATCGCTGAACCACCTGAGCCAGATTCCGCTCGACTGCCTGAAGATCGACACTTCTTTTGTAAAAAACATCTCCATGAGTCCGAGCGATGAAGCTATCATCAAGGCTATTATCGTGTTAGCGCACAATCTGAATCTGGTGGTAACCGCAGAAGGCGTCGAGACCGAGGACCAGTTGTCATTTTTGAAGGATTGCGGCTGCGACGAGATTCAGGGCTATTTAATGAGTCCTGCCCTGCCTGCCGGGGAGGTTTCGAAATTCATGGTAAAAGTGGTTGAAAAATCATCTGGAAAATAACAGGGATATCCCCCTTGCCTCCTCGATACTGCTTGACTTCACAAAAGGTAAGGGCTCTAAAGCCAAGCAGGCCAAGGGTTTCAGGCGAAGGGGGCGCAGTGGACGAAAAAGGGGCTACGGAAAATCCGTAACCCCTTTGATAGTACTGGTGAGCCGCCTGGGATTCGAACCCAGCACACCCGCCTTAAAAGGGCGGTGCTCTACCAAATGAGCTAGCGGCCCGCGATTAAGCAGGCGGCAAAAATACCAGAGGAAGACGCGAAAGTCAAGCCAATTTGCCCGCAAGCCTGCTTCCATGCCGCCAGGAGAACGGGCTTTCCAGCATTATCGTCTCATCCCTGTCCGGACCTGTCGAGATAATGGAAAAAGCCGCCCCGGAAAGTTCTTCCAGCCTGCTTACGTACTCCCTCGCCCGCGCAGGGAGGTTTGCCAATTCCTTAACCCCGGCTGTCGAGCTTTTCCAGCCCTCCATCTCTTCGTAAACCGGTTCGCACTCCGAAAAGATGTCTATCTCGGAGGGCATGTCCTTGAGTATGCCGCCCCTATACTTGTAAGCGGTGCATATGTAGAGTTTATCGCATCTCGAGCACGTCCAGCTTTTCGTCCAGCACGTCCAGCTTGGTCAGGCAAAAGCCGGTAACGCCGTTTATCCTGACGGAATAGCGCGCGACGACCGAGTCGAACCATCCGCAACGCCTGCGCCTGCCCGTGGTAGCGCCGAATTCGTTTCCCTTTTCCTGGAGCAGTTCGCCGGTCTTGTCGTTCAGCTCCGTCGGGAACGGCCCCGCGCCCACCCGCGTGGTATATGCCTTTACGACTCCCAGGACTCCGTCGATGGCCGTCGGAGGGACGCCGGTGCCGGTGCACGCGCCGCCCGCCGTCGAACTGGAAGAGGTGACAAAGGGATAAGTCCCGTGGTCGATATCCAGCATCGTCCCCTGCGCGCCTTCGAAAAGCACGTTCTTGCCGTCCTTGATTGCTTCTTCCAGGAAGAGCGAGGCGTCGGCGATGAAAGTCTTAAGCCTCTGCCCGTACCCCCAATATTCCTCGAAGACTTTTCCGGCATCGAACCCCTCGGCGCCGTAGACGCATTTCAGCAGGAGGTTCATGTCTTCCGTGTTCCGGAAAATTTTTTCCTTAAGCACGGCCTCGTCCACAAGGTCGGAAATCCTGACGCCCGTGCGGGACATCTTTTCGGCATAGCAGGGCCCGATACCCCTGCCCGTGGTGCCTATTTTGTCGCCGCCTTTTTTGCCCTCGTCCGCGCCGTCCAACGCCTTGTGCCAAGGCATGATTACCTGCGCGCGCTTGCTGATAAGGAGGTTATCGCCCGGCGTAAAGCCGTTTTTAGCCAGGCCGTCCAGTTCTTCGAGGATTGCGGCCGGGTCGATGACGACTCCGTTGCCTATCACGCATTTCTTGCCGTTATGCAGTATCCCGGAGGGGATGAGGTGCAGGATGTGCTTTTTTCCGCCGATTACCACGGTATGCCCGGCGTTGTTGCCGCCCTGATAACGCGCGACCACGTCCGCCTCGGAAGTCAGGAGATCGACGATCTTCCCCTTGCCCTCGTCGCCCCACTGCGTACCGACCACTACTATGTTAGCCATCTTTAAATCCCTTTCATCGTAGACTCCTCTCAATTCTTATTCGAAAGAGTCCGTTGAATATTATATTTTAACGTACTTAACCGAAAGCACGTTCGGGAGCTTGTTAAGCTCCGCGATAACTTCCTTCGAAGGCGCGGCGTCTATGGATATGACGGATATTGCCTTCCCGCCTTTCTCGTCCCGCCCGAACTGCATCCTCGCGATGTTTATCCCGTTCTTCCCCAGGGCGGTGCCCAGGTTCCCGATGACGCCGGGACGGTCGTGGTTGGAGGTCACCAGCATGTCTCCCTCCGGCACGACCTCGACCCTGAAATTGTCCACCGCGACTATCCTTGGGTCCTTCTTGAAATAAAGCGCGCCGGATACGGAGAAATCTTTTTTACCGGAGGACGCCGTGACCTTGATGAGGCTCGGATAATCCTTGTTGTCGGAAGATTTTACTTCCTTGACCTCTATCCCCCTGTCCTTGGCGATGAAAGGCGCGTTCACGTAATTGACGGCCTCCTCGAGGATGGGGTTTAAAAGTCCTTTCAGTACCGCGGTGGTAATCGGCGCAGGGTCCAGGTCCGCGACCTCTCCGCTGTATTCTATCGTGACGGATACCAGCGCCCCTTCGTATATCTGCGCAAGGAAAGAACCCATTTTCTCCGCCAGGCCAAGGTACGGCTGGACCTTGGGCAGGATGTCCGCGGGGACGAAAGGCACGTTGACCGCGTTCCTCGCCACGCCCTTCACCAGGTAGTCCACAAGCTGCTCCGCGACGGCCCTGGCGACGTTCAACTGCGCCTCTTCCGTGCTTGCCCCAAGATGCGGCGTGCAGATGAAATTGTCCAGTTCCAGAAGCGGGTTATTCTCCGGCGGCTCCTTCTCGAAAACGTCCAGCGCGGCCCCGGCCACCTTGCCCGATTTCAGGGCTTCGTAGAGCGCCTTCTCGTCCACTATCCCGCCGCGCGCGCAGTTGATTATCCTTACGCCGTCCTTCATCTTCGCGATAGTCTGGGCGTTTATAAGGCCGCGGGTCTCGTCCGTCAGCGGAGAGTGTATGGTTATGAAATCCGAGCGGGAGTAGATGCATTCAAGGTCGCATGATTCGACGCCCAGCGATTGCCGCCCTCTCCGGCGAAAGGTACGGGTCGAACGCCAGCACGGTCATCCCAAGCGCCTGCGCCCTCTTTGCCACCTGGGAGCCGATGGCGCCCATGCCGAGTACGCCCAGCGTCTTCTGGAAGAGTTCGACGCCCTCGAATCTTTTTCTTCTCCCACTTCCCGGCCTTAAGGCTTGCCGTGGCCTGCGGGATGTTTCTCGCGAGAGACATCATCATGGACAATGCATGTTCCGCGGTGGTAACGGTATTGCCGCCGGGGGTATTCATGACCACAATCCCGCGCTTGCTTGCGGCTACTTTATCGACGTTATCCAGCCCGGAACCGGCCCTGCCTATAACCTTCAGGTTCTTGGCGGCGTCAACTAAGTCGGCTGTAACTTTCGTGGCGCTTCTTATCACGAGGCCGTCGAACTCGCCGATTATGCCCTTAAGCTCGTCGGGGGTCATCCCCGTCTTCACGGTGACGTCCAGGCCGCCTTTTTTAAGTATCTCGACCCCTTCCGGAGAAAGGCTGTCGCTGATTAAGACTTTCATTTTGAAATGCCTCCCTGAAGGATCAGAATTTCATCAGTATCTCTTGCGCCGCCGCCACGCCCTTGCCGAGCTCGATTTTCGCGCCCATTTCCTTAAGGGCCATCTCGGCGCACGATATTCCGATTATTATATCGAACGTGTTGAAGTAGCCAAGGTGCGCTATCCGGAATATTTTTCCCTTCAGGTCCCCCTGGCCGCCGGCGACAGTGACTCCATACTTGTCCCGCATCACCTTGGTCAGTTTCCCGCCGTCTATCCCCTCAGGCACTTCCACGGCCGTCAAGGCCAGGGTCGGGGACTCCTTGGCGTAGAGCTTCAGGCCCATCGCCGTCACCGCGGCCCGGGTCGCGTTGGCCAGCCTCTCGTGCCTTTTGAATATGTTCTCCAGGCCCTCGGCCTTCATCATCGAGAGCACCGCGTTCAGCCCCACGACGAGAGAGGAAGCGGTAGTGAAATTCGTCTGGTTCTTTTCCAGGTTCTTTCTTCTCTTTTTTGAAATTGAAATAGTACCTGGAGCATTTCGCGCTCTCGTTCATCTTCCAGGCCTTCTCGCTCACGGAGACGAAGGCGAGGCCGGGCGGGAGCATAAGGGCCTTCTGCGAACCCGTTATGCAGACGTCGATGCCCCATTTGTCCACCGGCATATCGAATACGCCCATGGCCGTAATCGCGTCCACCACGAAAAGGCAATTGGGATATTTCTTTACTATCTCCCCTATTTCCTTGGTCGGATGGGCGACGCCGGTCGAGGTCTCGGACGCCTGGATGAGCACGGCCTTTATCGACGGGTCCTTCTTAAGCTCGGCCTCCACCTGCTCAGGCTTTACGGCGTATCCCCACTCGACGTCGATATTGATGGGCAGGACGCCGTATGCCTCGCATATCTCGGTCCACCTCTCGCCGAATTTACCGCCTCGGACGACGACCGCCTTATCGCCGGGAGAGAGGAAGTTGTTCACCGCTCCGACCATGCCTCCCGTCCCGGTGGATGCCAGGATGAGGACCATGTTCTCCGTCTGGAAGAGCCATTTAAGGTCGTTCTTGGCTGATTCCAGGATGGGGATAAAGTCCGGGGAGCGGTGGTGGATAATCGGCATGGACATTGCAGTTAACGCCTCGGGCGGCACGGGCGTGGGTCCGGGCGCGAGGAGATAAGTTTTTTTCATACGAGAGCCTCCTTAGTAGGCCATGAATACCGGCCTTCGGATTGACAGTTAAGTATAATGAAAATATAGGACGCTGGATTTCCGGGAACTCTATGTCCCGGAAATAATAAAGAAGCGATACGTGTCAAATAGCGGGCTGATTTGAAATGGACCTTGATGGCCTGCGCCCCCGGTTACGGAAGCGTCTGAAAATTAACATAAAGGCGGATAACTGTCAAGAATATTTTATTTTATGAGGCGATAAGCAGGCGCTACCGCACTTCCCTTATGCCCTTCAGCTCCTGCCCCTCGATTGTAAATTCCTTGTCCAGCCCCTCCGGGTTTACGATGTATTTCTCGAAATCCACCGTCAGCACAATACCCTGTGCAATATCTTTTACCGTCAGTCTCTTAGGCAGCGCCGCCCCGCCCTCCTCCACTTTCCCCGATACCGTCACGTATAAGTAGGGCCGGGCAAGGCCGTCGAAAAATATCTTCCTTTCAAGGTTCAGTCCCGCGTCGAACTCGGCCTTCATCCGGGGCAAAAGGACGCCTTCAGCCTTTACCGCCTGATAAATATCATAGCCGTCATCCGTCTTTTCGACAAGGTACTTCTCTCCCTCCTTTTTCTGCAAAAAGAGGGCTCGGCCTATTATCTCCGGGTCCGCCTGGACGCCGTTTTTGGCCAGGAAAGCTTTAAAAGATTCCCTTGGGCCGGTATACAGCCAGCCTTCGGACGGCCTGTAGAAGTAGAATTTATCGCCGGTCAGCACCAGGTCGAAAACCGTGAACCCCATGAAAGCAAGTCCGGTGAACCGGAAATTGTCCGGGCGCTCGATATACAGGACCCCGTCGATGCTCTCGCGGGTTTTTGCCGTCCGCCTGCACCGTCACCTTCACGGATGCTTTTAAACCCTTGATATTTTCAGTCCCCGCCGAGGCCATCTTTATAACTTCATCCGGCGGCGTGTTGATTGGGATAGGTTTCACGATAGCGCGCGGGGCGCAGGAGGAAAGCAGTAACATTGCCGCGATGATCGCGAAATTTAATTTTTTCATCCGCTAAATATATTTCTTTCCTCTTTTTTAATCAACCTGAATTATTTTTCCTTGACTTGTTTCGCCGTTTTATGATATTGATAATCATCTTCAATTTGAATATAAGACATTGGCGGCGCGACGGGCCACTTCGCGCGGTTAAAAACCGGGATTAACGGGGCCATATGAGCAAAAGAATAGCCGACCTTAACAGATACCTCGCCGAAAAAGGCCTGAAAGTCACGCGCCAGCGTGAGGCCGTGGCGCAGGTATTCTTCGACACCACGGGCCATATCAGCGCCGAAGAGCTTTACCTCAAAGTATCCCGCTCCCACCCCGGCATCGGGCTTACCACCGTTTACCGCACGCTGCGGCTCTTAACTGAGGCCGGGCTTGCAAAGGAGCGCCGCTTCGCCGAAGACACGCAGGGAGTATTTGAAAAAGAAGACACGAGCCGGCATCACGACCATTTAATCTGCACCCGGTGCGGAAAGATCGTGGAGTTCAAGGAGCCGCTTATCGAGAAGCTCCAGGAGGACGTGGCCCAGAAACACGGCTTTTCCGTGGATGACCACAGGATGGAGCTTTACGGCCTCTGCAAGACATGCAGGACAGCCTGATTAAACCATTTTTTTAATGCGGAAGGATTGAAATTGATTATCATATTCTCTTATAAATGGCCGGCGGGAGAAAAAGGATGAGTCCGAAAGGCTTAAAAAAGCTTCTCCTGGTCGGCAACCCCAACGTCGGCAAGAGCGTAATCTTCGGGAACTTCACCGGCAAATACGCCACGGTCTCCAACTATCCCGGCACGACGGTCGAGCTTTCCACCGGCAACGCCGCGATAAAAGGAGTGCAGTACGTCATCATGGACACGCCGGGGGTGAACAGCCTCCTGCCGATGTCCGAGGACGAACAGGTAACCCGCGACATACTTCTGATGGAGGATTTCGATACGGTCGTGCAGGTGGCGGACGTGAAGAACCTTCGCCGCTCGCTCATCATCAGCCTCCAGTTAGCCGAGATGGGCGTGCCGTTCGTGATGGCCCTGAACATGGCGGACGAGGCGGAGAACCTGGGGATTTCCACCGACCTCTCCGTCCTGTCCCAAAATACCGGCGTCGATACAATCAGCACCGTCGCCACGAGGAAAAAAGGTATCTCGAAACTGAAGGACGCGGTTTCATCCCCTAAACACTCCACTCTTTCCGTGGTTTTCGGAGACAGGGTTGAGAGCGCGATAAAGGAAATGGAGCCGCTTCTGCCCGAAGCGAGGATTTCCAGGCGCTCGCTCGCCCTGATGCTTTTAGGCGGGGACACCAGCCTCAGGAACTGGCTGCACAGCCTCATCCCGGACGACTCCATAGACGCCCTGGAAGAGATTGTAAACAGCGTCCAGGCCCAGTATCCGGAGCCGCTCGGATATTACATAAACAGAAAACGCCTGGCCGTGGTGGACAAGATCGTGAAGTCCTGCCAGTCCCGCGTAAAGAAGGCGGGGAAGGGTTTCAGGCAGTGGCTGGGTGCCATCACGATGCATCCGGTCTGGGGCCTGCCGGTCCTGCTCGTCGTGCTCTTCGTCATGTACGAATTCGTGGGGGTTTTCGGCGCCGGGACGCTTGTGGACTTCATGGAGAAAGTGGTATTCAACAAGTGGATAAACCCGGTCATCATCCGTCTGTTCGATTACGTGCCGGCGCCGTTTTTAAAGGAGCTTTTCATCGGCCAGTACGGGATTGTCACGATGGCGGTCACATACTCCATAGCGATAGTCCTGCCCATTACGGCGACCTTTTTCATGGCGTTCGGAATACTTGAGGATTCCGGCTACCTCCCGCGCCTGGCGATAATGGTGAACCGGGTATTCCGGCTGATAGGCTTGAACGGCAAAGCCGTCCTCCCGATGGTGCTTGGGCTTGGGTGCTGCACCATGGCGACTTTGACCACCAGGATACTTGAGACCAAGAAAGAGCGGGTTATCGTAACGCTCCTTCTGGCGCTGGCCATCCCCTGCTCCGCCCAGCTTGGCGTGATAATGGGCATGCTCTCCGCCATATCCTGGGAGGCTACCGTAATCTGGGCGCTCGTGCTGTTATTCGTTCTGCTACTTATCGGCTACCTCTCGTCAAAGATAATCAAGGGCGAGCCGTCGGATTTCATACTGGAGCTGCCGCCGGTGCGGGTCCCGAAATTGAAGAACATAGTAAACAAGACCATAGGCAGGATAGAGTGGTATCTTAAAGAGGCCGTCCCCCTGTTCATCCTGGGCACGCTTTTACTTTTCGCCGCCGACAAGCTGCGGGTCCTGACCTTCGTGGAAAAGGTTTCGTCTCCGGTGATAGTGGGGCTTCTGGGCCTGCCCGAGAAGGCGACGGCGGCCTTCCTTATAGGGTTCCTCCGCCGGGATTACGGGGCGGCGGGACTTTATGCAATGCAGAAGGCGGGAGAGCTCTCGCCGGTGCAGGTGCTGGTAAGTATCGTGACGGTGACGCTTTTCGTGCCCTGCATCGCGCAGTTTTTCGTCACCGTGAAAGAGCGCGGAATGAAGACGGCGGTGGCGATGACAGCCTTCGTCTTTCCGTTCGCCATCCTGGTAGGTTCCGTGCTCAATTTCAGCCTCCGCTTCCTGGGAGTGACACTTAAATGAAGACCTGCCCGCTGTGCGGTTATAAGTTTGAAAAAAGCGCGGATAACAAATGCGCCTCCTGCCCGGTCAACTGCGGCAAGGGCACATTATGCTGTCCTCACTGCGGTTATAAATATATAGAAAAATCCTCCACGCTGGAGCTGTTAAAAAAAATCATCAAAAGGAGAAATAAACATGCCGCATAGAAGGGCATCGGATGCGGGTTTCACGGTGACCGCCGAGATAACGGACGAATTTCTGGAGTCCCTGTGGCTGCTGGAAGAGATGGGCAAGGGGAAGAAGAACAAGAAACAGGTCATATCCGATTTCGTCGTCGAGGAGGGGCATATCGACAGCCTGTCCAAAGCGGAGGCCGTAATCGCCTATATGGTGTCCAAGGGAGACCTTCTGCTCGATGGCGACGAGGTATCTTTCAGCGTGACCGGGCGTGAGAGCGCCATGAACGTAATCCGAAGGAAAAGGTTAGCCGAGAAATTGCTTTCCGAGGTATTCGCGCTGGGGCCGATGGAGATAAAAAGCTCCGCCTGCCGGTTCGAACATATCCTGAGCCCCGAGGTCACCGACTCGGTCTGTTCTTTCCTTGGCCACCCGCCCACCTGCCCGCACGGAAAACCCATCCCGCGCGGGTCCTGCTGTAAAAAGCTCGCCCATCATATACGCCCGCTCGTTATGCCGATGAAAGACCTGGAGCCCGGAAACCGCGCCCGCATCACGTTCATCTCGCCCCGCGACCACGGCAGGATGGACCGGCTTTCCACTCTGGGCATTGTGCCCGGTACGGAGATAGTCCTGCACCAGAAGAAACCTGCGTTCGTTATCAGGGCGGGCGAGACGGAGCTTGCGCTCGATATCGATATAGCGGCGGAAATTTACGTGAAGATAATCAGCTGATGTATTTCAGCAGCCAGCCCTCGACCACGTCTATCGCGCCGACGGGGCAGACTTCCTGGCAGCAGAAACAGCGTATGCACTGGCGGTAGTCCATAGTGAGTCCCGCATCGGTCCTTTTGATGGCCTTTGCCGGGCACATATCCGCGCACATCAGGCACAGCTCGCACTTTAATTTATCTACCCTGGGCTTTGTGGTCAGCGCTTCCTTGAGGAGCTTCCTTGCCGGCTCCGGGATCGTCCATTCGAGGTGCGTCCCCGGCGGGAGTTTAAAATTTTTGACCCCGGCGTCTTCCGGTTTTTCAAAATCTCCCAGAAGCTCTATCTCCGGCTTCTCAGGCCAAAGCCCCTTCTCCCGCGCGGCCTTCAAGGTCGGGAGCTTATGGGGATCGACTCCAAAGAACCTGCAAAGCATGTAATCCACCGCGAACGCGTCTTCCCCGGCGACGATGAACCCCGTCTCGCGCGGCCTGCCGCTCCCCGGTCCGTTCCCGTCCATGCTCACCACCGCGTCCACAATTGACAGGGCAGGCTTAATAAGGCCGTGAAGCTCGACAAGCATGGCGGCAAACGCGCTTTTGTCCACGCCGGTTTTCAAGTGCCACTGGGCCTTACGCCTGCCGGGGATGCATCCGAAGAGGTTTTTTACAGCGAGGGTGAGAAGCATCTGGCCGTGGGTCTTGGCCTTGGGGAGGTTGATTACAGCGTCCGCCTTGAGGACTTCACTGGATATTTCGAAATGCCTGAAGGTGCCGGTCCCCTGGACTTTTGACGCCTCGGAGAGTTCGACTAAAGCCGCGCCCTCATCAAAGGCGACCTTCGCAATGCCCGTAACCTCGGCAATCCTTTTAAAAGAGCCTATCGCGCCGGAGTCTCCTATAACCGGAGTCCCTCCGGCCTCGATCGACCATCCGGACCGCCGCCCGTACCACCTCCGGATGCGTCGTTACCGCCTTATCCGGGGATTTTGCCGCCAGCATGTTCGGCTTGATCAGGACGCGCGCGCCCGGGCGGATGAATTTTTCCATCCCGCCCAACAGGCCCACTGCCCTTCTCACGGCTGTGTCGATTAGATCTTTCTCGTAGGCCCGGCACCTGACAGCGCTTACCGGCTTCAAGGGATTACAACCTCTCTTCATCAGCCGAACAAATAAATAAAAATACCTGCGTCAACGGTAGGTTAGACGCAGGTATTTGAGACAATACTTCAGGTTATTTTCAGGAGGCTTTGGCGAACTGCTTCGCGCTTTCCACGACCTTTGTAAAACCTGCGGGGTCGGACACTGCCATCTCGGCCAATACCTTACGGTCCAGTTCGATCCCGGCGAGTTTCAACCCGTGCATGAGCAGGCTATAAGTGATATCGTTCATCCTTGCAGCCGCATTGATGCGGGCTATCCAGATGCCACGGAAGGTCCTTTTCTTAACGCGCCTGTCCCTGTACGCATACTTGAGGCCGCGGTCAACCGCCTCGGTTGCTGTCCTGAACAGGCGGCTTCTGCCCCCGTAATAACCTTTCGCCAGTTTGAGGACCTTGTTCCTGCGTCTCCTGGCTTTAAAACCTCTTTTTGCCCTCGGCATTGTAAATCTCCTCTTTAATATTTAGGTCAGGCGGCCCGCCTTTATTTATATGGAAGGAGCCTCTTCAGCTTCGTTTCGTTGGTCTTGTCCGCATAGGCTACCATGGACAGCTTGCGCATCCTGCCCGCGGATTTGGAAGTCAAAAGATGGCTCGCGAATGCCTTGCCGTTCTTGACCCTGCCCGATGCGGTGAACTTAAAACGCTTCGCCGCGCCCTTGTGCGTCTTCAGCTTATAGCCCGCCATTACAATACCCCCCCTGCCATCTTCTGGTAAGACAAATTTATAATCCAGCCCGTTTTTATTATCCAGCCCGCGTCTTGTATGTAAAAAGGCTCTGCCCAAAAATAATACCCCACACCCCGGGGTATTGAGTCTGAGCAGGGTACACTATTAAAAAACGTTTGTCAAGAAGACTTTGGGGCAATTACCATTGACAGCGCCCGGCCTTCCTGTTTCGGCATCTGCTCTATGTTGCCGGCTTCCTGAATGTCCGCCACGACCTTGTTCAAAAGGACGCTTCCAAGGTCGGTATGCGCCATCTCTCTGCCGCGGAACACTACCGTAACCTTTACTTTGTTGCCTTCCTCCAGGAACCTCTTGGCGTTGTTCAGCTTGAAGGTATAGTCGTGCACGTCCGTGCCGGGACGCATCTTGACCTCCTTCAACTGCACTATCTTCTGGTTTTTCTTGCTCTCATGGGCTTTCTTGGCCTGCTCGTACTTGTACTTGCCGAAGTCCATAATCTTGCAGACTGGCGGCTCCGCGAGCGGGGCGACCTCGACTAAGTCGAGCCCTCTTTCCTCCGCCGCCTTGACGGCATCGAGTATCGGCAGTATCCCAAGCTGCGCGCCGTCGTCCGCTATAACCCTTACTTCACGCACCCGTATCTCACGGTTAATTCTCGTCGTGGGTTTTCCTATGACTGTCCTCCTGGTTATTCGTTGTTAAAGTTCGTACTTTCTTTTCAGGTGAAAAGAAAGTTCGTACTTTCTTTTCGTAGGTGAAAAGAAAGTACCAAAGAAAAGCCGGATAATAAAACATAAATTATAGTTTCAAACTTTTTTCTTCTATAACTTTTTTAATCCTGTCTATAAACTCCGCTTTGGTCATGAGCACACTCTTGGGTGTACCGATCGAGGGTTCTGCTTCGTTACGGAATCTCACGTTAACATTTCCGCCCTTCGACCTCCATTGTCCCCTACTACGAGTATATACGGAATTTTCTGGAGGGTCGCCTCCCGGATTTTGAACCCTATCTTCTCATTCCTGGTATCCGCCTCGGCGCTGACTCCGGCGGCTCGAAGTTCCTGCGCCGCCTTCTTCGCGTATTCGTCCTGCCTGTCCGTAATCGTGCATATCCTGGCCTGCACGGGCGCGAGCCATACCGGGAACGCCCCGGCATAATGCTCGATAAGCACCCCGAAAAAGCGCTCCAGGGAGCCCATGAGCGCACGGTGCACCATTATCGGCTGGTGGACGTTCCCGTCCTCCCCGATATATTCGACCCCGAAACGCTCAGGCAGGTTGAAGTCCACCTGGACGGTGGTGCACTGCCATGAACGCCCGAGGACGTCTTTTATTTTGATGTCTATCTTCGGCCCGTAGAACACGCCTTCGCCCGGGTCTATGCTGTAAGTTAAATTTTTAGCTCTCCAGCGCGCTCTTAAGCGCCTCGGTCGCCCTGTCCCAGTTCTCCTGCGTACCGACGGACTTCTCCGGCTGGGTCGAGAGATATATTTCGTAGTCCGAAAAGCCAAAAGTCCGGAGCACGAACAGCGTGAAGTCCAGGACACTGAATATCTCGTCCTGGAGCTTATCCGGGGTGCAGAATATGTGGGCGTCGTCCTGCGTAAAGCCGCGTACCCGCATAAGCCCGTGAAGCGCCCCGGAGCGCTCGAAGCGATAGACCGTCCCCAGTTCCGCCAAACGGATCGGCAGGTCGCGGTAGCTGCGCTTCTTCGACTTGTATATCGCGATATGGAACGGGCAGTTCATCGGCTTGATCTCGTACTCCTGCCCTTCCACTTCCATCGGGGAGAACATGCTTTCCCGGTAGAAGTCCCAGTGGCCGCTCTTCCTCCAGATGTCGAGCTTCGCCATGTGCGGGGTATAGACCAGTTCGTACCCGCCGCTCACGTGCTCCGCCTTCCAGAAGTCCTCTATCACGCGGCGCACCGTCGCCCCTTTCGGGTGCCAGAGTATCAACCCCGCGCCGGTCTCCTCCTCGTGGGAGAAAAGCTCCAGCTCGCGGCCCAGCTTCCTGTGGTCCCGCCTCTTGATCTCTTCCAGACGGTCGAGGTATGACTTAAGCTGTTCCTTGTCCTGCCATGCCGTCCCGTATATCCGCTGGAGCATTTTGTTATGCTCGTCCCCGCGCCAGTACGCGCCCGCGGAGTTTAAAAGCTTGAATGCCTTTATATAGCCGGTGGACGGGACGTGAGGGCCGCGGCAGAGGTCCGTGAAGCCGTCCTGGTCGTAAAGAGATACGGTATCCGCCTCCAGCTCGTTTATAATTTCAACTTTATACGGCTCCCCCATCTCGTCGAAGAGCCGGGCCGCTTCCGCCTTCGGCATCTCCTTGCGGACGAACGGCTTGTTGGCCTTGATTATCTCGGCCATCCGTTTCTCTATCTTCTCAAGGTCCTCGGGCGTGAAACCCGCGTTCAAAATCGAAGTCGTAATAGAAGCCGTCTTCGATGGCCGGGCCTATCGTGGCCTTCGCCTCCGGGTACAGCTCCTTGACCGCCTGGGCCATGATATGCGACGCGCTGTGGCGGTACACTTCTTTCCCGTCGGGAGAGTCGAAGGTGATTATATTCACCTGTGCGTCTTCTTCGACCGGCAGTCTTAAGTCCACTTTCGCGCCGTTGACCTCCGCGGCCAGCGCGGCTTTCTTCAGTCCGCTGCCTATCATCGCCGCGAGGTCGGCCGCTGTCTGGCCTTTCTCCATCTCTTTTTTAGTGCCGTCAGGCAATGTAATCTGTATGGTAGGCAAACTTTTCCCCGAAATTAAAAAAGGCATCACCAAAAGGGGTACCTTTCAATGACGCCTAAACAAAATTAAGAATTGTACAACTGAAAATACCCCAAGGTTAAAATAAATCCGCGAAACCGCCTTAGCGTCGATACCTGTTCAAAGGTATCAGCAAAGGGGTCCGTTGTCAAGCTTTTTCATACGGTTGGAATGGTAGGCGCGGGCGGTTTCGAACCGCCGACCTCTTGCGTGTCAAGCAAGCGCTCTCCCCCTGAGCTACGCGCCTTCAGTCCGTGCAGGAGCAGATTCTAAATTTAAAGCGGCCCGTTTGTCAAGTATATAAAAATTGACAACTGAAATTGCGTTTCGCGTCGATACGCCCCCCTCCGGTCGAACCCGGACAGACTAGATAAAAAAGGATTAAAAAAAAGGGGGGCTTAAAACTGCCCCCCTCATAAAACAAGAAACCGTCTCCTCTGGACCGCCTCACCGCTTGAGCTGCGCCGACTTACTTTAAGGCATCCTTTAAACCTTTGCCTGCGGAGAACTTGGGCACCTTCGCGGCGGCGATTTTTATCGTTTCGCCGGTCTTCGGGTTCCTGCCCTTTCTCGCCTTCCTTTTCGTAACAGAAAATGTGCCGAAACCAACCAAGGATACTTTCTGACCTTTCTTAAGGGAAACCTTAACGCTGTCAAGACAGGCAGCGAGAGCCTTACCGGCGGCCGCCTTGCTGATGTCGGCAGAGTCCGCCATTTTTTCGATCATTTCCGCTTTTGTCATTTGTAATCCTCCTTTCTCTTAAAAATCGAATTACTGATAATTGCCTGTAAAATTGATGGTGCAGTATCTCTCACGGATGCCCGGTTGTCAAGGGTTTTTTTTGTTCGGTATGCGCAGTTCGAATATTTTTTTCCGAAGTGTGTTCCGGTTTATGCCGAGCAGCTCCGCTGCTTTCAACTGGTTGTAATTCGTCTCGGAAAGCGCGCTCATAATAAGCGGCCTCTCGACCAGCGCGATTACCGAGTCGTAGAGGTCGCTCTTATCCAGCTTCTTGTTCTTCTTCAGGAACGAATGTATCCGCTCTTCCAGGAGCCCTTCGAAGGTTATGCCGTCGGTTATCGTTATGCCGTCCTTCTCCCCCTTCATCAGGACTTCCACGTCCTCCGGGAGGATGGCCAGCGAACTCGACAGCACGACAGCGCGTTTTATGCAGTTCTCCAGCTCCCGCACATTTCCCGGCCACTCGTACTCCATCAACCGCTTCAGCGCCTTCGGCGTCAGCCTCTTCTTCGGCGCGCCGAGTTCCTGCGAGGTCTTATCGAGGAAATGCTCCGCGAGCGCCGGAATATCTTCTTTCCTTTGCCTTAAGGGGGGCAGGTGCAGGCTCACCACGTTCAGGCGGTAGAAGAGGTCCTCGCGGAATTTCCCCTCGCTCACCGCATCCTCAAGCTCTACGTGCGTCGCCGCGATTATCCGCACGTCCGCCTTTATGGTCTCGGTGGAGCCGACGCGCTCGAACTCCCTCTCCTGCAGCGCGCGCAGCAGCTTCGCCTGAAGGTTCAAGTCCATGTCCCCTATCTCGTCCAGGAAAAGGGTCCCGCCGGACGCCTGCTCGAACTTGCCTATCTTCCGGGCAACCGCGCCGGTGAACGCCCCCTTCTCGTGCCCGAACAGCTCGGACTCCATCAGCTCCCGTGGTATCGCCGCCGAGTTCACGACCACGTACGGCCCCGCGACGCGCTTACTGTGCGCGTGTATCGCACGCGCGATAAGCTCCTTGCCGGTGCCGGACTCCCCGGTGATAAGCACCGTCACGTCCGTACCGGAAACGCGCCCGACGTCCTTGAATATCTCGCGCATCGATGGCGCCTGGCCGATTATCTGCCCGACCTCGTATCGCTCCCTAAGCGACGCCTTCAGGCTCTCCACTTCCGCGACCATCGCCCGGTTGTCCATCGCGCGAGCCGCCAGAAGCTTCACCTCTTCCACGTCGAAGGGCTTCGTTATGTAGTCGAACGCGCCCAGCTTCATGGCCTCGATAGCGGTGCTCATAGTGCCCTGGGCGGTCATCATTATCACGCAGGTATCGACCTCCGCCTCTTTCATCTGCTTCAAGCACAGACAGGCCGTCCAGCCCCGGCATCCTTATGTCCATGAACGCCAGCGGGAACTGTCCCTTCTTCAGGAGGGCCAGCCCGGCAACGCCGTCCTTCGCCTCCTGGACCTCGTAGCCCTCCTTCTTGAGGGTCTTGTTCAGGACAAACCGTATAGATTCGTCGTCGTCAACTATTAGGATTTTGTGAGGTCATTTGATATTTTTACCTTTTTGTTCGTTCTCTTCCGCGGTTTTTAAGCTCTTTAAGAAAATTTGGCGTTATCTTACCAGTTTCTATAAGCATCATATATGCTGTCATAACATGTTAAACCAAAGAACAAGCCAACTAATTGAAAGAATAGTGCCAAATAGAATTGTACTGCTTCTTTTCAATTAAATGTACTAAATATTCTTTTGATACAATAAGATTGTCCGCAACTAAATCGAGATTTTGAGAACTCAAAATTTACAAAGAGGCCTATTAAGCAATTAGAAAGAATAATAACGACACATATGAGAAATTGTAATAAATCATTCCGCCTGTGTAATAAATGTGTATCTTCTCTTCCTTTTTGTTTTCATTTTCGATTTTTTATGAGCACAAATAAAGCGCTCAGTATACTCAATATTAAGTTACATTACACTGTTGAAATTAACATCAAAAAATCTCTTACATTGTTTCCGGATCTTCATTAACCCCAAATCAAAAGGAAAGAATAATAAAGCCAATAGAGAAGAAGATAAAATTAAAATTGCTTGAAACCAGTTAAGTAACGTCAAAAACTTCTTCATAAGGCCTTGTAATGATCCATTGATCTAAAAATAATTCCGAAACCGAGCAGCCAAATTGGCTGATGAATAATCCAACCCACAGTCAACAATAAAAACCATCTTAAAGGTTTTATTAGTTAAAATCATCAATATTATGTCCGATAAATGTCGTAATATATGCACTTTTCTGTTTTATTTGATTCAACCTATTTTCTGCTATTTTTTAGGTAAAAGAACTACCTCATTCTAAAAGTTCAATCTTGAAATGCCTTCTGATTAGCCGGCAAAGCCATCCAATTTTTAATAACCGCTATATCTGAAGTGTTAACTGGAAGTAATATCCTTATGGTTCAAAAACATGTGTTTTTCCACTCTATGTGCTGTTTAGGGGATCAAAGAGGGGTTTTTCGAAACGTCATTTTTAAAAGGTAAAAGTAGGATTTTAATTTTATCTAACATAAGAGTTAGCCATGCAAATTGATTTAAAGACGACTTTATCTCTTTTGCAGAATTTAATTGATATTGGTACATATCTGTCATGCGTTGAAACTTAAAGACTCATATTGATGAATTGCCGCCTTTTCCCTTTCCCACATCGCCTTTCATCAACGATTATTTATTTGAAAGCCCGCATTTTTATAATTCCCTGGGTGCATTCCTCCTCTTTCCCCTTGCCTACAAATTCTTAAAATGGTAAATTATACTGTTTTGTTTTACTAGCAGATGACTCCCGGAGGTTTTCCGTCCTTATGGATGAGAGATACAACCCAAAGACAATAGAAGCAAAATGGCAGAAGCGCTGGGATGAGACCCAGGCCTTCAAGGTCACGGAAGACCCGGCCAAACAAAAATACTACGTCCTCGAGATGTTCCCCTACCCGTCCGGAAAGATACACATGGGGCATGTCCGGAACTACTCCATCGGCGACGTAATCGCGCGCTATAAGAGGATGTGCGGGTACAACGTCCTGCACCCGATGGGCTGGGACTCCTTCGGCCTGCCCGCCGAGAACGCCGCCATAAAGCACGGCATCCACCCGAACAAGTGGACGCTTGAGAACATCGCGTACATGCGCAGCCAGCTGAAGCAGATGGGGCTGTCATACGACTGGTCCCGCGAGGTCGCCACCTGCCTGCCGGAATATTACAAATGGAACCAGGTGTTCTTCGTTCGGATGCTTGAGAAGGGACTTGCGTACAAGAAGCTCGCCAGCGTGAACTGGTGCGAGTCCTGCAATACCGTGCTCGCAAACGAGCAGGTGGAGGACGGCAAGTGCTGGCGTTGCGAATCGGTCGTGATGCAGAAGGAGCTTTCCCAGTGGTTCTACAAAATAACCGCATACGCGGAGGAACTGCTTCAGTATCTCGATAAGCTCCCCGGCTGGCCGGAGCGCGTCCTTACGATGCAGAGGAACTGGATAGGCAAGTCCATCGGCTGCGAGATAGATTTCAGCGTGAAGGACGTGCCGGGCGTGGATAAGATTACCGTGTTCACCACGCGCGCCGACACCCTCTACGGCGCGACTTTCATGTCCATCGCCCCGGAGCACCCACAGGTCGCGGAGCCTTATAAAAGGGCGCTCGCAGGAGGCTGAAGTCCGGGCGTTTATAGAGAAGGTGAAGCGCACGAGCAAGATAGAGCGGACAGACGAAACGGCAGAGAAGGAAGGGGTCTTCACCGGCGCGTATGCGATAAATCCGGTGACTGAAGAACCGATACCTATCTGGGCGGCGAACTTCGTCCTGGCGGAATACGGGACCGGCGCGGTAATGGCCGTACCCGCGCACGACCAGAGGGATTTCGAGTTCGCAAAAAAATACGGACTACAGGTAAAGACGGTAATCCAGCCCGCGGGAGAGACTCTTCAGGCCGACGAGATGCAGGCGGCATACGTGGACGAAGGAGTGATGACGTCGTCCGGCCCGTTCGACGGCACTCCCAACGCACTTGGCAAGGAAAAGGTCGCGGACTACCTCCAGTCAAAGGGCATCGGGAAGAAGACCGTGAACTACCGCCTCAGGGACTGGGGCATATCCCGCCAGCGCTACTGGGGCACGCCGATACCCATCATCTACTGCGATAAATGCGGGGCCGTCCCGGTGCCGGAGAAAGATTTGCCGGTGCTGCTTCCGACGGACGTAACTTTTACCGGCCTGGGCGCGTCTCCTCTCACGACGTCAAAAGAATTCCTGAGCGTGAAATGTCCCGTGTGCGGGGCCGACGCAAGCCGCGAGACGGACACGATGGACACGTTCATGGACTCGTCGTGGTATTTCCTTCGTTACACCGGCTGGGACAATGACACGCCCGTTCAAGAAAGAGAACGCAGGCTACTGGATGGCCGGCGGCGGCGTGGACCAGTACATCGGCGGCATCGAGCACGCGGTGCTCCACCTCCTGTACGCGCGCTTCTTCAATAAAGTGCTTCGGGACCTGGGCCTGACGGATGCCGACGAGCCGTTCCGGAACCTCCTTACGCAGGGGATGGTCATAAAGGACGGGGCGAAGATGTCCAAGTCCAAGGGCAACGTCGTGGACCCGGACGAGCTTATACGCGAGTACGGCGCGGACACCGCGAGACTGTTCTCTTTATTCGCGTCCCCGCCGGAAAAAGACCTGGAGTGGTCCGACCAGGGCGTGGACGGCTCCTTCCGGTTCCTGTCTCGCATATGGAGGCTCGTGCTCGAGAACCTGGATATCATAAAATCGGCCGGGATGCCGTCTGGAGAACCGTCAGCCGCAGGTCCAGGAGGTTCGCCGCGCTACCCACAAGGCAATAAAAAAAGTAACGGACGATATAGAGGACAGCTTCCATTTCAATACCGCGATATCCGCCATCATGGAACTGGTTAACGCGCTGTATCTTTACCAGCCTGTTAAAACGGCCAGCGATAGGTTTAAATCGCCAATAGGCAGCCTTGAGAAAGATGATCCATATTCCATCCTCGCTCTGAAAGAGGCCGTGGAAGCCCTGGTGCTTCTTATCTCGCCGTTCGCCCCGCACATCGCATCCGAGCTCTGGGAGGCGCTGGGGAAGGGTACGGGTCTTGAGAATGCACTGTGGCCCGTGTTCGACCCGGAGCTTATAAAGTCGGACGAGATACTCGTAGTGGTGCAGGTAAACGGGAAGGTGCGGGACAGGATAACCGTGCCCGCGGAGTCGGCGGACGAGTATGTGAAGGAGCTTGCGCTCTCGCAGGACAAGGTCCGGCAGTTCATGGGCGGCAAGGAGCCGAAGAAGGTGATCTACGTGAAGTCCAAGCTCGTAAGTATTGTGGTATAGGCTCTCTACATGAAAAAATTGTTCTGCATAATTTTACTGTTGACCCTGCCCGCCTGCGGCTATCAGCTCGCCAGGACCGGCACCGTGACCGGAAAGGGCGCCGGAAAATACAAGGTCTCCATCCCGCTGTTCGTGAACGACTCATGGGCGCCGCTGGTCGAGAAGGACGTGACGGAAGCGCTGAAAGAGGATATAGCCCTGGACGGGCGCTGGGTCCTTACGGATAGCGGGGACGAGGATATACTCGTGAAGGGCAGGGTGGCGAGAATGGAACTCGTGCCGCTGTCTTACGACCCGAGCGACAGGGTACTCGAATACCGCCTGAAGCTGCACATGGACGTGAAGGTCTCGGATATTAAATCCGGGAAGGTGCTCTGGAAGGAAGACGATTTCGTGTCCTACGCCGATTACCGGGTAACCGTGGACATTACAAAAAGCAAAATCCGCCGGGAAGAGGCTATCAAATACGCCTCGAAGAATTTCGCGGACGAATTCATAATAAGGGTGCTGGATATTTTCTGATGAAGAAATCAATCAACCATAAGGCCCTGTTCGACCACCTGGAGAAAGGCCCGCTCGCAACGGTATATCTCCTTACGGGGGAGGAGCTTTATTTCGCGGACAGGGCGCTGGAAGCCATCACGGAGAAGGCCCTGGCCGGCGCTCCGAGGGATTTCAACCTCGATGTCTTCTACGGAAAAGACACGAAGGCGTCAGAGGTCGCGGCGCAGGCGTCCACTCTTCCGATGATGGCCGAGAGGCGTCTGGTGGTGCTGAAAGAGGCGGATAAGCTCCGGGACCTGGGGGGGCTCAAGGAGTATCTTAAATCGCCTTCCCCGGACTGTGTCCTGGTAATGATAGCAATGGGCGCGGAACGCTCGAAAGAGCGGACCCTCTCGGAGTTACTCCCGGACGATGGCGTCTACGTCCATTTCTGGCGGCCCCGGGATTATGAAATACCGGACCTGGTCCAGAGGTTAGTCAGGGCAAACGGCTTCGACTATTGACCGGGGCGCGGTTTTATACCTCGCGGAGACCCTTTCCGGCAACCTCGCCCTGATAGAGGCGGAGCTTAACAAGGTCTTTAACCTCCTTGGCGAAAGACGCCGCGTGAAGGAGGAGGACGTTAAGGAGTCGGTGGGGGATTTCGGCCTCCCGGCGGTGTTCGAGCTGGCGGACGCGGCGGCGGCGAAGGATGCGTCGAAAGCGATAGAGACGCTGGAGAAGCTCCTCCGGGACGGCGAGGAGCCGCTGAAGCTCCTTGCGATACTCGCGGGCCATTGGCGTAAGATGTCCGCGGGCGACGAGGGCGGGTTTAAGGGGCAGAAAGCCCCCGCGAGGACGATATCGGAAGATGACGCCGTCCGCGCTTTCGGCTTATTCCAGAAGGCGGACAGGGACCTTAAGGGGTCTCCCGTGCCGCCGAGGCTGATTGTGGAACGGCTTGTGCTGGAACTTTCGGGGGCTGTTTAAGCCCCCTGAGTGGCAGATTTGTGAAGCTTTTTAGAGAGGCGTGAAATTTTGCGGGACGCGGCGTTTTTGTGGATTATGCCTTTTGAAGCGGCCTTCGCTATGGCCGGGACGGCCGAAGCCAATAACTCCTTCGCGGCCTCCGGGTCCTTCGCCACGGTCGTATTAAAGCTCTTTACGATCGTTCTGAGCGCCGATTTCGCCTTGCGGTTCCTCTCCCTCCGGACGAGAGACTGTTTGTTCCTTTTAAGCGCTGACTTATGGTTTGCCAAATCCGACCTCCTTGGTGTTTTTAAACGAAGTTAAAATATTTAACACAACGCGCATTCCAAGTCAAGGATTAATTTATGCCAGTCACAGTACGAATGAGCCTTAAGACCAAGCTTTTCCTGATATTCTTCGTGATGGACCTCTCGGTCATCCTGCTGCTGGGGTTCGTCTCCTACCACTCGAAGAAAGATGCGCTTAGGCGCCAGACCGAAAACAGCCTTTCCATTATGGCTTCGGAGCTTGCGGACAAGGTGGACCGCTACCTTGCGAATAAGTACGAAGATACCCGCGCGATCGCGCTGCATTACTCGCTCCACGGACTGAAGACCACCACAAGCAGCCAGAATGCAGTACTTTCCGAATACCTGAGGATATATCCTTATTACGACCATATAAGCGTTATAAACGTCGAGGACATAAGAAAACCCGGCGGGAAAAGCTACAGTAACTCCTGGTTCCTCCCGGCCTTGAACGGCCAGGTCACGTCATCGGACATGTATATATCCCCCTTGACCGACAAGCCTACCATGTCTTTCGCGGCCCCCGTTTATGATAAGCAAGGAAGGCTTGTCAGCATCATCACGGCAAACCTGAAACTGGAAAATATCTGGGAAATTCTGGATGCGGTCGCGAAGGAGAACAAGGCTTCCGGGCGTACCGGTTATGCCTTCCTCCTGAACAAAGATGGCCTCCCTATCGATCACCCCGGGGACGAAATCCTTCGTCCGTAGCCCGCCCATGCCTCCGGATATGAAGAAGATGGTCCATGAAATGATTAGCGGGAAGAGGGGCACGGCTTATTATACATCCAGGAGAGGCGCCAGGAAAGTAGTCGGTTTCGCGCCGCTCAAGGGCTTCGGGGACTACAAGGGGCATGGCTGGTCCGTGGGAGTCAATGAAAATTATTCGGAACTGCAGGAACCGATGAACCGCCTGCTCAAGATATATTTCGTGCTTTTCATCATTACGGCTTTCGGCGCGTTCGTAATTTCCAGATATCTTGCCGGGTATATAGTAAAACCTGTCAACGAGTTGAGGGACGGCGCGGCCAAAATAGGAGCAGGGGATTTCGGCTTGAGGATCCCCCATAAACACGAGGACGAGATAGGAGAACTGGCGAACTCGTTCAACAGCATGGCGAATGCCCTCCAGGAAAGGGACGTGAAAATAAACGAGTACAACGACTATTTAAAAGACGCCAATTACCAACTCGAAAGGACGAACGATGAACTCGTCCGGCTGGAGAAGGAAAAAGCGGATTTTAACGCCATGATAACGCATGATATAAAGTCGCCGCTTTCCACCATCCTGACGTATGCGGAAATGATCGGCGACGGCGCCCTTAAGGGGGAAGACGAGCTGCATAAGGCCATGACCAGCGTGTACGCGAGCGGCAAAAAGATTTTGACCCTCGTCGATAACTACCTGGTCTCGTCCGCAATCGACGCCGGAAAGCTGAAGCTTAACGTCCAGCCTGTCAGCGTAAATGAACTTATCGAGGATTCCATGACTTTCTTCATCCCCCAGGCGGAGAGGAAGAACGTAAAGATCTCTTTCCTGAAAGGGACCGGCCTCCCGCGCATCATGGCGGACAAGGTGCAGCTCGACCGGGTGATAGGAAATATTCTGGGCAACGCGCTTAAGTTTATTCCCTCCGGGTCGTCGGTTACGGTCTCGACAAAGGCCGTGGAGGATGGGGTCGAGATAGCCATCTCCGATACCGGCAAAGGGATACCGGAACAAGATGTCGATACGATGTTCCAGAAATTCCGCCGCTCCAGCGCAACGGGAAAAATAGAGGGCATGGGCCTTGGCCTCTATATCGCCAAGGCCGTTACCGAAGCGCACGGCGGAAGCATCTCACTGACGAGCCGCGTGGGTGAAGGCACCACCTTCACCGTCCGCCTTCCGGCAATGACCCGGTTAAGCGGCCCCGCCTCATGAGCGAACAGGCAAGCGTCACCCGCGCCGCCTGGTCGATAAGCCTCGTGACGGCCGTCTCGCGTGTTCTTGGTTTCATCCGGGTCATGGTAATCGCCAGGATATTCGGCGCGGGGATGGTGGCAGACGCCTTTTTCCAGGCCTTCAGGATAAGCAATATCCTCCGCGAAGTGCTGGCGGAAGGATCGATGTCCGCGGCCTTTATCCCGGTCTTCACGGAATACTTCCATACTAAATCAAAAGAGGAAGCCAGGGAACTGGCAAGCTCCATCTTCTATATCCTGCTTTTCATCTGCACGGGAGTGGTAACGCTTGGCATAATCTTTTCACCGGCGATCGTAAACGCCATCGCGCATGGCTATGCCAGATATCCCGAAAAGTTCGCGCTGACCGTAAAGCTCACCAGGATAATGTTCCCGTATGTCATGTTCATCGGCCTCGCCGCGGTCACGATGGGCATGCTTAACTCCCTTGGCTCCTTTACCGTGCCCGCGCTCTCTCCGGTGATGCTGAACCTCTCGATGATCGGGTTTGCGCTCTATGTATCCCCTCATATGCAGACGCCTATAGTCGGACTGGCGCTGGGCGTGGTGTTCGGCGGGCTCTTGCAGCTGCTCATCCAGCTCCCGCCGCTCAAGAAAAAAGGGATGGGTTTTCTCTTCATGATGAGGCCGCGCGACCCAGGCGTCAAGAAGGTCGGACGCCTCACGATTCCGGTCATCGGCAGCCAGGCCTCTACCCAGATAAACATGTTCATCAGCAGCCTGATCGCGACTTACCTGCCCGAGGGCAGCGTCTCATATCTATTTTACGCAACGACCCTGTTCCAGTTCCCGCACGGAATTTTCGGGGTTTCAATTACCACGGCGGTCCTGCCCAGCATGTCGCGCCAGGCCGCAGTGGGTGATTATGACGGCCTGAAAGAAACGCTTTCTTTCGGGCTTCGATACATCCTGTTCATTATGGTCCCTTCGATGGTCGGCCTCATCGTACTGAGCGTCCCGATTACCAGCCTTCTTTTTCAAAGGGGCACGTTCACTTATTCGTCTACCGTAAATACCGCCTACGCGCTCCAATTCTATAGCCTGGGCCTTTGGGCTTACTCCTGGGTCAGGGTTATAAACGCCGCCTTTTATTCGCTGCACGATACCAGGACGCCGGTAATGGGGGCGTTCCTCGCGGTAACGGTCAACGCGACGTTAAGCCTTCTCTTGATGGGCCCGCTGAAACACGGCGGCCTGGCGCTCGCCACCGCGATCGCTTCAATGGTAAACATGTCGCTGCTCCTGTTCCTTTTCAGGAGAAGGATGGGACGGATAGGGGCGAAAAAGATTTTTATATCGGCTGTAAAAATAGTCCTGGCCGCCGCCGTGATGGGCGTCGTATGTTATTATATAGGCCGGGGCGATTTATGGGCGCTAAGCGGCCATACCGTCAGGAAGGGCGCGATAGTCGGCGCGGCAATCGCCGCCGGCCTTGCCGTCTATTGCCTCATACTCTATTTTCTTAAAAGCGAAGAGTTGTCATTCATAATCAACATGTTAAGGCGAAAGGTGCTCAATAAATGATCCTTGAAACTATCGCGGTGGGCGCGCTCGCGGTAAATTGTTATATCGTCGGCTCCGAGGCGACTCACGAGGCCGCGGTGATAGACCCGGGCGACGACGCGGAAAAAATAAACGCCGTCCTGCACCGGCGGGGCCTGAAGCTGAAATATATAATTTTGACCCACGCGCATTTCGACCACGCGGGCGCGGCAAAGGAACTCTTCGAGAAGACCCGCGCAGAGGTCATGGTGCACGAGAAGGACGCGCCCCTTCTGAAAAATATTTCCGTTCAGGCCGCGATTTTCGGGATGCATGTGGAAGAGCCTCCGAGGCCGGACATTCTTCTTAAAGGGCGGGGACAAGATAAAAATCGGGGACGTAGAGATGGAGGTCATCGAGACGCCGGGGCATACGCCCGGAGGCATCAGCCTGTACGTAAAAAAAGCACAGCGTCGTCTTCACCGGCGACACGCTCTTCTGGGGCTCGATAGGCAGGACGGACCTTCCCGGCGGGGACTACAACACCATCATCCATTCGCTGAAAGACAAGCTAGGCCATCTCCCGGACGATACGAAGGTTTATCCCGGACACGGCGACGATACGACGATAGGCTTTGAGAAGAAGCAGAACCCGTATTTCGAGTAATTTTTTGTCCAGGCCTTCGAGGGTCAGCGTCCCGCTTTTATAATCCCCGCCTTCAACTCCCGCGCGAACTTCCCGGCCTCCCTCACCGCTTCTTCGGGGCTTGAGGCCTTCTCTATTTTTCCCACTATGGCGCTGCCGACAATTACGCCGTCGGCAATTTTAGCCATCTCGCCCGCCTGCTCCGGGTTCGAGATGCCGAAGCCCACGCAGACGGGTTTTTTGCTCATCCGCTTAATCTTCCTGACGGCTTTATCGATGCCCGTTGACATGCTTGCGCGGGCCCCGGTCACGCCGGTGAGCGAGACGTAATATATGAACCCGCCGCCGCTTCCGGCTACCATGTTTATCCTGTCGTCGTCCGACGTCGGCGCGAGAAGGAATATGAGGTCCAGCCCCCGGCTCCCGCAATGTGCCGATAGTGTCGAGGCTTCTTCCGGCGGCAGGTCCGGCACGATGAACCCGTCCACGCCCGCCCTTTTAGCAGTCCTCCGCGAATTTTTCCTCGCCGTATTTATGCACGAGGTTATAATACAGCATCAGGATGATCGGGACCCCGGAGGATTTCCGGAGTTCCTTTACCAGCGCGAATATTTTTCTTAAATTCGCTTTCTGCTTGAGCGCGCGTATCGCCGCGCGCTGAATCGTCGGGCCGTCCGCGAGCGGGTCGGAGAAAGGGACGCCAAGCTCGACCATGTCCGCGCCGGATTTCTCCAGTTCCAGGACTATCCGGGCCGTCGTCTGAAGGTCCGGGTCCCCCGCCATGACGTACGGGATGAACGCGGCCTGTTTTTTTTCTTTCAGTTCGGTAAGCTTATTTTCTATGCGGGACATTACAGACTGACCCCCCTCATCTCCGCGACCTGGTTCACGTCCTTGTCGCCACGGCCGGACAGGTTCACGATTATGACCTGGCTCTTCTTCATCTTCGGCGCGCGCTTCACCGCCTCCGCAACCGCGTGAGAGGACTCCAGCGCCGGTATTATCCCTTCCGTCTGCGAGAGCAGGTCGAAGGCGGCCAGGGCCTCGTCGTCCGTGGCGTAGGTATATTCAATCCTGCCCTTGTCGCGGTAGAAGCTGTGCTCCGGGCCTACGGATGCGTAGTCCAGCCCCGCGGATACCGAATGCGTCTCCAGTATCTGGCCTTCGTCGTCCTGCAGAAGCCAGCTCTTCGTCCCCTGGAGGACGCCAAGCGAGCCGCCCGCGTACCGGGCGGCGTGTTTTCCGGATTTGATGCCTTTGCCGCCCGCCTCGACGCCGACCATTTTAATATCGTCTTTCAGGAAGCGGAAGAAAAGCCCCATCGCGTTGCTCCCGCCGCCTACGCAGGCGATAAGCACGTCCGGCAGTTTCCCCTCGGCCTTCAATATCTGGCGCTCTGGCCTCTTTCCCGATGACGGACTGAAAATCACGCACCATTACCGGGTACGGGTGCGGGCCGAATACCGTGCCCATTATGTAATGCGTGGTGCGGACGTTTGTCGTCCAGTCCCGGAGCGCCTCGGAGATAGCGTCCTTGAGCGTCTTGCTGCCCAGGTCCACAGGTACGACCTCCGCCCCCAAAAGCTTCATCCGGAATACGTTCAACGCCTGGCGCCGCACGTCCTCCGTGCCCATGTATACTTCGCACTTAAGGCCCAGAAGCGCCGCCGCCGTAGCGGTCGCCACTCCATGCTGTCCCGCGCCGGTCTCCGCGATCACGCGCTTCTTCCCGATGCGTACGGCGAGGAGCGCCTGGCCGAGCGCGTTGTTTATCTTGTGCGCCCCGGTATGAGCTAAGTCTTCGCGCTTCAGGTATATCTTCGCCCCGCCGAGCTTTTTCGTGAGGCGCTCGCAATAAAAAAGGGGCGTGGGCCTTCCGACGTAATTGGCGAGGTAGTAATCCAGTTCCCGCTTGAAAGCCGGGTCTTTCTTCGCCTTGTTGTATTCTTTTTCCAGCTCTAACAGTGCGGGCATAAGCGTCTCCGGCACGTACCTACCGCCGTATGGCCCGAAGTGCCCGCTTTTATCTGGCAGCATTTTAACGACCTTCTTTCTAAAAATAAATTCGTACTCCTAATTCCCCCTCTTAAGATAAGAGGGGGTGCAGGGGTAGCGTTATGATGCGGCCCTTGCCGCCAATATAAATTTCCGGACTGCCTCCGGGTCCTTCTTCCCCTTGCTCGGCCTCGACGCCTGATGACACGTCCACCGCGTACGGCCCCACTTTCCGGACGGCCTCGGCGACATTCTCCGGCGTCGAGCCCGCCGGCGAGTATTATCCTGCCGAACGGTCTCGCGGCTACGGCTATGTCCCAATTGAAGGCGACGCCCGTACCGCCCATCTCCTTCTCGGAGTACGTATCCAGCAGGAACGCCGCCGCGTCCGGATAATCCTTCAGCGCGTCCAGGCTCTCCATCCCCCGGATTTTGAAAGCCTTGAGATACGGCATCCCGAAGGAAGAGCAGTAATCCGGGCCTTCGGAGCCGTGGAACTGTAAAATCCCCACGCCGCTTTCATTGACGGCATGCTTCACGAAGTTCTCTTCCGCATCGGCAAAGACGCCGACGGTGGAAATAAACGGCGGCAGGGCGGCTATTATCTCTCCGGCCTTGGCAGGGTCTATGTACCTCGGACTTTCGTTGAAGAAAACGAACCCCAGCGCGTCCGCCCCGCACTCGGCGGCGAACATCGCGTCTTCAAGGTTCGTGATGCCGCATATTTTTACTTTAGTCATTATATTACCGGCAGCTCAGCGAGTGCCTGCTTCATCTTGTCCACGTCGAACTCCGTGTCCTTCATTTTTCCGGAGTTGTACTCGTCATAAGCCGCGAGGTCGAAGATGCCGTGGCCTGAGAGGTTGAAGAAAATCGTCTTCTCCTTCCCCTCTTCACGCGCCTTTATCGCCTCGTCTATCGCGCCTTTTATCGCGTGCGAGGACTCCGGCGCCGGGATTATCCCTTCGGTCCTGGCGAAAGTCAACGCCGCCTCGAATATCTCGGTCTGATGGTACGATATGGCGTCTATCAGCCCGTCTTTGTAAAGCTGGCAGATTATCGGCGAATCCGCATGGTAGCGGAGGCCGCCCGCATGGTCCCCCGGCGGAATAAAATTATGACCCAGGGTATACATCATCATGAGCGGCGTCATCTGGGCGGTGTCGCCAAAGTCGTAGCGGAATTCGCCTTTCGTCAAGGTAGGGCAGGACGCGGGCTCCACCGCGACGACGCGCAGGTCTTTTCCGTTAATCTTGTCCCGCATAAACGGGAAGGATACGCCCGAGAGGTTGCTCCCGCCGCCGCATGCGGCGAGTATCACGTCCGGGTAATCGCCCGCCTTCTTGAACTGCTCCTGCGCCTCCAGGCCGATTATCGTCTGGTGCAGGCAGACGTGGTTCAACACGGAGCCAAGCGCGTAATTCGTGTCGCCGTGAGTCGCGGCGTCCTCCACCGCTTCGCTTATGGCCAGCCCCAGGCTCCCGGGATTTTCGTGGTCGGCGGCGAGCGCCTGCCGTCCGGCGTTCGTGTGGTTGCTGGGAGACGCGAAAACCTTGCCGCCCCAGGTCTCCATCGCTATCCGCCTGTACGGCTTCTGCTTATAGCTGACCTTCACCATATAGACCGTCACGTCCAGGCCGAAAAACGCGCCGGAGAAGCACATCGCGCTCCCCCACTGCCCCGCCCCGGTCTCGGTTGCAATGCGCTTCATGCCCGCCTGCTTGTTATAATACGCCTGCGGGACGGCGGTGTTCGGCTTATGGCTTCCGGTAGGGTTTAACCCCTCGTGCTTATAATAAATTTTCGCGGGGGTCTTCAGCGCCTTTTCCAGCCTGTGGGCGCGGTAAAGCGGGGACGGCCGCCACAGGGAATATATCTCCATCACCTCTTCCGGTATATCTATCCAGCGCTCCGTGGAGACTTCCTGCTCGATTAACGGCATGGGGAAAATCGCCGAGAGGTCGTCGGGCCCCACGGGCTGATGCGTGCCCGGGTGGAGAGGCGGGGCCGGCCTGTTGGGCATGTCCGCCATGATGTTATACCACTTCTTCGGCATCTCCTTCTCTGTCAGGATAATTTTCGTCTCTTTCATTTATCCTCCGCTATGGTTAAAGCGCCGACTGCGGGCCGGTCAGTTCCCGCAGTTTTTTGCCGAAATCCGCCTCGCGCATGAGCGCCTCGCCTATGAGGGCCGCGTCCGCGCCGACCGATTTCAGGAACTTTAAATCGTCCCTTGTGGAAATCCCGGACTCGCTCACCACGATCCGGTCCATCGGTATCTCTTCGATCAAGTATTCCGTATTCTTTATGTCAACCTCGAAGCTCTTCAGGTCGCGGTTGTTTATCCCGATTATTTTAAATGTCAGGTCCAGAATTTTTTCCAGGTCGTCCTCGTCATGCGCCTCCGCCAAGGCCTCCATCCCAAGCTCTTTCCCCAGGAGGTAGAGGTCTTCCATTTGGTCCCGCTCGAGGATGGAAGCGATGAGTAAAAAGGCGTCCGCGCCGTTGGCGCGCGCTTCATATACCTGGTACTCGTCGAATATGAAATCCTTCCGGAGCACCGGGATGCCTATGCTGCCCGATATCCATTTGAGATAGCCGATGTCGCCCTTGAAATATTTTTTCTCAGTTAACACGGACACTGCCCGCGCCCCGTTCTCCTCATACACGCGGGCGATGGTGACGGGGTCGAAGTCCGGGCGGATGAGGCCCCTGGAAGGCGAGGCTTTCTTTACTTCGGCTATTATCGAAACCGCGTCCGGGTTGATCAAGGCGGCGGCGAAATCCATTACGGGACGTCCTTCGGCCAGCATCGCCTTGACTTCACTCAGAGGCAGGCGGGACTTAACGTCCTTAAGCTCTTCTATTTTGTCCGCAACTATCCTGTCTAAAATCACCTGCACCTCAAAGTGAAATGCAACAGCTCAGTCATGCGGGCGCAAGCCTGAGGGACCCGCCGCAAGATTTTAAAGCAAATTCAAACCAAGTTCCCAAGGCTGCGCCCGAATGACAATTCTACGCGCAGGGCCTCTTATAAACTCGCCAATATCGCGGAATTAAGTTCCTGCTTTTTCGTCTCTTCGATGCATCTTAAATCGTCGAGATTTTCCAAGTGCTCCAGTATTACGGCTTCCTGATTTTTCGTGTTGCTCATAGAATTACCTCCTTCTTTTTTACCCATTACTACTCGTGCCTGACAAACTGCGTCAGGCTTCCCCTCCACTCACGCGAACTCGATCAAAGTCTGTAATTTATTCAGCGCCGCCCCGGAATCTATCGACTCGGAGGCTTTCGTTATTCCTTCGGCAAGCGACGATGCGGCGCCGCCGACATAAATCGCCGCGCCTGCGTTTAAAAGGACGATATCGCGCCTCGGCCCTTTCTCGCCTTTTAAGACCGAAAGCGTAATCGCCGCGTTACTCGCCGCGTCTCCGCCCAGTATGCCGTCGGCTGAAGAAAGTTCTATTCCGTAATCGCGCGGGTCGAGGATGTACGTATGCACGCCCGCGTCCTTCACCTCGGAGACCCTGCTCTCGCGCGTGACGGTAATCTCGTCCAGCCCGTCCATCCCGTGCACCACCATCGCCCGCTTCGTGCCCAGGTTCAAGAGCACGTGCGCCAGCTTTTCCGTCAGGTCGGCCTCATAGACCCCCATCACCTGGGCGTTCGCGCCCGCCGGGTTGGAGAGAGGGCCCAGGAGGTTGAACATGGTCCTGATGCCTATCTCGCGCCGGGGGATGAGGGCGTATTTCATCGCCGAGTGCAGAAGCGGCGCGTAGAGAAAGCCTATGCCGATTTCATCCACGCACCTGCCGACTTCTTCCGGCGAAAGTTCGAGGTTGACGCCAAGCTCGCCTAAGACATCCGCGCTGCCGCAGCACGACGATACCGCGCGGTTCCCGTGCTTCGCCACCTTTATCCCCGCGCCCGCCGCGACAAAAGCGCAGGTGGTGGATATGTTGAACGTGCCGGTAGAGTCCCCGCCGGTGCCGCAGGTGTCGAGGATGGTTTCCTCGTCCAGGTTGATATCGTCGCAGTCGATGGATACGGGGCGGGATTTAAGAGGTATCCGGGTGGCCTTCCTGCGCATTACGCGGGCCGCGCCGGTTATCTCGTCGATGGTCTCGCCTTTCATCCTGAAGCGCGGTGATGAACGAGGCAATCAGCGCGTGAGAGGCTTCGCCGTCCATTATCTCGCGCATCGCCGCCTCCATCTCCTCCTGGGAGAGGTTCCGGCGCTCGACGACTTTTAATATGGCTTCTTTTATCACTTGGCCCTCATCAGTCTCAGAAAGTTTCTGAGTATGTCCTTGCCCGGGCGGGTCAGGATGGATTCCGGGTGGAACTGGACGCCCTCCACGAAATATTCCTTATGCCGAAGCGCCATTATCTCGCCCTGCTCCGTCTCCGCCGAAACCTCCAGGCAATCAGGCAGAGTCTCGCGCTTTACAATCAGGGAGTGGTAGCGCGTGGCCTCGAAAGGGTTTTCGATGTCTTTGAATATCGTCCTGCCGTCGTGGCGTACCATGGACGTCTTGCCGTGCATGAGCCTGGCTGCCCGGACGACGTCTCCGCCGAACGCCTCGCCTATGGACTGATGCCCCAGGCATACGCCCAGGATGGGTATCTTCCCCGCGAAACGCTTTATGGCGTCCACCGAGATGCCCGCCTCTTTCGGCGTGCACGGGCCGGGTGATATGACGATGCCTTCCGGCTGAAGGTCCGCTATCTCGTCCAGCGTTATCTTGTCGTTCCTGAAGACCTTCAGTTCCTCGCCCAGTTCCCCGAAATACTGGACGAGGTTATACGTGAAGGAGTCGTAGTTGTCGATCATCAAAAGCATATGTTACCCCTTATTCGCCGCCTCACGGACTCTCTACCGGATAGCGCCCTAAAGCCCCTTTTCCGCCATTTCGAGCGCCTTCATCATTGCGGCGGCCTTGTTCACCGTCTCGATATATTCCGTCTCCGGCACGGAGTCCGCGACCAGCCCCGCCCCCGCCTGCACATAGACCTTGCCGTCCTTGAAGAGGAGCGTCCTTATCGTTATGCAGGTGTCCATGTTGCCTGTGAAGCTGAAATACCCGACCGCGCCCGCGTAAGGGCCGCGCCTGGTCGGCTCCAGCTCGTCTATTATCTGCATGGCGCGTATCTTGGGCGCGCCGGATACCGTGCCCGCCGGGAAGCACGCCTTCATGACGTCATATGCGTCCTGGCTATCACTCAGCTCGCCCCGGACGTTTGAGACTATGTGCATGACGTGAGAATATTTCTCTATGACCATCAGTTCGTTCACGGCGACCTTACCCGGCTTCGATACCCGCCCCACGTCGTTTCGGCCCAGGTCGACAAGCATTATGTGCTCGGCGCACTCCTTGGGGTCGGCCAGGAGTTCCTTCGTCAGCGCCTCGTCTTCTTCCTCGGTGGCCCCTCTTTTCCTGGTCCCCGCGATAGGCCGCAGGTCTATCCGCGTGCCTTCCACCCGGACCATCACTTCGGGCGAGGAGCCGGACAGGACGAAGTCGCCGCAGTTCAGGTAGAACATATAAGGCGACGGGTTTATCACCCGGAGCGCCCTGTACACGTCGAACGGGTCGATTGTCGCCTTCTCCTCGAACCTCTGGGAGAGCACGACCTGAAAGATGTCGCCCGCCTTGATATATTCCTTCGCGGCCCTTACGGCATTTTCGAAATTCTTTTTTGTAAAGCTGGATTTAAGCTTTCCGGTAATCCTGGCCCTGGGCTTTTTACGCTTCGGCTGCTTCCCCTTCAGGGTTTCCACCAGGGCGTCGATTTTAATTTTCGCCTCTTCGTACGCCGCTTCCGGCCCCGCCTCCCCGACGTGCGCATTCGCCACTACCTTTATCTTCTGCGCGACATTGTCGAATATCAGCAGGGTGTCCGTCAGCATGAAGAAGAGGTCCGGGCAGTCCACGCCCGGTTTTTCTCTTGTCCCGATATTCTCCAGGAAGCCAACGACGTCATAGCCCGCGTACCCGACCGCGCCGCCGAAAAAGCGCGGCAGGCCCTCAACCGGGACCGGGCGGTACTGTGCCATCGTCTCCTTCAGGAATTATACCGGGTCAGCCGTGAGTTCTCTTTCTTCCGTAGACCCTTTTGTTTCTATGAACCCCTTATTGCCGGAGGTGCGGACTATAACGGACGGGTCGGCCCCGAGGAAGGAATATCTCGCCCATTTTTCGCCGCCCTCGACGCTCTCCAAGAGGAACGAATACCGGCCTGAATCTATTTTAAGGAAGGCGGAGACGGGCGTAAGCATGTCCGCGAGCATTTCGCGATATACGGGGACGAGGTTTCCCTGCCCGGCCTTTTTCTTGAATTCCTTGATATCCGGATAATACATAGGCTTGACAAATAAAGGTTGTGTTGTTTTACTTAAGTATAACTTTTTTATTTTGACCGGAGAGCTTTTCCGGGCGTCTCCCGGGCACTGGAAACTTAGCACGTCCGGGTTTAAGTGTCAAGGACTTAAAGCTTTTTACCCAGGCAAGGGAGGGACGGAAATGAGAAGATATTTTATCGGGAAAAGCTTTCAGTCAAAGTTAATCATGAAAGCCTTCCTCCTCACCGTGGCTTCCGAAATCCTCTTCTGCGCCGCTGTCTATTTTGTTCTAAGGAAAGATATTCAAGGCGGATTCCCCGCCGCCCTTCAAACCGTCAGGTCTTTCCGGTTCAGCGTGCCATCCGCAATCGGTCTGTCCGAGACGGCCGTTTTGCCGCTGCTCGCGCTTGGTATCGCGGTTATAGGCCTCCTGATGTCGCATAAGCTGGCCGGGCCCCTCTGGAAGGTAGAGAAGACGGCGCGCATGGTAGCGGAGGGCAACCTCTCCTGTAACCTTACCCTGAGGGACAACGACGAGGTCCAGGAGTTCGCCCGGCAGGTGAACGGCATGGTGAAGGGACTCAGGCAGAAGGTATGCAGAGTAGAGGTGGCATACCTGCAGCTGGATAGCTGCGCCCGGAGGCTGCGGGATAAATCGCCCCTTGGCATGTCGGCGACAGAGCGTGCGGAGACCCTGCGCGAGATACATCTTGCCGCTGGCGAACTCGTCGAGAGATTAGATGCCATAAAGACGTCAAACTGACGGGGACAATAGAATGCGCCGCATTTTCATAATCGCACTTTTAACGACAGCCGTCGCCGCCGCCGCTTTCGCTGTCGAATTCGACAGCAGGTCGAACCCGCACGAGTTCACCCGGACGGACTGCTTCTACTGCCACGTTACCCTCCCGTCCAAGGGGACGCCAAGCGAGGAGCCGCTCCGGCTCACGGACACTGTCTCCAACATGTGCGCGCGCTGCCACGACATGTCCAAAAGCATCTCTCACCAGGTGAACATGAAGCCGTCGGACCGGGTGAACATACCCAGGGATATGCCGCTGGACGCGGACGGAAAGATGACCTGCGCGACCTGCCACGACATCCACAGGGAATACGTCAATCCCCTCACCGGCCAGAAGACATATTTCCTCCGCCGCGACGTCATCGGCAAGAACTTCTGCTTATCCTGCCATAATACGGAAGAAGGAATAAAGCAGATACAGCTGGCGTCGATAGGGCCGGACGTGAACAAGACGGCCCTGACAGACTCGCACAGGACGGTGATGAACAAGGGCCACGGGTTCGCTCGTTTCAAGGTTTCGGACAAGGGCGCAGACCTGGACCCGCTCTCGCTCGCCTGCCTGGACTGTCACGGCGGCGCATCCCCGAAGACGACCCTGGGGAAAGGCGTCTGGCCCCATTCGACTTCCTGCATCGGCCTCTCTCACCCGATAGGCGTCGATTACTCGTTGGCGACAATGGGGAACGCCGGTTACGTCCCGGAAGAGAAACTGGATAAGAGGCTCCGTCTTTTCGACGGGAAAATCGGCTGCTGCACCTGCCACGACCCTTACGCGGCCGAAGGGAAGACGCTGGTAATAGGCGCCCGCGGGAGCTTCCAGGGCCTCTGCCTCGCCTGCCATAAGGAGTTAAGGAGTGAACCAAATGCAAAATAATGACTGGAGGAGACGGAACTATTTCATCAAAAAGGGATTTCAGTCGCGGTTCGTGGCCAGGTTTTTGATAGTTGCCGTAGCGGGGTTCGCGGCGGCGGGATACCTGGTTTACCGCTCCGTGGAAAGGAGCGCGGAAGAAGTATTCTACAGCAACCACTTCCGGCTCACAAGCACATCGGATATGGTAATCCCCGCGCTCTTGAAGGTAAATTTATTAGCGGTCCTGCTGATTGTCGCGGCGGTTTCAATAGTGGTGCTGGTGGTATCCCACAGGCTTGCGGGACCGATATTCCGGCTTGGGAAGGCGGCGGAGCGAATTGGCAAGGGCGACCTGACGGGTAGTTTTGAGCTACGGGCCAAGGACGAGATAAAAAGTCTCTCCGACTCGTTTAAAGAGATGAACAACAGCCTGCGCGTGCAGTTCGCGGACATGAAGCGTGAGGCCTCCGCAATCGAGTCATACTCGAAAAAGATGCTCGAAGGAGACTGCATAACCAGGGAGGAGTCGGAGGATTTCTACAGGCTCTCGCGTGTTTTCGGAAAAAGACTTGAGAAATTCATCGTCAGATAGGTTAGAATAAAGAAGTGTAAACTTTTTAGCATGCAGAGCGTCTATTACAATAGCTATGAGAATTAAGTATTACCTCTTCTTTGCGCTGGTCCTGGCTGTCCTGTTTCCGACCCTTGCTTTTTCAGGCGCGGCGGACCCTGATTTCGGCGCCCTCACCGCCAAAGAAGGGAAAGCAAAGGAACTTTTTAAAGACCCCACCCTTTACAGGGAAGCGGACCTCAAAGCCCTGCCTACCACCGCGCCCGATTTCGAGTTCCTGCTGGACAGGCCCCGCACCTCCGTCGCCCTTGCCGGGAAAATGCATAAATCGCTCGATAAGTATGTGATAACGAAGACCGGCCCCGAGGTCTATCACATCGACGACACCAAACAACTGGTAGGCGATATGGAGCTTATCAACTCCACCCCCGGCAGGAGGCTGTACTACATCGACGGCTACTGGAAGATAATCCTGGGCGTAATACTGAAGGGAAGGATCGCCCTTCTGGTGGAGTACCATGAGACCAGCGGCGGAAAGCTCGATGCAAAGGCCAAAGGCTACATGATGGTTGATAACTCGGCTGCCGGAGTTGCTTTAAAACTCCTGGTAAAGCTGTTCCCCGCAAAGGTGGATGCGCGGATCGCGCGGTTTGCGACCGCGGTGCAAAAGGTCGTCGAGGGCGTGCATGACGACCCTGCGGGGACTCTTAAGAGGCTGGAGAACGCGAAGAACGTCCCGCCTGCGGAGGCGCGCGAGTTCAGGGACAGGTTTATTAAAGATTAGTATATATTAGTCTTGACATCTTCCAAACAAGCGAGTAGTATTTGACAAGTGGTGCCACGGCACAACGCCGTGGCTTTTTTTATGCCTGCGATTTTTCATTGCTAAGAGGTTGAACGCTTTACTTAGGTTGAAAAAGTTTGACAGGTTAATCGGGCGATGCGCAGGGTGCGCCAGCCCAAAGAAAAAGGGGTTTTGTTGATGAAGGGTACAGTAAAGTGGTTCAACGAGAGCAAGGGTTATGGTTTCATCTCTCCTGAGGAAGGCAAAGACGTTTTCGTGCATTTCTCCGAGATAAAGATGGACGGCTTCAAGACTTTGAACGAAGGACAGGAAGTCCAGTTCGAAGTCACGAACGGCCCGAAGGGTCCGCAGGCGGTTAACGTGATGAGCGCGTAAAGCGCATCAAAAACGAAAAACCAATACCCCCGGAAGAAATTCCGGGGGTTATTTTTTGTGGAATTTTTTTTCACTTTCTGTTTATCAGCTCGTCCGGAGAGCCTCCACGATATTCATCCGTGCCGCCCTAATCGCCGGCGGCACTCCGCCTATAAGGCCCATCACAAGCGCGAACGCCAGCGACTTCCAGAAAATTTCAAACGTAAGGGTGAACGTGAACGCAAGCTCGGAGAATGTCTGCCAGTTCATGGTGGATATGGTGAAGAGCTGGAGGAAGGACGCCAGGAAAAGCCCCGCCAGTCCCCCGATTAAACCCAGCAGAAGGGATTCGGAGATGAACGCCAGCGTTATGTTCCGCCTCGTGAAACCTAACGCCCGGAGCGTCCCTATCTCGCTCACACGGTTCGACACCGCGGCGTACATGGTTATCATCGCGCCGATTATCGCGCCGATGGAAAATATCACCGTAAGGGAGAGCCCCATAATCCGCAAGAATTTCGCCATCAGCTCGGACTGGTCCTTGTAATACTGCGTCTCGCGCCTTACGTCCAGCGTCAGCCTCGGGTCGGATTCCAGCCTCGCCTTTACCTTGCCGAACTCGGAGGAGTCCCGCAGTTTGAATATGACCGAGGAGTAAACAGGCCGGCGGAATGCCTGCATAAGCTGGTCGGCGTCCCCCCATATCTCCGAATTGAACCCGGTATTGCCCGCGTCGAAAATCCCCACGACCCTCCAGTCCCGCATCCCGAACTTCAAACTCTCTCCGAGGCCCGCGCCCTGGAAGCGTTGCGCGACGCCCTGCCCGGCCATAATCTCAGCCGACCCGGGCCTTGGCATCCGCCCCGCGACGATCTTTACCTGCGGCCTGAGCGCCATGGACTCTTTGCCTATGCCGCGTATCTCCACGTTAGACGGATTGTCGCTCCCCCGTTTCAGCAGGTTTATCAGCACGACAAGCTCCTTTGCCACCTGCTTCTCTCCGTCCGGACCAGTCGCGATTTCCGGCTGGCTCTCCACGATGGACGCCTGGTCGCGGTCCACTCCGCTCTGGACTTCGGTCTCCGCCGCCTTGCGGACGGCGACGACGTTATCATAGGAGCCTGTCTCCACCAGCGTCTTCTTCAAACCGGCAGCGAGCATGAGGACCGACGCGAACACGAAAACGACGAGCGCCATCCCACCCGCCGTCAGGACAGTCGTGAGCTTCCTGGTCCAGAGGTTACGGAAGGAATAGAAAAAGAAGATCGCGGCCATTTATCCGATCCTCCTGAGACCGTCGGCTATCCGCAGCTTTATCGCCCGCCACGCCGGGAAAATGGAGGCCGTAATTCCCACGATCATCCCGGCCGCGATGTCCATGTAAATGGTTTGCCGGGCGACGTTGAAGACCGGGAACCAGTCGCTCAGCTCCGATTTGAACCACTGCGCCGCCGGATACGTCAACGCTATGCCGATCGCGCATCCGGTCATCGACAAAATGATCGACTCTCCGAAGATAAGGAAGGCGATATCCCATCCCCCGAAACCGAGCGTCTTGAATATCGCGTACTCCCCTATCCGCTCGCGCGCGGTCATGGCCATTGTGTTCGCCGCTACGGCCATGATGATTAAAATGACGACGAAAGAAACCAGTTGTATCGCGATTACTATCGCCTCGGTCATGGCGATAAAACTAAGCTGAAATGCCTTCTCCGTCTCTGTCAGCGTCTCCGCCATGGAGTTTTTGAACATCTTGTCGATATCCTGCGAGACCCATGCCGCCAGGTCGGGCCGTTCCACTTCCAGCATATAAAATCCTACTTGGTCCGCCCTCGATGGCTCTTCCTTCTTCATTGTCTCGTTTAAGTAGTCCCAATGGAACATGAACTGGTCCTCGGGCGTGCTCTTGTACTTCCCTTTATATATACCCCTGAGTACGAACTCCCAGTTCCCGGGAAAAATATTCCCCTTGATCGTGATCGTGTCGCCTATCTTCCAGTGATATCTCTCTACAAGCTTCCGTCCGGCTATGCAGGCCTTTCTGTCGTTCAAAAAAGCCTTCATCTGGTCCGGCGGCACTACGTATTCCGGGAACATCTTAAAGTAGCTCTCGGATCCACGGCGAAAGCCGCCACGAAATTCTTTTCGTTCTGGTAAGTCCCGCCGAACCAGTTACCGTAAGATACGTCTTTCACCCCGGATACCTGGCGTATCTTCTCCTTATAGGAAAGCGGGAGCGGGAAAATTATCGATATGGAATTTCTCGTAACGAGGCGCGTCGCCGACGACGATTCGACCCCCGAATACCACGCGCCGACGATTGTCCGGAGCATACCGAAAGACAATATGGCGATGGCGATGCCCAGAACTGTGAGGATGGACCGGAGCTTGTGGCGCAGGGGGTTTTTAAAAAGGAGCTTAATCAGCATTGGTGAGGATACCTTTTTCGAGGTGCCTCAGGACGTGCGCTTTTTCGGCGGCTCTGGGGTCGTGCGTCACCATGATAATCGTCTTGTCCGATTCACGGTTCAGGCGCTCCATCAGGCCCAGTATCTCCTGCGCCGAGACCTTGTCCAGGTCCCCCGTCGGCTCGTCCGCGACAAGTATTGCAGGGTCCGTGACAATCGCTCGGGCGATTGCCACCCTCTGCTGCTGGCCGCCCGAAAGCTGGGAAGGATAGTGGTCCATACGGTCTTCGAGGCCCACTACTCTAAGCGCCGTATCGGCGTGTTCGCGCCGTTCTTTTTTTGAAAGTCCGGTCAGCACCAGCGGAAGTTCCACGTTCTCGAACGCGGTCAATACCGGGATCAGGTTGTAGAACTGAAATATGAACCCTACGTTCGACGCCCGCCACCCGGCAAGCTCGGTCTCCGAAAGGGCGGTAATATCGACCCCGCCTACATGGATGCTCCCGCTGTCTGCCTTGTCCAGTCCGGCGATTAAGTTTAAGAGCGTGCTCTTGCCGGAACCGGATGGCCCCATCAGGGCGACGAACTCGCCTTTTTGTATATCGAAAGTCAAATCCTGCAGTACCGGCACCACCTGGCTTCCCCGGCGGTAGGACTTCGTGACGTTACTGACCTGGACCACAGGCTCTTTATTATTTGCCATCGTTATTCCACGGCTTCTTTTATTTTTGAGCCGTCTTTTAATTTATCCACGTTGCTTACCGCGACCTTGTCCCCCGTCTTCAGGCCGGAGGTGACTTCCACCCAATCCCCCAGCTTCTTCCCGGTGCGTACCGCAGTCAGAACCGCCCGCCCGTCCTTTATCACGAAGACCGCCTGCTTTCCGTGCTTCTCAGTCAGCGCGGCCGGGTTTACGGCTAACAGCGGTTTCCTGTCTTCCGGGCTCGGCCAATGCGCGAGGAACGCAACCTTCGCGCTCATCTCCGGCAGAATCCGCGGGTCCTTGTCTATGAACTTTACTTTCACCATGACCGAAGCCTTCGTCCGGTCGGCGGTGGGCACTATTACGGACACCTCCCCCCTGAACCTGCTGCCGGGCAGGGCGTCTAACTGAATCTCGCAGGGCTGCCCCTCCTTCACCAGTTCCAGGTTCGCCTCCGAGACGTCCGCCTCCACCTCCAGCGAGTCCATATCGGCGATTGTAACCACCGCGGCCTGGGCGTTGGTGGATGCCCCTATAGGCGTTACGATGTCGCCGATATCCGCGTTCTTCGTCAGGACCACCGCATCGAACGGGGCCCGGATGAGGGTATATTCCACGTTCGCTTCCGCGCCTTCCAGCGCCGCGGCGGAGCCAGATATTGCGGCCCTGGCAGCGTTTCTGGCCGCCTCGTCCGCGCGTATTGCGGCCTTCGCGCCTTCGACGCCCGCAACCGCCTTTTTATATCTCGCCTCGGCTGAATCATAATCAGACTTCGCGACGAACCCCTTCTTCAGGAGGTCTCTCTGACGGTCGATGTTCAGCTTCGCGTCGCTTAACTCGGCCTGGGCCTGATCGAGCGCCGACTTCGCGTTTATCACGTTCGCCGACGCCTGGTTCAGCGTGTCGCGGGAACTGGCCAGATTGGCCCTGGCCTGGGCCTCGGCCGCAAGCACGTCCTGCTTCTCAAGGCGCGCAATTATCTGGCCCTTCTTTACGCGGGAGCCCTCTTTTACGCCAAGCCAGTCCAGCCTTCCCGTCACCTTGCCCGCCACGGCCGCCTTGCGCTGCGCCACGACATACCCGCTCGCGTCCAGACGGGTGAACGTCTGTGTCGGATAGACCATGGATACGACGGCGGTCTTCACTTCGACCGCGGGAGTAAGGACGCCAGTCGCCGCGAGGACCGCCGCAAGGATAATCACCGCGGCCACCGCCCAGATAAAGGGCCTTTTCCGCTTGCGGATGCCCGTTTTTGTTACTGTTTTCTCTATCTTTAATTTATTTAAGTCTTCATCAGCCATTTATGATAGCTCCGGGGAAAAATATTAGACGCCAACTAATAATTTTACATTATTATCAGGGAATTATCAATAAAATCGGGAAGTAGAAGAGACAAAAAGGAGACGTTGGAAAAAAGGAAGGGGGCTTCCCCGGGTGGGCTAAGCCGTGCTTAAGGATTTTTTATAGTTTTGGGCACCGTGAAATAAAAGGTGCTCCCCTGACCCTTGTCCGAATAGACCCATATCGTGCCGCCGCGTTTTTCCACCAGCTTTTTGCAGATTGACAGGCCGAGCCCCGAGCCGCGGATATTCGCCGCCTTGCTGGAGCGGTAAAACGGGTGAAAAATTTTCTCCGTCTCATCCGCCTTTACGCCCATGCCGGAATCTTTCACCGAGACCTGATAAAAGATATCCTTTTCCTGGCAGCCGACCTCGATTACCGGCGTGCGGTCGCCGGGAGTATATTTGACGGCGTTGCCTATCAAATTTGATAATATCCTCTTGAGGCAAAACGGAGGATACTCTATAAAGGGGATATTTTCCTCAAACTTTATTTCGACCTCTTCTTTTCGCGGCAGGTCCATTTCCGAGACGAGGTTTAAAATGAATTCCTTTAAATCTATCGTCTCGGAATGTTCTTTCGCGCCGCCGGTCGAGTGCGCGAAATCGCCAAAGCTATGGATGAAGTGCTCGATGTATTCGGCGTTCCTGGAAATCCTTTCGACCATTTCCGGGATGTCGTCTTCAAGCCGGTCCGAATATTTTAATGTGATAAGCTCCGAAAAACCTTTTATCGACGTGAGCGGACTTCGGAGGTCGTGGATTATCCGCTGGACAATCTCCTGAAACTCGCCGTCCTTTTCTTTAACGGCGGCAATTGAGTGGATGTAAAGACCAATCTGCGAGGCGATATTTTCTACAAACCGGACCTGACTTCTCTGAATGGCATTTGCTTCCTTGTGCACGAAATGGATGGCCCCGAAATACTGGTGTGCAAAACGGATAGGCACGACGCCCAGGCACTCCCACCCGCACCGGACGCACTCACCCCTGAACGTTCCGGCCCGCATCCCATCCAGGAGGGGCGTAAGTGACAGTAAATTATCCGTAAAAAAGGAGCCGTGGGGAGTATAAAAAGGCAGGGCAGGGTCGTATTTTCCTTCTACTATCCCGATGCAGACGCAACTGTCCGTCCTTACGGATAAAAAACATTCCTTGGCCAGAAATTCATCGTTAAATCCGGTAGTTACGGCGTATGGGATATTGCCTTTATTGTCCTTTATCCTTATTCCCAGCGCTTCACATCCCAGGTAATTTTTCAGCTTGAGCGCTACCTGCTCCAGGACATGGCTTATCTCTTGTTTCTCATTTAAAAGACTCAGTATCTCCGCATTAATAAGCTGCTCTTTCATGTATGTGAAAATTAGCATAAACGGCATGAGATATCAATTGAAAAAAACAGGATAATCCAGCGCTAAATTACAATAATAGGAATGAGTGCTATACTTAATAATAGGTGTAACAAATGAAAAAGTGCGGTTTAGAGGAGGTGCATCAATGAAGATATTCATCGCAGGGGCAAGCGGCTTTCTCGGTTCGGCCGTAACGAAAGAGCTTGCCGATAGAGGACATAACGTCATTGGCCTGGTTCGGGCCGGTGAAAATCAATCCCTTAAACAAAAGGGAGTCAACTACCTTACTGGCGACCTTCTGGAATCAGGGGAATGGTGCGACAGGATAAGGGAAGCGGATAAGGTAATAAGCCTTATCAGTCCGATCGACAGCAGCGAGAAAATTCCCAAGGACAAGGTTGAAACATATTCAAGAAAGCATACCGAAGAGGTGGCAAACCTCATCAAAGCGGCCTCCGACGGCAATGCAAATACGGTGATTGCGACTTTTCATACGGACTGCTATGGCAACCGTCACGGCAAATGGGCATCCGATGCGGACGCCGTCGATCCGATCGGGTACTGCAGGCCGATTGAAGGCTCGCTGAAGGTAGTGGACCAACTGGCGGAGGAAACTGAGCTTAACGTGATCAGGGTCTTTCCGGCGATGGTCTACGGAAGCGGCGGGTGGTTCAAGGGGCTGATAGAGGCCTTAAAGGCTGGCAAGGCGAGGCTTGTAGAGCCCGGCGACAACTACCTGAACCTCATCCACATCGACGACGTAGCCGGACTGTACGCCGAGATAGTCGAGAACGTAAACAACAGCGACGTATTCACGCTATCCGACGACAGGCCGGTCACCCAAAGGACCCTGATGAGCCATATAACGGCGCTCATGGGCCTGCCGGAGCCGAAGATGGTGGACTTCAACACCTACGCCAAGGAGTTTGGCTTGCTTCAGGCTGAGAGCATGTCTTCATCGACGAGGGTGTCAGGCATCCGTGCAATAGACATGTTCGGCTACGCCATGAAGGCGCGGAGCTACGAGCAAGGTGTGTTGATGACCTTGAAATCCATGGGCGTGGAAGTAAGCAAGGAGGCAATCGAGAAGCTCTTGAAAGCCGCCTAAATACGCTTTAATACTCCGTCCCCGCATTCAAAAATGCGCCCGCTTTCGGCGGGCGCATTTTTTTTGAGTGGCATGAGATTGTTTCTTTTTTTGGGACGGTTGCCTGGGCAGCACGCTTTAGAGGTGGATGGCTTAGAAGAAGCTCTCCGGGACGTTTATCACGTCGTCCGGCTTGATGGAATCGCCCATATGCGCTTTCATCGTGGATTCTTTGCCGTCCACCTTGCGTGTTATTTTTGTCCTGCCGGGGGCCGCTTTTTCCGTCAGGCCCCCCGCCAGCGCAATGGCCTTGAGCACGGTCGTATCGGGATCCGCCTTGTACGAGCCGGGTTTTTGTACCTCTCCGGTAACATAAACCACGTTTTTCGTCTCGGTGATAAGGATGGTCACGTGCGGGTCCCGAAGATATCCTTTGGCCAGGAGTTTAGCTATCCTCTTCTCCGCCTGGTGGACGCTGAGTCCACCGACCTTGGCCTCCTTTATAAGCGGGAAGGATATAGTGCCTTCTGAGCTAACAAGCGTTTCGGTTGTGAGGTCGTCGTTGCCATAGACGGTGATTTTAAGGAGGTCGCCATTGGAAATGGCGGAGTCCTGCGCCATTCCCGCCGCCGGGAACAGGCAAATAAGCATTACGGCGAATGCCATCACGATGCGGTATTTTAGTGTATGCATATTTACAATATATAATGAGATTCATACGTTTTGTCAAATCGCATTAATTAAAATTAATGCGATTTTAATAATTTCTTAATGATAATTTGTTATAATAATAATTAATATTGTTAGTTTGTTTAATGTTTGGACCTGCTTTTTGGGCTGGAAAGGGTACCCTCGTGAAAACCGGTAAAGTTAAAGATAGCCTGCCTGAAGTTTCCCCGACGGACGAGAAAAAATGGGTTGAACAGCAAAGGGATAACTTTCTGGCCATGGTGACTCATGATTTTAAATCGCCGCTGACAGTCATAATGGGTTACGCCGAGCTGATAGCCACGCATGAAGGTTTGGATAGCGACATTAAGGAAATGTGCGGTCACATACTCACGAGCGGTGATAAGCTTCTGGGGATGGTGGACGATTTTACATTTCATGCAAGACTGCAAGCCGGTATCTTGACGCCTGAATTTACCTCTACCGATTTGAATGAGGTATTAAAGGAAGTAAAAACAGAATTCGCTATCCAGGCTGCTAAAAAGCATCAGGTAATCGAGATGGAGCTTGCGGAAGACCTTCAATTTGCTTTTCTGGATAGAAGATTTATTGAAAGAGCGATTAACAACCTTCTGCAAAACGCAATCAATTACACACCCGAAGGAGGACGGATATCTCTTAAAACCGAATATCACAGGGTGGGGAAAGAGATTTTTCCGGCTATATCCGTATCGGACACGGGGCCTGGAATACCGGCAAAGCAGATATCACAACTTTTCGATATGTATTTTCGTTCTAAAAGTAGAGGCGTAAGGGGCGCCGGACTGGGGCTCACGATAGTCAAAGCCGTGGCCGAAGCACACGGCGGGCGCGTTGAGATTGACAGCGAATTAGGAAAGGGAAGCACGTTCTATATCTATCTGCCGTCAATGGCAGTGGACATGTTCCGCAAGCACAGCGTCAAGGCCGCAGTGTGAAGGGACTTAAGCACTGATTGTTAAGGCGTGATCGAACGCGTCCGAATTTCAAAAGAAAAGGGGTTAGCTTTCATAAGCTAACCCCTTGTTTTATTTGGTGCCCCCAGCATGGCTCGAACATGCGACACCAGGTTTAGGAAACCTGTGCTCTATCCAACTGAGCTATGGGGGCAAAGAGTGAAAAAAATATAGAACAAAACGGGGTCTTAGTCAACCCCGATTAATAGCTGATTAAAGAAAGCACCTGGTATCCCGCAAGCTTGTCCCGGCCCTTAAGCTCCGTAAGCTCTATCAGGAACGCCACGCCGACCACCACCGCGCCGAGCTGCTTTAGAAGGTCCAGCGTCGCCGCCATCGTGCCGCCCGTAGCCAGCAGGTCGTCCACCACCAGCACGCGCTCGCCCGGCGTTATCGCGTCCTGATGGACTGTCAGGGTATCCGTGCCGTACTCAAGCTCGTACTTCGCCTCGTATATATCGCTTGGGAGCTTGCCCGATTTCCTGACCGGGATGAACCCGGCGTTGAGCGCGTATGCCACGGGTGCGCCCGTTATAAAGCCGCGGGACTCTATCCCGACGACCTTCTCTATCCCCTCGTCTTCATAAAAACAGGTAATCTTGTCGATGACCTTCTGGAAGGCCTCACTGTCCTTCAGGAGCGTGGTAATGTCCTTGAACAGGATACCCTTCTTTGGGAAGTCCGGGATGTCCCTTATGCGGGACTTCAGGTCGAGCATATGCCCCCTTGAACTAAATGTCTTTATAAAATGCTGTCCAGGTCTATACTCTTGCGCTTGGTGATGAACCGGAGCTTGTTTAAAGCCGAAGCCTCTATCTGGCGCACGCGCTCGCGGGTCAGGCCGAACTCTTTGCCGATGACCTCAAGTGTCTGCGCCTCCCCGTCCTCCAGGCCGAACCGGAGGCTTATCACCTTCTTCTCGTTCTCCGTCAGGTAGTCCAGCCACTCGATTATCTGCTCGTGCCGGATGATGCCCTCGGTAACCTTCGCGGGGGATAAAGACGCCTCGTCCTCGATTAAATCCTTGAGCGAACCTTCTTCCTTGTTGCCTATGGGCGTATCAAGGGAGTGCGTCTTCCGGATGAGCTGCATGATGTCCTTGACCTGATCGGGCGCGTAGTTCATCTCCGCGGCAATCTCCTCCACCGTCGGCTCGCGCTTCAAGCTCTGGATAAGTCTGCGGACGACTTTCACGAACGTATTGATGACTTCGGATATATGTACGGGCAGGCGTATGGTGCGTGTCTGGTTGACAAGCGCCCTCTCTATGGACTGCTTTATCCACCAGGAGGCATAGGTTGAGAAACGGAAGCCTTTTTCCGGCTTGAACTTCTCCACGGCCTTGATCAGGCCGATGTTGCCTTCCTCTATAATATCCGAGAACGGGAGGCCCCGGTTGATATAGCGTTTCCCGATATTGACGACGAGCCGGAGGTTCGCCTCGATCATATGGGCGCGCGCTTCTTCGTCGCCCTTCTCTACGCGGTGGGCAAGCTCCTGTTCCTCCTCGAAGGACAAGAGGGCCGATACCCGGATTTCCTTCAGGTAGAGCTTTATGGCGTCCTGGGCCTCGTCCGGATAGGCTGAAGGCGCTTCGGCCTCCTCCTCTTCCTCCGCGTCGAAAAGCTCCTCACCCATCCCCGCCTCGAACTCTTCCTCTTCTGGCCTCTTCCGCCGGAAAGTAGGAAAGTTCTTCTTCTTCCTCGTCCTTCGGTTTCTCTACATCCAGTTCGACGGTCTCGCCTGAGAACTCTTCGGTTTTCTGTTTTTTCTTTTTCGGCATTATTGCACCCGTCAAACCTTGATTGTGAAGTTATTGAATTTGCCCTGGTGAGTTTTCCAGCTGACCTTTACTTCTTCCACCCGCGCCATCGGAGGGCCCTGTTCGAGTTCTTTTATAAACCCCTTGGCGTCCTCTTCAACCGCCTCTATCTCGAGGGCCACACGCCCGTCCGGCAAGTTCATGGACCAGCCGCGCACGTTATGCTTCGCGGCCGCCCTCTCCGTAAAGAACCTGTACCCGACGCCCTGGACGCGTCCGCTGACGATAATCTCGGCCGCTACCTTCCTGTCCGGCACCTGCCCCCCTGGACGGCCGTAATGAAAAAGGGCATCTCTTTCGAGGATACCCTTCACTTGCTGCAAAAATGGTCGGGGCGAAAGGATTTGAACCTTCGACCCCACGGTCCCGAACCGTGTGCGCTACCAGGCTGCGCTACGCCCCGTCAATTTTAGTATGTTATAGCAGTTCCCCTGACGTGTCAAGGTTTTTCGTTTAAATTCCAAGGCCCATCGTCTGCCTTTTCTTCTCGACGAACTTCGACATCTCCTCCGCGAAATAATCCCCGGTCGCGATGACTTCCCCGGAGATCCTGCCGTTGTAGAGGTCCCGCCCTTCCTTAAGCTCCGCCGCAAGGGCCTGCTCGAAATTCCCGTCCCTCACGCCTGCCTCGACCGCGCCCTGGTTATAAAGCGCGATGTCCGACAGTATAATCCTGGCAAAGCGCCTCGCGGCCTCCACCTGCTGGTTGCCCACCGACGACGTCGCCAGGACCGGCTTTATCTCCTCTTTGCGCATCTCGAATATCTGCTCCTCCCGCAGAGGAAGGTCTTCGAGAGAGGGCTTGCATGTCTCTTCTTCACGCGGCGAGTTCGTTCCCGGCGCAGGCTGCCCGTCCGCCGCCAGCCGCTTCACCTTCCTGGCAATGCAGTCCTGGATGTGGTGTTTTTCTATGTAGTCGTCCGCTCCGTACAGGCTGACGGGTTCTCTTTTGTAGCGGGTCTTGTCATAAATAGCCGCGAGGAGTATGACCTTTATTTCATCGGATTCGGGGCTGTTCTTAAGCCTGTCGCATATCTCGAAGCCGTAGATCCTGGGGAGCGCGACGTCCAGCAAAACAAGGAACGGCTTCTCTCTCTCTATGGCGACGACCGCCGCGATGCCTTCGCTTTCACAGATTACCTGATAGCCCTCTTCGGTTAAAATGGATTCGACCAGCCTGAGCACGGAATCCCCGTCGTGAGCTACAACTATCTTCGACCTGTCCAGCTTCCATTTAGGCGCGGCCGGGGCGCTCTCCATCTGCGGCGGCGCTCCTATTGAAGCTTCCTGGCTCCGGCTCCGGCGCCTCGGCGGTTGGCGGCGCGGGCGGAGGAGGCGGGGGAGTAAAAGCAGGCTCCGAAGGCTCCGGCGCGGGCAGGCTCCTGGAAAGGAGGCCATGAAGGTTCCGGGGCGAGGCTCCGGCGGCGCGGAAGGTTCCGTTTGCCTGAAAACGGGTTCTTCCTGCACTGGCGGCGCGGGAGCCTCTACCGGGGGCGCGGGCGGTTCAGGGGCTGGCGCTGCGGCGGGCTTCTCCACGAGGAAGACGTTTCCGCACTTGGGGCACTTTAGCCTGGACCCTCCCTCCTTTATTTTCGCATCGTCAATCTTGAGACGCACATTGCACTGGCTGCATGAAACTATCATATTAATCCTCCGCCGCCGCAGTCATCCTCGATTACTGCTCCTTCTGGGGCTCTGAACCGTTTTAAAAATTAAGCCGTTATTCCTTGGTAACGTAAGACGCCGCTCTCTCGGAGGCTGAAAGTTTCTTCGCCTCGGAGGCGGCGTCTTCTTTGGTCTGGAAAGTCCCCACGTGCACTTTATAGTTATAGCCGCCTTTCCTGCCCGAGGCGGCATATACCCTTGCGTCGTACCCTTTCTTCTTCAGCATTGCCGCCTTCGCCTTGGCCGCGGAGGCGTCTTTATAAGCTCCCAACTGCACGGTGTAATGTCCCGTCCCGGCGTGGTTCTCTTTCTCTTTCTCTTTCTCCTTCTGCTTCTCTTGCTTCTTCTCTACGAGAGGGGCGACGGAATCATTTTTGGAAGTCAGAACTTTCGGGAACGTCAGGGTAACTGTCCTCGGCTTGGCTGATGCGGTGGTAGCGGGGACAAAAGCGGCCCTCGACGTCGTTACCGGCTTCAAGACCGGCGGGGCGGCCGGTACTGCCTTGGCCTGAAGTTTTCCGGCCTGCGCCTTCGCCTGCGGCGGCGAGCTTCCGGCTGCCTCTTCCTCTGCCACTGTATCCCGACGCTTACGCCCAGCACGAAAACAAGCGCGGCGATGGCGGCGACGCCAAATATCACCAGGCCCATCTGGCGCGCGTCGAAGGAATAATCGTATCGGTCTCTTATTTTTCCTAAATCTTTCATATTCTCTCTACTTTTCTTTCGAGAAAGAAAAGTAGCAAAAGAAAGCTGGGCTTAAACGTCCGGCTTTTCTTTGTTACTTTCTTTTCACCCGAAAAGAAAGTCAAGTCAGGTTATAAGCATCGCGTCGCCGTAGCTATAGAAGCGGTAACCCGCCCGGACCGCCTCTTTGTATGCCGAAAGCGTTTTATCTCTGCCCGCGAAGGCACATATTAGCATAAGCAATGTGGATTTGGGAAGGTGGAAATTAGTGACTATCGCCCGGATAGCCTTGAATTCATATCCGGGGTAGATAAAAAGTCGGGTACTGGCCTCTCCGGGCCGGACCCGGCCGTCCCTGAAGGCAGATTCCAGCGTCCTGGCGCTGGTCGTCCCCACCGCGATTACACGCCGCCCTTCGGCGAGCGCGCGGTTCACCGCGTCGGCAGTTTCCTCCGGCACGCTATATTCCTCTTCCTCCATCTCATGGCGCTCGATTACCTCTTCCCGCACCGGCATGAACGTCCCGGGGCCCACCTGCAGAGTGACGGATACGACCGAAACCCCTTTTTCTTTTATCTTCGCGCATGAGGGCTTCCGTAAAATGGAGTCCCGCGGTCGGCGCGGCGACTGCGCCGGGCCTGGCCGCATAAACCGTCTGGTAGCGCTCCCTGTCGCGCTCCGCGTCCCTGCCGGAGGGGTCTATATATGGCGGGAGAGGCATCGAAGCCGCTTTCCTGATGGCCTCTTCCGCGCTCCGGCCTGGAGAATTTGATTACCTTCTTGCCCCCGCCCAGGTCTTCCTCCACGGCCGCCTGAAGCTCTCGCGTAAAAATGATTTCCGTCCCCGGCGCGGTCTTTCCCTTGACAAGGGCCTCATATCTTCCCTCGCCGATATGCCGCAGGATCAGCGCCTCGATCCTCCCGCCGGTGGCCTTTGTCCCGATAAGCCGGGAGGGCACCACCTTCGCGTCGTTTATCACCATCACGTCTCCCGGCTGGAGATACTCCGGCAGGTCGGAGAATATCCCGTGACGGATACTGCCGGCACCGCGCGGCAGGACCATAAGGCGCGATTTATCGCGCTCGGCGCGGGCGACTGCGCTATCAGCTCCTTCGGGAGCTCGTAATCGAAATCCTCTATCAGCATCTATCTTGAATCCCCGGTGTTCCGCAGCCGCGAGAGAGTCACTCCCGGATAATAATACTGAAGTATCTCCTGGTAAGTCTTCCCGTCTTCCGCCATGCCTTTTGCGCCGAACTGGCACAAGCCCACGCCGTGGCCGGAGCCTTTGCCCAGGAAGACGAAGCTGTCCCCTTCTCTGTGCGCCTCGAACGCCGTGCTCGGAAGCTTGGAATAGCCTACGGCTTTTCTGAAATCGGCGCCCTTCATTACCACGCTCCCCGATTCGCCAGTCAGCCTGAGCTTCATTATTCTTTTTGACTCGCTTCTCTCCAGCACTTTTATCGACCTAAGTCCGTTTATCATATACCCGGCCTGTATGAGCGACTCGTCCAGTTCCGGGATTGTAATCCGCTTCTTCCATGTGTAGTACGGGGAGTCCTTGCAGTAATTGCATACCCTGGATTTCAGGTAGGGATACTTCCTGTCCCATACGTTGCACGCGTCTTCCGTCAGCCCCCCGCAGGTGGAATGATATACCGCCTCTATCGGCGCCCCGTCATATGTCAATATCTCTCCCGCAGTCTCCCTGGCCGCCATGGAAGGGCCTTCCTTTTCTTTCGCGCCGCCCGTGAACACCTGAGAGTTCACAGTCGCGCAGAGGTCGTAATCGACCGCGCACCGGCACGATTTCCTGTACATGGCATACGTCCGGGCCAGCACCGCCTGGGCCTTCAACGCCTCTATCGGCCATTTCGAGCCCATCTCCTCGCCCACCACCGAGCGGGTATAGTCCTCCAGGTCCAGTTCGTTTATTATCCTGTACCGGCCCCTGGCGTTTCTTTTTATCTCTATGACGCCGGTCAACGCGTAACGGTTGACGCTGACTATAATGCCTTCCGCGTTTATCCTTACGCCGCCCTCCGGACACCTGTCGCCTTCCAGGTCTATGCGCGTCCCGCCCTGCCCGTCAGGGTCAGGCGAAGCGATGCCCAGGCCGGAAACACCTTCCACGTTATACTCCGGCGGGAAATTGAGCGTCACGCCGGGCAGGTCGTCCAGGACCAGCACGCGGACCTTTTCGGACGCGAGCTTGAGCGGCCCCGGCAAACAGCAGCAGGCCGAGCACAGCGCGAGGAGGTTAAATATCGGTCTCATTATTTCCTGCCTGTGAGCCACAGGATGAGCGTCAGTACCAGGCTGGCGATCAGGCCGGTGGCGAGCGGGAAGTAGAACGTAAAATTCTTCCTGTGTATGACGATATCGCCCGGGAGTTTTCCTATCCACGGCAGCTTCCCGGATAAAAGGAACACGAGCGCCCAACGCCAGCAGGACCGCGCCGGTTATAATAAGTATTCTCCCAATCTCCGCTGTCATTTTTATTTTCCGGCGGCCCCGTTATCCGAAGTGATTTTTTCCAGGAGCTTCACCTGCTCCGGACGTCCGAGCGCAATCAGACAATCGGCTTCCCGGAGGATGGAGCCGGGGTTCGGGTTGAATTCCATCTTCCCGTCCGCGTGTTTTATGGCGACGACTATGATGTCCAGGTCCTGCCTTATCCCGCTGTCCTTGATCGCCCGCCCCACGAGGGAAGACCCTTTGCCGATAGTGACCTCTTCCATTTTCAGGTCCATGTTCTCAGACTGTGTCGCGAACTCGATAAAATCCACCACCGCGGGCCTGAGCATCGCCTGGGCTATCCTGTCCGCCCCGATGTGATATGGGGAGATGACCTTGCTTGCCCCGGCCCGCAGAAGCTTCTGCTCCGAGCCTTCCTCGCCCGCCCGCGCGACGATATAAAGGCCGTCGTTAAGCCCCCTTGCGGTCAGGACGATGTAGAGGTTGTCCGCATCCGTGGATACGACGGAAATCAGCCCCTTCGCGCTTTTTATCCCGGCCTCGACAAGCGTCTCGTCGCGGTCGGCGTCGCCCTGCATTATCAGGTATCTCTCCCAGTCCGCCTCTTCGATGTTTTCGGCGTTTCTCTCGATGACCACGAAAGGCACCGGGCTAGCTTGCGAGTTCCTGGCAGATAATCCTGCCCATCCTGCCGAACCCGCAGACGATGTAATGGTCCTTAAGCTTCTTTATCTTCTGCTCCAATTTCCTCCTCCCGAGGATGTCGGCCAACTCCCCTTCGAGCATCAGCCTCGTCGCGTTCCGCACCGCGAAGGCCACGGCCCCCAAACCGAAAAGTATAACGGTTATGGTAAACGCCTTGCCGGCCGGGTCCAGCGGATGGACCTCGCCGTATCCAATTGTGGTGATCGTGATTATGGTCATGAAAAGCGAGTCGAGGACAGTCCAGCCCTCAAGCCGCGAATACCCCAGCGTCCCGCCGACCACCACGACCGCCAGCGCCAGCGCCGAGTATAGTAACAGCTTCGCGCCGTCCGTCTTTTTTATGTTTAAGTCTTTAAGGCCCGGCATCATCGCCCAAGGGATTTTAAAGTTTGCGCTATCCTTACAGCATGCGTGCCCGGCCAGTAAACCCTGCCGCAGGACGGGCACTGTCTGAATTTTTTTTCCCGGCAGAGCACGAATTCGGGCACCCTGTCCCGGACATCGTCTTTCCCGGTCTCCCGAAGGACTTCGTTGCAAACGGCGCACCGCGAAAGTAAAGCAAATGAGGAGGGCGGCATTTTTAAAAAATCCAGCACCTGCGTGAGCTGGACTTTTACCCGGTCGTCCGTTACCAGCAGCGCCTCCCCTTCGCGAAGCCTGCCGGCCAGCCGGGTATCCCGCGTCAGGATAAGCCTGCCCTCCTGCCGGGCCGTCCGCACAAGCTTATTGTCTTCGATATCTGTTTCGTAAGACGTATCGAAGCCCAAGAGCCGAAGCCACTTGGCGAGCCTGCCCAGCATGGCGTCCGCGGCGAACTTCATCTGTGCATTTTACCGTAATGGGAAAAGGTAATAAAGGGTAAACTTAAGGGCAGGCTTAATTAACCGTTCCTACTTTCGCTTTTCCATCCCGCTTAAGTAAACGACACATTTGCCGCAATCCGTGCCGTTCTTGCAGTGCTTCCGGGTCAATTCCCAGCATGGGGCAGAACGGTCCACGAAGGCGGAACATTGTTCCCGTACCTCTTCCGAACATCCCTGTATGTCCCAGCATGGCGCGTAATCCAGGAGCTTCTTCACTCCCTCTATGCTTATTTTCTTCGAGTGGATCAGCTCGCGTACGCAGCGGAGCCACTTGATGTTGTTGTCCGAATAGAACCGGTTCTTATTTCTTCTCGCGGGGCTTACCAGCCCGTGCTTTTCGTAAAGCCTCAGCGTCTGGTCCGTCGTCCCGACCAGTTCCGCGGCAATACCTATCGGATAAAGAGGCAGGCTTTCCTTGCAAACCTTGTCATCGTTGTTTTCCATGCTTGCTCCCTTCGAGGATAAGGCTTAAAATTTACAGAAATATAACGCCATTTATATTTGACAACTTTAGTACTGTAAAGGACTCCGTGTCAAGTAAAAAATTAATTGAATTCCTAGAGCATCCTTATAATTCAGATTTTATGCAGGCTCGGGAAAAGAGAGGCGTCGGTATGGGGTAAAAACATGGCGGCCCGGTAAAGGCTCATGAACTCCGCGCTGGCGTTTAATTCCTTGTAAGTTACCACCCCGGCTATTCTCTCTATTTTTTCACGGGCGTCCCGGTCCAGGAGCGCAGAGGTAGCGCCTTTAAGCGAAGAGTTGCCCAGGAGCTTGAATTTATGAAGAGGGATGTCCGGGAGCATCCCGATGGAGACGGCCTTGTCCGCCGCAATATACTCGCCGAACGTGCCGGCCACGAAAAATGACTCGATATCATTAAAAGTTATGCCTATTTCGGTAGTTATAACCGTCAGCGCGGTATACATGGCGGCCTTCGTCCGGATCAGGTTCTCTATGTCTTTTTCGGTAAAGATTATATCGCCCGTTACCTTATAGGCCAGCCCCGCTTCAGTTTCAATTATCCTTTTGGTTTTTGCCGGGATAAATTTCCCCCTGCCGTCAATTAAGCCCGTCCTGAAAAGCTCGGACAACAGGTCTATGAGCGCGGAGCCGCACATCCCTTGCGGGCTGAACGCCGCCGATTACGGTAAAGGACGGTTCATAGTCGGCGTCTATTTTTATCCTGTCTATCGCGCCGGGGGCCGCCCTCATGCCGGAACTCACCACTCCCCCTTCAAGCGCCGGGCCCGCCGCGCCCGCGCATGCGACCAGCCAGTCCCTGTTGCCGACAATTATTTCCGCGTTCGTCCCAACGTCCACCAGTATGGATATCCCGTCCCTATCCGCCATCCCGGACGCAAGTATCCCCGCCAGGACGTCTCCGCCGACATAGCTCCCGACATTCGGCAGGACTAGGACCGGCGCTTCCGGCTTGATTTTCAGGTCTATATCCCTTGCGGTGAGTGCGCCGAAGCGGTTGGCGGCGGGTACATAAGGGGCGCGGCAGATATTGTACGGGTCCAGCCCCAGGAAGAAATGCGACATCGTTGTGTTTCCGGATATGCAGGCGCAGGAAATATCGTTTACGGATACGCCCGCAACGCCGGCGAGTTTCCCGGCCAGGCTGCTTACGCAGTCCACCGCCGCCGTCCTCAAGTCTTCCAGTCCTCCGGCCTTAAGGCAGTGGTGGATGCGCGCGAGTATGTCTTCGCCTATGGCGGTCTGGGGGTTGGTCTCCGAGGCCTCGGCCGGTAGACCGGCTTCGGGCAGTAAACCGGCTTCAGTCGCCTCCGTATTCAAATCGACCAGTTTGCCAACGATGTTCGTCGTGCCCAGGTCCACGGCAAGCCCGAAATTATTATCCAGCCGCTCCCCCGGCTCCACGTCTATAAGCTCCGGCTCGCTTAAGAACCCTACCGTGGCGGTTATTTCAAAATTATTCGCCCGCAGCGCTTCGGGCAGTTTACGGACTACCCCTATGGGGACGTTTTGAATAGTTATCCCCTCGCGCCCAAGACCCGCCAGGACGCGTTCGAGGTCCGGGGTCTTGTCGTTATCCGAAGGGGTATGGAAGTTTCAGGAAATATTTTTTCACAAGCGGCGTCATCTGTCTGCTGCCGGTCCACCGGCCTCCCACATTACTTTGCCCATGTCCCGCACGTCGTATCCTCCAAGGGCGGTGACCGCCTCGCGGAACTCTGAGTCTTCGCGGATTATGCTCAAAAGCGCACGCACCTTCGGGTCCTCGTAATATTCGCCGGGGATGGCCAAGTCGTAGCGTTCCTGGGCGACAGGCAGGAAATCCAGCCCCAGCGCCCGCGCCGCCGCGAGTATCCCCAGCCCGGTATCCGCCGCCCCGGAGAGCACCGCGGATGCCACGCCCATGTGGGTGTACTCCTCGTGCTGGTATCCTTGCACCAAAGACGCCTCAATGCCCAGGCGCTTCAGGTACAGGTCGGTTAAAAGCCTTGTCCCCGCCCCGGCCTGCCGGTTCACGAAGACAACGTCAGGCCGCCGCAGGTCTTCAAAACCTTTTATGCCTTTCGGGTTGCCCCTTTGTACCAGCAGCCCCTGCTCCCGGTAAACGAGGTTCACGAGGAATACCTTCCTGCCCGGCAGGTATTTCTTCAGGTATGAGACGTTATATTCGCCCGTCTCCTCGTCCAGGAGGTGCGTCCCCGCGATATGCGCCTCGTTTCTCTTCAAGCGCGATAATCCCGCCAAGGCTCCCGGTATGTGCGGAAGACAGGCCGAGCTTCGGGTTTCTTTTCTTCAGGAAATTTCCAAGCAGGTCAAGAGTATTGTCGTGGCTCCCTATGCAGACGACGGTATTTTCCAGTTCCTCCGAAGGCTTCAAAAGCTCCGCTTCCACACTGCTGCCCGCCGCAAGACCTTCCGAGGCCGCCGGGATGCGCACGATGCCGTCCGCCCGCACCAGCGTCATCAACACTCCCGCGCCCCGCTGCATCGGAGTCGCGATTACGTTCTCTCCCACCTTGCCTATCTTCACCCGGACAAACTCCTCCTGCCCGAGCGGTGATGACATCTGCCGGGAGAGCGTCGCCTTTATATTCTCGGCCCTGGGGGGTTCCATCCCCTGCATGGCGTACAGGAGCGGGCGGGCGAAAAACTTGAAAACGAGGTACGCCGAGACCGGATAACCCGGCACCCCTATTACCGGTTTCCCTTCTACCATCCCCAGTATCACGGGCTTTCCCGGCTTCGTGTTTATCCCGTGCAGGAACACTTCCCCAAGCTCGCTTATCGCCTGGTACGTATGGTCTTCCGACCCGGCGGAAGAGCCCGCGTTCACCGCGACGATATCGCATTCACGCACCGCTTCCAGCACCCTGGCCTTAAGCGCGCCCAGGTCGTCCGGCACTATATCGTACCTTTTAGCAATCCGCGCCCCACTCACCAGCCATGCCACAGAGCATGCGGGAGTTGTACTCGATGATGTCCCCTTTTTTTAGTTCCGTACCCGGCTGGACAAGCTCGTCTCCCGTAGGTATCAACCCCGCCTTCGGCCTTCGCCTTACGTTAAGCTCGGTGATGCCTCCCGCAATCAGCGCCGCCTGGTCCGCCGGACGGACAAGGTGGTTCTCCGGGACGATCAGCTCCGTCGCCACGATGTCCTCTCCCACCACCCGCACGTGCTGCCAGGGGGTAGCGGGCTGGATTATCTCGATATAGATATTCTCTACGTCGTTTATGTCCTTTCCTCTCTTTTTTCTTTTTTTTTCTTCTCTTTCTTTTCCTTACTTACATTTTCTCCTACATCTCTCCCTCCTCCCACCACCCCCCATCCTGATTATCTCTATATACCCCCCTCGGCCTCGTTTATGTCCTCCACCATTATCACGGAGTCCATGCCGTCAGGCAGCGGGTTCCCGGTATTGACGTACAGCGCCTGCTCGCCCAGCTTCAGCTTTTTGGGATGATGTTCGGACGCGCCGACCGTATCGGCGAAGCGTACCGCCACTCCGTCCATCGCCGCCGAATGATAAAAAGGAGAAGATAATTTTGCCGCCACGGCCTCCGACGTCACCCGCCCAAGGGAGTCGTCCACGCCGACCCGCTCGCCCGGAAGCGGCTTCCATACGCCCGCCTCGGTCAAGCGCCTCTGCCACAGGGCCAGGGCCTCATCCAGCGGAGTAGCGGTTATGTAGATTTTTCGCTGCATAAGCCATTACTCAAATAACCTCACCGTTACTTTTTCGCCTTTTTGAAGTCCCGGCTTCTCGACCGGTATCACCACCGTCCCGTGCGCCTTCACGAGGGTGGATATAAGGCCCGATTTTCCGAGCACCGGATGCGCGAAAAGCTCCCCTCCCTCGGACTTGAGCAGGACCCTCAGATGGTCCTCGCGTCCCGGCGCGGAGGAATAGTTCCGGGCCATCTTTGCCTCCACCACCCTGACCTTCGGTATCCCGGCAATGCCCAGCGGGTCGGTCTCTCCGGATGCTTTTTTAATCAACGGCCCTAAAAAAAGTTCGAAGGATACCGTCACTGCGACCGGATGCCCCGGCAGGCCGAAGACCGGCTTGCCCTTTGACCACCCCTATTATAACAGGCTTTCCCGGCCTGACGGATACCCCGTGCACGAGCACGCCCGGTTTCTCCCGCGTCGTTTATCACCTTCGCCGTCAGGTCGCCTAGCCCGACGGAGCTGCCGCCTGTAAGCGCGACTATATCGCACTCGGATAGGCCGTCTTCAACCGCCCCGCGTATCTGGCCGTAATCGTCTTTGAATATGCCTTTCAGCACCGGGACCCCGCCCGCCTGCCGCACCAGCCCGGCAAGGTTATATGAATTGACATCCCGTACCTGTCCGGGAAGAGGCTTTTTATCTGCCGGGATTATCTCGTTCCCCGTATTTATGATGGCTACTTTCGGCATTTTAAATACCAGCGGCCGCGTCACCCCTATACCCGCCAGCGCGCCCAGGTCCTGCGGCCTGAGCCGGTGGCCCTTAGGGAGCACCGTCTCACCCGCCCTGATATCGTCGCCCGGCTGGACCACGTTCTCGCCCGGCGCGACGGGTTTTAATACCTCCACCTCGTCCTTGCCCAGGGTCTGCGTATGTTCCAGCATCACTACCGCGTCGGCCCCCTGCGGCAGCATCCCTCCTGTGGATATGGTAAAGACCTGCCCGCGCGAGAGCGGCTTTGAAGCCGGCTCGCCCATCTTTATTTCGCCCGCTAATTTCAGATAAGCCGGAAGCGATTCGGATGCCCCGAACGTATCGGCGGAGGATGCGGCGTACCCGTCCATAGACGAGCGGGGGAATTCCGGGAGGGGGGTTTCTGAGACTATATCCGAGGCGAGCACGCGTCCGAGGGCGGAGGTCAAGGGGTAATTCCTCCGTCTCCGGGTCCGGCAGAACGTACGAGGAGTAAAAGATGCGGCGGGCCTCATCCACGGTTACCACTTCGCCCCGGCCCAGCATATCCTTATAGCCCATAGTTTCACTTAAGAGCAAAAAAGGCAGGCGGCTCAATGTAATAAGCCCCTGCCATAGAGAAAGAAAAGTTACAGGTGTATCCCTACTTGCCGTCCACCAATTCCTTCAGTTCCTTGCCCGCCTTAAAGAAAGGCACTTTTTTGGAAGGCACGGAAACGGGGGAGCCGGTCTTCGGGTTTCTGCCCTCGCGCTCTTTGCGGGAGCGGATCTTGAAGCTTCCGAAGCCTCTGATCTCGATTTTATCGCCGACGGCAAGTGCTTCTTTGACACTGTCGAAAATGGTATTGATAATTACCTCGGTCTGCTTCTTGGTAAGACCGTCGACCTTGTCAGAGACCTTCTCAACAAGTTCCGCCTTAGTCATAAACTATTCCCCCCCGATTTATATGAAACTCTATGGGCTTTCTTTAGGATGCTAAACGAATAAATAACATATCCATAACCTGTTGTCAAGGTTAAAGATATTGTTTTTTTGTCACTTTATTTCCGGCGCGGCGTAAAGGTACATCATGCCTCCGAGGTTCTTTCCCAGGATGCCGCGGAAGAGGCTGCCGGCGTCTTTGCCTTTGATGAGGTCCAGGATCGAGGTCTTTTTTTCTTCCGTAACCACCTTCGGCTCGCCTTGAATATTCGCCAGCTTCCCGGCAACTTTTACGGCGTCGTCAAGGTCGCCAAGGTCGTCTACGAGGCCGAGCGCCTTCGCCTGTATTCCGGTATATATGCTCCCGTCCGCCAGGGCCCAGACGTCCTGCGTTTTCATCTTGCGTCCGGCGGCGACCGCATCCACGAACTGCGAATGCACGTCGTGGAGCACGCTCTGGAGGTAATCCCGCTCGTCGGGCGTCATCGTCCGCATGAAATCCCCCACGTCCTTGCGCTTGCCGACGGCGACGGTCTCGTCCTTGATCCCGATTTTTTTCAGAAGCTCCTCCGCGGAGGCAAACTCCATGATGACGCCGATACTGCCCGTAAGGGTGCCGGGGTTGGCGACTATCCTGTCCGCGGCGGAGGCGATATAGTAGCCTCCCGAGGCCGCGACAACGCCCATGGAGACGACGAATTTCTGGCCGGTCTTGCGTCGGATTTTATTTATTTCCTCGTAGATTTCCTGGCTGGGCACTACCGCCCCGCCCGGGCTGTTTATGCGCAGGACGATGGCTTTTACCGAGCTGTCTTTTGAATATTTCTTTAGTTGGTCTATTACGTCGTCGGGGTCGAGGATTACTCCTTCTATCTTCACAACCGCGACTTTATTTGAAGACACAAGCGGCGCTTCACCCAAAAAGAGTGAAGCGCCGGTTGAAAGCGCGATTATAATCGCAACGACGACAATTACCCCGACGATCAGGAAAGCAATGGGCTTCCTGTTCATCCAGCCTCCTGAAGCCTAAGCTTCTTCGTCCTTAGCGTTGTCTTTTATGCGTGCGCCGAGCGAGCTGTCGAACTTATCCTGAGAGCCTTTATAGCTCTCCTGCTCGGAGCGCTCGCCCTCTTTCTTGAACGCCTTTATGGAAAGGCCTATCTTACGCTCGGAGGTGTCCACCTTGATTATCTTGGCGGTCACTTCGTCGTCGAGTTTCAGGAGCTCCTCCACCTTGGTGTGGGGGTCTTTGTCTATCTCGGAGATATGGATCAACCCCTCGACGCCGCCGGTACAGCTCGACGAACACGCCGAAGTCGGTGATCTTTATGACCTTGCAGGTCACGTTGTCGCCGACCTTGTACGAACCGGGGATCTCGCGGTCCCAGGGGTCCGCATCGAGCTGCTTGAGGCCCAGCGAGAGCCTCTCCTTATCCTTGTCCACGGACAGCACGACGGCCTCCACCTTCTGGCCCTTTTTCAGGATCTCGGAGGGGTGCTTCAAGTGTTTCGTCCAGGAGATGTCGGAGATGTGGATAAGGCCGTCGATGCCTTCTTCAAGCCCGACGAAAGCGCCGAAGTCGGTAAGGTTCCTTACCTTGCCTTCTATCTTCGAGCCTATCGGGTACTTCTCCGCGATGACGTCCCAGGGGTTCGGCTCTACCTGCTTCATGCCCAGGGATATGCGCTTGTTGTTCTTGTCTATGGAGAGCACCACGGCGTCTATGATGTCGCCCATCCCGACAACTTTGCTCGGGTGGCGGACTTTCTGGGTCCAGGACATCTCGGAGACGTGGACCAGGCCTTCTATGCCCTGCTCCAGCTCCACGAACGCGCCGTAATCGGTTAAGCTTACCACCTTGCCGCGCACCCTTGCGCCGACGGGATATTTATTGTCGGCTAACGCCCACGGGTCGTTGGAGAGCTGCTTCAGGCCGAGAGAGACCTTTTCGTTCTCCCGGTCGTATTTCAGGACCATCACCTTTATCCTGTCGCCCACGACGAACATCTCGGAGGGGTGGCTTACCCTGCCCCATGACATGTCCGTTATGTGGAGCAGGCCGTCGATGCCGCCCAGGTCTATGAACGCGCCGTACTCGGTGATGTTCTTTACGATGCCGTCTATCGTCACGCCTTCTTTAAGAGTCGAAAGCGTCTCGGACTTCTTCTTGTCGCGGGTTTCCTCGAGGAGCGCCCTTCTGGAAAGGACGATGTTGCCCCTGCGCTGGTTTACCTTGAGCACCTTGAGGTCGAAGGTCTGGCCAATAAGGGAGTCCAGGTTCCTTACCGGCCGGAGGTCCACCTGGGAACCCGGCAGGAAGCCCTTTACGCCGTTTATGTCCACCGTCATGCCGCCCTTTATGCGGGCGACGACCTTGCCGGTCACGGTCATATCCTGGTTGCAGGCTTCTTCTATCTGCTCCCAGATCTTGATTTTTTCGGCCTTCTCCTTGGAAAGGACGATATTCCCCTCGGAATCTTCGCGCTCTTCCAGGTATACCTCGATATCGTCCCCGACCTTTATATTCTTCAGCTCGTTGGGGTGTATTTCCTCGATGGGTATGATACCCTCCGATTTATATCCAACGTCTACCACGACACCGTCCTGGCGGATCTGTATTACCCGGCCCTTTACGACGGTCCCTTCCTCCACGCTCTTAAACGATTCGTCGTACAGGCGGGACATCTCATCCTGGTCCTGGTCTTCCGCCTCCCCCTCTTCGAAATCGTCTTCCTCTTCGGCGGAATATTCCATTGCCAGTTTCTTTTCCTCTTTTGCCATCAGACTACGTACCTCCGGTTTTTTAATTTTCAGGCTATAAAGCCTGAAATCGTGCAAGATTTAAATACTAACATATTTTATTACGGTTTTCCAGCATATTTATGCGGAATTACGCTTCTTCAAGACTTTTTATTTCCGCCATTATCGCGTCGGCTATGCCCTGGTACCGCTCCTGCCGGCTTTTACCTTCCGTTCCCGAGAAATCCATCGGCTTTCCAAAAGTCACCGAAACCTTCGTAAGCCGGAAAGACTTATGTACTTTCCCGAACGTCAAATAACTTCCCCTCACATACACCGGCACCACCGGCACCTTCGCCAGAGAGACTATCATACCTATTCCAGCCTTACCCGGCTGTAAAGAGCCGTCCAGGCTTCTCGTACCCTCCGGGAACAGGCATACCGGCTCCCCTTTTTTAAGCCTGCCCAGTATCTCGTTCAGCGTCGTCTTGTCCAGCCGGTCGCGGTTTATGGGAAAGGCATTACATCTGTCCAGAAAAAATTTCTTCCACGGCCTGTTGAAAAGCGAGTCACGCGCGACGAAATTTACCCTGCGCCACAGCGCCGTGCCTACAAATGGGGGGTCGAGATAGCTCGCGTGGTTGCTGGCGAGGATGACAGGCCCCGTTTTCGGGACGTTTTCGCGGCCGATAATCCTGTACCCGAATAAGATTTTAAACAGGATATAAAAGATGGCGTGCGATATGTCGTAGATGATATGCGTCTTAGGTCCCGGCAACTTCCAGCACCTTCTTCTTCATCAGGGCCACCACTTCTTTAATTCCCAGCCCGGAGCTGTCCACGACTACCGCGCCCTCGGCTATTTTCAGCGGCGCGATTTCACGGTGGCTGTCGTCGTAGTCCCTCTTCGCCACGTCTTCGATCGTTGTCTTAAGGTCCGCCTCCATCCCCTTCGACTGGAATTCCAGCCAGCGCCGCTTCGCCCTTTCCTCCACCTTCGCGTCCAGGTAAAATTTCACCTCGGCATCGGGGAAGACCACCGTCCCTATATCGCGCCCTTCAAGCACTACCCCGCCGCCCTCGCCCAGTTTCCTCTGAAGCTCAAGAAGCCTCTCCCGGACGCAGGGCTGGGCGGATACGGCGGATGCTACCATGCCCATCTCCGGCGTGCGGATCGCTTCGCTTACGTCTTCGTTATCCAGATATACCTTGACACCCGCCATCCGCCTGAACAAGTCTGCACTTCCGTCCTCTGCAAAGCTCCGGAGGGCGTCCCCTTCTTTCAGCTCGACACCTTCGCGGACAGCCTTCAAGCCGATTGCGCGGTACATGGCCCCGGTGTCTATATAGAGGTAGCCCAGTTCCTTCGCGAGCATCTTGCCGACAGTGCTCTTCCCGGCCCCCGAAGGGCCGTCTATGGCGACTATTACTTTTTTCATAACATAACGCCCCCCTGCGCCCCCCTCTTAACTTAAGAGGGGGGAACAGGGAAATTACCCCAATGAATGTAAAAGTTCGACAAACCCCGGAAATGAAGTATTTATGCACTCGGTATCGTTTATCACCATACCGTCACCCTCGGCAATAAGCCCCGCGACCGCCATCGCCATCGCAACCCTGTGGTCGCCGTGGCTGTCCACTTCCGCCGCGTGGATAGGCATCCCGCCGGTAATAATCATCCCGTCCGGAGTCTCGTCCACCATCACGCCGACTTTAGTTAGCTCCCTCGCCATTGCGGCTATCCTGTCCGATTCCTTCACCCGAAGTTCGGCGGCGTCCTTGATTACCGTCTTCCCTTCAGCCGCGAGCGCGGCAATGCAGATTATCGGGAACTCGTCTATAGCGCGCAAAAATAATTCCCCGCCTATCTCTATCCCGCGAAGGTCCGAGTGCTCGACCGTTATGTCCGCCACCGGCTCCGGACCGTCCTCGCGCACGTTATCAACGTTAATGCGGGCGTTCATCAGCCGCAGGATATCGATTATGCCCGTCCTCGTCTGATTTAGACCCACGTCTTTTATTACTACCTTCGAATCCGGCACGACCGCCGCCGCGACCATGAAAAACGCCGCCGAAGATAAATCCCCCGGCACCATGAAATCTCTGGCCTTAAGCCGCTGTCCGCCTGCAATGGAAACGGACAGTCCGTCCGTCTTCAGCTCCGCCCCCATGTACCTGAGCATCCGCTCGGTATGGTCGCGCGACTTCATCGGTTCCGTGACCGTCGTCTCACCCTCGGCGTAAAGCCCGGCCAGCAGCACGGCGGATTTCACCTGCGCGCTGGCGATAGGAGACGAATAGTTTATACCCTTAAGCCCGCCAGACGGCTTTATGGTAAGCGGCGGATAATTTTTGTCCCCCTCTCCGGAGATAAGCGCGCCCATCATGGAAAGCGGCTTCACCACGCGGGTCATGGGGCGCTTCCGAAGATACTGGTCGCCCGTAAGCAGTCGCCTGAAAACCCTGCCCCGCAAGAAGCCCGGAGAGAAGCCTGATGCTCGTCCCGGAGTTGCCCAGGTCGAGGACGTCCTTCGGGGCCTTAAGTCCATGGAGTCCGACGCCGTGTATAATCAAGCTCCGAGCCGCCCAGGCCCTCTATCTCCACGCCCATCGCGGCAAGCGCCTTTGCCGTATTCACGCTGTCTTCGCCGGTAAGGAAACCCGATACCCGGCTCGTCCCTTCCGCGATAGCGCCCAGCATGACGGCCCGGTGAGAAATGGACTTATCGCCCGGCACGCGCACGGAGCCTTTAAGCGGCCCCGAGAATTATTTAATTTTCAAGTTTTCCATAAAAATAACCGAAAGTTTAGAAAAGTTTTTGGCGTTACCTTTTTCCCAAAAAGGTAACAAAGGTTTTTATTTTATCTTCTGCCTTAGCGTCTTCGCTTTTTCGAACTCCGCCTGCAGCGCATCGCCGTCGCCTGCTTCTATCAGGCCGCGTAAGGCCTCAAGTGATTTTATATAAACATCCAGCGCGGCTTTTATGTTCCCGGCGTTCAGCAGGCAGATGTCCCGCCACATGCCGGGGTGGCTTCCGGCGATGCGGGTGAAGTCCTTGAAGCCGCCCGCGGCATAGGATATCGCGTCTTCGCCGCCGTCCATCTTTGTCAGCGCGCCGACCATCGCATATGCCGCGACGTGCGGGAGGTGGCTTACCATCCCGAACACGCGGTCGTGGTCGAACGGGTCCATCCTCTCCACCTTCGCGCCCGCCGCCTCCCAGAGGTCGGAAACCGCTTCCAGCGCCTGAATGTCGGTATGCCTTGTCGGGGTAAGTATGCAGCGCGCTCCCTGGAAAAGTTTTAAATCCGCCGCCTCCGCGCCTGAACGCTCGCCTCCCGCGATGGGGTGCGCCGGGACATACCGGGCCTTTAAATAAAATATCTCTTCCAGCCGCTCAACGAGACTGCCCTTGACGCTCCCCGCGTCCGTCACGACGGCCTGGTCCTTTAAGTACGGCTTTATTTCCTTCGCTACCTGCTCGAAAGAGCCCACGGGACAGCACAGCACCACGAGGTCGGAGCCGATGACGCCTTTCTTCGCGTCCTGCGAATAGCGGTCGATTAAGCCCAGCCGGACGGCGCTCTCAAGGTTATCCTTGTTCCTTCCCACGCCGACGACGGTCTGCGCAATACCCCGCGCCTTTATCACGCCGGCGATAGAGCCGCCGATAAGCCCTACTCCGATTACTGTCGCCTGATTAAAATGAGCGCTCAAAACTGCTTTATGCCCCCTGTAGCGCTTCGGAAAGCGCTTTAATGAATCTCTCGTTTTCCTGTGGAAGGCCCACCGTCACCCTTATCTGCGTCGGCCCCATCGGCCTGACGATAACGCCCTTTTTAAGTAACGCATCGTAAACCCCACGCGCTTCCCTGTGGAGGTCTATCCAGATGAAATTTGCCTGCGTGGGCAGGTAGTCCAGGCCCATCTTCGACATTTCCGCGTAGAGGTATTTCTTGCCTTCCTCGTTCACCTTTACCGACTCCCGCACGTGGCCGTCGTCCGAGAGGGCGGCAAGCGCCGCCGCCTGTGCGAGCGAGTTGGTGTTGAAAGGCGCGCGTACCCTGTTCATCAGGTCCACGAGTTTCGGAGGCGCGAAGCCGTAACCTATACGAAGTCCGGCAAGGCCGTAAATCTTCGAGAACGTCCGGAGTATTATTATGTTCCTGCCGTCCCTTAAATATTTGAACGTATCCGGATATTCCGGGCTGGTTACGTACTCAAAATACGCCTCGTCCACCACCACCAGCACGTCCTCCGGCACGCGCGACATGAACTCGTCCATCTCCGCCTTCGGTATTCATCGTGCCGGTCGGGTTATTTGGGTTGGCGATGAAGATTATCTTCGTCTTGCCGTCTATCCTGTCCGCCATCGCGGCGAGGTCATGCCGCCCGTCCTTCAGGGGCACGGCCACGCCTTTTCTACCCGCCGCCTGCGTGGACATTTTATAGACGACAAACGACGGCTCCGCGAATATCGACTCCTCGCCGTCAAGAAGGAACGTGCGGACGATTATGTCCAGAAGTTCGTTCGAGCCGTTGCCCAGGATTATCTCATCCATCGGGCGGCCGAATTTTTTGCTTATCGCATCTTTTAAGTAATGCGCGGCGCCGTCCGGGTAGCGGTTAAGGCTTGCGAGATGACCCGCGATTGCGGCGATTGCCTTAGGTGAAGGCCCGATGGGGTTTTCGTTGCTGGCGAGTTTTATGGAGCCGGTCAAGCCAAGCTCGCGCTCAAGCTCATCTATCGGTTTCCCGGGAGCGTAAGGCGTCAGTCTCTCTATATATTCGGATGTAAGTTTTTTCATATTTTAAAACCGTTACTTTCTTTTCACGTGAAAAGAAAGTAACACAAAGAAAAGCGGGGTGTTAAACCCAAAAGTTTTTGGCGTTACCTTTTTCCAAAAAGGTAACAAAGGTTTTTATTTATTGATCCTGGCCGCCGGATACGCCCCCAGGACTTTGATGAACAGGCAGTTCCGGCTTAGCTCCTCGATGGCTTCCTTGACCTCCGGGTCCTCGTAATGGCCTTCGATGTCCACGAAGAAGTGGTACTCCCACGCCTTCTTGCGGGAGGGCCTGGACTCTATCTTCGTCAGGCTTATGCCGCGCTCGGCGAAGGGCTTCAGCATATCGTACAGCGCGCCGGGGCGGTCTTTCACGGAGAACAGTATCGAGGTCTTGTCTTTCCCCGTCCGGGCGGGCGATTTTTTTGAGATTATGAGGAAGCGGGTATAGTTGTTGACGTTGTCCTCAATGCGCTCGCGCAGGATTTTGAGGCCGTATATATCAGCCGCAAGCTTGCTGCCTATAGCGGCAAGAGAGGGGTCTTCCACGGCCATCTCTGCGGCCTTCGTGGTGGATGAAGTCTCCGCGACGGGTACGTCTTTCATATTCTGTTCCAGCCAGTGCTTGCACTGGGCCAGCGGCTGGGGATGCGAGTATATCTTCTTCACGTCCGAAAGCTTCCCGGTATGGTTCATCAGGTAGTGCGAGACCTCCAGCATTATTTCGCCGGATATGTTTAAGTCCGAGTCCATGAACATGTCCAGCGTGTAGCTGATGACGCCTTCCGTGGAGTTCTCTATCGGCACTACGCCGTATTCCGCCAGGCCGCGCTCGACCTCGGCGAAGACTTCCTTTATGCTGTTCACGGGGACGTATTGCGCGGAGTACCCGAACTGCTGGATACAGGCAAGGTGCGAGAACGTGGCCCTGGGGCCGAGATACGCTATTTTTGCGGGCGATTCAAGCGAAAGCGAGGCGGAGAATATCTCTTTCAGCACCGCCTGAAGGGACTCCGTTAGGGAACGGGCCTTTATTCTTTTTTGCCAGCCGCTCAAGGATCTGCTTTTCGCGGTCCGGCACGTGGAAGACGGTATTCTGCTCCTTCTTGATCCGGCCTATATCGATGACCAGCTTGGCGCGGCTGTTCAGAAGCCCCAGGAGCTCGTCATCAATCTCGTCGATTTTTTTCCTTAAGTCCTCTATCTTGGGCATCAGGGCCGAACACCGCCTTTTCCTTTAAAGTAGAGGAATTTATACAATAATCAGGCGTGTTTTGCAAGGAAATTGATAGAGCGGGGACGGGACGGTTTGGAAAGTCGTTATTTCCCCGATTTATTGAAAATGGAACTCTGGACAAATTTGATAAAGTCACGGGTATTACGGTGTTTTCTTTCCACCGACCAGTCTTGGCCGTCTTTTCTTCTTACGAATACCAAAGTCATAAGCATCAGGAAAATTAACCCAATTAAACACACAGCACTCCCTGATTTCACCGCTTTTAAATGGAATTTCATACTTTAAAATAAGATTGCCGTTCATATGTCTTTCAATCAATTCTTTGCTGATACGTGCTATTGCATCATCACTTATCCAACATCCTATCCAATCTTGGTTTTGCTCCATTTCGTAAGCATCTACAATAGGTTTGCCGATATGTATTCCCTTATCGATTATTATTTCTCCAGCCGTTATCGCGCCTCTAATCGGAATCCCATTTGAATTCGCCGAATGGAAAAGCGCATCACATACTCCCAGCATTGCATTGAATAATTCATCAATGTCTTTTTGCCCTTTATTACTATAATCTGATGTATACAGTAGAAACGTATCAGAAAAAGTATCAACATTTATGATTTCTCGTTCCAGAAGTGATTCCAGATTGGCTTTTATAAATGATGCCGAAGATTTTATCTCACTGTATGTTTTCCAAACAGATTCCAATGCTTCGCTATTTTTAACAATATCACTATAGCCCAGAATATCGAGTAGGCCAACAAAGCATTGTCTCTTTGGAACATCATTAGACATACAAGTTACCATGAATCTCTTCCTCATATACTGCCAACCATAGGCTAATCCATTAATCGGACGTGCCTTTATTATCAATCCATTCGTCGCGGCTCCTCCATCTTTGAAGAGATGCGAGCCAAGGTAATATGTATACCTTCAAGTCTTTCGAGGATTCTATAAAGCATAATGAAACCGACTGCTACACAGGCGAATGCAAACCAATTCATTTGCTGCCTTCCTTTCGTAAACCTAAACAATCGGTTGCCTTTGAATAACTCTCTATTTCCATCCTTGTTTTAATGCCCCCGAGATGATTGCTAATATCAGAGAGGGTTTCATGGATTTCTTGCAGTTTAAACATGTTTACTAATAAAACCAAAAGAATTATTACGACAACTGCTAAGATTGCCCATAGCATAGTTCTCTCCTTTCTATTAGAGAAAATTTTCGGCTTTAATACCCTTTTCCGTTCCGCGCCTCAACTCATCGTTAATAAAAAAACCCACCCCCGTTTCAGAGATGGGCTTCGATGAAATGAAAGCTTGCGGTCAAGCCTTGCTCTGATTAAATTTTCTCTTCCAATCTGCCCACCCGCTGGTCCAGCTTTGAGGGCCACATCCCATATTTTAATGACGGGATGATTTTACTTCCAGTCTTCCTAAATTTTATGAAGCTTTCACTTTTTCTTTCGTTTCGTCAACCCGCAGGAATATTCCTTCCTTCCGCGCCATCAAAAGAAACGGTGAAACGTTGTCTGTTTCATAACGTTTCTCCCCGACCGGCACCGGTTCGATCTTTATGTCAATAAGCCGGGCCAACGCCCACATCTTTCCCACCATTGCACGCTTGTCCTTGTCGAAGAGCGGCGAAAGCACGAGAAGGTCTATGTCGCTATCAGGAGTTTCCTCTCCGCGCGCATAGCTTCCATACAAAACTCCCCCCGTAACAGGCAAACCGTTTTCGCGGAGCAGGTTAAGATATTTTTTTAACGAATTTATAACTGCCCGTTTAGCCATTCAACTATTTTCCCGCTTTCCTTAAAATAGCTTCGCATTTCCGTCGCTTCCCTTTTTCATAATGTATTTCCGCCGGACATGTCCATCTACCGCTCCTGTTTAGTGAGTATTCGATGTACTTAGAAATCCTGCTTAAATTAATAACATAATACATAAATGGATAGAAGAAACTATTTCCATGAAAAATCAGGAAACATCATATTTTTTGTCTCTTAATCTCTTCCTGTTCCGTGCCTCAACTCATCGTTAATAAAAAACCCACCCCCGTTTCAGAGATGGGCTTCGATGAAATGTAAGCTTGCGGTCAAGGCTTACTCTGGTTAAATTTTCTCTTCCAATCCGCCCACCCGCTGGTCCAGCGTTGAATGTCGGCCAGGTTGACAAGCGTCATCTTCTCCAGCCGGGAGTGCTCCTGCTTATTTTCAGCCGTGCCTGTCCAGCCTCTCGTTCACCCCCATTACACCTTCAATGACAATATCAATCTTGTGCTCGACGGCCTCGATTAGAACACCGGTATGCCGCTTCACCTCTTCGAATCATGCGTTCCTCCGATTTTTTTTTTTAAATCGTTCGTCGATTTTTTATCGGGTATCATTTTGAGCCATTTTTGCGGCAGTTGGGGCCACTTGTGGAGGCAAAAAATGGGGTTGGGGAGGCATTGTTTTTAAGCGGCTTTTAAGGCTATTTACTTTTATCTTACGGTAGGTTAGGCCTCAAAATTTCTCATTTTCAAACGTGAGAAAATCCGAGTTTCAACCCTTGAACTCTTCAAAAATGACGATTCCGTTTGTTTTCGAACCTCGCAGTCCCGACTATACATCAGGCCTGGTTATGAGTCAACGACAAAAACCTGCTCTTAATAGCTCTTCCCGTTTACCGCCGCAACTCGTCGTTTATTGACGGCTATCAATATATAAATGGCTTATCCGCCGTTTTTTTTTATGCATCATTTTGAGCCATTTTTGCGGCATCAGGGGCCACTTTTGATACAAAAAAGGGGGGTTTGGATACATCGTTTTTAAGGGGTTTTTTAGGCTATTTACCTTTATCTTACGTTAAGTTACGCCGCATAATCGCCCGTTTTCAAAAACCGGAAAACCGCACTGCAACTAATTGAAAAATAAAGACTTTATTTGAAGAATTTTCGGAATTTCGCTATCCCGGCACTATTAAATAAAGGACTTTTTATTTAACGGCCGCACTCGGCATCGCTTCCGCAAATTTTTTCGACTGCGTGCGGTATCGCGGGCAGAACTACGGCGAGGTTTTCCGTTGCCCCCTTAAGGCTGCCCGGCAGGTTTATTATAAGCGTCCTGCCCCGTATCCCGCAGACGGCGCGGGAGATCATCGCATGCGGAGTCTTCTTTAAAGACTCGGCCCGCATCGCCTCCGCCATCCCCGGAAGTTCCCTGTCGATTACCTCTTTTGTAGCGTCCGGAGTCACGTCCCTGGGCGAGACCCCGGTGCCGCCGGTAGTCACGATGAGGTCTGCCATGCCACTTTTCGAGAACCTTATAAGCCGGTCCATGATAATCTCAACCTCGTCCGGGATTATCTCGTAATGGACTATTTCCGCCGCCACTCCTTTAAGCATCTCCATCACGGCAGGACCAGAAAAATCTTCCCGCTCGCCGCGCGAACCCTTGTCGGATATAGTAAAAACGGCCGCCTTGATCATGGGGCCACCGATATTTCGTCGCCCGGCCGGACCGTACCGCCCTGAAGAACTTTTATGAAAATTCCCTCTTTCGGCATTACGCAGTCCCCCGCCTGATAATATATCGCACAGCGGGTATGGCACTCTTTCCCTATCTGGCTCACCTCGCCCAGCGCCGGGCCTATCTTTATCTTCGTCCCGACAGGCAGCGTCACCAGGTCGATGCCTTCAGTAGTAATATTCTCTGCAAAATCGCCGGGATTCACGTTCAGCCCCGCTTTTCGCATCTTGTCTATGCTCTCTATCGCCAGAAGGCTCACCTGCCGGTGCCACTCGGAACTCGCGTGCGCGTCGCCCTCGATGCCGAAATTTGCAATCAGCACCACGCTCTCCACGTTTTTCTTGCGCATCCCCTTCTTTTCGCTTACGCTTACCGCGATTACAGAGGCCAATTTTTAAGTCCTTCTAAAATTTTTAAACGCTATAAACTAAGTTATCGGGACTGGGTTTACGTTATAATATTTACCTTTATTTGTCAAAGGATATGAGAGCGGTATAATTAATCTATGGAGTTCAATTTCTTAGCTTTGGCCGAAGTCGGCGAGGGAGAAAAACCTTACAAGGGGTATTTCATTCCCCTGGAGAAGGGGTATATCCGCCTGATGGCAAGCCGTCTGGACAGAGAAGGCATGGTGGTGGCGATAAACTATTACGGGAAAAGCGATAAAGACGGGAAGGTCCTGGAACTGAACCGGGTAAACGAGAAGCGCCAGGCGGTGAGCGAGTTCGAGGCGGATCTGGCGAGGTTCAAGAAAATGCTGGAAGATTCGGGGCTTCAAATCTTTATCGAGGAGATACAATAAGCGCGTCTTTCGCCGCCAGGAAGTACAGTCTCCCGTCCCTCTTCATCCACCCCGCTTTTTTCCCGGCGTCATCTCCGTATCCGAAATAGACGTCAACCCTTCCAGGCCCTTTTATGGCGCCGCCCGCATCCTGGGCGAGAACGAACCTTTTGAAGGCGGACCAGCCGGAGGGGCTGTCAGCGCCTGTAAAATCGGGGGCTTCCGTATCCACGTACGCCAGCGCGCCGGAAGGGAATACGGCGTGGTCTACCGCTATGCTCCTCCCGCCGGTTACGGGCTCCCCGAGGCAGCCGAACGGGCCGTCATCGGCCAGGGTGAAGAAGACGTAGCTATCGTCCTGGTCCATTACGGAGTCCATTTCCTCGGGGTGAGAGTGCAGGTAGTTTTTAAGCCACTCAAGCGACATCACGCCCCCTTCCGCGCGGCACTTGTCCATCAGGACAGCCCCGATGCTCCTGTATGCCCTGCCGTTTTCCCCGGCGTAATTGATGTGTTTCCTGGAGCCGTCGGGGAAGGACAGCACACCGGAGCCCTGGACCTGAAGGAAGAATATTTCCGTCGGGTCGGCGCACCAGGCTATCTCAAGGCCCCGGCCGTCCAAGGCTCCTTCCCGAATCTCTTTCCTTTTATGGTACGGCACGAACCTGCCGTTTTCCACCCTGCCCAGGAGCGTCCCTTTCATATTCTTCCTGAACCGCCCCAGGTCCGCAAGGACAAGGTCGTCCGGCTTTTTGTATAAAGGATATTTAAATTTTTCGTCCGGAGTGAGGCTCGCCTCGATTTCGGGACAGTAATAGCCGGTAAAGAGGACGCGGCCTGAGCCGTTCGAACCCGTGGATTCATATACGTTGAATTTTTCCGTCACGTATTTTTTAATCAAGCCAGCCGAAGGGCCTGCAAGAAGGAACTCCCTGAAATCCGAGAGCGATTTCGCCATGCCGCGCGCGGAATATCTGTCATGTCCGAACATTATTTGTTTACGCGGGAGCTTTAAGAAATAATCTATCGAATTTGCGGCGGCCCGGGCGAGCGAGAAAGGCTCCGCGCCATCGAGAAAATCCGGATAATCCTGTTGCCTTAGCCTGACAAGCGCCGACGGCGCCACCGGCTTTGGGGGCTTTTCGCCCCGCGGCTTCCGGGAGACCTCTTTCGGCCCGGCACACGCGGCGATGGAGGCAAAAACCATGAGCAGGATAAATAACTTCCTTCTCAAACCTTGAACTTCCCCATATCTTCCCGGAGGTATCCGGCCTGCCTGAGGAGCTTGCCGACCGCCTCCTCCATGTCTTTCGATATTTCCGAATTGCTCTGTGCGATTTCCAGGAACTTCTCCATGGACTTAACGATGCTGCCGCTTTCATCGCTCTGGCTTTTCGTCGCCTGGGCGATGGTGCCGGCCATCTCGCGGGTATCGTCGAGGCTTTTCGCGAACTCCTTGATGCCTCTGGCCTGCTCGTCCATTGCCTTCCGGACTTCCCTGGAAACGTAGCTTATCTTCTCCGCGGCGGAGGCGATGAGTTCGCTTCCCTTGCTCTGCTCCTGGGTCGCCTTCTCTATCTGCTGAATCCTCTCATGCACGTCTATGATTGCTTCCGCCACCTGCTGTACGGCCTCCGCCTGCCTTGTGGTCGCCTTCTCTATCTCCACGGCCGTCTTCATTGAGCGGTTGGACGACTCTATTATTTTTGCCAGCGCATCCGCCGCTCCCGAGGCCGTCTTAGCCCCTTCGATAACCCGTTCTTTCCCGGCGCGCATCGACTCCACCGCGGCCTGGGATTCCTCCTGGACGGACTGATATCAGCTTCGCTATTTCCCCGGTGGAAGAAGAAGTGCGCTCAGCCAACTCTTTTATCTCGTTTGCCACGACCGAAAATCCTTTGCCGTGCTCTCCCGCCTGCGCCGCCAGTATCGCCGCGTTCAGCGCAAGGAGCGAGGTCTGGTTGGTTATCTCGTCTATGACCTTTATTATCTTTCCCACCTCCGCGGACCTCTGGCCGAGGCTTTCTATGACCTCCGACGCCTGTTCCACGGTCTCTCTTATCATATCCATCGCCCCCATCGTCCTGGCGATCGCTTCGTTCCCCAGAGTATCCGCGTCACGGGAGACCTCCTGTGAAAGCGCCGCGGACATTTTCGCCTTGCCTTCGACCTCCCGGGTCGTCACGTGTATATGTCCAACCCCGTCAGCCGTCTTCGACGCAAGCTCCGACAGCATCTTCACGTTTTCGGCTACTTCCTTTATGGACACGTTCATTTCAGAAATCGATGAAGACGCCTCATCGACATAACCCGAAAGGTTCGCCGTGCTCTCCGCGACGACGTCCACCTGCGCGGCCATTTCAGTGACTGTCGCGGAGCTGTCGGCGGATGTGATGTTAAGGCTCTCCGCGCTGCCGGCTACGTCCTGGACAGAACGGTCCATCCTCTCCAAAGCCCGGAAATTCTCATTCGTCGCATCCCCCTGCTCTTTGGCGCCGGATGCGAAAATATCTGTTTTTTTCCGTATCTCATCCGTAAGCTTAAGCAGGAGATCGGATTTATCGCCCGTGCTCGCCACAAGGTCGTGCAGCCTTTCCATGAAAAGGTTTATAAATGCCGCCATCTCGCCCAACTCATCGTTAGTGGAAAGGTCCAGCCTCTGCGTAAGGTCCGCCTCGTTCCCCGCCATATTGCCCATCATATCCTTCATCCTGAGCACGGGCCGAAGCACTATCCTGTCAAAGCTGTACATCATGACGAGCAGGGTGAATACGGCAAGCACCGATACGACCGGGAGAATCCAGGAAGGATGACTGGCGGAGAGGTAGATGAAGGCGCCCAACCACATTATCATCAGACATACGATGACAATCCCGAGTTTTAACTCTGAGTCCCCTTATCACGAACCGCCCTCCCGCTTGATCCTGACCTTGTCCAGGTCTATCCCGCCGTCCCCGAGCTTCCTTATATCCCTGGGCCTGAACGCCCCTTTCTCCGTTACAATGGCCGTTATGTATTTAGCCGGAGTTACGTCAAAGGCGGGGTTCTTTACCTTTACCCCAAGAGGCGCAATGCAGAGCTTCCCGCAGATGTCGGTAACTTCGCCGGGGGGCCTTTCCTCGATCGGGATGTGCTCGCCGGACGGCATGGAGAGGTCTATCGTCGAGGTCGGCGCGGCGACGTAAAAAGGTATCCCGTGCTCTCTGCAAAGGACGGCGACGGTATAAGTGCCGATTTTATTCGCCACGTCCCCGTTCCGTACCGTCCTGTCCGTCCCCACTATAGCCAGGTCTATCTCGCCTTTCTTCATGAAATAGCCGGCCATATTGTCCGTGATAAGGGTCACGTCTATGCCGTCCTGCATTAGCTCCCAGGCGGTCAAGCCTGGCGCCCTGAAGCACCGGCCTCGTCTCGTCCGCAAATACCTTTATCTTTTTCCCCTGCTCCACGGCCACCCGGATAGGAGCGGTGGCGGTCCCGTATCCTCCGGTAGCCAGCGAACCCGCGTTGCAGTGGGTAAGTATGGTATCACCGTCACGGATGAACCCCGCGCCGAACTCCCCTATGGCGCGGTTTATTTTAACGTCCTCTTCGAGTACTTTCTGGGCTTCAAGGGCCAGCAACTCCTTTACCTTATCTACGCCCGCGTCGCGGTGCGCGAGAGCAAAGCGCTTCATCCTGTCTATCGCCCAGAAGAGGTTGACGGCGGTCGGCCTCTGGGCGGCTAAGTGGTCGCATGCAGGCATTAATTTCTGGTAAAAGCTATCGAAATCCTTCGCCTCTATATCGTTCGCCGCAAGCGCGACCCCCATTGCCGCGGCAATCCCGATAGCGGGCGCGCCGCGTATCCAAAGCTCCTTAATGCCCTTTGCTATGGTAATATAGTCCGTGCAGTCCACGTAAGCCACCTCGCCGGGAAGCTTCGTCTGGTCCAGCATGCAGACTTTTCCGTCCTTCCATTCTATCGCAGGTATCATCTTTTTTGTAACCCTCATGTTTAATAAAAGAATTCGGAATCTGTCGCATTTTAAACCTCCTGCCGCCGTTTTGTCAATAGAGTCAACATAAACCATTGCGTTTGCGCGTTTTCATTGTTATACTTGACGCGTGCATATAAGGTTCTTTCTCATCCCATTTCCGGTGCCTAAACAGGAGGCGCGTCTGTTTCCGGGAGGACCTTGCCGCATGGGAGGATGAAAAAGGACATGATTGATTATATTCAGATAAATGGAGGAAGGGTTTTATGAAGAACTTTTTGCTAGTCATTTCAGTAATATCTCTTGCGGCGGTTTTTTCGCCGGCCTGGGCGGACGCGCCGAAACAGTGCACCAAAGGCACATGCGGTATGGAAGAAAAAGCGGCGGCCGCGAAGGAAACCACGGTTGACCCGGTATGCGGCATGGACGCGAAGGACTCGAAATACCAGGAAAAGTACGACGGGAAGACCTATCACTTCTGCAGCGCTAACTGCAAGAAGGCTTTTGATAAGAATCCTTCCAAATACATTGGCAAAGAGCAAAATAAGAAATAAAAGGGGCCAAAAGAAAATCATTGGGGCCAGAAGAAATCAATGGGGGGTTCAATGTCCTATCTCAAAATGGCGGCGGTAGCGGCGGTAGCGGTATTTTTATTTTTGCAGTTCGGTTGCCAGAAGAAGGAAGCGCAGACAAACGCGCCAAGTGAAAACACGCAGGCGGCCATGCCGTCGCCGGACCCGGCTTCAGCCGGCGCTATAAAATGGATGAGTTATACCGACGGCATCAACGAATCAAAAAAGACCGGAAAACCGGTCATGATCGACTTTTACACCACCTGGTGCAAATATTGTAAACTGCTCGACGATACGACCTATAAAGACGCAGGGGTCGCGCAGACTGTCAACGGCAGCTTTATAGCGATCAAGGTCAACGCGGAAGGCGAAAACAAAGTAACGTACGAGGGCACATCGATGACCGAGAGGGACCTGGCCTCAAAGTTCGGCGTGACAGGCTTTCCGAGCATCTGGTTCCTTGACGGAAAACAACAGAAAATCGGACAGATCCCGGGCTACGAATCCGCTCAGGACTTCAAGCCCAAGCTCACTTACATTTCGAGCGGCGCTTACGGGAAGGGTATCAAATTCGAAGACTACCTTAAATCTGTTGGGGGAAAATAATGCGTCACCATTCGGCGGTTAAGACGGCAGTTTTATTCGCTCTTCTGCTGGCGGCTCTTGTCCTGCCCTCGTGCGCTGGAGCGGTAGACAAGTCCGAAGTGGAGCAGAAGGCAAATCCGGTGAAAGACCTCCACCAGGAGGCCGTAAATGAGGCGGAGGCGGAGAAGAATACGGTCCAGTGGTCTTCATACGACGATGCGCTCGTGAAGGCCAGGAAAGAGAATAAATTCGTGATGGTGGATTTCTTTGCCCAGTGGTGCAAGTGGTGCAAGGAACTCGACAAAACCACTTATTCCGACCCTAAGGTGGCCCAGGCTTTAAACGCGGACTTCGTGCCGGTGAAGGTGGATTCCGAGTCGAAGAATAAAGTGACCTACGAGATGCGCCAGATAACCATGTCCGAGCTTGCGGACAAGTACAAGGTAGCGAGCTATCCCACCGTATATTTTCTGGACAAGGACGGGAACAAGGCCGCCGTGCTGAACGGCTACCTTGCGCCGGACGAGTTTCTCAAATACCTGCAGTTCGTAAAGACCGGAAAATACAAGGATATGACGTGGGACGACTACGTCTCGAAAGGGGCGAAATAAAATAGATGTTCACGTATGGGGTCACTTACCTGATGGCCTTTTCCGCGGGACTTCTGTCTTTTTTTTCGCCTTGCGTCCTGCCGCTTATTCCGGCTTACCTCTCATACATCACAGGGATGTCCATACAGGAGTACCAGAGTAACCTTGGAAAATCGGCCCAGCGCAGGGTGGTGCTGAAGACTCTTTGTTTCATCGCCGGGTTCGCCTTTATTTTTATAGTCGTTTTCGGCGCGGGGACCACCCTTCTCTCCGGGGCGCTCAGGGAACACAGGAGTCTTGTCGGGAAGATTGGCGGGGTATTGATCTTTTTGTTCGGGCTGCATTTCCTGGGCGTATTCAAATTGAAATGGCTGTACAAGGAGAAGCGGGCCCATATCCACAAAATTCCCTCCGGCTATCTCGGCTCGTTCATCGTCGGCATAGCCTTCTCCGCAGGGTGGACGCCCTGCGTCGGGCCTATACTCGCTTCCATTGTCGGCATGGGCCTTTCCTCCCAGAGCCAATGGGAAGCCATACGGCTCCTCTCACTGTACACGCTGGGCCTTGCGCTGCCGTTTTTCCTGACGTCTCTTGCGATAAATTTCTTCATGCCCCTCTTTAACCGCGTAAAACACCACTTCAGGATTATAGAAGTCGCGACCGCCCTGCTCCTTATTTCCGTGGGCGCGCTTATGTTCTTCGGGCAGTTCGAGTCCCTTTCCGGCAATATAATGCATTATCTTAAAATCGGAGTCTGATATATGAAGACGGTTAAGCTTTCAGTATCTGGAATGACCTGCGGCCACTGCGCGATGCACGTGGAGAACGCGCTCAAGGACCTGGCTGGAGTTTCTACCGCAAAGGTGGACCTGAAGGCGAAATCAGCCGAGGTCACTTATGATGAAGCGGCGGTCGATACAAATAAGATGGCGGAAGCGGTCGCGGAGGCAGGGTATAAAGTAGAAAAATAACCGGGCCCGGGGCACCGGGGCAGGACTGTTAAAGCCGGATATTGGGGCGAAGTTCGTGTCCGGAGGCACCTCAGGTCGCCTTTTTTGGGCCGGAGGGTTATTGGGCCGAGATTGAGATTATTCCTCTTCTTCCGGCGCTTCCGGCGCTTCCGGCGCTTCCGGCGGCTCCGGCACGCCTATCACCCTCCCCGCCTCATTCGGCGGAAACAGCGGCTGTCCCTTCCTTTCGAGTTCTATCTCCACCTGCACCTTTACGGCTGCCGGGACCGACGGGTCATTGTACAGGTAGCGCTGGTCAAACGAGTTCATCCCCCGCACGAATTCAATCGCCCGCTCAACTGGCGTAAGCGGGTTCCGTGAAAGCGCGAACCTGACGGATTTATACGCGGACCATTTCTGATGCGCCGAGATATTTTCTATCGTGGTCGGCGGCGTTTTTTTATGGTTTATCGCCCACAGCGCCACCGCCTCATTCATCATGGTATTCTCAAAACACGCCTTTACCACCATCGGGTTTCCCTCGGCAAGCAGGTACTTCACCACCTCTTCCGAGACCTGCCTGGCAAGGGATATTTTTATTCCCGGCGGCAGCATTGGAAGCTTCTCTTTTATTATCCCCTCCGCGGCCTGCCTGAGCTCGGTGGGAATCGCCTTATTCCGCGTGACGAACCCCAGATCCCGCAGCCTTAAATCTCTCAGGAAAGAAAGCGCCATCCGCCTCGGAGTCTTCGGGTTCGTGACAAGCGCGAGCTTTACCCGGTAGCCCTCCGGCCCGAATTTCCTTGCCCCCACCGCTTCCAGGATGACGCCGGCCAAATCTCGCCTCTTCGCCAGGACGACCAGGTGTTCCTCGTTAATATTGCGGTTAGCGAGCAGCGAGAGGATGACCTTGTCGGAGGGGTCTTTCAGGAATTTGCCGATGCCGTCCGTATCCGCATCGAGGGCGTCACGGACTCTTTTTTCTATTTCGTCCATGTATTATTTTAAAAGATAATGGAACCGGTAATCAAGGAATCTTTGGGGGGCGGCAAATAAGAAAGGGCCGACACTGCGGTCGGCCCCTATAATTAGAAATCAGCTTTCTTATGCCTTCGCGATCTTTACCGCGCTGACTTTGTACTCCGGTATCTTCGCCAGCGGGTCCACGTTGGCCGAGGTCAGGACGTTCGCGGACGCCTCGGCGAAATGGAAGGGTATGAATACTACTCCCTTTGTCACGCGCTCGGTGACCCGCGCTTTTATCTTTATCTCGCCCCGGCGCGACGCAACCTTCAGAAAATCTCCCTCGCCTACCTTCAATTTTGTGGCGTCTTTCGGATTTATCTCGACAAACGCCTCCGGGACGATATGGTTTAAGCCCCCGACGCGCCTCGTCATAGTGCCGGTATGGTAATGCTGGAGTATCCTGCCGGTCGTAAGGAGGTAGGGATATTCCTTGTCCGGGTTTTCGGCGGGCGGCCTGAAACTCACGGCGTGGAACTTGCCGAGACCCCGCGTGAATTTCTCCGTGTGAAGTATCGGCGTCCCCGGATGGTCCGGCGTCGGGCACGGCCAGCATAGTCCGCCGGTCTCCTCCAGCCTCCCATGTCCCATGCCGGCGTACTGAGGCGTGAGGGTCGCCATTTCGCGGAATATGTTGCGCGCGGCATTAAATTTAAATCCGGCGAGCCCCATCGTTTCCGCGATAAGCTTTACAATCTCCCAGTCCGCCTTCGCCTCCCCCGGCGCCGGTATAGCCGAACGGACAAGCTGGACGCGCCGCTCCGTATTGGTGAAAGTGCCGTCTTTCTCCGCCCATGAGAACGCGGGCAGGACGACGTCCGCGAGCTGCGCCGTCTCGGTCAGGAATATATCCTGCACTACCAGGAAGTCCACCTTCTTGAGCGCCTTCTTCACATGGGTTGAGTCCGGGTCGGAAAGCACCGGGTTCTCCCCCATGATATACAGGGTATTTATTGTCCCGTGCGAAACGGCGTCCATTATCTCGGTGACTGTAAGGCCGGGCGCCTCGGGCAGCTTTGTCCCCCAGGCCTTCTCGAACTTTTCCCTCGCCGCCGCATCCGCGACGTTCTGGTATCCGGGATAAACGTTAGGGAGCGCGCCCATGTCGCATGCGCCCTGCACGTTGTTCTGGCCCCGGAGCGGATAGACTCCCGTCCCGGTCCTGCCGATGTTGCCGGTAAGCATTGCGATATTAGCCACGGAGAGGACGTTGTCAACGCCGGTCGTGTGCTGGGTGATGCCCATGGAATAGACGAAGCACGCGGCATTTGAACGCGCAAGCATGGTCCCGGCATTGCGGATCTGCTCGGCAGGGACTCCGGTAATTTCGGATGCCATCTCCGGAGTGAAATCCTTTATCGAGTTATAAAATTCTTCGTAATTTTCCGTCCGGTCTTTTATGAACGACCTGTGCTTCTGGTGGTGCTGGTGGACGATGACGTTCATCAACCCGTTAAGCAGGGCAACGTCCGTGCCGGGCTTCTGCCTCATCCATATAGATGCGTAATCGGCAAGCTCAATCTTCCTCGGGTCGCAGAGTATAACCTTCGCGCCCCGCTCCCGCACGGCCTTCTTTATCCGAAGACCGATTATGGGATGAGATTCGGTGGTATTGGAGCCGATGACGAATATTATCTCCGCATTTTCCAGGTCGGCGATGGAGTTCGTCATAGCGCCGCTGCCGAAGGCCATCGAGGAGACCCGTTACCGTGGACGCGTGACAGAGCCTCGCGCAGTGGTCGACGTTATTCGTCCCCATCCCCATGCGGGCGAACTTCTGAAAGATATAGTTCTCTTCGTTGGTGCAGCGGGCGGATGAGAGCGCGGCGAACGAATCGGGATTTTTCTTCTTTGCGGCGGAAAACTTTTTCGCTATAAGCTTCAGGACCTCGCCCCATGACGCCTGCCGGAATTTCGGCGCGGCTTTTTTCGAACTGGTGCGGATGAGCGGTATTTTGAGCCTGTCCGGGCTGTTCACGAACTCATACCCGAAACGCCCCTTGACGCACAGGCTCCCGTTGTTGGAACCCTTGCCGACGGAGCGACGTTATCTTGGCTATGACCCCGTCCTTGGAATTTATCTCCATAACGCAGCCGCAGCCGCAGTACGCGCAGGTGGTCTCCGTCTTCTTCAGCAGGAAATCGCGCCAGGTACGGTCCTTTGTAAATGTATCTTTCTCGACAAGGGCGCCGACCGGACAGACGGAGACGCAGTGGCCGCAGAAACTGCAGCCGGTCTCTTTAAGCGGCAGGTTGAACGCGGGCTCCACCTTTGTCCCGAAACCGCGGTTGGACAGCGTCAGGACTCCCCTGCCCTCGACCTCCTGGCAGATGCGGACGCACTTGCCGCACATCACGCACTTGTTGTTGTCCCTGACTATGAAGGGGTCGGTGAGGACGGTTTCATATTTGTGGTTCTCGCCGCCGAACCTGCCTTTTTTCGGGAAGGCCACCACTTCGATATTGGATATGCCGTCGTGGGCCTCGGCGCAGGCGTCTTCGCAGGTCTTGCAGTTTATGCATTTATCCGGGTGCGTAAAAAGAACTTTGTTCACTTTCGCCATCTATGCGGTCCCCTCGTTACCTGTCCTCTTTTGGAGTTTCCTGCCAATGCCGCCGTGCGGATTTTTTCCGCGGCCTTTTTCTTTTTCCGGCCCGTTATGACATCCATGTCGTCAAATTCCAGGGCACCGGACGGGCAGACGCTGGCGCAGGCGGGCAGACCGCCTTTGGAAGTTTCATCTATGCAGAGGTCGCATTTGCGGACGGTCATCTTCTTGCCGTCCCACATGATTATCCCGGACGGGCAGACCATCGCGCACTCTCTGCAACCGTTGCATTTTTTATAATCGATAAAGACGACATTGCCCTTTTTTATTATCGCGCCGCTCTGGCAGACTTCCTTGCAATATGGCTTCTCGCAGTGGCGGCAGGTCATCGGCATCGCCGGCTCCCGGAGGCCGTACGCGTAAGCCCAGCTCTGGAGCACGCAGCTGCCGCATTTCACGCAGTCGGAGCATTCCTCCTCGCCCGGGTGCGACGCCAGCATCAGCTCGACTATGAGCTTCCTTGCCTCGTGCACCTTCTGCGAGGCCGTATGCACCACCCAGCCGCTCCTCGCGGGCGTGTGGCAGGCGGCGGCAAGCCTGTGGCTGCCTTCCACCTCCACGACGCACATCCTGCACGCGCCGGATGGTTTCAGCCTTTCGTCCCAGCAGAGCGTCGGGATGTAGATCCCGGCCTTCTTCGCCGCCTGGAGGATGGTCTCACCGGAATTAAAGGCAACCGGTTTTCCGTCGATTATCAGTTCGTGCATCGCCTCTCCTTAAGGCTTAAACCGCCAGGGCCTTGCATGACTTCTCCGGGCAGGCCTTTTCCTTTATATGCATCATATATTCATGCCTGAAATATTTCAGGGTGGACAGGATGAAGTTCGCGCAGCTCTCGCCCAGGCCGCAGAGCGCCGTCCCCTGGACCGTCTCGCCCAGTTCGCGCATAAGCTCCAGGTCGGACTCTTTGCCCTTCCCGTCCGTTATCTTTATTAAAAGCTCGTGCATCCTTTTGGTGCCTTCCCTGCACGGGGCGCACTTGCCGCAGGACTCGTGAGAGAAGAACTTCGCGGCCCGTCTCGCCGCATGGACCATGCAGACGTCCTCATCCATGACGGTGACCGAGCCGGAGCCTATGGAAGTCCCGACCGCCCGGAGCGAGTCCACGTCCATCCTGACGTCCAGATGCTCTTTTGTCAGCGCGGAAGTAGCGAGACCGCCCGGTATTACGGCCTTCAGTTCCTTGCCGCCCCTGATACCCCCGCCGTGTTTATAAATCAGTTCGCGCAAGGTAATCCCGGTCGGCAGCTCGTAGAGGCCGGGCCGCTCCACATTCCCGCTCAGGCTGAATATTTTTGGGCCCGGAGATTTCGGAGAGCCTATAGCGGCAAACCATTCCGCGCCCCGCTCTATGATATGCGGGACGTTCACCAGGGTCTCTACGTTATTCACCACGGTCGGCATGGAGAAGGCGCCTTCGACGGCCATGTACGGCGGCCTGGTGCGGTAATGTCCGCGCCTGCCTTCCAAAGACTCGATAAGCGCCGAGGCCTCTCCGCATACGTAGGAGCCCGCGCCCCTGTAAACCTTCAACTCAAAATTATTTGCCGTGCCGAGAATATTTTTCCCAAGGTAGCCCCTCTTTTCGGCCTGCTTTATGGCGGCGTTCAATACCTCCGCGCCTTCCGGATATTCGCCCCGGATATAGATGTAGCCGAATTCCGCGCCAAAGGCGTAGGCCGCGATCAACATGCCCTCGATCAGCATGTGCGGGTCCTTCTCGAGGAAGGGCCGGTCCTTGAACGTGCAGGGCTCGCCCTCGTCGGCGTTGGCGATTAAGTACTTCGGCTTCTTGTCTATGTCAAGGCTTACTTCCCATTTCTTCCCGGCCGGATACCACGCGCCGCCCCTGCCTTTAAGGCCGGACTTGATTACTTCGTCCGTGACCTCGCGGGGCGTCATGGAGTATGCCTTCTTCAGCGCGGTGTATCCGCCGGACGAGAGGTAAACGTCTATGTCCTGGCTGTTCGGAGTGTCTATGTTCTTAAGGAGCACCTTGCTCATTTATACCTCGCCAGTATCTTTTCTATCTTCTGGGGAGTCAGGTCGTAGTGAAAGTCGTCGTTTATCATCATCGCGGGCGCCCGCCCGCAGGAGCCTATGCACTCGGACTCGATAACCGTATATCTGCCGTCCGCGGTGGTATTGCCCTTTGTAAGCTTCAGCTTGCTTCGCAGCAAGCCAAGGAGCGTCTCCGCCCCGTTCACGTTGCAGGCCATATTCGTGCAAAGCCTGATGACGTTTCTCCCCTGCGGGGCGAGCGAGAACTGGTCGTAAAAAGTGGCTACCCCATAAAGATGGGCGGGGGTGGTTTTAAGCCGCTTCGCCAGCTCCGTAACCGCCTCCTGCGGGATAAATCCATATACTTCCTGGGTGCGCCTCAGGACCGGCAGGAATATGTCCCTGGCATTGGTGTCTATTCCCTCCAGCACCTTCTCTATCAGAGACAGGTCCACCTTCGGCTTCACCTTTTTCCGGGGTTTTGAAGCCTTTTCCGGGTTTTTTTTATTGAGCTTTTTGATTTCCATTACGCTTCTCATGGCTCTCCGCGTATTAGAATTACAGTTTCTGTAATCCTATCATGAAATGATAATAATTATCAATAATTATCTTGCCCGAAGGAAGGGTATCTTGCCGGGCGAGGCGCAAAACGCGTTTTGATTATATTAATGAAAATGCCAAAAGTCCAGCTAAATAATCCTGCCGGCGTTCAAAAATATGGCTTGACAGGAAGTCATGTCTTTCTGTATATTTACCTGCACGCCAAAACCCGTCCCCCTCGTCTAGCCTGGCCCAGGACACCGCCCTTTCACGGCGGCGACGGGGGTTCAAATCCCCCGGGGGACGCCAAATTTACCAAAAGGGGTTGCGAACTTGCAATTCCTTTTTTTGTTTAACCCCCTTTTTTGCGCCCCCCCTGCCCCCCAAAGTCCCTACTGCTTTTCTTAAACTCATCGACCCGAAGGTGAAAAAATTTTTGGACATCCAATGCCTTAAAGCTTATAATGTTTCAAATTGAACAAATGAGGCCTTCATGTTCCTGAAAAAGAAGATAACATATGGATTTCTAATCAGCGCGTCCATTATCGCCCTTCTGGTTATTTTCGAATATGTTAATTTTATCCAGATGCGAAACGAGATCACCTTTCTTGAACTGACTGATACCCTCCGGACAAAATCTCTTCAGATAAGAAGGCATGAAAAGAACTTCTTCCTGTACGGCCCGCAGAAGTCGGCTGAGGAATCAGCCGAGGTGCACAGATATCTGAAGGAGATACTGGGTACCCTATCGGTGACTAAGCGAACGTACGCGGGAGGACAATTTTTGAGGCTTCACTCCCTGACGGCGAAATACAGGGACCAATTCGACCGCATTGAAGCTTCGCTTGACTCGCTTGACAGAGAGATGCAGCGGCACAGAGAACCGGCAAATTCAAAATACGCAAAGTCTATCCCACTGATAGAGATGACTTTCATGGAGCGTCCCCTCGAAAGCTCGGAATACCTGACAAAGAATGCCGGCCTGCCGCCGAATGAGAGGCTTGTCTCGGGTCTTAAGGCGGTAGACGGCGATATCAAGGGGCTCCGGAAGACAGGCGAGGATATAATAGACAGCATCAAGGAACTGGACAAGGCGGCGAGGGACAGGGTCGAGCACACGATTAAGCTCTCGCAACTCGCCCTGCTGATCGTGTTTCCGCTATTTCTTCTGATAGGCCTGGGGTCGATTTTCTTGATCCTGAGCAGCGTAACTCTGAGGCTTGAGATGCTGACAAACGTAGTCGAGCACACCGGCAGGGGGGTCTATCCGAGGGTGCCGCTCATGCCTGCGGATCCCACGCACAAAGACGAGGTAGATGTTTTGGTAGAGAAGTTTAACACGATGGAAAATGAGCTCGCGCAAAGGGAACGGGAGCTTGCGAAGAAAACAGAAGAACTCATGCAGAATAAGAAACTCGCCGCGATAGGCACCCTTGCGTCGGGTGTGGCGCACGAGCTTAATAATCCGCTGAACAATATATACCTGTCGGCGCAGGTACTCGCAGAACTGGTTAACGATGATTCGCCGCCGAAGATAAAAGAGGTAGTCGGAGACATAGTAGGACAGACCGAGCGTGTGAAGGGAATAATCGGGGACCTCCTGGATTTCGCCCGGGGGCAGGAGCCGAAGCTTGCACCGACGGATATCGTGCCGCTGATACGGGAAGCGTATGGGCTGGCTAATACTGCCAGCGCATACGGCCGCGAAGGGATAAAATTTCGGTTTGAGGCCCCGCCCGTATGTGTTATCCCGGTGGACGCAGGCCAGATGGAGCGGGTATTCATAAACACTTTCGCAAACGCGATAGATGCAATGGCAGGCCAGGGCGACCTGGCCGTTATGATACAGGACGCGGCGGACGCCGTTAAGATAACGGTATCGGACACTGGTCCGGGGATTTCACCACAACACCTGGAAAAGATATTCGAGCCGTTTTTTACCACCAAGGACAAGGGCACCGGACTTGGACTTGCGATAGTATTCAATATCGTAAAAAAGCACGGCGGGGAGATAAAGGCCGGCAACAAAAACGGCGGCGCAGTGTTTGAAATAACATTGCCGAAGAAAATCCAGGAGACAGAAATAAATGCCGTATGACATTCTGATAGCCGAGGACGAGGAGATAACGCAGAAGCACTTGAAGAGCACCCTGGAAAGGGAAGGCCACAGGGTGATGTCCGTATATAACGGGCTGGACGCCTGGGCTTTGCTCGAGGAGCGCGATTTCGACCTTCTTATCGCGGACGTAAAAATGCCGGGGATGACGGGTCTTGACTTGCTGCCCAAGGTGAAAGAGAAACACCCGGAGGTCGATGTTATTATAATCACCGGCTACGGCAGCATTGATTCGGCACTGGAGGCGATCAAGCTTGGAGCGCTGGATTATATTACGAAGCCTTTCGTGCTGGACGAGCTGGTTACGACGGTCAGGAAGATATTCGAGCGGAAGGGGCTTATCAAGCAGAGCCTGCCTGTCCGCACCATCTCAAGCGAACTGCGAAAGATTTCCATAATAGCCAAGAGCGCCAGCATGAACGAGATCCTCAGGACCATCGAAAGCCTGAAGGAATCGGAATGCAACATCTTCCTGACGGGCGAGTCCGGCGTAGGCAAGAGCCTCCTTGCCAAGATAATCCACTATACGAGCCGGAGACAGGACGCTCCCTTCCTGTCCCTGAACTGCGCCACCCTTACGGAGGAGCTGCTGGCGAGCGAGCTGTTTGGCCACGAACGGGGGGCTTTCACGGGCGCGGTAAAGAAAAAGCAGGGCCTGGTCGAGATTGCGAACACCGGCACTCTTTTTTTAGACGAGATTGCCGAAATGGCCCCCAGCCTCCAGGCGAAGCTACTCAAGGTCATTGAGGAGGGCGAGTTTTACCGCGTGGGCGGGACAAAGACGGTAAGCGTCGATGTCCGGTTCATAGCCGCAACCAACCGGAACGTGAAGTCTATCATTGCCGAAGGCAGGTTCCGCGAGGACTTGTACTACCGGCTGAACGTGATGGAAATATTCATCCCGCCGCTTCGCGAAAGGAAGGACGATATAGAGCCTCTCGCCAGGTTCCTGCTCGAAAAGCACCTGCCGAAATCCCGAAAGAAAATTTCCGGGATAAACAAGGCAGCGATGAAAATTCTGAAAGAATACACATATCCGGGCAATGTACGCGAGCTTGAAAATATTATCGAGCGCGCGACCATCCTTGAAAGAAGCCATGAGATAACCCCGGAAAGCCTGCCGCAAAGTCTAAAGATGTTTCAGATTGATACATTCGAACCTGGTGACATAAAGACTATCGAGGTGTTGAACCGGGCTTATGTAGAAAAGGTTCTGGATATCCTCGGAGGCAATAAAACAAAGGCTGCGGAGGCATTGGGGATATCGCGGACGAGCCTTTGGAGGATATTGAAAAACGAATAAGCCGTTCAACGCAGTTCCATATTGCAACAATCTCCTCTTTTGACTTTCTTAGTAAAATCCATGTCTTTTCAATAAGTTACATTCTGGCATCCTTATTGCTATTATATCGGGTTAGTTTAACCGGAGGTAGGAATGAGGAGAAGCCTGCTTTTTGTAACTTGCCAGAACGACGACGGGCTGTCTTACGCGATAGAGCTTGCCAGGACGCTCGACAAGGACCTGTCAATCCTGCTGATACAGTCTCCCGCGTCCGAATCCGAGACAAGCGCCACGGCGCCCAATAATAATGGCAACGGCGGAATAAAGACCGAAATAATCAGTTCTGAAAAAGAATTTCTCCCGGCGATACGCGAGGCCTTGAAACAATTGAACGTCGAGACGGTGCTGCTGGGCGCGACCGTGACCGGAAACGAGAGGCTTTCGTCAAAAGAGCTGAACAGGCTTTTAAAATCAGCGACTACGCAAGTGGTCACAATCGCCAAGCCGGCAAAATCGGCATAGGCGGGCCCGGCTTTGGAAACCGGCCTCAAAAACATGGAGGATTAAAATGATGCACCTGTATCTGCCTGTCGCTCTCACAAGCATAAACATACTGGTCCCGGTCGGCCTCGGGCTGGCCGTAGGGCTTCTTTCCGGCCTATTTGGCGTGGGCGGCGGATGGCTTATGACCCCGCTCCTGATAATGTTCGGAATACCTTCCACGGTCGCGGCGGCGACTGACTCGAACCAGATAGTGGCGGCCTCGTCTTCCGGGACTTACGCGCACTGGAAGGTAGGCAACGTAGACTTCAAAATGGGCGCCTACCTTCTGGTGGGCGGTTTCACCGGCGGCCTTTTCGGCGTGCAGGCCATAAAGATCCTCAAGGCCACGGGCAACGCTGATTTTGTAATCAAAATGACCTATGTAATAATGCTTGGCATAATCGGCGGCTACATGTTCTATGAGAGCTTTGCCAGCATGAAAAAGAACAAAGCGGCCACCACGGAGAAGGCAAAGCCCGCCGGCGAATCGGCGATGGTCAGATTCCTGGCCAGCCTTCCGCTCCAGACCCGGTTCGACAAGTCTGGCGTCACGCATTCCTTGATAGTTCCGATATTCTTCGGCTGGATTGTCGGCGTCCTGGCCGCAATTATGGGCGTGGGCGGCGGCTTCCTGATGGTCCCGGTAATGGTCTACATCTTAAGGATGCCCATGCATGTCGTTGTCGGCACAAGCCTGTTCCAGATACTGTTCACTTGTATCGAGGTCACGTTCCTGCAAGCCTACACAAACCACAGCGTGGACTTTGTTTTAGCCGTCCTGCTTCTTGTGGGTTCGACACTCGGCGCGCAGGTAGGGACTTACTTCGGCAGAAAACTGAAGGCGGACCAGCTGAAGATACTCCTCGCGGCGATCGCGCTCATCGTAACGGTGAAGATGATATTCGACCTAACGCTTACGCCGTCACTGCTTCTTGGTATGGGAGGAGGCCATTAATCATGAAAATTAAAATTAAAATATTATCTCTTGCGTTAACCACTTTATTCATCGCGGCGTTCTCGACCGGGGCTTCCGCATTTCTTACCGAGAAAACAAGCAACGACAACATATCCATTGGCTTCTTTTACAGCGGGACCGAGCTCAGCGTCTCAGGCCTGTCCGACCCGGGGTATGACTATATAATAGCCGTGACCTCCCCGGAATGCCACCAGGCCCTGAAGATGAAGGGCAAGGTAGCCGGAGCGCTGTGGATGAATGTCGGCGAACTAAAATGCGAGAAGGTGCCTAACCTGTATTTCGTCCAGTGTTCAAAAAAGCTCGACGAGATGCTGGCCGTATGCGAACAGGACCGCTGTGTGCTCGGCTATCCCGCCTTGCAACGGCACATGAACATGGAGCCGGCAAAAGACCAGACGGAAAAGAATAAATGGTTCGGCGAATTTGTAAGATATAAGGAATCAAAGAAACTTTTCGCTAATTCCTGCGCCAAATTTCAGGTCTCCAGCGAAGGCGGCAAACAGAAGTATTCCATGAAGTTCAATTGGCCTTATCAGGCCCCCCCCGGAGATTACCTGGTCACGGTCTATGCGGTAAAAGATCGGAAAATAGTCGAACAAGCCTCGTCCAAAGTGACCGTGGAGCAGGTGGGTGTTGTAAAGAAGCTTGCGGATATGGCCAAAAACCAGGGCGCTTTATACGGCATACTCGCCATCGTGTCGGCGATAAGCGCGGGCTTTGGCGTCGGGATCATTTTTGGCAAGGGCGGTGGGGGTGCGCATTGACGGTTTAGTAACGCGAAGGAATCAATCCGATGGTCGGCACGTATCTCATGACGGCCGCTTTCCCGAAGTCAGGCCGGGTTTTTAATACAGCCTGCCGCCTGAGGGATGTATGAAAATAGAGCAGAAGATAGTGATGTCCAACATTGTAAATGTTGGCCTCATGATGCTGATAGGCTTTTTTGCCGTTCAGTCGCTGAATGTCGTGCTTACAAAGCTTAGGTTCGTGGAGATTGCCGACGACTTGAACGCATCCTTCCTGGAAATGCGGCTTTCGGAGAAGAACTACTTCCTCTATAATAACCCCTCCGCGCTGACCGAAATACAGGACAAGTTAAAAACCGCGAAAAGTACCGTGGACTCTGCGAGTAAAGATATTTCCCGCGCGGTTGGAAACGAAAACCTCGTTAAAATCAAGACATACATCGATAACTACTACCGCGCGGTCAACGAGTCGATTGTAACTTGCGATAATAAGAACCGGAGATGTGAGACAAAGCTGCGGACCGAAGGCAAAAAACTTCGGGAATTCTCTGAATCAATGGTCCATTTAGAGCGGATACGGGTGGGAAACATCCTCTCCAGCACGAAGCAAATTATGCTGTTTTCCGTAATAGGCATAATCCTCTCCGCGATTGCCGTAAGCCATCTTGTTTCGCAAAAAATTTTAAGGTCGCTAAGAAAAATAGAAGCCCTGGCCAACACCATAGCATCGGGTAATTTTGAAAAGATTGACGGAGTGGAGTCCAACGATGAGCTTGGTTCCGTCATAAAGGCAGTAAACTCCATGTCCGAAGAATTGAAGACCCACGAAGAGGAACTGCTCCAGTCCAAAAAATTGGCCTCAATGGGCATACTGACCGCGGGCGTAGCTCACGAAATAACAAACCCGTTGAACAACATATCCATGATAGCCCAGACCTATGCCGAAGTCTATGACAGCATGAGCCGGCAGGACCGCATAGAGTTTATGAAGAAGGTCGAGTCGGAGGCCGACAGGATTAAGGAGATAGTTAAAAACCTGCTCGATTTCTCAAAGCCAAAGATGGCGGTGTTCGGGGACGCCGATATTAAAGACGTTATTCGCACCTCCCTTAACCTTGTACAAAACATGCTGGATATAAACAAGATAGAAGTCCGTGCAAACCTCAAGAACAAACTTCCTCACGTCATGGTCGATCAGCACCAGATACAACAGGTCCTTGTAAACCTTCTGGTAAATGCCTCGCAGGCGATGCCGGAGGGCGGCTGGCTGAATATCGGGGCAAAACATAATAAGAAAAAGGACATGATTGAGATATGCGTAACGGATACGGGCCTGGGGATATCTCCGGAATTTCTCCCGCACGTATTCGACCCGTTTTTCAGCACCAAGGGCGTGGCGAGGCACCGGACTTGGTTTATCCGTCAGCTACGGCATAATCAAGAACCATGGCGGCAATATTAAGGTTGACAGCGGATTGGGGACCGGCACTACCTTTTCTATAGAGCTTCCAACCAGTAAAGTGGTAAAATGATGGCGGAGCAAAGACTGCCGGAGTTATGATAAGGCGTCTTTGAAAAGGGACCCCGGAGCAATCCATGTTTAACCTTAAAAGCTTTTTAACTGAAAAGTTTAACGGGAAGAAACCTCCATGGCAGGACCAGTTCAAACTTTTTAAAGAAATCATCGACAGCAACAACAGGGCTCTTGATATCATCACCGATTTGGGAGAGAAACTCGGCGGGGACTACCTGTTCGATATAATTTACATCAAATCGGCCTATCATAAACTCAATAATGCCGTCGGCGCTTCAATTCAAAAGTTCGACGCGCTCACCCAAAAAAAATATTCACGCCTTCAGGAAACTTTTGACGGCATCGACTCCCGGATAAATGCGGCCATAAAAGACACGGCCGTCGTTTTCGCGAAGGCTGTCGTATCATACGATGATATAGGCTGGGACATGACGCACGAGGTAGGCGGCAAAAATTTAAACCTCGCGGAAATGAAAAACCAGCTGAAACTGAACGTCCCGCCCGGCTTCGCCATAACGACCCGCGCCTACGAAATGTTCACCCAGCATAACCATCTCGAGACAATGATAGAAGGCCTGTCCAGCGCAGGCTCTCTAGAGGATGAACAGCTCGACAGGCTGTGCGATCTGGTGTTAAACGGGGAAATCCCTCCGGCAGTCTCGGACGATATAGGCAACGCTCTTGCAATTTTAAAATCGGGTATGCAAGACCCCATGTTTTGTCGCAGTGAGAAGCAGCGCGGAAGAGGAGGACGGCGAATTTACTTTTGCCGGACAGTTCAAGACTGTCCTTAACGTGCCTGCCGAGAAAAATTCGATAGAAGCGGCCTACAAAGAGGTAATAGCAAGTCTCTTTTCCAGGGACGCGGCCGCGTATCTGAAGAATACGGGCCATGACGCGGGAAGCATGAAGATGGCGGTAGGGTGCGTCCTGCAGATAGATGCGGTTTCAAGCGGCGTGATATTTTCGAGTAGTCCCGATAACGCGGCGGATATAATGATTAACGCCTCATGGGGGCTCGGCGTCTCGGTGGTCGACGGAACGGTGGAGCCCGACCTGTTCATGGTAAAAAAACCCACTGATAAAAATCCGGGCTTTAAAATAACGGATAGAAAGACGGGCAGAAAAGATTCGATGGCCGTGCTTTTGAGCGACGGCGGAATAGAAGCCATGGCCACGCCGGCCGATAAAATTAATACGCCTTGCCTTACGGACGAGCAGGTATACGAGCTTGCGTCCCAGGCCGTTTTAATAGAAAGGCATTTTGGAGGGCCGCAGGATATTGAATGGGCGGCGGACAAAGATGGCGTTATATATATTCTCCAGGCGAGGCCGCTTCGGTTGGAGGAGGGCCGGGAACGGGACCAGGATATTCCGTACCCGCCGAAGCCGCCGTCATAATGGAAGGCAAGGGGACCGTAGTCCAGAGGGGTACGGGCGCAGGGGCGGTTTTCATAATAAACCGTGACGACGAGATCGAAAATATCCCCAGAGGGGCAGTCCTGGTCGCCAGGACCGACTCCTCGAAATTCGTAAAGGTCATGCCGTACATTTCCGCCATCATAACGGATACGGGCGCGCCTGTCAGCCACATGGCTTCAGTCTGCCGTGAATTCAAAATCCCGACTTTGGTCAATGCCGGCGATGCGACAAAAATACTGAAGGAAGGCAAGGTTGTAACCTTACATATAGATAAGGAAGGTAACGCCAGAGTTTATGAAGGATTTATCAAAGAACTGGTAAAGGCCTCCAGGGAAAGCGTGTTCGGCATGGAGGGTATCGGCGAGTATCGAAAGAAAAGGCAGCTTTTGAGATATATCTCGCCCCTTCATCTCGTTGACCCGCTGATGGAGGATTTTACGGTAGAAGGATGCCGGACTATCCATGACGTACTGAGGTTTATGCACGAGAAGTCGGTTACAGAGCTTATCGATGAGGCGAGGCACAGAGGCGTAAATGCAAAGAGTCAGGCAACCGTAAGACTTGAACTCCCGATACCGGCGGCGTTGATGGTGGTCGATATCGGCGGCGGACTCACTCTTCTTGACAAGAAAGATAAAATCGGCATCGAACAGGTGTCGTCCTTACCGCTTGCCAGTATATTAAAGGGGATGACTTATCCTGGCGTGTGGCATTCGGAAACGGTCTCGCTGAATGTCAGGGATTTTCTTTCAAGCATGGTCCGTATGCCCGATATCCGGAATGATGCGGAAAGTTACGTAGGATACAATCTGGCCGTGGTTTCGAGAGAATATGTAAGTTTGAATCTGCGGTTCGGCTATCACTTCAACATGATCGACTGCTACTGCAGCGAAAAAGCGCGGAATAACCACATTTACTTCCGGTTCGTCGGAGGCGCTACCGACATCGTGAAGCGCTCAAGGAGGGTGACCTTCATAGCGGAGGTTTTAAAGGAGCATGGGTTCGGCCTTAACATAAAGGGAGACCTTCTGGTCGCCAGGCTCTCTAATATAAGCCAGGACAGGGTCCAGGAATTGCTCGACCAGCTCGGCAGGCTTATATCTTACACCAGACAGCTCGATGCCATGTTGAACTCTGACGAGCTGGTAACTCGGTATACCGCCGAATTTCTTGCCGGAAAATACGGGTTAAATTAAAAGTTTTTCCCAGCCGGTGACTCAAAAACTCCTTTCGCTGACCGCCAAAGAAGCTAATTTCGCTAAACAATGGATTTTCTTGCCCAAATTTTTATTTTTTTGCTATACTGTTCTCTAATAGTAATCCGCCAGACACTGCCATACCTATAAGAAATTTAAGAAATTGAAATAATGTGAGGACAGGGCTTATCCGATTTGGGGGATGTCTCCATGCTGAAGGACCCGGGGGTTTTGAGTTTCGGGGGATGAGCGGCCTTGAAGGAGTGATGCGCCTTCGGGAACATTGCGTTTAACCCAAGCGAAAGGAACGGGAAAATGCGGAGCAATTCACAGAATGCCCTAAAACACATGAAGAGGAGAGACTTCCTCAAGTTCTGCGGCGCCACCGCCGCTATCCTGGGGCTGTCCGAGGCATACATACCTCAAATCGCTCAGGCCGTGACTACCGCTGCAAAGCGGCCCTCCGTCGTATGGCTGACCCTGGCCTGCGACTCCGGCTGCACCGAGATGTTCATCAAGGCCAAAAACCCTGGCCCCGCCGAGATAATACTGGACATAATCAGTCTTGATTTCAATGATACGGTTATGGCCGCGGCCGGCGATCAGGCGGAGGAAAATTTCCATAACGCGGTGGACAAGGGCGGGTTCATATTCGTCATCGAGGGTTCCATGCCTTCCAAAAAGGGCTACGGCACCATTCATGGCAAGGATTTTATAGACATTGTCAAGGAGGCCGCACCGAAGGCCGCCGCCGTCGTGGCGATAGGCTCCTGCGCGACGAATACGGGCGTACCGGGCGCGGCGCCGAACCCGGCGGGCCTCATGAGCGTACCCGATGTCCTTGGGCCGATGGGGATAAAGAACGTGAACCTTCCGGGCTGTCCCGCGGACCCGAAGATGCTGGTGGCGGTAATCGTGAATTACCTGCTTTTCGGCAAGCTCCCGGATTTGGACGAGATGGGCAGGCCCAAGATGTTCTATTCCAAGACCATCCATGAGCAATGCGAGCGCCGGGCATATTTCGAGGCGGGCAAGTTCGTGGAGGCTTTCGGCACCCCTGAAATGGATAAAGGGTACTGCCTGTACAAGATGGGCTGCAAGGGCCCGATGACGTACGCCCCCTGCCCCACTATCCGTTACAACGACAATGCGAGCTGGTGCATCATGGCGGGCGGGCCGTGCATAGGCTGTTACGACATGAAGTGGCCGGACGTATTCCACCCGTTCTACGCCCAACTAAAGAACGTATCGGTTCCCGGCTTCGGCGGCGAAACCTCCGCCGACACCATAGGCAAAGTAGTTGGCGCCGCGACGGTTGTCGGTATTGCGGCACATGCCGCCATTACTGCCGGCAAAGGCAGCAAGAAGGAGGAGAAATAATATGGCTAGAATAGTAATAGATCCCATAACCAGAATAGAGGGCCACTTAAAGCTCGAAGTCGAGGTTGAAGGGGGCAAGGTAAAAGACGCCTGGACTTCCGGCACTCTCTTCCGGGGATTCGAGATAATTCTCCAGGGCAGAGACCCCAGGGACGCCTGGCAGTTTACCCAGCGGGTATGCGGCGTCTGCCCCACCTCCCATGGCCATACCGCCTCGATGAGCCTGGACGACTCTTTCAAGGTGAAGATACCGGACAACGCCTTGATACTGAGGAACATGATAGAAGGCTGCCAGTTCCTGCACTCGCACATACTCTGGTTTTACCACTTGGCGGCGCTGGATTACGTGGACGTGGTTTCCGCGCTCTCGGCGAAAACGAGCGACCCGAAACTCCTGGCCGTACAAGGCAAGCTGAAGACGTTCGTGGAGTCCGGCCAGCTCGGCCCATTTGCAAATGCCTACTGGGGACATCCGGCATATAAGCTGCCGCCGGAGGTTAACCTGCTGGCAGTCTCGCATTATCTGGACGCGCTCGACATGCAGGCGGAAGCCGCGAGCATGTCCGCCCTGTTCGGCGGCAGGATGCCCATGACCATGACCTCGCCGCCCGGAGGCGTAAACGCGATAGTCAACCTGGATCTGATAGCCCACTTCCTTTACAGGCTGAAGAAGCTTCAAACGTTCATTGACAACTGTGTTCATCCCGGACGTCCTTGCCGTGGCGCCTTTTTATCTCGACTGGGCGGGCATAGGCAAGGGGCACGGAAATTACCTGGCCTGGGGCGTGTTCGAAGACCTGGCGACCAGGGACCCGTACAAGAGGCTTCTGCCCCGCGGCGCGGTGTTTGCGGACAAGGGCCTCACGCCTCAGAAGGTCGGCCCGGAGATGGTCACGGAGGACGTCACCCACGGCTTCTACAAGAAGGGCCCCGCCCTCAACCCGGCGCAGGGCGAGACGCTGCCGGATTATACCGGTTTTGATACAAATTCCAAATATACCTGGGCAAAGGCTCCCAGGCTTAACGGCAAGCCTATGGAAGTCGGCGCACTGTCCAGAATGCTGGTGGCATATGTTTCAGGACAGCCGCAGGCGAAGGAACTTATCGACGGCACGCTGAAAGCGCTGGGAGTGGCGGGAAAGCCGGAGGTCCTGATGTCCGTGCTTGGCCGAATCGCGGCAAGGGCGCTTGAGACGAAGATTGTCGCCGATGCGATGGTGGGCTGGACGGCCCAGCTCGCAAAGAATTTAGGCGCCGGCGATACCAAGCTCTTCCAGCAGTACGAGCTGCCGGACAAGGCAAGCGGCATCGGCCTCTGGGAAGCGCCGCGGGGCGCGTTAGGACATTGGAACACCATCGAGAACAAGGTGCTGAAAAGCTACCAGTTGGTCGTACCGACTACCTGGAACGTGGGGCCGAGAGACGACAAGGGCATACGCGGGCCGATAGAGGAGGCCCTCATCGGGACTCCCGTCGTGGATCCGGCGAAGCCCCTGGAAATCCTGCGCGTGGTGCATTCTTTCGACCCGTGCCTCGCCTGTACGGTACACGTGATAGACCCCGGCACGAACGAGGTCTATAAATTCCGGGTCTCTTAAAGGGAGGCGTACATGGCGAAGCAGCGGTTTTATCATTGGTCGGCGGCCTTCAGGATCCAGCACTGGCTCCATCTGGCCGCGATACTGACGCTGGTTTTTACCGGCTTCTATATTCACTCCGCCTTCTATCCCGGGACGGGCGAGTCGATGGCGTGGAACAAGTGGTTTCATTTAATAGGCGCATACGTGCTGGTGTTCGCGTTTATCTTCAGAGTGTACCTCATGTTCAATTCCTATGAGGGGGCTGATTGGCGTGAGATACTGCCGCTCTGGAGGAACGTAAAACACATCCCGGATATTGCAGCTTATTACCTGTTCATGAAGGACACGCATAGGCATTACCACAGGTACAACCCGCTCCAGGCTCTGGCATATACCTGCATGGGCTTATGTGTCATAGTGATGGCATGCACCGGCTTCGCGCTTTCGGGCGGCTGGCTGCACGGCCAGTTCGCCTGGGTGAACGGCCTGCTGGGCGGACTGGTCTATACGCGCCTCGTGCATTTCTTCGGGATGTGGGCGCTTATCGTCCTGTCGCTCATCCACCTCTATTTCGCGATCAGGCAGACTGCGGTTGACAAAGACAGGTCGCTAATGTCCATGGTGGACGGGTATTGTTATCGGGAGATGGAGTAATAGAAAGGTAACATCTGGCGGCCTCTTCGGAGGCCGCCTTTTTATTTTATAACCGGCGTACGGTATAATACCTTAACATTCGGAGGTAAATTTTTATGCCTGTCAGAGTTCCGGTTGCAGCGCCTTTTTATTCCGGCGACGTCCGCGCGCAGATGGGGGAATTTGAAAAGGATGTTCAAACCTTCTCCGGGACTACCGGACAGGATTGCGGGCGGGATTGTCCCCCATGCCGGGTGGTACTACTCAGGCGGAACCGCGTCCAAGGTATATCTTTCCATTAAACAAAGGCAGTCTCCAAAAGTCTTCGTACTGTTCGGGGCGGTACACGTCCCCGGCGTCCGGTCTTTCGCTCTTTATCCGAACGGCGCCTGGCAAACTCCGATAGGCGAAGTGCGGGTAAACCATGATCTGGCCGAAAAACTGCTGGACGAGATGCGGGATTTAATAGTTTCAGACCCGCGCGCTCATGCATACGAACACTCGATAGAGGTCCAGGTTCCGATGATAAAGTACCTGTTTCCGGATGCGGAGATATTGCCGGTCGCGGTCCCGCCGATGGATGGCGCGGTAGAGCTTGGCGGCAGGATAGGGAAAATAATTGCGGGGATGGACGCAGTGGTCATAGGCTCCTCCGACCTCACGCATTACGGCGACGACTACGGCTTTACCCCCGCCGGTTATGGAGAAGACGCAAAAAGATGGATGCTGGGAAACGACCTGAAGATTATCAGGACCGTGCTCGATATGCGGGCTGACGAGATAATCCCCGAGGCCGATGCGAACTTGAACGCATGCGGGGCCGGTGCGATAGCCGCGACGGTATCCGCCGCGAAATCGATGGGCGCGCGGGAAGGGATATTATTGGAACATGTGACGAGCTATGACGTACGGCCGGAAAGAGAGTTCAAAATGGCGGTGGGTTACGCAGGGATTATTTTTTAAGGCCGAAGACCTCGCTGCCCTCTCCGGGCACTAATATCTTTTCTTCCTCGGAAAAAGGCGAATCGGCCGCTGGCCAGAAACTAACCGGCTCCGTCCCCTGAAGACCCGCTTTCCCCCTGCCTGAATCCGCCAGCACCGGGTGGTTTATCAGGTCCACTCCGGGAACGAACGCGGAGAACTCAAGCGGAATCCCGTTTGGATCAAAGGTATATATGGAATGGATGAAGCCGTGGTCCACCAGGTTGGAACAGGGGAAATCAGCCGAAATCAGCTTGTCCGCGATGCTCCATAAATCCTCGTCCGAAGCCACACCGATAGAGAAGTGGTCGAAAACGAACGGACCTTTTACCGGCTCGCCGTGCCGCTTGTATGGCACGCGCCGCACCTCCGGCCATTCAAAGAACGCCACGAACTCCGTAGGTGAAACCTGGAAAAAATATTGCCTGTGCTTTTCGTCTCCATGTCCCGCGACAAGCCTCATCCCCAGAAGGTCGCGCCAGTAGCGTACCGTCATGTCCATATCGCCGGTAGCGAACGCGAGATGGTTCATCCCGGAGTACTTCATTTAACCTCGTGCGGGACTTCCACGTCCGTTATCGTCCAGCCGACCTTCACCTTCAAGTCTTTCCTGAGGGAGTGATAGACGGAACAGTATTTATCCTGCGACAGCGATACGGCCCGCTCTAAATGCCGTTCGGTAATGCCGCTTCCGCTCACGTGTATCTGCATCGTTATGACCTTGAAATACTGTGGCGGGGTGGCGTTTCTCTCGGCGTCGATATCCACCTTGAACTTCGCGATTTTGCACTTCATCTTTTTAAGGAAGCTCAGGACGTCTATCCCCATGCACCCGGCGAGCGAGAGCATCAGGGACTCAGTTGGCATGCAGCCCCACTGGACTTCCGCATCGAACTCTATCTCATAGCCAGACTGGGTCATACCCTTGAAGAGCAGATCCCTCTCCCAGAAGAGGAAACCCTTCATGGAACTTTTCACTTTCTCTTTATAATTTTCGAGTTGAAGCTCCGGATCGTTTCCCATATTGAAAGGCTCCTTATTATTTTCAGGCGGGCATTACGGGGGCGGAATTTATTTCGCGCTTTCCTTCTGCGGCTTAACTTCCGCCGGAAGGTATGCGGACAGGAGCGTCTTGAATTCCTTCCGGAGTTCTACCACGTCCCCAATGACGATAAGCGCCGGCGTATCGAGCCCAGCCGAGCATGCCGCCGCGAAAAGCTCGTTGAGCGGAGCGACTATCTGCCGCTGCTCGTGCGAGGTCCCGTGGCTGATGACGATCGCGGGCGTACTGGCCGGGCGGCCCGCCGAAATCAGGCGCTCCGCTATCTCCGGCAGACGTGTAAGCCCCATATAAATTACTATCGTGCCTACCGCAGTCGCGAGACCCTCCCAGTCTACCGGGTCATCAAGGCCGCTTCCCGGATGTCCGGTGACAAACGCGACGCTTCCGGAGACGCCCCTGTGCGTTACGGGAATACCCAGGGAACCTGGTACCGCGACACCCGAAGTCACTCCCGGCACCACCTCGCAGGGCACGCCCGCCTCGCCTAACGCCATGACTTCTTCGCCGCCGCGCCCGAAGACGAATGGGTCGCCGCCTTTCAGCCTCACGACCATCTTACCCGCGAGCGCCTGCTCGATGAGCGTCCGGTTTATCTCTTCCTGCGAAGGACACGTCCTCCCCGCGCGCTTGCCCATGTATATGAGCCGCGCGTCCTGCGGCGCAAGCGAAAGGAGCGACTCCTGCACCAGCGCGTCATAAACCACCACCTGCGCCTTTTTAAGGATGGCCGCGCCTTTAAGGGTTATAAGCTCCGGGTCTCCCGGACCCGCGCCTATAAGGTAAACAGTTCCGATTTTTGCAGCTTCTTTCATTTAAATCCTATTCTTCGGGATGAAGCGGCCCCTGGAGATATACCAGGACTTCTTCACCCGGATATGGCAGCCCCGCCACCTTCCATGCCTTCAGCGGGTCCATCTTGAACGGCTTCGACGTGCAGTTTTTTGGCTGGTGCACGTTGGTGCATACCATATCGAGCAGCGGGAAAGAGTTGAATTTCATGTAATAACTTCTGAGGAACCTGATTACTTCCAGGCGGTCTTCGGTCAGCTTTTTAATGCCTTCCCGCTTCGCGATAGCTTCCGCTACGGCCTCGTTCCAGGCGTTAATGTTAGTCAGGTAGCCATTTTTGTCCAGCTCTACGGTACCGCCTTCATATTTTAGCGATGGCATCAGTTTCAGTCCTCCGGTTATTGATAGCCTTCGTACTTGCCTTCGATATAGTCTTTAAGATACCGGTTCTCCGCCGTCACCTTGTGCATCAGCCCTTTGACTACGTCTCTTATGGAGATGATGCCGGTCAGGTTCTGCCCGGACATTACGGGCATATGGCGGATGTTGTTCTGGCTCATGATGTTCATGACATAGTCGAGGTCATCCTCGATCAGGCCGATCAGGATGTTGTGGGACATTACTTCGCTGACCTTGCGGACGGAGAAGCCGTTAGGGTTTTCATTGATTTCGCGGAGCAGGTCTCTCTCCGATATAATGCCCTTCAGGTCACCATTGCTGTCAATAACGGGCAGGCAGCTAATCTTGTTGACAATGAGGGTCTTAAGAGCCTCCGAGACTTTCTGGTCCACGTTTGCCGTAATGAGGCCCCTGCTGGTATCAAGAATATCTTTAATCTTCATGTACCCCCCTTTGCCTGTAACCTCGTTGCCCGCTTCGCCTGTAACTCTTCGCCCCTTTTGCCCCTCTCTTGTCTAAAACCTTATCCGCCCTCTTGGCCTGCCGCCTTGCCGGGATCTGGAGGCCCCGGCCTTCCGGGGCCCCGTGCTGCCCAAAACTATTTTTTCTTGACGAAATAATGCTGCTTGCCGTCAATGTCTTCCGTGCCGAGAAGCTCGTTGCCCGTCCTCTTCGCCCAGGCGACCATGTCGTTGACGGTGCCGAGGTCCGTGCCTATCATCTCCAGGATTTTCCCGGACTCCATCTTCTTTACGGCCATGTTGGTCTTCAGTATCGGCTCCGGGCATACCATTCCCGAGCAATCTAATACCTGATCAGCCTTGATGTCCATATTATAACCCCCTTCTCCCGGATTTACCGGAAATTTTAATAAAAAGGCCGCACTTGAACCGTGCGGCCTCCCACGCTACGCTTTAGCTTCCTTGCTCCACCATTCGCCGGTGTTCAAGTACTGGTCTATGCTCTTGGCGGCGCTCCGGCCCGCGCCCATCGCCAGGATGACCGTAGCCGAGCCGGTAACGATGTCCCCGCCCGCGAATACGCCCTTTTTGGTCGTCCGGCAGGTCTGCTCGTTCTCCACCTCGATATATCCCTTCTTCGTCTGGCCCAGGCCCGGAGTGGTCTGGAACAGGAGCGGGTTTGAGCTCGTCCCGATGGAAACGATTACCGCGTCCACCTCAAGCACAAACTCCGAATTGGGTTTTGCGACGGGTCTGCGCCTTCCGGACTCGTCCGGCTCGCCAAGCTCCATCTCTATACACTCAAGGCCCCGTACCCAGCCCTGCTCGTTCCCCAGGACTTTCACCGGCGCGGTCAAAAGCTGAAACTTTACACCCTCGTGCCCAGCGTGCTCGACTTCTTCCTTCCTGGCCGGGAGCTCGTCCTTCGAGCGCCTGTATACGATATATGCGTTGTCCGCGCCGAGGCGAAGCGCCGTGCGCACCGAGTCCATTGCCACGTTTCCGCCGCCGACCACCGCGACATTCTTGAACCTCTTTATCGGCGTCTCGTACTCCGGGAACCGGAAGGCCTTCATCAGGTTTGAGCGGGTCAGGAACTCGTTTGCGGAATAGACGCCGTTCAGGTTTTCGCCGGGGATGCCCATGAACCACGGCAGGCCCGCGCCGTTGCAGATATATACGGCGTCGAAACCCTCTTCCATGAGCTGGTCGATCGTCTTTATCTTGCCTATGACATAATTCAGCTTTATCTCCACGCCCATCTGCTCTAAGACCTTCACTTCGCGGTCCACTATCGCCTTCGGGAGTCTGAACTCGGGTATGCCATATACCAGCACGCCGCCGGCCTTATGCAGCGCCTCGAAAACCGTTACCTTGTGGCCCATGATCGTGAGGTCGAAAGCGGCGGTCAGTCCGGAGGGGCCCGCGCCGACTATGGCTATCTTCTTGCCGGATGGCGCCGCGGCTTTCGGGAGTTCGCCCCCGCCGTGCTTCGCCTGGAAATCCGCCACGAACCTCTCCAGCCGGCCTATGGCGACGGAATCGCCCTTCTTGCCCAGGACGCAGAGTTTCTCGCACTGGATCTCCTGCGGGCAGACCCGGCCGCAGACCGCCGGAAGAAGACTCGACTCCTTAATCTTTCCCAGCGCCGCCAGATACTCTTTGCTCTGGATAAGGCCGATAAAAGACTTGATGTCGATGCCTACCGGACAGCCCGTGGTGCAGAAAGGCTTCTTGCACTGAAGACACCGGGAGGACTCCAGGAGCGCCTGCTCCTCGGTATAACCAAGCGTAACCTCTTCAAAATTTTTCGCCCTTACGTGCGGGTCCTGCTCCGGCATGCCCTGCCTTGGGACCTTAGGCTTGCCCTTACCTTCCTTTTTCTCTTCGGTCATCGTTACCCTTCCTTTATTCCTAAGCCGAATGGCAGAGTTTCTTCTTGCAGATATCGACGGCCTGCTTCTCCTCCGGCAGGTACTGCCTCTGGCGCGCCATCATCTCGTCGTAATCCACCTCGTGGCCGTCGAACTCGGGCCCGTCCACGCAGACGAACTTTGTCTTCCCGCCTACGGTCACGCGGCACGCGCCGCACATCCCGGTGCCGTCCACCATTATGGTGTTGAGGCTGGCGAAGGTTTTTATCTTGTGCGGCTCCGTGACCTTGCAGACGAACTTCATCATGATCGGCGGACCGATTACCACCACCAGGTCGATGGGGATTTTCTCGACCTCTATCATCTGCTTCAATTCGTCCGTCACGAAGCCTTTTTTCACGTATGAGCCGTCGTCCGTAGTGATACGCACTTCGGTCGAGGCCTTCCTCATCAGGTCCTCATATATTAAAAGGTCCTTCGTCCTGGCTCCCAGGATGGATATGACCTTATTGCCCGCATCTTTCATCGCCTTCGCTATCGGATGGACCGGCGCAATGCCAACGCCGCCTCCGACGCAGACAACCGTGCCGAATTTCTCCACGTGCGTGGGCTTGCCAAGCGGCCCCGCCACGTGCATCAACTTGTCGCCTTCCTTAAACGAGCCCAGGAGCATTGTGGAGGCGCCAACTTCCTGAAACAGGATGCTTATGGTGCCCTTCTCGGCGTCCTTATCGGCAATCGTAAGAGGAATTCTCTCGCCCGTATCGCATGGGATGATGATGACGAACTGCCCTGCCTTGTGCGCCCTCGCAATCTCCGGAGCATCCAGCACGAACTCCGTTATCCTCGGTTCCTGCGCAGACCAAATTGTCTTCTTTAAGATTTCGTACATTCAGCCCACCCTTAGTTGTTTTCGATCTCTCTCATGAAATCATCATACTTCTCCTCGAAGCCCCTCAAGTGCACGCTCTCTTCGGCCGCCAGGAAAAGGAACAGCTCCTTCGCCTTCGGGTCGTCAGACAGAGCGGCGTACTTCTTGTAAGACTCCAGCGCCTCTTTCTCCTTAGCCATAGCCGCCTTGAGCACGTCCTGATAGCTCGCCGTGTCGTCCAGCCTTACATTGCCGACGAACTCGGCATATCCCAGCGGCTTCGCCACCTCATGCGGCTTCGGTATCGCTCCGCCCTTATCGACCGTCTTATCCAGATCGTTTAAATGGTCGATGTGCTTCTGCTCTTCCTTCGCCAGGTGCGTCAGGAAAGCCCGGACGTTCTCCACTGTGGACTTTTCCGCGGCTTCGGAATAGAAGCGCTTGGAGTTTTCCTCGTTTATCCTGGCGTAGTCGATGATCTCTCTCAGCGTAATATCTTCCATTCAGATCTCCTGATATGCCCTTAAAAAACAACCCGGAGGGCCCCCTTGGACGGGCGGCCCCCCGGGAGACGAAACAGAACATTTTTATAACATGTCTATGTAGCCGCAGGGACAGGCTTCAGCGCATTTCTTGCAACCCTGGCACTTCTCCAGGATGAACTCGTAATGCGTGCCTCGCGGCAGGTCCTTCGACGTCTTTTGCACGGCGCCGTCCGAGCAGTACATCCAGCAGTTGTCGCAGTCGAAGCAGAGCCCGCAGCTCATGCAGCGGGATACTTCTTCCTTGAACTCTTCGTCCGAGAGAGGCAGCATGGGCTCTTTCGTCATGCTCCCCTTTACCTCGGCCGCCGAGAGGAACTTCGTGGAAGTCCTCTCCTTCTTCGGGAAGAAGTCGCGGTACATGTTCTGATAGCGGATTACCGCCAGCGGGGCCACTTCCGGCTTCTCCTTCTTCTGGATGAAGTCGTCGATGGCTTCCGCCGCTTTCCTGCCAAGGCCTATGGCCTCAGTCACCAGACCGAGCTGGTTGGTCACGTCGCCGGCCGCGAATACGCCTTCGGCCGCGGTCTTCCCGCCAGCGTCCGCCGATATCCAGCCCTTCTCGTTCTTCAGCGTATCCAGGCCGTCGAACTCAGGCTCCTGGCTGATGGACGGACAGACAAATGTCGCGTCCACCACGAACTCGGAACCCGCGACCGGGACAGGCCTGCGCCTGCCGGATGCGTCCGGCTCGCCAAGCTCCATCCTCTGGAGCTTCAGGCCCGCAGCCTTGCCGTCCTTTACAACCACCTCGACGGGGGCGGTAAGGTACTCGAACTTGACCCCTTCCTCTTCCGCGGAATGGATCTCGTGCTCGATGGCGGGCATCTCCGCGCGGGTCCTGCGGTAGGATAGAGTAACGTCAGCGCCGAGCCTGACTGCGACCCTGGCTGCATCGATGGCGCTGTTGCCGCCGCCGATTACTATGACCTTGTCCCCTATCTCGACCTTTTCGCCGCTATTGACCTTGTGGAGGAACTCCGCGCCGGTCATCACGTTCGCCGCGTCTTCTCCGGGGACTCCGAGCTTCTTTCCAGCGTGGGCGCCTATGCCCATGAATACGACGCTGTTGGATTTCCGGAGTTCATCGAATGGGACGTCCTTGCCTACCTTCGTATTCAGCTTAAGCTGTACGCCCAGGTCAAGGATTTTCTTGATCTCGGCATCCAGCACATCCTCCGGCAGCCTGTAGGCCGGTATGCCGTAGCGCAGCATTCCGCCTGCCTTTTCGAAGGATTCATAGATAGTCACACCGTAGCCGCGCCTGGCTAACTGATAGGCGCAGGAAAGGCCTGCCGGTCCGGAGCCGACTACCGCAACGTTCTCGGCCTTTTTTTCATCGGTCATCTTCTTGAGCGGGAGGGCGTTCTTTATTCCGAAATCTCCCATGAACCGCTCAATGTTGTTGATGTTGAGCGGGCCCTCTATGCCCCCCCTGTTGCATTCGCTCTCGCAGGGGTGCGGACATACCCTTCCCGTCGTCGCCGGGAGCGGGTTCTTGTCCGTCAGCATGTACCATGCCTCGTTAATCGACTGCTCAACCGTCCTGCCGTACATCTCGGACTGGCTGATGTGCATCACATAGCCCCTGACGTCAACTCCCGACGGGCATTTGAACGTGCACGGCGGCGTTTTCGGCTGGTACTTAGGCCTCAGGGTAGAGGTCTGAGTCGGAGCCGGATTTTGCGCCGTAATCCTTCTTTTTCTTCTTAACTAACGCCATTGTTCATCTCCGTTTACGCGTTCGCGCTTCCTTCTGTGTGCGGTATTTCGAGTGTAGTGCCGCCGAAGTAGCCATATACGAGTTTCTCGTCGTCTATAAGCTCCTTCAGGGCTTGCTTCACGTCCTTCTTCGAGCATTCGGCCTCGCCGAAATGTTCGATCACTTCCTGGCTGAGAATCGGCACCTTCACCTGCTTCTTGCCAGCGTAAGACTCCACTTTGTGGAATATGTAGTCTTTGATCTCTTCTATGGACGCCATGATCATACCCCCCTAAAATTTGACATGTGTAGAGGAATTGTACGTGCTGGACGCCAGGGTAAAGTCGTCAATGTGGTACTTCGTGAACTCGAGGCCGGTCTTCTCGAAGAACTTCTGCCAGCCTATCCTGTTTATCCACTCGCCGACCCTCTCGTACTTCTTCGCGTCACCGGCGTAGGTCTCGACGATGTTCTTTACCGCTGAGGTGACTTCCGGCCAGCGCGGCGGGTTGTTCGGGAGGTACGGTATCGCGAGCTTCGAGAACATCGGCTCGTGCCTGGAGTTCGAGACCTTGCCGCCGACCCATATCGAGATGCCGTCGTTAAGCGGGTTGGCTATCGGCATCGCCGGGCAGACCGTGTAGCAGTTGCCGCAGTACATGCAGAGGTCTTCGATGACCTCGACCGACTGCTTGCCATCGACCATCTTCGGGCGTATGGCGGCCTTCGGGCAGGAGGCGACGGTTGACGGTATCTCGCACATGTTGCCGAGCTTGGAGTGGTCGATGGTCGGCGGGGTCCTGTGTATGCCGAGGATCGAGATGTCCGAGCAGTGGACGGCGCCGCACATGTTCAGGCAGCAGGCGACCGCTATCCTTAAATGCGCGGGCAGGGTCATGGACGTGAAGTAGTCCATCAGCTCGTCCATCGTGGCCTTGACCACGCCGGAGGCGTCCGTCGCGGAGCTGTGGCAATGTACCCAGCCCTGGGTATGGACGATGTTGGATATGCTGTTGCCGGTGCCGCCGACGGGGATGCCCTGCTTGTTCATCTCGTCGATCAGCGGCTGGACGTTGGCTTCCTTTTCGGTCAGGAACTCGACGTTGTTGCGGCTTGTGAACCTTAAGTAGCCGTCGCAGTACTTGTCGGCCAGGTTGCAGTAATCCCTTATCTTCTCGATGCTGATAAGCCTCGAGGACGCGCCCCTGACGGTGTAGATCTTGTCGCCGGTCTCGGAGACGTGCATGAGGACGCCCGGCTTGATATTCTCATGGTACTTCCATTTTCCGTAATTGGCCTTCACCGTCGGGTGGAGCATCTGTTCGTAATGGGGTGGCCCTATGTCTGTCTTTCTCTTCGGAGCTGCCATTTTCTTAATCCCTCCGTCTGATTTATTTATTCATCAGTTTATTTATATTAAACTACCACAACAACCCGGATGAACCTCCCGCCTACGCCTCTTCTTCTTCAAAGAACTCTTCGTAGAAGATGTAGGGGTTGGACCTCGGCTCCTTTATCATGGACGGGACCGGCTCCAGGCCTACCTCTTCGATGAAGTTGCCCTTGCCTATGCGCACGATCATCTCGCCTATGCGCTCCCTGCTCTCGCCGTGCTCGTCCCATACTTCCCATATCTTCGCGATAAGCTCCTTGAACTCGGTGTAAGGGGCTTCCATCTTTATAAACGGCACTACAACGGATGCGAGCAGCGCGCCCTGGACGATCGGGGCCTTCGCGCCAAGCAGTACCATCGCGCCCTTGTCCTTGCCGGGGCGGAGCGCCTTCGGCATGAGGTTTATGCAGTGCATGCAGCGGTTGCAGTTGGAGTTGTCTATCGAGAGCTTCGAGCCGTCCCAGGACATGCAGCCCGTGGGGCATTTCCCGACGACGTCGTTCGCTATGTCGATTTTTCCGCCCTTGGCGTACTCGGCCACGGCGGCGTCGTCCTGCTGGATGGCGTCCCTCCAGGTGCCGATGACGGAGCAGTCGGAACGCGCGATGGATGCGACGCAGTCGTTCGGGCAACCCGAGAATTTGAACTTGAACTTGTACGGGAAGGCCGGCCTGTGAAGCTCGTCCTGGTACTCGTTCGTTATGTCGTGGCATATGTTCATGGTATCGATGCAGGCGTACTCGCAGCGGGCCATGCCGTTGCAGCAGGACGGGGTGCGGACGTCCGAGCCGGAGCCGCCCAGATCCCAGCCATGCTCCGAGAGGTCGGTGAAGATGTCCTCAAGGTGTTCGGTGGTGGTGCCGAGCATGACCATGTCGCCGGTCGAGCCGTGCATGTTCGTGAGGCCCGAGCCGTGCTTCTCCCAGAGGTCGCAGAGGTAACGGAGAGAAGACGTGTTGTAGAACCACCCGGCCGGCTGGTTGACGCGGACGGTGTGGAAGTGGGATACGTTCGGGAACATCTCCGGAGAATCGGAATAGCGGCCTATGATGCCGCCGCCGTAGCCGCGGACACCGACTATGCCGCCGTGTTTCCAGTGCGTCCTCTTGTCCTTGTAGGACATTTCGAGGAGCCCCAGAAGGTCCTTGCACATGGCATTCGTTTTGGCCATCCTTTTAATGTCGCTGATGAAGCTCGGCCATGGGCCGGTTTCAAGCTGGTCAATCAATGGGGTATCAGACATCAGTACTTTCTCCTTTTCTGGTGTATAAAATAGACCTCTAAAATCTAAAGCCGGCCTGGCTTTCCTCACCTCCTTCATTCTCCGTTTTTTTTCTGAATATTCTCAAGCGCGTCTCCTGCGGCGCGCGCTACAGTAATATTTTTAAGTGAATCATCCTCGTAAAGATTAACGAATGAGTCATCATGGGCAAGCGCCCTGAGTCCTTCTTCCGCCTCCTGGAAACCCATTCTGCCCAGGGCCCATGCGGAAAAGCCCCTTATCGAGGGGTCGGGGTCTTTTAAAAATTCCGTCAGCGCCGGACCCATCTCCGAGACAAGCGCCGGCTCGTCTTCCGCCAGTATCCCGATGGCCCAGATGGACCCCGCGAGTATAGGAGTGTTCCTGTTGGCGGGCAGAGATATCTCCGGATCGTCCGACAGGTGGAGCACGACCCGTATCGCGTCCCTGGCCATGCCCGGATTATTTCTGTATATCTCGGCGATAGCCTGCGCGGAACACCAGCCGACCGTGCTGGATTCTTCGTTAAGAAACCACAGCAGCTTCTTCACCGCCGGGGCCAGGTCGGTTTCGCCGTCGGCGGCAATCAGCCCCAGCAATGTCACGGCCCTCCACCTGACCAGCTCTTCCTCGGAATACAAAAGGCCCAGGAGGATCCTTAAACGGCTATGTCTTTTTTTTATCAGGTCCATCGCTTCCCGATATTTTCGCGCAAGCAGAAGGTCCGACAGGATGTTCCTGTCCATACTCATTAAAGCCAGGTCATCGTCCTGTGCTGTTCGACAAGCTCGACAAACCCGCCGTAGTCCACCACCTTCACGCCAGGAGTCAGGCCGTCTATGCCTCTCGCCAGGAGGTCCGCGCCCAGGGCATAGATCTGATGATCTTTCATCGCGCCCTGAATCAGGCTCTCAATGCCTCCGCCGGCGGCGACGCCGAGTACGGCGTCTTCAATCAGCAGGATCGGGTCGTCCTTCTGCGCGACCCTTATGCAGCTCTCCAGACTACCCTTCATGTACGGAGATTTATTTACTATATGAAGCACGGTTGCTCCTCCTTATCTAAAACGGCAGGATAACGTCCTGCTCCGCCATAACCTTCCCGATCCCCGCCGAATCCATCACCTCAACCGGTATCGCGAAATCGTCCGGCGTCAGGCCCCTTTTCTCCATCGATTCCTTATCGACGTATATCTTTTCGCAGCCGTAATCTTCGAGCACCGGAAGGGTCTTGATAAACCCTTTTATGCCTATTCCGGAGGTATCCTGGCCCTTCTTCAGGCAGAATACGCCGTCGTCCATATATACCGCAGCGAGTTCGTTTTCATACGCGCCGAAGATAAGGATGACCTCGAGACCCTCCCAGGCATATATCGTCCCGTGGGGTGCATTTCTGTTTACGAACATTATCTTTGCCACTTTTGAGTCTCCTTTCCTCAGTCGCCGAAGGTGACGACGCGCTCAGCTTCGGTGCATATCTCGCTAAGCTGGCCCAGGCCGGAAATCCTGGTATTGTCCACGATAAGGCTTGGGCTTATGCCGCGCCTCTTGGCCGCCGCTACGCAGACTATTATATCCACGCCTTTCGCTCCCAATTCCGACCATCTCCTGGCTATATGCCTGTCATCCATGGGCGGCTCCATGCTTTTGGCGACGTTCGTTACTGCGTCGTCATACAAGAAAACACCCTGGATGGAATGGCCTTTCGCCATTGCCGCTTCGATAAAATTGTAGGCGGTGTCGGAGGCCTCGTGGTTGTACGGGCCTTCCTGTATCATTACGCCTATTTTCATTGAGTTCCTCCTCTTAAGGTTCTTGCCGTCAACTCTGGACTACGCCTATTTTCCCGGCCTTCTCAAGGGCTTTGCTGAATATGGCTGCGGCCCTGGCCTTATCATATTTCGCGCAGGACGAAGCGATCTTGCTCAGAAGCTCCGCCGAAGCGGTCTTGTCATCCACTGCCATCGCGGACTTCACCGCCATGTCCCAGACCATGGGAGAACGGTAATCGCCCTTAGCCGACCAATCCGCCGCGACCTCGGTGAGAGCGGCTGCCTTGGTAGCGTCGTCCCCTTCGAGCTTTGCGGCATAATTCACAAGCTTGTCCGGGTCCAGCCTGCAAAGTTCCACCGCTATCTTCCACTGGAGCGCCTGGCTTTTTGCATCGGCCGCTGCCGTGGCGGCCTTCCCGTAGATCTTTACGGCGGCGGCTGGTTCCGTCTTCGCCTTTATTTCGGCGGCGCCGACCAGCGCGCAGGCTTTGGCGTAAACCGCCTCATCCTTGGCGAACCTCGGCTCATCTATCTTATCGAGGGCCTTTTTAAACTGCTCATCTCCCCCTTTTGAGGCCGCGACCGCAAGGGATGCCAATACCGAATTTTTAAGCGCGACATACTCCATCTTCCCCGCAATTTCCTCGGCCTGCTTCGGGTCACAGGCCGCCAGGGCGGTTGCCGTAAGCTCCAGCGCCTTCGCCCTGTCGTAGGGATCGGATATGGATTCCGCGACACTGACAGCCTTGGCCATCTCGCCGGAATCGCAGCCGGCGCGGCATTTGTCGGTTTCCGAGGCCCCGGACTTCATCATCGCCGCGAACTTCGCGTCTTCATGGCCCGCCGCAATCTTGGAGGCATAGGCGTCCGCTTCGGTCGCGTTCGATCCGGCAAGCGCTATAGCGACGTCGCTCATCGCGTATGACTTGGTGTACGGCTGCTCTATCGAATCGGCGATTTCCTCCGCCTTGGCGAACATCGCCGACGACTTTTGCCGGGTCGTAATCTTTCATCGCAAGGGCGGCGTTGGCCATTGCCCTGGCCGCATATGCCTCGAGCCTCCCCTTATCCGCAGCGAGGACTTTCGCCTTCACGTCCGCAGGAGTCGCATCGGTTATCAGCTCACTCGAAGGCTCCATCTTCAAAACCGCCTCCGCCGCGTCGCCAGCGGCCGTAAACGCCTGGGCTGCGTCCTTTGAGCCATTGGCCTTTGCCGCCTTCCCCGCTTCCATTAAAGCCCAGGACCTGACCCTCGGGTCGGAGATATTCGCGGCCACGCCCATCCCGGCCGAAAAATCAAGCTCGGCGAGCGCCGCTGATATTCCCCGGAGGTCCAGGTCGCGATATCTCGGGTTAGGGATGGTTTGCGCATCTTTTGCGGCCTGTGCCAGAATTCCAACGGCCTTCGCCCGGTCTGACTTTGCAATGCCTTCCGCTATGGAGCGGATTACCCAGACGCGGGTGGAGTCGTTGGTAATTCTTTCCAGTGCGGGATCGATGGCTTCACGGTCCTTCGGCCCCCAGTCCTTCGACTGGTCGCGAAGCTCTGTCGCCAGCGCCAGGTTCGACGGCGCCCGCACGCCCGTTGCCAGCTTCAGGGCTTCGTCAAGGGTCTCGGACGCGCCGGGTACGCCTTGCTCCGCCATCGCGGCTCCAAGCCTTCCAAGCTCATAAGCCTTCAGGTTCGTGTTGTCCAGAGCGTCGGCGGTCTTACCCGCCTTTTCGACGGCGGCCGCTACCACCTTGGGGTCTACTGATTTGCCTTCCTTCTCATTGCAGGAGGCAAGGACTGCCAGAAGTGCAACAGCACATGTTATTGCGAATATTCTTTTGAGCATCCTTTAGACCTCGTTATTCCTTTACGGTTTTCTTGAGCCCCATGAAGAAGAGCAGGGAGATAATGACTACCGCCAGCAGCCCCAGTCCGATCACTTTTTCCATTTTGTAGTCTTCACGGAGCTTGTTGAAGGTCTCGTACACCCCCCCCAGGTTCTTTTTGATCTTCAAGTTCGGTACCGCGAATGCATCTATCGAATCTACATTCTGGCTTTTCAGATCCGCGTACTGCACTCCGTATTTAACCAGGTCCTCTTTTAAATATTCCGGGTATCTCCGCGTCTGCTCTTCCATCACGGTGAGGAAGTTGTCGTACTTCAGGAGCCTGCTCTCCGTGAAGTACTGCTCTTTCTTAATCTCAAAGAGCCCCGGGCAGAGCGTGTCCTTCTGCTGGTATATGCTCCTGTCCCACCTCGTCAGACTCCCGAAGGACGCAATCTCTCTTGCGGTATGGCACTCTCCGCAGTAGTTGTCCTTCGCCGCCGCGAAAGCGGGAGTGAGAAGTACGGCGAGAGCCGCTACGAAAAGAAGTCCTCTTACTCTCCCTGTCACTGGTTGCTCCTTCCGTGCAAAATTAAGATAAGTGGCCCCAAATGGTCAGGCCTACGAATACTATTACCCCGGCTATGACTCCCTTTTGGAACGTGGGCCGCATCTTCCACCTCTTCTCGCTGCCCCTGTCTAGAAACGGCAGGAGGAAGAGACCCGTGATGGCTATTACCTGCACGCCCATCCCCATCAGCTCGGCAGCGCCCCCGAAAAATTTTCGTCGGGAATAGCTTCAGCGTCTGGTAAGCCGCCAGGAAGTACCATTCAGGTTTCACGGCCAGAGGCGTGTTCGTCGAGTCCGCCGGCATTTCATGGGGCGGAAGGAAGAGGTCCGGCATGAAGAAGGCTATCGCGAAGAAGATGCCTATTACGATGCAGGCTATTAACCCCTTGTCGATGACATCGTGCGGCCAGAAAGGTTCGAGCTCGCCCTTCCAGTTGTCTTTGTTGTATTTCATTCTCCCATCCTCTCCTTATAACTGCTCCTGGATACCAGACCTTCTTATCATCATGAAATGGAAAGCCAAGAAGAGCGACATGACCACCGGGAGCGCCAGGTGCAGGGCGTAGAACCTGCCCAAGGTCGGTCCAGAGACGGTATCAGCTCCGCGTATAACCTTCATCATTGTGGGCCCGAGAACGGGGACGACCGAGAACGAGGTCGTGAGCACGGTGACCGCCCAGTACGAGAGCTGGGTCCAGGGCAGGAGATAACCGGAGATGCCCATCATCAGCGTGAGCATCAGAAGGACGAAGCCGGATATCCAGTGAAACTCCCTGGGAGCCTTGTACGCCCCGGTGATTATAACCTTGAGCATGTGTATCATCACCAGGAGGATCATCACATTCGCGCCGACCGCGTGCAGACGCCTGAAGAGCCAGCCGAAGTAGACGCCGTTGTCGATGAAGACGACGCTGGAGAAAGCATCCGCTGGAGAAGGCGTATAGTAGATCAGGAGGAAGGTACCTGATAGCACCTGGATTATGAAGAGTATAAGCGACATCCCCCCAAAACAGCCGAAGAACTCGTACCACTTCGCGAGCCTCGGAGCCTTTTTGGAAAATACCTCGTCGTCCAGCAGTTCGGAGACCCCCGTTCGGGAATCAACCCAATCAATCACCTTGCTCATCCTATGCACCTCCGACTATTAGTTTGTCGCCGGCGATTTTATAATCCAGCTTATCGAGCGGCACTGGTGGAGGGCCGCTCTTATTTATCCCGTGCTCGTCGAACGTGCCGTCATGGCACGGGCATTTGAACTTCTTCTCCGCCTCGACCCATTTGACGGTGCAGCCCAGATGAGAGCATTTCAAGGATATGCACTCGATTCCGGTCTTCCTGTTAAATACCAGGAACGAGTATCCGGCATAAACACCCTGCGCGTAACCACCCAGAGGTATGTCCCCCAGGTTCATTACCGCGGGCTCCGGCTTGCCCCTCTGGACCGGCGTAAACGACGCCAGGAGCGGGACACCGACGAGCCCGGCGCCCAGAGCGCCTATGCATCCGGCGAAAACGCCCAGAAAGGCGCGCCTTCCGGCCATGAATTTTCCGCCGTGATGTTCCTCAGGCGCCGGTGCGGCGCCCGCTTGAGCCGTATCTTTCTTCTCTTCCATCGTATTGGGCTCCCCTATTATTCGTATCCTTCGACCTTTGCGACGCCCACATATTCATGGCAGTTGTTGCACGAGGTGTCCGCGTCGTGACAGAGCATGCACTCGTGCTTGCTGTAGTCGCCCCTTTTAAGGATGTCCATGTGATGCTGTTTCCAGAAATCGACCGGCTGGTGGTATTCCGGGGAGAGTATTCCCGCGGGAAGTTTAAGTGCCAGCGGCCCCGTACCCTTAAGCTCGGGCTTCGTCACCCGCTTGTTCGAACAGCCGACGGCTACCATTGCCAGGAGGGATATGAACAGCACGGCCAAGATCGATTTTTTCATTTATATCCCCTCCTTCCCGCCCAACACTATCGCGCGGCCCACGAGCTGGTGTATACCGCCGACCTCTTCCATATCGTATCCGTAGTACGGGAAGACCTTGGTGAACTGCGCCTTGCATATGGCGCAGATGAGGGCAAAGAAATTCGCGCCGTCCTTGTCCTTGATTTCCTTGTACGCCTGCATCCTCGGCATCGCCCCTTTTAGACGAAGATCCATAATCTCGTCCGCGAGGAGCCCGCCGCCGGCGCCGCAGCAGAATGTCCTCTCGCGTATGGTGTCCGGCGCGCATGTCCACGAACTTGTTGCAGGTCGCCCTTATTATTTCCCTGGGTATCTCGAACTGGCTGCCGGCATAGCTGCCTATCCGGGTGGCCCTGGCGACGTTGCAGGAGTCGTGGAAGGTGACGACGAACTGGTCGTTTGCCGTCTTGTCCAGCTTCAAGGCTCCCCTCTTAATCAGGTCGTTCGTGAAATCGCAGATGTGCTGCGGGGCGGGGTATTTCGGGTCGAGCGTATCAAACGGCCCGATGAGCGTGTTCCAGAAGCTGTAGGCTACGCGCCATGCATGACCGCATTCGCCGTGTATAAGCCTCTTTGGCTTTAATTCATTTATGGCCACCTTGATTCTGGCGGCTATCTTGCGCATATGCTCATAGTTGCCGTTGAACATGCCGAAGTTGCCGGCCTCGGACGCATACGACGAGAGCGTCCAGCTTATACCCGCCTGATGAAATACCTTTGCATATCCGGCAAGCGACTCTACGTGCGGACTGGCGAAGAAATCCGCCGAGGGAGTTACAAGCAATACGTCCGCGCCCTTTACGTCCATCGGAAATTTCACCGGAACGCCGGTCTGTTCCAGTACTTCTTCAGCCATAAAGTCCAGCGTGCTCTGGATAGCAGGGCCGGGCATGCCGAGGTTGTTGCCTACGGTGATGGCCTTGTTGATGGTCTGGAGGGGATATTTTGCACCGTAGCCTACGGTGTCCATGATCTCCCTCGCGGCCATGGTTACCTCCGCTGTATCGATGCCGTAAGGACAAAATACCGAACAGCGCCTGCACTCAGAACACTGGTGGAAGTAGGTATACCACTCGTCCAGCACTTCCTTGGTCAGGTCATCTGCCTCGGACAGTTTGCCCAGCACTTTTCCCGCAGTCGTAAAGTAGCGGCGGTAAACCTTGCGGAGGAGCTCCGCCCTCGCCACCGGCATGTTCTTCGGGTCTTTAGTGCCAAGGTAGAACTGACACTTGTCAGTGCATGCGCCGCATTTGACGCAGATATCCAGGAAGACCTTCAGTGAGCGGTACTTCTTGAGAAGCTCGTCGAACTTGGCGATCGCCTTCTCCTGCCAATCCGGAACAAGCTCCGTGGGGAAGCCCAGGTCGATCATATCCTTTACCGGCGCATGTTGGCTTTGGGCGGATGCGGCGGCGTCTTCTTTCAGGCCGGGTATCGTTAACTCACCGGTTAATTCCGGGGCCTCAAACTTTACTTTAGCCAATTTGAAATCTCCTTAAGTAAGGTTCGGCGACCAGGGGGTTACATGCCTTTTCTCCCTCGGGTTGTCCGCCTGGTTCCTCGTCGGGCTGAAGAATATTCCTGCCGCGTGCACCAGCTTGCTGTACGGGAAGTACGCAAGCAGCATCAGCACCAGGGTGAAGTGTACGAGGAAGAGCGGGTCCAGCGGCATGGTAGAGAGATTAAAGGTCATAAGGCCGTACACGAAGCCTTTTATGTCCACCATGAACGGCCGCTCATAGTATTTCATAATGAGGCCGGTCCCGGCGATAAAGAAAATAAGGGCAAGCGCGAAATAATCCGCCAGGGATGAAATGAAAACTGTCCTGTCTACCGTGGTGCGCCTCATCAGCAGGTACAGCACGCCTATGGGAAGGATTATCCCGGCATAGATGCCTATATTCTGGAGTCCCATAACCCAGGCTGGCACGGGAAAGAAGAAATAACGGAGGTGCCGGAGTATCACGAACAGGAAGGCCCAGTGGAAGACCACGCCGCCTACCCATGTCCATTTGTTGCCCTTGTAAAGGCTCCTGAACAGAAATACCTCACTCAGGACCCGGACCATCGCGCCGAAAGAAGTCGTGGGGGCCGGGGTCGTAGGGATTATAAGCGGGGATGGGGTTCTGGCGTAATTTATTATCTTCGAGAGAAGGCCGAAGATAAAAATGGCCGCCGCTCCATAGGCCATCAGGGAAAAGATTACCGTAATAAGAGAGAATTCCATCGATATCCTTCCTTCCAGACCGGTTGACGCTTATCCCGTCCCGCCTTTTCAGGCGGGACGGGACAGGGGAACGTTTCCGATTGCCTTATACGCAGCCGGTCGGTTTGGGAAGCCCTGCGATCTTGCAAGCCTGCTTCGCGGGTCCGGCCGGATAGAGCTCGTAAAGGTACTTCGTGTTGCCCTTCTCCGGTCCGAGTTTCGCGCCCAGGGCCTTGACCAAGATCTTGATCATCGGGGCTATTTTGTATTCGGCGTAGTAATCCCTGAGGAAGTTGACCACTTCCCAGTGGGCGGGGGTCATCTCGACTTCTTCCTGCTCCGCTAAATAACCCGCGACATCTTCGTTCCAGTCGTCCAGGTTAATGAGATACCCGTCCTCGTCCACTTCATAGGATCTGCCCTTAAATTCGATATTCGGCATCTTACTTACCTCCTGTTAGAGAGTTACCCTGTCACCCACAGACGCCCCATCGACACCTGTGATTCTTTAAAATACTTGGTCATTCTATCTTGTTTTCAGACCTTAATTGAGCCTGAATGGACAGACGGGAAATTATAAACTTTGCGTTTTATTGCCGAAGGTTATACTACTTAAGGGTTAATTTTAAAACGCTGTTTATTTTCAGTGATACTATAAGTCCGTCAAAGCGCGTTTGTCAAGCTTTTTTGAAAAGTGACTATATAGATAATTTTAAAGTCATTATAATTTTAATTAATAGGTTTTAACATATGCTTTTTACGAACTGCACGAAAGACGGGGCCCACCCCGGCGTCCCAAGGGAATGTATGTGCGTATACGCCGCCAGGACATTTTTATAGACCATCCCGTCATGGCTGCCGTCCACTCCCCTGCCCCTAAGGACCTGAAAAGCGAATTTTATATCCTCACCCGCCCTGTCAATACTGGAGTGATGGAACTCGTGCGCCCTTATCTCTTCGGCAAAGACGGGCCAGGAGCCCTCCGCCGTCGGACGGAGCAGGACGTAGCCGTGGCCCATGGGCCGCTTCGACATCCTTATGGCGCAGGGAAAAACCTCCGCCATCCGGCACATCAGCCCCTCCCAGACAAGGCTGCCGCAAAGGTACATCAACCCCCCGCACTCGGCGTAAACAGGCATACCCCCCTCTGCGGCATCCTTTACCGCTTTCCGCATAGAGGCGTTTTTTTCCAGGGCTTCCATATGAACTTCAGGGAACCCCCCTCCTATATATAGCGCGTCCACCGCAGGCAGGTCCTTGTCCTCAAGCGGTGAAAAGGGAACCAATTCCGCACCGGCCGCCCGCAGCCCTTCTAAATTCTCCGGATAATAGAAGGTAAACGCCCTATCCATCGCCACCCCTATACGGACCACCGGCTCCGGAATTAATATATCCTCCTGCGGAAGTTCCTCAAGGGATTGGGCGGAAGAGGCTATGTCGATTACCCTATCAAGGTCCAGATTTTCGGTTATGACCTTCTGCATCTCCGTAACCACCGGCAGGAGCCCTTCCTCTTCCTTCAGGGGAACAAGTCCGAGGTGGCGCATTCTGATGCCCATTTCCTCCTGGTGCGGCAGCGCACCAAGCACCGGCACTCCGCAAAAACGCTCTACAGCCTCCCGGAGCTTCTTTTCATGCCTTGAACCTTTTACCTTATTAAGGATAATCCCGGCGACGTTAGTCTCCGGCTCGAATTTGCAGAACCCGTTGACCAGCGGGGCAATACCCCTGGTCATGCCGGAGCAGTCGACCACCAGGATGACGGGCGATTTAAGGAGCCTTGCCAAGCCCGCCGTGGAGTCCGATCCCTCTATATCTATCCCGTCATAGAGGCCCATGTTGCCCTCTATTATGGATATATCGGCGCCTTTCGCACGTTTTTGGAAGCTTTTTTCTATCTTTTCAGGGCCCATCATAAAAAAATCAAGGTTATATGACGGCCTGCCCGTCGCGGCCTCGTGCCACATGGGGTCTATGAAATCCGGGCCTTTCTTGAACGGCTGCACTTTCAGGCCCCTTGCCGAAAGCGCGGCGCACAGGCCGATAGTGACGGTGCTTTTGCCGGAGCTCCGGTGCGGGGCTGATATCGTGAGTCTTGGAATAGATAAATACATAACGTGCCATTATAACTTCGGTTGACAGGGTTGTCCATGAATTTTTTCTTTTCTTTTTTTCCCTTTTTTTTTTCTCTTTTTTTTTTTTTTTTCTTTTTTTCCCCTCTCTTTTTTTTCTTTTTTCTTTTTCCTCCCCTTCTTTCTTTCTTCTTTTTCCTCCTTTCTTCTTCCTCCCTGCCCTGTGCCCGCTTTTTGCTTTTCTGTGTTGGTCTTTGTCTTGTTGTTTTGTTTCTCCGCTTTCCTCTTGTTCGTTGTTGTTCTGGTCTTGCCGTGCCCTGGCCTGTCTGGTGTCGGCGTGGGGCCGTGGGCCTGGGCCCGGCCCGGCGCTGGCCCCGTGGGCGCTGGCGTCCTCGCGTGCGTCGGTGCGGGTTCGCGCGTGCTCGTCGCCCGCCTTCCCGGCCCTTGCCTGCGCTGCTGTTGTCGGTCGGCCCGGTGTTGGTTTCCGCTGGTGCGGCCGGCTGGTTTCTTTCGGCCTTCGTGTGTTTCGCTGTCCTGGGGCGTGTTGGTCCGCGCCCGTTCTGCCGGGCGTGTTTTTTCCTTTTGTTTTTTCGCTTGCCGGCCTGCGGTCGCGCCTTTTTCGTCCGCGGCCTGCCGGTCGCCCTCTGCGCTGGGGGCGGCTTGGTGCCGGGTCGTTTGTCGGGCGCGCCTGCCCTGGCGTTCCGTCCTTCCCCCCCCGTTCTGGGGTCGTTCCTTTGTCGCGGGCCGCTGGCGTGTCCTTCTGTTGCGCGTCGTTGTGCCGCTGGCCGTGGGTGCTCTGTGGCTGCCGGCGCTTGGCCCCGTTTTGTCTCTCCGTTTGCGTGCGGCCGCGCTTCGGCCGTCTTTCTGTCCGCGGCCGGGTGGTGTGTTCGCCGCGGGCCCGCTGCCTTTTCGCCCGGCTTCCTTCCCTGGGGCGGCTCCGCTGCTCTCTCTTCTTGCTCCCGGCTGTCTTTGTCCCTCCTCTCCCTCTTGCTCCTCCGCGGCTGCTCTTTCCCGCTCCTCTTGGGCGCTCGTTGCTTCGCGTCGGCTTGTCCGGTGCCCCCGTCCCGCTTTCCGGCGTGGCCGCGCGGCCGCCGTCGCCGTCTGGTTCCCCCGGCGCGCCGTCCGCCTGGTCTCCTGTCGCGTCTGGCGCTTTTCCGCGCGTGCCGCCCAAACTTCTTTATATTAATGTTCCGGTAGTATATCAGTTGATCAGCCTGTACAGGTAACGGTACCATTTGCCGATGACGGGAACAATGTACGCGCCATATACGTGACATCAAGGCAATTCTACGCCCTGTCCAGTTAATAAATATGACCGGTAGCCCACACATTTACAGATACATTTCAGCGTCTTACACATGGAATGAAATCGCCTACGAATTACGGTTATGAAATGTCCTACAAATATCATCCAGCGGACGATGGATTCAAAAAAATAATAACGCTTACCCGTCCAATAATGTTTCGGAATGACTTCTTTCTCATTATGGTATTTTATGAGCAAAAAGGCAACCTTGGCATTTACCCCTAATTATATGAATATAGTGGCTAACGTGATGAACAGCGCTTACTGGCAAGATTTAATTCTATAAGGCAGAAACTTCAATTCAGCAGATGGTTTCGTACCTTCAGAACCTTTTGATGATAATCAACAAGTTAGACGATAAGATACTTTCAATTTAATATATAAAAATATTAAAGACACACAAAATCCCGTGTTTATATTATTGGACACAAAGATAGTAATCAACGTGATACTCATTCCGTCCTTGCCTATGGGTGAATGGCCCTTCAGGGGAAATATTGATATATGACCCAAATTTACCAGGCGAAAATAGAAGCATAAAATATAATTATGCAAATAATACTTTGATGCTATTCATACTTTGGGGTTTGGTGGTAGTTATGATCTAATCAGATATGCGGTGACGGTTCTATTCGTTTCGAAAATTATGAAGATATTATGAGTGACGGTGTACCAGTAACAATAAATATCACTTCACCCGTTTCTGTCAGCAGTTCCACCGCACATTTTATTGACGGCAATATTGAAAACAGCGGCGATATCTTAGTAAACAGTTTGGAGGTATTCGTAGGAGATACATGTTATAAAACGGACGTAGCCCCAAACGGGGATTTTTCCGTGGCCGTTAATCTCGTAAGCGGTGATAATTATCTGCAATTTGTAACAACCGGGGATGTATACAGCCTGTCAGAGCAAAAGTTTAGGCCAATAACGCTTCACAACAATATCGAATACAGCGGTTTTGTGCTTAATCTTAACCTTCCTAAATCTCTCATACTAGTCACCACCACGTGGATACTTACGATACGGATATCGACACGTATGTCATAGATCCTACCGGTGATTATTCATGCTACTATCATAAAGTTACCGCCGACGGTGGCGAACTTGATTATGACTGCACTACTGGTTACGGCCCGGAACACTGGACTCTCATGGACACGGACACCCTTAGCCTTGACAGCCCCTATTACGTAAGGCTTCATTATTACAGCGACCACGGCAACAGCCCGAGTAATTATACCGTTAATGTCAAGCTTAATGAAGGTACTGACTTGGAGAGTAATTATACCTTCAGAGGCAATTTGGCATACAGCGACAGTAGTAATACCGGTCCTAATGCTACTGGTTGGGACTGGGCGGATGTTTGTTATATAACGTTCTATAGCCAGAGTTCGGTTCCACTATCGATGCAGCCACTGGTAAAAACAAAGAGCGGTATACCTTTTGAAGTTAAATTCGGAACACCACCAAAGGATAAAATTAATATAAAGACATCCGTTCCCCCTGCAGTTGACTTAAAAAAACGCATCACCTTAATTTTCATGAAATAGAATTACGGCGACAGAATTCACAATTCCGCAGAATTTCCGGGACACCGTCACTTGCGATTCCGCAAAGGGAGGGGCTAAAAGCCCCTCTTTTGCGTTTAAACGGAAGTTGACACCTTCTGTCCATGAATTTATACTGATAATGGATTCATTGTAGGAACTTTTTTGAAAGGACGGCAGCAGATGAGCGTACTGGACTCCATAGGGAATACCCCCCTGGTCGAGATAAGGAACATAAACCCGAACCCGAATGTCCGTATAATGGCGAAGCTGGAAGGCGCGAATCCCGGCGGCTCCGTCAAGGACAGGCCTGCCCTGTATATGATACTGAAGGCGGAGGAGCAGGGCGTTCTGACCAGGGATAAGATAATACTGGAAGCAACCTCCGGCAATACCGGCATTGGGCTTGCCATGGTAGCCGCGGCCAAAGGATATCGCCTGAAATTAACAATGCCGGCGTGCGTATCGATGGAGCGCAGAAGTATCCTCGAGGCCCTGGGGGCGGAGATCGTCCTGACGAAGGCGGAAGAGGGTACGGATGGGGCGATACGCGAGGCGCACAAGATACTGGATGCCGCACCCGAAATATATTTCATGCCGAACCAGTTCGCAAATGGCTACAACGTCAGCGCCCATTACGAGACCACCGGGCCGGAGATATATAATCAGACACGGGGAGATATCGCCGCGTTCGTCGCCGGTATCGGGACCACGGGAACTATTATGGGCGTGGGGAAAAGGCTGAAAGAATATGACTCTTCTATTAAAATAATCGGCGTCGAGCCTATCAAGGGACACAAGATCCAGGGTCTTAAGAACATGAAAGAGGCAATCGTCCCAAGTATTTTCGATCCATCAAAACTGGATGACACAATAGTCGTCCAGGATGACCTGGCCTACGAAACCGCCCGCGACTTAGCTCTTAAAGAAGGCATATTCGTCGGGATGTCTTCCGGTGCGGCGATGGCCGGGGCAATCCAGATAGCAAAAAATCTTAAATCCGGCACCGTCGTCACCCTGTTCCCGGACAGGGGCGACCGCTACCTGAGCACCACGTTATTCAAGTCCATCTGCGGGAAGTGCAACCCATAATTCCGCTCTCTGCTATAATAATCTTTAATCAGGCCAGTTTTCGGCGTTTTTACAAACCGCCCAATGAATCGGTGTCTACATTTTCAGGAGGGACCATCCAATGAAACATATCTCGCTTGTCTGGGCTGCATTGGCCGTTATCGCGTTTTGTCACGGGTCATATGTGGCTTATGCAGATAATCCGCCTTCCGTCGCGGTTGGAAAGAAGCTTTTCAACGACCCATCCCTCGGAACGAATGGAAAATCATGCGCGTCCTGCCATAACACGGATGAGAACATCAAGAAAGACGCCGCCAAACACCCGGATGACGCCAGCCTTAAAAATGTAATTAACGGCTGCATAGAGGGAAATTTGAAGGGCAAGCCTCTGCCGGAAAATTCCGCGAGGATGGACTCGCTCGTCATGTACATCAGGTCGGTAAAATAGACGGGGATTTCATGAGAGCATGATGAAAGTTTTAGGTTTTTCGGGAAGCCCAAGGGTAAACGGAAATACGGAGCTTCTTTTAAAGGAACTCCTGCGCGGGGCGTCTGACGCTGGCGCGGATACGGAGCTTATACAGGTCCGCAAGGTCCGGTTTGACCCGTGCATCTCCTGCAACCGGTGCTTCAAGACCGGGCGGTGCGAGGTGGAGGACGCCTTCCAGCCCATCTACGATAAAATAGTCGAAGCCGACCATATCGTCCTCGCCTCCCCTATCTACTTCATGGGCGTCACGGCCTGGGCTAAAACCTTAATCGACCGCTGCCAGTGCTTCTGGGCGAAGAAATACATTCTGAAGGAGCCTGTGCCGCAGTACCGCGGCAGCCTACAGAGGCGCGGAGTTTTCATATCCACCGCGGGCTCCGGAGTGCCGGGCGCGTTCGACGGCGCGGTATTCACGATGAAATATTTCTTCGACGCGGTAGGCGTCGTGCCATGGAAGAACCTCCTGTACGGAAAAATCGACGATAAGGGCGAGATAAAATCCCATCTCACGGCGATGAAAGAGGCGTACGAGACGGGACGGGAACTGGTCAGATAAATATCTTCCATATATATCCTCGCCGGAAACGGAAAACCGCTTATTAGCCGTTAAAAAATATCCTTTTATATCAATTAGTTGCAGAATCAGGAACCCGATTTTCCGCCATCCGAAAACGGGCCGAAAATAGGACGCAACTCCTTATTATATAAAGGAAATAATCCCTCCGGCCCCTTTAAAACACGTGTCTCAAAAACCCCTCCCTGACCCCCGAAATAGCGTCGTAAACGGCAAAAAAGGCCGCTTTTTTGATGCGCGATAAAATTCGGGGCATAAGCCATTTATATATTGATTGGCCTTAGGAAATGAGAGGGCGGCGACACTGCAATGGTATCCTCAGACACATCACGACCGGAATCGGATCCAGCTCCACCAGGGCATAGCCTTCGACGGCACGAACATCTGGGTGGCGAACACGAGCACGACAACGACCGTGACCGAGCTGCACGCCAGCACCGGGGTTCCCGTGAGCTTTGGCCCTGTTACCGTGGGAAGGGGACCGTGCCTCCCCAGTCGGCATAGCCTTCGACGGCACGCATATCTGGGTGGCGAACCAGGCGTAGCAACAGCGTGGCCGCATTTAACGCCAGTGACGGGACCCAGCTAACCGGGAGCCCCATGGCAGTGGGGGATGCTCCCAATGCCGTAGCCTTCGACGGACATAGTCTGGGTGACGAACGAGGGGGGCGTAACCAAGCACGCGCGTCCGGGTCGTACGCCGACAGTGGTGGCGCGCGTCGCCGGTGCCCAGTCTGCGGTGGGGCCCCGGCCCGATGCCTTAGCCTTCGACGGTACGAATATCTGGGTGGCAAACTTTAGCAACGACTCCGTGACCGTGGCGACCGCCACGGCTTTGGGCCACCGAAGGGCCTACTACCGGCCCCTGCGGGGCCTTTCGTCCCCCGCGGGCATGGCCTTCGACGGCACGCGATATGTGGGTGACTAACTTTGGCAACAGCACCGGCAGCTACCGCTGCTTCCGTGACCGGGACCGTAGTCCCAGCACGGCACCATCCCCGGCACCTACAAGTGGGGAGTCGGACCCCTAGGGCATAGCCTTCGACGGCGCACATATGTGGGTGGCTAACGCTGACGACAAGCACCCGTGAGTGACGTAAGCAAAGTTGCGCGCCAGCGACGGAGGCCGTCCTGGGCACTTACCCCGTCGGGGTAATATCCCTGTAGCATAGCCTATGACGGCGCCAATTCTGGGTGACGAACCAGGGAACAACAGCGTGACCAGGATCCCGACGCAGTAGGATTTTCACCCTCTCCCTGCCTCTCCCACCGACCAATATGAATGGGTTCCCGGGAGAGGGTTAAATAAAAAGCCCGCAATTTTTCGTTGCGGGCTTTTTTTTTTCCGTTCAATGATAGAATAAACAAATGAACGAAAACCGCATCGTCAAACGTCTCCCCGGCCTCACGGTAATCGAGCTTTCCGGCTCCCCTCGCGAGATAGGTCTCGCGCACGGGAAGGCGTTTGCGCCGGAGATCGCCTTGATGAAAAAGCGGCTGATGGATTATCTGTCCTCCATCTCCCTCGGCATCGGCGGGAGGTTTCTTCTCTGGTATTTTGAGAAGCTTGCTTTGAGGATGGTGCGGTATGTCCCGGACGAATTGATCGACGAGATGCGCGGCGTTGCGGAAGGCTCCGGGCAGAGCTTCAAATTTATCTTTCTGATAAACGCCTTGGACGACGTATTGGTGAACCTCGCCTGCTCGTCGTTCGCCGTCCCCGCATCCCGCTCGGAAAACGGACAGCTATTCGTGGCCCGGAACCTCGACTATCCCCTGTTCCACGATACGCTTCCAACACTCAACACCGTATTCAAAATTCACCCTGAAAAGGGCCAGCCGTTCGTCTCCGTCGCATGGCCCGGATTCTGCGCCGTCGTCACGGGGATGAATGCCTCCGGCCTCTTCATCGCAGACCTGACTTCTCTGTCCCGCGACAGGACACTGAAAGGCACGCCCGCCCTGCTGCAAAACCGCATCGCGATACAGCAAAGCCGGACGCTGGACGAGATGGAGGATATCCTACGCAAAGCAAAGCGCACAGTGGGCAAAAATCTACTGATCGCATCGCCGGAAGACGCGCGGGTGCTTGAGGTTTCCGCCAGGCAGGTAGTCTCAAGAAGCGCGCCGGATAACATCCTCGCCTGCACGAACCACTTTGAGACCCCCCTCATGGCCGGCTCTCAGGGTAGTGTAAAAAAGCCGCCCAGGACGGACGTGCCTGAGGAATATTTCTCCTACGCGTACTCAAAAATGCGTTACGATTCCGTAATGGCCCTGGCGTCAAAAGATAAAGTCGCCGTATCCGACGCCGTTTCCGTTTTGTCCGCCGAACCGGTCGGGAACCGGACGACGGTGCAGAGCGTAATCTTCTTTCCCGGCGCGAAAAGGCTGTTGGTGGCCCGCTCCGGGCAGACGCCCGTATCGCAGGGAGTGTACGAGGACCTGGGGGCAGTACTGTAAATCCGCCTGCCCTTCCCGCTACTTTAGCCACCTTGCCCGCGAAGGGGCCGAAGATGAAAAGTATGCGCCTTAGCATAGCAGGGGCAAGGGGAAGCGTTATGTTATACTTTTTACAGTGCAAAAACTGTTGACATTATTCAATAGCTGGTGTATAAATTTGCATTCTGAGCGGGGCGTGGCGCAGCCCGGTAGCGCGTCTGCTTTGGGAGCAGAAAGCCGGAGGTTCAAATCCTCTCGCCCCGACCATTTAACTACGGAAACTGGTCGGCGAAGCCAAACGGTCCCAGCCGGGCGCCTGTAGCTCAGGTGGATAGAGCAACAGCCTTCTAAGCTGTGGGTCAGGGGTTCGAATCCCTTCAGGCGCGCCAATAATCATAATGCAGAACGTTCAGGATCGTGGATGGGATTGTATAGCTTGACATCCGTGTCACACTAAATTCTTAAAATCCTCATTCTAAGGTAAATCCATAATCTTAAATTTCATGGTGGGCGTAGCTCAGTTGGTAGAGCACCAGGTTGTGGCCCTGGTGGCCGCGGGTTCAAGCCCCGTCGCTCACCCCATTTTTTTATCGTAGAGACGGCCGATCTGGCCGTCTCTGATGTTTTTGAGGCTTGACATGCGCCCGTAGCTCAGCTGGATAGAGCGTCGGACTTCGAATCCGCAGGTCGCAGGTTCGACTCCTGCCGGGCGCACCAGGAAACCGGAATGCGGATTTCAAAATGTGGATTGAAATCTTGAAACAGGCCTAATCCGCAATCCGAAATAGATGCGCCTGTAGCTCAGCTGGATAGAGCATCGGCCTCCGAATCCGTGGTCGGGAGTTCGACTCCCTCCAGGCGCACCAAAATTTTTCCGGGTGCAGATATTAGTTATACTGTAGCATCCTGCTCATTTCTTAATCCGCGGGTCATCAAAATTTAAATTTATGGGCCGTTAGCTCAGTTGGTAGAGCAGCTGACTCTTAATCAGCGGGTCGTAGGTTCGAATCCTACACGGCCCACCATATTTAAAAAGGGGTTGCGCGTTACGCGCAACCCCTTTTTCGTTTCCCAAAACGGCTCAAAATGGGTTTTTGGGGGCCCTACCCGCATGCCGGCAACAAAATAACCCCGTGGCTCATTGACAACCGGACTTAACGATGGTTTATTTAAGTAGGCATTTTAAAAGGTTTTTATTTGATAGGAGGCCATAGTGAATAAAGCTGCAGCCATCATATTATTGCTTTTGCTTCAGGCCATGCCCGCATTTGCCGAGGACTATGCCGACTGGGCGAAGGAGCACCCTAAAGCGACGCCCATCTGGGTACTGCCGAAGGCGACGGCTCCTTCAAACATGGATTGGACAGTGCCTGACATGCCGGGCTCGCACAAAGCCGGGCAGTTCTACTCGCCAGAGGTATGCTCCGGCTGTCATGCCGACATATTCGGCCAGTGGAAGGGCTCGATGATGGCTAATGCGTGGACCGACCCGGTATTTCGCGCCGTCTATTTCGAATACGTGAGCAAGGCTTCAAGCGGCCAGGAGAAGTCCGAGGTTGCCATGTGCTCGCGCTGCCACACGCCGGTGGGCTATTTGGCGGATGACCTTAACAGGTACAAGGCCGACAAAAAATTGCCCGACATCGAGGCCGCCGGGGTGCAGTGCGACTTCTGCCACAGTGTCTCCAAGTCCGCGGGCATAGGCAACGGCGCTTTCATACTAAGCCCCGGGGACGCGGCCAACGCGAATCCCGGGACCAAGTACGGGCCGTTCAAGGACGCGGTGTCCTCCTTCCACAGCACTGAATACTCCGAGCTGCACACCCGCTCGGAGCTATGCGGGATGTGCCACGACGTAACCATGCGCATAATATAATGGCCATTGAAAACACGTACTCGGAGTGGCGCACCGGGCCGTATAACACGGGCGACCCCGCCACGACCGTAACCTGCCAAGACTGCCATATGCGTCAGACGCCGGAGTACCCCTCGACGGGCAGCACCGTAAGGCCGAACCTGCCGGGTTATGCCGCGCCGGAAGCCATGGGCGGAAAACAGCGACCGCATATCTGGCAGCATTACTTCGTCGGCGGGAACCTTGCCGTCACTGCTCTCTTGGGTTATCACCCTCAGGACAAAATGGCCGAGCAGCGTCTCAGCCACTCCTGCACGGTCGAATTCATCGGCGAGCCGAAGGCGCAGAAGGGGACCCTCTACCGTATGCCGGTAAAGGTGACGAACTCCGGCGCGGGGCACTACCTCCCTACTGGCCTCACTTTCGTGCGCGAGATGTGGGTGGACGTCACAGTCATGGACAGCAAGAAAAGGGTGATATCCCGCTCCGGGACTTAGATGAGAAAGGGACTATCAAACCGGGCGCGGTAATATACCATACCGTCCTCGGCAAGCCGAGCCAGAAGCCGGAGGCGACGTCTTTCCTGCCGGAGGCGAGCGAGATACTGCTCGACAGGCGCATCCGGCCCAAGGGCTATGACATAGCGGAGTACAGCTTCGTCATCCCAGAGGATGCGGCAGGCCCGCTCAGTTATCAAGTCGAGGTCCGCTACCGAAGCGCGCCGCAGTCCGTCGTAAACGAACTCCTCGGCAAGGACGCGCCGAAGCTGCCGGTATTCGATATGGGCAAGGTGGAGGGAGAGATAGGGCTGTAGCTGCACAGGGTTGAACTACAGACTAATGACTGAGTATGAATTCACGGGTTTTCTTAAATACCCGGTCCCGTTCGGCGTCAAGGGCAAGGAGGTGCATCGAGCGCTCTACCCAGAAAACCTCGGCGTCTTTGCGGGGCAGGTGAGAGATCAGGTATGCCGGTCCGGACTTATCCACTGTGTGGTCGTTTACGGACTGAATTATTATCACAGGCTCCTCGACCGCTCCAACCTCTCCACGAGCCGTCTCTTCGAGTCCAACAAGCTCCTTAAGGCTTTTGATCGGGAAGAGGTGGTAATACGGCCGGTCCTTCATGGCGCTGAAATCGAACGCCCTCATCTTGTCGTTAATAATATAGTCCGTCATCATGAACTGCGCGAGATGCTTTATTGAATACTCCGGGGTTATCAGTCTGCTCTGTCCGTTAATGTAAATGCAAGGCGCAAGAAGTATGACTCCAGCCACCTTGTGCTTGGCGGCAAGGTGCAGCGCTATGGAGCCGCCCATCGAAAACCCGGCTATGTAAACCTTTTTATACCGTGCCGTAAGGGTGTCGAGGACCTTCTCCGGCGCTGCCGCCCACTGCCGCCAATTAGTCTTTTCGAGGTCGAGTTCGGATGTCCCGAACCCGGGAAGGAGCACTCCGTATGCCGCTATACCATTTTCAGACAGATACTCGCCGAGGGGCTTAAGGTCAAACGGCGTGCCTCCGAAGCCGTGTATTAAGAGTACCGCCCGCTCACTCCCTTCCAGCGGAAAAGAGAATGGTTCGGCCCCAATGAGGATGCCGGCGCTGTCCCTTGGCAGGGATTTCTCCTCCGCCAGTATCTTGCGGCTTCTTACTCCCTCGATCATCCCGAGGCAGCCAGTCAGGGTGGCTGAAAGAATGACGAGGGCGATTACAAAGTTTCGTGATAAATAGCGCGATTTTGAAATCATATCCGTCAGTTAAGTTGCCGAATCTCTCGATATCGGAAACACTCGACGAGGTGATCGTTCACCATGCCGACCGCCTGCATGTGCGCATAAATGATGGTAGGACCGACGAAGCCGAAATCCGCGCCGCTTGAGGTCCTTGCTGAACGCGTCGGATTCGGGCGAGGTCGCCGGAATCTCCCGTATGCCTTCCACCGGTTCAGCTTGGGCCGTCCATCGACGAACCGCCAGCAATAGGCGTCAAAACTTCCGAACTCTTCCTGAATTGCGAGAAACGCCCGCGCGTTGCGTACCGCGGCTTCGATTTTCATCCGGTTTCGAATGATCGCCGGGTCCAATGTGAGCTTCTGAATTCGCTTTCGGTATATCGCGCCACTTTTTCAGGATCGAACTGGCTGAAGGCACGGCGATAACCTTCCCGTTTTTTGAGCACGATCGACCAACTGAGTCCGGCCTGCGCCCCTTCGAGCACCAGGAACTCAAAGTGTTTGCGGTCGTCGTGGACTGGCACACCCCATTCGTGATCGTGATACTGGACCATCAGCGGATCGTCCATGCTGACCCAGGCACATCGTTTCGTATTCATGTTTTATTCGGGGCTTTTCGGGATATAAAAGGCCGAACGAACGGCTCGTTTTGGAAGAGAAAGAGTATTTTTTACTATTATAGCAGAATTAAAAATCTAAAGAGTACGTCTTGCCCGTTGTTGACGAAGAGACCGAGAAGGGACGGAAAATGATTATGATACTTATAAAATTTGAAATCGCCTTGAATGTTTTATGCTTATACCATATATTATTAAAATGAACGATTTTTCCGAGATGCAAAATCTGGCCCGCTGGCTGCTCGCTCACGAGCGATGCGAGGTCAATCCCTCCGAGGCAACAGCTAAAGCGGCGGTGTGCGTTTGCGTCTGTGAGAAGTTGCGCAAGCCCCTGGCCACGCTTGCGGGAGTCGCCGGGTACAAAGCCCTCGTTTCCCGCGCCCTGGCGCTGGCAAAGGTGGCAGTCCCCTCGCTTGCCTCCGTGCAGGTCAAGGAAGACGGGTCTTTAGAGGTGCCGGGCCCCGTCAATCCGGAGCGGCACACGGACAAAGCCGCGGAGGGCGAAGTCGCGCTCGTGACGGAGTTGCTCGGGCTGCTCGCCACCTTTATAGGTATAGGTTTGACGATGCAACTGGTGCGCGACGTGTGGCCGGATGCGCCATTCGATGGTACCGGTTCTGAAACGGAGAAGCCATGAACGAACAAGGCAAGGTGAATATCCGCAAGCTGCCGACCGGGGTCCCGGGCCTGACGAGATCCTGGGCGGCGGCCTCCCGGAATACTCTTTCAACATCATCGCGGGCGCCCCGGGATGCGGAAAGACCACGCTCGCGCACCAATTCGTCTTCGCCAATGCCACCCCGGAGCGCCCCGCGCTCTATTTCACCGTCCTGGGCGAACCCGCCCTCAAGATGCTGCGCTACCAGCAGCAGTATACGTTCTTCGACCATGCCAAGCTGAACAGCGCCATCCGTTTTATCAACCTGAGCCAGGTCGTGCTGGAGAAGGACTTGAGCGCGGTCCTGGACGAGATCTCCAGAGAGGTCGAGGCGGCCAGCCCCGGCATCGTCGTCGTGGACTCCTTTCGCACCGTGGTGCGCAAGGCGCGGGCAGGCGCAAGCGAAATGGAACTGCAGGGCTTCGTCCAGCGGCTGGCCCTGCACCTGACCAGTTGGCAGGCCACGACTTTCCTGGTCGGGGAGTACGCCGAGGCGGAAATGCGCGACAACCCCGTGTTCACCGTCGCCGATGGCCTCTTCTGGCTCTACCAGAGCGTGGAGCGGAATTCCATCGTGCGCAAGCTGCAGATCATGAAACTCCGCGGGCAGGCGTCCGTGCCCGGGCCTGCACACCTTCCGCATTACCGATGCCGGGATGCAGGCCTTCCCGCGCACCCTCGGCCTGACCGGAAGAAAAGAGAAAAAGGCCGCCCGGAAGCGCCTTTCCATCGGCATCGCCGGACTTGGACGAGATGCTGGGCGGCGGAATCCCCGAAGGCGACAGCCTCCTGATGGCAGGCCCCTCGGGAACGGGGAAATCGGTCCTGGCGACCCAGTTCATCGCCGAAGGTTTGCGGCAGGGGGAGCCGGGCATCGTGGCCGTCTTCGAAGAACGCCCGCAGGAGTATACGGCGCGGGCCGATAGCTTCGGCCTGGACTTGGAAACGCCGCAGAAAGACGGCAAGCTCGATATCCTCTACCTCCGTCCCCTCGACCTCTCGGTGGACGAGACCATGCAGGAGATCCTCGACGCGGTCAGAAGACCGGCGCCAAGCGCCTGGTGATCGATTCGCTGGCGGGTTTCGAGATGGCGCTGGCCCCCGGCTTCCGCGACGACTTCCGCGAATCGCTCTACCGCATGATCGGCGCTTTGACCGGGGCCGGCGTTACCATCTTGAGCACGGTCGAGACGACGGAGTCCTTTACCGAGTTGCCTTCAGTTCCTACTCCATCTCGTTTCTCACCGACGATATCATCCGGCTTCGTTACGTGGAGATCGAGGGCCAGCTTCGCAAGATCATGATCGTCGTCAAGATGCGGGGCGGCAATCACAGCAACGACATCCGCGAATATGAGATCACCGGCCGAGGGGCTGGTCATCATAGGCCCCCGCCTCAAAGGCTACCGGGCCTTGACCACCGGGATCCCGGAGCCGCTTGACGGTAGCCCCAAAAGACAGGCCCCGGATAAGCCTGCCGGCAAGAAATAGGCAAATATCATGGGCGCAAAAAATGCCCGTGCGGAGGACTCGATGCCCGAACTAGCTCTTTAAGTACTCGCCCCTGCCCATGGCCGCCGTGGAAGGGGACGGGCATATCGTGAGGTATGTCAACCCCGCCTTCTGCCGCCTGATCGGGAAGAAGTGCGAAGAGATGGCCGGGATCCACTTCGCCCAGGCCGTGCCCGAGGCGGAGGCATGCCTACCCGTCCTCGACCGGGTGTACAGCACGGGCAAGCCTGAAGAATGCGAGGCACGCTGGTCTTATGCGATGTGGGCGGTCCCGGGCGGGGGGGGACGCCAGGCAGGCGTCGTGGTCCTGGTGACGGATAAGACCGGGGACGCGCGGTTCCGCGAGCAGGCCGCCGCGATGAACCAGGAGCTGATGCTTTCCGCGGTGCGGCAGCATGAACTTATGGAAACGCTCGGAAAAGTTGAACGCGCGGCTGCAAGCCGAAATCGCCGAGCGCAAGCGTTTCGATGAGGAACTTAGTAAGTACCGTAATTTCTTTGAAAATCTGCGCGAAGCGCACAGAGGGATACTGCTGCAGAGCGCGGAGCGTTTCCGCGGGTTTTCGAGAGCAATCTGGACGAAATGATCTTATTTCAGCAGGAAAGTTGATCGCCATCAAGACGCCGCCTGGAAGCTGTTCAGGCCCGAGAAAGAAATATGCGGCACGCTTTGAAGGAGCGATATAGTACAGCCGCATGAAAAGGGAGTCCTGTCATGCAAGCCCGAATGCTTCCAGGGTGAAAACTGACGCTGAACCGAAGCGACGGCCCATTGTTTGAGGGGGAAGCTTCATCGTTTACGCTGTCGGGAGGGCGGCAGAGTGCGGACCGCCATGGTCATCAGCGACATTTCGGATAGAAAAGAGATGGAAAAGCAGAAGGCCGATTTTTACGCAATGGTTACGCATGACGTGAAAAGCCCTCTTACCAGCATACTGGGTTATTCCGAGCTTATGATGGCCAAGGCCGATAAATATGACGCCGACACAAACGAGATGGTTGCCGCGATAATGAGAAGCGGCGAGCGGATTAACCACCTGATTGAAAACTTTCTGGCTATCTCGAAAATGGAATCCGCGAAAGTTGTTCTAAATCCCGCTCCAACCGATATAGCCGCCCTCCTGCGGGATGCCTGCTCGGAAATTGAAAATGCCGCACAAAAAAAGAAGCTCGATTTAAAAATAGAAATATCCGACGGCCTGCCGGAAGCAACGGTGGATTCCAAGTTAATCGAGCGGGCAGTCTTGAACCTGCTTCACAATGCGGTTAATTACACCACCGGCCCCGGGACAATCACTCTTAAAGCGGGGTTTTTGACGGCAAGGATTTTATAATAATTTCCGTGACGGATACGGGGAAGGGAATAACCCCCAGCGAGCAGAAAGCCGTATTTGAAAAATATTACCGCTCTAAAAAAACCGCAAGGGTTAAAGGCAGCGGCCTCGGGCTCGCTATTGTAAAGGCCGCCGCTGAAGCGCACGGCGGCCGTGTCGAGGTGGAGAGCGAGCCCGGCAAGGGCAGCACGTTCAGGTTATTCCTTCCGGTTAATCCAAAAACCCTCTGAAAATTCTCTGCTAATCTCAGCCAAAACCACGGAAGCACGCAGCGGTGATTTGCGGGCTTTTTTTGTTGCCGGAGATTTTTGAACATCCGTGCACGTGAGCTCTTCAGACAGTGGCCGTAGTCCGGAAATTTGACGGAAGATGGAGTTTTTAGTATATTTTATAATAGGTTATTAATTTCGTTAGGCGTTAATTATTACTGGAGGAAGGGCGAGATGAAACGTACATTGCTGGGGTTGATTGCCGTTCTGTTAGCGACGGTTATGTTTTCCGGATGTTTTTGGCATGATCGACACGAGGACGAAAGGGGCCGGGACCATGAGCATGGTGAGATGCACGACCGCGGCGACCGGGGCGACTACGACCAGGACAGGCATTAAAGGGTAACGAGATGGCGGGGTCCACTGTTTGCCTACAGGCAAGGCCGTTTTACGCGGCCTTGTTTGTTTCTGGCTCCACATTTGTGGACCGCTCAAAAAAGGAGTGAAATGAAAGCATATACGATGATAGGCATCCTCCTCATTGTTGTAGGGATCGCGTCCTTGGCGTATCAAGGCATTACCTACACGAGCAGAGAGAAAGTCGTAGATATCGGGCCGATCCATCTGACGGCTGATACGACTAAAACGATCCCGCTGACTCCGATCGTGGGCGCTATTGCGCTCGCGGGCGGCGTCGCGCTGTTAGTTGCGGGAGGCAGGAAAGGCTGAAGGGCGAAAAGACCGTGAAGTTTAAAGGAGGCAACTTTAAAGGAGGCAACAAAATGAAAAAGTTATTTTTTGGAACATTGCTTTTGGCGTTGATAATTGTAGTTCCTATTCCAACGATGGCAGGATGTAAATATAACGTATCAGTATTCCTCTGCCGCCGCCCATCGTATTTGCCGCACCACCAGATGTGATAGTGATGCCTGATACGAATGATGTTTACGTTGCTCCTGATATTGATGTAGACCTGTTTTTCTGGAATGGTTGGTGGTGGCGTCTATGGGAAGGTCGTTGGTATCGCTCACATTATTATAACCGGGGCTGGGGTTATTATAACAATGTTCCAAGTTTTTATTTTGATGTAGACCCGGGTTGGAGAGGATACTACAGAGACCATAATTGGTACGGGCACCGGTGGAACTATGAACGGATTCCTTACCAACGACTTCAACAGAACTGGAAGAGCTGGCAAAATGATCGACATTGGGAAAGGCAAGGAACCTGGGGCGTCCAGAGCTATCAACCTCGACCACAACAACAGAGACAGGAACTAAGACAACAAAGGCAACAGCAATATCAACAGAGGCCTGAGGTTCAGCGGCAGCAGAAACAACCTCAGGGGAAAGCTCAGCAGCAACAGAGACAACCTCAGGAGAAATTCAGCAGCCGCAGAGACAACCTCAGGAGAAAGTTCAGCAGCAACAGAGACAACCTCAGGAGAGAGCCACAACAGCAGCAGAGAGCAGCCGCAGCAGAGACACTCAGGTCCAGCAGCAGCAGAGACAACCTCAGGAGAAAGTTCAGCGGCACAGAGACAGCCTCAGGAGAAAGCTCAACAGCCGCGCGGGCAGAAAAAGGAGCAGGGACGCGCACCAGGTGAAGGGGGCGCGGGCGAACAAAAACACAGGGGCGAGTGAGCTACTTTACAAATTTCACCGCCGACCACACTAAGCAAGCACTTTAAAAAAGTGCTATACTATTAGGAGTGATTAGCAATAAGGATTCTATGACGGAGGCGACCATGAAAGGATTATCACTAGCCTCTTTAGGTGTAGCAATGCTGGCCGTCGGCTTTTCGTTTCCGGCGTATGCATCGGAGCCGAACGAGCAGCAGATATTGGTTGACCAGGCGCAGATAACCCTCAGGGATTTTCAAAAAGCCCCTGAAATGACCTGGTTTAGAAAAGAGTTGCCCAAGGCGAAAGGGGTATTGATAGTTCCGAGCCTGGTAAAGGCGGGATTGATCCTCGGCGGCTCGGGCGGCAGCGGCGTCTATTTCTCTACAGACCCTAAGACCGGCGAGTGCAGGGGCCCGGCATTTTACGGCATGGGTTCCGTCACCTACGGTCTTCAGATAGGCGCCGAGAAGGCGGAGGTTGTAATCCTCGCCATGACTGACGAGGCAGTCAATGCGATGCTTTCGCCCCAGTTCAAGCTCGGTGCGGACGCTTCGATCGCCGCCGGACCGGTCGGCGCCGGCGCGGCGGGTGAGGCATCTCCTTTGCCGGCCGCAGCTTTCATCGCTTTCGTAAGGGCCAAGGGCGCCTTTGCGGGCCTGACTGTTGAAGGCGGGATTGTGGCGGCGAAAGGGGAATATAACGCCAAATATTACGGAAAAGCCGTGAGCCCTGCGGACATACTTATCTCAGGCTCCGTGCCGTCTAAAGGCGGACGGATATGTGCCATGATTGAAAGGCGTTCTATGAAGGATTAAGCTTGAACAAAACGCAAGGGGTTGCACATCGCAACCCCTTTTTTTTGCGGTCAGTCAACACCTTGGGCGTCGCCGCCCCCTCGCCTCGTTAATGGGCGGCATATCGGGCTAAAAATAATGCCCCAGGTATTTAAGCAGCGTCCCGCCTCCGAACATGATGAAAATCCAATATCCGTTTCCTATGGCCGCGCTCGAAAAGAATATTATCCAGTCCCGGAAGGCCAGGCCCTTGAACTTCCTGTGGCCATGCCTCAGGTAGACCGTGGTGACGAACGGGTCGAATTTTATCGACATTATGACCAGCGTCAAAGGGCCGCCCCTCTTTACCTGTGCCGCTATGAGCCTGCCTATCCTGCTCTTCCCCTTCAGCCCGCTCAGTTTTTCCTTTATTGCCTCGATGCCGAACCAATCCCTGCCCGACCTGTCGTAGAACGTTATGCCCATATAGCTGAATATGGGTGAGAAACAGGTCATCGTTATGCCGCCTTCTATCAACCCGAGTTTCCAGATGATGAACGGATAGGCGACATAGAAAAAGAAATAGGACAAGCCGAGGCTAAAGGCGACTCCCAGTCCTAAAGAGGCTACGCTTATTGTCTCCATGCGTCCGTTATACTCTCATTTAGTGACCGGTTGATTAATGAATTGTTAAAGCTCTGTTAAGTTTCACGCCCCTTAGAAATCTTAACGCCTCCTTAATAAACCTGTAACGTTCCGGCATTATGATTCCCGCATATTACTCTCGGTGATTATTCTATATGGAGGTATCGATGAGTTTTAATACGGTAATGGAGAAAGCGCAGTCCGCGCTGGTACTGAAGAAGGCGGTCACTGAGGAAGAGATGGAGTCGGTCCTGAGGCTCCGGTTCGAAGTCTTCAACCTCGAACTGAACGAAGGGCTCGCCTCGTCGTTTGCGACCGGCCTGGACAGGGATGTTTACGACAGGCACTGCGACCATATAATGGTCGTGGACTCATCCCGTGACATGGTCGTCGGCACGTACCGGATGATGACCGGAAAGAGGGCCGACGCGGGGGTCGGTTTTTATTCGGAGAACGAGTTCGACCTGCGGAATATTTTCAGGCATCAGGGAGAAAAACTGGAACTGGGCCGGGCATGCGTGCACAAGGATTACCGGGGCTCGGCCGTACTTAACCTCATGTGGTCCGGGGTGGCGAAGTATATACTGGAGCACGATATAAAGTACGTCTTCGGATGCGGGAGCATCCACACCATAAACCCGAAGGTCATAAGCAACGCATATGCATATTTCAAAAAGTCTTACCTGGCCGACTCCGAATTCCGGACCTTTCCTCTGGCAAACGTCCCGGGTTTCGACGCGCATGCCGACTTTGACAGGGGCACGGTGCTTGAACATGTCCCGCCCCTGCTGCTCGCCTATCTCAAACTTGGCGCGCGCATCTGCGGAGAGCCGGCATTCGACGGCGCGTTCGGCGTTTCGGACTTCTTAATCCTGCTCGACCGCGAGCGCCTTATTAACCGCTACAGGAACAGGTACTTCTGATGGACAGCCGTTTTCCGCTCAGGCTAATAAGACTATTGCTCCTGGTCCTTTGGACAGCCTTGATGCTGCCGCCCGTCCAGGCGGGGCGTCTTATCCTCATTTTTGATGCAAGGCTTAAGGCAAAATTTTCAGCATTCGGATGCATGGTCTGGGCCAGGGCCGTCTGCGCTGATACTGGGAATAGACGTAGGCTCCACCGGGCACAGGGTGCAAAATACCGGTTTTACCGTCTGCAATCACGTCAGCTATATCGACATTTTAGTGATGGCGAGCCTCTCCCCGTCGGTTTTCGTATCGAAGATGGAGGTGCGGTCCTGGCCGCTGATAGGCTGGATGGCGCGGCTCGCCGGGACGGTATTCATAGACCGGCGCTCGGCGCTCGCATCGTGGAAATCGCTGTCGGACGTGGAGACGGCGCTGTCGCACGGGGTAAACGTGGTTACGTTCCCTGAAGGCACCACGACCGACGGCAGCGGGACGGGGGATTTCAAGAGGATGTTGTTTGAGGCGCCCGCGCGCTCCGGCATTGCTGTCATCCCCGTCAGCATCAAATATTATTCCGGCGACAAGAAGGCGGAGATACCCTGGTACGGAGAAATGACCCTCCTCCCTCACCTCTGGAGCCTGCTGGGCGTCCGGAGGATAAAGTCATTCCTTTATTTCAGCCGGGCGATAAAATCTGATGTCAGTGCAAAAAAAGGGTCCGTCAGCAGAAACTACCTCTCCGCAAAGAGCCGCGAAAGCGTTGTGTCCGGCCTGTACAGCCTCGATAAATGGTTCGCATATTAGCCGTATGAACAGGAAAATCATGGAAGAGACTATAACTCCTATCGGAGAGCTTATCACTTCAACAGAGCATATCTTTCCCGATATGCGCGTAAAAGAAGTGGCTGAAAGGTTCTTTCAGGAGAAGCATCTCGACGCGCTCGCCATCGTGGATATGGGTAAACCCGTCGGCCTCGTTACGAGGAACAAGTTGCTTTTCACGCTGTTTAGAAGGTTCGGTTTCGAGCTTCACGAGCGGAAGCCGATTTTTACCATAGCCGATAAAGAGCCCCTGTCGATCAATATGTCGCGCGGCATAGACGAAACGCTCGACAGGGCGCTTTGCAGGCCGTTCCAGGACGTCTATGACGATATAGTGGTCGTCGATGACGACGATAAGTTCATCGGGCTTCTCTCCATAAAAAGGATAGTCATAGAGCAGAGCAACGCCCTGGCCAACAGCATCATGCAGAAGGAACTGGCCAACGCCAAGGCGAAGGAACTGGAGAAGGTCAACAACATCAAATCCCAGTTCATCGCCAACGTGACTCATGAACTGAGGGCTCCGGTCAACGCCATCATAGGCCTGGCCGAGTTGATGAAGATATCATGCGATAAGGGATACATCGACCAGCTGACGGACCGGCTGGACCTGCTCTCGTCAAGCGCCCTTGGCCTGCGCGCTATTATTACCAACATACTCGACCTGTCGAAGGTCGAGGCGGGCCGGATGGAAGTCATCCCTGAATTATTCGACCCGGCCCCGGTATTGAAAGAAGTCGCGGATACCACCCGCGTGCTTCTCGGGAAAAAAGCCGTTTCCGTGGAGGTCCACGTAATAGGAAGTCCGTTCAGTATTTATACGGACCGGGTCAAGCTCCGCCAGATACTGACGAACCTCATGAGCAACGCGGCAAAGTTCACGGATGAAGGAAGGATCATCCTTGAGGCGCGTAAGGAAGAAGGCAGGTTCCTCGTTTCAGTCCGGGATACCGGCATAGGCATAAGAGAGGAAGACCTAAAAAGACTTTTCACGGCATTCACCCAGCTTGAGGACGCGCATACGAAGAGGCATGAAGGGACGGGGCTTGGCCTCACCATAACGAAGCACCTGGTTGACCTGCTTGGAGGCGATATCTCTATCAGCAGTACCTTCGGAGAAGGCACGAAGTTTGAAATCAGCCTTCCACTTGACTTAATGGAGAACGGAAACGGAAATGGAAATGGAAATGGAAAAGAAAAAGAAAAAAATATTGATAATCGATGACGACGAGAGACTTCTTCTGACGACAAAAGAGATCATGGAAAACGAGGGTTACGAAGCGCATACCCACAGCCAGGCCTTAGGCTCCACGAATGTAATAAAGGACCTGCGGCCGGACCTTATCCTGATCGATATAAACATGCCCGCACTCTCGGGCGAATCGCTCGCGCAAGTAATAAAAAACACCATGTCCTGCAAAGACATCCCGGTAGCTTTTCTTTCGTCGAACGACGAAGACAGCCTGCGCAAATCGGCCGCGGAACATGGGCTGCGGGGTTATATATGCAAAGGCAACCTTTACGAATTAAGGAGCAAGGTCGCTGAATTCCTGGGTATATAACTTCATCGAATTTGCTATAATTAAATAATAGAGGCAAATTTGAATAACAGGATTTCAGCGGAGGTGGGGTCATGGGAATTGATGACCTGTTCAAAGGGAACATAGTGACGGCGCTGGCGATAGGCGTCGGGGGCATCATATTCGTGCCGATTATCGCCAGGGTGGCGAAGCCGGTCGTGAAGATGGCCATAAAAGGAGGGCTGGTCGCGTATGATAAAGGCAGGGAGGCGTACCATGACGTCGGCGAAGTGGTCGGCGACCTGGTGGCGGAAATAAAATCCGAACGTCACGCCGCAGCCGACGAGCCTCTCTTAGCCGCGGCAGCCGGGGCAGGCGTGGGAGGAACGGTGGCGCGGCATGTGTCTTCCGCGAAGGCGGCCATAAAGAAAGCGGCGCCGCGCAAGGAAGAGACGGTATCCCGGCCTAAACCGGCAAAAAAAGTGGCTACCAAGGCGGCCAAAGCTAAAAGTTGACACAATGGGGGTCTTTATAAAGGCCCCCCTGATTTCGGCAAACCATATAAATTCCCCTCTGATTTCGACTGTAACCAAATCTTAACAATTCGTTAATTACCCTGTAATTTAAATATTGTATAACTGTAGGCATGACAAAGCCGCCCAAGGATGGACCGGGGAAATTGAATGCCCTTCATGCGGAAGCGAAGCAATTTACAGGTACGGGCACACTTCACGGGAAAAACAGCGGTATCTGTGTCTGATATGCAACAAACAGTTTACCCTGGGGAGCAAAAGACCTGTTATAAACCACAAACCTTTATGTCCCGTCTGCGGCAAACATATGCACATATACCGGAGGGAGGACGTTTTCTGGAGGTTCCGATGCTCCGGATATCCGGTTTGCAGGACGTATATAAAAATCAAGGGAGGTGAGATTTGAGCTATTACATGCACAATGTACCTGGCAGGCTCAGAGTCAAGACCCCGGTCATCAAGGGCAAGGAGTTGATGGCTGCAAGGATCGAAGGTGAGATAAGCTCCATTGACGGAGTTACCGCCGTCGCTACCAACACCGTTACCGGCAGCATCGTCATCAATTACGACCCCATCTCCGTGACGCACAAAGCCATAGTTTCCGAAATGGCAAAAAAAGGTTATTTCGATTATTCAAAGGCTGTAACCAACGACCAGTACGTGCACCAGGCGGCCCATAAGGCCGGCCGCGCCGTTAGCAAGGCTGTCTTCGGCGTCGCGGTCGATCTGGTCTTCGAGGGCTCCGCGCTTTCACTTTTAAGCGTACTGCTGTAAGAGAAAACAAGTTTAAATAACCGCTGCCGGTCCTGCCATTGCCGCTCAAGCGGAGAGTGTAGTATTTTTCCAGTTTCATACCAGTTCAGTTCCTCTGCTTAACAATAAATTCTTTTAGACACAATAAGGTTGTAACAATAAAGTGGTAACATCACCTCCGTATGGTTGAGTCTGGCTTCTGTCTATAGCGGAAAAGGAGATGATAAAATGATAGTGGCCTTAAAAGACGGTAAAAAAATGATCCCGCTGAAATCGGGAACGACGCTTCTTTTTGGCGTACGGGGTGAAAAACACCTCTACCTCTGCAATACGGGCGAATGTCCGACGGAGACAAACGATACGGTCATCCTGGCGCCGGAGGAAATAGACGAGGTCATAGTTACTTTAGCCGAGATAAAGAGAGAAATCCTGGTAAAAAGCGGCACATACGCCGAAAGGCTCAGGCAGGTCGTATGAATTGACCGATACTTACCTGATGATAGGTAAGTAATGAAAATCACTGCGGGACAATGGGTTATGAGTTTTCCGGGAATGCTATACTTAAATGGTACATTTAACTACGGAGGGCTTTATGGCTAAGGAAGAAGCGTTGGAACATCCCGGCATGTCGATAGGAAAAGCAGGTACTACCGTAAAAGGTGAGATAACTTCAAGCCTGCAGGGGCTGAATGAGATAGAGGCCGAGATAGTGACGTCTTGTGCGCGATACGGTTTCAAATACCATCAAGGCCACGGGCACGGTGACGGACCAGGCCGTGAACGTGACGGCGGATGTCCTGAAAGGGGCTATACAGGCCTCCGAGGAAGTGGGCGCGAACCTTATCAACAGCACGAGAAGCGTCGCTAAAGGCGCCGTGATGGGGATAAGCGATATCAGCGGAGACGTTGTCACGGCCGCAAGCCAGACCGCAAGAGGCGCCGTTAAGGGCGCCGCCGAAGTCGGCGCGGATGTCGCTATTGTGGCAAAGGGCGCGGTAGACGGGATAATCGAGGCCGCGAAGGAAGTGGGCGGCAATCTCGAAGAAGTCGCGGTTTCCGCGGTAGGCGGCGCCGTTGAGGCGGCGGGCTCCATCGGAAATGCCGCCGTGGCCACCGTGAAAGATGTCCTTATCGGCGTGGTGGGCGGCTTGAAAGATGTAGCCAGCGCGGCGCTTCCGAAGAGGGCTGTTGGAAGACGGCGGCGGAAGAAGCGGAACCGGCTGAGGCCGAGGCGCGGAAGAGCATGCAAAAGCGAGGAAGAAAAGCAGGTAATGTCCAATGCCTTATTAATCCTGCCTTTGCTGGGGAAGGTTGATCCTTCATCAATCTCCCCAGCTTTGTTTACGGTAATACTCGCAGCGCTGGACAGCGTTAACCCAGTCGCTTTTTTCGTCCTCTCGTTTCTCCTGGGCCTGCTGATAAGTGAGCGGTCGAGAAGCAGGATGCTCCTTATCGGCGGGACCTTCGTTTTATTCTCGGGTTTAATCTACTTCATCTTCATAGCCGCATGGCTGAACGTATTCCTTTTTGTCGGCCACTTAAGGATAATAACGATGTCGGCAGGCATAGCCGCGGTTATAGTGGGCGGCCTGAATGTAAGGAGCTATTTCACGGATGGTGACGGAGAAAATTTTTTAAACTCCGACAAACCCGGCAATACCGTAATATCCAGGATTAAAGGGCTCCTGCACTCAAAACGCACGGTCCCGATGATAGCGGGCGCAAGCCTTCTTGCCATAGCCGTAAACGTCTATGAGATGGTCAGCTCGCTGGGGTTCCCGCTGATATTCACAAGGGGCCTGACCCTGTTCAAGCTCTCCACGGTCGATTATTACTCCTATCTTCTTCTTTACTGCATCGTCTATGTCATACCGCTCGCGGCCATTGTCCTTATCTTCGCGGTAAGCCTGGGGACAAAAAAGACGCAGGCCCGCCAGGGAAAGTTTTTGAACCTGGTTTCCGGCTTCATGATGTTCGGCCTTGGTTTGGTCCTGGTGTTCGGCCCCGACCTGCTGAACAGCATCATGACTGCGGCGGGGCTCTTGATACTGGCCCTGACGGCGGCTGTTATCGTGGATTTTTTAATGAAAAACGTGACACCGAAAGACGGAGAAAAAGACGGGGCCGGGTGAGGGTCATGAGGCCAACTCCTCATTTTCCCGGTGCCTGCGCAGGGTGTCTCTCACGGCCCTGCAGACGAGCACGACCAGAAAATCCTTGACCCTCGCGGTTCCCTTCAGTCTTTCCAGTTCCCGCTCGTACAATTCCCTTATTTCCTCCTCCGGGAGTATTATCTCCTTGCAGAGTATTTGCATAGCGTGCAGGTGTATCTGCCGTTCCGCCTCGTCGTCATAAAGATAATTCAGCATGCTACCTCCTGAACGCGGATATCTTTTCCGTTACTTCCCAGGGCAGTCCCATGTCCATCCTGCCCATATGGCCGTATGCGGCAAGCTTCCTGTAAAAGCCTCCCTTGATTAAAGACGGCAGGTGCCTCAGGTTGAACTTTTTTATTATTCCGGCTAGCCTGAAATCGAAATTTTTCTCCAGCATCGAGGCTATCTCCTCATCGCCAATTTTGCCGGTGCCGAACGTCTCCACCTGCACGCTCACCGGCCTTGAGAGGTTGATTGAATAGCTCAACTGGACCTCGCACTCCGTTGCAAGCCCCGCCGCGACCACTGTCTTTGCCGCATGCCGCGCGGCATAGGCCCCGACTCTGTCAATCCTCGACGGGTCCTTGCCGGAGAGCGCCGCGCCGCTTTGCCTCGAATATTCGCCGTAAGTGTCGATGGCGTTTTTCCTGCCCGTAAGGCCGGAATGCACGGAGGGGCCGCCCACTATCAACTGCCCCCTCGGGTTCACGAATATATGTGTCTTGTCGTCCGGTTTTATTCTCTCGTCCTTGAAGACCTCGTCGATCACCGCCCCCTTTATTTCTTCGTGCAGGTTTTTAAGGACGGGCACGCCGGTTTTGTCCTGGCTCGCGACTATCGTTATGCTGTGTATCCGGTGCGGCTTAAAATCCCTGTACTCCACCCCCACCTGGGTCTTTCCGTCCGGGCAGAGGTAGGGAAGCGTCTTCGTCAGCCTCACCATCGTAAGCCGCCTGGCCAGCTTGTGCGCGAGCCATATCGGGAGCGGCATCAATACCGATGTCTGATCGCAGGCATAACCGAAGACCGTGACCTGGTTTCTTGCCGGCATCGCCTCGATCTCCTCATCCGACATGTCCTTCTCGTCCACGGCCGGGCGCTCTTTCTCCGGAAGCTCCCTCAGGCTTGTAAGTATGCTGCACGTCTTCGCGTTAAAGGCCGGCTGATCATAGCCTACCTGGTCTATTATCTGTCTCGCAACCGCCGGAAAATCCACAATGGCCGTGGAAGCGAACCTCGCCGCGATGAATACGATGGACGTGGAAACCGCGCACTCGGCGACCACCTTGGAGAGCGGGTCCTGCTGGAGGAAGTGGTCCACGATACCGTCGGCTATAAGGTCGCAAAGTTTGTCAGGGTGTCCTTCCGTTACCGACTCCGAGGTAAACATGAAATTCTTTCTCATATCCGTTCGTCTCCCGTTCGGTTGAAGGTACGGTGCTTTCAAGCGCGGAGGCGCTTTTTTCGCGATCAGCTTTTTCCGAAGGTTTACTCTTCGTCGCCTCGTTTATCAGAAATGGCAGTATGGAGCCGGCGCCGATAACGGCCGCGTCGGCAAACCCGATCGTCGTAATTCCAAGGAGCCTCCTTAAACCCGGTATCGCCAGGGTCAGAACCTGCAAGGCGAGAGAAACCCCGAGCGCCGTGTTGAGATAAGGGTTCGGCGGCATCTTTTCCTTGCCGAAGATGCTTTCCGTCTCTGAGCGGCAGCTTATTGCGTGCACCAGCTGGGCGGTCGTCAGGGTCGTAAACGCCATCGTGTTTGCCTTTGCCCCCATCCCATACCTCGCTATTCCGTATCCATAAGCCCCAAGCGCCCCGCCGGACAAAAGCGCCGACTCAAAAGCGATCCTTTTAAAGTCAGAGCGCTTTATTATCGGCTCGTGCGGGTCCCTGGGCGGCCGGGACAGAACGTCCGGCTCGGGCAGTTCGAGCGCCAGCGCAAGCCCGGGGAAGATATCCGAAAGGAGGTTTATCCAAAGGAGCTGTATCGCGCTCAGGGGCTGGCCCAGGCCGCCCGCGATAGCAAGAAACATTACGTTGATTTCGCTTAAGTTGGTGGCAAGCAGGTAGTGGACCGATTTGCGGATGTTGTTATATATTGTCCTTCCATGGCTGACCGCCACTATCATCGTCTCCAGGTTATCGTCTTCCAGGACGATATCCGCCACTTCCCTGGCTACGTCCGTCCCGGTATGCCCAAGCGCAATCCCGATGTCCGCCGCCTTCAGCGCCGGGCCGTCGTTTATTCCGTCGCCCGTCATGGCGACCACCTTCCCGGATTCCTGCAATGCCCTGACTATCTGGAGCTTATGCGCCGGACTTACCCTGGCGTAAACATGCACCCTCGCGGCGAGCGCCCGCAGGACTTCCTTGTCCATATCGGCAAGATGCGTCGAATCCAGTATTTCGAGTTGCTTGTCCTGGCTCAGGTTCAGCTCCTTGCCGATTGCAAACGCGGTAGGGCTCTGGTCGCCCGTTATCATTATCGTATCGATGCCGGCCTGGTGAAAACCGGCCATAAGGTTCTTGAGTCCCTTCCTAACGGGGTCCGCCATGCCGATAAGGCCCAGCCATATCAGCCCATTGCCGTTTTCACCGGAATAATTGAAAGCCGCACCCAGCATCCTCATGGAAGCGCCGGCCATCCTCTCGTTTTCCGTGAATATCTCCTGCCTGTCATCCTCGGTAAGTTGAAGCGTCTGCCCGCCCTTCATATGCCACTTGCACATCGCAAGGACTTCCGACGGGCTTCCCTTTACCGCGAAAATTTTGCCGCCGCCCTTCGCCCCGTGCATGGTGCTCATGTAGTTGCGGCTCTCCGAGCGATGGCTTATCTTTCGGATGGGGTGCCTTGCCCTTAGTTCCACTACGTCTATGCCAGCGTTTATAGCCAGGTTAATCAGCGCGATTTCCGTGGGCGAGCCTCGAAGCTCGTATTCGCCGTCTTTGAAGTCTATTTTGGTCTCATTGCATATGACCGATACGTGCAGCAGCATCAGCAGCTCTTTCATCGCATAGGGATTCACTCTGTCCGCATCCGAGATGAATTTGCCGTCTGATATCTTTAACCTTATGCCGCCTGCGTAAACCTCCACCACGGTCATCCTGTTCATCGTGATCGTGCCGGTCTTGTCGAACGAGATGGTCTGGACTGAACCCAGGGTTTCCACCGCTTCCAGATGCCGGATAAGCACGTTATGCCTTCGCATCTTCCTTATCCCGAGCGCAAGGGTCGTAGTCGCGATCGTGGGCAGGCCCTCGGGGACCGCGGCCACGGCAAGGGATATCGACGACTGCAGCATCTGCAGGAACCCATATCCCCGTAACAGGCCGATTATGAACACGACGGCGCACACGCCCCCGCTTATGACGACTAACTGTCCGCCCATTACCCGGAGCTGTCTCTCCATGGGAGTCTCCGGCGACTGGGCTTCCCCCATCATCGTCTGAATCCTGCCTATTTCGGTGAACTCGCCTGTGGCGACGACCACGGCATAGCCCTGTCCCCCGATTACAAGAGTCCCCATATAAGCCATATTCAATCTGTCCGCAAGGGGCACGTCCAGCTTTACCAGCGTCTCGGTATTCTTTGTCACCGGCATGCTCTCGCCGGTGAGGGCCGACTCGTCGACGGTGAGAAAATCGGCCTCTATAAGCCTTGAGTCCGCAGCCACGTAACTGCCGGGTTTCAGGATAATGACGTCGCCCGGCACCACGTCTTTGGCATCCAGTTCTGTCGGCAAGCCGTCTCTTAAGACAGTCGCGTAAGGCCTGACCAGGGTTTTCAACGAACTGATGGTTTTTTCGGCCTGGGTTTCAGTGACATAACCGATTGCGGCGTTGATGAGGACCACGCCCGCGATAAGGACCGCGTCGGATATGCCTCCCGTAAAGATTGAAAGGCCCGCGGCTACACCCAGAAGCGCAACCGGAATCGATTTGAACTGTTCCGCGAATATCTCAAGGCCGGAGCGCTTTACAGCCTCCGGCAGGAGGTTCGGTCCGAATTTCCTGAGCTTATCCGCCGCGGCCTCGGACGTGAGGCCGTAGCCTGCCTGAGAGCGTGTGAGATTGAGGGCGTCTTCGGAACTGATAAGATGCCAGTGCGCCGCGTCCTGTTCTTCATGACGGCCTGATTCTCTTGAACTTTTCCCGAAGCTCAGCTTTTGCCTTTGCGGGTGAGGTTACCGTCCTGGCTGGCGGGCCGGATTCCTGAAGTTTTTTTATGTAGCTGTCTACAATGGATTTGAGCAGTGAGGCTATTACGGAGCTGGATTCTTCGGGAGGAAAAAATACAAGGACGTTTCCGGTCAGGATGTTGACGGAAAAAGAAATTACACGAGCCTCATTAAAGAGGCCCTTTTCGATATCTGTTTTGAGGGATTCGGAGTGGTAAAGTCCTTTTACCTTATACCGTGCTCTCCCTCTGACCGCAGTATGTATAGGCTGTACCACATTGCCCTTGCATTATTCGATAACGCCAAGTGGAACAAGCTCTCTTTCGATTTCATTGGCGTCAGGCCTTGCCTTCAGGAATATGTTGAGCGCATACCAGAATGCGGTATACCATGCGGGCGCGGCGAAATTGCCTTTCGCAATTTCATATATCCCGACTCCCGCCAGCGTCAGGAATGACGCGGTGGGCAGGTCAAGCTCTCCGTCCGTCGCGGATTTCAACGTATTGTCCAGGCTCTTGAAGCTCTCTACCACGTTGTTGGATACATGCCGCCGTCCGCGCTTTTCGAGCTTGAAGAACTTGTTCGACTCCGCGAGCTTGATTATGGAATCCATGTCGGCATTGTGGGTGACAAGGGCGCTGCCGGTCACGGGATTGACTTCAACACCCGCGACCCTGGTATTTTTTTCAAGAACGTCCTTGATATTTGCAAAGAAACGGGCGTTGCCCTTCTTGGAAGGTATCTTGAACCGCACCCTTCCTTTTGTCGCATGGCTTATATAGGCCGACGGCGCTTCCGGCCCGGCTTTAGGAGGCACTTGTAATCTCTCCCCCTTCAGCGACAATGGATTCAAGGGTTTCCTTCGCCTCCTCCTTCTCCATCTCCGCCTTGACCTCTGCCACCAGGTCCTCGACCACCTCGCTCACCTCGTGAAACGCCTCCTTGCCCTTCTCAAAGGCAATCAGCCCGCCCTTTAACGCGGCCTTGGCGAGCGGTTTGGCCGCGCGGGCCGCCACCGGCGCAAGTATTATTGCACCCACCCCAATCACTACGGCAGTAACGATATTGCCCTTGAATATATCACCCAACCCCGCCATAACAGCCTCCCTTTATTAGATTAACCGACAGCATTATTTAAAGATTACCGCGTCAACCTTATTATTGCAAATACCCTTTTGCCTCAATTAAGCATAACATACGGGTATCTACTCCTTGATGGGATAAATCCATCACTTACCTAATTTGAAATTGTTACTGGGAGTTTCAGCCGCACCTGCATTTTCCGCCGTTTTGCCTGAAGACTTCCCTGAAACTGAATACGTTTCCCATAGTTTCGCTTTTTTTGTAACTTCAGCGCGTCACGTACCGTCTAGAGAGTAGTCTATCAGCCCTCATATTTAAAAAAGGTTAAACAGCGAGGGGTGCTAAATATGCCTAAAACAAGATGTCCGCATCTGTCAAAAAGGGTTGCATACCACTGTTGCACAGTGAATGAATCGTACTGCCCCAGTAACTTCCAGCTAAGAGAGTACTGCACTACTGTTTTATGCAGAATATGTCCTTTCTATCTTGGATATCACTTAAAGCAGGATGAAAGAAAGGAGGATATGACGCAGGAAAAAATGCAATGACGGCAGTGATTGCCGCTACACAAAAACAACTATGTACTTATCGTTCGAGGCGCCCGCTTTTAAAGCTTTTTCATGCTTTCCTTACCACCCAAAACCATTTCTTTAACAGACCATTACTGCTAACCTTTGATTAATAAAGATTAATTAAAGACTTTTAATTTGATTCATGGCCCGCTCCAGCGTATCTTGGGGCAGTTCTGAAAGGGAATTACCCCCAAACAGCACGGAGGAATCAAAAATGATGGGTCTGAAAAAAAATTACAAGCTTTTTAATTTCTATGTATTCATCCTTCTACTCCCGCTTCTCATATTCGCCTCGCAAGAGGCATTCGCATCCTCCGGCGATATCCACACTTATGCAGGTCTTGGCAACGCAGGTTTCTCAGGCGACGGGGGCCAGGCTACTGCGGCCCGGCTAAGTGCCCCGAGCTGCGTGGCGTCTGATGCCGCGGGCAACCTCTACATCTCGGACAGGGCCAACCAGCGCATCAGGAAAATAGACGCCACCGGCAAGATATCGACCATCGCGGGCGTTGGCGCCGCGGGTTATTCAGGCGACGGCGGCTCCGCCATACTCGCAAAGCTGAAAAACCCTTCGGGCATTGCCGTCGATAGCGCCGGGAACGTGTTTTTCGCGGACATGAGCAACAACCGCATCAGGAAGATAAGCGCATCCGGCATTATAACTACCGTTGCAGGGACCGGCGCCGCCCGTTTCTCAGGCGACGGCGGGCCGGCTGTCTCGGCGGCCATAAACCATGCCGAAGGCGTAGCGGTGGACTCCAAAGGGGATATATACGTATCGGATACCGGCAACAACCGCATCAGGATGATAGATGCGACGGGCATAATAAAGACCGTCGCCGGGACGGGCGCGGCGGGTTTTTCCGGAGACGGCGGCCCCGCCATTTCGGCGAAGCTTAACAAGCCTGTGGGCATTGCCCTGGACGCGGCGGGCAAACTTTACATCGCCGACTGTTATAACCAGCGCGTCAGGGTTGTCAGCTCGGACGGCGGGATAACGACGCTGGCGGGCGACGGCACGCCTGGCTTATCCGGTGACGGAGGACATGCCATGTCCGCCTCGCTTAGATTTCCTTCAGGCGTGTCGGTTACCGCCGCGGGAACTGTATATATAGCCGACTGGCACAACCAGGGCGTCAGGGTAGTCAATACCTCCGGCACGATAAACACTCTGGCCGGGACCGGGGTTGCCGGATTTTCCGGCGACGGCGCTGCCGCGGGCAATGCCGGACTTCGCTACCCGTTTGGCCTCACTACGGATTCAAAGGGCAATATATTCGTAGCCGACAGCAAGAACAACCGCATCAGGATGATCGAGGGGCCGTCATACGCCTTACCGGTCTCGACAATAACTTCGCCTGTAACCGCTGGCAAGATATTTGCCGGCAGCTCAGGTCTCGCCGTCACCGGCACGGCTTCGGCCGCGGGCGGCGTCTCTTTCGTGGAAGTATCGACAGACGGCGGGGCTACCTGGGGTACGGCCAGCGGCACGGCAACATGGAGCTATAAATGGAGCCCGACGACAGATGGCGCATATCTGATAATGAGCCGTGCGACGGATTCGAGCGGCGCGCATGAGACCATAATCAGTTGCTCATACGTGAACGTACTCGTCAGGCTTGCCCCGCCGGGCTCGAAAATAACGCATCCGAAAAACGGCGCGAGGCTTACGGCTTCCAAAGTCGCAGTGAATGGCGTTGCGGCCCACGGAAAGGGTTGCGGCTTGGCCAAGGTGGAAGTATCCACAGACGGCGGGACGACCTGGAATACGGCGAAGGGCGCCTCACAATGGAGCTACAGCTGGACTCCGCCCCAGGATGGGTCCTACACCATCATGACAAGGGCTACGGATAAGGCAGGAAACGTTGAAACGCCCGGCACAGGCATAAATGTCACCGTCAGCCTGTCGGCAACTGGCGGCACCTCTCCGACCCCGACTCCGACTCCGACCCCGACCCCGACCCCTAGCCCCACCTCGACGGGCAACTCCTATTACATAGCTCCGACCGGTTCGGACAGCAACAGCGGGACGATAAGCTCGCCGTGGAAGACGCTAGCCCACGGAGCGGCGGCCCTGAAAGCAGGCGACACCCTTTATGTCCGTGGCGGAACTTACACGGGACAAGGGTCTTGCAATGGTCTATGCTCTCGCATCTGGCACGCATCCGCCCCGATAACCATCAAGGCCTATCCTGGAGAGACGCCGATTTTTGACGGGACAGGTGTGTCTGCCGGGTGTCTTTGTGCGTTTTTGAAAATTCAGGGTACATAATCCTTGATGGAATCACCATACAGAACTACAGTGTTGACGGCATTGATTTTTTACACCAATGCAACGAACATCACGATTCAAAACTGCGTTCTCGAGCACATAGGTACTAATACAAGCCAGGACCAGGGTATCTATATCATGGCATCTACTGCAAACATAACAATCCGAAACAACCTGATTCAGCACATTGCGAGCTGTGGCATCCAGGGCTGGCATGGCCCCAACGTAAATGGGTTGTTGATTTACAACAACATTATAACAAATTGCAATTTCGGGATTTTGTTAGGCGATGACGGGCAAAACATACGGGATTTACAACAATACCATAGACAGCAACGCAATACGGCCTTGATTTCAGCCAAGCCGGGCAGAACAATCCTGTGGGAGTAGTCAACCTCACGATGAAAAACAATATCATCAGCAACTGCGTCAGTGGGGCATGCGGGTCGGGTCGTTTGATTACACGCCAGATCGCCGGCGACTATAATCTCTGGTACGGTAACGCGACCGATGTCCAGTGGAAAGGTTCGAACTATTCCCTTGCGCAGTATCAAGGCCAACACCGCTAACGACGCGCATTCAATTGGCGCGAACCCCTCCTTTGTAAGCTCGATCGAATTACCGGCTGAATGCCGGTAGCCCTGCGATTGGCGCGGGGACGCCGCAGACGCTGTTCAATACCAATATAACCGGCGCTACCCGTACATCCTGGGACATAGGCGCTTATTAGGAAAGGAACGGAAGCGATGGGGGTTGGGCTATGTCCAACCCCTTTTTTTAGTTGAATAAACTTCCAAAATCTCTAAGCCCGCAACGTGAAGTTGCGGGCTTTTTTATGCTTACGTATATGCTCCACGCGCCGCCTAAGACCATTACCGCTAACTGTTTGATTAATATGGATTAATTAAAAACAATTAATTTGATAAAAAAACCGCATCAGAGTATGTTGGAACAGTTCTTAAAGTGCTTTGCCCTCAAGCAACACGGAGGAAAAAAAATGGGTCTGCAAAAGAGTTCCAAGCTTTTCAATTTCTATGTATTCATCCTTCTACTCCCGCTTCTCATATTCGCCTCGCAAGAGGCATTCGCATCTTCCGGCGATATCCACACTTATGCAGGTCTTGGCAACGCAGGTTTCTCAGGCGACGGGGGCCAGGCTACTGCGGCCCGGCTAAGTGCCCCGAGCTGCGTGGCGTCTGACGCCGCGGGCAACCTCTACGTCTCGGACAGGGCCAACCAGCGCATCAGGAAAATTGACGCCACCGGCAAGATATCGACCATCGCGGGCGTTGGCGCCGCGGGTTATTCAGGCGACGGCGGCTCCGCCATACTCGCAAAGCTGAAGAACCCTTCGGGCATTGCCGTCGATAGCGCCGGGAACGTGTTTTTCGCGGACATGAGCAACAACCGCATCAGGAAGATAAGCGCATCCGGCATTATAACTACCGTTGCAGGGACCGGCGCCGCCCGTTTCTCAGGCGACGGCGGGCCGGCTGTCTCGGCGGCCATAAAGCAAGCCGAAGGCGTAGCGGTGGACTCCAAGGGGAATATATACGTATCGGATACCGGCAACAACCGCATCCGGATGATAGATGCGACGGGCATAATAAAGACCGTCGCCGGGACGGGCGCGGCGGGTTTTTCCGGAGACGGCGGCCCCGCCATTTCGGCGAAGCTTAACAGGCCTGTGGGCATTGCCCTGGACGCGGCGGGCAAACTTTACATCGCCGACTGTTATAACCAGCGCGTCAGGGTTGTCAGCTCGGACGGCGGGATAACGACGCTGGCGGGCGACGGCACTGCCTGGCTTATCCGGTGACGGAGGTACATGCCATATCCGCCTCGCTTAACCATCCTTCCGGCGTCTCGGTTGACGCCGCCGGAAATGTATATATTTCTGATTGGTACAACCAGAGCGTCAGGGTAGTCAATACCTCCGGCACGATAAACACTATGGCCGGGACCGGGGTTGCCGGATTTTCCGGCGACGGCGCTGCCGCGGGCAATGCCGGACTTCGCTACCCGTTTGGCCTCACTACGGATTCAAAGGGCAATATATTCGTAGCCGACAGCAAGAACAACCGCATCAGGATGATCGAGGGGCCGTCATACGCCTTACCGGTCTCGACAATAACTTCGCCTGTAACCGCTGGCAAGGCATTTGCCGGCAGCTCCGGTCTCACCGTCACCGGCACGGCTTCGGCCGCGGACGGCGTCTCTTTCGTGGAAGTATCGACAGACGGCGGGACGACCTGGGGATACGGCCAGCGGCACGACAACATGGAACTATAAATGGACACCGGCGACAAATGGCGCATATCTGATAATGAGCCGCGCGACGGATTCGAGCGGCGCGCATGAGACCATAATCAGTTGCTCATACGTGAATGTCGTCAGGCTTGCCCCGCCGGGCTCGAAAATAACGCATCCGAAAAACGGCGCGAGGCTTACGGGTTCCACAGTCGCAGTGAATGGCGTTGCGGCCGACGGAAAGGTTGGCGGCGTGACCAGGTGGAAGTATCCACAGACGGCGGTACGACCTGGAACACGGCAAAGGGCGCCTCACAATGGAGCTACAGCTGGACTCCGCCCCAGGATGGGTCCTACACCATCATGACAAGGGCTACAGATAAGGCAGGAAACGTTGAAATGCCCGGGACAGGCATAAATGTAACAGCTAACGTACCGGTAACTGTAAATGACCTTGCTCCAAGCCTGCCGGCCGCAGTTCCGGGACAGGCTGTAACATGGACCGCCGCCGCCGCCGGCGGCAGCGGCAATTATAAATACCAGTTCCTCCGGAAGGGTCCGGACACGGCGGGAGCTTACGCTTTAGTCCAGGACTGGGGCAATTCGAACAACTGGAACTGGGACATCGGTAGTTCATCGGTCGGCACCAACAGCATTTTAGTCAACGTCATGGATTCGTCCATTACGACGGCCGCGGCGGGCATATCGACCAATTCGAAAGGTAAAGGCTCCAAGTCTAAAACTTATACCGTGGGGGCCGCCTCGGCCATCACTATAAGCTCCATAACGCCAAGCGTATCTTCGGCCGTGGCGGGCAACACCGTCACCTGGACGGCGTCAGCCACCGGCGGGAGCGGCACATACCAGTACCAGTTCATGCGCACCGGCCCGGACACCGGCGGTACGGCCGTAGTGGCGAAGGCATACGGGACTTCCAATACCTGGTCCTGGACGACGACTTCGGCGATGGCGGGCAGCAACACGATATCGGTTTACGTCAAAAATTCCGACGGCACGGGCGAGGTTTCAAGCACGGCCCCGGCCTATACCGTAAGTCCGGCCACTGTTCCGGCCATTGTGGTAAACTCGTTGGCACCATCAGTTGCAAGCCCTGAGACGGTTGGCACTTCCGTAACCTGGACGGCGTCGGCCACGGGCGGAACGCGGCACATACCAGTACCAGTTCTCACGCACCGGCCCGGATACCGGCGGGACGGCCGTGGTGGCGCAGGCATGGGGGACGGCAAAGACATGGACCTGGACTCCCACCAGCGCAATGGTCGGGAGCGACACGATAACGGTCGGAGTGAGGAATTCCGACGGCACGGGCCAGGTCACAAGCACGGCCCCGGCCTATACCGTAAGTCCGGCCACAGTTCCGGCTATTGTGGTAAACTCGTTGGTACCATCAGTTGCAAGCCCTGCGACGGCTGGCGCATCCGTCACCTGGACGGCGTCAGCCACGGGCGGGAGCGGCACATACCAGTACCAGTTCTCCAGGATGGGCCCTGACACGAGCGGAGCCTACGTGGTAGCGCAGGGCTGGGGCAGTTCCAGTTCGTGGAACTGGGCCACCACATCTTCAATGGCAGGCACAAACACCATCATGGTCAGCGTCAGAAACTCGGACGGCTCCGGGACGGTCTCGAAATCAGTGACATATACCATAGCGCAGGTGGTCACGGCCATCGTCATCGGCTCCATAACCCCGAGCGTGCCAAGTCCCTGTTACGGTGGGGACTCCGGTAACCTGGACGGCGTCAGCCTCCGGCGGTACGCGGCACATACCAGTACCAGTTCTCACGCACCGGCCCGGACACCGGCGGGACGGCCGTGGTGGCCCAAGCCTGGGGGACGTCCAAGGACATGGACCTGGACTCCCACCAGCGCAATGGTCGGGAGCGACACGATAACGGTCGGAGTGAGGAATTCCGACGGCACGGGCCAGGTCTCAAGCACGGCTCCCGGCCTACACGGTAAGCAATACACCGATAGCGGTAAATTCGCTTACGGCCAACCCGGTCACCGGCGACTGCGGGCGCATCTGTCACCTGGACCGCCGCGGCAACCGGCGGGTCCGGCAGTTACCAGTACCAGTTCTCTCGCACCGGCCCGGACACCGGCGGGTCATCCATTGTGGTTCAGGCCTACGGCACCTCTAATACCTGGAACTGGGCCACGACCAGCGCGATGGCGGGCAGCAACACCATATCTGTCAGCGTAAAAGACAGCACAGGTGCTACGGCGACCGTTTCCGTTGCATATACTTTATCCAGCATCAACGCCGCCTCCCCTCTCGGACGGCCTTGCTGTCAGTCCCACTACGGCGACTGCCGGCACGACGGTTACATGCACTTCAACCGCTTCGGGCGGCAGCGGGGGCTACCAGTACCAGTTCTCCAGGAGCGGGCCTGACACCAGCGGCACATTTGTGGTGACGCAGGCCTATGGCACTTCCAGTTCCTGGAACTGGGCCACGACCAGCGCCATGGCGGGCAGCAATACCGTCAAAGTTACCGTTAAGGACAGTTCAGGCGCTACCACCACGAATTCGGACGCTTACACCCTGGCGGCGGCCACCGTCTCGACGGGCAACTCCTATTACATGTCTCCCGACCGGTTCGGACAGTAACAGCGGGACGATAAGCTCGCCGTGGAAGACGCTGGCCATACGCAAGCAAGCAATTAAAGGCCGGAGACACCCTTTATGCCCGCGGCGGGACTTACACGGGGCAGGGGGCTTGGGCACAATGGTCTGAACTGGTACTCGCCATCCGGCACGGCGACTGCCCCGATTACCTTCAAGGCCTATCCTGGCGAGACGCCGGTTTTTGACGGGACATGTGTGTCTGCCGGGTGTTTTTGTGGTTTTTGAAAATTCAGGGTCATAGTCCTTGATGGAATGACCATACAGCACTACAGTGTTGACGGCAATATAGTTTCTGATTGGGGCGGCGGCAACGCATCGAACATTACGATTCAAAACTGCGTTCTCGATTGCGACATAGGTACTAATACATAGCCAGGACCAGGTATCTATATCATGGCATCTACTCGAACATAACGATCCGGAACAACCTGATTAGCACATTGCGAGCTGGGGCATCCAGGGCTGGCACGGCCCCAGACGTAAATGGCCGTTGATTTACAACAACGTTATAACAAACTTGCAATTTCGGGATTTTGTTCGGCGACGACGGGCAAAACTAGTTGATGCTATAACAACACCATAGACAGAATGCCATTACGGCCTTGATTTCGGCCAAGCCGGGCAGAACGATCCGGTGGGAGTGTCAACCTCACGATGAAAAACAATATCATCAGCAATTGCAGTCAGTGGGGCATGAGGGTCGGCTCGTTTGATTACACCCAAGATCGCTGGCGACTATAATCTCTGGTACGGCAACGCGACCGATATCCAGTGGAATGGATCGAACTATTCCCTTGCGCAGTACAGAGGCCAACATCCGCTAACGAGCAGCATTCGATCAGCGCAAACCCTTCCTATGTAAGCTCTTCATCGGGAATTACCGGCTGAATGCCGGAAGCCCTGCGATTGGCGCGGGGACGCCAATAAGCCAGTTAACTTACAAATTTAATAATGTCCCCCGGACCGTCATATGACATAGGAGCGTACTAACATCTCTGACGGGTAACCTTAGATTAAAAGGGGTTGGGCTATTGCCCAACCCCCTTTTTTTTGGGATCTAATCCTTAATTCTTAATTAAAACCCATTCCTGCCGTAGTTGACAAATAGTTGTCCGGTGTTATATTTATTAAAGCATTTCTACCATCCGAAGCCACCGAGAAATCGTTTTTTAAAGTTCTAAGCCCGTTCTAAGCCTTCATCAAGGTTTTTGCTCTCGACAATCCACGCTTCTGAATAAGTAAGAGGATGAGTATGAAAAAAGACCTTATAATTACCTTTATAAGTTATGCCTTTAGCTTCCTCTGCGGCATCCTGGTTTACAAACTGGCCGCAAAGTCGCTCGGTCCCGAGGGCTTCGGGATTTATGCTCTTGTACGGCGGGCATCAAGCTTCATGGAACCGGTCCTTATCATGGGTCTCGGTGTCGGCCTGGCGAGATATATTGCAATCTCTTCCGCAAAAGGAGGTGATGGCAGAGAACAGGCTTCTTATATTATCGCGGGCTACGGGAGCGTCCTGCTTTTTTCGGCCTTGGTGCTTGCGATCATCAACCTTATGCCGGGCTTGATTGGAAGAGCTGTTTTCGGCAAGCCGGGCTATGAAGAATATGTACGGATCATTTTCCTTTCTCGGCTGAGAGTTATATGGTGCAGTTCCCTTGTTTACTCGTTTTACAGGGGCAACGGAAGATTCGTGGCGGCAAATATCATCAGCATTTTCATAGGCATCGTGCCGCTGGCGGCGCCCTTCTGATCGCCAGTTCGGTAAAAACCGCGCTGGAGATAACCACGGCTGGCATGTTCCTGGTCTCCTTTGTTTTTTCGTTGCCTATAGTCAGTGGTCGTCATCCCTCACCTGGGAAAACTAAATTTAATTTCCTCGACGAAAGAGCTTCTGAGATATGGCCTGGCGCGGGTGCCGGGTGATATCAGCATGGCAGGCATGCTGGCGCTGCCGGCATTCCTGACGGCAAACCTGTTTGGGATAAAGGAGGCGGGCTTCGTCGCGTTCGGAGTAAGCATGGTCTCTATGGTGGGGGCCATTTTCCAACCGGTAGGCCTTATCACGCTGCCGAAGATGAGCACAATCCTTTCCGAAGGAAAGCATGACGAGGCGCGGATCATTCTTCAAAGGATAATTAAATATACGGCCATAACGTCCATTGGAGTGACGGCCGCATTGTACCTGTCTGCAAAATATCTGGTGCATTACTGGCTGGGACCGCAGTTTGATGAAGCGGCCGGCATCGTAAGGCTCGCGATACTGGCCGCAGTGCCGAACGCTTTGTATATAGCGCTCAGGAGTTCTATCGACGCGGCAAATGTCAAGGCTGTTAATGCAGGCAACATTTACAGAGCCCTGTTCGTTTCCGCCGTTGCATACTTTGTGGTAAAAGCGGGCCACTTTACCCTTACCGGCATTCCCCTGTCCTTCATGCTGGGGATGTTGTTGCTCTGCTTCTTGACCATCAAGGTTTCATTATCCATCTTACGGATTGAACCTGAAATGGAGCTTCAGGCAATGAATGTAAAAGCGCTTTCACAAGAGCAGGGGTTCAGGACCATGGCACTCATAACTCTGATGCTGATGGTCCCACTGATTGCAGTGCTGACCTCAGAGTTTCCAGTCAAGTTCAGCCTGTTGACTGGCGTGGCGGTTCTCTTCATCGCGTTGACATTAAAGCATCCCGAGGTCATATATGCGCTGTTCCTGAACGTCGGGCGATTACAAGGGCGACCCTCGCCTCCAGTTTGCGCATCTGGACGCAACCGTTTTTTTCGGCGCTTTGACTATCGTAGGCATATTGTGGGGGATAAATCAGAAACGGATCAAGCTTGCGGCGCCCCCCTCCAGGATGTATCTTCCCTTTCTGGTCTTTTCCCTTCTGGCGGGAATCAGTCTCCTGTATACCATCGCCCCGGTCTACGGCACCGAAAAGCTGACCAGGTTTGTCTCTCTCACAACCCTCGCCTTTTTTGCCCCGTACTATGTTTTTCAAGAATCGGAAGATGCTGATTTCTCGAAAAAATTCAGGAACTTCCTTATTATATACATTATCTTAACCGGAGTAATGTTATATGACATCATACAAAACGGAGCGCTTAACCTCGATTCGGAAGTCGCAATAGGCGCTCTTGGTGACCAATACCTGTCGATAGGCCGGTCCATGGCTACGACTTTTATTATAGTTTTCTTTTATTTTTTCATGAAGGACCGGTCCGTTATAAGACGTATTTTTTACATCGCGGCGATCTGTCCGGCAGCCATTTACGGGCTAATGGTATCCGGGGCCCGGGGTCCGCTTTTCGCCTTGGTCGCAACCCTGGTCGCAATCCCCTTCCTGTTAAGGCAGAAACGCAGAGAGCGCGGCAAGATAAGGATATGGACTGTGCTGGTATTCCTGGTTGCGGTGGGATATTTCGGTTATACCTATCAGGAGTTTGCTAGGATGACTTACAGGCTGGACGTATTAAACGACGTGGGCGGCGGGGCGTCGGTGATGGAAAGGATTTATATGGCAAAAGCGGCCCTTAATGCGATGTCCACACCGCAATATTTAATCGCAGGGCTGGGTGCCGGCGGTTTCTCGGTTTTTTATAAGGGGGTCGACGCCGTCAGAGGAGAATATCCCCACAACATCCTTCTGGAAGTGGGGTCTGAAATCGGTATATTCGGCTTGACTTCGCTTTTGCTGCTCCTTTACTGGAGTTTCAGCAAGGCCTACTCCCTGGTAAAGAGGGCAATCGGTGAGAACTATTATACGGCCGTTACCATCTTGTCGATTTTCATCTTCATGTTACTTAACGCCCTGAAGTCGGGCGACATAAACGATCATAGAGAGCTTTTTTCTGCGATAGGAATTATATACGCGCTGAACCGCAAAATAGAGCTTAGTGAAGTAAAGGGTGCCGAAAACCCGGCAACCGGAAAATAGTGAGCTTTTAAAAGGAATCCAGCGGGAGTATGAAAGCAAAAGCCAAAGTATGCATATTGTCTTCGGGACATCCTCCTTATGAAGGAAGGGTGTTCGAAAAAGAGGCAAAGAGCCTCTTGAAGGCCGGCTATGAAGTCGTCTTCGTCGCGCCGCATACGGCCGACGAGGTGCTGGACGGGATAACAGTCAGGGCAGTGCCAGGTTTTGAAAGTCTGTTCCGCCGGGCTCTCATCACAGCGCCCCTTGCCTTCAAGGCCTCGCTTCGGGAAAAGGCCGACGTTTACCATTTCCATGATCCGGAGCTTCTGCCTGCAGGGCTTTTGCTCAAGCTCCTGGGCAACCGCGTGATCTACGACGTGCACGAGTACAACAAGCAGAATTTTATGTCGAGACAGCCGGGGTACTGGGGATTGAGAAAACTGATAGCCAATGTTTTTGACTTCTTCGAAACGCTGTCATCCAGGATTTTCAACGGTGTGGTAGTTGTAGACAAGGTCATTGAAGCCAAGTTCAAGGGACGGGCCGTGATGGTGAGCAATTTTCCAGGCAGGCCGGTTAACCCGGTCAGGACGAAGAAGTCCGGGGGCGAGTTCAAATGCGTTTATGCGGGTGGAATTATAGCCGACAGGGGCCTCTTCAAGATGGTAGAGGCCATGGAGCATGTCGAAAGACCGGCCAGGCTGATACTGTTGGGCGAGCTATCCCCTGAAGACAGGCGGAAGGCCGAGGAGATGAAGGGGTATGAGAGGGTAGATTATCGCGGCTATAGGCCATGGCAGGAGGTGTTGAGTCTGCTGCCCGAGTGCGACCTGGGGCTTGTATTGCTTCAGCCTGTCCCGGCCTACATGCTGGCGGGCGAGGGCACGGTCAAGCTTTTTGAGTATATGGGCAGCGGCATTCCCGTGCTGGGTTCGGCCCTCCCCAACCTGAAGAGGATAATTGAGCGCGAGGACTGCGGACTTACGGTCGACTCAACCGATCCCGTTGAGATAGCCAGGAAGATAACGTATTTCATCGACAACCCGGAGGCCGCAAGGCGTATGGGAGAAAACGGCAGGAAAGCGGTAATGGAAAAGTACAACTGGGAAATTGAAGCCGGTAAGCTGATTGGGCTTTACAGCCGCATTTTGGGTAAAGCAAGGACAGGCGACGCTAAATTATCAAATTCATAAAAGGGGCTGCCCCATGCTTGAATTCCCTGAAGGTAAAAAGTTCGCCTTTACTATATTCGACGATACGGATCACGCAACCGTGGAAAACGTCAAGCCGATCTATGAACTGCTTTCAAGACTTGGCATGGCGACGACCAAGAGCGTATGGGTTTTTCCCGGACGTGATACTAAAGACCGCTTCTACGGCTCCGATACGCTGGCGGATGAGGGGTATGCGCGGTTTATAAAGTGGCTGCAGGAAAAAGGGTTCGAAATAGCGTTCCACAACGCCTCGAATTGTTCGAGCAGAAGGGAAACTACCATATCCGCCCTCGAAACTTTCAGGGATCTGGTGGGTTATTATCCGCAGGTCCATGCCAATCATTCATATAATAGTGAAAACATTTACTGGGGTCGCGAGAGGCTCGACCTGCCGTTTGTCGGCGCCATCTATAAGATTATGAAAAAACTTGCCGGAAAGCGACTTGTTTTCGAAGGAGATAACCCATCATCCCCTTATTTCTGGGGAGATATTTGTCGGAGCCGGATCAAGTATGTGAGAAACCTTGTGTTCCCGGAAATCAACCTGCTCCGGGTTAATCCGACCATGCCTTACAAAGACCCGAAGAGGCCCTTCGTCAAATACTGGTTTTCCTCCTGCGATGGCCCGGAAGTGAATAGCTTCAACCGGCTGATCGCGTCCCGGAACCAGGACAAACTCGAACAGGAGGGCGGGGTTTGCATTATGTACACGCATTTTGCGTGCGGATTCGTCGAATCAGGAAAGGTAAACCCGCAAACAGAAAAGCTGCTGACGGAGCTCTCGAAGCGCAACGGTTGGTTTGTCCCCGTCTCGACACTGCTCGATTATCTTGAAACCAAGCAATCAAGGGAAACCAGGCCATTCCGGGAGAGAGTCGGCATGGAGATGAAATGGCTTTTGGCGAAATTGTCTCACGCTTAACCGCAAGGAATGGAAACATGAAAGAAGACATAATAATAGGGCCGGCGATTTCGGCGGATATTGACGGGGTGCTGGAGCTTATATAAAGGCGCGCTGTAAGCCTTAATCAGGAATGAAAGGGATATCAATTAAAATAGGAGGACAATCCCCACCTCCCGTTTTTCTCCTGGGATCCCAGCAGTCTGGCTAACGCCAGGCGAGCCTGTATCTTCAACTGTTCGAACGTCCTGAAGGACAGGGGGTGTTCAAAGGTCGAGGAACATGTGGGCTCCGACTATCTCATGATTGCCGGAAAATTTCAGGAAACGTGCGGCTGGCAGGCCCAGCAGTGCGGGGACGGAGGATACAAGATTGCCAGACAGCTGTAAAATCCGGAGGTCCTATAATGGAACTTGAACTCATCACTGACGTGACTCCAGAGGGATGGGATGAGGCGATAGAAGCCTTTGACACCAAATGCCTCTTTCATCAATCGGGCTGGCTGAGGTTCATCGAAGAGACCCAGGGTGCAAAGACACTTAAGTTCAGGATAATCGAAAATCACCAGACCATCGGTTACTTTGTCGGGCTTGTCGTTAAGAAAGGCCCGCTGAGGATATTGGGGAGCCCATTGCCAGGCTGGACTACGGATTACATGGGCCCGGTGGTGAACGAAGGATTTGATTTTGAGAAATTCATGACAGCGCTTGACTGGACCTGCAAAGCCATTAAGATCAACCACGTCGAGCTTTGCAGCCCGTCCATGCCGCCCGACCTGATGCGCCGCCATGGATACAGCGTTCAGGAGGGGGTCACCTATGTCGTCCCTTTATGCGCGGATGAAGACCAGATGCAGCGGAACCTCGAGAGGAGGTGCAGGCAGAATATCCGCAAGGGGACAAGCAACAACCTTGTTGTCGAGGCATGCGACTGCCCCGCCGCTATCGATGATTACTACTCCCAACTCATCGACGTATTCGCCAAGCAAAAGCTTGTCCCGACTTATCCCGTCGGGCGCGTAAGGAGCCTGTTTAATAGACTCCATCCAGGCTCGATAATTGTTCTTCGGGTAAAGCATGAAGACAAGGTCATAGCGTCCGCCCTGTTGCCTTTTGACAACCGATGTGCTTATTTGTTCGGCGCGGCCTCCTATAGGGAATACCAAGGCCTGTACCCCAACGAGCTTTTATACTGGACGGCGATGACCATCTTCGCAAAAAGAGGGATGACCCAACTGGACATGTGCGGCGGAGGAAAGTATAAGGAGAAATACGGTGCCCGCAAGGTGCTTGTGTACAGGTATGCAAAAAGCTATAACAGCGCCGCCAGGCTGGGCAGGGAAGCCTACCGGAAGATTGTCAGAACAAAACAGAAGTTGCGCGGAATGCTGTCGGCTTACGCCCGCAGTGCCAATTAAAGGGGGTGACCACTGGACACATTGACCAGATACAGGTCTATTGATGAGGGAGCCGCGGTAACGCCCGGCACCGCCCCCTTCGTTACCGTTATCCTGCCCTGCCGGAACGAAGAAAAATTTATTGCAGGCTGTTTAGATTCTATAATTTCTTCCGACTTTCCGAAGGACAGGCTGGAAGTGCTTGTAGTTGACGGGATGAGCGAGGACGGCACGAGAGAAATCCTGGCCGGATATACCAGCCAATATCAATTTATAAAGATGGTTGAGAATACAAAGAGGACAACGCCCTGCGCATTCAACCTCGGAATTAAAAATGCCCGCGGCGAAATTATAATAATAATGGGCATGCATGCGACTTACGCCAGCGACTATATTACTAAATGCGTTCAATATCTTGAAAAGTATGCCGTGGACAACGTCGGAGGCGTGATGGTCACCGTGCCAAGAGACAATACGCTTATAGGCAAGGCCATAGCGCAGGCATTATCGCATAAGTTTGGCGTAGGCAATTCAATGTTCAGGTCGGGGACCAAAGAACCTGTATTCGTCGATACCGTGTTTGGAGGTTGCTATAAAAAAGAGGTATTTGATCGGATCGGGCTTTTCAATGAAAAGCTTGTCAAACACCAGGATATGGAGTTGAACTGCAGGTTAAGAGCATCCGGCGGGCATATCCTGCTTGCACCGGATATCGTCTGCCAATATTATGCCCGCACGGATATAAAATCCTTCCTCCTGCACAATTTCGGTAATGGATTTTCCATCTTCAGTTCCCTTGAAGGAGAGCAAAGTAAAACCTGTTTCCGTCAGACATCTTATCCCGCTTATTTTTGTAACCTCCCTTATTACTTCAATATCCCTCTCTATATTTTCCCCGGTCTTTGCTTGGCTGCTGTCGGCAATTTCATGCTCATATATTTCAGCCGCCCTTTATTTTTCCTTCAAGATAAGCCGGGACAGGAAAGACCCGAAACTCTTACTGGCCATGCCCCCGGTCTTTGCACTGCTTCACATCAGTCACGGTCTCGGATCGCTATATGGAGTTCTAAGTCTTTTGGCATCAAGACGTTTCTGGTCAGACCACATCTTCGCCGCCCGGAATGCTCCTGTCAGGTTAAAATAAGGCTATTATCCGCTTCATAATTTGACAGTAATCTGCTGAAATATTATAATAATATAGTGGTGATATAAATGAACCTTTATGTAAGGAGTAACATATGTACGAGGACATCTTTAAAGGGACCTGGAAGGAGATCAAGGGTTCGGTTAAGGAGAAATGGGGTCAAATTAACCGATGACGATCTGACCGCAATCGAAGGTTCGGCCACCAAATTCGTTGGGATCCTGCAAAAGAGATACGGCTACGACAAGGTTAAAGCGGAGAAGGAATACAGCGACTTTATGGCGCATCACAAAAAAGCGGCATGAGTCCAATCTGGGCCTGACAAAATAAAAGGGGCTGCGAAAGCGGCCCCTTTTTTTATTCCTTTATCGCCACCGTCTTGATATTCACGAATTCCTTAAGTCCGTAATGCGACAGTTCCCTGCCGATGCCCGATTTCTTTATCCCTCCGAACGGCAGCCTCGGGTCTGACTTTACCATGTCGTTTACCGCGACAAACCCGGCATCAAGCCGCCTGGCGAGCCGGTCCGCTCTTTTAGGGTCCCTGCTCCAGATCGACGCACCGAGACCGAACCCGGTATCGTTCGCGGCCCGGATTGCCTCATCCTCATCCTTGACCGTAATGACCGGGGCTATCGGGCCGAAGACTTCTTCGGTCAGTATCCTCATCTCTTTTGTCGGATTAAAGACGGCGCATGGAAGGAAAAACAGCCCCCTGTCAAATATATGCCCGGCCCGGTGGATTTCCGCTCCTTTCGCCTTGGCGTCGCTTAGCTGTTCATTCAGCGTATCCAGGACCTCTCTCTTGGCGACAGGACCGATATCCGTCGTCTCGTCCATCGGATCGCCCACCTTCAGTTCCATAAGCCGCGCGAGGAATAACTTTTTAAATTCGTCCGCCACACTCTCCATCACGATGAACCTTTTGGCCGCGATACAGCTCTGTCCCGCATTGACCATCCTGGCTTTTACAGCCATCCCGGCGCTCGCGGCAATATCGGCGTCATCCAGGACGATAAACGGGTCCGAACCTCCGAGCTCAAGCACGACTTTCTTTATACGTCTTCCCGCGGCCGCCGCGACCTCTTCTCCCGCCTTCGTGCTCCCTGTCAGCGAGACGGCGTCCACCTTGTCGTCCTCGATTAACTTAAGGGCGGCTGCCGCGCCTATAATCAAAGTTTTGAATACATTCTCCGGGAAACCCGCCTTTAAAAACGCCTCCTCTATCGCGAGCGCGCAGGCCGGGACGTTAGATGCGTGCTTGAGAAGCACGACGTTCCCTGCGGCGAGCGCGGGGATTGCAAACCGGAACACCTGCCAGAACGGGAAATTCCACGGCATAATCCCAAGCACGATGCCGAGCGGCTGGAAAAGGATATAACTTTTGCCCTCGGCAGATACCTTTTCCGGCTCCAGAAATTTTTCAGCATTCTGGGCGTAATAATCGCAGGCTAAGGCGCATTTCTCTATCTCCGCGACCGATTCCCGGATAGGCTTCCCCATCTCGCGGGTTATGATTTCAGCATATTTTCGCTTATCCGCCCGGAGATTGTCAGCAAGCTTCCCGATATACGCTATCCGCCCGGCAACCGAAAGATTCGACCATAGCGAAAAAGATCGGCGGGATTTTTTGACTTCCCCGTCCACCTCATCCGGCGTCATATGCCGATACTCCGCAACTATTTCTTCCGTGTAGGGATTTATCGAAATGGTCTTCATCCGCCCTGTAGGACCTTCCTGACCCGATGAATTTCGCTCTAATCTTTCTCCTGCAACTTCTCCCGCTGCGCTTTCCATCTGGCTATGAGCTTCTCGAACTCCGCTTTCTGGTCCGGACGGAGGATTGCACGTATCTTCTGCTGTGCATTTCCCATTATCGAATCAATCTTGGGCTGGGTCTCCCTGCGCATCTCGCGCATCTGGTTGTGCGCGTCGTTCACTATTACCTCGACCTGCGCTTTCTGGTCCGCGTCTAAATGGAGCTTCCGTGAGAGCCTCCTGACTACTTGTTCCCTCGGATGAATTTCGCCCCAATGCGGCCTGTTCCAGCATGCCGCATGACTGATTACTCCGCCGGCTACAGCGCCAAGTATGAATACGGCGATAATACCTATGACCACCTTCCATTTTTTCATCTTCAGTCTCCCATAAGGCTGCTCAGGTGCATAGACTGCTCGTAATTAGCCGTGATGGCGGTGCGCATGTCGATATTAGGAGAAAATGAATAATACCATCCTCCCAGCGCCATGACTAAAACCGCGAAAATTGGCACGAGCCTCCATGTCCAGGTAAACCAGACGGCCAGGGATTCATGCTCCGCCCGGAGCCTCGCCAGGACCCGCGTCTCAAGCCCCCTCTCGACGTGGTATATATCCGGCTCCACGGTCCGCGCCAGTTTAAAAAGCTCGTCCATTTTGTTTTTCATGTTTATGCCTCTTCGTTAACCCCAAGGATTTTCTTCAGCGCCTTCCGCGCGCGAAACGCCCGGACTTTTATGTTTGCCTCGGATAACCCCGTAATAACCGCCACGTCCTTTATGGACCTCTCTTCCAGTTCCAGCAGCGTAATAATAACCCGCTCTTTAGGCTTCAGCTTCACAAGCGCCTTGTCCAGTATTTCTTTGGCCTGCAAGGCCTCGAAATTCTTCTCTTCATCCGCCGGTATGCTAAGGCTGTATTCCACGTCCTCCAGCGGTATGTCGCGGCTGCCCTTCTTCTTTTTCCGTAAGAAATCGTAGCAGGCGCTCACCGCGACCCGTGTCAGCCAATGTTCGAAAGGCGCCTCTCTTCTATATCCGCCCAGGTTCCGGTAAATCTTTATGAAGATGTCCTGGGAAATATCGTCCAGCTCACCCCTGTCTCCGGCGAACCGGGAGGCAAGGCGCAAAACCTTGCGCTTATGCCTCCGGACGAGCTCGGCAAATGCCTCGTCCCCGCCGGATTTTGCCGCCTCCACAAGACTCTCGTCGGTCAGTTCCTCTAAGGAGATGCTCATTACTTTATTATAACGCTTTCATCTCCTTGAATCACCGCCTGCCGCCAAAACCGCCGCCACCAACTACGCGCCTCCACCGCCGCCACGGCCACCGCCGCCGCCGCCACTGTAGCCACGTCCACCGCCGCCACTGAGCTACGCCGCCGCCACTGAACGACCTGCTCGGTGCGCTGAACGATCTGCCTCCGCTCATTGCGGGCCGGCTAAACGACCGGTTATACGACGGCCTGTTGAAGCTCCCGGACGGCCTGTTGTACCCTCGGAACTGCGTACCGCCGGATATATCATTCCTGCGGAAGCCGTGGCTTGTCCGGCACTCCTGCCGAATGTAGCCGTGCCTAAACGGCCCGTGCTCCTGTTTACTATATTCGCGGCGCTCGTCCTGTTAAAAGACCTGCTGAATTGCCTGCTGCCGTTCCTGACGCCGGCATTGCCGATAAACCGCTGTCCATGCCCTGCGGTTCTGGCAACAGGATCGAAAGACCTGGCCCCTACCGGACGAAAAGCTGTCCTGGTGAATGGGCGCCTGGAGATCGGGTCAATTGCCACGGCACGCCTTGTAACAGGGTCGATGACATGGTTGCTTAACTGCCTGTTCCCATGCCAGAACTCATGGTGATTCCTGTAGAACCGGAAATCGCTCCTGCCGAAGAACCCGTGGTGGCCATAGCCGTAGTGGCCATAGCCGAAGAACGCGAAGTCGAAATCGTTAAGGACGTAGTAACCAGGGAACCAGAAGCCACCGCACCAGAACGGGAACGGGTCCCATGCGTACAGGTACGCGTAATCGGGTGGCGGCGCGTAATATGTTACAACGGGCGGTCCTTCGTCGGAGTAATAGTTTTCTATTACGGTAGGCTCTGTATATGCCTCGTCCTCGGCATAATTGCCCTCCGGGCCCGCCTCCGCGGCCGGCGTAACCTCAATGCCAATTTCAGTATTCAGGGCAACGAACGCCTGGTCCGCAGCGGCTTTACCTATCGGCAGTTTACCCGCGTCGGCGGCTGCGTCAATGGACGCCTGGATGTCCGCTATAATATCCGGAGTGACCGGAAAATCGGAAATCCAGCCGCTTTGAGGGGTTATACCGAGGGCGGCAAGAGCAGTTTCCGCATCCGCCTCTCCCTGTTGCGGGCCGATTTTCAGCGCCTGGACCAGCTCAACCGCATAATCGCCCTCTCTTATGACCTGCTGGCCTACGGAGGGCGCTGATTTGGTATCCGGCGCATAACTCACCGGCAATCGGCAAGATGCCGGTATAACTAAGAAACATAGAGACCGTAAGTATCGCTAAATACAGCCTTTTCATAACGCCCTCTTTTCTCCTCCCCATCTATCCGTTAATATGATAGACGGTTTAATGGTGGATATAGTTACAGGGAAAAAGGGTACTTAAGACGGCTGGTTAGAAGTTTTTTCTTCCATGAGCTGGAACTTTCCATATTCATGGACAAAACTAAGACGGGTCTTCAGGTATTCCGGCAGCATCTGCCCTTCCTGGATGACAAAGAAGGTAGGCGCTCCGACTTGCAGGTATGTTTTGGCGGTTTTTAGATTCAGTGCTTGAATTGCCTTGCCATTTGAATAAAACTCGGCCGAATATGGCTTATTGAAAAGATATACCAGCTGACTTGCGGGACTGGGGCGGTCATGGTAATATCCCTCCACGACTTCCTTCTGGCATTTCACTACCTTGAGAGGTTTTGCGAACAGCACGACTCCCAGGAAAAGTACCGGGAGCAGCAGGCCCGCCGCCAGGACCTGACGCCTTACCTTTTTTTCACCGGCCCGCTCGTTGATTATTTCTCCTAAAAGGAGCGCAAACGCGGGGATGCCCGGCAGGACGTATGTCCATAAGATATTGCCCGCCAGCGTAAAAAAAACCATGGGAGTCAAAGCCCAGAGCATCAGGTACGACCTCCAGCCGTCACTAACGATGCCGGACGCCTTTGACTTATCGCTAAAGAGCGCCTTCATGAAGATGACGCACCAGGGAAATGTCGCGGCCAGCCAGTACAGCCAGACAGTGCCCCGGATATGGGAATGCGCATAGCCATACTTGTCTCCGTGCCACCCGCTGTCGATAAACCGCATAACGTGTTCGCCGATAAGGAAATACTTGAGGAAGCCCGGCGAGTAAATTTCCGCGGCGATATACCAGGGCACCGCGATGGCCAGCATCAAAAGGCTGCCTGTAAACCACGGAAAGCTATGACGGACCTCGCTCCATTTTTTCTTCCATAATACCCAGACCCCTATCGGGAGCATTGTCAGGACGATGGCGACGGGCCCCTTGGCCAGGAGACCGATGCCCAGCGCTGCAAAAAAGGCATAACCCCAGGCGCGCCTTCCGCCCGTGCCAGAGGCCGCGTTCCAGAATGCCGCCATTGCCAGCGTCGTGGCAAACGCCAGAGAGGGGTCCGTCATGACGCCGCCGCTTATGATAAAGAAAACCGGGGTCGTCCACAGGACGACTGAGGAACTAAGGGCATAACCCCGGCCGTCTTTTTTCATCGCCAATGTCATAGACCAGCCAGAAGATTCCAAGGGAGAAGATAAAGGAGGACAACCTTACCGCAAACTCGTTTATGCCGAAGATCTCCATGGTGACGGCCGAGGACCAGGTGGACAGCGGCGGCTTCGCCCAGAACGGGACGCCATAGTGGTACTGCGGCATGACCCATATATGGGTCTCTACCATCTTCCTCGCTATTTCGGCATATCTGGATTCGGTATTATCGAAAAGAGGATAACCGCCCATGGTAAAGAACCGGATAGCCCCCGCGATGAGCAGTATGCACGTAAGCAGCCAGACCCAGTTATTCAAAATCTTCCCGGGCAGGAGACGAAATTTCTCGAATAAACGCATTGCGTTATTTTACTCTTATTAAAGGCGCGCTTCAACAACAAAGCGTTCGTTTCGAAATCTTGACTGCGCATACTTCCATTTGGCTTTTTTAAGCAAAAAAACTGTTGCCACAACTCACTGTTATGTTACAATTATTTTTTAATACTATTTACGATAAGGAAAATAATGTCTTCATTTTTTAAAGTCGGTGTATTTGTTGACAATGAGAACATCCGGCGAAACGGCGGGTTCGGGATGAGGTATGAGATCCTCCGCAATTTTGCCTGCCGCGGGAATGCGGAACCCATCCGCCTGAACGCTTACGTCTCCTTCGACAAGCGCCGCGCAGGGAGTGACGGCGAATACAGCAATAACATCAATAAATTCTTCTCTTCCATCCGCGACAACGGGTTTAAGGTAATCGAAAAGGAAGTAAAGTGGTACACGAACGAGGACGGCACCGAGTTCGGGAAGGCGAATGCGGACCTGGACATGGCGGTGGACGCGCTCCTTCAGTCGGAGAACCTGGAGAGGGTGATACTGGCTACCGGCGACGGCGATTTCGTGCAGGTGGTCCGGGCGCTCCAGAACAAAGGGTGCCGGGTGGAGGTTATTTCCTTCGATAACGTTTCTCAGGACTTAAGGCGCGAGTGCGATATGTTCATGTCCGGCTATTTAATCCCGGACCTTCTCCCGGTGAAGGACAGAAGAGACCGGTCCCAGTGGGGCGAGGTAGGGTCCAGGGTGCGGGGTACATGCTATTTCTACAAGCAGGACGACAACTTCGGCTTTATGAAATTCCAGAAGCAGATAGGCGAAATCTGCATAATGGACAGCCGCGAAAAAGAATCGCCTTACAACACGATATATTTCAACAAAGCGGCCCTTCAGACCAATTTCGACCTCTCCGAGCTTCCCAGCCGCAACTACATCTTCGAGTTCACGATTAAAGAAAAATCCATCCGGGGCGAGACGAAGCAGGTGGCCGACGATATAGAGCTTTTATATAAATACTCCAACTTATAGACAAAAATAAATGCACGAAGTATCGATCTGCGAGAGCATCCTGGACGTACTCCTGGAAGAAGCCGCGAAGAACAAGGCCTCTCGCATAAACCAGGTGACGCTGAAGATCGGCGAGATGGCCGGGGTGGTGGAGGATGCCCTTCAGGTTCGCTTTCGAGATAGTAATGAAAGGGACGCTCGCGGAAGGGGCAAAGCTTACCGTAATCGACGTGCCGCTTACCGCAAGATGCCGCTCCTGCGGAAATGAATTCCATGTGGTCGGCTACGCGTTCTCATGCAAGCGCTGCGACAGCCCCGAGATAGAGATAATTTCCGGCAGAGAAATGCTGATTGAGGAAATAGACCTGGAGGCATAATGAAAGTAAAAGTGGTCGCGGACATATTAAGCGCGAACGAAAGAATAGCGGCGGAAAACCGCGAGCTTTTCAAAAAGAACGGCGTGTTCGTGATAAACCTGATGTCTTCTCCGGGGGCTGGCAAGACTACCTTGCTTGAGAAAACTCTCGCCGCGCTCAAGGACGAGATGAGCATAGGAGTAATAGAGGGGGACGTCGCTACAACCGCGGACGCCGACAGGATCGAAAAAATCGGCGTGCCTGTAGTCCAGATAAATACCGGCAACATGTGCCACCTGGACGGGAGCATGATAAAAAGCGCGCTGGAAGAGTTCGACCTGGCCGGGCTGGACCTGCTCATCGTGGAGAACGTCGGCAACTTAGTGTGCCCGGCGGAATTCAATGTCGGCGAGGACTGCAAGGTCATGCTGCTATCGACTGCGGAAGGAGACGACAAGCCGCTGAAGTACCCTCTCATGTGGCACGAGTCCCGCTCGCTCATTATAAATAAAATAGACCTTATACCATACACGAACTTTAATTTGGATAAGGCGACGGCGGACTCTCTTACAATAAATCCCTCCCTTTCCATATTCCCGCTCTCATGCCGCACCGGCGAGGGAATTGATGCCTGGTACGGCTGGCTTCGCGAGAACGTCTCCCGCCGCTGATGGCCAGACGATTTAAAATATCCATAACCGGCATCGTCCAGGGAGTAGGATTTCGCCCCCATGTTTTTAAACTCGCCGCCAGGCTCGGACTGAAAGGCTTCGTTTTTAACACCTCGAAAGGTGTCGTGATAGAAGTCGAGGGCGAAGGCGCGGAAAATTTCCAGGACGCCCTTCTCGGCAGCCTCCCTCCCCTGGCGAAAATAGAAACGGTTGAATCCCAGGAGCTTCCTCTCGCCGGTTATGAGCGGTTCGAGATAAAACTTTCCGAACTGGCCGAAAATGAATTTTCGCTGGTGTCTCCCGATATCGCCGTCTGTCCGGACTGCCTCCGCGAAATATACGACCCTTCCGACAGGCGCCGCTATCTCTATCCCTTCACTAACTGCACCAACTGCGGCCCCCGCTACTCGATAATAAAAGGCGTACCCTACGACCGGCCCCTGACGACGATGAAAAAGTTCGGGATGTGCCAGGGTTGCCTCAAAGAATATGAAGACCCGCTTGACCGCCGCTTCCACGCTCAGCCAATCGCCTGCGCCGAATGCGGGCCCCGAATTACATACAGGGGCCAAGGGCCGGATGTCAGCGGCGATGATGCCCTGGTAAAGGCGATAAAGGATATAGCCGACGGCAAAATCGTGGCGGTTAAAGGGTTGGGTGGATTTCAGCTCGTCTGCGATGCGTCCAACGGTTATGCGGTAAATACACTCCGGGAAAGAAAGCGAAAAAATTTAAAACCCTTCGCCCTGATGGCACGGGACCTCTCTCAAATAAATAAATATTGCTTTATAAATGAAGTCGAAGAACATCTTTTGACAGCCGTCCAGGCGCCGATAGTCCTGCTGCGGAAGAAACCGGAGGCGGAGGTGCTTCTATCCGCCGCAGGTGGCGCCGGGTAACGCGTACCTCGGTTTTATGCTGCCCTATACTCCGCTCCATAGCCTCCTCTTCAACCACCCGAAAGCCGGCGAAGATAATCTCCCCACAAGCGCTTGTGATGACCTCTGGAAATTTGTCCGAAGAACCTATCGTGACAGACGACGACGAGGCCCTGGAAAAACTTTCCGGGCTCGCGGACTCGTTCCTTCTGCACGACAGGGAGATATACATGCGGGTGGACGACTCCGTGGCGCGGGTAGTCGCGGGAATACCAAGGCTGATACGGCGGGCGCGTGGATACGTGCCGGGTGCGTTCGACCTGGGCCGGGAGATGCCGGAGATACTGGCTGTCGGCGGGGAGCTGAAAAATACATCCTGCATAACAAAGGGCCCCTACGCCATAATGAGCCAGCACATCGGCGACCTCGGTAATTTCGAGGCGATGAACTTTTTCGAGGAAACCCTCTGGAACCTAAGGCGCACGTTCAAGGCCGACCCGCACATAATCGCCCACGACCTGCACCCGGATTATTTAAGTACCCGGTTTGCGCTGGACTACGATACCGGCGGGGACAAAAAACTCGTACCCGTCCAGCACCATCACGCGCACGTCGCCGCCTGCATGGCGGAGAACGGCGTGACGGAAAGGGTTATCGGCGTCGCGTTCGACGGCACGGGCCACGGCACGGACGGCCTCACCTGGGGTAGCGAATTCCTGATAGCGGACCTGAAAGGTTTTGAGCGGTTTGCACGGTTTGATTATGTTCCGCTCCCCGGGGCAGACAAGGCGGTGCTTGAGCCCTGGAGGAGTAGCGTTATCATTTTTAATAAGCGCCTTCGGCGATGACGGCATAAAAATATTCCGCGAGCTTCGGGGCGAGCAGTATGGGAATGACGCCGATACGGTCTCGATAATGGTCCGCAAAAAAGTGAACTCGCCCCTCTCCTGCGGCATGGGCAGATATTTTGACGCCGTATCCGCGCTTCTCGGCATAAAGGACAGGATAACTTTTGAGGGCGAGGCGGCGATAGCGCTCGAGATGGCCGCGGATAAATCGGACGACCAGGGGATTTATCACCTTTCAATCGAAGGGGCCGCCCCGGCCGTTATTCGCGCCGTCCCGCTTTTCGAGGCAATGGTCAATGATATAAGAAACGGAGTGCCCGCCCAGACGATTGCAAAGCGCTTCCATAATACCATATCGGAAGCGGTACTCAAAATATGCGAGAAAGCGAGGCGCCAGACGGAGATAAGCCGCGTCGTCCTCACAGGCGGCGTCTTCCAGAACGCGCTGCTTTTCGAGTCGGCACTGGATAAGCTTAAGGCTGACGGCTTCAGCGTCATCACCCACAGCAAGGTCCCGGCCAACGACGCCTGCGTCTCACTCGGCCAGGCGGCAATCGCCGCGGCCTTAAATTCCTGATTTAAGCTTTACAATTTCCTCGCGATGTTTTAATATTTCCCTCATGCTTACTCAGGCCATAAAAGGGGTTAAAGACATCCTTCCGGCGGACTCGCCCAAGTGGCAGTACCTGGAAAATTCCGTAAGAAAACTTTTTTCCGACTACGGCTTCTCCGAAATCCGCACGCCGATAATCGAGCATACCGTCCTCTTCGCGCGGAGTATCGGCGCGACCTCCGATATTGTGGAGAAGGAGATGTACGCATTCAAGGACCAGGGCGGCGACGAGATAACACTGCGGCCCGAAGGCACGGCGGGAGTCGTGCGCGCATTCGTGGAACATAAGCTTTTTGCCTCCCAGCCGGTAACGAAGGTATATTACATTGGACCGATGTTCCGCCGGGAACGCCCGCAGGCCGGGCGGCTGCGGCAGTTCCACCAGGTCGGCGTGGAGGCGCTGGGGGTATCGGAGCCAGGTATTGACGTGGACGTGCTGGCGGTGCTGGTCGAGTTATTCAACCGGCTGAAGGTGCAGGGAGTCGAACTGCATATAAATTCTCTCGGGTGCAAGGATTGCAGGGCGGCATACAAGGCCGCCCTTAAGTCCTTCCTGCTAAAGAGGCTTAGCCTCCTCTGCCCTGATTGCCAGAGGCGCATCGAGACTAACCCGTTGCGGGCGCTTGACTGCAAGTCCGAACACTGCAAGACCGCCACTGCCGATGCGCCGATGATGTCGGAATACTTGGACGACGGATGCCGGACGCATTTTGAAGCCGTGAAGCAGGGCCTGGCCGACCTGGGTATTAATTATGTCATAGACCCCAGGATGGTACGCGGGCTCGATTACTATTCCCGCACCACGTTCGAGATGATAGCCGTGGACAAGAAGGGCGCGCAGAACGCGGTAGCCGCGGGGGGAAGATATGACGGGCTTGTGGAAGAAGTAGGCGGCCCGCCTACCCCGGGGATTGGTTTCGCCCTCGGAGTCGAGCGGCTGCTGATGATGCTCCCGGAAACGGACGCGAACGTTGCGCCCCCGAAGGTATACATCGCGGCAATTGGCGATGAGGCCGCAAGGATAGGGCAGAAGCTCGCGGACGGGTCTAAGGAAGGCCGGCGTTTCCGCCGAGCGCGATTACTCTCCGGGCGGCCTGAAGAACCAGATGAAGAAGGCCGACCGCTCCGGGGCCTCGTTCACCGTCATAATCGGCGAGGACGAGGTTGCGAAAGGCGCGGCGATACTCCGTGACATGAAGACCCGCGAGCAGTCGGACGTGAAATTCGAGCGGCTTGTGGAAGAGCTGAAAACCCGCACGTCATCATGCAGTCCCTGTGATTCGTTATGAATATCGTCTGCATATCCGACACCCACATCGAAAAAGGGAGCAACGCACTTCCGGCCGCACTTCTTGAGGCGCTCGGCGGCGCGGACCTTATCCTCCACGCCGGAGACATAACCTCCCTGGATGTCATCGACGAACTGAAGGCTTATGCGCCGGTCGAAGCGGTGGCGGGGAATATGGACGGCTGGGACGTTCTCGAAACACCTCCCCGAGAAAAAGATAATCCAGGCCGGGAAATTTAAAATTGGCCTCATACACGGCGGGGGCAGCGTCCGGGACCTGGAAGACAGGGTCGTCAAAAAATTCAGAGACGACAAGGTGGACTGCATCGTATACGGGCATTCGCACAGAGCGAATGTCGAGAGGCGCGATAATGTCCTGCTGGTCAACCCCGGAAGCCCCACCGACAAAATTCATGCAGCCTTGAACTCATACGCAGTCATTACGGTAAATGACGACCTGAAAGCGGAGATTGTAAAGCTTTAATCATACCTAAAGGAAATCAACCCATGGACCCATATAAACTGCTTGGAAAATATTACTTCACCGACTCCAGCACCTACAGCTATCTCCTCACGCACAGCAGGGCTGTATCGGCCCTTGCGCTCAAGGCAGCGGAGCGGGTAAAAGATTTAAACCCCGACATGCAGTTCATTGAGGAAGCCTCCCTCCTGCATGACATCGCGATATTCAAGGTCCATGCGCCGAAGATCGGCTGCATCGGGCCCATGCATTATATCGAGCACGGCTACCTGGGGCGGGTGCTGCTGGAGGAGGAAGGTTATCCACGGCACGCGCTGGTTTGCGAGCGGCATGTGGGCGCGGGCTTGTCGGTGGAAGACATAAAGAAACATCGGCTTCCCCTGCCGGAGCGGGACATGATACCCGTGACGCTGGAGGAGAAGATAATCTGCTGGGCGGACAAATTCTTCTCCAAGATACCGAGCAGACTTGCGGAAGAGAAGCCGCTCCCTGCCGTCCGTAAGATGATTGCAAGTTACGGCGAGGAGCAGTTAAAAAGGTTCGACGAGTGGCAGGCCCTTTTCGGGCAGAACAATTTTGAGTCCCGTAAGCTTTAGATCGACCCATAAAAAAAGCCCCCGTTTTCACGGGGGCTTTTGATTTTTCTGCTGTCTGATTTATTCTTCGGCTTTCTTCTCTTCAGCCGCTTCCGGGGCCGGGGTCTCGGTCTCCGCCTTCTCTACGGTTTCGGCGCTTACGACCTCTGCCGGTGCGGCTTCCGCGGCTGGCGCGGCCTCCGTGGCCGGGGCGGCCTCCGCCTTGTTGGCCTTCTTCGGCTTCTCCGCGGTGGATACTTCTGCCGGGGCCGGTGCGGCTTTCGGGGCTTCTTTCTTAGGCTTCGGCTTCGGGGCGGGGGCGCCTTCTTTGTCCACCAGCTCGATTATCGCCATCGGGGCGGAGTCGCCCAGGCGCACGCGGGTTTTCATGACCCTGGTGTACCCGCCGGCACGGTCGGCCGAGCGCGGCGCTATCTCGTCGAACAGCTTGGCGACCACATCCCTGCTCATGATATAGGAGAGCGCCATCCTCTTCGCGGAGAGGTCGCCCTTCTTGCCCAGCGTGATCATCTTGTCGGCGATGCCCTGGAGTTCCTTGGCCTTCGCCTCGGTCGTCTCGATATGCCCGTGCTCGAGCAGCGAAGTCACGAGATTTCTGAAAAGAGCCTTCCTGTGGCTCGAATTCCTTCCGAACTGTCTACCCGCAAGCCTGTGTCGCATGAGATATTATCCCTTCCCTTTTATACGCCGGTTTTCTGCAGCGACTTTTCGTACGCCTTGAGTTTCTCGTTGTCTATTTTCATGCCGAAGGAAAGCCCCATCTCCGTGAGGATCTCCTTTATTTCGTTTAAGGACTTCCTGCCGAAGTTCTTGGTCTTCAGCATCTCGCCCTCGGACTTCTGGACCAGGTCCGCAATCGTCTTTATGTTCGCGTTCTTAAGGCAGTTCGCGGAACGGACGGAGAGTTCCAGCTCGTTAACGCTTCTGAGCAGGTTCTCGTTGAACTTGTCCTCCACCTCCTCTGCCTCCGCCTCTATTATCTCGCCCTCTTCCTCGAAGTTGATGAAGATGCCCAGGTGGTCCTTGAGTATCTTCGCGGCATAGGCGACGGCGTCGTCCGGCCGGACGCTCCCATCAGTCATCACTTCCATTATCAGCTTGTCGTAATCGGTTTCCTGGCCGACGCGTGCGCTCTCCACCCAGTAGTTGACCCTCTGGATAGGCGAAAAGATGGAGTCCACCGGGATTACGCCAATCGGCATGTCCGGCTCTTTGTTCCTCTCGGAGGGGACATAGCCCCTGCCCTTCTTCACGGTCATCTCGATAGTGAAGCGGGCGTCCTTATCCAGCGTCGCTATCAGGAGGTCCGGCGTCAAGACCTCGATATCCGCGTCCGTGTCAATATGCGAGCCGTAAACCGCGCCGGGGCCTTCGACGTCGATGCTGATGGTCTTCGGCTTGTCGGTATGCATCTTGAAACGGAGTTTCTTTATATTCAGTATTATATCCGTAACGTCCTCGACCACCCCCGGGATAGAAGAGAACTCGTGCAGCACGCCCTCTATCCTGATGGAAGTAACGGCCGCGCCCTCCAGCGAGGAGAGCAGCACCCTCCGGAGCGAATTTCCGATGGTGGTGCCGAAGCCCCGCTCGAACGGTTCCGCGCTGAACTTGCCGTAGGTGTTCGTAAGCGAGTCCGCCTCGAACTCCAGCTTTTTGGGGATCTGGAATCCCTTTAGCTTCATTGTCATTAACCTCTCCTTGTCGGTTTCTCTTTAAAACTCTAAAAGGAGGCCGGGAGCCTTATTGCCCCTAACCTGTCCTTCTTTATTTCGAGTAAAGCTCGACTATGAGGTTCTCATTTATCGGCAGTGCGATGTCCTCTCTCGAGGGCATGGACAGCACTTTTGCCTTTCAGGTTCTGCTTGTCCAGCTCCAGCCAGCCCGGCAGGCCTTTTCTGTCCATCGCCGTAGCCAACTCCTGGAACCTGCAGCCGCTCTTGCTCTTCTCCCTGAGCGCGACCTCGTCCCCGGCCCTCACGATATAGGAGGGGATGTTCACCCTCTTGCCGTTGATCGCGAAATGCCCGTGGGAAACCATGATCCTCGCTTCCTTGCGGGAGGCGCCGAAGCCGAGCCTGAATATGACGTTATCCAGCCTTCTCTCAAGGAGCTGCAGCAGGTTCTCGCCGGTCACGCCCTTCATGCGGGCGGCCTTGACGTAGTAGCCCCTGAACTGCTGTTCCAGGACGCCGTAAATACGGCGGACTTTCTGCTTCTCGCGGAGCTGCACGCCATAGTCCGAGACCTTCGCCCGGCCCTGGCCATGCTGGCCGGGGGCGTACGTCCTGCGCTCGACCGAGCATTTCTCGGTGAAGCAGCGGTCTCCTTTTAAAAAGAGCTTGATGGTCTCTCTCCTGCACTGTCTGCAGACAGGACCGGTATATCTTGCCAAGGTTTTCCTCCTGTGCGGGAGGACACGAGGGTCCTCCACTACGATTTTTTGCAGGGGCCGGCTTGTATGCCGCCCCCGAAATTATGTTAAACCCTTCGCCTTTTGGGCGGTCGGCACCCGTTGTGCGGTATCGGCGTCACGTCCCGTATCGCCGAAATATCCAGCCCCGCGGACTGAAGGGCCCGTATAGCTGATTCCCGGCCGGAACCCGGCCCCTTCACCCAGACTTCGACGATCCTCATGCCCTGGTCCATCGCCTTTTTGCCGGCGTTTTCCGAGGCCATCTGGGCGGCAAAAGGGGTGCTCTTCCTGGAGCCTTTGAAACCCTGGTTGCCCGCGCTCGACCAGCATACGACGTTGCCGTTCTGGTCGGTTATGGTCACGATAGTGTTGTTGAAGGAGGCAGTGATATGAGCCACCCCGGTCGGGATGTTCTTCTTCTCCTTCTTCGGACCACTTCTCTTCGGTCCAGCCATTTTACCTCCGTAATTTTTACTTAACCTTTAAACCGTCACCTTTTTAGTAAAAAGGTAACGCCAAAAACTTTTAACCGTCCGGCCTTAACGGATTTTACTTAACGGCCTTTTTCTTGCCAGCGACGGTGCGTTTCGGCCCCTTGCGGGTGCGCGCGTTCGTCTTGGTCCTCTGGCCCCTGACGGGCATCCCCCGCCTGTGGCGCAGTCCCCTGTAGCAGCCGATGTCCATGAGCCTTTTGATGGCCATGGTGCGGTCCCGACGGAGGTCGCCTTCCACCTTGAAGGACCTGTCGATGACTTCCCTGAGGCGGTTAACCTCTGCATCGGTGAGGTCCTTAACCCTCGTGTCCGGGCTGACCCCCGCCTCCGCCAGAATCTTCTGCGAAGAGGCGCGTCCTATCCCGAAGATATAGGTAAGGCCTATCTCAATCCTTTTCTCTCTTGGTAGGTCTACGCCTGCAATCCTTGCCAATGCTTCCTCCTTGGGCCGGGGATTAACCCTGCCGCTGTTTGTGTCTCGGGTTCACGCAGATGACCCGGACGGTGCCCTTCCTTTTTATGATCTTGCACTTGTCGCAGATCTTTTTTACCGATGAACGAACTTTCATGATTGAACCCTCTTATTTGAACCTGTACGTTATCCTGCCCCTGGTCAAGTCATACGGGGAAAGCTCTACGGTAACCCTGTCCCCTGGGAGTATCTTGATAAAGTGCATCCTCATTTTTCCGGAAATGTGCGCGAGTACGACGTGCTTGTTGTCGAGTTCCACCCGGAACATCGCATTCGGCAGGGTCTCCAGGATTTTTCCCTGTACTTCAATCGCGTCTTCCTTGGCCATAGGTTCCTTTATGCCACTGTCAATATTACCGGCCCGTCTTCGGTAACCGCTATCGTATGCTCGAAATGAGCCGAAGGCATCCCGTCAATCGTTACGGCGGTCCAGCCGTCTTTCATGACCACCGTGCCGGACTTCCCCATATTTATCATCGGCTCGATCGCCAGCGTCGCGCCGGCCTTAAGCCTGGGTCCCTGCCCCGGAGGGCCGAAGTTCGGAACTTGCGGCTCTTCGTGAAGAGCCCTGCCGATGCCGTGCCCGACAAACTCGCGCACTACCGAATACCCGAAGGACTCGGCGAAGCTCTGGACAGCAAAGGAGATGTCCGAGACGCGGTTGCCGGGAAGAGCTTTTTCTATACCCTTGTAAAGCGACTGCTCCGTCACTTCCATGAGTTTTCTAAGCTCGGGCGATATCTCGCCCACCGGCACTGTTATGGCGGCGTCTCCGAAATACCCGTCGACCACCGCCCCCAGGTCCAGTCCGATTATATCCCCTTCTTTAAGAGCCCGGCTCAGACGGAATCCCATGCACCACCACCTCGTTTATGGAGGCGCAGAGGCTCTTGGGATATCCCAGGTAGCCTTTGAATGCCGGCTTTCCGCCGTGCTTTTTTATATAATCCTCGGCGAAGGAGTCCAGCTTGTCCGTGGTGATGCCGGGCGTAATAATCTCCCGAAGCCCCGCAAGCGCCCCGGCCACTATCCGGCAGGCCGCCCGCATCTTCTCCACCTCGGAAGGAGACTTCAGGATAATCACGTCTATCCTTCGAGGGCCCGGACCATCCTGTCCAGGATATCTTTCATCCCGCCCACGCCGTCAACCGCCGCAAGCAGGCCTTTGGCCTTGTAATAATTAATAAGCGGCGAGGTCGAGGCCTGATACACCTTCAGGCGGTTCGTTATCGCCTCTTCCTTGTCGTCGTCCCTCTGGTAGAGCTCGCCGCCGCAGGAGTCGCAGACGCCTTCCTTCTTCGAGGGCTTGAAAGCGACATGATAGCCCGCCTGGCAATTGCGGCAGGTCCTGCGTCCTCCAAGCCTTTTTACCAGCTCGGAATCGGGCACCTCGATAGAGAGCACCTTGTCTATGGGCGTCTTCATATCCGCGAGCGCGGCGTCAAGCGCCTCGGCCTGCGGGACCGTCCTGGGGAAGCCGTCAAGGATATAGCCCTTCTTGCAGTCATCTTCCTTCAGGCGCTCCTTCACAATTCCCACAACCACGGAATCCGGAACGAGCTCGCCCTTGTCCATGAACTTTTTCGCTTCCAACCCAAGCGGGGTCTTATCCGCCAGATTCTTCCTGAGGATGTCTCCGGTCGATATCTGGGGTATTCCATATTTCTGTACCAGGTCTTTCGCCTGCGTGCCTTTTCCTGCCCCCGGAGGGCCTAATAATATCAGTCTCATAATGGTTATCTCCTTCCCTTGATGCGAACGCCCTTCATGAAACCCTCATAATGGCGGGTGATTAAATGGGTTTCAATCTGGCTAACGGTGTCAAGGGCGACCCCGACCACTATTAATAAAGAAGTCCCGCCAAAATAGAAGCTTATGTGAAAAGCCCTGTAGAATATGTCCGGCAGAACGCAGACCGCGGAGAGGTAAATAGCTCCGCCGAAGGTCACCCTGTTCAGCACCTTGTATATATAGTCGGACGTGTTCTTGCCCGGCCTTATCCCGGGTATGAACCCGCCGTACTTCTTCATGTTGTCCGCAACGTCAACCGGGTTGAACACGACCGCCGTGTAGAAGAAGGCGAAGAATACGATCATCCCGACGTACAGCACGGTATAAAGCAGCGCCCCGCGGCTTAGCTGCTCTTTTATCGAGGCCACCCAGCCGCGTCGGAAAAGCCCGCCAGCGTCGCCGGGAACATCAGTATGGATGAGGCGAATATCGGCGGGATAACCCCGGCGGTATTGAGCTTCAGCGGCATGTGCGTGTTCTGTCCGCCGCTCACGCTGGACCCAACCACCCTTTTGGCGTATTGTACCGGTATTCTCCGCTGGCCTCGCTCCATGTATATTATCGCCCCGATGACCGCTATCATTATAATGACCATGATAAGCACGGTGAAGAGCGAGAGCTCGTCGGCGCGGAACAGCCTGTAGGTATCGATGATTGCGTTGGGGAACCTGGCGACTATGCCCCCGAATATTATGAGCGATATTCCGTTGCCGATGCCCCTCTCGGTTATCTGCTCGCCCAGCCACATGATAAACGACGTGCCGCAGGTGAGCGTAATCATGGTCATTATCCGGAAGCCCCAGCCGGGATTCGCTATGAACGCGCCGCCCTGCATCCCCTCCAGGCCTATCGCTATCATAAACGACTGCACCAGGGAGATACCGACCGTCCCGTAGCGGGTGTACTGGGTGATCTTCTTCCTGCCCCGCTCCCCTTCCTTCTGGAGCTGGGCCAGATACGGGAAGACCACGGTGAGGAGCTGGAGGATGATCGAGGCGCTGATGTAAGGCATTATGCCCAGCGCGAAGATCGTCACCCTTGACAGGGCCCCGCCGGAGAACATGTCGAAAAAGCCCATCAAGGCGCCCGCGTTCGCGTGCAGGAACTTGGAGAGCTCTTCGCCGTTGATGCCCGGAGTGGGGATGTGCCCGCCTATCCTGTATACCACGAGGAGCGCAAGGGTGAAGACGATGCGCTTCTTCAGCTCCGGTATCTTGAAGACATTTTTGAAGCTTTCTATCAAAGCTGTATTACCTCTGCCCGTCCGCCGGCAGCTTCAATCTTCTGGACGGCGCTCTTGGAAAATTTATGGGCCTGCACGGTCACGGCCTTTGTCAGTTCGCCGTGGGCCAGGACTTTTATCCCGTCGCCGAGCTTCTTTATTATGCCCTGGTCGAAAAGCGCCTCCGGGCCTATCACGTCCACGCCCTCGAGATTCGCGATGTCGCGGAGGTTCACCAGGGCGTATTCCTTACGGAAGATATTGGTGAATCCGCGCTTCGGTATTCTTCGGATAAGGGGCATCTGCCCGCCCTCGAAGCCAGGACCTTTCGCGCCGCCGGCGCGGGACTTCTGTCCCTTTTCGCCTCTGGTGGCGGTCTTTCCGTGGCCGGAACCCGCGCCCCTGCCTACCCTCTTCCTGTTCTTTCTCGCCCCCGGATTTGGGGCCAGCTCTTCTATCTTCATCAGATCCCCTCTTCCATTACTGTAACCATGTGCGAGACCTTGTTTATCATCCCGCGTATCTGGGGCGTGTCCTGCCTTACCACCACGCTGTTCACTTTCGTGAGCCCCAAGTCCGACCAGGACCTTCCTGTGCTTCTCCGGGTGGCCTATCGGGCTCCTCGTCAATTTAACCTTTATGTTTCCAGCCATCATGGCCTCCTGACTCTCTGCTTTAAAACGCCGCGCTTATCCGCTTCTACTCGCTGCCCTTTAAGACGCTATCTCTTCCACGGTCTTGCCGCGGAGCTTGGCGACCTGTTCCACGCTCCTTAACTGCTTCAGTCCTTCAAGAGTGGCCCTCGCCACGTTGTGAGGATTGGAACTGCCAAGGGACTTGGAGAGTATGTTATGAATGCCCGCGACCTCGAGTATCGCACGGACCGCTCCGCCCGCGATAAGACCTGTACCGGGAGAGGCAGGTTTCAGCAGGACCTGAGCCGAACCGAAATGTCCCAGTATCGCATGCGGTATGGTCGTCTCCTTGAGCGCCATCTTTACCATGCTCTTCTTTGCGCGCTCGACCGCCTTCTGTATCGCGACCGGCACTTCGACGGCTTTCCCCTTGCCTATCCCGACACTGCCCGCGCCGTCACCGACGACGACCAGCGCCGAAAAGGAGAACCTCCGGCCGCCCTTGACGACTTTGGCCACCCTGTTTATGTGGATGACTTTGTCCTTTAAAGCCGAGCCCTCGGCATCGTACTTATCCAATTAAATTCCTCCTTCAGAAATTCAGACCGGCTTCACGCGCCGCGTCGGCCAAGGCTTTAATCCTGCCGTGAAATATGTAGCCGCCCCTGTCGAACACGACGTCCTTGACGCCCTTCTCGATGGCCTTCTTCGCCACGGCGGCCCCGACCTTCTTCGCGGCGTCGATGTTGCCGCTGGACTTAAGGCCGTCTTTTACGTCCTTGTCCAGCGTGGACGCGGCGGTTATCGTGACGCCGTTCATGTCGTCTATAACCTGCGCATAGATGTTCGAGGCGCTCCGGAATACGTTCAGCCTTGGGCGCGTCGTCGTGCCATGCACTTTTTTCCTGATCCTGTTCCGCCTTCTTTGCCTTCCGGCGAGCCTGCTGTTCGTGGAGCCCATGTTATTTACCCTTTTTCCCTTCCTTGCGGAGTATCGTCTCTTCGGCGTATTTTATACCCTTGCCCTTGTAAGGCTCCGGCTTCCTCACCGCACGGACGTTTGCGGCCACCTGGCCCACGAGCTCTTTGTCTATGCTGGAGAGCTTTATGGTGGTCGCCTTTTCGACGGCTGCGGAGACGCCCTTAGGGAGTTCAAAGTTGACGGGATGCGAATAGCCCATGTTCAGCACGAGGATGTTTCCTTTTACCTCGGCCTTATATCCGACGCCGTTTATCTCCAGCACCCTCTCGAAACCCTTGGTGACGCCGGAGACCATGTTGCTTATAAGGGTCCTGGTCAGCCCGTGGAGCGAACGGTCCAACCTGTGGTCGGAAGCCCTCTCCACCACGATCGATGTCCCCTCCTGGCGTATCGCCATCTTCGGGTGAAACTCTCTGGAGAGCTCGCCTTTAGGGCCTTTCACGCGGAGGCTGTTGCCGGAAAGCTTTACCTCCACGCCCGCCGGTATCTCCACCGGTTTTTTGCCTATCCTGGACATTTTCTACTCCTTACGGATTCGCTATTATTCTTTAGTACAGAGGCAACACCAGTAATTCTTAGCTGCCTGCGGCCGGCTTCCTGTAGGTTCACGCCGCACTCTATCTCCTGCCCGGCAGTTACATGTCCCTGCCCGGTTTACCAGATGTAGCAGATGATCTCGCCGCCGATGTTCCTCTGCCTGGATACCCGGTCTACCATGACGCCTCTGGAGGTGGAGATTATGGCGACGCCCAGGCCGCCCATCACGCGGGGGATGTCCTCGGCCCCGACATAGACGCGGTTCCCGGGCCGGCTCACCCTCTTGAGGCCGTTGATGACCCTGAACTCCTCGGGGCTGTATTTCATATAGACCCGGACTATCCCCTGCTTGCGGTCCTTGAGGAGCTTAAAGTTCTTTATGTATCCCTCTTCCTTCAGGACGCGGGCCAGTTCCAGTTTCAGGTTGGATGAAGGTATATCCACCTTCTCCTGTTTCGCCAGGTTGGCGTTTCTGATCCTGGTCAGCATGTCTGCAATCGGGTCCGTCATTCCCATCTTCCATTGCTCCTTTTTCGATATTTGATAAGACACCCGTCATTGGCCGTTATCAGGCGCGCAGGTTGTCCCGCCGCCCCCAGCCCCCCGGGGTCTCTACCAGCTCGCCTTTATTACTCCCGGTATCTCGCCCTTTAAGGAGAGCTCCCGGAAGCATATCCTGCACATCTCGAACTTCCGAAGAAAGCCCCTGGGCCTGCCGCATATCTTGCAGCGGTTATATCCGCGGGTCGAGAACTTCGGCTCAAGTTTCTGCTTGGCTATGAGAGATTTCTTTGCCAACTTTTTACCCTCACTCTTAGTTTCTGAAAGGCATCCCAATGTGGCGGAGGAGCGCCTTGCCCTCCTCGTCGGTCTTTGCGCTGGTCACGATGGCGATATCCATCCCGTGGACCATCTCCACCTTATCGTAGTCGATCTCCGGAAATATGAACTGCTCCTTAAGGCCGAGGGTGTAGTTGCCCCTGCCGTCGAAGGCCTTGCCGGACACGCCCTTGAAATCGCGTATGCGGGGAAGCGCAACGTTCAGGAGCCTGTCAAGGAACTCCCACATGCGGTCGCGGCGGAGCGTGACCATGCATCCGACAGCCATCCCTTCGCGGAGCTTGAACGCGGCGATGGATTTCTTGGCCTTTTTCACGACCGCCTTCTGGCCGGTTATGTCGCCTAATTCCTTCACCGCCCCGTCCATCAGCTTCGGGTTCTGTATCGCCTCGCCCAGGCCCACGTTTACCACTACCTTCAATACCTTGGGGACCTGCATGACGTTCTTGTACCCGAAGTCCTTCATCAGGACCGGTAGTACCTCTTTTTCGTATTTATCCTTGAGCCTTGCCGCCATTTGACTAAAACCCTCCGTTAAACCTTGTCCATGGGGCTGCCGCACTTCTTGCAAACGCGGACTTTCTTTTCGCCCTCGAAGCTGTGGGAGACCCTGGTGGTTTTACCGCACTTGGGACAGACGATCATTACGTTGGAAATGTGCAGGGGAGCTTCCTTCTCTATTATGCCCCCCTCCCTGTTGGTTGAGCTCGGGCGCGTATGCCTCTTGACCACGTTCAGCTTTTCCACCAACAGGCGGTCGTCCTTCGGCATGACCCGGTAAACCCTTCCGCTCTTGCCCTTTTCCTTGCCGGCGATAACCATCACCGTATCATTTTTCTTTATGTTCACGCCCATCTCGTAGACTCCCTTAAAGGACTTCCGGCGCCAGTGAAATTATCTTCATGAAATTCTTCCAACGCAGTTCCCTGGCGACGGGGCCGAATATGCGGGTGCCAACGGGCTCCCTCTGGTTATTAATTAAGACTGCGGCGTTCTTGTCGAACTTGATGTATGAGCCGTCGCTTCTGCGGACTTCCTTGGAAGTCCTCACAACCACCGCTTTGGCCACTTTGCCCTTCTTGGCGGTTCCCTCGGGGATAGCTTCCTTTACGGCGACGATGATGATGTCCCCGACCGTGGCGTAGCGCTTTCTTGTCCCCCCGAGCACCTTGATGCACATTACTTTTTTGGCGCCGGAATTATCCGCAACATCCAGCATCGTCTGGACCTGGACCATGGTTAACCTCTCCCTCTCAGGCCTTACCCGGCCTTCTCTATTACCTCTAGGACTATGAATCGCTTGTCCTTGGAAAGCGGCCTGGTCTCGGCCACCCTGACGGTGTCGCCCACCGCGCACTCGTTCTTTTCATCATGGGCCTTCAAGCGGGAGACCCGGCTCACGATCTTCTTATAGACCGGGTGCGGTACTCTCCGCGTGACCTTGACGACGACTGTCTTGTCCATCTTGTCGCTTACGACTTCACCAATGAATGTCTTCTTTTCGGCCATCAGCCTTATCCTCCGGGGGTTAGCCCCCAATCTCCTTCTCTTTAAGAACGGTCTTTATCCGCGCGATGTCCCTTTTTACGTCCCGGATGCGAATGGGGTTCTCAATGTCGCCCATCGCCAGTTGGAAGCGCAGGTTGAAACGCTCCTTGTCCAGGTCGGAAAGCTTTGATTTAAGCTCCTCCGGTGAAAGGTCTTTTATCTCGGATGCCTTCACAGCAGTCCTCCTTCCCTGGATACGAACCGGGTCGCAAGCGGAAGCTTATGCGCGGCAAGCCGGAGCGCCTCCCTTGCCACTTCTTCCGGCACCCCTGCCATCTCGTATATTATACGGCCCGGCTTCACGACCGAAACCCAGTACTCCGGGGCGCCCTTGCCCTTGCCCATCCTGGTCTCGGCGGGTTTCTTGGTTATCGGCTTATCCGGAAAAATCCTGATCCAGATCTTGCCGCCCCTCTTCACGTGGCGGGTCATGGCGATACGGGCGGCCTCTATCTGGGCGCTTGTCACCCACCCCGGCTCGAGGACCTTAAGGCCGAACTCGCCGAAGCTTATCTCGCCGCCCCGCCAGGCCTTCCCGTTCATGTTGCCTTTTTGCTTTTTTCTGTACTTGACTTTCTTCGGCGCTAACATTGAAAGCTCCCTTTATTTTTCGCCGCCTTCTTTCGTTCACTGCGGCCGCATCGTCTTTAAGACCGCTTATACCGCGGCTTGCGCCCAGGATGTCGCCTTTGTATATCCAGACCTTGACACCTATCTGTCCGTAAGTGGTCTTGGCTTCGGCGAAACCATAGTCTATGTCCGCCCTTATGGTGTGAAGGGGCACCCTGCCCTCCCTGTACCATTCGGAGCGCGCTATCTCGGCTCCCGCCAGGCGGCCGGCGCAGGCTATCTTTATGCCCTGGGCGCCGAACCGGAGCGAAGAGGTGACCGACTTCTTCATCGCGCGCCTGAAGGCTATCCTGCGCTCAAGCTGGAGGGCGATATTCTCCGCCACGAGCTGGGCGTCCATCTCGGGCTTCCTTATCTCCATTATATTTATATAGACCTGTTTGCCCGTCTGCTCCTCGAGCTCTTTTTTGAGCTTGTCCACCTCGGCGCCTTTTTTGCCAATGATGATTCCGGGGCGGGCGGTATGGATGTTGACCTTTATCCTGCTGCCCGCGCGCTCGATGTCGATCTTGCCGACCCCGGCGTGATAGAGCTTGGCCTTCACGACCTTGCGGAGCTTTAAGTCTTCGTGCAGGTATTCGCCATATTCCTTCTTGGCGTACCACCTCGAGCTCCAGGTCTTGTTGACGCCTAACCTGTAACCGATTGGATGGACTTTGTGGCCCAAACGTTCACCTCCGATTATTCTTTATCGCCCTATTCGTCGCCCAGCACCAGGGTAATATGGCTGGATCGTTTCCTTATGATATTCGCCCTGCCCATCGCGCGAGGCATTACCCTCTTCATGACCGGGCCCTGGTCTACGAACGCCGCCTTCACTTTAAGCCTGTCCACGTCGGATACGTTTTTCTGTTCCGCGTTGGCTATGGCCGATTTCAGCAGCTTCTCAACCACACGGGATGCGTGCTGGGGCATGAACTTTAAGGTGTTCATCGCCTCGCCCACTCTTTTACCCCGTATTACATCGATTACAAGCCTCGCCTTTCTGGGCGTGACTCTTATAAATCTTGCCTTTGCAGTGGCTTCCATCGACCCCTCTTAGCCTTATTTCGCTGTTCCAGTTTTTTTCTCGGACCCGCCGTGGCTCCTGAATGACCTAGTCGGCGCGAACTCGCCCAGTTTATGGCCTATCATGTTTTCCGTGACATATACCGGGATGAACTTCTTTCCGTTGTGTACGGCCAGAGTGTGCCCTATGAATTCCGGGACAACCATGCTGCTCCTGGACCAGGTCTTCAGGATTTTCTTGTCCCCGGCCTCGTTCATCCCAACTACCTTCTTCAACAGGCTTTCCTGGACGTACGGCCCCTTGTTTACCGATCTTGGCACAGCGCTCCTCCTGAAAAATCAGCCCTTGAACTACTTCCTCTTCTTGACTATGAACTTGTCCCCGTTCCTGCTCTTCCGGGTCTTTACGCCTTCCGGCTTGCCCCAGGGAGAACAGGGCGGCCTTCCGCCCGAGGAGCGGCCCTCGCCGCCGCCAAGGGGATGGTCCACCGGGTTCATCGCGACACCCCTGACCTTCGGCCTTTTGCCGAGCCAGCGGGCACGGCCCGCCTTGCCCAGGGATATATTTTCGTGGTCGATGTTGCTTACCTGGCCGATGGACGCCTTGCAGTCCATCAGGACCAGGCGCACCTCGCCGGACGGGAGCCTTAGCTGGGCGTATCTGCCCTCTTTCGCCATCAGCTGCGCATATGAGCCGGCGCTCTTGACCATCTGGCCGCCGCCGCCAAGTCTCATCTCCACGTTGTGCACCTGCGTACCGAACGGGATGTTCCGAAGCGGCAGGCAGTTGCCGGGCAGTATATCCGATTCCGGCCCGGACATTAAATTGTCCCCCACCTTAAGCCCGACCGGCGCGAGGATATAACGTTTTTCGCCGTCGGCGTAGTGCAGGAGGGCGATCCTGGAGCTCCTGTTCGGGTCGTATTCAATACTTGCGACCTTGGCGGGTATTCCGTCCTTGTCCCTCTTGAAATCGATTATCCTGTACGCCCTTTTGGCGCCGCCGCCACGCCTGCGGACCGTTATCCTGCCGTAGCAGTTCCTGCCGGCGCTCTTGGAATATACCTTTACCAGACTCTTTTCGGGCTCCGTCTTGGTGATGTTCTCGAAGGTGTCCACCGTCTGGAAGCGCCTTGCCGGAGAGGTCGGTTTATATGATTTTATAGCCATTTAACGTATACTCCCAAAATTCACGCTCTCAAATGCCAGTGCCATGTCGTAGCCGACACCGCTCCCACTTGCCAAAGCTATTTCACGCCTTCAAGGTACTCGACTGTCTGGCCTTCCTTCAGCGTAACGACCGCCTTCTTCCAGTCCGAGCGTACGCCCTGTCTGGCGCCCAGGCGCTTCTTTTTCCCCTTGAAGACCATCGTCCTCACTTCTTCGACCTTTACCTTGAAAACGGCCTCGACCGCGTTCTTTATCTCTATCTTGTTCGCTTCCGTGGAAACCTGAAGCACTATCTTGTTCTGGGTTTCCTTCAGAGTCAGAACCCTTCTCCGTAATGAGGGGCTTCTTTATTACGTCGTATATGCTTTTCATGAGAGCGCCTCCTGGAGCTTCTCCAACGACTCCCTGTCGGAAACCAGGTTCTTGTACTTGAGGACGTCGTAGATATTTATGTTCTCCACCCGGCATACCTTCACGCCCGGAATGTTGCGCGCCGCAAGGTAGACGTTCCTGTCCGTCTCGGAGGTCAGCACCATGGTGGTGCCGGTGATGCCCAAAGAGGAGATAAGCGCCGCCGCCTCTTTAGTCTTCGGCTCCGCGAACGTCAGCTTGTCCAGGACAATAAGCTCACCGTCCCTAAGCTTCGCCGAGAGCACCGCCGCCAGCGCCAGCCTCGCCGCCTTCTTTGGCATGGAGTAGGAATAATCCCTGGGGTGCGGGCCTAATATAACTCCGCCGTGCCTCCATAAGCCCGAACGGGAAGAGCCCGCGCGTGCCCGGCCAGTCCCCTTCTGACGGAACGGCTTAACGCCGCCGCCGCTTACGAAATGGCGGGTTTTGGTCTCGTTCGTACCCTGCCTGGCGTTCGCCATCTGCATGATGAAGGCTTCGTGGATCAGGCCGGAATTGGCCTTTACCCCGAACACGTCATCCGAGAGGTCCACCTTCCCGGCTTTATTATTTTTCGCGTCTATTATATCTACCGCTGGCATCCTGGTCTCCTTGGGACTGCCCTTATATCTTGTTTACGATGACGATACCGCCGGGGGCTCCGGGGATTGCGCCTTTTATTAACAACAAATTGTCCTGGCCCTTTACTTCGACGATTTCGAGTCCCCGCGTGGTGACCCGGTTGTCGCCCATGTGGGCCGGGAGCTTCTTGTTTTTCCATACCCTGGAAGGCCATGCGGACGACCCTATGCCGCCCGGCTCCCTGTGGAACATCGAGCCGTGAGTCGCGCCGCCGCCCTTGAAGTGGTGGAGCTTGATGACGCCCTGGAAACCCTTGCCCTTGGACGTCCCGATGACGGAGACCTTGTCGCCCTTTGGCGAATATCTCCACGGTCACCTTGGAACCCGGCTCCATGTCGGAGGAATCGCCCTTGAACTCCCTCAGGTGCCTGTAGGCCGCCGTGCCGGACTTCTTGAAATGGCCCGCCATCGGCTTGTTCGCCTTTTTCTCTTTCACTTCGAGGAAGCCTATCTGCACCGCGTCATAGCCGTCCGAAGGGACTGTCTTTTTCTGGATGACCGCGCACGGCCCGGCCTCGATGACCGTGACAGGAGTCACGCGCCCGTCTTCCGTAAAGACCTGGGTCATGCCCAGTTTTTTGCCTATTATGCCGCTGATCATAACTTTATCTCCACGTCTACGCCCGCGGAAAGGTCGAGCTTCATTAGCGCGTCAACGGTCTGCGGGGTCGGGTCCAGGATGTCGATAAGGCGCTTGTGCGTCCTTATCTCGAACTGCTCTCTGGACTTCTTGTCCACGTGCGGGGACCGGAGCACTGTGTACCTGTTTATCTTGGTGGGCAGGGGCACCGGCCCGGACACCCTTGCGCCGGTCCTTTTCGCCGTGTCCACTATTTCGGTCACCGACTGGTCAAGCAGCCTGTGGTCGTAGGCGTTAAGCCTTATCCTTATTTTTTGTGCCACGTCTCACACCCTCATTATTTTTAAGACCGTACTTTTCTTTCGGGTGAAAGAAAAGTACCAAAAGAAAGCCGGACTAAAAACACTCTAAAAGTTTTTGGCATTACCTTTTTTCTAAAAAGGTAACGGTTTGCCCTTTACTCGATTATATCCGCCACGACGCCTGCGCCGACGGTGCGTCCGCCCTCGCGTATCGCGAAGCGGAGCTCCTTCTCGCACGCTATCGGGGTTATGAGGTCCACTTCCATCGAAACGTTGTCGCCGGGCATTACCATCTCGACGCCTTCCGGAAGCTTCACCACGCCCGTCACGTCCGTCGTCCGGAAGTAGAACTGCGGACGGTAGCCGTTGAAGAAGGGCGTATGTCGCCCGCCTTCCTCTTTCGTAAGGATGTACGCCTCAGCCTTGAACTTCGTATGAGGGGTGATCGACTTCGGCTTGGCAAGCACCATGCCGCGCTCCACGTCCTCTTTCTTCGTGCCGCGAAGAAGGACGCCGATGTTGTCGCCGGCCTGGCCCTGGTCAAGCAGCTTCCGGAACATCTCGACTCCCGTCACAACCGTCTTCTGGGTGTCCCGGATGCCGACTATCTCCATCTCTTCGCCGACCTTCACAACGCCCCTCTCGACCCTGCCCGTTATGACAGTGCCGCGTCCGGAGATCGTGAAAACGTCCTCGACAGGCATAAGGAACGGCTTGTCGATGGCGCGCTCAGGCGTCGGGATGTAGCTGTCGACCGCGGCCATCAGCTCCCATATGCACTTGTACTCTTCCGCGTCCGGGCTCGTCGAGGCAGACTCCAGAGCCTTCAGCGCGCTGCCCTTGATGATTGGTATATCGTCGCCGGGGAACTCGTATTTTGATAAAAGCTCGCGAAGCTCAAGCTCGACAAGCTCTAAAAGCTCGGGGTCGTCCACCGTGTCTACCTTGTTCATGAATACAACTATGAAAGGCACGCCGACCTGACGGGCAAGAAGGATATGCTCGCGCGTCTGGGGCATCGGGCCGTCCGCCGCCGATACGACGAGTATCGCGCCGTCCATCTGCGCCGCGCCCGTTATCATGTTCTTTACATAGTCGGCATGGCCAGGGCAGTCAACGTGAGCGTAATGGCGGGCGATCCGTCTCGTACTCCACGTGCGCCGTCGCTATCGTGATGCCCCTCTCACGCTCCTCGGGGGCCTTGTCTATCTGGTCGAACGCCGTAAACTTCGCCTGACCCTTCGTCGCCAATACCTTCGTTATCGCAGCCGTCAAGGTCGTCTTACCGTGGTCAACGTGGCCTATCGTGCCTACGTTAACGTGGGGCTTCTTCCTCTCAAATTTCTCTTTAGCCATGATAAACCCTCCTGTTGAACGGGATAATTTCGCCTTTTATTCGCCCTTGACCTTGGCGATTATCTCGTCCGCAAGCCCCTTGGGGACCTCTTCGTAATGCGAGAACTGCATGGTATAAGTAGCCCTGCCCTGGGTCGCGGAGCGAAGGTCGGTCGAATAGCCGAACATCTGTGAAAGCGGCACCATCGCCTGTATAACCTGCGCGGTGCCCCTGGGCTCCATGCCCTGTATCTTCCCGCGCCTTGAGTTTAAGTCCCCTATAACGTCGCCCATATATTCTTCCGCCACGACGACTTCCACGGACATCACCGGCTCGAGCAGGACGGCTCCAGCCTTCGCAACGCCCGCCTTGAAGCCCATCGAGCCTGCAATCTTGAAGGCCATTTCAGAGGAATCGACATCGTGGTAGGAACCGTCGATTATAGTGACTTTTATGTCCACCATCGGATAGCCGGCCAGCACGCCGCCGTCCATCGCCTCCTTGACGCCCTTCTCGACCGCCGGGATGTATTCCCTGGGGACCACGCCGCCTACTATCTTATTGACGAACTCGAAGCCTGCGCCCTGCTCGTTCGGCTCAATGGTGAGCCACACGTCGCCGTACTGGCCACGGCCGCCGCTCTGACGCACGAACTTGCCCTGGGATTCGACCTTCTTGCGGATCGTCTCGCGGTAGGCGACCTGGGGCTTGCCCACGTTCGCGTCCACCTTGAACTCGCGCAGGAGCCTGTCCACTATGATCTCCAGGTGGAGCTCGCCCATGCCGGAGATTATCGTCTGTCCGGTCTCCTCGTCAGTCTTTACCCTGAATGAAGGATCTTCCTGGGCCAGCTTTGAGAGCGAACTCCCAAGCCTCTCCTGGTCGATCTTGGTCTTGGGCTCGATGGCGACGGATATAACCGGGTCCGGGAACTCCATCTTCTCCAGGATTACCGGGTGGCTTATGTCGCAGAGAGTGTCGCCGGTCGTGGTATTCTTAAGCCCGACCGCGGCGGCGATATCGCCCGCATAGACTACGTCTATATCCTCGCGCTTGTTGGCATGCATCTTGAGGATGCGGCCGACGCGCTCCTTGTTGTCCTTGGTCGCATTGTATACGTAGGAGCCCGCGTTCATCGTGCCGGAGTACACCCTGAAGAAGGTGAGCTGGCCGACGAACGGGTCAGTCATTATTTTAAAGGCCAGCGCGGAGAACGGCTCGCTGTCGTCCGCTTTACGCACAACCTCGTCGCCGCTGCTCGGGTGCTTCCCAACTACCGGCGGGACGTCGAGAGGCGAAGGAAGATAGTCCACCACCGCATCCAGCAGAGTCTGTACGCCTTTGTTCTTGAACGCGGTGCCGCAGGTGCATGGGGTTATTTTTAATTTAATCGTGCCTTCGCGCAGGGCGGCCTTTATCTCTTCCTCGGATATGGTTTCCCCGCCGAGATACTTCTCCATGAGGGCGTCGTTCACGTCGGACAGCGCCTCGATCATCTTCTCGCGGTACTCCTGGGCCTTGGCTGTCATGTCCTCAGGGATTTCAGACTCCTCGAACTTGGCGCCGAGTGTTTCGTCCAGGAAAAGCACGGCCTTCATCCGGACCAGGTCTATTATCCCTTTGAAGTTCTCTTCCCTGCCTATGGGCAGCTGGATCGGGACAGGCCTCGCTCCAAGGCGGTCTATCATGGTCTGGACTGAACGGTAGAAGTCCGCGCCCGTCCTGTCCATTTTATTCATGAAGGCTATCCTGGGGACCTCGTACTTATCCGCCTGGCGCCATACCGTCTCCGACTGGGGCTCGACGCCCGCGACGGAATCGAATACCGCAACCGCGCCGTCCAGCACGCGAAGAGAACGCTCGACCTCGATGGTGAAATCCACGTGGCCCGGCGTATCTATTATATTGATGCGCTTTCCCTTCCAGGCACACGTAGTGGCGGCGGAGGTTATGGTGATGCCCCTCTCCTGCTCCTGAACCATCCAGTCCATTACGGCGGTGCCTTCGTGCACTTCGCCTATTTTATAGGATACGCCGGTGTAGTACAGGATGCGCTCGGTCGTCGTGGTTTTGCCCGCGTCGATGTGCGCCATTATGCCTATATTACGGGTGTCCTCGAGAGGGAACTGCCTCTTCACTTTACCCGACCCTGTTGTCTTTTCAACTGCTTGTGCCATCTATATTTTTACCACCTGTAATGCGCAAAGGCTTTGTTCGCCTCCGCCATCTTGTGGGTATCCTCCTTCTTCCTTACTGCCGCCCCGGTGTTGTTCGCCGCGTCCATAAGCTCGGCCGCAAGACGCTCCCTCATTGTCTTTTCGCCCCTCTTGCGGGCGAATATGATGAGCCACCTGATGCCAAGCGCCATCCTCCTGTTCGGGCGGATATCCACCGGCACCTGATATGACGCGCCGCCGACCCTGCGGGATTTGACTTCGACAGCCGGCTTTATGTTATCGAGCGCGGTCTTGAAAGTCTTCAGGGGGTCGCCGTTGGTCTTGTCCTTTATAATGTCGAACGCGCCATAGGTTATATGCTCGGCGACGCTCTTCTTGCCCTCGATCATCAGGCAGCTCATAAACTTGCCGACCAGTTTGTTATTGAACTTCGGGTCCGGGAGGGTTTCCCTTTTGGGTACTTCTCTTCTTCTCGGCATCTCTCTCCTCCTTAGGCCTTGGGCCGCTTGGCGCCGTATTTTGAACGGCCCTGCTTGCGGTTCGCCACGCCTGTAGTATCCAAGGTCCCGCGGATTATATGATATCTTACTCCTGGAAGGTCCTTTACCCTGCCGCCCCTGATGAGGACTATGGAGTGCTCCTGCAGGTTATGCCCCACGCCCGGGATATAGGTGGTGACTTCCATCTGGTTCGTCAGACGGACCCTGGCCACCTTCCGAAGCGCCGAGTTCGGCTTTTTGGGCGTAGTGGTGTAAACCCTGACACAGACGCCTCTTTTCTGCGGGCAACTCTTAAGAGCAGGGCTTTTGCTCTTTATGGAGATTTTCTCCCTGCTGCTCCTCACTAACTGGTTAATAGTCGGCACGCCCAACCTCCAGGAAACATTCTTTTAAAAATACCCTTGTTTTTTCCGATGCTTAGCAAAAAACAGATTTATCGGCCAAAACTCGCGGATTATAGCCCAATCTAATGCGTCATGTCAAGTATTAATTATACACAAAAGAAATAAAAAATAAAGGAGGGCGTCCCCCGGTCCCGGAGGACGCCCAGCTTTTTAAATATCTCTTTTGTTTCAGTTACTTGGCCGTTAAGGCCTCTTTCTCCGGAAGCTCCATGTCTTTTGGCAGGGCATAGGTTTCCCTGTACTGGGCCGCACCGGTGCCCGCCGGGATAAGCCTGCCCATGATCACGTTCTCCTTCAGCCCCAGGAGATGGTCCACGGAGCCCGTGATGGCCGCCTCCGTGAGTACCCTGGTGGTCTCCTGGAAGGAGGCCGCCGAGATGAAGCTGTCCGTCGACAGAGACGCCTTGGTTATGCCAAGGAGTATCGGCTTGCCCACGGCGGTGCGGGCCTTCCGGTAAATCGCCGGCCTCCCGCCCTTCGCCTCTATCTTGATATTGACCTCCTCGATAACCTTCGGGTCCCCAAGTTCACCAAGCAGGAACTCCGTATCGCCCGGGTCTTCGACCTTCACCTGCTTCGAGACAATGTTGTTCTCCTCGATGAAGGCGAACTTATCCGCCTGCTCGCCGGGAAGGAACCTGGTATCGCCCGCGTCCTCCATCTTCACCTTGCGGAGCATCTGGCGGACGATGACCTCGATGTGCTTGTCGTTTATCGAGACGCCCTGGAGGCGGTAGACCTGCTGCACCTCGTCCACCAGGTACTTCTGGAGCTCTTTCGGGCCCAGGATGTCCAGGATGTCGTGCGGATCGACCGGAGCCGTCCATAAGCGGCTCGCCGGCAATCACCCAGTCGCCCTCGTGGACGTTCACGTGCTTGCCTTTCGGGATGAGGTATTCCTTTTCGTCGCCCATGCCGCCCTTGACGATTACCCGCCTCATGCCCTTGACGAACCCGCCGAACTCGACGGTCCCGTCGATCTCGGATATGACCGCCTGCTCCTTCGGGCGCCTCGCTTCGAAAAGCTCGGCCACCCTCGGAAGACCGCCGGTGATGTCCTTGGTCTTGGTGGTCTCCCTCGGTATCTTCACCAGGATATCGCCCGGGCTGACAACGTCGCCCTTCTCCACCAGGATATGCGCGCCGGCGGGCAGCAGGTATCGTGCCACGGCATTGGTGCCGGGTATCTTCGCGGTCTTGCCGTGCTCGTCCTTGATCGAGATACGCGGCCTCATGTTCGCCGGGTAATCGATGATGACCTTATGGGACAGGCCGGTCGTCTCATCGACTTCCTCGCGCATGGTCGACGCCTTCGATGATGTCACCGAAGGCGATCTTGCCGCCGATTTCAGTCAGTATCGGAGTGGAGTACGGGTCCCACTCGACCAGTTTCTGGCCTTCCTTCAGCTTCTGCTCGTCCGGTCACGTGAGGTTGGCGCCGTAGATGATCATGTAGCGCTCTTTCTCGCGGCCCGAATCATCGCGTATGGCGATGTTGCCGTTTCTGTTCATGACCACTATGATCGACCGTCTTCCTTCTTTACCGTGTTCAGGTTGATGTACTTCACGATACCGGCGTTCTTCGCGGTCAGCTCCGTCTGCTCGACCACCTTGGTCGCCGTACCGCCGATATGGAAGGTCCTCATCGTGAGCTGCGTGCCCGGCTCGCCGATGGACTGGGCCGCGATTATGCCGACAGCCTCGCCGATGTCCACCAGTTTGCCTCGGCCAAGGTCTCTGCCGTAGCACATCCTGCACACGCCGCGCATGGACTGGCAGGTCAGCACCGAGCGGATCTTGATCGCGGTCGATGCCCGCCTCCTCGATCCTCTTGACAGGTTGTCCTCGTTGATCTCGGATTCGCCGGGACGAGCTTCTCGTTGGTGATCGGGTCCTTGATGTCTTCGGCTGCAACCCGTCCGAGGATCCTCTGTCCAGCGGCTCGATGATCTCGCCGCCCTCGACGAGCGACCGACACTGATGCCGTCGACGTGTCGGCAGTCATCCTCGGTGATGATGACGTCCTGCGACACGTCCACGAGCCTTCTGGTCAGGTAGCCGGAGTTCGCCGTCTTCAGCGCGGTATCGGCCAGACCCTTGCGTGCGCCGTGGGTCGAGATGAAGTACTGCGAGCACCGTCAGCCCTTCGCGGAAGTTCGCCTGTGATCGGCGTCTCGATGATCTCGCCTGATGGCTTGGCCATGAGTCCCCGCATGCCGGCCAGCTGCCTGATCTGCTGCGCGCTGCCGCTGGCGCCGGAATCCGCCATCATGAAGATGTGTTGAAGGACCGGGCTTCCTGGAGACTCGATTTCTGGCATACCCTCGATCTCGTCGTTCCATTCCGAGTTCGTCCATCATCTCGTCGGCGATCGTCTCCGTCACGTTCGCCCAGATGTCGATTTCCTTGTTGTAACGCTCGCCGTTGGTGATAAGGCCGTCTCCGTATACTGCTTCTGGATCTCCATGACTTCTTTTTGCGCCTGCGTCGATGAAGCTCGTGCTTCTTGCTCGGGATGTGCATGTCGGACATGCAGATGGAGATGCCGGCCTCGGTCGCGTACTTGAAGCCGATCTCCTTCAAGTTGTCCATCAGAACTACCGTCGCCCGCGAGCCGGACTTGCGGTAGCAGTCATCGATCAAGCTTGGATATCTCCTTCTTGTTCATCTCCTTGTTCACGGACGAGAACGGCATGCCCTTCGGGCAGTATCTCGCTGAATTATCACCCGTGCCGACCGTCGTCTCCACGAGTCTTGCCGTTGATCCGTACCTTGATGCCGCGCATGGATATTGCCACGACGCCGTGGTCATAGGCTATGCGCACTTCGTCGCGGCCGGAGAACATCTTCCCCTCGCCGCGCGCGCTCGGAGCGGACTTGGTCAGGTAGTAACACGCCAAGCACGATGTCCTGCGACGGGACCGTGATCGGCCGGCCGTTCGCCGGGGAGAGCACGTTATTGACCGAGAGCATCAGCACCCGGCCTCGAGCTGCGCCTCGACCGAGAGCGGCATATGGACCGCCATCTGGTCGCCGTCGAAGTCCGCGTTGAAGGCGGCGCAGACCAGCGGATGGAGCCGGATGGCCTTACCCTCGACCAGGACGGGGTCGAACGCCTGGATGCCGAGCCTGTGGAGCGTCGGGGCGCGGTTCAGCAGCACCGGATGCTCGCTGGATCACTTCTTCGAGCACGTCCCAGACTTCGGGCCGCTCGCGCTCGATCATCTTTTTCGCGCTCTTTATGGTCGTGTGCAGTAGCCCTTTTCTTCAAGCTTGTTGAAGATAAACGGCTTGAACAGTTCAAGCGCCATCTTTTTCGGCAGGCCGCACTGGTGCAGCTTCAGGTCCGGGCCGACGACGATAACGGAGCGGCCCGAGTAGTCCACGCGCTTGCCGAGCAGGTTCTGACGGAACCGGCCCTGCTTGCCCTTCAGCATGTCGGAGAGCGACTTCAGCGGCCTCTTGTTCGGACCGCGCAGAATTCGACCGCGCCTGCCGTTGTCGAACAGCGCGTCCACCGCCTCCTGGAGCATCCTCTTCTCGTTCCGGATGATGACGGCGGGGGCCTTCAGTTCCTCGAGCCTGTTAAGGCGGTTGTTCCTGTTTATGACCCGCCGGTAGAGATCGTTCAAGTCCGAGGTCGCAAACCGTCCGCCTTCGAGCGGCACGAGCGGCCGCAGCTCCGGCGGGATCACCGGGACCACGTCCAGTATCATCCACTCCGGCTTGTTGCCGGACTTCCGGAAAGCCTCGATCGACCTTAAGCCGCTTGGTCAGTTTTTTCTTGACGGCCAGCGGAGCTGGCCATCTCGATCTTCATGTGCAGGTCTCACGCCGAGTTCGTTTCCAGGTTCAGACGCCTTGAGCAGCTCCCGGATCGCCTCGGCGCCCATGCCGGCCTTAAAGCGGCTCGACCGTACTCCTGGATACAGCTTCCTGAACTTTTCCTCGGTCAGGAGCTCCTTCTCGTTTAAGCGGCGTATCACCCGGGTCGATCACGACATAGACTCGAAGTACAGGACCTTCTCCAGCTGCCTGAGCGTCATGTCCAGGAGCGTGCCGATCCTGGCTCGGAAGGCCCTTCAGAAACCAGATGTGCGCGACCGGAGAGGCAAGCTCGATATGGCCCATGCGCTCCCGGCGGACCTTTGACTGTATCACCTCGACGCCGCACTTGTCGCAGATCGACGCCCCTGTGCTTCATGCGCTTGTACTTGCCGCAGAGCACTCCCAGTCCTTGATCGGGCCGAATATCTTGGCGCAGAAGAGGCCGTCCCTCTCCGGCTTGAAAGAGCGGTAGTTGATGGTCTCCGGCTTCTTGACTTCGCCGTACGACCAGTCCTTATCTTCTCCGGAGACGCGATCCGGATCCTTATCGCGTCGAATGTTACCGGTTCTCTCGGTTTATCGAAAAGGCTGTATATATCGTCCACTTCATTACCTCCGATAGATGGATGATCCCATCCCTTCTTTATCCCTTCACTTCCTCTATGAGCTCCACGTCCAGGCAAAGGCTCTGGAGCTCCTTTATGAGGACGTAGAAAGACTCAGGAAGGCCCGGCTCAAGGGTACTCTCGCCCTTGACGATGGCCTCGTAGATCTTCGCGCGTCCGGAGACGTCGTCCGACTTCACCGTCAGGAACTCCTGCAGCGTATAGGCCGCGCCGTATGCCTGGAGCGCCCAGACTTCCATCTCGCCCAGGCGCTGGCCGCCGAACTGCGCCTTGCCTCCGAGCGGCTGCTGGGTGACGAGCGAATACGGCCCGATCGAGCGGGCATGGAGTTTGTCGTCCACCAGGTGATGGAGCTTCAGCATGTACATGTTTCCGACGGTGACCTGCCTGTCGAACGGCTCTCCCGTCCTGCCGTCGGACAGCCTTGACTGGCCCGTCGTCGGGAGCTTCGCCTCGTCCAGCATGTCCTTTATCCGCTCTTCCGTCGCCCCGTCGAACACCGGGGTGGCTACATGCAGATCCCAGCGTCTTCGCCGCCCAGCCCAGATGCGTCTCCAGTATCTGTCCCACGTTCATTCGGGAGGGAACGCCGAGGGGGTTCAGGACGATATCGACCGGCGTGCCGTCCGGGAGGTACGGGCATGTCTTCCTCCGGCACGTATCCTGGAGACCACGCCCTTGTTGCCGTGGCGTCCGGCCATCTTGTCGCCGACGGAGAGCTTCCTCTTCATCGCGACATAGACCTTCACCAGCTTTACGACGCCCGGCGGGAGTTCGTCGCCCTTCTTCAGACGGGCGATCCTCTCGTCGAAGATGGTCTCCAGGTAGCTCATCTGCTCCGCGGCGTACTCCTCTATTTCGGAGAGCTTGTCCGCGAGCGACTCGTCTTCGAAAGAGAGCATGGACAAATCCGACTCGTCCAGCCTCTCGATTATCTCCTCGGTTATCTTTTTGCCCTTGGCAAGTATCGGTCTTGCCGGCCTCGGATCCACTATCTTCGTGGATATGGCCTTGCCCAGCACCGTTTTCTTGATGCTTCTTCAGTTTCTCTTCCTGGATGATGCGGAACTCGTCCTGCTTGTCCCTCTGCAGGCGCTCGACTTCCTCGTCTTCGATGCTCTGGGCGCGCTCGTCCTTCTCCTCGCCTTTGCGGGAGAATATCTTCACGTCCACGACCGTGCCCTCGATGCCGGGCGGAACAGTACAGAGAAGCATCCCGCACATCGCCCGCCTTCTCGCCGAATATCGCCCGGAGAAGCCTCTCCTCCGGCGTGAGCTGGGTCTCGCCCTTGGGCGTTACCTTGCCGACCAGGATGTCTCCGGGCTTGACTTCGGCCCCTATCCTGATTATGCCGGTCTCGTCGAGGTTCCTGAGCGTCTCTTCGCCGACGTTCGGGATGTCGCGGGTTATCTCTTCCTTGCCCGAGCTTGGTGTCCCGGGCCTCGATCTCGAACTCTTCGATATGGATCGAGGTGTATCGGTCCTCACGGACCAGCTTCTCGCTGATGATGATCGCGTCCTCGTAGTTGTATCCGCCCCAGGGCATGAAGGCCACCAGCACGTTCTGGCCGAGGGCAAGTTCTCCGCCGTCCGTCGCGGGGCCGTCGGCGATGACCTGCCCCTTCTTCACCTTCTCGCCCGGCGGCGACGATGGGCTTCTGGTTTATGCAGGTGTTCTGGTTGGAGCGGTAGAACTTGGTCAGCGGATAGACGTCGAGCGGCGACCGGTTGGCCGAAGTCACCTCTTTTTCGCTCACACGCACCACTATCCGTGTGCGCGTCCACGCTCTCGATGATCCCGCTGCGCCTTGCCGATACTATGACGCCGGAGTCGCGCGCGGCGACCTGCTCCATGCCCGTCCCGACTATCGGGGCCTGCGGCCCGGAGCAGCGGCACCGCCTGGCGCTGCATGTTCGAGCCCATCAGGGCGCGGTTCGCGTCGTCGTTCTCCAGGAACGGGATGAGCGCCGCCGCCACGGAAACGATCTGCTTCGGGGAGACGTCCATGTACTGGACCTCCTCGGCGGCTCGACCATCTTGAACTCCCCGCCGACACGCGCCGAAACGCTGTCCACGGTTATTTTCCCCTTGGCGTCCATCGGCGTGTTGGCCTGCGCTATGACATAGTTCTCGCCGTCAACCGCGGAGAGAAACTCTATCTCGTCCGTCACGCTGCGTTTTATTAACCTTCCTGTACGGCGCCTCGATGAACCCGTACTCGTTTACGCGGGCATATGTCGCAAGAGAAGCGATAAGGCCGATGTTCGGACCTTCAGGGGTCTCGATCGGGCATATCCTGCCGTAGTGGGTCGGGTGTACGTCGCTGCACCTCGAAGCCCGCGCGCTCGCGGGTGAGGCCGCCGGGCCCCAGGGCGGAGAGCCTGCGCTTGTGCGTGATCTCCGCCAGCGGGTTCGTCTGGTCCATGAACTGGCTCAGCTGGCGAGGAGCCGAAGAACTCCTTTATCGCCGCCGATCACCGGCTTGGCGTTTATGAGGTCGTGCGGCATGATGTTCTCCAGGTCCTGGAGGCTCATGCGTTCCTTGATGGTGCGCTCCATCCGGACAAGGCCGATGCGGAACTGGTTCTCCAGCAGTTCGCCGACGCTTCTGACGCGGCGGTTGCCCAGGTGGTCGATGTCGTCCACGTCGCCTTTGCCGGTCTTGAGGTCGATCAGGTACCTGATGGTCTCCAGGATGTCTTCCTTCGTGAGCACCCTGTTCTCGATATCCACGTCGAGACCCAGCTTCTTGTTCATCTTCAGCCGGCCGACCGGGGAGAGGTCGTAGCGCTTGTCGTTGAAGAACATGTTCTCGAACAGGCTCCTGGACATGTCTAACGTCGGCGGCTCGCCGGGGCGGAGCCTCCTGTATATCTCTATCATCGCCTCGTCGGGGGTCCCCAGTTTATCCAGGATGAGCGTGTCCCGAAGCGACGGTATGAACCGTATGCCGTCGATGAAGAGTATCTCCAGATACGGGTCCTCCGCAGTCCCCGTCTTCGCCTTCAGGAGCTTCTGGATCGTCTCTTCCTTAAGCTCCTCGTTCCCCTCGACGATCACCTCGCCGGTCTCGGAGTCCACGATGTCCTTTATCGCGACCCTGCCGACCATCTCTTCCGGCGCTATGGGTATCTCGGTGATCTTCATGGATTCGAGCTTCTTGATCGCGGCCTTGGTGATCTTGTTGCCTTTTTTGACGACGACTTCCTTGCCGTCGGCGGCGGTTATATCGCTAACCGCTTTCCACCCTGCCAGTATCTCGGCGTCGATCTTGCGCATGAAGCCGTTTTTGACCGCGCGCACCTTCTCGACCGGGTAGTAATAGCGGAGGAGTTCCTCGTTTGAATAGCCAAGCGCCTTCAAAAGGATCGTCGCGGGTATCTTCCTTCTGCGGTCGATCCTGACGTGGAGCAGGTCCTTGACGTCGAACTCGAAGTCCAGCCAGGAACCCCTGTAAGGGATTATCCGGGCGGAGAAAAGTATCTTGCCGGAGGCGTGCGTCTTGCCCTTGTCGTGGGTGAAGAACGCGCCCGGGGAGCGGTGGAGCTGGCTTACCACGACCCTCTCCGTCCCGTTTATGATGAAAGTCCCGTTCTCCGTCATGAGCGGGAGCTCTCCCAGGTAGATATCCGCGCCCTCTTCCTTGGCATATTTAAGGCGCCTGGTCCCGGTCTCTTCGTCCTTTTCCCATGCGGCCAGCCGCACCTTTATCTTCAGGGGCGCCGCAAAGGTCGTGCCCCTCTGGAGGCACTCCCTGACTGAGAACTTGGGCTCGCCTATGGAATATTCTACAAACTCGATCGTGAACGTCTCGTTGAAATCCGCGATGGGGAATATGGAGTTGAAAGCAGCCTGAAGCCCGATATTCTTCCTCTCCGCCGGAGCCGTGTCCTGCTGAAGGAAGCGACGATACGAACTTTTCTGAATGTCGATAAGGTCAGGGATGTCCGTAATCGCGGGTATTTTCGCGAAGTCCCTTCTCTCTTCTCGCATCTTGGGATAGGCCATCTACTCTCCTTGATTTTATCTGATATGTCCCTTTTAAAGGACGTTTTTACTCATGCTCATAAGACACAAAAAGCCGTCGGCCCTCCGGACCGTTTCGGCCGGAGGACCAACAGCCAGGGAATGCACCTACTTTACCTCTACTCCCGCGCCCTGCTCTTCAAGCTTCGCCTTTATCGAGGCAGCCTCTTCCTTGGATACGCCGCCCTTTACTTCCTTGGGAGCGCCGTCCACCAGGTCTTTCGCCTCCTTGAGGCCAAGGCCGGTCAGCTCGCGCACGACCTTGATTACCTGTATCTTCTTGTCGCCCGCCGAGGTGAGGATGACGTCGAAAGCGGTCTTCTCCTCTTCGGCTGCCGGCGCCGCGCCAGCGGCTGCGGCCGCGACTGCGACGGGGGCCGCGGCGGTTACGCCATAGCGCTCTTCGAATTCCTTGATGAACTCGCTCATCTGGAGTATGGTCATGTTATCGATGAACGTGAAAACCTGATCTTTTGTAACGTCTGCCATTTTTTTTCTCTCCTGTATCCGACTTGAAAATTAAGTTGATGCCTTCTGATCCTTGAGCGCGTTTAACGCATAACCAAGCCTTGCGACCGTTGCGTTCAACAGCCTTACCATCTGTGAAGCCGGCGCCTGGAAGCCCGCGGCCATCTGGGAAAGCAACTGTTCCCTGGACGGCAGCATCGCTATCGCTTTAAGCTGCTTGTCGTCCGCAAGCTGGCCCTCGATTACGCCAACCTTTATCTTCAGCTTATCCCGCTTCTTTGCGAATTCGGTAACCGCCTTCGCCGGCGCCACCGGGTCTCCGAAACCAAGCACAAGCCCGGTCGGGCCCTGCATGTACTCGACCAGCTTGGAAGCGGACGTGCCCGCGGCCGCCCTTATCGCCAGGGTATTTTTCACGACCCTGTACTCGAGCTGGCCCTTTCGGAGCTCGTTTCTAAGCTCCGTGATCTCGGCGACAGTCAGGCCCTTGTACTCCGTGATAATCGTGGCCTTGGCGGCTTCGAATTTCCCATGAAGCTCGTCTATCAGTCTCCTGCTTTTCATTCTTTTTCAAACTTAAACCCCCTTTCCAAGTCGTCGACAGGGGAAATTGATTTTTTTACCCTCTCGTCTCGGCGGGACGGCCTTTCGGCCAATTAAGGAACAGGGTAAAGTATCGCGGCGTGTCGTTTCTTAACAACGAATAACGCATCATGTCTTTTATCCTTTGCCCCTCCTGCTGTCTTCGACTTTAAAATCAACCGGCCCTAAACCGTTACTTTTCTTTCCGGTGAAAGAAAAGTAACCAAAAGAAAGCCGGACAGTAAAACCCGTCCAAAAGTTTTTGGCTTTACCTTTTTACTAAAAAGGTAAAGGTTTTGCCCGTAGCTTACATCGAGGCCGTGGCAAGCGCCACGTCAACTCTTATTCCGGGTCCCATCGTGGTGGACACGGTTATCTTTTTCATATAGCGGCCCTTGGCGGTCGCGGGCTTCGCCTTCATCAGCGACTCCAGCACCTCCGTCGCGTTCTCGGCCAGTTTCTCCGGCGCGAAAGAGACCTTTCCGACGGGGACGTGGATAATCCCGGCTTTCTCCACCCTGTACTCCACCTTCCCGGCCTTTATCTCCTTGACCGCCTTGCCTATATCCATCGTGACCGAGCCGACTTTCGGGCTCGGCATGAGCCCTCTGGGGCCCAGCACCTTGCCGAGCTTTCCGACGGCGCCCATCATGTCCGGCGTGGCCACGACCCTGTCGAAGTCCATCCAGCCGCCCTGAACCTTCGCGACCATGTCCTCGCCGCCCGCAAAATCCGCGCCGGCTTCGGTCGCTTCTCTTTCCTTTTCGCCCTTGGCAAAGGCCAGGACCCTGACCGTTTTGCCGGTCCCGTGCGGCAGGTTTACCGAACCCCTGACCATCTGGTCGGAGCGCTTCGGGTCCACGCCCAGCATCACGGCAAGGTCAACCGATTCATCGAATTTCGTGAAATGGCATTCCTTCGCCAGCGCCATCGCCTCTTCCAGCGTGTACTGCTTGGACGTGTCCACTTTCGCAAGGCTTGCCTTCAGTTTTTTCTGTTTCATATCTTCTCCTTATCGAATGGTGAGAGCGGAATTCTGTTCCCGTCTCTCCTTATTCTCCCGCCGGTCTAATTGTCCTTCTCCGGGTGGCGGTAGTTCCCCGGAAAAATTTGATCTGCGCCCTTACGCCGTAACGTCTATCCCCATGCTGCGGGCGGTGCCCCTGATTATCTGGACCGCGCCTTCGATGTCAACGGCATTTAAATCCGGGAGCTTCGTCTGGGCGATTTCCCGGACCTGCGCCTCGGAGACCTTTCCGACCTTGTCCTTGTTGGGGACGCCGGAGCCCTTGACGATTCCGGCGGCTTTCTTTAAAAGCTCGGATGCGGGCGGGGTCTTCAGCACGAAGGTGAAGGTCCTGTCGCTGTAGATGGTAATCACCACCGGGACGACCTGGCCTGCCATCTCCTGAGTCTGGGCGTTATAAGCCTTGCAGAACTCCATGATGTTCACGCCGTGCTGGCCAAGGGCCGGGCCGACTGGCGGCGCGGGGTTTGCCTTCGCGGCGGGTATCTGGAGCTTTACGTATCCGGTTATTTCCTTCTTCGGCATTTTGAACTCCTATATATTTAGAAAAGAAGAATCTGCTTTATTAAAAACCAGGTCCCCTGAACGGCAGAAGCGCGCTCTCGCATCAAAGAGCGCCGCTCAGGGGTTCCGGGATATTTTTTAAATTTGCTATGCCTTCTCCACCTGAAGGAAATCAAGTTCCACCGGCGTGGCGCGCCCGAAAATGGACACCATGACCTTCAGCTTGCCCTGGTCCGGGTTCACCTCTTCGACCGTGCCGGTGAAGCTGATGAACGGGCCGTCCACTATCCTGACGGTATCGCCGTGGGCAAATGCCGCCTCGCGCTTGGCGGGGGCCGCGCCCTCCTCCATCTGGGTCCTGATCAGCCCGACCTCTTCCTCGGTTATCGGGGAGGGTTTCTGCTTGTCGCCTACAAAACCCGTCACCTTCGGAGTATCCTTCACAAGGTGCCATGTAGCGTCGTCCAGCTCCATCTCCACCAGGATATATCCGGGAAAGAACTTCCTTGTCGAGGTGCGCTTCTTGCCGTTACGGAGCTCAACCACGTCCTCGGTCGGCACCAGTATCTGGCTTATCCTGTCCTGAAGTCCCAGCGACCTCGCGCGCTCCTCGATACTCGATTTTACTTTCCCTTCAAAACCCGAGTAGGTATGCACCACATACCATTCCTTGTCCATCTTGTCTCCCAACGTATTAGGGCTATTAGCCCAGCACAAGCATCGACATCAGCTTCGACAGCCCGAGGTCGACTACCCCAAGAAATATTGATACGAATATGACTGACAATATCACGACAATCGTCGCGCTGATGGTCTCGGCCCTGGACGGGAAGACCACCTTCGAAAGCTCGTTCTTCGATTCCTTGAGGAACTCAATTGCCCGGTTGAACATTTTTTTCTCCCGAGGCTTCAAGCGGCACGTTTCAGGCGCCGCGCCTCTTAAATGGCAGGCCAGGAGGGATTCGAACCCCCAACACCCGGATTTGGAGTCCGGTGCTCTAACCGTTAGAGCTACTGGCCTGCAAGGCGATTTAAGCCTTCGTTTCTTTGTGGACCGTATGAATCCTGCAGAACTTGCAGTACTTTTTCAGCTCGATCTTCTCCGTGGTGTTCTTCTTGTTCTTCATCGTGGAGTAGTTGCGCTGTTTGCAAGTCTGGCACGTAAGCAATATTATGTCCCGCATGATAAACTCCAAGTCTGTTACTTTTCTTTCGGGTGAAAGAAAAGTAACCAAAAGAAAGCCAGTGTTAAAACAATTTGAAAGTTTTTGGTGTTACCTTTTTACCAAAAAGGTAACGACCCTTTATTCGATTATTCCGCCACGACGCCCGCGCCGACGGTGCGTCCGCCCTCGCGTATTGCGAAGCGAAGCTCCTTCTCGCACGCTATCGGGGTTATGAGGTCCACTTCCATCGAAACGTTATCGCCAGGCATTACCATCTCGACGCCTTCCGGAAGCTTCACCACGCCCGTCACGTCCGTCGTGCGGAAGTAGAACTGCGGACGGTAGCCGTTGAAGAAGGGTGTATGTCGCCCCCCTTCCTCTTTCGTAAGGATGTACGCCTCCGCCTTGAACTTCGTGTGAGGGGTGATCGACTTCGGCTTGGCAAGCACCATGCCGCGCTCCACGTCCTCTTTCTTGGTGCCGCGCAGAAGGACGCCGATGTTGTCGCCGGCCTGGCCCTGGTCAAGCAGCTTCCGGAACATCTCGACTCCCGTCACAACCGTCTTCTGGGTGTCCCGGATGCCGACTATCTCCATCTCTTCGCCGACCTTCACAACGCCCCTCTCGACCCTGCCCGTTATGACAGTGCCGCGTCCGGAGATCGTGAAAACGTCCTCGACAGGCATAAGGAACGGCTTGTCGATGGCGCGCTCAGGCGTCGGGATATAGCTGTCGACCGCGGCCATCAGCTCCCATATGCACTTGTACTCTTCCGCGTCCGGGCTCGTAGAGGCAGACTCCAGAGCCTTCAACGCGCTGCCCTTGATGATTGGTATATCGTCGCCGGGGAACTCGTATTTTGATAAAAGCTCGCGAAGCTCAAGCTCGACCAAGCTCCAAAAGCTCGGGGTCGTCCACCGTGTCCACCTTGTTCATGAAAACAACTATGAAAGGCACGCCGACCTGACGGGCAAGAAGGATATGCTCGCGCGTCTGGGGCATCGGGCCGTCCGCCGCCGATACGACAAGTATCGCGCCGTCCATCTGCGCCGCGCCCGTTATCATGTTCTTTACATAGTCGGCATGGCCAGGGCAGTCAACGTGAGCGTAATGACGGGCATCCGTCTCGTACTCCACGTGCGCCGTCGCTATCGTGATGCCCCTCTCACGCTCCTCGGGGGCCTTGTCTATCTGGTCGAACGCCGTAAACTTCGCCTGACCCTTCGTCGCCAATACCTTCGTTATCGCAGCCGTCAAGGTCGTCTTACCGTGGTCAACGTGGCCTATCGTGCCTACGTTAACATGAGGCTTCTTCCTGTCAAATTTCTCTTTAGCCATTACTGTCCCCCTTAAAAAAAAGGAAAACGCGAAGGTGCAAACCTCCCCGAGTCCGGTTAAGCTAAGACTTCGCCGGAGAGGCGCTCCCCGCTAACAAGTTACTGGAGCCGACGACCAGGATCGAACTGGTGACCTCATCCTTACCAAGGATGTGCTCTGCCAACTGAGCTACGTCGGCCTGCTCTATGTTCAGGCGCTCCATCTTTCAAGCGCCATTTCCACCTCAAGTAAACTTACCTGCCAGATAATGCTTCCTCACTGGCCGGAAATCGCGCACCGACTACCTGCCGCTGCCCCGCCAATCCTGCTCGAACTCGGAAAGGCTCACCCCGGCGGCTTTTTTCATAGCGTCGGATACGCCCCGGCCCTCTCCCAGGTCCTTTATCAGGTTGGAGAGGCTGTACATCCCGAACCTGTCCACGTAGTACTGCACCGCGGAGAGCGACTCGGCATATGCGTTCTTCGCCTTGTCCGGGTCCATGTTTATGAACGTCTTGTCCAGCGTTGAAAGCGGGACGGGCGTAAAACCATCCGCTTTCGGCTGCCTGGCCCAGCGTTCCTCATACTGGGCGGTGCCTTCGTCCAGCCAGGCCGGAACGTGGCCGCTTACCTCCCGGTGTATCACCGCATGGGTGAACTCGTGGTGGATCACCGCCGCAAGGGCCGTCTTATCTATATTCCCTGCCCCCGACGGGTATCCTGATGTTGCCGTCGAAGACCCCGCCGGACCAGTCCGGCGCATCGGTCACGTCCACGAACTGCTGACGGGTGTAAAGGATTACGTTTATCGGCTCCTTCTGATAATAGCCAAGGTCGCCGCCGACGTTGGACGAGGCCTTGTATAAAACATCAAGCACCAGGTCGCCCAGTTGCCTTTTTTCTTCGCCTTCGTATTTTACATTGAAGTAGTAGGTCTCCCTGTCCGTAAAGGAGCCTTCTACCCCAAGTTCTTTCCTTGCCTTCGCCAGGAGGTCTTTTATGCCTTTATCCCCCGGCTTTTCCTGAAGCGCCAACTCCAACTCGGACACCGCTTCCTGGAGACGCCCGCGCTGATAATATATCTGGCCCCGAAGCGTCCTCGCCTGCGGTTCGGAAGGCTCCAGAAATATCGCCTCGTCCAGGTAATCGAGCGCGTCGTCCGCCTGCTTTAAGCGGTACGAGCAATACGCAAGCCCGAAGTACGTGGCAAACTGCTTCTTCGGCTCGTTTAGCCGCGCCTTCTTCAGGTCTTCCAAAGCGCCCGGAAAATCTCCCGTTGCCCTGCTTCTTCCATCCCCGTTCGCCGTATGCCTTGGCCAGCAGGGCCTTGTAATCTTCATCGAACGGGTCCTGGGAAGGGGCCTTCTCCAGTATATCTATCGCGGCCGTATAGTCCCCGGCGTTAATCGCCTCTATCGCACGCCCTTTGACCGTACCGGTCTGCGGCCCGGATTACTGCGGGCTCTTCAGCCCCGCACTTCTCCATCGCCAGCGTAAGCGGCAAAAGCACGGCAAGCGCCGCAAAAAAGACTTTTAAAACTACCTGGAGCCTTGCCATCAAACTCCGTTTATGGAGCGGGCGACGGGGTTCGAACCCGCGACCCCCAGCTTGGAAGGCTGGCGCTCTACCAACTGAGCTACACCCGCAAAAAAAAGCAAATGGTGGGGAGGGGAGGGTTCGAACCTCCGTAGGTGCAAGACCGGCAGATTTACAGTCTGCTGCCATTAACCGCTCGGCCACCTCCCCGCGATGCCGCGGGACTACCAGGGCGACATTTTATACATTATAGCTGAAATTTTGTCAACCCTTTATTTTTAAAGGGTTTAAAAAAGCCGCCGCCCGCCCCCCAGCGCCCCTTCGGGTATACTTCAAACTGGAGCTGGCGAGAGGAGTCGAACCTCCGACCAGCTGATTACAAATCAGCTGCTCTACCAACTGAGCTACGCCAGCGCTGCAGATTTTACGGAATCTGTAATTTTAGGGTAAAATCAAGGGGAAGTCAAGAATTAATTGAGATAGCGGGGGCCTCTTTAATTGAGGCCCCCACCGATAATACATTACTTTTGCCTTAAAGATTTTAACATTTCTTCAAGGCGCTTGTTTTTCTCTGCCAGCATTTTATGCGCAACTTTGTCATACAGTGCCGCCCAATGACCCGTGTCTTTACCAACCGCATTTGGATTATTTCCTAACGTCCTGCTTCTATCGATGGTTGTATTAACAAGATCATTAGCCAATTTATTAAAATAGTGAATAGGATTTCTATCGTTAAACCATTTGTAGAGTTTAGTATCCTCATCTTCTTCAACTAGCGCTCGGAAGGCAGCTACTACAGGATAAATAAAACCCTTGGGAGTTCCATAAGCTATCTTTACGTCCTTTGGAGAGAAAAGCAACTGATGAAACTCGTCCCCTTCTCTAAAGGCTACTCCTTTGATTCTGCCATATCTGCTTACAATATCTTTGTCTTTTTCCTTTTCCTTGTACACTTCCGGCATTTTCTTCTCAATATGGTTGTAAAGTTTGAAAATATCCGGTGCAATATTTTTTAGTTTTCTAAACGGGTTGTCTTCTTTTTTATCATAATATTGTAAGTAATGATTGATGCACGTTTCTTTTTGCGAATAAGTGACTATAGGATGTGACGTGCCATTAAATCTTTCTATGTTGAACATTGTCAGTATTGCAATTACTTCTCGGACATCTATCTCGCCCGGAGCATATTCTTTAAAAGAAACTCTTTTCAAAAATGGCTCCTTGTCTAAGGCATCTTTTATGATGTCAAATTTGCCTTCAAGCTCAGCTATGCTTTTTGTTTTGACTTGCATAGAGGTGTTTCTTGCACTTGCTATATCCTCAAAAAAATCCTCTATTCCCGTTAAAATTTCCAAACGGACAAACTGATCAATCTCAAGTTTCGCAAGTTTATCTCTATTGTTGAGTATGATTTTATATGTATGTCCGCCGTCTATATCCCCATGTGTTTCACTGTCGGTGAAAGTCAAGGTGAGCAAATTTTTATCATTATTAAATTTAGCTTCTTCGGCTGATATAACTAAGCCCCTGTTTAATAAATGAAAATTGCAATCACGGTTTTCGATTAATCCTTCTTTAATCCTCAGTGCAACATTGGTTCTTAAATTCTGTTCGCGAGGATTTGTATCCATCGGAATGTCCGACGGTAGATTTTTTACATTACATATTGCTATATAGGTGGCTTGGGGTTTAGCGGACTTTTCACGCTCAAAAGGACAAGGGATTCTGCGGAATGATTCAACTTTAAATGTAACTTTCTTCATGAATTATTTCTCCTTTACGTTTTTAACGTGTCTTTTGAGGCTGATTTTTTCAATGAAAAATAGCCTATGAAATAAAAAAACCTTTTACCTAACCAGGCAAAAGGCAACTTTAAATATTCATATCCGACCTCCTTTCCGTGATCAATTTAGATGCACCTTTAACGACTGATCAAGACAATGCTCAATAGTCGTGAGAGAGAATATATTACATTTGATTATTTGTCAATAGAAATTACGGCCACATAACTACATTTTTTCGTGCTCTTAATAACCTCTCCTGTTTACCGCCGCAACTTATCGTCAATTAATCTCTATCCACATATAAATGACTTATCCGCCGTTTTTTCTTGGGTATCATTTCCCGCCGTTTTTGGGGCCTTGGGGAGCGTTTTTGAGGTAAAAAATGGGGGTTACGGAGGCATTGTTTTTTTAAAGGGTCGGAAACAATGATAGCTGGTCCAGCAAATTTAAATATTTTAGCTATTATGCACTGACATTGTTCTAATTGTATCTAAACAGTGCATCAGGCGCCGCCTAAAATCCCGCATTTTGTACTCTTAATAACTCTTCCTGTTCCGCGCCGCAACTTATCGTTAATTAATCTCTATTCATATATAAATGACTTATCCGCCGTTTTTCCTGCGGTATCATTTTATGCCATTTTTGCGGCATTTGGGGCCATTTTTGAGGTTAAAAAGGGGGTTTCGGAGGCATCGTTTTTTAAGGGGTTAGAGAACAATTTTCCTTTATTCGATAAAAAGTTACGCCGCCTGATTGGCCCATTTTCAGACGGCGTAAAATCTCCATTTTGATGTTTGCAAGTGCCTAAAAAATAACGGTTTTCCTAAACGTATTTTCGGACTTCCGCTGTCCCGGCATCAATTCATAAAGGGTTTTTTATTTAACCGCCTGGCTTAGACCTTTGCCGGAGGACCTCGTAGAGCATAACTCCAGCCGCCACCGAGACATTCAGCGACGATACCTTGCCAAGCATCGGGAGCGAAACCAGCATGTCGCAGGAATTTCTTATTACCGGCCTGATCCCGGACTCTTCCCCGCCCAGGACGACGGCCAAAGGCACGGTCAGGTCCGGCTTGTTATAAACTTCCTTCGCATCCCCGGCAAGCCCCACCGTCCAGAACCCCTTTTCCTTCAGGAACTCCAGGTAATTCGCGAGGTTGGGCACTTTGGCCACGGGGATATGCTCCAACGCGCCAGACGAGACCTTGGATACCGTCGCGGTTAAATGCGCCGCCCGGTGTTCCGGAATCACTACCCCGTCCGCGCCCGCGCCTTCGGCCGTCCGTATTATAGCCCCGAGATTGTGCGGGTCTTCGATGCCGTCCAGGATTACGAGCAGAGGGATTTTCCCTTTTTTTATAGCGACTTCCGCCAGAACGTATGGGTCCGCGTATTCCTTCGGGGGCACCGTCGCCACGGAGCCCTGATGGCGTATTCCAAAAGCCATCTTGTCCAGCGCGGCCCTCGGGACAATCCGGATCTGGATGCCCTTTTTTCTGGCTATGGCCAGCATCTGCTCAATCTGGCTCCCGCCTTTGTCCTTATCTATGAAGAGGATATCTATCGGGCGGTCCCCGGAATGAAGGAGTTCCAGGACCGGGTTAATCCCGGCTACTATCCCTTCCTCCGCCTGCGGGGAGACAAAAGATTCCGAGGAGAATTTCTTAGGGGGCGCCTGAGTAAAATCCTCGGATTGAGGAGCCCTTCGGACCGGTCTTTCATAAGCCGGGGCGGGTTTGAACCTGTCGGAAGTCTCTCTTCTCTCACGGGGCGCTGACGGTCCTTACCGGCGCCTCGCGCCTGTCAGGACGAGAAAAATCTCTCTTCCCGGCGGCGGCAAATTCGCGTCTTTCCGGTGCCGGCTTTGAATAATCCTCTTTTCGGGAAACCGGACGTTCGCCCCTGCCCGCGCTTGAATAATCTTCTTTTCGAGACGCCGGACGTTCGCCCCTGCTCGTGCTCGAATAATCTTCCTTTCGAGTGACTGGACGGTCACCCCTGCCCGCGCTCGAATATTCCGGACGGTCACCCCTGCCCGCGCTCGAATAATTTGATTTGCGGGGAGCGGCGGCTTCTCCTTGCCGGGAGGGCGTCTCTCTCCTATCGCGAGCCTCTGGCTGGCCGAGCCGCCTCTGGCTGGACCCCTGGCCGGACCCTGAGCCGGCCCTCTGGCACGGACCCTCTGTCTGGACCGCGGCTTTTGCTTTTATGTTCGGGGATATCAGACCAGCGCGGTACGCCTGAAGAGGCTCCCTCGCGTTTTTTTGCGAAATCCGGCGCAGGTGTATACCCTCCGCGTTTCATGGCATTAGGTTGTCTTGGGCCTCCCGAAGTCCCTCTTCCGGCCCCTCCTGAACCCACTCGCCCCCCTCGCGCCGCCAGCTCGAAGTTCCCCTCGAAGCTCCGGAAGTTCCCCTCGAAGCCCCGGAAGCTCCCCTCGAAGCCCCGGAAGGGCCCCTTGAAGCCCCGGAAGGGCCACCGGTCCTCTTACCGCCTTGCCCTGCGCTTCTTTTCTGACCGTCTCCCGTTCTTCTTCCCGGGCCTCCGCCGCCTACTCTTTTATCTGCCATTTAGTCCCTTCCATTGAATCCAAAAGCTCTACGTTCATTCTTGCCAGTAAATCGCGGATTTCATCCGCTTTTTTCCACGCCTTGGCGGACCGGGCGGAATTTCTTTCGGAGATAAGCATATCAATTACCTGCGGGGACAGGCTGCCGTCCGGGGCAAGCTCCGCGCCGAATGCCGACAAGCCATTTCTTATTTCCGCCAGCTTCTCGCCGCTTTCTTTTATGCGAATTTTATCCAGGCTCCGCCCGAACCATTCTTCCGGTTTTCTGCCGAACAGGTTCAGCACCCTGGATACCGCCGCGAGGGCGTCTCTTGCCTGAACGAGTGCGTCTTTTATATGCGGATCGCTTTTTATCAGTTCCGCATCCGAAACGACCCGGTTTATCTCCCGCACCATCTCGAATACCGCGCCTATTGCGGATGCGGCATTAAAATCATCCTCCATCGCCTCGTCGAACTTCTGCATTAACGCATCCGCGGCATGCCAGACCGCTTTCGCGGACGGAGACATCTGGTCCTCCGTGTACGGGCCCGGCTTGTAGTCCGGACCTATCGCCTTATCCAGGGCCTCCATCATGGTATAGTAACGGTCGAGCGCGGCCCTGCTGTCCTGGAGGCTCTGGTCGGAGAAGTCGATGGGGTTCCTGTAGTGCGTGGAGAGGAGGAAAAACCGGATTACCTCCGGCTCGTACGCATCCAGTATCTCTTTTATGGTGAAGAAATTACCGAGAGACTTGGACATCTTCTCCCGGTTCACGTTCACGAAGCCGTTATGCATCCAGTAGCGTACGAACTGTTTCCCGGTTGCTCCCTCGGACTGCGCTATCTCGTTTTCGTGATGGGGGAACTGGAGGTCCATCCCTCCCGCGTGGATATCGAAGGTCTCGCCCAGATACTTCATCGACATGGCGGAGCATTCTATATGCCAGCCGGGCCTGCCTTTTCCCCACGGAGAATCCCATGCCGGTTCGCCCGGTTTGGAAGCTTTCCACAGGACGAAATCCAGCGGGTCATCTTTGCGCTCGTTTATGTCAACCCGCGCGCCCGACAACATGTCGTCTATGGTCTTCTTCGACAGCTTTCCGTAGCCTGGGAATTTCCGGACCGCGAAAAAAACGTCGCCGCCGGACTCATACGCCAGTCCCTGGGCGACGAGCCTGCCTATCAGGTCTATAATGTCCTGGATGTGGTCAGTGGCCTTCGGCTCGATGTCCGGCCTGTCCACGCCCAGCTTGGCCATGTCCTTTATATATTCCTGGGTGTATTTCTCCGCGAGTTCCTTCCAGGTGGTCCCCGCCTCCGCCGCCCTCTTTATTATCTTGTCGTCCACGTCTGTGAAATTGCGGACATATTTAACCTTGTACCCCTTGCGCTGCAGGTACTTCCGGACGACGTCGAACACCACCGCGCCCCTCGCGTGCCCTAAATGGCTGTGGTCGTACACGGTCACGCCGCAGGCGTACATCCGGACCTCATTATCCGAAAGCGGCGCGAACTCTTCTTTTTGGGAGGAAAGGGTGTTGAAAATCTTCAGCATTATCCTTCCCCGCCTTCGGGCCATTTAGTATCCGCGGTATCGGATTTGGAGACTATGGAAAGCGGCGCGGGCGCTGCCGGGACATTTGCCCCTTCGCCGCCCGCGGCAATCTCCCCCGCCTGCTCCTGTTGAATCCTCGGAGCTTCTCCCGGCCTCCTCGGACGTCTTCTGCGGCGGCTCTTTTTCTTTACCGGCGACGCTTCATCAGGCGTCTGCCCTCCAGGCTGCGGGACGGGTTCCTGAGGCAGGAGTATTGCCGTTTCGCGTTTTTTCATGGCCTGCGCCTTCATGCGCTCGTCGCGCTCCATCCTGGCCATCCTGGCCTGTCTCTCCTGGACCGTCTCGGAGGTAAGCTGTTCTACTTCCTCCCGTATCCTGGACAGTTTTTCAGGCTTGACCTGCCTCGGTGGCTGTTGCCTCTTCTCCAGGTGCGGCTTCTCCTGCTTTGGCCTTTCAGGCCTCTGCCTCTCCTGCGCAGGGGCTTCCTGCACCCCCAGCTTCTGCTCCAGGCGGCTTATCTGTTTCTGCATCCGGACAAGCGTTTCATTCAATGGGTCGGGCATATGGACGTGGTCCAGCATGGAGGCTTCCATCAACTTCTCGCCGTGGACCCGCACCACCCTCCCCGGCACGCCCACCACCGTGGAATGGGGCGGGACGGATTTAAGAACGACCGCGTTCGCGCCGATTTTTACGTGGTCGCCTATCGTAATCCCGCCCAGCACCTTGGCGCCCGTCCCGACGACTACATAATCTCCCAATGTCGGATGGCGCTTCCCGCGCTCCTTGCCGGTGCCGCCCAAGGTCACGCCCTGGAATATTACGACGTGCTCGCCGATCTCGGTGGTCTCGCCGATGACGACTCCCATGCCGTGGTCTATGAAAAAGCTTTTCCCTATCTTGGCGGCGGGATGGATCTCGATGCCCGTGAAGATGCGGGTAGCCTGGGATATCGCGCGCGCGAAGAAAGGCATCCCCATCCTGTGAAACCAGTGCGCTATGCGGTGCATGAGGATTGCGTGGAAGCCTGCGTAAGTAAAGATTACTTCAAGCCTGCTCGTGGCGGCAGGGTCCATCTCAAAGACGGCCCTGAAATCCGCCCTTATTTTATCGAACATTCCCTTTTCCCTCGTTTATTCCGATTCCTTCAGGGTGCAGACCGCATAGGAGGCGATGCCTTCGCCCCTGCCTTCCGGTCCAAGGCCCTCGGTGGTGGTGGCCTTTATATTCACCCTGTCGCCGGTTATTTGCAGGTCGAAAGCCAGGTTTACCCTCATGGCGGGTATATGCGGGGCCAGCTTCGGAGCCTGCGCGACGATTATGGAATCAATGTTGTTGACTTTAAAATTTTTTTCCTCGAGCATTTTTGCCGTTGCCCTCAGCAGTTCTCTGCTCGAAATCCCTTTGTAAGCGGGGTCGGTATCCGGGAAGTGGGTTCCGATATCGGGCAGGCCCGCGGCCCCCAGAAGCGCGTCCATTACCGCATGAATCAGGACGTCCGCATCGGAATGGCCCAGAAGACCTTTGCCGTAGGGGATATCAACGCCCCCTAATATCAGCTTCCTGCCTTCGGCTAGCTTATGGACATCGTACCCGTTCCCGACCCTCATGTCCTGCAGGCCGCCTTCCCAGCCTTCACCTTCTCCCCCGCCTCCTTCATAAGAAGGGCCTCTGCCAGGACCATGTCCTCGGGAGTAGTTATCTTGATGTTGGCGTAAGAGCCTGCCACAACCTTCACGGAGCCGCCGTACCTCTCCACCAGTGAGGCTTCGTCGGTCCCGTAATATCCTTCCGCGTACGCCTTCCGGAAAACGTCCGCGAGCACCCGGTACGAGAACACCTGGGGGGTCTGAACCAGCCAGCACAGCCTCCTGTCCAGAGTCTTCCGGACGAGGTTGTCGGGGCCGACCTCCTTTAAGGTATCCTTGGAGGGGACGCCCAGGACTGCTCCGTCGCAGCCTTCAAGGGCCGATAAAAGGGCTGATATCAGCTCGCGTGTCACGAACGGGCGGACGCCGTCGTGAACCATTACGCAGCCGCAGGGGGGCTCGATGGCCTTCAGTCCGTTATAGACCGAGTCCTGCCGCATCTCTCCGCCGGGGACTACCCGCCTTACTTTTTTCAGTCCCTGGCTCTCCACGCACTTCAGAAGACAGTCTTCCAACTCCGCTTCGGGGACGATGGGGATTATCTCAAACACCTCCGGCATCTCGTCGAAACGCTTCAGCGTATGCGCGAGAACAGGCATCCCGTCCAGCAGCAGGAACTGCTTTTTGACACGGCCACCCATCCGGCTCCCCGAACCCGCCGCCGGAACAAGCACCGTAACCTTCGTTATCTTCGATTCTGGCGGCTTCGACGAATCAGCTCGCGCTGGCAACCTGATACTCCTCTTTTTCGGAATCCTCTTTGAGCTTCGTGAATATCATTCGGCCTGCGGTAGTCTGCAGGACGGAGGTGACCGCCACGTCCACGGTCTTCCCGATGTGCTTCCTGCCGTTTTCCACTACGATCATCGTGCCGTCGTCCAGGTAACCGACGCCCTGACCGAACTCCTTGCCCTCCTTGAGGACGAACACCCTCATAAGTTCGCCGGGGAGGACCACGGGCTTGACCGCGTTAGACAGCTCATTGATGTTCAGTACGGTTACGCCCTGCAACTCCGCGACTTTGTTAAGGTTAAAATCGTTGGTGATGACCTTGGCGTTTTTAACCTTGGCAAGCGCCACCAGCTTTGCGTCCACCTCCCGTATCTTCGGGAAATCGTCCTCCACCACCCGCACGTCCAGACCCGCTGTTTTCTGAACGCGGTGCAGGATGTCCAGCCCTCTCCTGCCCCTGGCCCTTTTCAAGGGATCGGATGAGTCGGCTATGTGCTGGAGCTCGTGGAGGATGAACTGGGGTATCATAAAAACGCCTTCAAGGAAGCCGGTCTCGCAGATGTCCGCTATCCTTCCGTCGATTATGACGCTGGTGTCCAGGATCTTGATATTACCAGCCTCCTGCGATTCCTTGAACACGCTGATGGTCCTCTTGAAATCAAATTCTATACCCTTCCTGGCGCCGAACACCAGGCCGAAGTAGCCCAGCACGGCGTATATGAAGAACCTGGTTATCCCCCCGACTTCGGGCGAGATCGGCAGATTCTTTATAGGCACGCATACAAGCGCCGCGAATATGATGCCCAGGGCGAGGCCGATTATAGCGCCAGTCAATGCCCGGACCGGGGCCTTCCTGACGGCGAGTTCAAGGACAATTGCCGCCATGCCGACGGCCAGGCCTATCCCCGCGCCGAGCGCCGTATTCCCCCCCAGGTTAGTCATCTGCGAAAATATCAGTTGTCCCATTATCGCGGAGACAATGAGAAAACCTATTCTGATTACATTAAACATGATAAAAAATATCCTCCAGAGAACAGATAAATTTTTATTCTTCTCCCGGGCTCACAGGCAGCCAGAGCGCCGAACCCTTCCTGTTTATAAGAAGGAGTACCGCGGCGCCCTTTTGAAGCTTATTAACCTCGGCATTATACTCCTTCACGTTCCTGACGGGCTTCCTGTTAATCTCGGTTATCACGTCGCCCCTCTGAAGACCGGACTCGTCCGCCACGCTCCCCGGGTCCACCATGTCTACCACCACTCCCGTGGTGCTCGGGTCCAGTCCCAGCCTGTCGACAAGGTCCGGAGTGAGGTCCTGGACAGTCACGCCCGAAAGCGCCGTCGTCAGTAGCCGTCTTCTCGGTCTGCCCCGCCGCAGCTTCCTTGGGCAACTCTCCCACGGTCACGGTAAGGCTCTCCTTCTTCTGATTCCTTATTACTTCCACCTTTATCCTGCTGCCGACCACGGTAGAGGCGGCCAGGTTCCTTAAGTGCCCGGAATCCTCAACTTTTTTGCCATTAAACTCTATTATTACGTCGCCCTGCTTGAAACCGGCCTTCTCGGCGGGGCTCCCCTTCACGACCTCGCCCACCAGCGCCCCTTCGCCCACCGGGACGCCGAATTGCTTGGATAATGCAGGGGTTACGTCCTGCACCGATACTCCAAGCCAGCCCCTGACCACTTTACCGGTGCGGATCAGGCTTTCCATAACCTGCTTGGCCATCCTCGACGGCACCGCGAAACCTATCCCCTGATAGCCTCCCGTGCGCGAAAATATGGCGGTATTGATGCCAACCAGTTCACCGCGCATGTTGACGAGCGCGCCGCCGGAGTTGCCGGGGTTTATCGCGGCGTCCGTCTGGATAAAGTCTTCGTAATCCTCAATGCCGATGTTGGCGCGGCCTACCGCGGAGATTATCCCCATCGTTACCGACTGGGTAAGCCCGAAGGGAGACCCGACCGCCATGACCATCTCGCCAGGCCGGAGTTTATCGGAATCGCCCCAGGTTATCGCCGGGAGGTCCTTGTCGTCGATCTTTATCACCGCCACGTCGCTCCTGGAATCGGCGCCTATCAGCTTTCCCTTGAATTCCCGCTTGTTCGGCAGGACGACCTTTATCTCGCTGGCTCCCTCGATTACATGGTTATTCGTGATTATATAGCCATCGGAAGAGACTATTACGCCGGAGCCTAAGCTCCTCTCCTTGAACTCCCTCTGGGATGTTCCGGCACTCCGAAGAACTTGCGCAGGAAGGGGTCATCGAAGTACGGATTTAACTGGTCGTCCGGCTTTACCGTCTTGGTTGTGGAAATATTTACTACAGTGGGCGTAACCTGCGACGCCACGTCCGCAAGGGCGTCCGAGATCTGGGTAAGCGCGGGAGATACTTTGAAAGGCTTGTCTTTTTGCGCCCTGCTGATATTCATTATATCGAGACGCGACGATATTATAAGTCCGGAAGCGACTCCAAGCGTAAGGAGCATGATTACCCCTAACCACGTTACAAGCTTTTTATGACCCATATCGTATATTACCTCCTTAATCACTTTTCCCTTCCAAAATTATATCACCCGCTCCTCAAGAAGTAAATAAGTTATTGAGTTTTACGGCAATTCCTGCCCTAGGAGGGCGCACTTTGCAAACTCCCCGGAGGTTCCGGTGGCGGCCGTCCAGGTCAAGGCCGTACCCTACGAGGAACTGGTCCTCCACCAGGAAACCGGTATAGTCCGGATTAACCGCCGCCTTCCTCCTGGCCCGCTTGTCCAGGAGGGCGCAGACCTTTAATGTTTTTGGATTCCCCGCCTTCAGTCTCTGAATGATAACGCTCAAGGTCAGCCCCGTGTCAACGATATCCTCCACTACCAGGACGTCCCTTCCCTTCACGTCCGCCTTCAGCCAGCAATCTACCTCCAACTCTCCGGAGCTCTCCGTCCCGGAGCCGTAACTCTTTACTTTCAGGAAATCCACCTCTACCGGCACCGTAAGCTCCCGGATTAAATCGGAAAAAAAGATAAACGAGCCGTTCAGGACGCAGACGGCCAGAACCTCTCCCCCCGCGTAGTCGCGGTTTATTTCCGTCCCGAGCCGCCTGACCGCCTCCGTTATTTCGAGAGGAGATATTACTTCCGTCAGTTCTCCCATGTTCCGGCATATCCTGCATCTATTAATTCACCAAATATTTATTATTGTCGCCAAACCTTCCACCATGCCTGCCACCGCCACACCCGGCCTTACATTATCGCAGGCGGTTTTTCAGTGATCGTTAATCAACCACTCTTCTCGTCAGTTTCTCGGCGGCGTGGACGAGAGCGGCGGCATCAGCACTATGACGTTTCCAAGCGGGCGGATTATAAGCCCCAGCCGCCTTGCCTCGGTTATAACCCGGATCCCTATTTTCTCCGGCAAAGGATACGGCTCCTTCGTGTCCTTGTCCTTCACAAGCTCTATACCGACCATGAGCCCCTTCCGGCGCACGTCCCCCACGTGAGGAAGCTTTTTAATGTTTTCCAGCCCGGCGGAAAGCGCGGCCTCTTTTTCCGGCATGAGTTGAAGCGTCTCATCCTTCTCGAACACGTCCAGATTCGCAAGCGCGGCGGCGCAGGCAAGGGGGTTCGCGGTATAGCTGTGACCGTGGAAAAAGGTTTTAAGCTGGGCATAGTCCCCCAGGAAAGCTTCATATATCTTCTCGGCCGTCATCGTCGCCGCGAGCGGCAGATAGCCGCCGGTGATGCCCTTGGCGAGACAGAGAATATCCGGAGAGACCCCCTCGTGCTGACAAGCGAATAATCGGCCCGTCCTGCCGAAGCCGGTAGCGACCTCGTCCAGGACGAGCAGGATATTATACTTATCGCAAAGCTCCCGCGCCCTCGTAAGATAGCCCGCCGGGTGGACGATTATCCCCGCCGCGCCCTGCACCAGCGGCTCCAACACCAGCGCCGAGATTTTGCCCTCATTTTCCCGCATCAGCCTCTCCAACTCGTCCGCGCAGGCCATGCCGCAGGAACTTCTCTCTAACCCGAGCCCGCACCGGTAGCAGAACGGGGTCGCCGCCTTGACGGTTTGAAAGAGAAGTGGTTTAAAAATCTCGTGGAACAGCTCCATCCCTCCGACGCTGACCGAACCGATGGTATCGCCGTGGTAGGCCTCCTTCAGGCAGAGGAAAAGCGGCCTGTCCTCGCCTTTATGCTTCCAGTACTGGAAGGCCATTTTAAGGCCTATTTCGACGGCCGTGGAGCCGTTGTCGGAATAAAATACCCGCTTAAGCCCCTCCGGCGCTATATTGACCAGCCTCTCGGCCAGCTCGATCCCCGGCGGATGGGATAGCCCCAGGAACGTGGAATGGGAGATGGTTTTCACCTGCCTTATGATTGCGTCGTCTATCTCTTTCCTTCTATGCCCGTGGACATTCACCCAGAGCGAGGAGACGCCGTCAAAATAGCGTTTCCCTTCAATGTCGTAGAGATAGTTCCCCCTGCCTTTCTCGATTATGAGCGGCTCCTCGGCCTCCCAATCCCTCATCTGGGTAAATGGGTGCCAGAGGTATTTCTTGTCTTTCTCCGAAAGCGGGATATCCAAGCGAACTCCTTATTTAGATTTAAAATCAGATTTAAATTAATACAAATGGGCGCTTCTTGTCAAGGAAGAGACCGTTTATCGCTTTTCTGATATACTTTCATTAAATCCATTCGAGAACACGATCCATTCGAGCAGTCCGGCCTGAATCCATCTAATAAAAGAGGAAGATAAAATGCGAACCTCGCGGGGCTTCCTTTTTATCCTTGCCGTGTCCCTCGTGCTTGCCGCGGGACTACCCGGCGCTGCCTCGGCCGCCTTTGCAGCCGGAGACTTCTTTAAAAAAGACGAGATATTGGTAAAGCTGAAAAAAAATGCCCCCACAACCGGCTCAGGGATAATTTCCGCTCTCGCCGTGGAAAGGGCGCGCAGGATGCTATCCGGCCGGGGTTGAGGACCGGGTTTATAAGTTGAAGCTCGCGCCGGGCGAGACGGTGGAAAGCAAAGTAACAGACGCCTTGATGTCCCCGGACGTGGAGTTGGCCCAGCCCAATTACATATATCATGCGCTGGAAAAGCCGGACGACCCGCTATTTAAGCTCCAGTGGGGCCTGCTGGATACCGGACAGAAGGTCAATGTCCATGAGTCACGGGAAGCGCGGCGCCGATATCAAGATGCCCTTCGCATGGAACAGGGCGACCGGGTCCAAGGATATCGTCGTGGCGGTGATAGACACAGGGATAGATTATACTCATCCGGACCTGGCGGCAACGTCTGGACAAACCCTTCGCCCGGCAACCAGGGATACTCAGGCGATATCCACGGCATTAACGCAATTACCGGTACTGGAGACCCGTTGGACGATGTCGGCCATGGCAGCCATGTGTCGGGCATCATAGGCGCGATGGGGGACAATGCCATGGGCATTTGCGGCATAAACTGGCATGTCTCCATCATGGCCCTCAAGTTCCTCAGCCCCGACCCGACTTCGGCGCCACAGGCAATACCGAAGACGCCGTGACATGTATAAACTACGCGGTAAACGAGAAGAAGGCCGGGGTGGACGTCCGGGTTATCAACGCGAGCTGGGGCGGCCCTGCCGGTGGGCATTGACCCGATCCTCCAGGCGGCTATACAGGAGGCTTCCGATAACGGCATATTGTTTGTCGCCGCGGCGGGCAATAACGGAAGCGATAACGACACGCAACCAATGTACCCGGCATCATTCACTAATATATCCGGCGTCATTTCCGTCGCCGCTACCGATATGGACGACAAACTTGCCTACTTTTCCGACTATGGAAAAAATTCCGTGCATGTCGCGGCGCCGGGAGTAAACATCCTTAGCACCTGGCCGGCATCACTTTCCGGAAATGGGACTTCGTATATGGTCGAATCGGGGACGTCCATGGCCGCCCCGCATGTCTCAGGTCTTGCCGCGCTCACCGCGTCCGTAAATAAATCGCTCACCGCCGCGCAGATAAAGTCACTCATCCTGGATAACGCGGACTTCCTTAAACTCCCCCTTATAACGGGAGGCCGCATAAATGCCGCAAGGACAATCGGCGCGGCGGAAGGCGACAAAATTCAGCTATCGGTAACGCGCCAGGGAAATTTTTCGGTCATGCAGGCGATGGTTTTCGCGGAAGGATCGGCGCAGTTCGGAAGAAGGTATTTTTCTACAGGGACGGCAAAAAAATCTGCTACCGTCTCACGGGGGGACCAACGTCGGCAAACCCCGGGACGGCCGTTCTAAAGCTCCGGGACAGGCCGGGCAACCATACCGCATTTGCAGTATCGGCCCATTTTGGAGACGTAAGTCGATGAGCTCGAATATCGTCTATTATACGGTCCCTTAGGGTTTGGTCCCCTCCACCAGCACCGAGCGGTCATGGAGTCTTCTGGCATTAATCTTCCTGAATCCCGATTCCTTCAGCCAGTTTTTAAGCTCGCTTATTGTAAACGTGCGTCCGGCGTTCTGGACGAGCATGTTAATAGCGAAAACTAACGGCGGCGGAGGCGAGAACCTGTCGTCGTTCAGGGCATTTTCGTTTATGACTACCCTCCCGCCGGGACGCAGGATGCGGAAGACTTTTTTAAGAAGCCCCTTCGCCTTCTCGTCCGGCGCCGCGTGAAGGACCTGGGAAAGAAGGGCCATATCGAAATCGCCGCCTATCCCGAGTTCGTCCACGTCAAAGAAGGCGCACTCGGCAAGTTTCACCCTCCTGCTCATCCCGTATTTCTTCACGTACTCGCGCGCCACTTTGACAGTATTGGGATAGTCCGCGAGGACGAAGCTCATGTCCGGATGCTTCCTGCCTATCGTGATAGGATACACGCCCGGCCCTCCGCCGATGTCTGCAAATTTCCTGACGCCGGCCAGGTCCATCTCTTCCACGAACATTTGAGCCGTGGGGCGGCCTACCTCGAACATACCGCAGATAAAGTCCCTGTTCGCCTTTTTGTCCGACAGGAGTTTTGAAGGCGCCTTTCTCTTCGGCCTGCCTTTTTTAACCACCTTGTCAAGGTTCCCCCATGACTCGTAGAGGTGGTTCATATGGCTGAATATGCAGGACAGGCTCTCATCCGAGTCTTTGCCCAGATACTCGCTTACCTCCGGGGTATTGTAGAGTTTCCCTCTTTTACGCTCAAGGAGCTTCAAGCCCACCAGCGCCCCGAGGAGCATCTGTGCCGCTTCCTGGTCCAGGCTTAAGGCGCTCGATATCTCATCCGCGTTCAGACCCTTCCCGGCAAGCAATTTAAATATCCCCAGCTCGTTCGCCGCCAGAAGTATCTTTGCGGACTGAAATCCGGACGCCATCGCCCGAAGTTTTTCCCGGTCCATGCCCATTTATTGTTTCTCCTGTATCTCTATCACCATGCCGTCATATGCCAGTTCGACGCCGGAAGGCATTTCCTTCATCACGGTCTCGTAATCGAACCCATGCGCCATGTGCGTGAATATCGCCCTCTTAGGCTTCAATACCTCCACGTACTGCATCGCCTGCTGATATCGTCACGTGCGCCGGATGAGGTTCCGTCCGGAGGGCCTCAAGCACCATAACTTCAAGGCCCTTCAGGAGGTCCATGGACTCCTCCGGTATTTCGCTGAAATCCGTGATGTATGCGAAATCGCCGAAACGGTATCCGAATATCGGCAGGTCCCCATGCATCACCTCGACGGGAATTACCTTCATCCCGAAAAGGTCGAAAGGCTCGTCGATCTCGTTCGTCGTCAGGTTCGGCTGCCAGCCGGGCTTCCCCTGCAAGACGAATATGTATTTGAAATTATCCCGAAGCACCTTCAGGGTTTCCGGGCTTCCATAGCACGGGATGGATGCGCCCTGGAGCCAGTTGAACCGCCTGAGCTCGTCGATTCCGTTTATGTGTTCCGCGTGCGGATGGGTATAAACGACGGCGTCGATATGCTCGACCCCGTTGGCGATCGCCTGCGCCCGGAGGTCGGTGGCCGTATCCACCAGGATGTTTTTATCGTCCCAGGATACTAATATGGACGAGCGCAGCCTCTTGTTCCTGGGGTCGGAGGACTGGCATACGGGGCATTTGCAGGCAATCATTGGCACGCCGAAAGACGTGCCGCAACCCAAGATGGTAATTTTCATAATAGAAAATACTATAACAAAAAAGTTTTCTCTGCGAAAGTATAATCTATTTGTTATATTTTAAGTATGCACAGGAGACCATAACCGTGGAAATTATAAAGAACTTCATAGACGGCGAGTGGATAGAATCGTCAACCGGCGAAAGCTTCGACAGCACGAACCCAGCCGACCGGCGCGATACGGTTGGCGCGGTGACGAAGAGCGGGACTTCGGATGTGGATAAGGCGTTCGATGCGGCGGCGCGGGCCTTCCGAAGTTGGCGGCTCATGCCCGCCGCGAAGCGGGGTGAGATACTTTTCCGGGCGGCGGAAGGCCTCAGGCAGGACAAGGCGCGGCTTGGCGAACTGGTTACGCGGGAGATGGGCAAGGTAATAGCTGAGGGCCTTGGCGACGTACAGGAAGCGATAGATATCGGATATTACATGGCGGGCGAGGGCAGGAGGCTGTCAGGTGAGACCGTACCCTCCGAGCTTAAGGATAAAGACATCAAAACCGTGCGCGAGCCGGTGGGAATATTTTCAATTATCACTCCCTGGAACTTCCCGATAGCCATCCCGGCATGGAAGCTGTTTTCGGCGTTAATCGCGGGGAATACCGTCGTTTTCAAACCCAGCAAGTTCACGCCGGTATGTGCCACGGAACTCGTCCGCAAGCTGGAGGCCGCGGGGCTTCCGAAGGGCGTCCTGAATTTAATCCACGGCGCGGGAGGCGATATAGGGGAATACCTGGCCACCCACCCCCTTGCTTCCGGCCTGTCTTTCACCGGCTCCTCTGCGGTCGGGGAATCGTTGATTTCCAAATGCGCGAGGCCCGGGCACGCTATAGCCTGCGAGATGGGCGGCAAGAACGCCATAATCGTAATGGAGGACGCGGACCTTGATTTAGCGGTAGAAGGGGCGATCTGGGGCGGGTTCGGCACCACCGGCCAGCGGTGCACCGCCGCGTCGAGGGTTATTATCCACAAGGACGTTTACGGCGCGTTCAAGGAAAAGTTCATAGCCGCGGCAAAGGCCCTGAAAATCGGGAACGGTCTTTTCCCGGGGACGGACGTGGGGCCGCTCGTATCGGACGAACAGCTTACAAAGGTCCAGCACTACGTCCAGACAGGCAGGCAGGAGGGGGTGAATATCGCCTTCGGCGGACAGCATCTTACCCACGGCGACCTTGGGTACGGCTATTTCTTCGAGCCGACGATACTGGCCGAAGCGGACCCGAAGATGAAGACGTCCCAGGAGGAGATTTTCGGGCCGGTGGTCTCGCTTATAAAGGTGAAAAATTTTGACGAAGCTATAGAGGCCGCTAACGGGGTGCAGTACGGCCTGGTGGCGTCGATTTATACGAACAATATCCGCTACTCGGCCCTTGCGGAAAGGGAGTTGGAAACGGGGATAGTCTACGTTAACGCCAGCACGATAGGGGCGGAGGTCCAGCTGCCGTTCGGCGGCGAGAAGAAGAGCGGTTTCGGGAGCAAGGAAGCCGGCGGCAGGGGCGGCGCGCTGGACTTGTTTACCAGATGGAAGACCATCTACCGCGACTTCAGCGGAAAACTTCAGAAAGCGCAGATAGAGTAATGGACGCAAAGGAATACTTAAAGACGCACCTGACGCGGGCATGGGGATTTACCACGGATATCACCGTGGAGCGCGCGGAAGGGATTTACCTGTACGCCAAAGACGGCGGAAAGTTTATCGATTTCACTTCCGGCCACGCGGTAATGAATATCGGCTACAGCCATCCTAAAGTCGTCGAGGCGGTAAAGGCCCAGGCCGAAAAATTTTTCCATTCGGGTTCGATATTTTATTACGACTCGCTGGCGGCATTAACTGAAAGGTTATCGGGAATAACCCCGCCGGGTATGGACAGGTTCTTCTTCTCCAACTCCGGGTCCGAGGCCGTCGAGGGCGCAATAAAGCTCGCGCGTTACAAGACGGGCAGGAAGGTTTTAATCTCGTTCAACGGGGCGTTCCATGGCAGGACGATGGGCGCTCTCAGCTTAACGTCCTCGTCCTCTCGTTATCGCAGCCGTTATGAACCGCTCCTGCCGTCCGTGTATCAGGTTGACTACCCTTACTGCTTCCGCCGTCCCTGCGGCGAGAAAGAAGAGACGTGCGAATTAAGCTGCATCGGAGAGATTGAGCGGTTGTTCGCGCAGGTCGTCTCGCCCGAAGACGTTGCGGCCTTTATCATAGAGCCGGTATTGGGCGAAGGCGGGTACGTCCCCGCGCCGGAAGGGTTCCTGCGGGCGCTGCGCAAGATATGCGACCGTCACGGGATACTACTGATATTCGACGAAGTCCAGAGCGGGATGGGGCGCACCTGCAAGTGGTTTGCGCTGGAGCACTATAACGTCGTCCCGGACATCATTACAGTCGCCAAGGGCATCGCCTCCGGACTGCCTCTCTCCGCAATAATCTCGCGGGCGGATTTGATGGACGACTGGGAGATCGGCGCCCACGGCACGACCTTCGGAGGCAACCCCATTGCATGCGCCGCGGCCTGTGCGACTATCGACGCCATAAAGGAAGAACATATCCTGGAGAAGGCGGAGAAGCTCTCCGCGCGGGGTTTACAGCCGCCTCTTTGCATTGCAGGAGAAGGTAGACTCAATCGGCGACGTGCGCGGGCTTGGGTACATGATCGGGATAGAGTTCATGCGCAAGGGGGAGCCGGACGGAAACGCCGTGAAAAAGATAAAGGAGGAATGCATTAAAAAGGGCCTCATCGTCCTGGAAGCGGGGACCCATAAAAATGTCATAAGGCTTGCACCCCCGCTAATAACCTCTCCCGACGAGATGGACGAGGCGCTTCATATATTCGAGGAGGCCGCGCTTTCGCTATGACCGCAAAAAGGCCGCGCCGCGTTATAATCATGGGCGCGGGAGGCCGCGATTTTCATAACTTCAATATTTTTTTCCGGAAGAATACGGAATATACAGTAGTCGCTTTTACAGCCGCTCAAATCCCGTTCATATCCAGGAGGACGTATCCCCCGTCGCTCGCCGGCCCGCTCTATCCGGAAGGCATCCCCATATTCGCGGAGGAACGGCTCCCGGAGCTTCTGCACACACTCCTTCCGGACACGGTGGTCTTCTCTTACAGCGACGTATCGGCACAATACGTAATGGGCAAGGCTTCGGAAGTCATGGCGATGGGCCCCGATTTCATGCTGCTGGGGCCTCACAGCACGATGCTGAAATCATCGCTCCCCGTTATATCCGTATGCGCGGTGCGCACGGGAAGTGGCAAGAGCCCCCTCACCTTAAAGCTCGCGGGGATATTAAAATGCTTAGGACAGAAACCGGCCGTGATACGCCATCCGATGATATACGGCGATTTCGAACGGCAGAGGGCTCAGCGGTTTTCCGGCATGGAGGACCTGGACCTCCAGAAATGCACGGTCGAGGAAAGGGAGGAGTACGAACCGCTGGTCGGGCAGGGCGTAATCGTGTTCGCGGGCGTGGACTACGAGGATATACTGTCGATGGCGGAAAAGGAGGCGGACGTTATAATCTGGGACGGCGGGAACAACGACTTCCCGTTCATCCTGCCGGACCTTGAAATTGTCGTCGCGGACGCGCTGCGGCCGGACCAGGCCCTGGGATACTACCCCGGAGAGATAAACCTAAGGCGGGCGGACATAGTCGTTATAAACAAAGCGGGAACAAAAGAACGGGCAGGGGTAAACCGTGTGCGTGATGCGGTAAAGCTCGAAAACCCCGGCGCGGTAATAATTACCGCCGAATCTCCGATTACGGTCGAGGGCGGGGCGGAAAGTTTAAAAGGAAGAAAGTGCTCGTCGTGGAGGACGGGCCGACAGTAACCCATGGCGGGATGGCATATGGCGCGGGTTACATTGCGGCAAAGGAGGCCGGGGCCGTTATAGTAAAGCCACGTAACTCGGCAAAGGGAAGCCTTCGGGACGTCTTTTTGAAGTACCCGCATTTAAAATATGTACTGCCGTCGATGGGATACAGCCTTCAACAGCTCAGCGACCTGGAAGCGACGATAAACGCCATGCCGTGCGATATAGTCGTCTCGGCGACACCCGCGGATTTATCAAGGCTTATAAAAACGGAAAAACCGATAATCAGGGTGAGGTATGCGATTCGGGAGAAGGGACAACCGACGTTCAATTCCATAATGAAGAAATTCCTGCAGGACGTAAAACCGACGCCGACGCCGCCGGTTTAACTACTCCTTCATCACTCCCCGCTCGATATGCAGTACCCGGCGCGGCACCATCTCCACAAGGTCGCGGTTGTGGGTCGCGAGGATTATCGTGGTCCCCTGGGCGTTGATGTCTTTGATGACGGACATTATGTTCTGCGTCGTCTCGAAATCGAGGTTCCCGGTAGGCTCGTCCGCCAGGAGTATCACCGGCTCCTTGACCAGCGCGCGGGCGAGCGCCGCCCTTTGCTGTTCCCCGCCGGATAGCTGGAGCGGGTAGTTGTCCTTCTTTCTGTGGAGGTCAAGCGCCTTAAGCACCGTCTCCGTCCTGTCCTTTATTTTCTCTTCCCTTGCGCCGGCCACCCGCAGGGAGAGCGCGACGTTCTCGTATACAGTCTTGCGCTCGATTAACTTGAAGTCCTGAAATACGACCCCGATGCTCCGCCTTAAGCCCGGTATATCCCTCTGCTTAAGCCTCGCGACGTTCCTGCCCGCTACCAGTATCTGCCCGTCGTCCGGCTCTTCCGCGCAGAGGATGAGCTTGATGATCGTGCTCTTCCCCGCGCCGGACGGGCCGGTCAGATAAACCATCTCTCCCTTTTGCAGCCGGAAGGAGATATCGTTTACGGCGGGCCGGCGTCCGTCGTAGGACTTGGTGACGTGGTAGAACTGGATCATTTCAGCGGGTTGTGTGAGTTTCTTCGCGACCGCCTCCTTGACCGCGGCCTTTATCGCCTCCGCCGTCAGGCCGTAATGCTCCATCAGTTCGTCCGGCTGGCCGGAGGTGCCGAATACGTCTTTTATCCCAACTCTCCTGAGCGGCACGGGACAGACTTCGGACAGGACCTCCGCGACCGCGCTGCCCAGGCCCCCGATTATGGAATGCTCCTCGGCGGTGACTATCGCGCCGGAGTCCTTCGCGGCCTCCACGACGGCGTTCAAATCAATAGGCTTTATCGTGGACATATTTATCACGCCCGCCGAAACGCCTTCCGCCAAAAGCTCTTCTGCGGCCTTCAGCGCCTCCGGCACCATTATCCCGCAGGCGATGATAGTCGCGTCCGCGCCCTTTTTCAGGACGTCGGCCTTCCCTACCTTGAACTCATAAGAGTCGTCGTAGATGACTTCCGTCTTGGCGCGGCCTACCCTGATGTATGTCGGGCCGGTATATTCTTCCATCGCCATTATTACCTTAGCCGTCTCTGTGCCGTCCGCGGGGACTATGACCGTCATGCCGGGTATTGAGCGCATAAGCGATATGTCCTCTACCGACTGGTGCGAGCCGCCGTCCTCGCCGACGGTAATCCCGGCGTGTGACGCGACAATCTTTACGTTCAGCCCGGGGTAGCATATCGACTGGCGTATCTGCTCCCATGCGCGGCCGGTGGCGAATACCGCGAAGGTGCTGGCAAACGGGAGCTTCCCGCCAAGCGAGAACCCTGCCGCGACGCCCATGAGGTTCTGCTCCGCTATGCCGATATTGAAAAACCTCTCCGGAAACTCTTTGCCGAAAACCTTGGTTTTAGTGGAGCCCGACAGGTCCGCGTCCAGTGCGACGACCGTCTCGTTTTTCCTGCCCAGTTCCAGGAGCGCCTTGCCGTATGCCTCCCTCGTCGCGACCTTGCTCATTCCCGCCCCCCTATTTCCTTCAGCGCTATCGTAAGTTCATCGTTGGACGGCGGCGTCCCGTGGTACTCCACCTTCCCCTCGAATAAAGAACACCCCTTGCCCTTTATCGTCCGCGCCACTATAGCCGTCGGCCTGCCCTTGTGGTGCTCCGCGCGGTCCAGCGCGTCTATTATCTCCCCCATGTCATGCCCGTCGATGCTTATCGTGTCCCAGCCGAAGGCGGCGAATTTGTCCGCGATGGGGTCCACGCACATCACCTCCGAACACGCGCCGTCTATCTGGAGGCCGTTGTTGTCGATGATAGCGGTCAGGTTATCCAGACCGTAATGGGCGGCCGTCATAGACGCTTCCCATACCTGGCCTTCCTGGAGTTCCCCGTCGCCAAGGAGCGCGTATACCCGCCAGGGTTTTGAATCCATTTTACCGGAAAGCGCGAGACCACATGATACCGAAAGGCCCTGGCCCAGCGAGCCGGTGGAAATCTCTACCCCGGGCAGCTTCCTTGAATCCGGATGTCCCTGCAAACGGCTCCCCAGCTGCCTGAGGGTGGAAAGCTCCTCCACGGGGAAATACCCGGACCTGGCAAGGGCGGCGTAAAGCACCGGGGCGGCATGCCCCTTGCAGAGGATGAACCGGTCCCGCTCCGGCCACGCGGGGTCTTCCGGGTTGTGCCGCAGCTTGTGGAAATAAAGGGCGGTGACTATATCCGCCGCCGAAAGGGAGCCCCCGGTATGTCCGGAACCTGCCTTGTTCAGCATTTCCACGATGTCCATCCTTATCCTGCAGGCCGTCTGATTCAAGCCCTTTATCATGTCAACAGCCATTACCAACTTAATCCCCCTTTTTAGTCCCAGTCGTCCTCGGACGCCAGGTAGTCAAGAATCTCGCTGTCCAATCCTCTTTCCTCCAAAGGCCTCTCCCTGGCCTCTTCGGCTGTCTCCGCCTTGTGTTCCGCTTTGGTCTTCACCGACAGGGGCCGCGCTCAAATCGGGTGCGGGCATTTCCGGTTTCGGGAGATTTTCCTCCTTTGCCGCGAACTGCCCCGCCACAAGGTCCTTTATCACCTGCTTGTGCTGCTCCTCCATTATCTCCCGGACGACCTGTTCCAGCTTATTGAACTTCAAGATGTCGGCGTAGCTGGTCTTCCGGGACGCGAGGATTGCCCCGCCCCTGTAAAGGAGGGTGACGATAACGGGGTTACTCAGGCCGTTATCTTCGGTCTGGACGTGATAGACGGTACCTTTGTACCGGAAATCGGTATTGAAGCCGGTAAGCATTTTTTTTAAATATTGCGTTTTAAGTAGCTGGATTATATATAAAGGCGAAGGCGCGCGCAAGCAAAAAGAGGTTGACGGGGCTTAAGATGTGTAATATATTGCAAATTCACCCCCAGATGCCGGCGTGGTGAAACTGGTAGACGCGCTGGACTCAAAATCCAGTAAGGGCAACCTTGTGCCGGTTCGATTCCGGCCGCCGGCACCAAATCTTTTCAGTTAGTTAGGTTTTCTACGCCATGTGTATATATAACCTTATTCTCATTCCATTGTAACCGTCGTGTAATCGTTCAGTCCGCCGCTTGCCCATGCTGCCTGAGTAGAGGCTAGAATATTAAAAAACCGCATCTTCGTACTCTTCCCCGATCCTCGCCATCAATGCTTCGGTCTCCATGTCCCCGTCCTGTCCCAGTGTCCCGCAGGCGTCAGCTCTGCACTGTCTGCAATGGCTCATGATGTTTATGTATGGCAGGCAAGCATGCCGCATCCGCGCTATCTCGTGTATGGACGGCTTGGTAAGCCCCGCGAAATCGCCCTGAGGTATGAGCGACATTATGTTTATGAGGTCGGCCCCGATGCCCCCGGCCTTTTCCGCGATGGCCGGTATCTCCTCCTCGTTCAAGCCCGGCATCAGTATCGTATTCACCTTCACCGCGAAACCTGCCGATACCGCTGCACGAAGGCCCTCCCACTGGTTCCTGAGAATAAGCCTCCCCGCCTCCGGGCCTTCGTACAGCTTGCCGCCGTGGAGCGCCCATTTATAGATTTTGCCAGCCATCTCTTCAGTAACCGAATTTATTGTTACCGTAATGGTCTTCACCCCCAGGCGCGCCAGTTCGTCCACCTTCTCCGTAAGAAGAAGTCCATTTGTCGACAGGCAGAGGATAAGTTGCGGGAACTCCGCTCGCGCCATCTCCAGGAGCTCGAAAGTGGCCTCGTTGGCAAGCGGGTCGCCCGGCCCGGCGATGCCCACGACGGACACGTGCTCATCCCTTCCGACCGCCGCGCGTATCCTCTCCAGCCCTTCTTCCGGCCTGAGCACCCGGCTCGTCACGCCCGGCCTGGACTCGTTGGCGCAGTCGAACTTGCGCACGCAGTACCTGCACTGTATGTTGCAGGCGGGCGCGACCGGCACATGTATGCGGCCGTATTTGTGATGCGCCTCGCGCGAGAAGCACGGGTGGTATTTGAGTATTCCCTTCATTTCAGTATCGCGGCAACAGGCTTCCATGTTCGTCCTTTCTTTTGACTTTCATATTGCGCAAAGCGAGAGCAGTTCGCCGTCATTAACGGGCCTTTTATGGAGCGCGCCCATCTCTTTCACCCTGGCAAGGAGCGGGCCCGCATCCTCCTTGCCGAGCTCGATACCAAGGTTCGACAGCCTGTAAATCAGCGCGCTTTTGCCGGAATGCTTGCCAAGCGCAATCTCCCGCGCCGTCCCTACTTCCTCCGGGCGATAAGGCTCGTATGTTTTCGGGTCTTTCAATATCCCGTCAGTATGTATCCCAGATTCGTGCACGAAAATCCGGCCGCCCACCACGGGCTTTCCGTCGGGTATCCGGCGTCCGGAAACCCGCCCCACATACTCGCAGATCCGGCCGAGCTGTTCCGTCCTAATGCCCGTCTCAACGCCCGCGACATGCCCCAGAGCCATCGCGACCTCTTCCAGCGCCGCGTTTCCCGCGCGTTCGCCGATGCCCAAAACCGTGGTACTGAGGACACATGCCCCCGCCTTCGCCGCCGCGAGTGCATTCGCCGTGGCAAGGCCGAAATCGTTGTGCGCATGAAACTCGACTGGCATCCCCGCCGCTTCGACAAACCACTTTACCTTAGTGAAAACGGTGAAAGGGTCCAGCACGCCGACGGTGTCCGCGAACCGGAGCCTGTCCGCCCCGCACTCCCGCGCGATACCGGCATATTCGATCAGGAACGCCATGTCAGCCCTTGAGGCATCCTCCGCACCGGCGCAGACATATAGACCCCTGTCCTTTGCGTATGAAACGGATTCCTTCAGCTGAGCTAACACCCATGCCCGGTCCCGCCCGAGCTTGTGCGTCTATCATGATGTCGGAAACGGGAAGCGATAAAGCCACGGCCCCGACGCCTGTTCTTATAGACGCATCGATATCCGAGCGCACCGCCCGGTTCCATGCCACCATACCGCGGACGCAGTCCCATCGCGGCCACTGCCCGCACCGCATCCGCCTCCTCGCCGCCCATAGCGGGCGTACCGGCCTCGATTTCGTGCACGCCTATCTCGTCCAGCATGCGGGCGATATTGCACTTTTCTTCTATCGAGAAAGCGACCCCTGCCGCCTGCTCGCCGTCGCGTAATGTGGTATCGCAGATTTTAATCATAAAACCTCAGACCCCACTTTCTTTTCGGGAAAAGAAAGCGGCCAAAGAAAAGCTGGGCAGTAAACCTTTTAAAGTTTTTTGGGCCGCCTTTTTTTCAAAAAAGGCGGGAATTTCATTCTTGTAGTTGACTATCGTCCCTCCGAAAAATTCGGCGTCCTCCGCGGTCATGCGTCACCAGCACGACCGGGATCTTAAACACGGATTGGATGGTCTTCAGTTCTTCTCTTAATTCTTTACGGAGAGGCGTGTCGAGCGCGGAGAACGGCTCGTCCAGGAGCAGGATGTCCGGGTTTATTACGAGCGCCCTCGCCAGCGCGACCCTCTGCCTCTGCCCTCCGGAGAGATCCCTCGGCCTCATCGTGGCTTTTCCCGATATATGAAATAAGTCAAGCAGGTACTCGATGCGCGACTGTTCCTCCGTTGAAAGCTTTCTGCCAATCCTCTTCAGCCCGAATGCCACGTTCTGCCTTACGTCCATGTGCGGGAACAGGGCGTAGTCCTGGAAAAGGCAGCCCGCCCCACGCATCCGGGCCGGGAGATCCACCCCCTCATTAGGGTCGAAGAATACCTTGTCTCCCACGGCTATCCGCCCTTCGTCCGGCCTGAGGATTCCCGCCATGCATTTAAGTGTCAGGCTCTTGCCGGAGCCGGACGGTCCCTGGATGACCAGAAAATCGTCGTCGGTCTTGAAGGCCGCATTCAACTTAAAGCAGCTCCCGCGCGATTTAAGCGCCAGGGTTATGTCCACGTTGATTTTCATTTAGCTTTGAACCCGTGCTTCGAGAGTATCTCCCGCCCTTTTTCGCCGGTGACATATTCTACAAACTTGACGGCTGCCTGCTTGTCTTTACTGTTTTTTACAACCGCTATCGGATAGCTTATAGGTCCGGTCTTCGAGACCTCGCCCACCACCTTCACTTTATCCCCGGCCGTGGCCGCATCGGTGATATAAACGAAACCCGCATCTACCTCGCCTCTTGCTACATAGTCCAGGACCTGCCGCACATTATCCGCATAAATAAACTTGGGCGACAGTTTATCCCACAGTCCATACGCCGAAAGCGCCTTCTTCGTGTAATGGCCGGCAGGGACGAATTCGGGTTTCCCCACGGCTATGCGTTTAACGTCGGGGGAAGCCAGGTCTTTAACGGAGGTAACTTTCATCTCCCGGCCCGCCGGAACTATAAGCACAAGCGCGTTGGAAGTAAAATCCTTCCTCGTGCCCTTCGCGATCAGGCCTTCCTTCCCAGCCTTGTCCATAGTCTCTTCGTCCGCCGACGCGAAGACGTCCACGGGGGCTCCATTTTTTATCTGCTGCAGGAGCGTCCCGGACGCGCCGAAATTGTATGTGACGGTCGTGCCCGGATTTTCCTTCTCAAAGGCGGTTTTTATGTCTTTAAACGACTCTGTCAGGCTAATCGCGGCGGATACGGTCAGGTCCGCGGCCATCGCTGGTGTCGCGGAAAGGATAAGCGCCGCCAAAAGAACGTATAGCGATTTCTTCATTTTCATACCTCCGTCTTTAGAAGCCTTTTCGACAGGAGCAGGACGCCTGCGCACACCGAAGAGGTCGTTAGCACGAGCACCGTGCCGAGTGAATCATTGCCGGACTGCACCGCATCGTAAATCGCAAGTGATAGGGTCTGCGTCCTTCCGGGCAGGTTTCCGGCAATCATGAGCGTCGCCCCGAATTCGCCCACCGCGCGTGCGAAAGCGAGCATCACTCCGGAAAGTATCACGCGCCAGGCCAGCGGCAGCGTCACCAGCAGGAATACTTCAGGCTCACTCTTTCCAAGAGTCCGCGCGGCGTCCTGGAGAGTACCGTCCACCCCTTCAAACGCCGCCCTGGCGGATTTTTGGACGAGCGGCAGGGACACCACGGCCGCGGCTAACACCGCGCCCTGCCAGGTGAATACGAGCGATACGCCGAAGACGTGCTCCAGCCATCGCCCGGGGAAGCCGTTCCTGCCGAAGGATACCAGCAGGTAATATCCGAGCACCGTGGGCGGCAGTACCATCGGGAGAGTGAAGAGCGTGTCGAGCATCTCCTTGCCCGGAAAGGAATGCTTCGCCAGGACATATGCCGCCAGGGTCCCCATGACAAGCGCGAGCAGCGTGGCGAGCCCTGCTACTTTAAGGGTTATAAATAATGGAGATAGTTCCAAGGTCATCATGTCTTTTATATAGAGCAAGACGTGTGCCAAACATCCGGATACAATGTTGGCGGGCAGTTAGCGGGAGGCTCTAAGGAATAACCGGAGCGGGTCGCTACATTTTTGTCGCGCGGGTTGCATTATTGTATTAAATTTGCCCTCCTCCTAAAGACTTACGCGCGAACGCGGGCCGGAAGGGGAGGGCAGTGTGGGGGGATGGAATAAATTTCCTATTCTTCAGGACCGAAGCACTTTGCGTAATCGACGCAGGCGTCGCAGGAAGGCGACTTGCAAAGGTAAAACCCCTCGCGTTCGCATATCTGCTTATAGAAGAACTTCTTCCATTTCATGTTGGCCGTGTTCTTATCGTGCAGGGGCCTGAAATACGACTTGATCAACTCTGAGAGCGCCTTCCGGTGCGGCAGGCCCATGTCCTGCCAGAGGTGGTTTTTGCCCAGGCATGCTACCGCCATCCCTCTTGCCATCCAGGCCGTTTCCTCGTCCGGGTGCGTGGCACCGTCGAGGAGCAGCTTCAGTAGGTCGTCGAACTCGAAACGCCTCTCCTCAAAGGTCTTACGGTCTTGGGCGGACGGGATGAATATCCCATACCTGACATCCGGATAAAACCTCTTGAATACGCGGTTGAACTCGCCGACCCTGAAACCGCACGCAAGATGAGGGATGTCACCGGCGACGCCCCGCAATAAGATGCTCCATAGCGCCCTGGCCACCCGGTTCAGGAAATAATCACATTCCGGCTTGGGTGAACATTCAAGTATATCCGCCGTATTCATCCCGCTCCTCCCATTACTCGCTTACCGGAGCATACGCGTGGCATTTTTTTGTGCACGCCCGGCCGCACGCACCGCATCCGATGCAGTCTTCCCGGCTCATTATGGACATGACCTTGTTGCCCATGTCGTCGCCGAAATCGTCGTCGCCTTCAAACGGCTTCTCGATCAGTTCCAGTACATTTCTGCCGCATGCCTTGTAGCACCTGCCGCAGCCTATGCACTTGGAAACGTCTATGGAGAGTATGAAACTCGGCACCCACTCTAATCCGCCGCATGTCCTGCCGGTCAGCATGTCGCCCTCCTCATATGATGGCCGCGTCGCTTGTTTCGCCGGTGCGGATGCGTACAGCGTCCGTCACAGGCAGTATGAAAATCTTTCCGTCGCCGCACCTGCCGGTGCGGTTGACCGAGGTCAGCGTCTCCACCACCTTTTCCACCGGCACCTCCGATACCACCAGGTTCAGGAGGCTCTTCGGCACCCAGAAGACGGGCTTGGTGAGCTTTGAGTCCCCGGCCATCGATGACGGCGTCGGGAACTTATATATCTTCGAGACGCATTCCACGTCCGTCTTCATCTCCGGATCGACCGACTCCATTATGTTGCCGCCCTGTTTGCCCCGCCCGTTCAGGCTGTGTATTGTAACGGAAGTTACGCCTATATCGACAAGGGCCGAAAGCGTCTCCTTTACCTTGGACTGACGGATTATGGCCATTACCTCTTTCATAAGCCCTCCCCGGTCCTGATGGTATAGGCGTCTTCCACTTCGGAGACGAATATCTTGCCGTCGCCGATGAAGCCCGTCTTCGAGTTGTCCGTTATTACGGACATCACCTTCTGGACCTCTTCGTCATGGACCACCAGCAGCAGCAGGACTTTCGGGAGCAGGTCGTAATGCACCGGCCCCACCTGCAGCCCCTTCTGCTTGCCGCGCCCGAACACGTGCGCCTTGGTCATCGCGGGAAAGCCCGCGCCCTCGAGCGCCAGCACCACGTCATCTTCCTTCTCCGGCCTGACTATCGCCCTTATCATCTTCATCTAAAGACCTCCTGATTAACGTCGCGCCCTTTTTGGAAAAAGGTCGCCCCCAAAAACTTTTAAACTGTTTTAACTGTCCGGCTTTCTTTTGTGTTACTTTTCTTCACCCGAAAGAAAAGTAACGACTTTAAAGTAACTTTCTCATCCAGGGCGGGGGCGAATTTTTTATCGTCTGCATCAGCGCCTCCGCCGAGTCCAGTATGCCCGTCCCTTCCTTCACCTTCACGGGCAGGATGCCTTTCCTGCCGAGCCTTGCGGCGGAAGGCCCGCCGATATTTGTCATATACACTATTTTGCAGTCCGAGATCTTCTCCACCTTCGCCTCGACCGCCGCGTCGTGCTCCGCTCCCATGCCTTTGGTGTTCTCTACTGCGGCGTCTCTTGCCTCGCCCGAAAATACCCTCTCTTCAATCTTCTTGTAACCCTCCCCCGTAAACTCATATATGAGGAACTTCGCCGCGCGCCCGAAATGTTCGTCCACGCGGATTCCGTCAGTGGTTGCGAATGCGACCTTCATGCCCTTTCCTCCATCAATGCGTTTCCTATCATATTGACCATGTCCAGCGTCCCCTTATATCCCGCGGACAGCGCCGTAGTATGCCCCAGCCGCTCGAAGACCGGAAAGCCCCACTGAAGGTGCGAGGCGTCCAGGGCCTTTGCGGTCATTGCCCCGTGCGAATTGGCAATGAGCATGTCGAATTCCCCGTCGACCGAGCCGAAATCCCCAACGACCACCTTCCGCGCGTTTATCTTCGCGCTGGACTGCGTCTCGACAGGCACTACGGCAAGTTCAGTATCGCCGCCCATTTCGCCGATTAATGCCGAAAGGCCGACGGCGGCGTCGGACTCCTGGGCGAGGGCGATTTTCTTCCCGCCGAAAAAAAATGCCGCGTCCCTCATCCCGTCAACCAATATCCTGCGTTCCCTCAGGTATCTCTCGTGCGCGGGACGCCCCGCTATCTCCGAGAGCTTCCTGAAGAAACGGTCGCATGCCGCAAGGCCGGTAATGGAATCGAACATGATATACGGGACGCCGCACGTCTTGCGCAGCGTCCTTGCCGCCTTAAGCAGGCTCCCCCCGATTGCGATAGTGAAAGAAGCGGTGCCGGCCTGGCGTATCTTTGAAACCTGGACGCCGCCCTTTGCCAGCGGGGAAAAACCTTCCCGGCTCCCATCGAGCGCGGACAGGTCCGGCAGCATTATCGGCTCAAGTCCAAAGCTTTCCATAACTTCCCGTATCAAGTTAAAATCCGCCGGCGTCAAAGACCCGTTCGCCAGCACATTCACCCGTCCCATTACCTTATAGCCCGGCTCCGCGAGCGTTACCATCGCCTCCACCGCGGATGCATAGCCCTCCTGAAGGCCGCCCTTGTAATCCGGGGCGGAAACGTGCATGAGCGCGGTCCCCGGCGCATCGATCTTATTGACCGCCATCTTCGTGTCCTCGCCCTTCACCTCCGCAAGCCCGGCGGTAATTATGCCGATTAAATCCGGGCTGCTTTTCCGGGCCGCTTCCTCCACCACCTCGATAAGCCTTTCCTCGCTCCCCATTACGACGTCTTCCGAAAAGAGCTTCGTGCTGGCCATCGCTATGGGTTCCCTGAAGTGTTTCGTCAGGAGCACCTTCCCCAGGAAATTGCAGCCCTGGGCACCGTGCATCACCGCGAGCGCCCCGTCCACTCCCTGCAATGCCATCGCCGCCCCAATCGAGGGCGAATGTTTCAAGGGGTTGACGGATGCCGCGTAAGACGCCTTCTCGATTAATGGGACACGCTTCGACGACGCCGCCCGGCCCGCATAAAAATCTATCGAGGATGTTATGTCGCGCGCTAAATTGACGAGGCCGTCGTATCCGGCATACGCGGAGTGCCGTTCCTGGTTCACGTCCACGAACGGGAAACCTTCCTTTATGCCAAGGTATAGGTTTCGTCCGCCCGCAATCAAGTATGTCCGCATGGCTCTGCCTCATCAGCTTAAGTATGTTGGCGGGCGTCATGTTCTCGTAAAGCGGCGCGTCCGGGCCCATAATCGCCCGCATCTTCTCCTCGTCTTCGGCGGTGCTCTTCTTCGTCCCGACGGCCGCGACTGTAATGCCTAAATCCATGAGCGCGGAGATGAGCGACCAGCTCTTCACGCCCCCGGAATAAAGCACAGCCTTCTTGCCCCTGAGGGATTCGAAACTTTTCAGCCTCTCGGCAAGTTTTCGCTCCTTTATTTCGATCAGGACTTCGGTGCGGTCCACCACTTCCGCGCCCTGCTTTTCGAGGGCCGCCGCAATGGCCCTTAGCGCCTTAGAGAACTCCGCCTTCCCGAAGAACGATACCTCGACGTACGGTATACCGTACCTGCGCTCCATCTCCCTCGCGACATTTATAAGCGCCCGCCCGCAGACGACTACATTCAGTTTCGCCCTGTGCGCCCGCGTTATTTCCTCGAAGGTCGCGTTCCCGGTCATATGGGAAAGCACGTTGAAACCCGCCTTCTTAAGTACCGGCTCCACCAGGTAAAGGTCGCCCGCGATGTTGTATTCGCCTATCAGGTTTATATCGGTAAGCGTAGTCGTTTCAGGCTCCGCCGTCCCGATAACGTGCTCCAGGAGGACGTCGCCCGCTATCCTGTTCCCCAGGTTCTTCGGCCCGAGGAAGCCGGGCGAGTGCACCGGTATTACATTTATGCCAAGCGCGCTCGAAGCCCGCCTGCATACCGCATCCATGTCTTCGCCGATCAGCCCTGTCACGCATGTCGAGTAAACGAATATGGACGAAGCGTTGGAATCCTTGCGTGTCTCGGCGATTGCGCGGAACAGTTTTTCCTCCGCGCCGTAGATGATGTCCATCTCGGTTAAGTCCGTGGTATATGCCCTCTTGTGCAGGATTCCCTTGTCCGAGACGGTCCCGCGGGACTCCCAGGAGTTTCCGAGGCAGGCGATCGGCCCATGCACGAGGTGCGCGGCGTCCGCGATGCACTGGAGCACTATCATCGCCCCGTCGAACGCGCAGGACTCGCCGCCCCTGCCCCTGCATACCCCCGCCGCCGAATCAGGCCGGCAGGAATGCTCGAAATATTTATCAACCTGTGTAGGCATTGGAACCTTTGTTACTTTTCTTTTGGAAAAAAGAAAAGTAACCAAAAGAAAACCAGAGTTAAAACAAGTTTCAAAGTTTTTGGCGTTACCTTTTTCCCAAAAAGGTAACAGGTCTTATCTCAACAGTTCGAAATGCGCGTCGTCGCTGTTACGGTCTACCTCGTCGATGAAGGCGTTGGCGATCCAGGTAATGAGGTTGACCGCGCCCTTGTAGCCTAACGTCGCGTAGCGGTGCAGGTTCACCCTGTCCACTATCGGGAAGCCTATCCTGACCAACGGGATGCCCGCGTCTCTGGCCGCGTATTTGCCGTGCGAGTCGCCTATCAGCATATCCACCGGCTCCGTCATGAGGAGCGAGCGCATGTGCCAGAGGTCCTTGCCCGGATAGACCTTCGCGGACGCGCCGTACGGCGAGGATGCAAGAAGCGCCTGCATCTCATTGCCCCATTTCTTCGTGCCGTTCGTGCACACGATATGCGCCGGCTCGCCGCCCATCTCCATGATAAAGCCCGCAAGGCCGAGCATAACGTCCGGGTCCCCGAAGATTGCGAACCGCTTCCCATGCAAGTACTGGTGCGCATCCGTCGCGGCGTCCACCGCAATCCCGCGCTCCCACTTTATGCCCTCCGGCACCGGCTTCCCCGTAATCTCCGACACCTTCATCAGGAACTTGTCGAACGCGGCTATGCCCATCGGATAGTTAAAAGCCTCCGTTTGCTGGCCGTATGCGGTCTTTAACGTCTTGAGCGTCTTTACCGAGGCGTATGCCTGCATGGATACCGTCGCGGCGGCGTTCACGCAGTCGCCGGCCTCGTCAAGCGTGGTCTTTCCTTTGTACATCTCATATTCGCCCGTTAGCGGGGAATCGAAGCTCTCCGAGTTGTCCGCGAGCACCGTGGCGTCCACGCCCATCAACGCCATGTAGCGTTTTATTTCGCGGATGTTCTCGATATGCGGGTCGAAGCCGGGGATGATGTTCAGTTTTCCGTTCCTCTCCCCATCTTTGTACCTGCCCTCGGACATGCCCTCGATTATACCGTTCAGCATGTTGTCGTAGCCCGTCAGGTGCGAGCCGATGAAGCTCGGCGTGTGTGCGTACGTTACCGGGAAGTCCTTGGGGATCGAGCCCGCGTCCCTGGAATTGGATATGAACGCCTTCAGGTCGTCGCCGATGACCTCCGCCATGCACGACGTGCACATCGCGATCATCTTCGGCTTGTATATCTCGTAGGCGTTCTTCAGGCCCTCTAGCATGTTCGCCCTGCCGCCGAAGACTGCCGCGTCTTCCGTCATGGAGTCCGATACCGCGGGAAACGGCTCACGGTAGTGCCGGGAGAGGTTGTTCCTGAAATAGGCCGCGCATCCCTGGGAGCCGTGCTCGTACGGGCAGCGTGCCCTCAAATCCCGACGCGCAGAAGAAAGCGCCCAGGGGCTGGCATGCCTTGGCGGGATTTACCACGAGCGCCTTCCTGGCGAAGTTAAGCTCCTTGTATTCGACTGTATTGATCCATTCTTCTGTTTTCATTAATTGCCCCCTAAGGTCCCGCCTTTTTGGAAAAAGGCGGCCCAAAAACTTTTAAACTGTCCCGATTTAAAACGGGCTCTTTACCAAATTCCACGTCGGCGAGTTTATCGCCATGTCCATGTCGCGGGCGAAGATGGGGAAACCGTCGTAGCCGTGGTACGGGCCGGAGTAATCCCACGAGTGCATCTGCCTGAAAGGCACGCCCATCTTCTGGAAGACATATTTTTCCTTTATCCCGGCGCCGACCAAGTCCGGCTGGATGTGTTTCACCAGCTCGTCCATCTCGAACTGGGTCACGTCGTCGTATATTACCGTGCCCTCGCCTACCTGCGGGAGCGTGCGTTTGTAATCGTCCGCGTGCCCGAACTCATACCCCGTCCCGATTATCTTCATGCCCAGGTCCTCGTAAGCGCCTATCACGTGTCTGGGCCTTAAGCCCCCGACGTACAGCATCACGCGCCTGCCGTCCAGCCTCGGGCGGTACTTGTTTACCACCGCGTCCATCGCCGGTTTGTATTTTTCGATTATCTTCTCCGCGTTTTCCTTTATCCTGTCGTCAAAGCGCGAAGCAATGCTCCGAAGCGAGGCCTCTATCCGGGTGGGCCCGAAGAAGTTGTATTCAAGCCAGGGTATGCCGTACTCCTCCTCCATGTGGCGCGCGATATAGTTCATGGAGCGGTAGCAGTGGATGAGGTTCAGCTTCACCGCGTGCGTGAGCTTCATGGTCTCAAGCTGGCCGTCGCCGGACCACATCGCCACGACCCTTAGCCCCAGTTCTTCCAGTATCTTCCTGGAGGCCCAGGCGTCGCCGCCTATGTTGTAGTCGCCGATTATCGCGACATCATACGGGCCGGGGTCTTTAAGCTTGCCTTTTCCCAGCACGTGGTCCCGGATGCTGTCGTTCGCAATGTGGTGGCCCAGGGACTGGCTGACTCCCCTGAAACCCTCGCAGCGCACCGGCACGACGTCGATGCCCAGTTCCTCCTTCATCTTCTTGGCGGACGCCTCTATGTCGTCGCCTATCAGGCCGATGGGGCATTCCGACTGAATGGATATTCCCTTCGCCTCCGGAAAAAGCGTCCTTATCTCCCGGCATATATCTTCCAGCTTCTGCGCTCCGCCGTAAACTATGTCCTTTTCCTGGAAGTCGGACGTGAACTGGAACGGCACGAAGTTATCGACGCCCGGCTTTCCCTGGGCCAGGTTACGCCTTGTGCTCCACGAGTAATACCCGCATCCGACGGGGCCGTGGGAGAGATGAACCATGTCGCGCACCGGTCCCCAGACGACGCCCTTGCTGCCGGCGTACGCGCATCCCCTGCCGGTCATTACGCCCGGCATGGATTTCACGTTAGACTTTACGGCACAGGTGCTGCATGTCGATTGGCCTTCAGACCTTCCGCACCTTCGGCGGTCTCGGCGCATTTCACGGCCAGGTGGCCTTCCCTTTTCTTGCGGGTCTTCTCCGGATAGGCCTTCAGTATATCGTCGAGAATATCCTGCATATCCTTTACAGATTTCATTCAAATGCCTCCTATGCGATCGCTCGGTTCGGCGTCCATGAACCCGTAAGTTATGAGCAGTTCCTCAAGCTCGTCCATCGTCATCGGCGTCGGGATCACGAAGTTCTTGTTCTCCGATATCTTCCTCGCAAGCTGTCCTGTACTCTTCGGCCTGCGCCGCCTGAGGCTCGTACTCGATGACGGTCATCCTCTTAAGCTCCGCCCGCTGCACGACGTTGTCCCTGGGCACGAAATGGATCATCTGCGTGCCGAGCTTCTCCGCAAGCGCGGCAATAAGCTCGTACTCCTTGTCCACCTTCCGGGAGTTGCATATCAGCCCGCCCAGGCGTATCCCGCCGGAGACCGCGTACTTCAGATATCCCCTTGCTGATATTGTTCGCCGCGTACATTGCCATCATCTCGCCCGAGGTGACTATATATATCTCCTGCGCCTTCTTCTCGCGCATCGGCATCGCGAATCCGCCGCAGACGACGTCGCCCAGGACGTCGTAGAAGACGAAGTCGAGGTCCGGTGTATATGCGCCGTTTTCCTCGAGGAAATTAATGGCGGTTATGACGCCCCTGCCCGCGCAGCCGACGCCGGGCTCAGGGCCGCCTGACTCGACGCACCGTACGCCTCTGTACCCGGTCATCAATACCTCGTCAAGCTCAAGTCCTCCACTCGCGCCCCGGTCTCTGGCCAGGTCCATGACCGTCGTCTGAGCCTTCGCGTGCAGCATGAGCCTTGTCGAGTCCGCCTTCGGGTCGCAGCCCACGATCATAGCACCTTCTTGCCGGCTTCCGCCAGCCCCGCAACAAGGTTCTGCGTCGTCGTGGATTTGCCTATCCCGCCTTTTCCGTAGATTGCTATCTGCCTCATTGTTTACCTCCGGATTTTTTAAACCGCCCTATGCCATACTTATAGAGCAACATGCGTGCCAGGACGCATAAAATCGCGCGAATGCCTGATGGGTAAGGCTTTGTTGGAATTCCAGCTCTACGATGAAAAATTAAATATGGAACAAATCGGTAGGGGTTAATACAAAAATGTCGGACAAGTGGAGTCGCAAGACGAGTATCGCCAAATGGGATGACCCTCCGCCCGCCGAGCGACTCATATACACGCGCTTTTGCTCGCGATGAGGAAACGGCAATCGGAGGAACCCAGCTTGACGATATTCGTTATTTGGTGATTCTATAACGGATTGGCTGTCTGAAGAGGCAATGCCGTACTTGCGCATTTTGTATCCGATCTGGCGGGGCGTGATTCCCAAAAGCCTTGCCGCGGCCGCCTGACGCCAGCCCGTGCGGGCAAGGGCTTCCTTAAGGGCCTTCAGCTCCACGTCCTGGATCGTCTGGGGCAGGGCTTCGTGCTCCCTGGATTTATTTAACGGGCTTTATCTGGACGGGTAAAAGCTTCAGACTGGACGCGTCTATGACATTATTGTCGGTCATTACTACGGTGCGCTCGATGACGTTTTCGAGTTCCCTCACGTTGCCGGGCCAGGGATAGCGCGTAAGGGCCATGACCGCCTCCTCCGTAAAGCGCACGTCCCTTTCCGCCCTCGCGCCGTACTTTTTGGCAAAGTAATCGACTAGCTCGGGTATGTCCTCCCGCCTGTCCCTAAGCGGGGGGATGAATATGGGGACCACGTTCAGCCTGTAGTATAGATCCTCGCGGAACAGGCCTTTTTCCAGGGATTTTTCAAGGTCCCGGCTTGTCGCCGCGATTACCCTGATATCCACCTTGATGGTATTCTCGCCGCCGACCCGTTCGAACTCATGCTCCTGCAGGACGCGAAGCATTTTAGGCTGGAGAGAAAGAGGCAGGTCGCCAATCTCGTCCAGGAATATCGTGCCGCCCTGGGCAAGCTCAAAGCGGCCCTTTTTTGCCGCGATCGCACCCGTGAACGCCCCTTTCTCATGGCCGAAAAGTTCGGATTCGAGAAGCCCTTCCGGAATGGCCGCACAGTTGAACTTGATAAACGGCCGCTTGCTCCTCGGGCTTATATAATGGATGGCTTTGGCGATCAGCTCCTTGCCCGTGCCGCTTTCTCCTCTTATCAGCACAGTCGACCGGCTCTTGCTTACCACCTCGACCGAGTGAAAAACCTCCTGCATGGTATCGGTGGTCCCGATGATGTTCGGCAGGCTGTATTTTTTCCCAAGCTCCCTTTTGAGCTGGACGTTCTCCTGGACAAGCTTCTTCTTGTCGGCCTCTATCATGTCGTGCAGGATTACCGCTTGTCCGATAATGGAGGCGACTATATTCAGAAGTCTCACGTCTTCCTCATAATCCACCTTCATCGGAAAGAGCCTGTCGACAGAAAGTACGCCTATAACTTTGTTCCTGACCTTTACCGGCACGCCGATGAAGGATATATTCTCCTTCTTTATATCTCCGCGCGAACCAGTCCTATTTAAAAATAGCGGCTCCTTTTTAACGTCCGGGGCTATGAACGGGAGGCCCGTCTCGAACACTTTCCCGGTAACCCCCTCCCCGATCTTGTATCTCCCGCGCTTCATTTCGCTTGCGCTGAGGCCGTAGGAGGCTCGGACCTCCAGAACGCCCGTGGATGAGTCGAGGAGGGTAAGCGTACCCCGCTTCATCTCAAGCGATACCGACAGCGCATGAAGTATAGAGCCCAGTGTCGAGTTAAGATCCAGCGAAGACGACGCGAGCCTCGCTACCTCGTACAGGGTTGTGAGTTCGAGGATTTTTTCGTCTTTCTCTTTAACCATAATGAGGTTAAATACAATTTTTATGCCAGAAAGTAACTAATCGACTAACACTGGCAACCCGCTTATTAAATGGAGTTTTTATCTATTGCAAAAACTGAGGAGGGAAATAGGTTGTGGGGGGGATGGAAATTTATTGTGATGTTTTGCCTAAAAATTAAGCACGACGTTGAAATCAATATTCACAGTTACGGGAGCTTTGACGGCTCCTGTACTCATTGATTTTACGTTTTAGGAAAAAAAAGGAAAGCCCTTGACTCCGCCGCCAGCCCAAAACTGCCTGGGTGACGATTCGGAAAATACGCTGGCAGCAATGTTGCCTGTCTGGCAAAGCTTGACTGTTTGCATTTGTTTAGACCCTATGGACAGCGAAAAGGCATTTCTTAGCTTCCCAAGACGTCTATCCGAGGGGCCCAACGCTCCGACCGAAAGATTTTATTTTGACATTTAAACTATATTGTGGCAGAGTTTCTAAATGCGAAAACGGGTTTTTTTACTATTAGCCGTTATATTCTTCGTTTCCACTTTGGTCGCGGTCGGCCACTTCCATGACGACGGATGCGACCATGACGACTGCCCCAAATGCATAGTCCTGCACCATTAAAATCACCAGACATAGCCTTTATGAAATATAGACTTTGCGCCAGAGTTTGCCGCAACTGAGTATGTAATCCTTCAATCCAACTTCAATTTTCCCGTCCGGCAGATAACCCCGTCAGAGATAAGACCGCCTCCAGCTTAACCTCCGTCCAAGTATTCCCGAAAATCATAATTCAGGTTTGAACTTACCTTATTTCCTTTATAAAGGAGGACTTATGAGGCTAAGGACAACCCTGCTTGCTCTTTTTATTTTCTCATTCGCTTTCAGCAGTCTCGCGTATGCGGACGATATTGACTCAAGGCTGAAGACAATGGAGGATACTTTAAAAGGGCAGCAGGAACAGATACAGGAGCAGCAGAAAGTCATTAACGAACTTAAGGAAGAGCTGTCCGCAATCAAGGCCGCGCCCGCGGCGATACCGGTAGCGAATACTCTCATGTCCACGCCGGCGACCGAAGCGCCCGTAGCGGCTCGCCTGAGTCTCCTCCGGCGGCGGAGGCCCCGGAGGCAAATGCGCCGGAGGCGGGCGGGATAAAGGAGGCAGGTGAAGGAGCTTGAGCGACAAGGTGGACGAGATAGCCGAGGCGCAGAGGAAGGTCCTGCCGAGCGAGTTCAACCCGTCCATCGGGCTGGTGGGCGAGACAGTCTTCTCCTATCGCAACAGGCCTTCCTCGCAGACGGGCAGCGACCGGCCCGGCGGATGGGACGCGTTCCAGCGTTCGGTGGAACTGAACGTGGCCGGGTCTGTTGACCCGTTCGCGAGCGCCTATGTGGTGGCCAACGCCACCGCCGACGCCGCCACCGGCGAATCGACTTTTGGCATCGAAGAGGCGGCGCTTCAGACGGAAACGCTTCCATACAACCTGACGCTGAAGGCTGGCCGGTTCTTCGGCGAGTTCGGGCGACTGGGATATATCCACGACCACGAACTGCCATTCGTCAACCGTCCGCTCGTACTCGCCGAGTATATCGGGGGCGAATCGAGGACGGACGGGGCGCAGATCAACTGGCTGTTGCCGCTTGAGCACTATGTCAGCCTGACGGTGGGAGCCGGCAACCAGTTCGGAGGCGACAACCCGCCGAACGATGTCGGCGAGTTCCGGCACCTGGACGGCTGGAACTATTTCGGACGCCTGTCTTCCGATTTCGATGTCACACCCGATATTTCGTTTGAACCCGGAATCTCAGCCCTGTGGAACCCGGAGACGAACGGACAATGGGCCTCGCCGGGCGGCGTCAACCCGCCGTTTCCCACGGCAGGCGGCAACACGTTTACCGAACGTGAGCGGCGCCTGTATGGCGCGGATTTGACAGTCAACTATAAGCCGCTCCGGAACAACCAGTTCCAGAGCCTCGTCTGGGGCACCGAGGTGCTTTACAGCGACAACCGATACGACGTAGGCCCTTCAGGCGGCCCGGTTCTATCGACAAAGAATGTCGGCTCCACGGGCCTGTACTCGTATGCCACGTATAAATGGCACCGGCAGTGGTCGGCGGGGTTCCTGTACGAGTGGGTGGAGAACATGGTGGACAAGCACGATAAGACCTCCGCGTACTCCCCGTATATCACCTGGGCCACAAGCCATTGGAACCAGCTGCGCCTTCAGTACACGTACACCGACCACAACGCCGAGTCCGGCCTGCGCCCCGACCATGCCGTCTATCTTCAGTGGGCATGGATAATCGGCTCGCACTCTCACGGCTGGCAGCAACGCTAAAAAGGAAAAGGAGAAATCCAATATGAATTATAAATTGTTCCGTCTGTATCCCGGTCATGCTGCTGGCCGGGTTTCTATGCATGGGCGCGATGCCCGCGTACGCGGCCAAAATCCGGGTCGTAACGACGCTGACGGACCTGGCCGACCTGACGCGCAATGTGGGCGGGGACCTCGTGGATGTGCGCAGCCTGGCCACCGGCGTGGAAGACACGCACGGCGTCCCGATGAAACCGAGTTTCGTGCCCCTGATGAACCGGGCCGACCTCCTGATGCTGGTCGGGTTTGACTGCGAACACGCCTTCCTGCCCGCGCTGATTGAAGCCAGCAAGAACCCGCGCATCCTGGTAGGCCGGTCCGGCTATGTGGACTGCTCGAGGGCATCGTCCCGATGGACGTGCCGAAATCGACCGGACATGCCGCGGGCGACGTGCACCCTTACGGCAACCCGCACTACATGCTCGACCCGGTGCTGGCGAAGACCGCGCTCCAGAACATCTATAACGCCCTGGTGGATTTCGCCCCGCAGCATAAAGCGGAGTTCACCAAAAACCGCGACGCGTACCTCGCGAAGCTGAACGCAAAAATAGCCGAGTGGGAGAAGGAAGTCAAACCGATCAAGGGTACGAAGTTCGTGTCCTATCACGAGCACTGGCCGTATTTCGCGAAACGCTTCGGCCTGGACTACTTCGGCACGATTGAACTGAGGCCCGGCATAGACCCGACGCCGCGCCATATCGAGGACTTGATCAGCTCCATGAAGGCCCAGCACGTGCCTGTCGTCGTGCGCGAGCCGCAGTTCCCGGAAAAGGTGCCAACACTCATCGCCAGGCAGGCCGGGGCGACGATGATAACTCTGCCCATAATGCCAGGCGGCGTGCCTGATACGGAAACGTACATCAAGATGATGGACTACATCGTCCATACCATGGTCACTGCTGCAAAGGCGAAGAAATAAATATGGATGAAGCGCTCATAACTCTCGATAACCTGAGTATCGGCTACGGAGGCCAGGCCGTGCTGTCCGGGATTTCGTTCTCCATCGCCCGTGGCGGCTTCATCGCTATCCTCGGCGCGAACGGCTCGGGAAAATCCACACTGCTTAAGACGCTGCTTGGCCTGATACCGAAGGTCACGGGCCGCATCGTCACCGCTTCGCCGGGTGCGCCGCTCGTGTTCGGTTACGTGCCCCAATCCGTTCACTTCGACCCGATATATCTCCTCACTGGCTTTGATGTCGCTGTCATGGGCACATATGGGCGTGTGCGGCCGGGGCGGTTTATCCCCCCGGCCGAGCGCGACTTCACAACTGAATGTCTCCGCGCGGCAGGTGCTGGGGAATTTGCCCGCAAGAAATTTGCCGAACTCTCCGGCGGCCAGAAGCAGCGCATCCTTATCGCCCGCGCCCTGGCCACGCGCCCGGATGTCCTGGTACTGGATGAGCCTACCGCTGGTATAGACCATGCGGCGACACATGCCGTGATGGACTTCATCTCGCAGATCCGCATGGAAAAAAAAATCACCGTCCTGCTCGTCACGCACGATTTCGCGGCGGTACGCCGTCATGCCGAGCAAGTCATCTGGCTTCACGAGGGCAAGGTCCTCCATGGCACCGCGGACGAACTGCTTAAGCCCGAGCGGATGGCCGAGATTTTTGAAGTGGGGAACGACTGACATGGAAACCTTGCATCAGATTCTCTCACCCGATTTTCTCCTGCGCAATTCAATTTACACGAGTGTGCTCGTCGGATTGATCTGCCCGCTCGTCGGAGTATTCCTCGTGGTGCGCCGACTGGTGTTCATGGGCGTGGCGCTGCCCCAGATTTCCTCGACAGGCGTTGCTATCGCGCTCTCGCTTCCCCTGTGGCTTGGGTTCAAGCTGGCCGGTCAAGGCGCAGATAGCGCGCATGAACTCGCTTTCCTGGGCTCGATCACTTTCTCGCTGGGCGCAATTTTGGTGCTGGCTTTTCTGGAAAGGCGCGGGCGCGGGACACCGGAAGGCCGGCTCGGCACCGCATATGTAGTGTCCGCCGCGCTCAGCATCCTGATACTGTCAAAAAATCCGTACGGCGAGATCGGCTGGCTCGATATGCTCAAAGGGGAGGTCATCACCATATCCAATTCCGACCTTGTGCTGACGGCGGCGACGCTTATGGTTGTGCTCGCGGTGCTGGGATTTTTTCACAAGGAGATACTGCTAGTATCTTTTGACCGGGAAACGGCGATTATCCTCGGCAAGAACGTCATTTTCTGGGATGCACTGCTCTACGTTTTAATCGGCCTGACCGTCTCGATGGCGGTGCTCAGCGTCGGCCCGCTAATCGCGTTCGGATTCTTGCTTATCCCGGCGCTGACGGCGCATCTGTTTGCACGCAATATGCACCAGTTCACGGTATTGGCATCGCTGATCGGCGGCGTGGCCGCGTTCTTCGGCTTCTGGATCGCATATCAGTACGACTTACCCGGTCGGCCCGACGGATGTCGTCCTCTTAGGCGGGGTTTATGCAACGGCCTGGGCAGCCGCAAGGTCCCTTAAATTAATATCTTCTTAACATACCGTCCCAGTTCTCACTCATGACGCAAGGCGGTGATCGGGTCCAGCTGTGTGGCCTTCCATGCCGGATAGAAGCCGAAGAAGATGCCCACCCCGATGGCGAATAGCGGAGCGACGATGAGGGCTTCCAGAGGAATGGACATCGGCCATCCCAAGATATACCCCATAATGAAAGAGCCGGCTACGCCGACAAAGACCCCAAAGAGACCGCCGAACAGGCTCAAGCATGACGGCCTCTTCCAGGAACTGAATCTGTATGGCCCATGTCGTGGCCCCGATGGCGAGGCGCAAGACCGATTTCCCTCGTTCGCTCGGTCACCGATACCAGCATCACGTTCATGATCCCGATCCCGCCGACAAGGAGAGAGATGGAGGCGACGCTGATGAGAAAAAAGCGCGAGCGTCCGGTTCGCGGCAATCTGGGCCTTGATCACCTCTTCCGGATGACGGATGTTGAAATCATCCTCCCTGCCGGGCAGGATGTGATGCCGCTCGCGCAGCAGGGCGCTGATCCGGTCGATCGCCGGTTTGGCGTCATCAAGGGAGTCAGCCGAACACATAATGTCGTCCAGCCATGTGAAACCCTTGCCCCTCAGTTTCTTCTGCACCGTAGTATAGGGCATAATGATGGTGTCGTCCTGGTCCTGTCCGGTGCCGACTGGCCTTTCGGCGCCAGCACGCCGATCACCCGGAATATCTTCTTGTTGATCCGAATGTCCCGGCCGACTGCCTCCTCCGGCTCCGAAGAGCTGCTGACGCACGGTTTGTCCGATCAGGCAAACGTTGGCGCAACGTGCACCACGTCTCCGTTCGTGAACGGATCCCCTTCCGCCAGTTCCCAACGCCTGATCTCCAGGAATTCGGGGGTGACGCCACGGTAATGCGTCGTCCAATTACGGTTTCCCGAGATAATGAGCACAGTCCCGTCCACATTCGGGGAAACACTTTTGATGGACGACACTTCGTTACTGATTGCCTCCGCATCTCCCATGGTAAGGGAAGTCATTCCGTGGCTGCCGGACCGCACCCCGTTTACGTTGCGGGAACCGGCCTCGATCCAGACGAGATTATCTCCCAGATTCTGGAGCTGCTGTTCGGCACGCTGCGAACCGGCCGTGCCGATGGCCACCACGCAAACTACCGCGGCGATGCCGATGGTGATCCCGATTGCCGACAGCGCGCTCCGCATCTTGTTTCGAGAGAGGGCGCGGACGGCCTCACGGCCGAAGAGACTTAACGGGACATCGATGATTCTTTTTGTAATGCCGGATTTAAGCATATCCGGACGGTTTTTGCGGCGGTTTCATGATAATACGATGTTGCCCCATATGCCGCCTTCGAGTCAAGGATAAAAAAGCAGCTTGACATTTACCCCGACCTCTAATAAAATCCATTTTTCCCGTGATCCGGGGCAGGGGGCCCGTGCGCCCTTTTGCGACAGGCCCTAAACGGTGATATAATACTGAAATTCAGGTGATTACGGATGTTTGACAGCCTTTCCGAAAAACTTGAAAAAGTATTTAAGAAGCTGAAGGGCAGGGGGTCCTGACCGAGGAGGACGTGGACGCGCTCAGCGAAGTACGCATGGCGCTCCTAGAGGCGGACGTTAACTTCAAGGTTGTCAAGGACTTCGTCGATTCCGTGCGCGCGAAGGCCGTCGGTTCCGGGTGTGCTGGACAGCCTCACGCCAGGCCAGCAGGTCGTCAAGATCGTTTTCGACGAGCTGGTCGACGATGATGGGCGAGACGGCCACCCGGATACAGCTGGTCCCGAACAGCCCGACGGTGGTGATGATGGTGGGCCTGCAGGGCTCCGGCAAGACCACCACCTCCGGCAAGCTCGCCAGGATGTTCAAGAAGGGCGGCAGGAAGACCCTGCTGGTCGCGGCGGATACGCAGAGGCCCGCGGCTATCGACCAGCTCGTCACCCTGGGCCGCCAGCTTGGCGTGGAGGTTGAGACGTCCCAGCCGGGCGAGGACCCGGTGAAGTCTGCAGCGGGGGCTGGACAGGGCGATGCGCGGCGCGTTCGGCGTGGTCATCCTGGATACCGCCGGGCGTCTGCATATAGACGACGCCCTGATGGACCAGCTATCCGCATCAAGGCGGAGGTAGTGCCGGACGAAGTTCTGTTCGTCGCGGACTCCATGACCGGCCAGGACGCGGTGAAGGCGGCCGAAGCGTTCGACGAGAAGCTCGCGTTACCGGCGTCATACTGACGAAGATGGACGGCGACGCCAGGGGCGGCGCTGCACTTTCGATCCGCGCGGTAACGGGCAGCCCATAAAGTTCGTCGGCATGGGCGAGAAGCTCGACGCCCTGGAGCAGTTCTACCCGGACAGGGTCGCCTCCCGGATCCTCGGTATGGGTGACGTGCTCTCGCTCATCGAGAAGGCGCAGCAGGAAGTAACCCTTGAGGAAGCCAGGGAGCTAGAAGCCAAGGTCAGGCACGGCGAGTTCTCCCTCGAGGACTTCAGGACCCAGATACTCCAGGTGAAGAAGCTCGGGCCGCTCGACCAGCTGCTCGGCATGATACCGGGCATGGGGAAGCTCAAAGGGGCGATGGCTAAGGTGGACGACCGGGAAGTGGACCGCATCGTCGCCATAATATGCTCGATGACCATGAAGGAGCGCCGGAACGCCAATGATAAACGGCAGCCGCCGGAAAAGGATCGCAAGGGGCAGCGGCATGGAGGTGCAGGACGTTAACCGGCTCCTCAAGCAGTTCGCCGAGACGCGGAAGATGATGAAGATGCTGACCAAACCCGGCGGAAAGCTGCGCATGGGCAGGGGATGTTGCCCGTTTTAAATTTTTCTGTAAAGGAGGTGAGTAGATGGCAGTAAGGATTAGGTTGTCGAGGATAGGGCACGCACAAGCGCCCGTTCTATCGTCTGGTGGCCGCGGATTCGAGATGCTCCGCGCGACGGGCGTTTCCTGGACATACTTGGCACGTACGACCCGCTCGGTTAAGCCAGCGCTTATCCAGCTCGACGAGGAGAAGATAATCTCCTGGATAAACAAGGGTGCGACACCCTCGGACACCGCGAAACAGCTGATGAAGAAATCCGGGATACGGGTAAACCGAAGGAGACGGCTCAGACTTCCTAAGACACAGGTCTCCGAGCCGGTACGCCACTTCCATGCGGAGGTGGACATGAAGACCTGATTGAGCACATCGCCAGGGCATTGGTCGACAACCCGGACCAAGTCGCGGTAACTGAAGTCGAAGGTGAGAAGACTACCGTAATCGAGCTGAGGGTAGCCCAGACGGATTTGGGGAAGGTCATAGGCAAGGAAGGGAAGACCGCCCGCGCCATGCGCACAATCCTCAACGCCGCCGGCACCAAGATTGGTAAAAGGTGCGTCCTGGAGATACTGGAGTAAATAACTGTCTGGCGTTCGTCCTGAAGCCGTCGGCCTGAAGGGCGAGCTGAAGGTCATACCCCTGACCGACAACGCGGAAAGGTTCGTCCGAAGGGTGCGACTATCTCGCGGAACTCCCCGGAGGGCGAGCCCGTGGCCTTTACCATCAGGTCCGCCAGGGCCGAGCGGCAAGGCATCGCCGTGTATTTTGAGGGGATCGACTCGGTGGATGAGGCGGAAGTTCAGGGGCAAGGAGTTCTTCGTCCCGGAAGCAGACGTGCCGCCCCTTCCGGAAGGGGAATATTACCATTACCAGATACTCGGCCTTGATGTCTTATGCAAGTTCGCGGGAGGCTCCTGGGCAAAGTGACGGATATATTCAAAGCGGGCGAAAAAGACGTCTACGAGGTAAGGGCGGGGGCAGGGAATACCTGATACCCGTTAACGACGAAACGGTGGAAGTGGACCTGAAAGGGGGCCGGATTACTGCTCAGGATGGAGGGCTATATCCCAGAAATGAAGTGTGACGTGCTCACCCTGTTCCCCAGGATCGTGAAGCCGCGGTGGCGACAGCATCTTGAAGCGCGCGGTGGACAAGGGCCTGATCGAGGTAAACGTCAACCGTATCCGCGACTTCACCAAAGACAGGCACAGGACGGCGGACGACGATCCCTTCGGCGGGGGGCACGGTATGGTGATGAAGCCCGGGCCCGTGTTCGAGGCGTTGGAAGCGGCGCAGGGCGCGGGGGGCAGGCGGGAGCGCAATGCGCCCCAAAAACGCGTCTTATACTGATGTCGCCGCAGGGCCGCCGTTCGACCACGCCAAGGCGCTGGGGCTATCCAAAGAGACGCGGAGGCTCGTATTCATCTGCGGGCGCTACGAGGGCATTGACGAGCGGGTGAGCAGTCGTTAGCCGACGAGGAGTTCTCGATAGGCGATTTCGTCCTGTCAGGCGGCGAGATTGCCGCCGCGGCGGTCATCGAGGCATCGGCAAGGTTAATCCCGGGCGTGCTTGGGGACGAAGAATCCGCGGAGAATCGACTCCTTTTACGACGGACTGCTGGACTATCCGCACTATACGCGCCCGGCCCAGTACAAGGGTATGGCGGTGCCGGACGTGCTGCTCTCGGGCAACCACGACGAGATACGACGCTGGCGGCGAAAGAGGCGCTCCGGGCCACGATGGGGAAAAGGCCCGACCTCCTTCAAAAAGTGACGCTGAGCGCCGGAAGATAAAAATTATGAAAGAAATGAGAAATAAGAATTTGAATAAATAACCTTCGAATTTATATATTGCACTGATGCACTACCCCGTCAACAACAAAAAGGGCGAGATGGTGACCACAGCGATAACGAACCTCGACCTCCACGACATGGCGAGGGTCGCGAAGACATACGGGCTGGCCGGATATTTCATAGTGAACCCCATGCCGGCCCAGAGGGAACTCGCCGGGAAGATATCCGGCACTGGCGCACGGTTTCGGCGCGGGCTACAACCCCAACCGGGGCGAGGCCCTTGAGATGATAGAGGTCGTGCCGGATTTATCGGACGCGCTCGCGGAAATAAAGGGAAAAACGGGCGTTATCCCGAAAGTCATCGCAACTGCCGCGCGGGAAGGCCAGGGGCGCGGGCGGGACGATGAGTTACGACGCGGCGCGGGAAATTATAGACGGCGGCCCATGTGTTATAGCCTTCGGGACGGGCTGGGGCCTGACGGAGGAGTTCATCGCCGGCTGCGATTCAGGCTTTCGCCCATCCGGGGGGGGGCGCATATAACCACCTGCCGGTTCGTTCCGCGGCGGCGATTATACTTGACAGGCTGGTTGGGGAACGGTAATATAAACGGCTCTTTTCGCGGTAAACCGTTACCTTTTTGGAAAAAGGTAACACCAAAAACTTTTAGGTTTTAACAGCCCCGCTTTCTTTTGGTTACTTTTCTTTCCCGTGAAAGAAAAGTAACGAACTTAAAGATTTTTTAAGGAGGTTTTAGAAGAAATGAATATCCTCGATTCCATAGAAAAAGAACAGATGAGGACAACCCCGGATTTCGCCATCGGGGACAGCCTGAAGGTTTCCCTTAAGGTAAAAGAAGGCGAAAAGGAGCGCATACAGGTATTCGAGGGCGTCTGCATCGCCAAAACCGGCGGCGGAAGCCGCGAGACCTTCACCGTGCGCAAGGTCAGCTACGGCGAAGGCGTCGAGAGGATTATCCCGCTCCATTCCCCGCTTATCGCAGACATCAAGGTCGTCAAGCGCGGCAAGGTCGCGAGGGCGAAGCTCTTCTATCTGCGCGAGCTCTCCGGCAAGGCAACCAGGATAAAAGAGAAAGAGTACAAGCCGGAAGGCGCGGGGAAAGCGGCGGCGACGGCCAAGAAAAGGCCGAGAAACCGGCAAAAGCCGAAAGCCGGCGAAAGCTCCTAAGGCGGCGAAAGCTCCGAAGGCTCCGAAGGCTGCAAAGAAGTAAACCTGTTACCTTTTTTGTAAAAAGGAGGGGTTAGCCACCGCTTACCGAGGGTAGTTTCCGAGGTTAGCGCGGGGCGGTCCGCCAAAAACTTTTAAACTGTCCGGAAACAGGCAATATGTCGTACGGTAAGAAGCAGTCCGGATTCGATTTCGGGGAGGGCCTTGTGCCGTCCCTTTATTTTTTTGAGACGGACCTGGCTGAGCAGGGCTATCTTCATATCGCCGGAGTGGACGAGGCGGGGCGCGGGCCGTTGGCTGGCCCGGTAGTCGCGGGCTGCGTGATACTCAAGCCCGGCCAGGTAATCCCGGACGTCAACGACTCAAAGAAGCTTACTGAACGCCAGCGCGACACCCTCTGCACCCTCATTTGCGCCGAGGCGTACGATTTTGGGGTAGGCATAGTCGATGCGGGGGAGATAGACAAAATCAATATCTTGCAGGCCGCGAAAAAGGCGATGCTCCTGGCCGTGCAGGGCCTGACAAACCCGCCGGATTTCATCCTCCTGGACGCGATGACCATAGAACTGGACATCCCCCAGCGCTCGGTAATAAAAGGCGACGCGAGGAGCGCGACGATAGCAGCCGCGTCCATAATCGCAAAGACCACCCGCGACCGCATAATGGTCGCTACGGCATGGAATATCCCCGATACGGCTTCTCCGGCCACAAGGGCTACGGCTGCAAGACGCACCTCGAAGCCCTGAAAGAGCACGGTCCTTGCCCCCTCCACCGCCTGTCATTCCGAGGCGTTTTAAACCCGAACGGCTAAAACCCAAACCTTTGTTACCTTTTTGTAAAAAGGTAACACCAAAAACTTTTAGACTGGTTTAACTTGACCCGCTTTTCTTTGTGTTACTTTCTTTTCTCGCGAGATGATTTACCTGTCCAGAGCGATAGCGAAGACAGAAAAGAAAGTAACGGTTGTTACAGTTGTGTTACAAAAATAAGGTATAATAAATCTACACACCCATGAAATAAGGCCTTTAGCCGGGAGATTGAACGATGGAGTATTTCGAAATTGTGAACGAGCGGGGCGAGGTAATCGGGAAGGCTCCCCGTAGCGAGTGCCATGGAAATCCTTCGCTTGTCCACCGTGCGGTGCACGTGCTGGTGTTCAATAAAAAGGGAGAGCTTCTCCTTCAGCTCCGCAATAAGGACAAGGACATCCAGCCCGGCAAATGGGACACCTCCGTGGGCGGCCACCTTGGCGTTGGCGAGAGCTACGAGCAGGCGGCGCTCCGTGAGATGGCGGAGGAACTGGGGATAGAGCCGCCGGAACTGAAATATCTCTACGACTACCCGCTCCGAAACGCGATCGAATCGGAGAACATCCGGAGCTTCCTGGCAATGCACGACGGGCCGTTCACGCATCAGGCGTCCGAGATAGAAGAGATAAGGTTCTGGACGCTGGAAGAAGTAAATTCCAGCCTCGGAAAGGGCGTGTTCACCCCCAATTTCGAGACTGAATTCCGTATGTATTCCAACTGGAAGAGAAACCTATGACTTCCGCATACCTGGGACGCTGGAGACGGCGGCCCCGCTTTATTCGTACATGGTGAAGGACGTGATGCCGAAGGTGAAACTGGAGGTGAAAAACCCCACCTTCCATGTCAGCCGCCTTTTCGGCTCAACCTCGTGTACCGCTACCAGGAACATGCCTCCCGCGTAAGCCTGATCGGCAAGTTCTATACGTCCGCCGATACGAAGGGGCCGAAGCTCATCGGCGAGTACCATAACCTGCGCAAAGCGAGGGCGCTGGGCCTTGTCGGCTTGCCGAACCGCGTCGTCCGCCCGCTGGCAAGCGAGAAGAGCCTGGGCCTGGGCCTCATGGAGGAATACGTCGAGGGGCGCGACCTGAACCATTACATCAGGCGCGCGGCTTTCGAGGGCAGACATGATAGACTGAAGACGCGGCTCAGTGACCTCGCCTTCTTCCTCTCCGAGTTCCACAAAAGGACCGCGTCCGATTTCCCGGTCTCGCTTGCGCGCCCGGCGGATTATTTCGACCGCATCCTTGTGAAACTGGCCAAAAAAGGGCTGGTGGACGAGCACCTGAAAAAGATATTCCTAAAGCTGAAAGACGCGTGGATGGAGCGCGATTACATGAGGGAAGACCGCCGCGTGCTGGTGCACGGCGACGCGACTCCCACCAATTTCATATTCCCGGCAGGCAAGGGCTGCATCGCCATAGACCTTGAGAGGATGAGGCCGGACGACCGGATGATGGACGTCGGGATGGTATGCGGCGAACTGAAGCACTCTTTCCTGTGGCGCACAGGTGACAAGTATATCTCGGAGAGGCATATCGGCCATTTCCTGCGCGAGTATGCGGGGCGGTTCCGCCACCCGGATAAGGTCTATAGGGGCATAGTACTCCGCACTCCTTTCTACATGGCGCTGACCGAGCTTCGGATAGCCCGCAACTCGTGGCTGGACAGGGAGCACAGGAGGAAGCTCGTTACCGAGGCCAGAGAGTGCCTTGCGTGGGGGCTGAAGCTTTCATGAGCATAAAAGCCCTGATATTCGACCTCTACGGCACCCTCGTGAACATCCGCACGGACGAGCAGGACCCCGCATTGTACTGGGAACTCAGCAAGTTCCTCTCGTACAGCCATGTGTTCATCCCTCCGGACGAGCTGAAGGACGAATATCTGAAGGGCATAAAAAAATGCCTGAACGCGAAACATGAGCAGTACCCGGACGTGGACGTGCGGCGCATCTTCACCGGGATAATCGGGGCGAGGCGGGAGGGAAAGGCGGAGCCGCGGACGGCCCTCATCGCGGCAAGGCTTTTCCGGTCGCTGTCCAGGAAACAGTTCGAGCCCTTCCCCGGTGTTTACGGGATGCTGGAGCGTCTCCGCGAGCAGTACCCCATGGCGCTCCTCTCCGATGCGCAGAGGTGCTATACGGAGCCGGAGATAAACCAGCTGAAGCTCGGATGGTTCTTCGAGCATATCTTCCTGTCCTCCGACTATGGATTCAGGAAACCGGAGGCCAGATACTTCAAGATGGCGCTGGACGCGCTTGGGGTAAAGCCGGACGAGGCGCTATACGTGGGAGACAACGCGTTCAGGGCCTTCTGGGGCGCCAAGAAGGCGGGGATGCGGATGGTGCTGGTCAGGAGCGACGTGCGGGAGTACGAGGGGGTCAGGCCGGATTTTTACATAGACGAGATCGCCGCGCTCGAGCGCGTGCTTGCGGATATGTTATAATTATCAGGAAAAGATTAAATGCTTGCGGATATGTTATAATGAAGAAAAAGGATTAACTGGAGGTTAAAATGGTGAGGTCGATTAACCGTGACGAACTGAGGCGAAAACTTCAGGAATCTCCGGGCAGGGTTGCACTGGTGGACGTCCGGGAACGTGACGATTACGAGAGGGAGCATATAAAAGGCGCCATCTCCGTACCCATTTCCGAACTGTCCATGCGCGTCCAGAAGGATTTCGGCAAGGACGTGGAGGTCATAGTCTATTGCGGCGGCTTCGAGTGCACGCTAAGCACCAAGGCCTCGGAGATGCTCCTGAACATGGGATACGAGAAAGTCCTGGAATATGAAGGCGGCCTTAAAGACTGGAAGACAGCGGGCTTTTTAACGGAAGGGCCTGAACGCCTGGCCGCGTAAGCACCCTGATGAATCAAAACCCGCCCTGTTCAGGGCGGGTTTTTTTTGTTGTCCAGAAAGCCCCTCCACGCAAGGAATAACCAAGAAAATTATGGACAAAGAAGGGACGGAGTGGTAAATTACCGTGTTGTGGGAAAAACCATTCTTAATGAGGAGTTTGCCGTGTACGCTGAGCGCCTGTTAAAAGTATTCATTCCCTTCCTGGTCGCAGGGGCGATGCTCGCGGGACATTGCCATGCCGCGATGGCATTTAGAAACGTGGCGGAAGGCCAGACGCCCCTGATTTTACCCTGACCGACGACTCCGGGAAAGCCTACGCCCTATCAAGCCTCGCCGGGAAGGTGGTTGTGGTAATCTTCGTCAGGCCGAGCAGGCAGCACTATTTCCATACTCGCGCTCAGGGCAGCCCAGAAGTTATATCCCAAGCTCTCGCCGAAAGGCGTCGTTTTTTTAGCGATAGTTTCGGAGGCGCACGAGAGGGACAAAATCGCGGGACTGGCCCTGCAGGAAAAGATAACGTTCCCGATTTTATACGACGACGGCCGCAAGGTCTACGGCGCATGGGGCGCGTACCTTTATCCCACCACCGGCGTAGTCGGCAAGGCACGGGAAACTGGCCGTGCAGGTGCCTTCGCACGACTGGAAGTATCAGGATGCGGTGGAAGGCAACGTGCTGCTCGCGCTGGGCGAGATAACGAGGGAGCAGCTTGAGAGCGAGCTTAACCCGAAGGGGATTGAAAAAGCCTCTCCGGGCAGGGCCGATAGCCGAAAGGCACCTGATGCTGGCGGGCCACTGCTGGAGCGTAAAATGCCCGGTAAGGCCTGCGAGGAGCTTGCACAGGCGGTGGAAGCCGCGCCGGAGTTGACCGCCGCCCATATAAAATACGGCTACGCCCTCCTTGACAATGGCGATACGGCAAAGGCTCTCGAACAGTTTAATACGGCCGTCCAGCAGAATCCAAAATCCAGTGACGCCAAGACGGGGCTTGGGGCGTGCATGGTCGCGCTGGGACAGGTGGACAAGGGTCTTGAAATGTTAAACGAGTCCGTCAAGGATAACCCAAGACCCGCGCGCGCGAACTTCGAATTGGGCAAGGCTTACGAAAAGAAGGGGACTTTCGACAAGGCGGCGGAGCATTACAGAGGCCGCGGAGGCCCTCGCGACCTGGTAGGGGCCAAGTAAAGAAATGGCTCCAGAGGAAAATAGCAAGTTGAGATTATTGGCGAGGACGTCTCTCGGCCCGGCCGTTTTTTTCGGGTCGTTCACGGTTTATCTGCTGACGCTTGCGCCGTTGATAACCTTCTGGGACAGCGGAGAGCTGGCTACCGCCGCCTGGTCGTTGGGAATACCGCACCCCCCCGGATATCCGCTGTTCTGCATCCTGGGAAAGGCGTTCACCTTCCTGCCCCTGGGGAGCGTCGCCTACCGGCTTAACGTCATGTCCGCCTTCTTTGCCGCCTGCTCCGTTTACGTCCTATTCCTGATGGTCAAAGACGCCCTCCAGGATATGCCCTTTGCCGGGGCGCTTGCCGCCGCGAGCGCGCTGTCGTTTGCCTTCTACGGCTATTTCTGGGGCGTCTCGGTCATCACCGCGTCCGCACCCTGTCGATCTTCCTCCTGGCCGTAACCGCTTACTCCCTGTTAAGGTTCGAGAAGTCGCGGGACGTCAGATGGCTTCACCTGTCCGCCTTTTTCATGGGCCTGTCGTTTGTCTGCCATGAGACAACCTATTTCATAATCCCGGCATTTGCGGTCTACTACCTGTCCCACGCGAGAGGCAGGCGCGCACCCGTCTTCATCGTTCGGCCGGGCTCTTCGTCCTGGCCTGGTTTCCGTCCTGTACCTGCCGCTCCGCGGACATGCAAGGCCGCTTATCGACCTGGGCCGGCCTGATACCTTCGAAAATATCATATGGGTCATGAAGTGGAAAAGTACGGCGCGATGTTCAGGTTGTTCCTTGGCAACATCTCATCATTTTCTTACCGGGGCCAGGATGGCCGCGGGGGCGGCGGCGTGTTGATGTCGGCGGCGCTCATGTACTGGCTCCGGGGCAGGCGCTGGCTTTTGTTCATGGTGTTCGCCGGGGTATCGTATTATTTCTGCATGACGTTTCTGACCCTGGGCAGACGTCGCGATAAAAAATATGGGACTCCTGGGAAAATATTATAACCCGGTCTTTATTTTCCTGATACCCGCGCTGGCCGCCGCCGTCCGGCTACTCTGGGAAAAGCTTGCAAAAAATCGCCCGCCATACCTGCCGTCGCCGCGTCTTTGCTTCGTGCTGCCCGCGGCCTCTCTTGCTGTCAATTGCGCAGGGATGGACAACTCGAATAACTTCTTCGCGTATGACACGGCGGGGAACGAACTGAAGTCGGTGAAGCCTTTCAGCGTCATATTCTCATGGGGCGACAACGGCGTCTTCCCTGTCTGGTACAGGCAGGGCGTCAAGATACCAGAGACGACGTCCTGTTTATCCATTCCGAAATCCTCACCTACGGCTGGTATTATTGACACCGCGAAGCCGAGATGTACAGGAGGTACGGCATCGCCTTTTCTCCGCGCGCCCCCTGACGGACCTCCGTAAAAACGTGGACGGGATGTAGGGAGGCTCAAGGAAAAGACCTCCGTCTATTTCGATTTCTCTTCCGCGGTTCAGCTGAATATACCGATGAATTACCTGTTGCCTCAAGGGCTCGCCTGGATCGCGCCGCCGGGAAATCCGGAACCGCTCGGGAGGATATGGGACCGCTACTGCTGCGGGGGGCGCTGGACGACAGCACCAATAAAGCCTTCGCGGTGGAAGGGATACTGGATATCTACGGCTGGGAAGCGGCCGTATGGTCCCAGACGGCGGCAAGCGAAGGGCGCCCGCGGGAAGCTTACAGGGCTTACCTGATTTCCAGGAAGCTTGGATTCCAGAACGACCAACTGGACCGGTTGGCGGTCGCGCTGCAAAGACAGCTCCAGGGCGCCGGGAAATAGCTGAGCCATTATGCGCAACGCTCCGCGATTATTGCGCACCTGGTATAGGCGGCGCTTATGCGGCCAAGGCTATTATGAGTGTATATTATATTTTTACAGCCGGTTGTTAAGATAGTTTAATTTGGAGGGAGGTGTGGAGATGCTTTTAGAAGCCCATAATTACCCGGTTTCCTGAAGTTATTGGTATAACCTTCCCGCCGGGCCGCTTTTTTAAGGCTTCCGCGCCGATAGAGTAAAATCTATTAATAAATCACAGGCATGAGAATTGCATTATTTTGACTAATGAATGTACTAACAGTAAAAAATCCTGCACGTGGGGGTTTTTTATAAGTAAGCTGGAGGTAAGGAAATGACGAGTTCTACGTACGGCTTCAAGTTAATGTTTTTTGCGGCGATTTTCGGGGCGCTTTTGAGCGCCGCGGCCGCTTATGCCGGTGAAATCCAGTTTCTCGGCGGATATCCGAAGCTCTCCGATAAGAACGTCCTGATGCAGTGGTCGCCCGTCCCCGGCGCGTCGGAATACAAGGTATACCGGGCCGAAGGCAAGGCAAAGCCCAAGGTTATCGGCGCGCCCAAAGTCAACAGGTTCATAGACAAGGACGTCCCCTCCGGCAAGACCTTTCATTATTCCGTAGCGGCTGTTGTCGGCGGGAAAGAGACGGCAAAGACGCCGAATGGGCCCTCACGACCGTGAAAGAAGTGAAGAAGGTCTTTATCCCCCTCAGGATCCCCAAGCTCGTCGCAGCCCACCTGAAGGAAGCCCCCGGCAATAAATACTCCGTCGGAATAATGTGGGAAAACGCGGTCGGGACCGACATGGTCGGGGTGAACGTTTACCGGCCCAAGGTGAAGGGCAAGGACTTCGCCCTCATCGGTTCTTCTTCCACGGACACCTTCGAGGATACCGACTTACAGCCGGGCACGACCTACTACTACACCGTCACCACCGTGGACAGCCAGTTCAACGAGACGAAATATTCCAACGAGATATCGGCTTCCATCCCCTCCCCCGCCCAGGTCAAGGCCGAGGAAAAAATTGCGGAGGAAAAGTCAGCCCACGAAGATGAGGCCCGCGAAGCTCCTGTTCAGGATACCGAAGGAAAGCGACCTCGAACAGAATCCGAATGCGACCCCCCGCATGTGCGTGGACGTCGCGGTTGACGAGGCGGTCGGCCACATATACGTCACCTCCGCCGATTACGGCGGCGTCATGGTCTATAACTTAGACGGCGACTTCCAGTTCAGGTTCTGCAAAGACGGTGTAGAGGGGAAGAAGGTCGGCATCCCGCGTTCGGACTTGCGATAGGCCAGGGCGGGAAATCCCTGTCTACGTAAGCGATAACGGGAACCCGGACGTATACATATTCGATTTCTCGGGCAGGCCCCTGGGGAAAATAACTACCGATATCTCCAGGATTCACGACTACGCCGAAAAACGCATTACCCCCAGGAACCACGCGATCTCCGTGGCGAAAGACTGGGACTGTTTACATAAGCGACCAGCAAGGGAACTGCATCACCTCTACAACTCCGAGAACAAGCACCTGTCGGACTGGACGGGGACCCCCTAACGAGGAAGAAAAGAGAAAATGGCGCGACAAGCTCCTGATGAATACGCCCGGATATTCCGCCATCCTTAAAAACGGAGACCTTGTCGTTTTGGATATGGCCAGGCGAAGTACCAGGTCATAGACAGGAACGGGAAGTTCAGGAACTTCATAGGGAAATACGGCCAGGGCGCGGGCGAGTTGTATATGCCCACCGGGGTCGCGGTGGACGGGAACGGCGATGTATTCGCCGCAGCCGGGGTGAACGTGCAGGCATTCAGTCAGGACGGCAAGTTCCTTTACGCGCTCTGCAACGAAAAAAAGGACCGGCCGATTGATATCGGCTTCGAACGGCATAGCCATAGACAGCAAGAACAGGCTTTACGTAGTGGAAGGGCTGATGGGACGGGTTTCGGTATTCCAGCTTCAAGATGGGCTGGTGGATATCGTGCCGCCGTCCGTTAAATAGTCTAAATTTTTTCAGGGGAACTTTAGATTTTGAATAAAAATATCCATAAAAAGGATTGGAGGTGAATAAGGGGTAAGGCGATAGGTTTTTAGTTTTTTGTGCAATTTTAATGCATTTAAAAATCAACCGACAACAGCAGGAGAGCTACATGAAAAAATTATTAACGGTTCTAATCGCGGCGGCGCTGGCCCTCACGGCCTACCCCGCTTTCGCCGCGATCCAGAATTCGCCGCATGATTTATCCGGCCCAACCTACTCCTACGGCCTCTGCGAAGCCTGTCACGTGCCGCACGCCGCGGCAGGCTCCAAGCGCTTGTGGCGTTTGGCGCTTACTCCCTTTCCCGGAACTTTTCATAACTGGTCCACTTCCAGGCAGATCGGCGTCAGCCTTTGCGGCCTGTGCCATCTGCCTACCGGGGTGCTCCTCGGTAAAACCAACAAGGCTAGCCAGGGTTCGCACAACATGTTCTACGTGGTGGGTACTGACCACGCTGGCGCTTTCTCCGACACTTCCCACGGCAGCTCGATGACCGTGCTCGGCAACCTTGACAACAACGACGCGGCTATCAGCGGCAAGCCGTACACCGCCGCAGACGTCAAAATGGAATGCACCTCGTGCCACAACCCGCACCAGGACGAACCTGGAAACGGCTCCGGCATCAGGCCGTTCCTCCGCGCCACCAAGGCCAGCCCCGAACCGATTTCCGATTTCTGCGGTGAATGTCATACCACGAGAGAGTCGACCGGTCTCACCACCGCTGACAATACGACCGACGGTGGAACCACCGGCGCAACCCTAACAGCAGCAGACCCCGCAGGCGTTACGGGCACCCCGACGGGCGGCTGGAACCATAACCATCCAGTCAATATCGCATACGGCAACAACGATCTCGCTTCGGAAAACGGCTTTTATAAAGGCCTGTCGGCGACCCCCCTTAACTCGACAGCGCCTTTAGCCGACTCCGCCCCCGCCCTCGGAGGCTGGAACCTTGGCGGCAAGTTCCTGGACAATAATGGCGCTCCCATACCCACGGCCAACCTCGTCATTGCCGCGCCTGGGAGTTCAGCGGATGCAACGCACTTCATAGGCTGCCAGACCTGCCATGCGGTGCATAACCCGGCGACAGACACCACCCTATTGATCGGCGGCACCGGGCCCCGCGCCGATGCCACATGGCTCCTGGCTGTCAGCAACACCGGCAACGGCGGTGCGACCCCCGACGGCAGGGCCGACCTCTGCGAGACCTGCCACGGTCGCACCGGGGCCGGCAGGTGGGGAACAATTGTTGGCGGCACCAGCGGCGGCGACCATCCGATAGACGGCGCGATATCGACCGATGCCATAAATACCTTCATCACGTCATGGTCTGGGCCAAGCCACAACTTCACGGGCAGCGCCCGTGTGACGGTGGACAGGTCTCTTGAAACATGGCCGCAAGGCACCGTCACCCCGTCAGGCCTGTACAGCGGATATCAGATCATCTGCACCTCCTGCCACAGCGCCCACAGAGCCGGCGCCAGGCTGAGAAGGCAGGGCGGCGACACGACCGACTGGTGCAAATCGTGCCACCCGTCGGTAGCACCGCTCGGGCACCACTCCAACATAGACAACCTTGCGGGCTCGACGGTCAAATGCATCGACTGCCACGTCAGTGCCTTGGGCGGCGGCGGCGAGGCGCACAACGGGTTCTCGTTCTACAATGTGGCCGGAGACAACACCGGCTCGACTAGCGTGGTTCCCTGGAACCAGGCCATTACCGCTCCTACCACCCAGCTTGCTAACAGCGGCAGTACCACCGGCTGCACGAGCTGCCATTTCCTTGGCACCAGCTTGATAGAGCCCGGATCTAACATAGCGCCTATCAACCGCCTGGGTACGGCGGTGAAGACCGGCGCCGAAGGGACTGGCGCGCAAACGCATTACATGGGCGCCATCGCCAGCAATGGTGGAACGGTCGGCATCCACGTCAAGACCAGCGCCTGGAACACCACCCCCGCTTCGAATCCGGGCCCCATGATTCCGGACCATACCGGCCACAGGAGAGACTACTCCAAGTACGGTACCGTGCTTCCGGGCTTTGCCGACTACACGAGCGGCGGCCACGAGTTCACGCCCAATGTTGCCAGCGGCGGCAACATCCAGTTTGTCGGCTGCGAGTCCTGCCACTCGGTCCTTGGCAACATAGGCAGGACGGCGGCACTGGCGAACGTGTCCTCCGGCTGGGAGAACAACCTGCTCCTGCAGGACTACAGGGATGACAGCTACAGCACAGGCTCCGACACCTCCAAGGGCGCCGGCCTGGGCCTGACCGAGACCAACGCCAGGACGGTCGGCTCCGAGTTCTGCGTGGGCTGCCACAACCAGAACAAGGATATTCTAGGTACGGGCACCAATCCCGGCCCGGTCAACGCGAGTGTCGTCATAGGCGACGGCCAGGGCGGAACTGGTACGAACACCATCGCCCCGCCGGGCATGCACCCGATGACCGGCTGGTTCATCACGAAGGCGAAGGACGTCGGCAGGGCGATAACGTCGCTCGTGACGGATGATGTGGACGGCACTTACGCCGACGCCGGGACGACCCGTCCGACTGCCACCGGCACAGGCGGCGCGGCTAACGGCACCGACGGCAACGCTCAAGTGGCGAACCAGGGCGCGGTATCGTACCCCGGCACCAACCAGATGGACTGCGACAGCTGCCACAGGCCGCACAATGCGAACCCGCAGAGCTACTCGAACTCCAGTCACATCACCGTGCGCACCGCGACCTCAGAGACGGGAGACGCGCCGACGATACTTGAGAACGCCGTCGTCCATGACGATAACGGCAGCTTGTGCACGCAGTGTCACAACTATTAATAGGCATCCATATAACGGATAGCCATAAAGAAAGGAGGGCCGCCAGGCCCTCCTTTTTTTCCGCCGCAAATATGAATTACTGCCATTTATGCGGCGCGCCTTATACATGGGTGAGCCTTAGGGATGAGTGGTTAAGGGCGGTTATAAAGAGGGAAATCGCGCAGTTATAAATTGACTTGAGACAGCGATTCCTGTATTATGTCAAGGTTTAAACTATGCTTTTTGTATCTTCCGCGATTACGGTTTGAGGGGTTGAACTGAATGAGTTTCCTATGGCAAAAAAAATGGGTGCCGGCATGTCTGGCGGGGCTTTTAACCCTGGTCATTTTAAGCCAGGGCTGCGTCAGGAGCAACGACCTCGGCAAGGGAGTGCTCGCCACGGTCGACAACGACCCGATCACCGTTGAGGATTATAAGATTGTCAACGGCCAGGCGCCTCCGAAGCTGGAGGATAAGAAGTCGACTCTCTGGAGGATAATCGACACGAAGATCCTTGCCAAGGAAGCGACCGCGAAAGGGATGCTCGGGGCCACCCAGGTCCGTTGGGGGCTGGAAGCATTTTATGACGAAAGGCTGCCCGACCTGTTGCGCAGGGACGTCTATAACAAAACGATAATCGACCAAAGCGAGATAGACGCCGTAAAAAAGCAGACGGACTTAAAGCCGGTAATACACGTCATGATGATAATAACCCCTACGATGGATGCCGCACAATCGGCGATTGCCGAGATTCAAAAAGGCGCGAGGTTCGAAGACGCCGCGCAAAAATATTCCATGTTCAAGGGAGATATCAGAAGGGACATAAGCTTAGAAGATTCGCTTTACACGGTCGGCGTAAGAGCGGTCATTAACCGCATGAAGCCGGGCGAGCTTACCCCGGCGATGAAGACCGATATCGGCTATACGGTAATGAAGGTGCAGTCAAAAGATGACCCGGAAGAGCTTTGGAAGGCGCGTGAAAAAGACGTCGTGGACGGCCTGAAAAAGCAGAAGCTGGAAAAGGAAATGGCCGAAATACTGGACAGGCTCCGCTCCAAGGCCAAAATAAAAGTCTATTCGCAAAAAAATTCGGCTGGAGAGACAATCTATACAGGCGCTGACGTCGACGGTATGAAAGTCACCATGAGCCCCGCGCCTTTTTGAAAAGCAAAGAGAAGACTATCATTTTCCGCACGAGATGATGAACCCCCAGACCCTGAGGGGCGCGCTCAACGGCAAGATCAACGACATCCTTTACACGGAGGAGGCGAGGGCGAGGGGACTGCAGAACGACCCGGAGTTCAAGCGGGAGCTAAAACTGAAGACGGAACAGGTGATGGCGGAATATTATCTGGAACAAATGACCGGCGGTAACGAGGCGAGCCAGAAAGAAACCAACGACGCCTATGAAAAATACAAGCAAGAATACGGCCAGAGAAACCTCGTGGACGTGAGCCACATAGTGCTTGCAACCGAGGACCAGGCGAAGGCGGCCATGGCCGAGCTGAAAAGCGGAAAAGATTTCGCCCAGGTCGCCAAAGAGAAATCGACCGACCAGCCGTCGAAAGACAAGGGAGGCGAACTGGGTTTTGTCGACCCGCAGGAGTTGAAGGAGCCTATGAAGAGCACGCTCCTGAACCTTAAGGCCGGCGATGTAAGCGGGGTTATAAAGGGCCCGCTGGGATATGAAATAGTGAAGGTGACCAAAAGGAAAACCGAGACCGCGCCGCCGCTGTCGGAGGTTGAAGACAAGATGAAAAAAAATGTCTTGCTGGTCAAGCGCTCGGACCGCGTGGAGGCGCTTTATAAGTCGCTCCACGAGAAATACATGATAAAAATAAACGAGCAGCTTTTAAAATCGCTGTAAGGTTTGCGAGAGGTTTTTGCAATAATGAGCAGTAAGAATGTGTCAAGGAAGAAGCTGATACCCTTGACTGTAGTTTTGTTCTTGTCTTTCCTCAAGGCTATCACCGTATATTCCGCCCAGGTTCCCCAAAAGCCCCCCGTCTGGGTGGGTATCTACACTACCGCGGGGAAGGTGGGGCTTAAATGGATGCCGGTTCCAGGGCGCCATCCGCTACAAGATATACCGGTCCGTCACAAGCGGCAAGGATTATCAGTTAAAAGCCGTCACGACCGACATCTCCTATATCGACCCCGGGGTGCTGCCGGGAGAGACTTACTACTACGTCCTTAAGTCGGTGGGAGCGGGCAACAAGGAATCGGACTATTCGGAAGAGCGTTATATAAGGATACCGGTGTCCGGGGCGCTCCTGCCGGTAAAGCCCCCGGAGTGGGTCGGCGCGCTGGTGGAGAAGGAGAAAATAAGCCTTGCCTGGAACCCCTCCGCCTCGTCGAGCGTCCTCGCGTACAACGTTTACAGGAGCCTGAACCCTCAGAAGGGTTTCCAGCTTATAGGCTCCACCCAGGACACCACCCTTACCGATACGGACGTCAAGGAAGACACTACCTACTATTACGCCATCACCGCCCTGGACAAGGATTTCAAAGAGACGAACTTGGGCCCCGTCAAGGCCGTCCGCTATGTCCTGCCCGAGGAACAAAAGGGCGCGGGCCGTCCCGGAATGCCAAAGGCCCCTCCGCCTCCGCCGAAACTGGTAGTCAGGTCGACGAGGCCCGTCGGGTACATCCTGAAAGGCAAGGAACCAGAAGCGCTTTTTCTCTCCGACCGACATTGTGCTTGGCCCGGAGGGATATATATACATATCGGACACCGGCGACAGCCTGGTCCAGATATTCAAGCCGTCGGGCAAGTTCTTCAAGGCCATTGGCGGTTACGGGGCCAGGGAAGGCAAGTTCGAGAAATTACTGGGAGTTGACGTGGACGGGGCGGGGAGCGTCCTCGCGGTGGACGCTTACACCGGCAAGATCCAGAAGTTCGACAAGAACGGCCGCCTCATCATGTATAAGAAAATGCTCGAAGACGGCAAGGCGATTGCTGTCGACCTGGGCCTGAAAACACCGGTAAAGGTCTTCGGCATAATCAAGGGCATTTTCTCGCCGGACGGCCGCCTGTACATGGTGGACAACTTCAACGACTGCATAGAGATTTATTCGGCAAACGGGAAGTATATAAAGACGTTCGGCGGAAAGGGGAGACCGGACGGGAAGTTCCTCTCGCCCACCTTCGCCCTGTTCGGCAGGGACGGAAACTTCTACGTGGCGGACTGCCTGAACGCGCGCATCCAGGTGTTCAACAAGGACGGGCGCTTCCTCTGGACGTTCGGCGGGTACGGCAACATCGCGGGCATGTTCGGGAGGCCTAAGGGCCTGAGCATCGACGATACCGGGAATATATACGTCGCGGACTCGATGGCCAACGTGATACAGGTATTCGACAAGAAGGGCAAGTTCCTCTACGTCCTCGGGGACGAAAGGGGCAAGCAACTGGACATAGCCACCCCGAACGGTATAGCCGTGGATAGTAAGAGGCGGATATATGTGGTCGAGAAGCTGGTGAACCGCATCCAGATAAGACAGGTTAACGAGCAGTGAAAATTTTTTTATTCCTTCTCTTAATCGTCCTGAGCGTCCTGGTTTCCGGGACGAAAACGTTCGCGGGAATAATCGGCTCACCGCACGACATAGCGGCGCAGAAATATTCCATGCCGGGGATAGACCCCGAGAGTAAAAATGTGTGCAACTACTGTCACGTGCCGCACAGGGCAAAAGGCGCGACGCTCTGGGCGACGGCCCCGCCGTCTCTCAAGGGATGGGGCAGGGTGGGGCCTTTATGCTATTCATGCCATGACGGAGTGACAATCGTCTCACCGAACGTCGACGCGTCCCAGACCGTTTTCAACCCCAAGAGCCACGGCCTGGACCTCAAGGCCCTGCCGGCCGGTGACGATGTATCCGGCTCCGGCCTCCCGTACACGAACGGCGCCCAGGACAACATCGAGTGCACCACCTGCCATAACCCCCACGACGACACGACCAGGCCTTTCCTGCGGGTCAATATGGTAGACCTGTGCGAAAAGTGCCACAAGAACCGCGAGAACTCCGGCTACGGCATAAACAACGCCGAAGGGACTCATCCCGTCCACAAGCTTCCCAAGGACGAGACGGAGGGTGCTTCGCCGATATTCGTCATACCCGATTTCAAGGTGCCCTTCCCGCTTCCGTATCCCAGCGTGGACGGCAAGGATACGGACGGAGTGCACTGGACGCTGGGGGGTCATCTTTCCAAGGGCAACGACGGGACCATCGAATGCGTAACCTGCCACAGCATACACGGGAAAGCGCCGACCGGCCCGAATTACAAGCTTTTATCCGTTGACCCTGTGAAGGATAACTCGGACCCGTTTCTGCGAGGGCTGCCACAGGGGCCAGAGGGCGGACGGGCTGGCCTCTCCCCCATATCCCAACCCCGGCGGGACGATCGCGCCCAGGAGCTATCATCCCGCCGACGACGACATCTGCAACGGAAAGGGCAGGATAGTCCAGATAAAAGAGCCGGACGGCTGGGTCTTCGGCAAGGGCGGAGAGGTCTTGTGCACGACCTGCCACAAACCGCACGGGGCCATAAAGAACTCCCCGATACTCAGGCCGGACACGGCTTCGCCTACGTTCTGCGAGTCGTGTCACTCCGTCCCCTTCCCGCACCACCCGGTCGGGGACGTCAGCGGAGGCAACCTTGTCAACTCCGGCGAGCCGCACGCCAGCACCAGGCAGATAAAGATACCGCCCACTTTCCCCGCAGGCATCACCTACGGCAAGCCCGTGAACGGGAACCTTTACTGCTCAAGCTGCCACAGGGCCCACAACGCCAGCTGCACTCCGATACTGGTAATAGACTGCACCAAGGGCGACGCCTGCGACATATGCGTGATGTGCCATCCCAAATTCAACCCGACCTGGCAGACGGACGATAACTGGAAGGGGACCATTCCTCGGGGACCCGACCGCGCCCCGGATAGATTACATGGATGTGAACGGGAATGTCACCCCGGATGGACAGGCGGGATATTACGACCAATACTCACCGTCGCACATCGGCAAATGGCCGGAGTCCGGGCTGGTATCGGAATACGGGGGGCAATCGGGAAAAGAGATGGAATGCTGTTCGTGCCACAACTTCGGCGCTCGGCAACATCACCGCCGGAAACGCAGACCAGTCTCCTTATCTGGGCCCGACGCTTGCGCCGGGATTCCAGACTCAGGACCTGGTCTCGGGACTCCTGGCGAGGGCGGGCGAGCTTCAAGGAATGGCTCACGAGCGACGTGCAGGACTATATAATCGGCGGCGACCGGGGCGGCGAGGAAAGGACCGATAAATACCTCTGCACGGGCAGCCACGGCCTGACGCCCAGGACGCACGTCGGCGAGGCCGGAGAAGGGTTTACCCATCCGTTGATGAACGCCGGACACGTCCGCGGTCCGACGGATATCGCCCTTCCCGCTACCGCGACTTTCAATAAGCACGTGAACTGCGAGTCGTGTCACACCGTCCATGAGGCCGACAGCAGGGGAGGCTTTTTGATCCTGAAGGCCGCCGCGTATAAAATCCCGTCGGAGGAAAGCGCCCAGCCGGCCGTACCGGATACGCACGATCAAGGAAATCGAGTTCGCGCCGCTCTGTGGAATCTGCCACGTAGGGTATTAGGGAGGGCAGCGGGAACAATGAAGTCCAATATCCATGCTTTGACGGCGACGACGGCGGCGGCGCTCATCCTCCTTCTGACGGGGATGTCATGGGCGGCGATAGGCGGCGCGGAGTCAAAACATAACTTTACGGAAATTAACGGCTACAGCTACGGCAGCGACGTATGCGCTGGGCGCCATTCGTCCCATTCCGACTCCGGCAAGAGACTCTCGGGCGTCCGGGAGGGACCTCTCCAAGGCAATGGCGCAGTCGCAGGACCAGCTTGCCGGAGGCGAGTATCCCGGAATATATCTCTGCCTCGACTGCCACAGCGCGTCCTCCGCGGCCCCGGCCTGGGCGAAGACTTCGGGCCATGGTGCCGAAACCGTGGTGACGCACTCGACGCGCGAGATGCAAGCTTCCGGATATTCCACGAAGTACGCGAACTTTGTCGTCCAGTGCACCACGTGCCACGAGCCGCACAAATACTGAACGGCTCGTTCATGCCCGGCCAGAACGGGTTTATGATCGGCTCCACGATAAAGACGCCGAACAGCGGAGCCAGGATGGTAATCTTCAGGGCAATGACCGGAGCGAACTCCATGGGCAATGAATATCCAACCCATACGTCCATATGCGAAGTCTGCCATACACAGACTCTCTACCATAAAAATACCGCCTCCACGTCGCATAACCCGGGCTCGAACTGCACGCTCTGCCACAACCACGTCTACGGCTTCTCCGCCAAAGGCAACTGCGGCTCCTGTCACGGAGACCCGCCCACGAGCCAGCAGACGTTAGCGGGCCGTTCGCTTAAAAACGGTTATCCGCCTACCGGGGAAACCTCAGCCGGCATGCACGCCTTCCATAATTATTCCGTGAACGGCGGCGCCGGTTACGCCTGCAGCGTATGCCACAAGGGGGGAATGAGCGACACCGGGCTTACGAACAAGAAGATAGATGTCAAGTTCGCGGCGTTCAACGTCTATACCAGCGGCAGGTTCGACGGGTTTTCCCCGATAAGCGGCTATACCTTCAGTGCGGGCAATACCGCGGGCGGGACCCAGTCCTGCTCGAATACCTACTGCCACGGCAATTTCGCCGGCGGGAACAAATCCAATGCCCCCGTTTGGACCGACAGCTCGACCGGCGCCTGCGGCACCTGTCACGCCGTAGCCCCCTCCGGTCTTCTGAACCACAGCGTCCACCTTTCAGCCGCCTGGGGCCCGAAGGCGGCCTGCGAGGACTGCCATCCCGACAACTCTTCCATTGGCCGCCAGGCCGGGCACGTGGACGGGGTCGTCACCTTCAGAGACGGGAAGGGCTTCGCTTCGACCACCGTGTGCAACAGGTGCCACGGAAGCGGAGCGGCGACGGCGAAGGCGAACTGGGGGGGGGGCCGGCTTTAAGGTCGGAAAATTCCTGGTGCGAAAGCTGCCACGACGGCTTGTCAATCGTGAACACCGCCGCCGGCACCGGCGGCGCCGACATGACCGCGCCGAACGTAGTCGGTGACGGCATTACCTACGGCTACGACGTGACCGGCCATGGATGGTCCCCCTTGGTTTTCTCTGCACCGCTTGCCACAGCATCAGCACGCAACACATAGGAAACGCCGCTTTCGCGTACAAGGCTTCCTCCGATAATTACCGGCCCGCCTTCAGGATGGGCGCCGTCTCCAACACCGTCCCGCTCCTCGGCAATTATTCGTCATCGCAGGTACGCCTCTGCTTTTCCTGCCACAGCGAAATGACGATACTGGGGACGCCCCCCGAAGGGAAAGTCTCCTCTAAGCACGTCCGCGCGCCGATCCCTTACCCGACATGGGGTACCGATTTCCGGAATACCTCGACGGCGGCGGGGCTCTACGGCGGGGACTGGGACATCACCTCGACCGGCGACGTGCCCACCAATATCCACTGGAACCACATGGACGACTACGGGAGCGCCAAGCGTCAGGGGGGCAGTCTGATTTACGACTCCGACGCCGACGGGGCCGGCGATTCCCGCATCACCTGCAAGACATGCCACGACCCACACGGCACGCATCAGCGCAAGATGGTCTACGACGCGTTCGCCCTGGGGAGTTTCTCCGCGCTGACGAACAAGTCCGTCAACCCCAGCTACATCTGGGTCGGCGGGAGCGGGTATGCGGCTTCAAGGTGCACCGCGACCTGCCATGCCGCCGGAGACGTGTCCGGCACAGCCGGGATGAGGTGGTACCGCGAGCCCGTAACGAGCAATGATACCGGCGTGCCCCAGGGGGTCACGGCGACGCCTCTGCAGTAGAAGGAGTGGCTATGGGAAGGGTAAAAACAGTTTTATTATTCGCCGCGGCGCTCACGCTCCTGATATTCGCCGGGGTGCCGTCCGCGAAGGCCGCGGGAGTGCCTGTGCCTGAATCGTCCGCCGGGAAAAATACGGAACCGGGCATAAGGCTGACGTGGAAGGCGCCCACGAACATCGACGCGTCGAAGATCGCGGGGTACGACATCTTCCGGCTCCTCCAGGGAGTTGGGGACTTATAAAAAAATAAATAAAAGTACGGTGGAGGGGCTCGTCTATGAAGACAAGGGCCTTCAAAACAAGAACGCGTATTTTTATGAAATCTGCACGGAAATGAAAAACGGCGTAAAGAGCAAACCGACCAAACCGGTGGGGATAATGGCCGGGACGAACGAGCCGTACGTGATACCGGAGATACAGTCCTTCGCCTCCGACGCCTCAGGGCAAGTGGAGTACGCTGGCGATAAGGCGCTGTTTATCCTTAACGGCACGCCCGGCAAGAAGGCCGTCTTCGATATAAAGGGACTGGCCCGTAACAGATCTGCCCATGAAAGAGATCACTCCAGGCATTTACCAGGGCGTGTACGTTGTCGCGCGCGGCGTCCTGGTAAAAGACGGTTTCGCCTCCGCGACGTTGTCCGACAAAAACGGGGGCAAGGCCGTCGCGAACACGAACACCGATTTAAATTTTCTGGGGGTCAAAAAACCGGCCCTTTCCGGAGTGTACGCCGGAATACTGGAGAGCGACCGGGTGGGCATTAACTGGCCCAGGGCCGCCGCCGACAGGGGATATTTCAAGCTGTACCGGGACGTCTCCAGGATAGTCGGCACCAAGGGTCTGACCCCGCTGTCGTCTAATATAAACACCGGAATATCATCATATATAGACGATACGGTAAAGGCGGGCGGAAAATACTACTACGTCCTTGCCTTTGCCGGCCCCTCCGGCGAGGAAACGGCCATAAGCGACAACTTGGAGGTCGATGTCCCGGACGCGGGGCATGTGTCGGGCATAGATTCTGTGGCGGAAGACTCCGGCGGCAAGGCGCTGAAGCCCGGAGACACGCTCACCGTGACGGTGCAGACGTCGCCCGGCGGCAAGGCGACGTTTGCGTTGGGGGACGCGGTGCGTGAAGGCGCCCTGGCGGAAGGCCCCGCGGGTACGTACAAGGGCACATGGACGGTAAAGCAGGGCGACGGCGCCTTCAAGAACAGGGTGGCCGTTAGCTTCCGGGCCGCCGACGGCAGCACCCATTTCACAAACTCCGCGACCTTCGTATCGGTGGACGCCCCGATTGCCTCCGCGAAGAAGGCTACAGGGAAAAACCGGTCGCCCGCGTAATAAACGACGACATAGCGGTCGTGCTCGGGCCATCCGGCAGGCTGACGGCCGGGAAGGCATTCAATGTCACGATGGAAGGCGACCCCGGCAACAAGGCCTATTTCTGCCTCGGCGGCGGGATATACGACATCCCGATGAAGGAAGAGACGCCGGGAGTATATAAAGGCTCGTATACGGTAAGTCCGGGGGATAACGCCGGGACATCGGGCGACCCCCTCCAGTCCGTGTATCTGACCGGTTATTTACAGGGCCCCGGCGGGGCGGTCTCGGACCCGGTCAAGGCGCCCGCGTCCGTGGTGGTGGACACCTCCTGCAATATAGCCGTCCAGTCGTCAGCGTCCAGCCTTCAGGCGGACGGGAAGAGCCAGGCGAAGATAACCTTCACGGTAACCGATGCCGACGGCCAGCCGGTGAAGGACAGGCGTCTTACCATCATGCTTGAGCCGCCGCCGGAATATACCGGCACCGTCGGCAGCGGAGCGTACGCGGACAACTCTCCCTCGGCGCAGAAGGCGGAAACTGGACCTTCTGGGCACGCTGCGGGCGGATTTCGACACCCTCACGGACAACTGGGGGAAGATGACGGCCACGTATACTTCCGGGATAGCCGCGAAGACCGCGATGGTGGTGGCGCGCGATTATTCCACAGGGAGCGTGGGGATGACGCCGGTTACCACCGGCATATCGTCATCCGTCAGCGTTCAGTTAATCTCCGCCGCGCCCGCCGTCAAGGCCATGGCGATGGCGTCGGCGCCCGCATACACGCTCCAGCTCAAGGTGACGCCTGATTTCACTATCCCGGGCCCGGGGGGGACGGACGAACCGTGCATGACCGCGGACGGCGTAAGCCGGGCGAACGTGGTCGCGACCCTTACGTCACATTCGGGACAACCCGTGCAAGGGAAGACGGTGGTTTTCATCGTCTCCGGGGCCGGGGGAAGGTTTAACCATGCTTCCGCGGTGACGGACGCCGCCGGCCGCGCCCAGGTCTTTTATATCGCCGGGACGAAGGCTGGGGATACCTTTATCACCGCGTCCGAGGCCTCGACCGGCTCCTCCGACAATACGGCAATCCTGCTCCTTTCGGACGCCCCGGCCAAGATATACTTGACGGCCAGCCCGGACGAACTGCCGGCCGACGGCGTGAGCAGTTCGAAAATATCCGTCAAGCTCGCCGATGTGAACGGGAACCCCACGGAAGGCATCCAAGTCTCGATGACGCTTGACGGCGGGCCGGCGAACGGTACGATATCCGGAGCTTCCGGCGCTGGTTCCTCGGCGGCGTCGGGGGTCACGGGGACGGGCGGAGAGGCCGATTTTACATATACCGCCGGTCAAACGGCAGGGACCGCGACGATGGAAATCTCTACGGTATCCAAGGCCCCGACGGCTGATGAGCTGAAGGCGGCGCTTTACCGCGTCGTCGCGCCGATGGTGTACGATAACGGCCAGTTCACGGAGTTGACCGTAAAGACCTGGCTTAAGGGAGTCGGCGACCGGGTAGGAAAAGGCGAGCCGCTGGCCGTGGTAGGGACGCCCCTTGGCGATATGACCGTACGCTCTCCCGCCACCGGCACTCTGGATAATATAACGGTCGGCCAAGGCTTTAACGTCATGGAGGGAAAGGAGATTGGCACGGTGAAGTAGCCGGTTTCGGCATGCCGGGAGACACTTGTGAAAATATTTCCAGCCTCCTCCCCCCGAAGATGCGGTTTTTTTGTTCCCGGTTAAAATACCTGGCCGGGGCCGCGGCGCTTTTGTCCTTGTTCGCCGCCCCGAACGCCGCGTCGGCCTCGATAACCTACGGCACCGACTTTTCCTATCAGGAGAACGATGCGACCAGCGGCGGCGTCACCACCAGCACGGCCCAGGAGAAATTCGGTTTTGATTTCGACATGCTGTCCGCCCCGAGCTCCAAGCTGACGATTGCGGGGATATTCCGCCTGATGTCATAAACAACACCGGCAGTACGGGGAACAGTTTTGAGCTTGATCCTAACCTGAATATCAGGATTACTACGAAGACAGCCCAGTTAGGGTTTGGCTACAGGGAAGTGGACGCAACCAACAACATCATAGTGAACTCGCAAACGCAGACCCAGGCTAATAAGTCAACCGATGCGTTCGTGGACTCCTCGTTTACGCCGGGGAATCTGCCGTCAATCAGGCTCAGGTATGATCTGCTGCAACAGAGCCAGTCCACGAGCGGTACTAAAAACAGCGACACTCAGACAGGGAATTTTCAGGCGGCCGCGGATTACAAGCTGGGCATATTGTCATTTAACGGCGATTACGGGGAACAGCAGACCACGGACAAAATGACTGGCATTGTCCAGGACCAGACGACCGTGGCCGCCCAGGCCTCCGCCGCGAAAAGGATAGGCGACAGGCTTGACCTTGGCGCGCGCGAAGACTATAACTACACCGAGACGGCCAGCGCCGGCCAGACCCAATCGAAGGCCTACACCTCTACGTCGGAACTGCGCGGGTCATACGCCCCCATACAAGGCGCGCAGCTCTCCGGAAGTTATCTGCACACGCTGGGCCAGACTTCTCAGCTCGGCTCCCCCTCTACGCAGGATAATGAAAATACGTATTTCGGGTCGGCCAACTACGCCTTTCCGAAATACCTCCGCGTCTACGGCTCATACGTCCTGCACGACGCGAATACCGGACTCGGCCCGACGTCCACCAGTCAGACGCTCGCGGGCATGAACCTGAACCACAACGTCGGTATTTTCACGTTCACCTCCAGGTACGAGAGGAGGATGGACTCCAGCAGCGCTCCGGGAACCGCCGCGACTACGGACTCCCAGGACAATCTGGACTGGCTTTTATCAGCGCGCCCTGCACAGTTCTTGAACATGGCCCTGTCCGAATCGTTCGTGCATACCGCCGCTTCGGCAGGCACCAGCAACTCGTCCAACCAGTTCCGGTTTCTAACGAACATCGGCCCGATAAGAAATCTCTCGCTCAGCCCCTATGCGGACTATACCCTGACGACCACTTCCGGCGCGGCGTCCACCACCAACACGAGGCGGTTTTCCCCGTGACGTACAGGATGGACCTCCACCAGAAGCTGTTGCTGGACATCTCCGACAT
>CAVTDB010000025.1:0-151881 GCA_963733375.1 Nitrospirota bacterium | reverse complement strand
GACTAAAGCATTCTGTCTTCGCTATCGCTCTGGACAGGTAAATCATTTCTGTCTTCGCTATCTGTCTTCGCTTTCGCTCTGGACAGGTAAACCGTTTCGGGGATGACGGGCCATTAAATATTGCCGGTTAGCAAAAAGAGGGGCTTTTTAAAAGCCCCTCTTTGTTTTTTTTAACGTTTTTCAACCGCTTAAACAAACTTATGTTATAATCAAAAAGATAATTTTATACCGTCAGGAGGGAATATGCCAGAACTCAGAAAAGACCCCATCATCGGCAGGTGGGTCATCATATCGTCGGAGAGGGGCAAGCGGCCTACGGACTTCCAGGACCACCCCCGCAAAAAAGGGGGGTTCTGCCCGTTCGACCTGGGCAACGAGCGCACGACCCCGAAGGAGGTCCTGGCCTACCGCGAGAACGGGACGGCGCCCAACAGGCCGGGCTGGCCGCTCAGGGCGGTGCCGAACAAGTTCCCCGCGCTCCAGATCGAGGGCGACCTGAACAAGCAGGGCGAGGGCATCTTCGACAAGATGAACGGCATCGGCGCCCACGAAGTGATCATCGAAAGCCCCTGCACGACGCGACAATGTCCACCCTGCCGCTGAAGGCGGTGGAGAAGTGCTCTGGGCCTACCGGGACCGCATGGAGGACCTGAAAAAGGACCCCCGGTTCCAGTATGCCCTTATATTCAAAAACGAAGGGATGCGGCCGGCGCGTCGCTTGAGCACTCGCATTCCCAGCTCATCGCGCTTCCGATCGTGCCGATACAGGTGCAGGAGGAGATCGACGGGGCAAACAGTACTACCAGTCAAGGAGCGCTGCATCTTCTGCGACATCATCCGGCAGGAACTGAACTCCGGCACAAGGATAGTCAGCGAAAACAGGGACTTCGTGGCGCTGGAGCCTTTTACTCCGCGTTTCCCGTTCGAACCTGGATAATGCCCAAAAACCACGACTCGTGTTTTGAAAACGCGAAGTCGCACGAGTTCGCTTCCCTGGCCGAGATGCTGCAAGGCACGCTCCGGCGGATAGACAAGATACTGAACTGCCGCCGTACAACTACATCGTCCATACCTCGCCCTTCAGGGAGCCGGACAACGACTATTACCACTGGCACATAGAGATAATGCCGAAGCTCACCAAGGTGGCGGGTTTCGAGTGGGGCTCCGGGTTCTACATCAACCCCACCGCCCCCGAAGAGGCGGCCAAGTTCCTGCGCGAGGCGAAAATATAGTTGGCGGGGCGGCGTCACTTGAAGGAGCGCTCTTAGACAGGTAAATCGTTTCTGTTTTCGCCCGCTCTGGACAGATAGTTCATATCGCGGGAATGACGACAATATTTAATAATTCGTCATCCCCGAAAGTTTTAGTCGGGGATCCAGGGTTTAAGTTCCTGGATTCCCGCCTCCGCGGGAATGACGAAAAGAGAAATCAGGCGGCAAGGAGGGGGAGTGTTCTCGTAGAAAAATTATCTTGAACGTAAAATAGAGATGCAGCCGATTGAGCGTTATTGTGAATAATAATTTTTCGGAGAGAATACTCCCCCTCCCACTTTCGGAGAGAAGATTCTTTCCCCTGATCATAAATTAAATTTTAGAGAGGGTTCCATGAAAATAGCAATCGCATCGTCCGAAATTTATCCGTTCGCGAAAACAGGGGGCCTGGCCGACGTGGCGGGGGCGCTGCCGAAGGCGCTGGCGAAGCTTAAACTGGAGACCTGCGTCGTCATGCCGCTCTACAAGGCGGTGGACCGGGCGAAATGGGGACTTAAAAAAACCGCGAAGAAGGCTGCGGCGATAATGGACGGTAAAGCCGTCGAGGCGGCCATCTGGGAGGGTGGGCTTCCCGGCGGGGTGCGCGCGTTCTTCGTGGATACCCCTAAATATTACGACCGGGACGTGCTCTACGGCACTGCCAAGGGAGACCTCCCGGACAACGCGGAGCGGTTCATATATTTCTCGAAGATAATACCTGAGGTCCTGAAGGCTATGGACTTCCGCCCGGACGTCATACATGCGAACGACTGGCAGACGGGTCTTCTGCCGCTATACTTGAAGACGTTATATGCAAACGACCCATTCTTCAAGAACACCGGGACGGTCTTCACCGTGCATAACATTGGATACCAGGGGAAGTTCTGGGCGTCCGACTGGCACCTTACAGGCCTGGGTTGGGAGTATTTTACGCCGGAAGGATTAGAATTCTTCGGCGATATAAATATTCTAAAAGGTGGCCTTGTCTATTCCGATATAATTAATACGGTATCAAAGACATACAGCAAAGAGATACAGACCCCCGAGTTCGGGTACGGGCTGGAAGGCGTCCTCAAGAAAAGGGCCGCGGACCTCTACGGCATCGTGAACGGTATAGACTACGAGGAATGGGACCCCGAGACGGATAAACACCTGGTCAAGAACTACGGCGCGGGCGACATCAAGGGAAAGCAGGCGAACAAGAAGGGTCTTAAGGAGCAACTCCACCTGGCGGCCGGGAACAAGCCGCTCTTCGGTATCATCTCGAGGCTCGCGGACCAGAAGGGTCTTGACCTGATCGCCGGCGCAATCGACGAGATGATGAAGATGGACCTGCAGGTGGTGGTGCTGGGCACCGGCGAGGAGAAGTACCACAAACTATTAACGGGCGTGGCTAAAAAGCACCCGAAGAGCATATCGGTGAACCTGGCTTTCGATGCGACGCTCGCGGCCAGGATATACGCGGCATCGGACGTGTTCATGATGCCGTCCCGCTACGAGCCGTGCGGCCTGGGCCAGCTGATTTCCCTCAGGTACGGGACCGTGCCGCTGGTCAGAAAGACCGGGGGCCTCGCGGATACGGTAAGCAACTACAACCCGAAAACGGGCAAGGGGAACGGCTTTGTTTTTACCGATTATAGTTCGAAAGCGTTCCTGAAGTCCGTAAAGGCGGCGCTTTCGGCCTTTGATGATAAAAACGGCTGGAAGTCGCTGGTTACGTCGGGTATGAAGGAAGACAACTCCTGGGACAACTCCGCGAAGGAGTACGTCAAGCTCTACAAGAAGGCCGAAGCCAAGGCGAAAGAGAGGCAAAAGAGGGCGGCGTAAATTCAAAAACAGTTACTTTCTTTTGCAAAAAAGAAAGTAACACAAAGAAAATGGGACAATTTAAAAGCTTTATGTCCGGCTTTCTTTTGGTTACTTTTCTTTCACCTGAAAGAAAAGTAACAAAGGGTTTTAGATGATTATATCGGAGAAGGTGGAGCTGGAGATACTTTCCGAAGTATCGAAGATCGCCAATTCCACCCAGGATTTTGGAGTAAAGCTCGACAAGATAGTTCGCGTGATCGCGGAGAAGCTCTCCCGCGACGTCTGCTATATAGTGCTCCGGGACAAGGACAGGGACGTCCTGGTGTTGAAGGCGGCGGTGGGCCTGAACCCGGATTCCATAGACCGGGTCATGCTCCGTATGGGCGAAGGCGTATCGGGGTGGGTGGTGCAGCAAAAGCAGGCCGCGGCGCTGGAACTCGCAAGCCTGGACCCGAGGTACAAGCTGGTGCCGCAGACGGGGGAGGAAAAATACAAGTCCATGCTCTCCGTCCCCATCATCTTCGACGATAACTGCATAGGCGCCATGACCGTCCAGACCCTTGAGCCGCATGCCTACTCCCCCGACGAGGTCACGCTCCTGTCCACGATAGCGAACGACGTGGGCGGCATAATCAATACCGCACAGCTATACCAGGACGCGAAGCAGAACCTGGAAGCGCTCTCCGCACTATACGAGATGTCCCGCGCGCTAATCTCCACGCTGGACCTCCAGACCCTGCTTGACAGGATAGCCCGCTCAAGCGCCGAGGTCATCGGGGCCAGGGGCTGCATACTGAGGCTCATAAACACGGATACGAACCTGCTCGAGATAAAGGCGTCGTTCGGGCTCCCGATGGAGCAGGGCCGCCGGACGGATTTGAAGCTGGGCGAGAGCATCGCCGGAAAGGTGGCCGAGGACGGCAAGCCCATACTCGTGTCGGACGCCTTCGAGAGCCCGGAGTTCTTGAACGTCACCGGCGCGGTCGCACGCTCCCTTATCTGCGTCCCGCTCATCGCCAAGGACAACGTCATAGGCACCATCGCGCTCTACGACAAGGAAGACCCCGCGAGGCTTGGCGAGCAGCCTTTTACCGAGGTGGACCTGCACCTTTTGTCCACGCTTGCTTCCCAGGCCTCCATGGCGGTGGAAAACGCGTTCATTTACGAGCGGGCCGAGGAGCTTGCCCTTTTAAACGAGAAGCGCGCGCGTGAGCTGTCCTTCCTGTACGACATAGCAAACGCGATGCGCACCACGCTTCGCCTGGAGAAGCTCCTGCATATCATACTCACCGCCATCACGATGGGCGGCGGGATGGGGTTCAACCGGGCAATGCTGTTCCTGGTAAACGACAGGACAAAGACCCTGCAGGGGATGCTGGGCGTGGGGCCGTCTTCTTCATGGGAGGCGGGCGAGATATGGTCCCGGCTGGGGAACAGGCCTGTGAACTTCCGCGACTGGAGCATCTCGGACAGGGAGGTCGCCTCGCAGAGGGAATCCTCGTTCAACCGCTCAGTGAAGAGCCTGCGTTTTTCCTTCGAGGACGACCGGACGGTATTCGCGGCCGCGATACGGGAGAAGCGGGCGATATCTCTGGCGGACGCGGAAACCGACACGATGGCCGGGCCCGAGATATACGGGATGGTGGGCGCGAGGGAGTTCGCGGTGGTGCCGCTGGTGGCCAAGGACAAGGTGCTCTCGGTCGTCATCGTGGACAACAAGTTTACCGGAAGGGCCATCCGCGACGAGGACCTCCGGATACTGATGATGTTCGCGAACCAGGCCGGACTGGCGGTTGAGTCCGCCATCGCGTATTCCAACCTTGAGCACGCAAACCGAGAACTGAAAGAGGCCCAGCACAGGCTTATCCAGTCCGAGAAGATGGCGGCGCTGGGCGAGATGGCGGCCTCCATAGCGCACGAGATAAAGAACCCGCTGACGGTAATCGGGGGGTTTGCGACGCGGTTGGTCAAGAAGCAGGGCGAGGGCGAGGAATCCCGCTACGCCCGCATAATCAGGGACGAGGCCAGGAGGCTGGAGAAGATACTGGGCGAGGTGCTGGATTTCTCCAGGGAGATGAAGCCCAACTTCCAGCCGTACGACTTAAACCAGTTAGTCAACGAGACGCTCCAGTTCTATGAAGACGAGTTCCGCGAGAAGGGCATAACGCGCCGGGTGGACCTCTTACCCCAGCCCTGCCTGGTACTGATGGACCATCAGCAGGTAAAGCAGGCGATTATAAACATCGTCTCCAACTCCATGCAGGCGATGGAGAAGACCGGCATAAAAGAGATGACCTTCCGCACCTACATGGAAAAAGAACCGGTCCGCGCCGTCCTCGCCATCACCGATTCCGGCGGGGGGATACAGGCCGACATCCTGGACAATATCTTCAACCCGTTCTTTACCACGAAAGTGACCGGTACGGGACTGGGACTTGCAATAACCAGCAAAATAATCAAAAACCACGGCGGAGAACTGGAACTGGATAACAGGGAAGGGGCGGGAATAACGGTTTATATCAAACTTCCCTGCCGGGAGATTCCCGCGCCGGTGGAAGCTAAAAAGGGGGAATAATCATGGCCAAAAAAATACTTGTCGTGGACGACGAGGAGCACGTCCGCCAGCTTTTCAAGGAAGAGCTGACCGAGGAGGGCTATGACGTTATCCTGGCGGCTGACGGCCCCGAGGCGATACGCCTGGTGGACGAGGTCCAGCCGGACCTCGTGACGCTGGATATCAGGATGCCCGGCATGGACGGTATCGAGGTGCTCCGTGTGCTGAAGGAAAAAAAGCGCGACCTGCCGATGATAATGGTGACGGCGTATCCGGAGTACAAGCATAACTTCGGGGTCTGGGCGTCCGAGGCCTATGTCGTAAAGTCCGGGGACTTGAAAGACCTGAAGGATACGATAAAGCGGGTGCTGGGCTGACATGAGCCCACGGATGGACCTTGGGGAAATCCTTGAAGGGATAAGGACCGGCGAGCAGTCGGAACTTTCCAGGTACTGCGTCTGAAATAATAAGCCACTGGAAGGATATCCCGGTTACGCCCCTGCTCTCGCTTAAGGACCAGCTTGCGAAGATGGACCTGGAAGAGAGGGAGGCGGTCCTTCAGGAGGCCCTTATTTCCGTGGCCTTGAGGCGGCCGGAGCCGTTTCGGGAGATAACGTCGGAGCCTTCGCAATCCCTTATGGAATGCGGCCGCGGAGATACTTTCCGATGCGGGCGAACCTGAAGACCTGGACCTTCTGATAGGGCTCATCCCGGACATCCCGAGGAAAAGCCTGCCGGGCCTTGTCCAGGCGATAGGGCGCTTCAGGACGGAAGGGGCGGTGGAGGCCATTTCTCCTTACCTGCTCTCGGAGGACGAATCGGTGGCGTTCGAGGCGGCGACGGCGCTCCGGGACGGCGGCGGCCCCGAGGCCCTGACATTGCTTAAGGAGGCGCTCCGGATAAAGAGGGTCGCCGGAGGAGGGAGGCAGGCCATGCTCGAGGCAATAGTAAGGGAGATGGAAAGGAAGAATTCTTGACTTAACGCCGGTTACTTTTTGTCCTTTTTGGCTCTGTACATCGTAAGGTCGGCATTCCTGATCGTATCGTAGAGGTCGGTCCCGTAAGCCGAGGCGCCAAGGCCGTATGAGACGGAGAGCTTTAAACCCGACAGGCCTTCCTCCAAGTCCCTGGTCCTTGACCACTGCTCGCTCTGATGGCGGAAGCGGTTAATCAATACCTCGCCCTCTTCCAGCCCGCTGTGCGGGAGCACTATAACGAACTCGTCGCCGCCCACCCTCGCGATTATGTCCTCGTGCCTGGTATTATCCTGGAAAATCCGGGCGGCCTTCTTCAGCAGTATGTCCCCCGCCTCATGCCCGTAGCTGTCGTTGGCTTTCTTCAGGTCGTCCAGGTCCGCGTATATAATCGTATAGGGACCGCGCCTTCTCTTGTCGGTCTTGTTTTTGACCTGCTCGTTCTGGAGGTAGAGGTCCAGGTAGTGCTTGTTGTAAACCCCCGTCAGGGCGTCCACGTTCGCCCGGCGCTTCAGCTCGTCCTCTTCCTTCTTCTTCGCGGTGGTATCCGTTACGATCTTGAGGACATGGGTGACCATCCCTTCCTCGTTCCTTATGGGGATGCTCTTGTTCTCCGTGGTGACCGTCCTCCCCAGCAGCAAACCCGTGCGGGAGTGGGACTCTTCCCTGCCGCTTATGAATGCCTTTTGCACCGCGCAGTCCTCGTGGCAGACGTCGTCCTTCCCGCCCATCACCGCGTAGCACTTCTGGCCCAGTATCTCGCCCATCGGCCTGTCTATGAAATTACGGGCGCCGAACTCGTTCATCTCCACGTAGTTCATGTCCTTATCCACGAGGGCCAGAAGCGACGGGACGTTGCCCGCGATTTTTCTCTGTATCTCTACCTGCATGAGCAGTTTCGCGTTCGCTTCGTTCAGTTTCTGTGCGTACTCCAGCAGCTCGTCCTGGCCCTCCTTGACCTTGCTCTCCAGGTTGAAGGAAAGGCTTTTCAGTTCCTCCTGGCTCCTCTTGTACTCGATATTTCTCTGCTCTACCTCTCTTTGGAGCCGCGCGTCCTTTTCCCGGAGCTTCCCGACCAGCACCCCCGCGCCGCCCATTACGAATACGGCGCCGGCGATATACAGGTTGGTAGCCATGCCGGGGCCGGAGTCGAGGATGTGTTCCCGGACGTATTGGCCTGCGGGGAGGTTCCGATAGAAAAGCAGATATTGGAGTAATACATGGAAGAGGCGGGAGCCGCGCCTATGACTACGCCGACCAATCCGTATTTGATTTTTTCATTCTGATGCATCGGAAATACCTTTTTTGCGGAAAAACCATACCGCAATTTTAGATTCTAATTTAGAATAAAATCAAAGTCAAGGAAGTTGACAGCCGTTTAAGTAAAATTAATATTGACAAAAGCTAAAGAAATGTTGTATCCTTTGCACAAGGTCGTACCCGTGAAGGTACCCCCGCAAGGTTTTCGAAAACTCCCATACCCCTCAATCATCCAGCAATGCGATTTAAAATTGGTGCCGGATTAAATAAAAAACAAACCCCTATGGCCGTCATGTCTTTTGGCGCAGCCGCGAATAATTCAAATATTCCCAGGATAAGCCCCTTATAAATAAATCAAGCCTCTCGGAAGCCCTTATCCATTCCTTAGGAAAAAACCGCATGAAAGAGCAAGGAGCATCGATGAACATCGTAGAACTGAAGGAAAAAAGCATTGGCGAGCTTAACCACCATCGCCAAGGACTTAAAACTCGAAAACGCAAGCGGCCTCAGAAAACAGGAGCTGATATTCGCGATACTCCAGGCCCAGACCGAGAAAAACGGCCAGATTTACGGGGCCGGGGTGCTGGAGACCCTGCCGGACGGCTTCGGTTTCCTGCGCGCGCCGGACTACAACTACCTCCCGGGGCCGGACGACATATACGTCTCCCCGTCCCAGATAAGGCGGTTCAACCTCCGCACCGGCGATACGGTCGCCGGGCAGATACGCCCCCCGAAGGAGGGCGAGCGCTACTTCGCCCTGCTGAAGGTGGAGACCGTGAACTTCGAGTCGCCCGAGGAGATAAGGGACAAGATACTTTTCGACAACCTGACCCCGCTCTACCCCGAAGAGAAGATAAACCTGGAGGTGGCGGGCGACATGAACACGCGGGTCATGGACCTGGTCACCCCGATAGGCAAGGGCCAGCGCGGCATGATCGTGGCCCAGCCCCGCACCGGCAAGACCATGATCCTCCAGTCCATCGCAAAGGCCATCACGAAAAACCACCCGGAGATAATCCTCATCGTCCTTCTGATAGACGAGCGGCCCGAAGAAGTGACCGACATGGTCCGGCAGGTAAAGGCCGAGGTCATATCCTCGACCTTCGACGAGCCGCCGCAAAGGCATGTCCAGGTGGCCGAGATGGTCATAGAGAAGGCCAAGCGCCTGGTCGAGCATAAAAAGGACGTGGTGATTCTTCTGGACTCCATTACCCGTCTTGCCAGAGCATACAACACCATCGTCCCGCCAAGCGGCAAGGTCCTCTCTGGCGGCATAGACGCAAACGCGCTCCAGAGGCCGAAGCGCTTCTTCGGCGCGGCCAGGAATATCGAGGAAGGCGGGAGCCTGACGATCATGGCCACGGCCCTTATCGATACCGGCTCCAGGATGGACGACGTCATATTCGAGGAGTTCAAGGGAACGGGTAATATGGAGCTTCACCTTGACCGCAAGCTGGTCGAGAAGCGCGTCTTCCCGGCCATCGACATAAACGGCTCCGGCACCCGTAAAGAAGAGCTCCTGGTGGATGCGAACACCCTGAACAAGATGTGGGTCCTGCGCAAGGTCTTAAACCCGCTCTCGACGGTGGAGCAGATGGAGTTCTTAATCGAGAAGCTGCGCGCGACCAAGACCAACCAGGACTTTATCATGTCGATGAACAAGTAGGGGGCCAGGGGGGCAGGGGGCCGCAGAATAGGACGCCGGCGAAAGTAAACGAGTAGGCGGCCATATGGGCGCGACGCCCACGGCGCGCCACATGCCGTCATTCCCGCGCAGGCGGGAATCCAGGACTTTAAAATTAATGGGCCGACCATCGTGTCGGCCCTTTTTGTTTCCGCCGTCATTCCCGCGAAATGTTTTACCTGTCCAGAGCGACAGCGAAGACAGAAGGCGGGAATCCAGGAATTTAAAGAGATAGGCCGCCAGTTTTGGCGGCCTATCTCTTGTTCATTTGACCCTTGTCCCGCCAAAGCGAAAATAGCCCGGTTGAGGTAAAATATAATAGTGGAAGCTATTCCAAATAAACGAGAAGTTTGATTTTTTGCGGGTAAGCGGAGGAGGGGTTACAGATGAAAAGGCTTATTTTAATGGTGGCGTCCCTTGCGGTAGTTCTCGTTACCGGGGCGGTTTTCGCTCAAGCCGATGAGTATGGGCCGATTACGACCCCGCGCAAGGAGCATAGGCTCGAAGAAGGCAGGCGAGTGCAATTCTCGGGGCACGTAAGGAGCATCGATATGAGGGCAGGCGCGCTTTTGCTCCGGAAAGACGCGGGCGGCATGATAAGCCTGAAAGCCCCGCGTGAACAACTCTCCAGATTAGCGCCCGGCGACAAAATACAGGTGGCCGTTAAACGCAGTCCGGATGGGATCGACCATGTCGTAAGGATGTGGAGGGTAGTAGAAAACAGGGGCAACATGGATCTCCAGGAAATGTAGAAATATCGCCACAAAAGGTCAGAAAAAAAGGGGCCATGGCGTTTTGCCATGGCCCCTTGTCTCTTCAGGCATATCCGTTTTCCCGGATGCTTTAGAACCCGGCCGCTTTCGGAAGTTCCTTCTTCTCGGGCAAGATTCCCATTTTCTCCAGTATGTCCGGAATTCCGTGGCAGAAGTTGTCGAACTTCGGCATGAACCCAAGCTCGAGCTTCGCCTTGTTATTGCTCACCCGGACGGAGGAGTCCAGCGTCTGTGCCAGCACCTCCCCGTACTGCTTCGCGAACAGCGTATAGTCCGCTGGCAGCAGGCTCCGGTTTCCCGAGTTCGCTTGGCTACCAAAGAGACTAAATCCTTTTGCCTTACGGGATGGGAATCCACGAAACAGTACCGCTCGCCGACCGGCATCTTGTTCAGGATAAGCCTGTATCCTTCCGCCAGGTCGTCGATATGGATCGAGGCTCTTGTAGTTCTGCCCCGGCCCGACCAGAACAGGCATATCGTTCATGAGACCCGCGACGAGGTACTCCGAAAACCAGCTCCCCTGCCCGTAGGCCCAGCCCGGAAATACCTCGATTGTGGGCACGCCCGCCTTCCGCGCCGCCTTCTCTATATCCCAGTACCCTTCGGCGATCGGGATGGCAAGTCCGACAGGTTCGACCGGCATTACCTCGCTTACCCAACTGTCCCCATGGCTCCCGAATGCGGTGACGTGGTAGGTCAGGATCACGGCCTGCACTTTAGACACGTGGGCGGCGGCGTTTATTAGGTTCGTTACCATCTCCGTGTGCGCAAGGCCGCGCCGCTTTGCCTCGTCGATCGATAATTTATCGGTAATCCTGAAAGGCGACGAGGCGCTGATAACTACGTCATGGTCCTGCACGGCCTCCTTCCACGGTCCCGGCACGAGCAGGTCGCCCAAGATCGGGGTCCCGCCGGCCGCATTTACTTTCTCTTTGTTTTCCTTGTTCTGGACCAGCCCGGTCACCTGGTGACCCGCGGAAATCAGATTCCTCATAATCGCCGAACCGATAAAACCGGTGGCTCCCGTAAGAAATACCTTCATGGCGCACCTCCGTTCAATGACACCCTTGTCATGCTCAAAGTATAGCACCAACGCGGGCAAGGGCAAGGCCGGGGGGGAACAAAAAAAGGGCCGGCAATAATACCGGCCCTTTCAGTTTTAACGATGATTGCTGGCCCCTGCTCCCGGCTCCGACCACCGGCCCTGGCCCCCGGCCCCTTTACGCCGCTTTTTCCTCCCTGTGGAGTATGCCCATCTCTTCTATCACGGCGGGCATCCCCTCCATGTACGAGGGATATTTCAGCTCCGGCATGAGGATCTTCCTCGTCCTTTCGCCCAGGACGCGGGTAGAGCAGGACATTGATTCCGCCGCGAGGTCGCCGGCGAGCCGCGCGTACGACTCCATTTCCACGCTCTTCGGAGTGCGCCCGCCTATCTCCTTGGCGATGAAATTGGCCATCTCGCGCTGGGTGACGGGGTTTCCGTCCACTATGCAGTAGCGTTCGCCGAAGGGCAAGGTCTCGGCCATCTTGCCATAGGCCCGGGCCAGGTCGTCCACATGGATGAAGCTCATGTAGTTGTTGCCGTCGCCGATGATGCGCATGGTCCCGTTCCTGATGCCCCGCACAAGGGTCTCAAACCAGCTGCCCGGGCCGTACACCCAGCCGGTGAAAACGTTCACCAGGGGGACGCGGGTCTTGCGGGACGTCTTGTCTATATGCCAGTACGCGCCGGATACCGAGCGCTCGTACCCGTATGGGTTGATCTCGTCGTTTTCCATCACCCACTGGTCGCCCCGGTTTCCGAAACCCTCGACGCCGTATGTGACTATAACGCCCTTTGCGCCGGAACCTTCCGCCGCAAGGAAGAGGTTTCCAACCATCTGGCCGTGGTAATAGGACCGCCGTCTTGCCTCGCTGAGCGAGACTTTTTCACCGTGACGGACCGGCTGCGACGCGCTTATGATAAGGTCGGCGTCCCGAAGCGGCACCGTCCACGAATCGGCTTCCAGCAGGTCTCCCACTACCACGCTTGCCCCGGTCTGTTCCACTATGTCCGATTTCGATTTCCTGCGGACGAGTCCTGTAACTTCATGTCCCTGGCTTACAAGTTGCTTGCATATAGCGGATCCTATGAATCCGGAACCCCCGGTTACGAATATTTTCATCCTCTCACCTCCTACAAAATGCTTTTAGTTTGGACTGATTCGATGTACATTACTTATGAATATAACAGATATATTCATTCTGACAAGCGGAGCTTATAATAATTATTACTAAAAAACAGCCTCTATAAAGCCGCATTGTCTGCTATAATTGAAGAAAGCCTTAATTCTGCCGCAAGTTACGGGGCGGCTATAAAAAAATAAACGGAGGAAAAAAATGTTGAAAGGCGATGAAAACCTGGTGGACGCGCTTCTCTTTGCATTCGGGCTGGAGAAGGGCTCGTATGACTTCTATGTAATCGCGGCCTCCAAAATGGAAGACCCCAGGAGCAAGGAGGTATTCCTTTCCATGTCGGAAGTGGAGAGAGGGCACATGGCCGAGATAAGGCTCTTATACTGCGGCATGGAGAACGAGGCCTGCCCGGTATCCATAGAAGAGATGTCCGAGGCGAGCCAGGGCCCGTACCTGGAAGGAGGGCGGCTGTTATCCGACGCCTTGAAGGACCTGGACGTGGCCTTCCTGGACAAGGAGGACGCCCTGAAGGCGGCAATCAAGCAGGAGGGACAGGCCACGGTATTTTACGAGAAGGCCGCGAAGAGGATGCAGGATTCCTACGCGCGGGTGCTTTTCGAGGAGTTCGCCAAAAAGGAGAAGAAGCATCTCGAAGAACTTTCCCGCCTGCTGAGCCAGGAACGGGTAACCGGGACACAATAAAAGAGGCCTTCCGGTGGATAAAAAAGCGGTCGCGGCCATGCTGGAAGAGATAGGCGTCCTCCTGGAAATGAAGGGAGAGAGCGCGTTCCGCTCTCTGGCCTACATCAAGGCGGCGCGCGCGCTTCGGGCCCAGCCGGGCGAGATCGAAGAGATTATCAGGGATACGGATTTAAAGGGCATCAGGGGCATAGGGGAGTCCATCCGAAGCAAGATACTGGAAATATACGAGACCGGGCGGTGCGGATATTATGAAGAGGTCAGGAAGTCCATGCCGCCGGGGATCGTCCAGCTACTCCGGGTGCCTGAGCCTGGGGCCGAAAAAAGCGAAGGCCCTCTACGAGAGCCTGAAAATCGGCTCCATCGGCGAGCTTGAGTACGCCTGCAACGAAAACCGCCTTATAGACCTGCCGGGTTTCGGCGCAAGGACACAGCAGAAAATTGCTGGAAAATATCGCCTTCCTCCAGAAACACGCGGAGCAGTACCTCTACTCGTTCGCCTCCTCCGAGGCCCGGATGCTATACGCCCCGCTCAAGAAATCCCGAAAAGTAGACAGGATTGAAATCGGGGGGAGCATCCGCAGGAAAAAAGAGGTGATAAAGGACATCGACATCGTCGCCTCTTCACAAGACCCGGCAAGGCGTGATAGAAATTTTTACGAAGCTTCCCGCCGTGGAGCATATCGTCGCCGCCGGGGAGACGAAATCGAGCGTCACCCTGACAAGCGGAATAGCCGCCGATTTGCGCGTGGTCACGGACGAGCAGTTCCCTTATGCGCTGCAGTATTTCACGGGAAACCAGGACCATAACGTCCGGCTTCGGGGCATCGCAAAAAAGATGGGTCTTAAACTGAACGAATACGGGCTTTTCAAAATAGATGACAACTCGCTGGTGAAGTGTACCGAAGAAGCCGATATTTACCGGGCGCTGGGTCTTGACTACGTCCCGCCGGAACTGCGGGAGGACATGGGCGAGGTGGAGGCCGCGAGCAGCGGGGACGCTTGCCCGAACTGATAGAAGAAAAAGATATTCACGGGCTGTTCCATATGCATAGCCGGTACTCGGACGGAAAAGACGAGATTATGGAAATCGCCCAGGCCGCCAAAAGGCACGGCTACAGCTATATCGGCATCACGGACCACAGCCAGGTAGCGGCATACGCGGGCGGCATGAAGGTCAGCGCCCTGTTCGCCCAGCAGGAGGACATAGACAAAGTAAACGCGGAGGTGAAGGGCTTCCGTGTCTTCAAGGGCGCGGAGGTGGACATCCTGCCGGACGGCTCGCTCGACTACCCGGACGAGATACTTAAGATGCTCGATTTTACGGTCTGCTCCATCCATTCGAAGTTCAACATGACCGAGGAGGAGGCGACCAAAAGGGTAATCAAGGCGATGGAGAACCCGCACCTGACAATACTCGGCCATCCGACGGGCAGGCTGCTTCTCGGCAGGAGCGGCTATCCCGCTGAACATGAAAAAGGTAATCGACGCGGCGGCGAGGCTGAACGTCGCGATAGAACTAAACGCCCACCCGCAGAGGCTCGACATTGACTGGCGCGAGATGAAATACGCCAAAAGCCGCGGGGTGAAAATTGCCATCAGCCCGGACGCGCATAACCTCTCCGGCTTCGACGACATGGCCTACGGCATAGGCATCGCGCGCAAAGGCTGGCTTGAGAAAAAAGACGTTCTGAATTCGCTGAGTGCGGACGAAGTCGCGGAGTTCTTCCGGAGCCGGAAAGAGAAGTAAGGCGGCGTAAAATACCCTCTCCCCCGGCCCCTCTCCCACAGGTGGAGAGGGGAGGAGGAATGTCATTCTGAGCGAGAGCTTCGAATCCGCTTTTTAAATTGGAAGCTTATATCTCTTCTTCAAATTTTCCTATTGTTTTTGTAGCTGAATATAGTTAAAATTCCTTATGACCAAAAAAGAAAAGCTCCTCGCTCGGATTATCAATAATCAAAAAAATGTCCGGTTCGAGGAGCTTGAGGGTTTGATACTTAACCACGGGTTCGAGAAGGTAAGAAGCAAGGGCGGCAGCCATAATGCTTATATTAAGAACGACAAAATTTTAACCGTGGTTAAACCGCACGGAGGTAAAAAGTTCTGCCATCCGCTTGATGTGCAAGGCGTGCTTGAAGTTTTGGAGGAAGAATGAAATTGATTAAAAATTATGAATTCAGGATAATACCTTCGGAAGAAAGAAACTATTTTGCCGTCCGGTTCCCTGATTTCCCGGGCATTATAACCGGAGGGGGCACGATAGAGGCGGCGCTCAAAAACGCGGAAGAGGCTTTAGAACTGACGCTTTCCGTGATGAAAGAGCGTGGACTGGAGCCGCCAAGGCGAAAAAGCGCCAGCCCCTCCACAAACAGATATGTTCAGGGCTCCGTCAAAGCAGCCTGCGCAGTTCCCTCTTCGCTATTCGGCGGTCGGGAAAAACATTTTCCTAAAGGCATCGACAACCGGATGCGAGATGCAGGCGGCGAAATTCGCAAAAAACGGAGCGATACATTGGTTAGCACATTACGAGGGGAATATGGGCCAAATGTCGCCGCGGGTTATCGAGCCAATACGAAACTTGGAACTGTCTTGAAAAAAGAAGGATTGGAGAGTCTCGATCAACTTTTAAAAAAGAGAAAATAGCGACACCTCTCCTTCACCCCCGCGCATTTTTCCTGCTATAATCTCTCTATGGCCTACGACTTCGCAAACGAGACAATCGAGCAGAAAAAGAAACGCGCGGGGGAGATTGTAAAGCTCCTGAAGAAGCGCTACCCCGATGACCCCGGCACGGAGCTTCATTACATGACGCCGCTACAGTTGATTATCGCGGCGATACTATCCGCGCAGTGCAGGGAAGTCCTTGTGAACAAGGTCACGGAGACGCTATTTAAAAAATACAAATCGGCGAAGGACTTTGCCCAGGCCGATCTGGATGCCTTCCAGGACGAGATAAAGGCAGTCACGTTCTTCCGGAACAAGGCGAAGAACATCATAAACCTGGGGCAGGCGCTTCTTCACGACCATGGGGGCGAGGTGCCGGGTACGATGGAGGAGCTGGTGGCGCTACCCGGCGTGGGGCGGAAGACCGCGAACCTGGTGCTGACGATATGCTTTAACGTGCCGGGGATTGTCGTGGACACGCACGTCATACGGGTGTCCGGCAGGCTCGGGCTTACGAAGAACAAGGACCCGGAGAAGATAGAGAGGGACCTCTACGGACTTCTCCCGGAAAAAGACTGGATATCCTACTCAAACCGCCTGATAATCCTCGGACGCTACACCTGCACCGCAAGAAATCCCAACCACGCCGAGTGCGTCCTGAAGGACATCTGCCCGTCCGCGTTCGCGATATAGTAACGGACGGAGCAGGCATTCCTTCCGGAATCTCATTATTCGCAAAATAGCGTCTGCCGCTAATTTCTACTTTACGCTCAAGATGATATTCCTACAGGAACGCCTCCTCCGCCCTTTCCGCGGATAGGGCGCGTTTGAGCCGCCCGGAACCCGCGAAAAGGCACGTGACCCTCCGCCGGAGGCGTGCGCATGTGGCCCGCATGTGTCAGCGGGCGCACGCCGGAGCATGGTCTACGTGCCGGCTCGCGGGCTCCGGGCGGCGGCTACGGCCGTCGTATTTGTCTCACGATCCCGGCAATGATATTCAACCTCGGCACTTCCCGCCGGTAAACCGCATACTCGTCCCCGAAGTCGTGCAGGAACCTGCGCTCCTCGATGAACGTGCCGAACAGGAAATACAGGGCCGCCAGGACCCGAAGCGCCAGGTTGTTGGCCGTTACGACCGGCTCGAAAAGAAATACCAGGATACCGGCAAGATACATGGGATGCCGCACAAGCCCGTATACGCCGTATGTGACGAGTCCGGTATTCTCCATGCCCTCGATATCCCCGAACGTCTTTCCCGACTTTAAATAGTCAATCGCCTGCCGTACACCCATAAAGGCCCCGGGGTGAATAATGTTTGAAGAAGCCAGAAATATCAGGACGCCGAAAACCTGCACAAGGCGCGCGGGGATAGAGATATATTGCGGCGGGCGATATATTGGAAAATCCGGCTGCGTCCAGATTATATAAAATGCCGAGAGGGTGATTGCGGCGGAGAAGACGGTAAAGCCCAGGCGGTAATACGCGCGCATCCGGCTTTCGCCAATTATCCCGGATAAGAATTTCTTGAAGACGCGCGATACCGTGAGGCTGTGCAGGAAGGCGAATGTAATGAAGGCGGTTATTACGGTCCAGTTGAGCATCATACCCTGAATAACCTTTCCCGTGTAAAATTGCAATATATTTTTCTTAGACGCTAAACGCCCCGTACCTCTTACTCCCCTCGCCACCTGCGGGAGAGGGGCCGGGGGTGAGGGTTATGTAAAAAATCTCCGCTCATAACTTTTTCCTCCTGTATGCCGCATACTCGTCCCCGAAGTCATGCAGGAACCTGCGCTCCTCGATGAACGTGCCGAACAGGAAATACAGGGCCGCCAGGACCCGAAGCGCCAGGTTGTTGGCCGTTACGACCGGCTCGAAAAGGAATACCAGGATACCGGCAAGATACATGGGATGCCGCACAAGCCCGTATACGCCCCAGGTGACGAGCCCGGTATTCTCTATGCCCTCGATATCCCCGGCCGTCTCGCCCGTCTTTAAATAGTTCATCGCCTGCCGCACACCCATAAAGGCCCCGGGGTGAATAATTTTCGAAGAAGCCAGAAAAATCAGGACGCCGAAAACCTGCACAATGCGCGCGGGGATAGAGATATATTGCGGCGGACGGTATATGCAAAATATCCGGCTGCGTCCAGATTATATAAAATGCCGCGAGGGTTATTGCGGCGGAGAAGACGGTAAAGCCCAGGCGGTAATACGCGCGCATCCTGTTTTCGCCGATTATCCCGGCTAAAAATTTCTTGAAGACGCGCGATACCGTAAGGCTGTGCAGGAAGGCGAATGTATATAAAGGCGGTTATTACGGTCCAGTTGAGCATCATACCCTGAATAACCTTTCCCGGGTAAAAATGCAATATATTTTCTATAGCCTTAAAACCGGCAAAAAGACTATCAGTGTCGGCTAAAGCACCATTTTGCAGTGTTAAAATAAGTAATTCGCACAAAAAGTATATAAAATTTTTAAAGTAGCCGCAATTACTGTTGACATTTCCCCCATGCTGCGTATAAAATTGGTTCCACGATTCACCTTTAGGCCGCAAGATTTACAGGGAGGTCCAAAATTATGGCAACATTAAACTCGATGCCCGCGTCCCCGTGGAGGGCAATCATTGAGTCCGCCATGTACGCCAATTCCGTCAGGCGCACCGACATGGCCGAGCTCTACGGCCTCGCGCTCAAGCAGCCCGAGGTCGTACGGACGGACCAGGCGATGTACAACCCGGCCCAGTTCGGCCTTCCGGCGGACGCGAAGGTACTGATATCCAACGACGGCGGCGTCGTCGGACGCACGGCCAGGGCGAGGCTTCTGGTAAGGACCTTCGACAAGCCGAAAAAAGATAAAATCCACGCCATCCTTATGGAGGCGGTATATCAGTTCAACCGCCGGCCGGGCCTGCACCTGGAGGGCATCGTGGGGCTTCACTCCGATTTTATGGTGAAGGCGCACCTGATCAGCCCGGAGACGGACGCGAAGAACATGATGGACTGGGGGATGAACTTCTGCCCGTTCATCAAGCCCTGGAGCGACGCATATCCGAAGTCCAGGAAGATTAACGAGCCGGACATCCTGGCGTTCGCAGACCCGGAATGGTCCCACCCGGACTTCCCCAACGGCCTGGTCATAATAGACGAGATGCAGAACTGCATCGCGATACTTGGCCTTCGGTACTTCGGCGAGCGCAAGAAGGGTACGCTCACCATTGCCTGGACAATCGGCGTACGGCATAACATGGTGGCCTGCCACGGCGGCATAAAGAAGATAGGCAGCGCCCGCCCCATCGCGGTATTCGGCCTTTCCGGCTCCGGGAAGTCCTCGATCACGAACAGCCTGGACCACGAAGGGACGCTAAGGAAGGACGAAAAAGTTACCGTAATACACGACGACGCCTTCCTGATAGACCTTGAGAACGACGTGTCGGTGGCGCTTGAGCCGTCGCTTTTCGACAAGACGGACGCGACCAAGTTTAACGACCCGATACTCAAGTATTTCTACTCCGCCCAGAACGTGGCCGTCACCAGCCACTCGGACGACGGAGGCAAGACCCTATCCCGCAAGATGGTGAACGAAGACATCAGGAACGACAACGGCCGGTGCATAAAGAGCCGGGACATGTTCCACCACGCGGACTCCTGCGAGAGGCCGAGCATGGTGATATGGCTCCAGAAGGACACGTCTCTGCCGCCGATTTCGAAGGTCAAGGGGTCGTCCCTCGCCGTCTCGATGGGCGCGTCGCTCTCCACGCTGCGGGCGAAGGGTGTCGAAAACGTCGATGCGAAGGAGTTGGAGAAGCTGGTAATAGAGCCCTTCGCCAATCCCTTCAGAGTCCATTCACTTCTCGAGGACTGCGAGCAGTTCCGGAAGCTCTTCAAGATGGGCTGCGAGTGCTATATCATGAACACGCACGCATTCGGCCTGCCCGAAGGCCTGGCAAATATCCCGAAGGAGCTGTCGCTGTCCATAGTCACGGAGCTTAGTGCGGGGCAATATACAGTGGCGGGAGTGGCGTACGTTCCACGGGCTCCAGGTGCCGATGAACGGAAGCGAGCTGTTCGGCGAGGACTACGACAAGAAGTACAAGCCCAAGAGGAACGTGGACTACCTGACCTTCCTCAGGGACCGTATGCAGGACAGGATAACCTTCCTCTCCAACAAGCGCGACCAGGAAAAGGACATGTCCAACATGTTCATCGCGCCGCTTGTCCTTGCCAGGACGACGGTGGATAAGATACTGAACCCGGACCTGTACGGTTAAAAAGGGGCACGGGGGGGGCTGGCAGGCTAAGACATTAAAAAAGCCGGAGGAATTTTCCTCCGGCTTTTTGATTGCATGAACACGGGTATGGCGACGGGTAGATATTACTGCGGCGGCTGTTCCGATTTAAGGAGCTTCTCCACTCCCTTGTCTATATCCGACTGCTCGATAGTCCCGAAGTAATCGTAAACTATCTCGCCCCTGGAGTTGATGAACATCGTTTCAGGCATCCCCGTGACGCCGTAAAGTTTACTTACCTTCCCTTCAGGGTCCCAGCCTATCTTGCAGGTCATGTTGCTCTTGCTTACCAGCGCGAGGGCGTCCTCCTTGTTGCTCTTTACGAATATCGGCAGGAACTGGACTCCGCCCGCCCGCCTCTCGCAAGCCTTTTTCAGTATCGGCATCTCGTGGAGGCAGTGCGAGCACCAGGTCGCGCCGAAGATAATCACCACCGGCTTACCCGCATAATCCGAAAGAGACGCCTCCCCGCCCTGCAGAAGAGCCACGGTAAAATCCTTGGCCCGCGCGGGCTTTGTCTCGAAAAGGCCCCCGGCGCATCCGGCGAAAAGGGCCAGCAGGCAGAGTAACGCGAGGTATTCCCTGATTGATTTTCGCATAACTTTAATAATACCAGAAAACCGGCTATCGGGAAGGTTTTACTTGTTTTAGTACAGCGAGTGTAACAGCTCCTCCGTTATCTGTTCCGGGGTCATCACGCCGTATTCCTTGATGACCCGCTCGTCCAGCTTTATCGAAGGGCAGGGGGGCGGGTTTTCTTCATTTTTGTATTCCTCGGAACCGTTCTTCACTACCCGCAGCTCCACCGGGTACTCCGCCTTGACTTTCATCGCCGACGCCAGGTTTATTCGGCACCGAGTCCCCATCGGGTCGTTGACATATAACGTAAGGACCAAAACACCCCTCCTTTGCCCTTTATTACACCCATTTTTTCAACGCTTGCCGGAATCTTTATATACCACAAAGGGGTGAGTTGGCGCAATTAAATTTTCTTTTTTGTATGGTTCTTGGGTGGCTGGGGGTGGGGGGCCTTGGGGGGTGAGGGGGGTGAGGGGGGCTGCACGGTCTTTTGTTGGCCCTTGGTCTCGTTCAGTTTTTTGTCTAACTCCTCGCGGAAAAACGCCGGGCCGATGGGTGATATGGCTTTCGAGAACTTGACGGCATACGGGAAAGTCTTCGAGTGCTGGAACATGCTGCTGTTAGCCGGGAAGAAGACCAGCAGGGCGTACAGGACGAGGGAGGCGATCAGCACCCCTTTTACCGCGCCGATGAACGTCCCCAAGAACGTATTTAATACCTTGAAGCCCGATTTGTTCACGGCATGGGAGAACATGCCGCCGATGAAGCTTATCAGGACGGAGGCGAAGATGAAGATTAGCAGGAAGCTGATTATGTTGTTTATCTCCGGGTATGAGGTAAGCCGCAGCACGCCCACGGATGTTTTTTCATAGAACCGGGACGCGAGGATGAACCCGGCTATGACGCCGCCGAGCGAGAAGATTTCGCGTACCGCCCCCCGGAAGGTGCTGACCGCGAGCGATACGCCGATAATAAGAAGCAGGGTAAGGTCGAGTGAGTTCATAGCTACTCCGTCATGTCTTCGCTCTGACAGGTAAATCATTTCGGGTGAAAGAAAAGTAACCAAAAGAAAGCCGGACATGAAAACAAGTTTAAAAGTTTTTGGTGTTACCTTTTTACAAAAAGGTAACAGGTTTATACTCTTTCCACCGGCACGCCGAAAAACTCGCGCGCCTTCTCGAACACCACCGCCGACGGCCCGGCGACAAGACGCCCCTCCGGGAGCGATTCCAGGAACTCGCGCCCGTAGTTCTTCTCGACGATGCGCCGGTCGAACACCATGATGGAGCCCCGGTCCGTATTGCTCCGGATGAGCCGCCCGAAGCCCTGGCGGAACTTTATCACCGCCTGCGGCACGATGTACTCCATGAACGGGTTGCCGCCCCGCGCCTCTATCTCTTCCTGCCTCGCCTGTATCACGGGCTCGTCCGGGACGGAGAACGGGAGCTTTGTAATTATAACATTTGAGAGCGCCTCCCCGGTTACGTCCACTCCCTCCCAGAAGCTGTCCGTGCCGAAGAGCGCGGCGGAGGGGTGCGTACGGAAGTCTTCCAGCAGCCTGTGGCGGGGGGCGTCTCCCTGCTTAAGCCCTTTTATCCCGGCGGCAAGCATGAACGGCTCCAGCTCCCGGTACGCGCCCTCCAGCATCCGGAAAGACGTGAACAGCACGAACGCCCGGCCGCGCGAAATGTCCAGCGACTCCCGGACCAAAGCGGAAAGCGCCGCGCGCAAACTCCTTCGCGCCCGGCTCCGGGATGTCTCTTGGGATGCAGATAATTACCTGGTTGCGATAGTCGAAAGGAGAGGGGTATACCCCCTCGATGACCCTGTCGCCGGGTATTAAATCAAGCCCGATGCGCCGGTTTAAGAAGTTGAATTTTTTCTTAACCGTAAGAGTCGCGGAGGTTATCACTACCGTTTTAAGCCTGTCGTATATCCGGGACTTTATCTCGGCCGCGACGTTTAAGCGGAGAGCCGCACAGCGCGATTACCCGCCCGGTCTTTCTGGCCGGGGCCTCCGCCCAGCGCACGAGGCCGTCGTCTTTGCCCCGGAGCAGGTTGTCCAGTTCCGTGTTCGCGGCCTCCAGCCTCTCGCTCAAGGACTTAAGCTCGATTAACGGCTCGTCTATCTTGTCTCCCAGGCTTTCGTCCTTCAGCTCCTTGCACAAGAGAATTCAGCGAGCGCGTGAGGTTTGCCAACTCCGTCCCCAAGCGGCTGAACCCGCCTTCGACGGACTCCCAGCCGGTGACGCGCCTCGATCTCGTCCGTGAGGCGTATCTTGACCTCGCCGCCGGGGCTTTCGCTCTCGCGGGAGATGAAGTAGAACAGTTCGTCGAACGCCTCGTTCACCCTGAGTGACACCGACTCCTTCTCCAGGACTATCCTGTCCCGTATCAGCGTCCTCCAGGCCTCGCCTTTCTCCTTGCGCGAGCCCGCCTTACCCCTTACCGCAAGCCGCGACGCGATAAGCGGCAACGTGCCGCGCTCACGGTCTTTTTTGTGGTGCAGCCGTCCGAGCGTCTTCAAAAGGCCGAGCCTCGTAATCCTGCCGCCGAAATAAGACGTCGCGCCGTCCTCTAGGTTATGCCCCTCGTCGATTATAAGCCGCGAGTAGCCGGGCAGTATTGCGGTGTCCGAAGCCCCCTCGGCGCGCATGGCGATGTCGGCAAGTAGGATATGGTGGTTTACGACCAGCAAGTCCGCGCTTGCTGCCTCGCGCCTGGCGCGGAAGAAGAAGCAGTGGCTGAAGTGCCGGCACTTGAGCCTTGTGCAGGAATCCGTCTCGGAATTCAGTTTTTCCCATAGCGACCCGGACGGCATGAAGGAGAGGTCGGAGCGGGAGCCTTCCTTGGTCATGAGAGCCCACTCGGATATCGCCTCGAGGTCCTCCTTCTCGACCTCTTCCAGAAGGAAGTCGCCATCAACCAGGGCCATATCGAGCTTCCTCAGGCAGAGGTAGTTGCCCCGGCCCTTGACCAGCACCGCCTTGAACGGCTCCAGCCCGGTCCGGCCAAGGAGCGGGATGTCCTTTCCTATTAGCTGTTCCTGGAGGTTTATCGTGTTGGTGGAGACCACGACCCGCTCCCGGTTTTTTGTTATCCAGTGGAGCGCGGGGACGAAGATACGCCATGCTCTTGCCGACGCCGGTCCCGCCCTCCAGCGCCGCGACCCTGTCCTCGTTGAACGCACGCGCGACTTCACGCGCCATCATCACCTGGCCCGCCCTGGCCTCGTGCCCGGTCATTGCCTTGGATAACGCCCCGCCCCCGGAGAGCGCCGCCTCCACCGCGTCTATGTCGATTGGTTTCAGCGACTCGCGCGCGAATGGCTCGACTACGGCATATACTTCGTCCACCGGGTTATTTACGATGAAGAAACCGACTCCGCGCGAGCCCAGCATCCCGGCTATCTCGATGTCGGGTTTGGACGGGGTGAGGAGGCCGGAGGGGTGGTTATGGATTACCACGTCGCCCACCGCCGCGCCCTGGGCAAGCGCCGGGACGCACGACTCGTCGCCGCGCGCGATTACCTGGGCCTTGAATACGCGGCGGTCGTCCCCGCAGGACGAGAGGAAAAATACCTCATTTCCGCCAGCCTCGGCGATGGCGCGGCGCATGTACCGGGCCGCCTCGGGGGAGATGTACTTATCGATGTCTGGCATGGGAAATATTCTAAGTTAAAAGGGGGTTCAGGTCAAATTAAAAGGGGGAATAAAAAGGCCGGCTCGACGGCCTAAATCGGTTTGCACGGTTCTTTTGTGCTCAGTCCGTGGATTGCGCCCTTCCTCGAACGTTTTATTGGTGATATTCCTTGCATCGCCCATGCTATCTATCCGGCATGCCGCATCCACAGGTGTAACACATACTGTCCTCCTTCAGGTTGAATTAATAGCCCATGAATCTCTCGGTGCGGATGTTTTTGCTATCGACGCCTATCTGTCCGAGAAGTTCCCTGCACCCGCTACCATCCCGGGGGGCCGCTCACCCAGAAAAGCGCTCCATCGCGGGTCAGGCGTCCACTCGCGAAGTACCGCTTCATCTAATTTCCCTCGCGGGCCTTCCAGCCTTCTTCCGGCTCCGTGAGCACGTTAACGAATGAAAAAGTCGGCATCTGCCGCGCTATGTCCTCCAGTTCCCGGCGAAACACTATGTCTGCTGAGGAACGGTTGAAGTTCAAAAGGAGCGCGTCTAAGAGGCTCGTGCGTGTCCGCCCTGTAGCGCAAGATAGAACGGTAAGGCGTTACGCCTATTCCCCCGGCGATAAAGACATGCCGCTTATTTGCTTCTCCCTCGCGCAAGACAAATTCGCCCTCGGGAGATTCGCAGGTGAGCTCAAATCCTATCGGCGCCTGCCGCAGTGTTTCCTTAAAACCGCTGCCCCGGATTTTCGTCGTGAACATCACGATCCCTTCTTCGGTGGGCGAGCTTGATATGGTGAAATGTCTGCGATTGCCGCGCTCATCGGGAAATGCGAGGGTATCGAGTTCATAATGTAAGAACTGCCCGGGGCTGTATTCAAGCGGTTGGCCGCCCAGTCGAAAATGAACGACATCACGTCGTTCGTTTCAACGCGGCGCGCCTTTAATTTAATGCGCAATGGTTACCCTTCGCATCTGTTTGCCGTTATGGCATATTCTAAAATTGCTGTAACTATCCGATTGATATGCATAGAGTTTAGCAGGGGGCGGGTTGGGCGTCAAGCAGTTGCCCAAATAAAAAAGGCGCCATCAGGCCGCCTTTTTATTATCTTTTAAGCAGGTCTCGCTCCGCCCGGCCATCCGGCCCCCTTTAGGAGGCCTCTTTTTCCTCTTTTTCGTAGAGGAATATCGCGGCTTCGCGGCTGTTGATTACCTCTTCGTTTATGACGACTTCCTTCACGTTCTGCTGGGAAGGCACGTCGTACATGAGGTCGAGCATTACCTCTTCCAGTATCGCCCGAAGGCCGCGGGCGCCGGTCTTGCGGGTGACGGCCTTCTTGGCTATGGCCTTCATCGCGCCTTCAGTGAACTTGAGCTTCACGCCCTCCATCATCAGGAGCTTCTGGTACTGCTTGATGAGCGAGTTCTTAGGCTCCGTGAGTATCCGGACCAGAGCCTCCTCGTCCAGCTCCACTAAAGTGGCGAGAACGGGGACCCTGCCTATGAACTCCGGTATCATGCCGAACTTCAAAAGGTCTTCGGGCTGGACTGCGGCCAGGACCTCGCCGACTCCCTTCTCCTTTTTCGAGCGGACTTCCGCGCCGAAGCCCATCACTTTATCGCCGCCCCGGTGTTCTATTATCTTGTCGAGGCCGACGAACGCGCCGCCGCAGACGAACAGGATGTTGGAGGTGTCCACCTGGATGAACTCCTGGTGCGGGTGTTTTCTACCACCTTGCGGGGGCACTGAGGCGACCGTACCTTCAATTATTTTCAGGAGCGCCTGCTGTACTCCTTCGCCGGATACGTCGCGGGTGATGGACGGGTTCTCCGACTTGCGCGATATCTTGTCTATCTCGTCGATATAGATGATGCCCCTCTGCGCGCGCTCGGCGTCGTAGTCAGCCGCCTGGAGGAGTTTTAAAACTATGTTCTCGACGTCCTCGCCGACGTACCCGGCCTCGGTCAAGGTCGTGGCGTCCGCGATTGTGAAAGGCACATCCAGCATCCGGGCCAGGGTCTGCGCGAGCAGTGTCTTGCCCACGCCGGTGGGGCCGATAAGCAGTATGTTGGATTTCTGGAGCTCTACGTCGTCCAGTTCGGTTACAGGCGTCGATATGCGTTTGTAGTGGTTGTGGACCGCGACCGAGAGTATCTTCTTGGCGCGCTCCTGGCCGATGACGTACTCGTCCAGGAAACGCTTGATCTCCACGGGCTTGGGGAGTTTGGGCATTCCGGAGGCGCGCTCCTCGTCCCATTCCTCCGCCACAATGTCGTTGCAAAGCTCTATACACTCATCGCAAATGAAGACGGTCGGGCCCGCTATAAGCTTCTTGACCTCGTCCTGGCTCTTTCCGCAGAAAGAACAGTGGTGCGCCGCCTTGTCGTTTTCGGTTTTCTTCTCCATTTGTAAAGAACCTCCTACTGCCGTTTAGTGCGGGTGCTGCTGCCCCCGAAGGGGGTTATAACTTTGCCGGCGTATCCGGCAGCCTCTCGATGACGGCGTCTATCAGGCCGTAATCCTTGGCCTGAATCCCGCTCATGAAGAAGTCCCGGTCCGTATCATCCGCGATCTTTTCAAGGCTCTGTCCGGTGGCCTTGGCGAGTATCTGGTTCAAGGCCTCTTTCATCCTCAGTATCTCTCTTGCGTGGATGTCGATGTCCGTCGCCTGGCCCTGGAACCCCGCCGAGGGCTGGTGTATCATGATCCTCGAATTCGGGAGCGAGAACCGCCGCCCCTTCTCGCCCGCCGCCAGAAGCAGCGCTCCCATGCTGGCGGCCTGGCCCAGGCAGATCGTGGAAACCGGGGCCCGGACGTAGTTCATGGTGTCGAATATCGCGAGCCCGGCAGTCACGACGCCGCCGGGGCTATTGACGTACAGATGTATTTCCTTGTCCGGGTCGTCCGCTTCGAGGAACAGGAGCTGGGCGATTATTGCGTTGGCCACGTCGTCGTCTATTGCGGTGCCCAGGAATATTATCCTGTCCTTGAGCAGGCGCGAATAGATATCGTAGGCCCTCTCGCCGCGTGCGGTCTGCTCTATGACGTAAGGGATGAGCATTAAGTCCTCCAGGAAATCAGCGGAATTTACTTTAAGCAATTCCTATGTATTCTAATCTATTTCAGGCGGAAAAGCAACGCCCACAACTTAATTTTACCTTAAAAAAAGAATTTCAGGGGACCCGGTCTAGGCCGCTTTAACCTTTTTTGTCTGGGAAAGCACGAATTCCAGCACCTTTTCCTCGCCCAGCATGCCTCTCAGGGCCTCCAGGCCGCCCTCCCGCCTAAGATATAACTCCTTCAAATCCTTGGCGCTTTGTCCCGTCTGGGCGGCAAGCCTGTGTATTCCCACCTCAAGCTCGGCGTCGGAAATTATTATCCCTTCCCTGTCCGATATAGTCGCAAGCACCAGGGACACTTTCACACGGTCGGCGGCCGCTTTTTTGGCCTCCTCCTCGAAGCGCTTCATCTCCTCCCCGGCCTCCTCGGCCTTCATGCCGGAGGAGAGCAGTTCGCGCCTGTGCCTCGCCTGAAGCGCCTTGAACTCCCTGTCCACCAAAGAGGCCGGAAGCTCGAAGTCGTTACGCTTCCCAAGCTCCTCCATTACCTTGTCCTTCTGCTTCTCGATTAAGCCCCGGCGCTTGTGCGCCAGTATATCTTCACGCACCGCCGCCTTCATTTCTTCAAGGGTCGAGGCGATCCGGGTATCCTTCGCGAAATCGTCGTCCAGCGCCGGCAGGACCTTCTTCTTTATCTCGCTCAGCTTTATCTTGAAAGCCGCTTCCTTTCCGGCCAGTTCCCTGTTCTTGTAATTTTCGGGGAAAGTGACTTTAATCTCCCGTTCATCCCCTTTTTTCATCCCGGTTATCTGTTCTTCGAAACCGGGGATGAAGCTCCCGGAGCCTAAGTTAAGCGCGTAGTTTTCCGCCTTTCCCCCTTGTATGGGGGCGCCGCCGACGAAGCCTTCGAAATCTATCACGGCGTAATCGCCGTCCACCGACGGACGGTCCTCGACAAGCGTTTCCAGCGTGGAATTCACGTCGCGCAGCTCTTCCAACGCCTCGGAAACTTCTTCCTCCGAGACGGTAAGCTCCTCTTCCGGGACCTCTATCTCCTTGTATTCAGAGAGCGCGATTTCCGGACGGACCTCCACCTCAGCCACAAAAGAAATAGGCTGGCCTTTCTTTATCTCGAAATTCCCTTCGTCGAACTTGGGGTTGTCCACCGGGATTATACCCGCCTCCTGGGCCGCCTGGAAGTAATGCGCCGGTATCAGTTTTTCCAGCATGTCCGCCTCGACGCCCTTCCCGTAGCGTTTTTCCAGTATCCCCTTGGGCGCATGTCCCGGACGGAAGCCCTCTATCTTGACGGATTTATTTAATTCCGCGTAGGCCTTGTTCAGGGCTTTTTCGACATCGTCCGCGGATATCTCCACCTTCAGGCGTTTCTTCGTAGCTCCAAGGTCTTCGACTTCGAATTTCATTTTTGTTATCGTCTCCTGTTTGGAAAATCGTTACTTTTCTTTCGGAGAAAGAAAAGTAACACAAAAGAAAGCGGGGTTTTAGTCTAAAAGTTTTTGGCGTTACCTTTTTCCAAAAAGGTAACAGGTTTACAGCCTTTGAGCGCGCCCGGATGGTGCGAGAGGGGGGACTTGAACCCCCATGGTTGCCCACCGGATCCTAAGTCCGGCGCGTCTGCCAGTTCCGCCACTCTCGCGAAAAGATTTACCTGTCCAGAGCGGTAGCGAAGACAGAAACCCTCAAAAATGTTAAATTTATCATAACATCGGCAGTTAATCAATTAATTTTTATCCGGGAGGGTGGCTGGTTGGAAGGGCCTGTTTTACAGCCACCAGCGCTCTTTTACAAGCCCCAGGTTGTAAAGGGCCTTGAGCCGCTCTTTTGCGAGCGGGGCGGCCCTGGGGCCTTTTGAGGAGATAAGGGTCGCGTCAGGATAAAGGATGCAGAGCTCCCTGTAAGAGCTTGCGGCCTGCGTCCAGAGGCCCATCTTCTCGTAGGCCTGGGCCATGCGGTAAAGCGCCGTGCCCCGGCATATCCCGCGCCCGGGCTCCGGCTTTACCTCCTGATAGGCCTTGAGCGCCTTAACGTACTGACCCGCCCGGAGATAAGCGTTTCCAAGGGTAATCTTTTCTCCGGTGTCCGGGCTCTGCTTCTCGGAGACCAGCACCAGCGCAAGGTTGAAGAGATATTGACTGTCCTCGGGCGCGGCCTCGCCAACTCGGCGGGCGCGGCCTGAGCTGCCCCCCTTCGTCCCCGCCGCCATCCATGTCGGCCAGGGCTTGAGCTTGCCACTGGCTGATGAACCGGCCCAGGCCCTCTTCCAGCTGGCTTTCGTCCTTGCAGCGGATATTGATTACGTCCGGGAACGTCGAATGAGAGCAGTAAAGGGATAAGGTAACTACTTTTCCGTCGCCGTCCGGTTTTTCGGAAATCGCCAGGGCAAGCTCCGAACGCTCCTGCTCCAGCAGGCTGGCCAGGACGGCGGAGTCTTCCAGGTCCAGTTTCATTTTTATGCAGCTCAAGAACTCAAGCGACGCCGGGTCCAGTTCTCTCGAGCATAAAATCTCTTTAAGCGTGTCTATGGGGGTCGGGATGATATCGAGCCCTTGAAGCTGGCCCAGGGCCTTCTGCGCCGCTGACCCGGCCCCGCCTTCGATATTTATTAACAGGAGCCGTCTTTTGAGCTGGGCGTGAATTTCCTTGCTCGCGCCGGGCAGGGTATCCACCGGATTGCTCCGACGGCTCGAAGTAATCCTTCTCGAAGGATATCTTATGCTTCCCGCCCGAAACATGGGTAAGCGTTACAGGCGTAACTCCCGCCGCCTTCCCGTCAAGCAGCACGGACGCGCCCTGGGGGACCGAGTCCAGCTTTATGCTGCCCCGCGCCTGCGCCATTTTTTCTTCCATCGTCAAGATCACGCCTTTTTTGATGGTTATTGTCTCGGTGGAGTCCTCGTATCCCGGGCTTTTGAAAGTCAGGGTATAGACCCCTGCCTTGATGTGTTCCTTGCGCAAGGGGGCCTCGCCTATCGATATCCCGTTCAGATAAACCTCCGCGCCCGCCGGGTCGCAGTTGCAGACCAGCGTCCCTTCGCCGGGTACATTGGCAGGCGCAGGGGTAACGGAAGAGAGATTTTTAAGCGGGACAGGCAGGGCGGCCGCGGGCGACGTAGGGAAAGGGGCCTGCCGTCCAGGCGGTGTCGGCAAACCCCGGGGAGGCAAAGGATATCAGGAATGAGGCAATAATGGCCGTCAACGTGAGGTTTTTCATAGAAGAAGATTATTTCAGCGTGATGTCGCGGGAAGAGTTTGACCGCCGCCAGCCCTTTTTTCTCACCGGCGCTCGCGGCCGATCTTATCGCGGCGGCGGCTTCATTCGAATACAGCCCGGCGGGATAACGGTCAAGGAGGGTCTTGAACGCGCCTTTGGCCTCGTCCGAATTTCCTTCCGTAAGAGAAATCTGGCCAAGGCTGTAAAGGGCGGGGGCCGCATACGGGGAATCGGGGAATTTCGCGGCAATACGACGCGAAAATTTCCCGCGCCTTCATGAATTCACTAAGCCCCATCTGGCACTTTGCCGCATAATATAATGACTGGGGGACGACTGGGTCGCCCTGATACAAGGAGGGGACCTTCATAAACTCCGCGAAAGCCTTCGGCAGGTCCCTGTCCGGGTTTTGTCGGAGAGTACAGGCAGTACCCGAGCTCAAACTGTATGGACGCGGCGATGTCGCTCGCGGGGAAGTCGTTAATCGCACGGCGCAGCATGACCGCGGCCTCGCCGAATTTTCCGGTCAGTTCCCGGTACTTCCCCAGCCAGTAAAGCGAGTCGTCGGCGTGCTCGCCTTCGCGAAAGTCCTTCAGGTATGAAAGGAACTCGTCCGACGCCGCCGAAGCTTGCCCTGCATGTACAGCCCGAGGGCATGGTCGAACCGCGCCTTCTCGCTCATGGGAGGCGGCGGGGGCGGCGCGGGGACGCGGAAGATTTTTCACCGGCATGGGACAAAGCCGGGAAGAGGATAAGTGAGAAGATGAGAGGCAGAAACAGCTTTTTTATCATCTGACGCAAATTCTCCGATATCGTTAGGGGGATTTGACCAGGGCGCCGGGCGCGAACCCGGGAAGCCCCGAAACCGAGAAAAGCATGTCGTAGATTTTCGAGGCCAGGGTGTGGAGGTTCTCGGTATCCTCGCGGTTGTAGGCGACGAGTGTTTCAAGCGCCCCTTCCCTGCCGCGCATATGCGCCTGCCAGAGCAGGACGGCCTGATAGCCGCCTAAGCCTTCCACCTCGTCCGGGCGGGCGATCCCCACCAGCTTCTCCACCTTCTTGAGGCCGCCCTTCAGCCCGGCTTTATGCCCGGCCGGGCAGAGGTCCAGGTGCGGCACGTCCACCCGAAGCCCCGGATAAAACGCCTTCAGATAAGGGATATCGAAGGTACTGCCCGCAAAGGTTACGAGAAGTTTCGCGTCCTCGATCTCCCGCTGGATGTCGTCCCGGTTCAAGTTCCTGCCCAGGACGTACGGCCGGTACTCGCCGTTCGAATAAAAACCGACCACCGTGACCTCGCCCGACTCGGCGTTTTTGCCGTCCGTCTCTATGTCCATGCACAGGGCGTCTTCGCCAAGCAGGTCCCAGAGCCGCCAGAGACCGCCGGGGCCTAAAAGCGGCTGAAAATACAGGATATTTCCAGCCCTTAAGGCGCATAAAGCGTCCAGGACGTAGCCGTCCAGCAAGGTCTTTCTCTGACAGGAAAATCCAGCGATTTTATCGGAGGAGAGGAAGTCTTCCCAAGTGAGGACGCCGGTCCGCCAGAGATATCTCTCAAGGCGGGGGCCGATACCGGGGAATATGGAGAATGTGCTGCTTAACATTAGGCTTTAACTACTGCCGGGCCAAACTATATTGCGGCCGGGGCCGCCTGAATACGCGACAAATGAACCGTCTTCAACATTGCGCCTGAACTACTGCCGGGTGCCGCTTTGGCCGCCCTCCTTAAGCCCGGAAAGTCCCGCGCTTAAGTTTGCGAAGAGGACGACGGTAAAACCAAACGCCAATGCAAAAAGATTCGTTAACTTATATACCACGAGAAGGAACAGCAGGGCAAGCAAAATCAGAAATTTTACGAGGTGCAGGAGGGTGGAAAGCGCTTTTGCGGCCCGTCCGGCGGATTTATCGGACACGGCCGCGCCGGCCAGGGCCTCCACCATCGTCACGATCGAGTAGATATTGAAGATGGACAAGACGGCGCCGGTAAGGATGCTGGCGGCGACTACGGGCGGAAACTTGATAAGGCTTAACGCGGCGAAGACTACGGAGAGTCCGCCGCCCCAGCGTCGCGACCTTTATCAGGTGTTTTTTATTCGCGGCTATCATGTTGCCCTAAAAATGGTCGCTGTCCTTATCCCGAAAATTGCCCTTTTCCTGGCTCGGATCGTCGGGTACGTCCGTCTTCTTTGCCATACTGAACATATTCCTGAATCCCGCGATTATCCCGAAAAGGAGGAAGACAAGGGTGAACCACGGCGAGGTATGCCAGTTCAGTTTCGGAGTCAGCCAGTTATCTATCGCCCACCCCATGAAAAGACCTATGAAGGTGGCGGCCACGAGGTTTATACCCATCGCGGCCAGCTGATACATATTGCGCCAGAACTCTTTGTCTTTGTCTTCCATTAAAATCAAGGACCCACCCGGCTCACCGGATGGGTCCCCCCTAAGTTAGCTTCGCACCCTGCTCCCTCGCCCCTTGCGGGAGGGGGTAGGGTGAGGGGGTTATCAGAACGCTGACCATGCCCCTTATTACAGCAGGAAGTTCGCCGGGTCCACGGGCCCGTGGCACTTCGTGCACTTATCGGACTTGCCCATCTCCTTCGTCACCTTCCAGAGGTGCGGCTTGTGGCAGTCGAGGCACTTAAGCCCCATCCCGAGGTGCGCGGCATGTTTGCCGGTTGTCATTATGTTCCTGTGGCAGGGTATACAGTCCGTCGGAACTGACAACTTCAGCTTGCCGTGCGGCTTATGGCACATGTTGCAGTCGAACTTCATCGCGCCGTCCTTGGGGAAGGTGGTGAGCTTCGACGCAATGGCTATCTCGTCCGCCGTAGCCGTGAAGTGCCTGGTATCCACCGTCTTGGGTTCCGCGGCGATTATCGCCCTCTGCTCGGCGTCTCCGTGGCAGGTGAGGCATTTGTCGCGGTTGGGCTTCAAGTTGACTGTTTTATCGGTATGGCAGGCGAGGCACGCCATGCCTTCCATGCCATGTACCTCGGCGTTGTTCGGATGGCATTTCACGCAGTACCGGGGTTCAACCGTGAACTGGTGCAGTCTATAGCCGTGGCAGCCCGAGCATTCGAGCTTCTCGGCGAAGAAGTGCTTGGCATGCACGGGGGAATCGCTTATCTTGGGGGCATTGGGATATTTGGGGTCCGTTTCCCAATGGCATTTCACGCAGTATTCCCAGGGCACGATAACTTTGCCATGCCTCGCCGGGACCACCTTGGGGTTGTGCAGCACCAGGGATACCATCAGCTGGTTCTGCTCCATGAGGGTCAGGTGGTGGCATTCATGGCAGTTTACGCCCTTATGCTCCGATACGGACCACTTATGAAACGCCTCAGACATAAGATGGCAGCCCGTGCAGAAGCTGGGGTTATTCTCCTTGTAGTCCCAGAGCCGGAACGCCCCGTATCCGCCGACGGATAAAAAGATCAGCAATACCGCCGCTAAAGCAACGATTGCTTTAATGGTCAGCCCTTCCTTGAAAGCCTTGAACATCGACCTTCCCTCCCCGGTTGTTTTCGCATTATTAGATGTTTGTCAGGGCAGCCGCTGCCGCCCTTGCCGTCTTCCTGATATCCGTGTCGCTGTGCGCAAGCGACATGAACGCCGCCTCGAACTGGGACGGCGCGAGGTTCACGCCGCCCGATAACATTCCCCTGAAAAACTTCGAGAACCTGACCGTATCGGAGGTCTTGGCATCCGCGTAATTCTCCACCTTTTTGCCGGTAAAGAACACGGTGAACATGGAGCCCACGCGGTTGAAGCTCGCCTCGACCCCCGCGCCTTTAAATTCCTCTTTCAGCAAGTCCGTCAGACATCGCGCTCTTCTTTTCCAGTTCCTTATAGACCCCCGGCTGTTTGAGGAGCTTCAGGGTCTCGATCCCGGCCGTCATCGCGAGCGGGTTGCCGGAGAGAGTACCGGCCTGGTAGACCGGGCCATCGGGAGAAATTTGACCCATTATGTCCGCCCTGCCGCCGTACGCGCCGACGGGCAGACCGCCGCCGATTACCTTCCCGAGGCAGGTTAAGTCCGGCTTTATCTTGTAAATTGATTGCGCGCCGCCGTAGGCGACACGGAACCCGGTCATTACTTCGTCGAGGATAAGGAGCGCGCCGTGCTTGTCGCACAGTTCTCTTAGGCCCGGAAGGAACTCATCCACGGGCGGCACGCAGCCCATGTTTCCCGCCACCGGCTCGACTATCACGCAGGCGATGTTTTTTCCGTCTTTTTCGAATGTTTTTTGGACCGCACCGAGGTCGTTATATGGGCAAGTTATTGTCAGTCCCGCCAGGGCGGCGGGCACGCCGGGAGAGTCGGGCAGTCCGAAGGTGGCCGCGCCGCTTCCGGCCTTTACCAGGAGGCTGTCCGCGTGTCCGTGATAGCCGCCTTCGAATTTTATTATCTTATCTCTGCCCGTGAAACCCCGCGCCAGCCTGATAGCCGACATAGTGGCTTCGGTCCCGGAGCTTACCATCCGGACCATCTCGATGGACTTCACCGCATCCGTTACCATCTTGGCGAGAGTTACTTCGAGGCCGGTGGGGGCGCCGTAGCTCGTACCGCGGGAGACGGCGCTTTTTAAGGCCTTTACCACGGCGGGGTGCGCGTGGCCCAGGATCATCGGGCCCCACGACAGGACGTAGTCTATGTAGGAATTGCCGTCGACGTCGAATATCTTCGAGCCCTTGGCGTGTTCGACGAAAAACGGGTCCGTCCCGACGCTCTTGAACGCTCTTACCGGCGAGTTCACCCCTCCGGGTATTAATTTCCTGGCCTGCTTGAAAAGGGCCAACGACTTTGTATTCCGCACAACCAAACTCCTGAGAATTCTTCGGACTATACTTGAATCATAAGGGATTTTGTAAGGTATAAGAAGCACTTACACGCGTGAAAATAGCACAAAGCTTATTTATTTGTCAAGAAAAATTCCTATCGGCCGCCTGACGGTTTTAAGCTTAATTTTGGCCGTGAATCAAATTGACCCGCCAGAATTTAATAATTATGGTAAAATTATTAAGACTTCTTAAGTTACATCATTAAAAAAGAAAAAGCCGCATCCTTAACAGGAGGAATAATCGATGAAGACGGAAGAGATGCTGGACAATGCCATAAAGATGGAGGAGGACGGTTACAATTTTTATAAACAGGCCGAAAGCCGGACGAAGGACAAACTCGGAAAGGCCATGTTTTCCTCGCTGGCCGAGTATGAAGTGCACCACAAAGCCCTGCTGGAGCGCCTTAAAAAAAATATCCTGCCCGTGACGGCCGACCTCGATATCCCTATGCCGAAAGAGAAGCTGAAATCGGTATTCGCGGATATGAAGGAGCATGTAGGCGAACACGTTGCCCCCTCGGCGGACGATATAGAGGCCCTTTCCCTGGGAATGGAGAAGGAGACCGAGAGCTATCAGATGTATAGAAGCGCGGCCCAGGACGCGGAAAACCCCGCGGTGAAGTCCATGTTTTTACGCATGGCGCAGGAAGAGGAAGAGCATTACGACATCCTGGAGAAGAGCCGCTATTACCTGAAAGAGTTCGCGAACCTGACCCTCTGGATAGAAGGCGGACCAATAGAAGGGGGCTGATAAGGCGGGGCTTTAGAAAAAGAAAACGATAAATTTTCGTTATACAGATATAAAAAAAACCTATCCGTGACAGTCGATTTTTGCCTTGACTTTGCTTTCCGATTTGTTCATCATCATTCCGCTTAAAAATAAAGTTTAATAATCGATACTATATTACTTTAGTAATACTCATTTCATATGGGTATTTGGCAATACAGGGCGGGGTTTTAAGTTAACCGTTTAAGCAAGGAGCGCAGGAATTGAAAAATCATGTGTGGCGGCCTCTCCAGGTAGTAATTGTTCTGGTAGCCCTGTTACTGGTCTTCAGGCATTTCTACGTGCCGAGAGATTTCGGAGTGCAGGACCAGGGTTATATGTACGGCTTCCATCGCCTGGGGAACGAAAAGGACTGGAAGGACATTCCCGGTCAGCTACAAGTTCGACAAGGGCAACGAGTACTGCAAGGGCTGTCACGAGGACAAGGTGACGAGCCTCCTTGCCTCGCCGCACAAGATGATCCCGTGTGAAGACTGCCACGGCCCGGCGCAGAACCACCCGGACAACCCGGCCAAGCTTCAGATAGACAGGCGGCGGGAGCTCTGTCTTCGGTGTCATGCGAACCTCCCGTACCCGACGAGCGGAAGGAACGTCATACCGGGCATAGATCCATTCGGACACAACCCCGGCGTTGAATGCGTGAGTTGCCACAACCCTCATAATGTCAGCCTGGAGGGAATGAAATAATGGAAAGAAGAGACTTTTTAAAGAGCACGATAATCGCGGTGGCCGGCGCGGCCGTACCCATGGCGGCCCTGGAACTTGTAAACCCCAAGAAGGTCTTCGCCGAGAATCCGAACCTCCACTGGGTCTTCCTCGTGGACACGACTAAATGCGTCGGCTGCGGGATGTGCGTCAAGGCGTGCAAGGCGGAAAACGACATACCCTACGAGGCCGACGTTACCCGCACCTGGGTTGAACGCTACGTCATAACGAAGGACGGGAAGATGCTGGCCGACTCCCCGAAAGGGGCGAGAGACGGCTTCACCTCCCAGGTCATCGAGCAGGGAGAGGCGGGACCGGTGTCCCCCAAGCCAGAGGATATAGCCAAGGGCTTTTTCGTGCCGAAGCTCTGCAACCAGTGCGACAACCCGCCCTGCGTCCAGGTCTGCCCCGTCGGGCGCGACCTATAAAACGCCGGACGGCCCGGTGCTGGTCGACAGGACGTGGTGCATCGGCTGCGGCTACTGCGTAATGGGCTGCCCTTACGGCGCGCGTTTCTTCCATCCGAAGTACCATGTCGCGGACAAATGCACTTTCTGCTATCACCGCATCAGCAACGGCATGAAGACCGCCTGCGTCGGCGCCTGCCCGTTCGGGGCCAGGCAGATAGGCAACCTGAAAGACCCCAACGACCCGGTGACGAAGGTTATAATGGAGCAGCGCGTCGGCATCCTGAAAAGCGAATACGGCACAAAGCCTCAGGCATTCTATATAGGCTTAAGCAAGGAGGTTTGCTAAGATGTTAGAACATGCACACATGCTGGTGCACGGCCAGGCCTGGACGACCAAGGAATTCTTCGTCCTGCCGAACGAATACATCTACTGGGCGATTCAGATTGTCATGTACCCGTACATGACCGGCCTGGTCGCGGGTGCGTTCGTGCTTTCTTCGCTGTATCACGTCTTCGGCATAAAACAGCTGAAGGAGATAGCCCGCTTCGCGCTTGTCTTTTCTTTCGCGCTCCTGCCGGTGGCGATGATGCCGCTCCTTCTGCACCTCCAGCAGCCGTTCCGGGGCATAGAGGTCATGATGACGCCGCATTTCACCTCCGCCATCGCGGCATTTGGAATAGTGTTCTCGACCTACGCCGCCATAGTGGCCTGCGAGCTTTACTTCTGCTACAGGAAATATTTCGTGGAGACTGCCCAGGCGCTCAAGAACAAGCCGGATAAATCCGCCGTGGACGGCATCCGCCAGATGATCTTCAGCGTCCTCACCCTCGGGGTGTGGGACATCAGCGAACCGGCGCTTGCCAAAGACCATAAGGCAATGGGCGTCCTGGCGGGTATAGGCATACCAGTCGCCTGCTTCCTGCACGGCTATGCCGGGTTTATCTTCGGCTCGGTCAAGGCAAACGCGCTGTGGATGACGCCGCTGATGCCGGTCATATTCATAATGTCCGCCATCGTCTCCGGCATCGCGCTCTGCCTGCTGGTCTATATTGTCGTCATGGAAATGCGCAAACACTTATGCAAAGATCAAGAGAAAAAGCCGTCTTCACTACGGCTTTCAGGATGAAGAGCATATAAGGGGCGTTGAGGACCAGGAGGTGAGGCTTGCCACGAAGGCGCTCCTTTACTTCATGATCGCCGCCATAAGCCTTGAGCTTCTGGACCTGATCTTCAGGGGATACACGGCCATGAAGTCCTGGGACGTGCTTCGCCAGGTTATCTACCAGAGGGACTTCTATAAAATATTCATCCTTCAGTACGGCATCGGGAACCTGGTCCCGTTCATCCTTCTGCTGCTTCCCGGCATTACGGTCAGGCGGACCCTCTTAATCTCGATACTGGTCCTGTTCGGGGTGTTCATGATGAGGTGGAACGTCGTCATCGGCGGCCAGGCGTTCTCGCTTACATTCCACGGTTTCATGGACTACCATTTCCCGGTAATCCCGCATAACCTGGAGACGTTCAAGGAGGGCCTGGGCGGTGTGCTCTGCGTGGCGGCTACGCCGTTCATCCTGTTCTACATATTCAACAAGTTCATGCCTGTCTTCATAGTGGAGAAAGAGTCGGACTAAGCGGGGACGCGTTAGAGATATGTAGGAGGGTACGGGGGGGAGCTTAGAAGCATGTTGCAATCCTCCCGTAATTAAAATAAAATATTAGCCCGGTGCACTTTGCGCCGGGCTTTTTTATTAACAAGACCTTTGTTACCTTTTTGGAAAAAGGTAACGCCAAAAACTTTTAAACTGTTCCGCTTTCTTTTGGTTACTTTTCTTTCTCGCGAAAAGAAAAGTAACGATTTTTCCTGAAACGAGGTTTTATGGAACCGAAAGTGCCCCCGTACGAAAGAAACAACGGCGACTACCTGACAAAAGAGCAGTTTTTAGTCGATGAATTAAAAGTAGGCGATACCTGGCGGATGTTCCGGATAATGTCCGAGTTCGTCGAAGGTTTCGAGCAGATGCGCGGCGTCGGCCCGGCCGTTACCGTCTTCGGCTCCGCCCGCTCCAAGTCCACGGACCTCCGTTACCAGACCGCACGCCGCCTGGGCAAGATCATGGCGGAAAAGGGCATCACCGTCGTCACCGGCGGCGGCCCCGGCCTCATGGAAGCGGCGAACCGCGGCGCGTTCGAGAGCGGCGGGAAGTCCGTCGGGCTGAACATAGAACTGCCGCTCGAGCAGGAGCATAACCCGTACCTGACGAAAATCGTGAATTTCCGGCACTTCTTTATCCGCAAGGTGATGCTGGTGAAATACTCCTCCGGGTTCATCATCTTCCCCGGCGGCTTCGGCACGATGGACGAGGCCTTCGAGGCGCTCACGCTCATCCAGACCATGAAGATCCGCCCGTTCCCGATCATCTTTGTGGACAGGAAGTTCTGGTCGGGGCTGTGGGGCTGGGTAAACGACCACCTCCTGCATGAGGGGATGGTATCCCCGGGCGACCTGGAACTTATGACGATCCTCGACGAGCCGGAAGAGATAGCGGACAAGATAATCGAATTCACCGAAAGGGGCACAATTGAAGGCAAACGACCCTGGGGCCGCTAAGGCCGGCCCGGCCGGCTGCAAACCCAAGAAAGTGTGGAAACAATGACTAAAAGCCGGCTTCACAAGTTCAACCCCGACTACACCTGGAACGAAATCGCGAAGGAGCCGTACAAGAGCCCTCACCCACCGGCAGGAGCCGGTCCCCCCTCCCCCACGGGTGGGGAGGGTAATAAGGAGGGTGCCATTGGAGGGGCGTGTTTCTGCGGCATCGACCGGCAGACTATAATCGGCATGAGGGGCGAGTCCGCCAAGTTCCATGTCCGGTATTTCGAGGTGGAGCCGGGCGGGCACAGTTCCCTTGAGAAGCACGAGCACGAGCACGTCGTGATATGCGTCCGGGGCAAAGGCCATGCGCTCGCCGGAGACAAGATTTTCGAGGTCGGCTTCATGGACACGCTCTACGTCGCCCCGAGCGAGCCGCACCAGCTATTCAACCCGTTCGAGGAACCCTTCGGCTTCATCTGCATCGTGGACGCCGAGCGCGACAGGCCGAAGACTCTCGACGAAGAAGACATAAAAAAGCTGGACGAATCCGAAGAGACGAAGGGGAAGTATATCGGGTATATAGAGGGGGATTGATGGGCTATTTTGATGGATTGGCGGACGTGCTGTTCAAAACGGCGCCTGATGGTAGAAAAATATTTATCCGATATGGAATGCATGGGTAAGGGTTACATATTGCCGATGACACCAGTTACTAAAAAAGTAAACGCATTTATCAAGACCTGGCATTTGTTTTGGATTCCATTTCTACTCATCATTCAACTCTTGCCCACCATTTTGGACGCTATTTTTAATATCGGTTCCAATCTATTTTTTATTTATATGATTTTTCGGCAAGGAGATTGGTAAAGGGATGTGATGTTTCAGAACTAAAAGCTGAGCTATATCGAATCCTTTACTAAGAAAGAAATAATCGCAAAATACTTATTTCGTATTGCTTGGACTTATAAGTTCGCTTTATTTTGTAGCTGATGGAATAAAAGATATTTTATCAGGTAGAAACAGTTCTGGAAGTTTTACCGATGATTGTAAGATTTTAGTATTTATTGCAATAGTGCCGATATGGATATATGATTTACTATAAATGAGAAAATAATAATGCTACTATTTAAAAATATCATCCTCTACGACGGCACCGGCTCGGACGGCTATCCCGCCGACATATTGATTGACGGCGAGAAGATTGCGCGTATAAAGGCCGGTTTATCCGTCCCGGATGCGGAAGTAATCGACTGCACGGGCCTTGCCGCCGCGCCGGGGTTCATTGACATACACGCGCACTCGGAATACTCGCTGCTCGCCGAGCCTGCCGCGCCGTCGAAAATAATGCAGGGCGTGACGACGGAGGTATCCGGGAACTGCGGCCTGTCCGCCGCGCCGTTAATCGGCGAAGCGGCGAAAGCCAGGCAGAGCGAGTTCGCCGAGCTTGGGATAACGCAGACGTGGGAGGATTTCGGGGGATACTTTGATGCGCTTGAGAAGGCGCGGCCCGCGCTGAACTTCGCCACTTACTGCGGACACGGGAACCTCCGCGCCTCGGTCATGGGATACTCGGACAGAAAGCCCACGGAGGAAGAATTCCGGAAGCTGGAAGCCCTGCTTGCGGCCGCGATGGAGGCGGGCGCGCTGGGGCTTTCCACCGGGCTTATCTACCCACCCGGCGTCTATAGCGAAACGGCTGAAATCGTGCGGCTGGCAAAAGTAGTCGCGAAATTCGGCGGGCTATATACCAGCCACATGCGGAGCGAAGGGGCGAGGGTCGTCGAGGCGATAGACGAGGCGATAACAATCGGACGCGAGGCTAAAATACCCGTGCAGATTTCGCACCTCAAAACCGCCGGGCCCGCCAACTGGCACAAAATATCAGCCATCATTGATACGATAGAGAAGGCGCGCGCGGAAGGTCTCGACGTTTCCGCAGACCGCTACCCGTACACCGCGTCCAGCACGGACCTGGACGCCATCCTCCCCGCGTGGGCGTACGAAGGCGGGAACGCAAAAGAGGTGGAGCGCCTCCAGGCGCCGGAAACGCGGGCGAAGTTGCGAGAGGCGGTTTTGGCCGGGCATTCGGTGCCGGAGTACTGGAACCGCGTGATGATTGCGTCGGTATCGACTGAGGCTAACCGCGTGCTGGAAGGAAAGACGCTCGCCGAGGCGGCCGAGATTCGCGGGCAGGAACCGGTGGAGGCGCTATTCGATATCCTGATAGAGGAAGGCGCGCGCGCCCAGGCGATTTACTTCTCCATGAGCGAGGACAACCTGCAGACGGTTCCTCATACTGGACTGGATGATGGTCGGCTCCGATTCCACCGCGCGCGGCACCTCCGGAGTAACGAGGCAGGGCAAGCCGCACCCGCGCGGCTTCGGGAGCTTCCCGCGTGTACTTGGGCAGATATGCCAGGGACGAGAAAATACTGGAACTCCCGCAGGCCGTCCGGAAACTCTCCGGGATGCCGGCTGAGAAGCTGGGCCTGCAAGGACGCGGATATATAAAAGAAGGTTTCTTCGCGGACCTGGTCATCTTTAACCCATCAACTATTATCGATACGGCGACTTTCGAGGACCCGTATCAGTTCCCGAAGGGTATAGAGCATGTGCTCGTGAACGGGAAGTTCGCGGTACGGGACGGGAAACAGACGGGGGAACGCGCGGGGGAAATTTTAAGAAAAGGCTGAACCGTTACCTTTTTGGAAAAAGGTAACGCCAAAAACTTTTAGGGTGAAAAACCCCGCTTTCTTTTGTGTTACTTTTCTTTCCCGCGAAAGAAAAGTAACGGTTTTGGAGTTTATGCGACCGATAATCGGAATAACCCAGGACCTGGAATTTAAAGAGCGCGGCGGCTTCTGGGCGTACCTGGACAAGAGCTACGCCGACGCCGTGTACCAGTTCGGCGGGACGCCCTTTATGATACCCATAATGGAGGGCGAGTCCGTGCCGGAGGAGTACGCGCGGCGCATCGACGGCCTGTTACTTTCCGGCGGCGACGACATCCACCCGAGGTACTACTCCGAGGAACTGACGGACGGCACGATGCTGTCTCCCGACCTTCGGACGGACTTCGATTTCGCGCTGCTCCGGGAGATGCTGGCGCTCGGTAAGCCGGTGCTTGGGATATGCCTCGGCATCCAGTCGATAAACGTTTATTTCGGCGGCAAGCTGCACCAGGACATCCCCGGCCACAAGGAAACGGGCCGGGACATCCGGCACATGGTGTCGCTCGCCCGTGGAGAGCAGGCTGAAAGAGATCATGGGGATTGAACGCATGGCCGTGAACAGCTATCACCACCAGGCCATAAAAGAAGTCGCGCCGGAGCTTTATGCGTCCGCCGTGTCGGACGACGGGATAGTGGAGGCCATAGAACTTCCGGGCGAGAAGTTCGTCGTGGGCGTGCAGTGGCACCCGGAGCGGATGCAGGAAGAGGAGTCGTCGAGGCGGCTGTTCGAGGCTTTTATAAAAAGATGTTGATGCTTAAAAGATTATTTATATTACTGTCCGCCCTCCTTTTATTCTCCTGCTCGTCCCATGAAAATAATTCGTACCTGCGCCTGCGATTGACGGACGACCCCACCACGCTCGACCCGGCGTATATCGTGGACGTGCCCGGCGGCCAGGTAGCCGCGAAGATATTCGACGGCCTGGTCTCGTACGACGATAAGGCGCGGATCATCCCCGGCCTCGCCTCTTCCTGGAGCGTCAGCCCCGACGGGCTTACGTACACCTTCAATATCCGCCCCGGCGTAAAATTTTCAAACGGCAGGGAAGTGACTTCCGCCGATTTCAAATACAGCTTCGAGCGAGTGCTGTCGCCGAAAACAAACTCTCCCCGCACCTGGCTGTTCGACAGGATAAAAGGGGCCAGGCAGTTCATGGACGGCAGTCGCGCGGAGGTAGCCGGCATCAGATGCCCGGACTCCCGCACGCTTGTCATAGAGCTGCGTGAGCCTTTCGGACCTTTCCTGGGACTTCTTGCCATGCCCGGCGCATACGTCGTGCCGAAGGAAGACGTAGAGAAATACGGGGAGCATTTCTCCGACCACCCGGTGGGCACGGGGCCTTATACGCTTTTTAAGTGGGAGCACGGAAGCCGGCTGCTCCTTACGGCGAACCGGGGATATTTCGGCGGCATGCCGGGGGTTGGCGGCATATCGTACCGGGTGATACCGGAGGAGCTGACCGCCGTGGCGGAGTTCGAGAGGGGAAACCTGGACGCGCTTAACGTGCCCGCGCCGGAGTTCAGGCGGTACTCCCAGGGCGCGAAATATAAGGGGAGGCTTCTGTCCCAGGTGGGGCTTAATACATATTACCTGGGGATGAACTGCTCCCGTCCGCCGCTTGACGACGTCCGCGTGCGCCGCGCCATATCGATGGCGATAGACAGAAAAAGGATACTGGAGACGCTGTACGAGGGCAGGGGGGTGCTGGCGAAAGGGCCGGTCCCCGGCTTTTTGCTTCCCCCGCCGGCTGATTTTCCCATACGGATATAACCCTGCGGAGGCGAAACGCCTCCTGAAGGAGTCCGGCCACGAAGACGGGCTGGACCTGAAGATTTACATCGGGGCGGAGCAGGAGACGCTGGACATGGTGGAGGTGATACAGCAGTATCTCGCGGAAATAGGGATTCACGCATCGATCGTCCAGCTTGAATGGTCGGCTTTTAAGACGGCCGTGAACGAGGGGCAGGCGGATTTGTTCTGGCTTTCCTGGCAGGCGGACTACCCGGACCCTGAAAATTTCCTGTATCCGGTCTTCTACAGCGGTAATTTCGGCCCCGCGGGCAACCGGGCCCGCTTTAATGATTCTAAATTTGATATACTGATAAAACGGGCCCAGGGCGAGCCGGACCCGGGAGAGCGGATTCGGCTTTACCGCAATGCCCAGGAGCGCGTAGTCGAGATGGCGCCGTGGGTATTCTTCTGGCATAAGAAGGACTATGTTGTCTTGGGGCCCAGGGTCGGCGGATACCGTCTTTATCCCATTTCGAACTCGGACAAGGGCCTGGGAGTCACTATCCGGTAGCGGCGGCTGAAAGCTAATCCTTTTTTCAGAGAATTTTAAGGACGAAGGGGAGAAATGAAGAGACCTCAGACTCATAGCCTCGCCTACATCTCGATATTCCTCGTTATCATTTCCGTAATCGTTTATTTAAATATCGTCTTTCAGGCGAACCTGAAAGCGGACATAACCAGGCAGTTCAACCGCCAGCAGCTCCTTCTGGCCAGGGGCGCCGCGCTTTCCATCGAGAAGCAGGTGGACCACTACGAGAAGCACCTGGTCACCATCTCGCAGCTTCCGTCCATTTTGTTTATGCAGAAAAACTCCCAGAACAAAAAGATAATATCCACCTTCCTGGACGACATGCCGAAGGAAGACCTGACCGTCGTCAACTTCCAGATTGTAGACAGCCGCGGGATTATAAAGTTCAACAGGAGCTCCCCGGCGCTCGCGGGGATGGACGTGTCCGACAGGGTCTATTTCACGAAGACCCGCGAGCTCCCGAAGGGAGAGGTTTATATTTCCGAACTGATGAAGCTGCACGAGATGAACCCCGATAAAAGGTACATTGTCCTCTCGACCCCCATATTCAATGCGGGCAAGTACGCCGGCGCGGCGCTTTTCGCCATCAGCGTGGACGACATCGCCGGGGAGTTCGTCTCCCAGATAAGGATGGGCGATAAGGGCTATGCCTGGGTGATGGACAGTCACGGGAAACTGGTCTACCATCCCGAACACCCGGAGATGATAGGCAGGCGTGTGACTAAAGCCGCAAAAACCTGCTACACGTGCCACCGCTCGTTCGATGCGGAAAAGAAGATACTGGAAGGCAGGATGGAGTACGGCGTGTATACCGCGCCGATGGGAGAGGACAAGCTGATATCGTATTCCCGCGCAAGGGTCGGGAGCGAGTCGTGGGTGGTCTGCGTGACGATGCCGTACTCGGAGGTGACCGGGCTGATCGCCAAGAGCATGAGGCTTTACTCCTGGCTCATCTGGCTCATATTCGCCACCGTCATCGGGACCTCCGTCTTTTTCATAGTCCTGGTGGAGAAGAAAACCGCGGCGGACGAGCGGGCGAAGTATGCGGCGGAACTGGAGGACAGGATTCGAGAGCGCACCAGCGAGCTGACCTCCGAAAAGGAGAAGCTGCATGCCATACTCTCCGGCTTCGGGGCGTGCGTCTCGCTTATCGACGACGGGTATAACGTGCAGTGGGCGAACGAGGTCATAACGTCCAAGACGCCGAACCCCGTCGGCAGGAAATGTTATGCCGCATTCAGGGACCTCGGCGCTCCATGCCCTGAATGCGTTATGGGTTCCGTCTTTAAATACGGGGAGATAGCCCAGACGGAAATAGTGTGCAGGAAGCCTGGGACCAGGCCGGACGGCTCGACAGGCGATATGGGGGGAGACCTCCTGGCGATGCTCACGGACGAGAGCGTGGGCAATTTCCAGATAATAATCGCGCCGATAAAAGACGCCGACGGGCACGTGCGGCAGGCGGTGGAGCTCATACAGGACATATCCGCGATGCGGCGCCTGGAGCAGCAGATGATGCACTCGGAGAAGCTGGCCGCGCTTGGCCGCATCTCCGCCGGCATCGCGCACGAGATAGGCAACCCGCTCACGGCGATATATTCCTATGTCCAGATACTGCAGGGAAACGTCTATGACGAGTTCACCAACAACACCCTGGACACGGTCGCGTTCCATATGAACCGCATAAAGGAGATACTCCAGCAGATGTCCGGCTTCTCCCGGAGCTATACCATGGAAAAGGCGCCGGTGGATTTAAACGAGGCGGCGAAGGCCGCGTTCGACCTGATCGGCGGACACGGGGACTCCCTGAAGGGCATAAAGCTCGAATCGTCCTATTGTCCGGATAAGCTGATGGTGATGGCGGACGAAAAATGGCTGGTATCGGTATTCGTAAACCTGGCGCTTAACGCACTGGACGCGATGCCGGAAAAGGGGACGCTCTCGGTGCGCACCTACCTTGAAAAACATAAAACCGCGGGAGATAAATGCGTGGTGGACGTGTCGGATACGGGGATAGGGATCGCGCCTGAAAACCTGGGCAGGATATTCGACCCGTTTTATACGACGAAGCAGACCGGCAAAGGCACGGGCCTTGGCCTCGCCGTGAGCTATAATATCATAAAAGATTTAAAGGGCGAGATATCGGTCGAAAGCCAGGTCGGGGAGGGTACGACATTCAGTGTGCGCCTCCCGCTCATTAACGGAGAGACATGATGGAAAAAGTCCTGATAGTGGACGACGAGAAGGCCATATGCGACGCCGTCTGCCATGTCCTTAAAGGGGACGGCTATTCCGTTACAGCCGCCTTTAACGGGGCCGAAGGGTTGAAACTCATGGAGAGCGTGGGGTTCGACCTCGTAATCTCGGACATAAAGATGAGCGGGATGAGCGGCCTGGAGGTCTTAAAGCATGTGAAGTACGGCTTCCCGGAGACGCCGGTAATAATGATAACCGCCTTCGGCTCGATCGACTCCGCCGTGGAGGCGGTCAAGATGGGAGCGGCGGACTACATTACCAAGCCGTTTTTGAACGAGGACCTGAAACTGAGGGTAAGGAAGGCCCTAGAGGCCCGGCGGCTCTTGAAGGAAAACCAGAGCCTGAAAGTGGAGCTTTCCAAAAAATACGATTTTTCGGAGATAGTGGGCTTTTCCGAGGCGATGAGGAAGGCGTTCCGGCTGCTGGACCGGGCCATCCCCGCCCAGAGCAACATACTCATCACCGGCGAGACCGGGACGGGCAAGGGCCTGGTCGCCAAGACGATCCACTACAACAGCCCAAGGAAGGCAATGCCGTTTGTCTCCATAAACTGCGCCGCTATCCCGGAGAACCTCCTGGAGAGCCAGCTTTTCGGGCACAAGAAGGGCTCGTTCACGGGGGCGGACAGCGACGCGCGGGGCCTGGCGGAGGAGGCGCAGGGCGGCACGCTCTTCCTGGACGAGATAGGCGAGATGCCGCTCGGGCTCCAGGTAAAGATACTGAAGCTGATACAGGACCGCGAGTTTATCCCGGTGGGCGGGACAAAGCCCGTTAACGTGGACTGCCGCATCATCGCCGCGACCAACCAGGACCTGGAGAGGCAGGTGGAGGAGCACCGCTTCCGGCAGGACCTGTACTACCGCCTGAACGTCATCGAAATACGCATGCCGCCCCTTCGCGAGAGGGGCGACGACGCCCTGCTCCTGGCGAGGCAGTTCATCACGAAGATTGCGGCGGAATCCGGGAGCCCCGTAAAGGACCTGGACCATGACGTGGAGCGGGTCTTTTTAAACTATCCCTGGCCGGGTAACATCAGGGAGCTCAGAAACGTGATAGAGCGCGCGGTGGTTATCTGCGAGGGCAGGGAGATAACCCTGGAGAACCTCCCGGAGCGCTTCACGAACCACCGCCTGGACGGGAAGTTCAGCCCGCACTTGAAAGAAGCGCACGAGGAGTTCGAGTCGGAGTATATCCAGAAGGTCATCGACGAGAACGCCGGGGACAAGGAGCTTGTTGCGAAGATACTGGGAATAGACCTTGCCACGCTATACCGCAAGATCAAAAGATATGATATAAAGTGCTGACAGAGATAATAAAGGGCGGCCGTTTCCGGCCGCCCTTTCCTATCTTCACTCCCCCACCATAGCCCCGAGCTTGGCGGCCTTAATTCATCGCATGGCACTTCCCGCAGTCGTCCGCCGCGAATGCCTTTTTGCCGTTGTGGCAGCCGCCGCAGAATTGGCCCTTGCCCATCCCGGCCATCGTCATTTTGCCGGAGGTCTTCTTGTACCCGAACAGCTTCGCGTGGCACTGCCCGCATTGAAGGCCCATCGCGATATGGTTGTCGTGGCTGAAGGTGACCTTGCCGGTGCCGCCGCCTGAGTAGGTGATGGTGCCGCCGTCCTTCTTGCCGCCCTCGTGGCACTTGCCGCACTCATTGGCCGCGAACGCTTTTTTACCGTCGTGGCAGGCCCCGCAGTACCGGCCCTTGTCCATCGCGCTCATGGTCATGCCGCCGGTCTTCTTGTAATTGAAGATGGCAACATGGCAGCTCTCGCATTTCAGGCCCTTGGCGATGTGCGCGTCGTGGCTGAAGGCGACCTTGCCGTACCCGCCGCCGGAGAACTCTATTGTGCCGCCGCCTGACGCGCCGCCCCTGTGACAGCGGGTGCACTGGGTCGAGGCGAACGCTGTCTTACCGTTATGGCAGTGGCCGCAGTCCTTGCCGCCGTACATCCGGGACATCGTGATTACGCCGTCCGTATGGCGCATATTGAAGACTCCTCCGTGGCAGTCGCCGCACTTAAACCCCTTCGCCGCATGGCTCTTGTGGCTGAATACCACCTCGCCCGCGCCCGACGGGTTATATATCAGCATGCCGCCGCCTATCTTGCCGCTTATGGGCAGGGCGCTTGGCAGGCCTTCCGGATGGCAGGAATTACAGGCCATTTTCTCCTTGTCATGGCAGGTGTAGCAGGTCCCCATCGTCGGCCTGTACGTGGCGTACTTGCCTGGACGCCTTTCGTGGTAGATGTTGCTGTGGCAGTAGGTGCATTTTATCCCCAGTTCCTTTATGTGCATTGCGTGGGGGATGCGGATAAGCTCGCTTACGGGACGCGTCCTGACCTTTGCGTCGAAGCCGACGCCTTTGTCCAGGTCTTTATGGCATCCCACGCAGTGGCTGGATACGACGTCGCCTTTCGCGGAGAAGCTGAAATGGAGCGCCGCGCTCTTTGCGCCCTTGTTGTCGACGTCATGGCAGCTGTTGCACGAGACGTTCGGGTGTACTGCCGAGGCTTTCCAGTAACCCATGTTCCTCTGGTTTACGTGGCAGTTGAGGCAGTATACCTTGCTCGTGCCGACCATGTGGACGAAGCCGTAGGTCAGTAAAATCGCCGGTACGGCAATCACCACGAGTAGAGCCACTATGTAAGCCCTCTTTACCCCCATGAGTTTCGAGAAGAGCGGCTTAAGTTCTATGGCTGGGACCTTCATCAGCATATCCATCAATTTTTTTGCCATTTTTCGCTCCTCTTCACGCCTTCTCAAGGGTTACGGCCGTGAGCATCCAGCCCTGTCCACCGGACGCCTCGTCTATATTGAACGGGACCAGCGTACTGGTGTTAATGCCCTTTCCGTCGCCTTCCCACCAGATGACGCTGGTGGACGGGTCGGAGCTGTCGAACTTCTCCGCGTTCTCTATATTCCCCCAGCCCTCGTGGCCGCAGCCACGCGCTATGGCCAGGACCTTCGGATGTATGCCCGGAGAGAGTATCACCAACGCCTCCGCCTTCCCCGCGGGAGATATTATCCTGACCTTATCCCAGGACTTAAGCCCCAGGCGCTGCCCGGTCTGGGTGTTTATGAAGGCATTGTTCGTGTGGGCTATCTCCTTCGTAAACAGGTTGTTCTCCGTGAAGCCCTCCCGGTAGGCCGAAGGGGCGTAAGTGACCATCACGAGGGCGTCGTTTTTGATAGTCCTTATACTCCTTCGGCGGAATAAACGCCGGGAGTTCCTTGCCCCAGGCCGCCTCTATCCTTGTCTTCCCGCCGGCAGACGCCGGGGATGCGAGTAAAAGCCGGTCGAATCCATGGCCGCCAGGACGCCGTTAGCGGGAAGGCCGGGCGCCTCCGCCAGCAGCTTGCGCGCGTACTGCTCGGAATCCTCGAATGAAAGAGGTTTCCCAAGCCTGCGCCGCGAGCGCCGACAGCACCTCGACATACGGCCTTGAATCGCCGATGGGCTGTACGGCGGGCTTGCGGTATCCATAAACCGCCTCGCCCTTCTGCCCGTGCGAGAGTTCCAGCCCGTACTCCTCCAGGAATGTCGAGGCGGGCAGGATCAGGTCTGCGAACCGCCCGGTGTCGGTTATATTGGTATCGATGCACATCAGGAACGGGACCGCCTCTTCGCTTGCCAGGGCACGGCCCATGTTCGCGGCCACCGGCGAGCTGTAAACCGGGTCCGCCCCCTGCACGATATATACGCCAGCCTTAGCAGTCCCCGCCTGAAGCCTGCCGTGAAATCTTTCCGGGGTCATCTCCTGCACGCGCTTACCCGCGAAGCCTGTGGCCGCCGGGATGACGTTGCAGCCCTTTCTGTTTATCTTGCCCGTGATTATGGGCAGAAGCCGCACCGCCCTCTCGTTCATCGTACCGCTGCCGGTGCTTCGATACCCCCCCGCCCGTCAACAGCACGGCCTTGTCAGCCGAGGCATATTCGATGGCGACCCGCCGGATGTCCTCCGCCGGTACGCCGCTTATCCACTCAGCCTTGGCCGGAGTGTAAGGGGCAAGGTGGGCAGTCAACTGGCTGACGCTGGTGTTGGTGTGAGTCTCGATAAATGCCTTGTCGAAGAGGCCTTCGTTCATTATCACATGCGCCATTGCCAGTGCGACCGCGGCGTCCGTCCCCGGCAGGAGCGGATACCATTCGTCGCCTCTGCCGGCGGTCATGGAGAGCCTTGGGTCGAAGGTGACTATCTTGACCGCCGCCTTGTTCGCTTTCCGGCTTGCCATGCCCTGCACGGTCCTGATGCCCTGGTAATCCGACTCGTACGGGTTTGCGCCGAAGTTCAGTATGTATTCGGCGTTCATTATGTCAGGCAGGTCGTAAGGGGCCCCGAACGTATCCCGAAGCGCCATTTCGCGGCTTGGGGAGACGGCATAGCCGTGGGAGGCAAGCGTCCCGCCGCCGATGCTTGAGAGGAATTCCCTGCTTGCCGTGTTCCGAGGAGCCGCCCAGCGTCTCCAGGACTACCCCGCGGTTTCCTTTGGCCTTGATATTCTCAGCCGCTATGGCCAGGGCCGCTTCCCAGGTTACTTCCTTCCATCTGTTCTGGCCGCGCTTGCCTGCTTTAACTAAGGGCTTTGTCACCCTTTCCGGGTCGTACAGCTTGTAAACCGAAGCCTCGCCCGTCATGCACAGCGTCCCCTTATTGACCGGGTGCGCCGGGTTGCCCGACATTTTCATCAGTTGGCCGTCGGCGACGTAGGCGACCATGCCGCAGTGGGCGAAGCAGCCGGTGCAGGTGGTAGGCACGCCCTTGACCCTCTTCTCCGTGCAGCGGTCCGCATAGCCGCCTCTTTCGAAGGTGGACTGGGCGGCGAAGAGGTTGCCGAAGAGACGGTCCACGGCTAAAAAGGACGCGCCCGCGGAGGTGTATTTAAGGAAACTCCTTCTTTTTATTTTTGACATGTCCGGCTCTCCTCTACATTATCGGCAGGTATTGGCTGCCCGTGGTGATGGAAAATCTCATCACGAGGATACCCAGTTCCGCGAAGAACATGATAACGAACAGCGCCGCCATGTTCCGGTTTAATTTCGGCACCGCCAGCACGGCGAGCGGGAGGACCGTCCCCAGCGCGAGCGTGAACAGGCCGAAGTTCATGCCCATCTTGCCGGAGAGCAAGAGCTGCGCCGCAAGCACGGACCACTCCGAGCCGAAGCGCATATGCACCTGCTGAGAGAATATAAAGAACAGGTTGATGAGCAGGAAGAGCGCCGCGAACCTGGCCAGCTTTATGATGATTTCGGTATCCGCATTTGCCATTTCCGGGTCCCATAAATTAGAGAGGAGCCGGTGGCGTATGATGCCGACCATGGTCATAAGCGCAATCCCTGAGGTCATCGCCCCGGAGATGAAGTAGGCAGGCATTATAGGCGTATTCCATGCCGAAGTCCCGATGCCCAGTGCTACGGCAAAACCGATGTAGGTGACGTATCCGATCGCTACCGGCAGGAGGGCCCTGGCCAGGATCTTATAGATTTTCGTTATGCCCAGGAACAGGAAGATAATGTATGCGCCCGCGAAGACCGGGTAGGCCATAAGGAAGACAGCGCCCCAGCTAAGCGGCGAGGTCGCATTAAAGAGCGTCATAAAGTACCAGAACCGAAGCGGCTGGCCCAGGTCCACGATAAGCAGCACCGGCGCCCCTGAAAAAAGAAGGACGACGAATACGGCCCCGATTTTGGCGAGAGGTTTGTAGGCGGTCTTGCCCGTGAGCGTCGCCCATACCGACAGGAGCGAACAGCCGCCGCCCACGCCTAATAAAAAGAAGTAGAGTGAGATTATGGGTGAGAGCGCGAACTCGTGCGGCACGTTGTACAAGAGGTTCATTTCCATTTTTTTAATCCTCCCCTTTTAGCCGAAAATGTCTTCGAGGGATTTTATGTCGTGCTCCTGGAAGCGCTCGATGTCCACGCCGCTTAGCGGGTCGGCGATGTCTTTGTCCAGGCCGATGTAAAATACGTTAGGCTTCGTGCCCGCTTCGGGCTTCAATACGGAGACGGCATTTTTGACAAGGATCTTCGATATCTCGGAATCCGGGTCGTTCAAGTCTCCGAAGACGCGCGCTCCGGAAGGACACGCCTCGACGCATGCGGGCTGCAGGCCCGCGTCGATCCTGTGGCTGCAGAAGAAGCATTTCTGGGCGTAGCGCCTCAAGGGGTTTATGTGGCGCACCTGATAAGGGCATGCCGCCATGCAGTACTTGCAGCCCACGCACTTGTGCGGGTCGATCATCACTATGCCGTCATCCCTCTTATAGGAGGCGGTCGCCGGACAGACGCGCACGCACACCGCGTTCTCGCAGTTGTTGCAGAGCACCGGCAGGGAGTAGCTTTTCGCGTCCGGGTATACGCCTTTCTCCAGGATTTTTACCCAGCTCCGAAATACCCCCGGCGGGACATCGTTCTCGGCCTTGCAGGCGACGCTGCAGGTGTGGCAGCCCGTGCACCGGGTAAGGTCGATGACCATCCCCCATTTTTTCGACGTCTTAGACATGGCCGCTCCTTCCGTTTGACATAAAATATCCCGCCCCCGTTGAGAGGCGGGAATGGTATTGCTTTATGGCCGAGGTTTTTCCGCGTGATATTCCGGCGCGCCTTTAGGCTCTGTCAGCCATCCGGCGGTAAAGCCCACCACCCATCCGGCGGCGGAAAAGACCACTATGAAGACGATGCCGGCTACCAGGATACCCGCAAGCATTGAGGCCGCGAGCGCGATGCGGGAGATGAGGGTCTCACCTGCCGCCCCCATTGTCCTGTTGATAAGGTCCAGCCCGATTACTCCGCCGACCATCGCCCCCTGCGCCAGCCCGAACACGGCGAACATCGCGAGCCCTATCCCCGTCCCGACTAAAGCAGCTTTCCTGGCTATTACGTTTCTTGATTTCATGGCGAGCCTCCTTGTGGCCCGAGTGTATATTGCATATGTATCTGCCTACCTGCCCTTGTTTGATTCCGGCGCGAGCGTGGTTTCATTTGCTTCTTCTTTCTGCTGCGCAAGCGCCAGCAGATATCCGGCGACGACGCCGACCATCGTACCCGCGGAGACCAGGATGGCGAAGGCTACTCCGACCCCGGCCACCATGCATGCGGCTACTATAATCCTCGGAAGCAGGTCGCCCGCCATTACCTCGAAGGTATTGGCCCCGAATATATGGTTTGCCACCGCCACGCCCGCGGTGCCGCCAAGGAGAGCGCCCTGGAGCAGTCCGAATACCGCGAAAAGTGCTATGCCAGCGCCCGCGCCAACCAACCCGCATTTTTTAACTATCGCCGTTTTTGTCGTCATTTTATTTTCCTCCTCCCGAATTAAGTGATCCTAACGCATCCCGCAGTCATGGCCGCCTTTTAGTTGACCGCCTTCTCTACGTGCGCTTCTTTCCTGGCGGCGTCTACCGCCAATCCGATTATCCTGCCGAAGGTAAACCCTCCGGTTATGAATATTATTGCTGTAACCGCCATACCGGCTACCATCCCGGCGGCCGCAAGAATTCTCTGTACCATCTCTCCCGTCGCCATCCCAGCCTGCACGCCCGCCGTACCACCTAAAAGGGCGCCCTGGAGGAGACCATACAGAAGGAACATCACCAGCCCTGCTCCACCGCCTACCAGCCCAAGCTTTTTTGAAGTTTCCCTGTCTGTCATGTCACACCTCCTTTTCCTGTTTTTTTTGTTTCCCTGCTTCTTATATAGAGCAAGGCGCGTGCCAGAACCAGGAAAAAAAGGTGCGATAAGGAAATTATACTGCTATGTCGTTGAAATTTAAGATATTTAGCCAAGAAGATTGTTGTGGGAACCTACGGTGCATCCTACTGGACATATTATATCACTATTTATAAATAAGGATTTCTTTGCAGCGGCGCGAAAAAAAGAATCCACTTTTCGCAAAGATGTCAGCTATAAGGAATGATTACCTGATTGGAAAGACGCCGGACGGGTCCCGGTACCCGTGACAGGAGGAGCAGACGGCTTTAAGGTCGTTTACTTTCCATGTATGCGCCTTATGGCAGGAAGAGCAGGCGGCCTTCACATGGACGACGTGGCCCCTGTCGGTTAAGTCCTTATGGCAGCCGGTGCACAGGGAATCTTTCGGTTTTATCTCGCCATGCGGGTCATGGCAGGAGAAGCATTCGAGCTTCGACATGGGAGAACCGGGCGGGAAGTCCGCCTGGACCTTCTGATGGCACTTGACGCACCGCTGCCTGGTGGGTATTACCCTGTTCCGTTCCGTGCCCTCGCGCATACTGAAGATATGGCAGTTGACGCAAAGAAGCCCCTCCATCCCCGCGCCGTGCACTTTCTTGCCCCTGTGGCACCGGACGCAGGCGTCCGGGTCGCTGGGGAAGTTGTGGCCGACGAAAGGATGGCAGTCAAAGCATTCCAGGAAGTCGTGGCGGAAGTGGCCGTAGCTTTTTACGTTTTCCTCCTTGCCCTGGGCCTTCTGCTCCCAGTGGCAGCCGGAGCATGATTTCCAGGGCAGCTTCTTCCCGTGGCTCTGTCCTATCTTTGTCTTGCCGTATATTATATGCTTTATCAGCAGGGTGTCCTGCTCGAACACGGTAAGCTTGTGGCACTCCTGGCATGCGACGCTCTTGTGGTCGCTTGAGGCCCACTCGGAGAATACCCCCTTCATAAGATGACAGCTGTTGCAGTATTCGGGGTCCTTCCGGATGTACGCGGGTGTACTTTACGCCGATGGCTATCCCCGCGGCGGAGACCACGAACATCAGGACGACCAGCGCCACGAAATGCCTGGGCCCGTAAAGCTTCTTTATCTGGTCGTATATTTTCTCAAGCAGGTTCAGCATATACTGAGATATTAAGGGCGGGCGCATGCCATGTCAAGGAAAAGGAGCAGGATATTGACAGGCGGGCTTCTTTAATGGATAATGCTTAACCATGGGAACGCTTTTAAAGGTCAGCGGCCTAAAAAAATATTTTTCTGCGAGTAGGGGCTTTTTCGGCGAAAAAACGCAGGTCAAGGCCGTTGACGGCATCGATTTCGAGATTAACAGGGGAGAGGTGCTGGGCCTTGTCGGCGAATCCGGCTCCGGCAAATCCACCGTGGGCAGGTGTGTCCTTCGGCTTATCGAGCCGACCGAAGGGTCGGTGATCTTCGACGGCACGGACGTCACCCTTGCCGACCGGGAGGAGTTAAGGAAGCTAAGGCGCAGGATGCAGATAATATTCCAGGACCCGTACGCCTCGCTGAACCCCCGGATGAAAGTGGGGGAGATAGTGGGCGAGCCGCTTTTTGTCAGCGGGCTGGCCAGGGGGAGCGAACTTCGGGACCGCGTGGCGGAGATACTTAGAAAAGTCGGCATCGGACCCGAGGCGATAGGGAAATACCCGCATGAGTTCTCCGGCGGCCAGAGGCAGAGGATAGGCATCGCCAGGGCAATTTCCGTGAAGCCTGAGCTTATCGTCGCGGACGAGCCCCTCTCCGCGCTGGACGTCTCCATCCAGGCGCAGGTCTTAAACCTCCTTAAGGACCTCCAGGACGAGTTCTCCCTAAGCTTCCTGTTCATCACCCACGACTTGAACATCGTCCGGTACTTCTGCGACAAGGTCGCGGTCATGAACCGGGGCAAGATAGTGGAGTCGGGCGCCGCGGAGACGATATACAATAGCCCAAAAGACCCTTACACCAGGGCCCTCCTGAAGGCGATACCCATCGCGGACCCAAGGGCGAAGGCGGGGGTTAATTAAAATATCTCTAATTATTTCCGCTTGTTACCGCAGTTTTCTTGACTTTTGCCATTTTTTTTGATATAAAGGTGACTGTCCCGTGGCAAGTTCAGGGGCGAGTTTTGGGCGAGTTTTTCGGCATTGCGCAAGTTATACGAGGATAATGCCTTCATTCAACTTCAAAAAATTTCTCATGCTTCAGGCCGTCATCCTGCCGGTCCTGCTTGCCGCCGCATCACCAGAGGCCTCCGCTGACATCTACAAATACGTAGACGCGAACGGCGCGATAGTCTTCACCAACGTACCCAAGAGCAACCAGACCAGGATCGAGACGGTAGTCCGGGAAAAACCCCACGTCCAGGCTGCCCCGGAACACCCGGAAGATAAGAGCGGGACGGAAACGGCAAAGACAACGCCTCCGGAAAAGGCGAAATCCGCCGACGGCATAAAGCGGGCGCCTGAGAAAAATTATTATGTAGAGGGCGGCGCATTAAGCAATGTGCCTTTTTCCGGGATAATCAGCGCGAAATGCGACAAGTATAATGTGGACCCCAGCCTGGTCAAGTCAATCATAAAGGCGGAGTCCAACTTCAACCCGCAGGCCGTCTCCCCGAAGGGCGCGCGCGGCCTTATGCAGCTTATGCCGTCCACCGCCGCCGACATGGGCGTACGCAGTATATTCGACCCGGAGCAGAATATAGACGGGGGGGTAAGATACCTGCGCTATCTGCTGAAGAGCTTCAACGGCGACGTGGAGCTTTCCGTCGCGGCCTATAACTGCGGCGAGGGCAAGGTAATCCGTAACGGCATGTGCGTCCCCGCGATACCGGAGACGAAGAACTACGTGCGCAAGGTGATGCGGCTTTCCAAAAACCCGGTCACCGGCACGAGCTACACGAAAACCATATATAAAGTCGAGCTGAAAGACGGCTCGATACTCTTCACCGAAACCCCCGTTTCCGGCAACAACATTTCTCTTGTCGAGTAAAGTCAACTTCAATATAATAAACCGTTACCTTTTTGTAAAAAGGTAACACCAAAAACTTTTGAGCTGGCCTTTTGGCCCGGCTTTCTTTTGCTTCTTTTCTTTCACCTGAAAGAAAAGAAGGACCTTAAGGAGTTGACTTTGCTTATCGGCTCTTCAGAATTTAAAGATATAGCTGCCCGGATTTCGAAGTTGAAGTCCGAGCGAAACGCCGTAATCCTCGCGCACAATTATCAGCGGGACGAGGTGCAGGAGGTCGCGGACTATACCGGCGACAGCCTGGAGCTTTCCCGCATCGCGGCAAATACGGATTTTGACGTGATTGTTTTCGCCGGGGTGCATTTCATGGCGGAGTCCGCAAGCATCCTTTCGCCGGACAAGACGGTGCTTCTAACGGAGGCGGACGCCGGATGCCCGATGGCGGATATGGTGACTGTCGAAGGGCCGCGCTTTTACGGCACGCGCTTTCCGGGGACGCAGAAGGAATTCTGCTACACGTATCCGGAAGAACTTCAACCTGCGCGACATCAAGGCAAAATATCCCGGCGTGCCGGTAGTCAGTTACGTCAACACCACCGCGGCGGTGAAGGCGGAAAGCGACATCTGCTGTACCTCGGCGAACGTGGTGAAGGTCGTCGAGTCGATGGATGGCGACAGGGTAATCTGCGTCCCGGACAAGAACCTTGCCGCCTGGGCGGCGAAGAACACAAGCAAAGAGATAATCGCCTGGGACGGCTTCTGCAATATCCACGACCGCGTGAGCCTGGAAGACGTTCAGACTGCGCGCGCGCAGCACCCGGGCGCCCTGCTCCTTGCGCATCCGGAGTGCCCGATGGAGGTGCTGGACGAGGCCGATTACGTGACAAGCACATCCGGGATGCTCAGGTACTGCAAGGAATCCGAGTGCTACGGAATTTATAATCGGCACGGAGCTTGGGCTGATGTACCGCCTCAGGAAGGACAGCCCGGAGAAGACGTTCTATCCCCTGCGCAAAGACATGCTCTGCCCGAACATGAAGAAGACGACCATCAAGAGCGTGCTGCGTACTTTAGAGCATATGGACTGCATAGTGAAGGTCCCGGAAGAGATACGCATCCCGGCGAAAAGCGCGCTGGACAGGATGCTGGAAATTAAATAACTATCTATTTTCTACGGTAGGGGCCGGCCGATGTGCTGCCCCCTTTATTTGACGAAAGGTGATACGTCAAGGACTTTAATTTTTTGGCAATTCAATGAGACACCGCCGCCATAGCAATTGACCATTTTAATATTGTAATTCATTCCTTCAGGGTTAGCGGAATTTATTTCTTTAATATCCATTGAGGACAAAACATTTTGATGATTAAAATCATTTATGTGGTCTAAAATTATTTTTGTAAATCGTAACGTGACATGAGCTTTGTTCTTTAAAATAAAAAATCCTTTATCATCAATTTCAGATGTAGCGTCAAAGACATAAACTTTTGCTTCTAGGTAAGGGCCTTCTTCTCCGGAACGATCGAGGTGAAGTGAAATTACCTCTGCATCATGAAAACAAGGCCAAACGCCGTAGAAATTGGTCAAAAGTTCAACGTTTTCAATTTTATTCAAATCTGTAGGTTTCTCGCACATTTAATATCCAGGAATTTTTTATAAGATGAGCGATGGGTCTTTCTTCTTCTCATATTGAATATATACGAAAAGAACGTTTTTTCAAGAAATAATACTGAAAACCCACCATCTCTCTTTGCTGTGAGCCTTGCCTCTTCTCGGCTGGCGCTCGAAGTAGATTTTCATTATTCCTTCATTAGTCGCGATCTCATACCAGTGCTTGCGGACGTACATCTCGGGGCTTCCGTGATGGCAGGGGCCGGTCTCGCGCCAGGTGCGGATTACCGCAAGCACCTCTACCTTCTTTTTCCTCCATATGAACTCGCGCGGCAGGCACGGCGCACCCGGCGCGGCATTGGAGAAATCGCACGTCTCGGTTACCGGCTTAATCGCCTCGCTTATGAATTGCTCGCCCATAATGGTTAAATTTCCATTCCCCCCTATTAAGATAAGCCACCCTTGCGGCCGCGTAGGGGCCGAAGATGATCAAATGCGCGCGCCTTGAGTCAGGGGACAGAGGGCTATGAAGTCCGGCTCGTCAGCCTGTTCACTTCCTCGACCGCCTCTTCCGAGGAAACTCCGGGCGGGATGGCGATAAACCTCGGCTCCCAGACCGGCCTGAAACTTTCCTTAAATTCCCGAAGCGCGAGAGCGGAATCAAAATGCTCGCGGTGCGTGTACGGCAGGCGGCGCAAGGCTTCCGCGAGGGCCGGGTTGTCCCGTACCCTGGGCGCGGGCAGCGGCGCGGTACCCAAGTTCAGCCACTTGAGGCCGTTCTTCTTGCCCCAGGCAAACAGCCCCGCCATCAGCGGGTTAATCGCCTCCCTCGCCCCCGGCGCGGTCCGGATGAATACCGGGGACAACTCTTTACGCGACGCGCATTGCCATATCGGGGCAAGCGCCAAGACCTCCCCGCCCCTTTGAAGTACCGCAAGCGGCAATGATTTTATAAGAAGCCTGTCCGCGGGAGAGATCTGCAATTTCCGCCTCGGAACCGGGCGGGAGCATCCTGAAATTATATAAGCCCGTTTCATCGGGGTATATGAGGCCTTGCGGACTATCCGCCAGCGGAGCCTTCGCCTCTTCGGATACCTTTATCAAGCTGAGTCCCAGGTCCAGATAGACCTGGAGGTTTTCCGGGGGCAGGTCGTAGAAAAGGGATTTCATATCGTTTTTGCCGCAGTACTCCAGGAAACGCCAGGCAAGCTCCGCCCTTTCTCCCGGCGACCCGACGGGTTCCCCGAGGCAGACGGCCGACTTCCCGCCCTGGGCGACGGGCATGAACGAATCCGTCTTCTCTCCGGTCAGGAATTTTACGTCCTCCCGGAGGGCGAGAAATGAGAGCTGCTGCTCGGAAGAACAGGCGATATTAAATGTCTTCGGGAGGTCATCCATGCCGCTGCAGGACGACTTTCGGCTGAGGCGGCCGGATTAGCGACCTTGCGGCGATAAAGAGGAGGGCCGCCGCCGCGCCGACGGTGGTGCGGAAGAACCGGGCGGCGTTCGCGTAGTAGTCGAATTTAAACCATAGCTCCCGGGTATATTCGGCATGTCTGTAAATAAAAACACCCGCGCCGGCCGAGCAGGCGACCGTAAGCCCTGCCGCTATCAGCCAGCCCATCGATAACTGCTGGGCCTTCAGCGGCTCGGTCCTGTAGAAAAGCCTTGAAAACGGCAGGAGCCCCGCAAGTATGACAAGGAGGAATATCGCCTCTTCCAAATCGAACGCCCGCATGAGGGAGAAGACTATCCCGAAAGTGAGGGCGAGCACGGACAGGGAATAGGCGTTTTTTACACGCCTCTGGAGACCCCTCGCCAGGAAAAGCAAAACGATGCCGGTTAGGCCCGCCATTATATGCGCGATCTCAACCGCCGGCAGCGGCAGGAAAACCGCCAGGGTACTCATCCTCGACATCCTGGCCGGCGCCGCCCCGGAGACAAGGAGTACCGCACCCGCGACGAATACCGCTATCGCGGACAAGTCCGGCACGAGTACCGGCGCGGCGCGGCTTGCGGAGAGCATGGCCGTCTTGAAAAATTCCTTCTTCCGTAGCGCCTCCTGCGCCCCCAGCATCAGGATTGCCGCAATCATCGGCAGGATGTAGTACACGCCGCGGAACACGAGGAGCGAGCCCAGGACCGAGGACGGCGGCGCGTACGGCGAGAGCATGATAAGCGCCACCACCTCGAAAACGCCCAGGCCGCCCGGCGACTGGCTTGCAAGACCTGCGATCTGCGAGAAAAGAAATATGCCGATGAAATCGAGATAGCCCAGGTGCAGGTCCTGCCGGAGGAGCACGAACAGCACGCTTCCCGCGATAAGCCAGTCGAGGGAGGATATGGTTATCTGGGCGAAGCAAAGTGAGAGCGGGGGGACCCGAAGTTCCAGGCCGAAAATCTTTACCGGTTTTTTCCTTGACGCGCAGACGAAGAGGTACGAAGAGACCGCAAGAAGGCAGATTAGCCCCACATAGAAGTCCGATGGTATCGGCAGGTGTAGTCCCGGCGGGACGGGCATCGGCCGGAGGATGAATATCGCCGCCCCGACAAAAGAGAACCCGGTCCAGAACGTGATGCCGTTGAACATCACGACTTTGGCGACATCGGTCGCGGAGAGGCCCCAGGAGGAGTAAAGCCTGTAGCGGACGCCGCCGCCGCTTAAGGTGGAGACGCCGATGCTGTGGCTTAAGGCGTAGGCCACGTACGAAGCGAACGCCGTCCTCCTGTACGGCAGTGTCCGGCGGATATAGTGGATGGATATGGCGTCGTAGCCGGTAAGCACAAGGTAGCCGGCGGCGGTCAGGGCAAGGGCCAGGAGGACGTCCCCTGGCGGCAAATTTCTGATATGCCTGATTATCTCGTGGTAATGGTATTTCCGGAGCGTATGCCGAAGGACGAAAAGGGCGACTAAAAAAAGTGCGCCGCCCAGATAGGGGGCGACCCGCGTGAGGACGTCCTTTATTTTGTTATGCCCAGGACTGTCCGACATGATGCACCTTAAGAAGGTTCGTGCCGGACCCGTAAGGCACCCCGAGGGTTACCACGATGGCGTCTCCAGGCTTCACAAGCCCCCGGCTAAGCGCCGCCCGCTCCATCTCCCGTATCATCGCGTCCGTGTTACTCTCCTGCCGGACTATCATGGAAATCACTCCGAAATAGAGCCTCATCCTCCTGAAGGTACTCTCGGAAGGGGTGGCGGCTATAACGGCCGTGCGCGGCCTGTACTTGGATATATGCAGCGCGGTGTCCCCGCTCCTGGTGAAGCAGATTATGGCCTTCGCGCCGAGGGCGTCCGCGCTCCGGCACGCGGATATGGCGATCACCTCCGCGGGGGCTCCGGGTTCGGAGGTGTAATGGGCGGGGGAAAGGTGGTTTTCCGCATTGGCGGCTATCCGGGCCATCATCTCGGCCGCCGCTATCGGGTATTTCCCGGAGGCCGTCTCGCCGGATAACATCAGGGCGTCCGTGCCGTCAAGGACCGCGCCCGCCACGTCCGAGGCCTCGGCCCTGGTGGGACGGGGGTTCCATATCATGGACTCCAGCATCTGCGTCGCGGTGATGACCGGCTTTTTCATCTCGTGGCAGAGCCTGATTATCCTCTTCTGGACGAACGGCACTTTCTCAAGCGGCATCTCAACGCCAAGGTCCCCTCTGGCCACCATTATGGCGTCGGAATTCTTTATTATCTCCTTGATCTCACGAAGCGCCTCCGGCCTCTCGATCTTCGATATCACAGGCACGTCGGAACCCATCTCGGCAATTTTGCGCTTCAACATGAGCGGGTCGGACGCCCTCCGGACAAAAGACAGCGCTATATAATCGACGCCCTCGTCCACCAGCAGTTTTAAGTCCTCGATATCCTTCTCCGTCATCGTCGGGAGCTCGAGCGGCATGCCGGGGAAGTTTACCCCCTTATGCTCCAGCAGCATACCGCCCTTGACGACCTTCGCCCGCACCTCTCCGACTTTCGCCGCGCTTACCTTAAGCTCCATCATCCCGTCGTCGATTAAAATGCGGGAGCCGCGCTTAAGGCCCGCGCCAAGTTTTTCGTAACCCACGTGGACCCGCAAGGCGTCACCGGTCATCTCTTCCGAGGTAAGGGTAACAGTAGCGCCCTCTTCCAGCTTTACCTTGCCGCCGGCCAGTTTCCCGACACGCACCTTAGGCCCGCCCAAGTCCCCCAGGATACAGAACGGCTCCGTCCTGCCCGATCTCGAAAGCTCCCTTATCCGCCTGATGAGCGCGCGTTTAGCGTCTAACTCCCCATGCGACATGTTCAGCCGGAACGTATCCGTCCCGGCGGCTATCAATTCCAGCAGCATCTCCTCGCTATCCGACGCCGGGCCGACCGTCGCCACCACCTTTGTGCGCACCATAAATAATTGAATCCTCTTGGTTTCCTATGTTATACTCCCGATGATTATTTAATTATAGCAATTTATTACAGGAGAACTTTCCTTGAGGAAGAACTTTCTTTTTTTATTTCCCGCCCTGATAGCCGCTTTTTTTCTTATTAACTCCTGCGGCAGGAAAGGGGACCTTATAATACCCGGCACCGTCCTGCCGAAACCGGTGACGGACCTCTCCGTGGATCTTAAGCCGGGAGCCATGATACTTTCCTGGACCGCACCCGACAAGAACAGCCGGAACGAGCCGCTGACGGACTTAGCCGGTTTCCTGGTGCAGCGCGCGGAAATCCCGGCGGGAGAGACGGGCTGCCCCTGCGCGTTCGAGAAAGCGGGCTATATAGACCTTGAATTCCCGAAGGACGCAGTGGTGCAGGGGAAGAAGGTCGTCTGGGCGGACAGAAGCGGTATCTTCGGAAGGAGATACGTCTATAAGGTCCTGCCCCTGAACAAGGACGGGTTCAGCGGGGAAGCCGCACAGACGCACCCGTTGAATTTCCTGATGCCTCCGGGCAAGATCACAAAGCTTACGGCGACTTCTGGCAACGGGACGGTACAGCTTTCCTGGGAGCCCGCTTTGGGCGACCAAGGGGGCCGAAAGATGGACGACCTGGCAGGTTATAACATCTACCGGCATGAAAAGGACGTAAAGGGGCAGACGCTGATAAACAGGCAGCCCGTCAAAGAAAACAACTATACCGATACGGGCCGTAGTAACCGCACAACCTACTGCTATACCGTAGCCGTGCTCAGGGGCATCGAGCCGCCGCTGACCGAGGGAGAGCAGTCGGTAGAGGTATGCGCGACGCCCGCGAAATTGCAGGCCCCGCCTCCGCCGACCGGACTTCAGGCCGTTCCGGGCGAGGGCGCGGTGATGCTTTCCTGGGAGCCGTCGACGGAAACGGACATAGCAGGGTATAACCTGTACAGGCGGGGTGAAGGCGAATCCGCCCCAAAAAAGCTGGACGCGGCGCTTATTCCAAATACGACCTATACGGACAGGGACGTTTCGGCGGGTGTGAAATATACCTATTACGTGACGGCTGTGGATAACGCCACGCCGCCGAACGAAAGCGGGGCTTCAAACACTGCGGAGGCTACCGTACAACCTTAAGACCTGTTACCTTTTTGGGAAAAAGGTAACGCCAAAAACTTTTGGACTAGTTTTAATAGTCCCGCTTTTCTTTGTGTTACTTTCTTTTCCCGTGAAAAGAAAGTAACGGTTTTTCTAAATAATTTCCAACTCCAAAAGTCTTTCCCGCAAATCGTCCGCGCCCATGAAGGTTATGCCCTTTATCCCCATCTCTTCCGCGGCGGCGGTATTCTCGGCCATATCGTCTATGAATATGCTCTCGCCCGGCCCCGCGCCCGCCTTTTCCAGGGCCGCCAGGTAGATCGGCGCCTTGGGCTTTTTAAATTTGACCTCATAGGAAAGCACCCACCCGTCCATCCTGCCCAGCACTTCGAACTTATCCCGGCAGAACTCCCAGTGCAGCTCGTTGACGTTCGAAAGGAGGTAGACCGGCCTTTTTTCACGTACTTTTTCCATCAGGGCGGATACTTCCCGGTTTTCCGTAAATATGTCGTTCCAGAGTCCGGCGAACTCGTCATACGATGCGTTCAGGGGAAAGCGGGCGTTAATACTATTGTAGAAATCGCGGGAGGAGATAAGGCCTTCGTCGTAGAGGTTGCACAGGCCGTCCCTGGCGTCGAAAAGGAAGGTGAAAAGGTCGGTTGACGTCTCCTCGTCGGCATCACTTTTAGACAGGAGCCTCTCTACGAGATTTTCGTGGTTAAACGACAGGAGCACCTTGCCCAGGTCGAAAAATACCGTCTTTATCCAGTTATTTTTATCCATACGGCCATTTTAGCCTTAAGGGCCCATGCAAGTCAATTATTGACTTTCCACCCCCGCCGGTATTACACTCTCAAGTCTATGAAACGATTACTTTACGTGGATGACGACGCGGCGATGCTGAAGAAGCTCGCCCAACACATCCGGGAGCGTTTCCCGGGGATAGAGCCGCTTACCTGCCAGGACCCTATCAAGGCCCTGACCTTGATCGATAACTCGCTTGACCTTTTGATGATAGACCTGGAAATGCCTGCCGTGGACGGCAAGAAGCTCCTGATGTACGCCATATCGCGTGGTTTGGACAAAAAGAAGATAATAATCGTCTCCGGCCGGGACGCCGAATACCTGCACGAGGTCATACCGATGGGCGGCTGCCTCTGCGTTTTAAACAAGCACGAGGCCCGCCAGATGGAAGTGCTGGATATGGTGCTTGCGTCGCTGGAAAAGAAATAAATACCCCTCTCCCCAGCCCTCTCCCACAAGGGGCGAGGGAGCATGTAATACCTCTCCCGCAGGTGGCGAGGGGGGAGCAGAGGGGAAAATAAACCCCTCCCCGCAGGTGGGCGGGAATAAGGAAAATATCACGTCATCCCCGCGCAGGCGGGAATCCAGGAAGTCAGGTTGAATGGTTTTCTTTATATCCAAACGCCTTCTCATCGCCATCCCCACACTGTTCGGCCTCGCCCTCGTTACGTTCCTGCTGCTGCGGGCAATACCCGGAGACCCCGCGCTGGGGCTGGTGGGAGAACGGGCGGACCCAAAGACGGTCGAGGCGATACGTCAACAACTTGGCGAGGATAAACCGCTACCCAGGCAGTTTATAGGCTACTTAAGACTTCTCGCTCACGGAAACCTCGGGAAGTCGTACTATACCAGACGCGACGTCTCCGAAGACATCCTCCAGAAGTTCCCCAACACGCTTCGCCTCGCCTTCGCCGCGATGCTTATATCGGTGCTCTTCGGCGGAATACTCGGCATTCTCTCCGCCGTGAACCGGGGCGGGGCGTGGGAGAAGATTTTTTCCGGCGTGGCCCTCGCTGGCATATCCCTGCCCGTGTTCTGGGTCGGGCTTGTCCTGATGCTCCTGTTCGCGTTCATCCTGCCGATATTCCCGCCGTCCGGGATGGGAGGGGGGAACCCGATTTACCTTGTCCTGCCTGCGGCGACCCTGGGGCTGAACTCAGCCGCGTTCGTCGCCCGCATCACCCGCATGAGCTTAATCGAGGCGCTCGGCTCGCAATACATCATGACGGCAAAGGCGAAAGGGGTATCGCCGTTTTTCGTCGTCGCGAAGCACGCGCTCCGTAATGCGTTAATTCCGGTAATCACGCTGGTGGCGATAGATTTCGGGAGCTTACTTAACGGCTCGGTTTTGACGGAGACGATCTTCGGATGGGACGGCCTCGGCCGCTACGCCCTGGACGGCATAATGAAGCGCGACTACCCCGTAATCCTCGGCACCGTCCTGGTCGGCTCCGCCGCGTTCGTGTTCTTCAACATGCTTGCCGACTTCGCGTATGCGTATATCGACCCAAGAATAAGATATGGGAGGGTGAAATGAAATCATTCCTGCCTTTTTTAATGACGGCAATTTTTTCCATGCTTCTTTTCTATACTCCTATTGACGGTCGAGCTGATGAGATTAAGAGCTTTTCTTTATTTGATGTTTTGAATGAGAAAAATATTGTGACAATGCATTAATGGAATATAAAGGGTAGGGATTTTTTTTGTATTGTGACTAGTCATTCGCAAAAAATAAATGACTCCGTCGTTCCGTTTCAAAAACTCAGTTTCTATGAGAAAGCAAATAACAATTTAATTAAAATTTATGAAATCGAAGAAATGGATTTTCTTGGCCTCTATCCTCTTTACGATGGAAACCTTCTAACGATTTGGTTCTGGCGGCAGCGCGTATCATATAAAAATTTTCTCGATTGATGATAAAGGGAAGATAAAGATAGCATTGGAACAGGGTGTAAGAGCTATGCCCGAGATTGTAGATATAGATGACGGCATTGGGTTACTTCTTTCTTCAGGCAATGTTTTTCATGAAAATAAAAGCGGAGTAGAGCCTGAATTTGCCAATATTTATAAATGGAATGGAAATTCATATACCTTGATTAAAAAATTGCCATGGAAGAACCGCTTTAACTTTAAATGATATTATTCGTTCATAAAAATAAAACCGCGTTCATTTCGGCATTGATAATCGCCGGGCTTATCCTGATTGCCGTCGCCGCGAACTTCATTTCCCCCTTTGACCCGCTTCGGATAAACCTTGACGCGCTGCGCCTTCCGCCGTCCTTTAAGCACTGGATGGGGACGGACAACATGGGCCGGGACGTGTTTTCGCGGGTGATATTCGGGGCGCGGGTGTCGCTTTTAGTCGGGCTTGTCGCGTCGCTCATCTCGATGGTTATCGGCATCGTGGTCGGTACTGTCGGCGGCTATGTCGGGGGATTGTGGGACTATGCCATGACCGCGCTGACGGACATGGTAATGGCCTTTCCAAGCCTGCTCCTTGCAATCGGCATCTCGGTGGTTTTGCCGCCGGGGATATATACGGTCATGCTGGCGCTTTCGCTTGTCGGCTGGGCGTCGTTTGCAAGGCTCTCGCGTGGGATGGTGCTGTCCATGAAGGAGCAGCAGTTCGTGGAGGCGGCAAGGGCGTCCGGCAGCGGCCCGGTCAGGATAATGTTCAGGCACATCCTGCCCAACTGCCTGCCGCTGATTATCGTGGCCGGAAGCCTGAAGGTGGGGAGCTTCATCCTTGCCGAGAGCGCGCTCAGCTTCCTTGGCCTCGGCGCACAGCCGCCCACGCCCACCTGGGGGTCTATGATAAGCCTGTCCCGCAACTATATTCTTTCCGCGCCCTGGACGGTGATATTCCCCGGCGCGGCCATCGCCGTTACGGTCCTGTCCTTCAATATCCTGGGCGACAGCCTGCGCGACTGGCTGGACCCGAAACTGAAAATTTAGCACCGGCCCCTAAGTCTTGAAGACAAGCTCCCCGAGCCATTTAAGCAGCCTCAGGCAGCCTTAGGCAGCTCCCCGCCCGCCGGGGGCTCCATGAATTCCTTCATTTCCCGCGCAAACTTGATTAACCTCTGGTCCACCATCTGGTTCACGGTGCCTTCGGGGTAAGTACCGTCCGGCTGTCTCTCGCCCGCCTTGGTCCCGGTCAGGATCTCTATGCCCGCGTCCGCGTCCTTGACGGCCCAGATGTGGAAACGGCCCTCGCGCGCCGCCCGGACTACCTCGTCTTTTAACATCAGGTGCCTGACGTTGGATTCCGGCACCATCACGCCCTGCTCACCGGTAAGGCCCATCTGTTTGCAGACCTCGAAGAATCCCTCCACCTTCTCGTTCACCCCGCCGATGGGCTGGATTTCGCCGCGCTGGTTTATCGAGCCGGTGACGGCGATGCCCTGCTTTATCGGAAGGCCGGAGAGCGACGACAGGAGCGCGTACAGCTCCGTTGAGGACGCGGAGTCGCCCTCGATGCCCTCATACGACTGCTCGAAGGCAATCGACGCGGAAAAGGCGAGCGGCTTGTCATGCGCGAATTTATCGCCTAAATACCCGGTCAGGATGAGGACGCCTTTGTCGTGGATGGGGCCGGACATCTTCACCTCGCGTTCGATGTTCACCATGCCCTTGCCCATGAACGTACTTGCGGTTATGCGGGACGGCCTGCCGAAGGAGTACCCGCCCAGGCCGATTACCGAAAGGCCGTTAACCTGGCCGACGACCTCTCCATCGACGTCCACATAAATCACGCCCTCTTTTATAGCCTCCCGGATCTTCTCCTCCAGCATGTTCGACCGGTAGGTATTTTCCTCGACCGCCTTCTCCACGTGCGCCCGGTCCACCGTCTCCGAATTTTCCTTGCCGGCCCAGTACGACGCCTCGCGCAGGATGTCCAGGACGTCCAGGAACTTAAGGGAGAGCTTCTGCTTGTCCGAGACCAGCCTGGCCGCATGCTCCACTACTCCTTGAGACGCCGGAACGCGAGAAGGGAAGCAGGTTTTCTTCTTTTGCCTTGGCCGCTATGAACCCGGCGAATGCGTCCACCGTTTCCGGAGTCCTGTCGAGGCGGCTGTCGAAATCCGCATGGACTTTAAAGAGCTTGCGGTATTCCTCGTCCATCGAGTACAGGAGGTAATAAACCATCGGAGGGCCGACCAGCACCACCTTCACGTCGAGCGGCACGGGCTCCGGTTTCAAGGTCTGGAAGGAGACCAGCCTGTACGGCTCCAGCACGTCCTCTATGGCGACGGTCTTGTTCTTCAGCGCGCGCTTTAAGCCCTCGTACGCGAACGGGTTCCGCAGCAGGTCCATCGCCTCCACGACCAAATAGCCGCCGTTCGCGCGGTGCAGGGCGCCCGGCTTGATGAGCGTAAAATCCGTCGTGGCGAAACCGTACTGCACCTTCTGGTCTATGTGGCCGAAGAGGTTCGGATAGGTCGGGTTGGACTCAAAGACGACCGGAGCGCCCTCGGCGCAGCAGTTATCGACCAGGAGGTTCACTTTATACCTTTCGAAAGAAGGCTCCTGCCTCGGCGCGAACGGGATCTGGGGCGTCTGCTCCGATGGGCGGAAGTCGTCCAAGTGCTCAAGGATATTTTCGTTCACCTCGTCCAGGTAGGACAGAATCTTCGGGAACTCCCGGTACTTGTCGCGAAGCTCCTGGATAAGGTGGCCGACGGCGTAAACCCCGAACTCGCGGTTTAAGTCCTTGCAGCTGCTCCGAGAGTCCCTTCTCCACATCGCGGACCCTGCGCATCACGTCGGCAGAGCTTCGCCTGCAGCTCGTTTCCCTGCTCCTCTATCTTCTGCTTTACGTTCGGGTCCTCGCTCTCGAATTCCTCCTGCGACATAAGCTGACCGCTGGGCTTTTTGGGCACGAGAAACACGCCCCTCGGCGAGCGCTCCACCGCAAAGCCCTTCTGGTTCGCGTCGGCGTCCAGTTCCTCCAGCGCCTGGCTGGTCTGCTTGTTATGCACGGCTCACCAGCTCCTCGCGCCTCTTCTCGAAATCCGCGCCCTCGAACGCCTTGGGTATGGCCTTCTTCAGTTGGTCTATAAGCGTTTCCATGTCCGTCTTGAGCTCGCCTCCCTTCCCCTTGGGGAGGCCCACGATAGCCGGCTTGTCGGGTTTTTTGAAGTCCATCAAATAGACCCAGTCCATCGGCCCCGGGGCCGTCAGGGCCTTCTTTTTCAGGACCTTTGTGACCGTGCTGGCCCGGCCCGTACCCGGCTGGCCCATCACGTAGAGGTTATATCCGAAGCTTTTTATCCCCAGGCCGAAGTCCAGCGCCCGAAGCGCCCTCTCCTGGCCTATGGTCCCTTCCACGGGGGACACTTCGGCAGTGGATTTAAACGTAAATTGCTCCTCGTCCAGCCGCCACGTGAGGTCTTCCGGTTGGAGTTCGCGATAGTTAGACATAGTCCGCCTCCTATGATAAGTCCTACTTTAATTATAACAGGTTAGGCTCCTGGTGGTTATTCTGAGGCAAAAGAAGTTGCACGTTTTTGGGTATGTTATACTTCCTGTCGTCACCTCATAATTAATGAAAACATGAAATTAGGTAAAATGTTCGCGGCGGCCGCGCTGGCGCTCGCCGTGCCGCTTTCCGCCTGGGCCGGGCCGCCTTTTATGACTGACGACCCTGAGCCGGTCGAGCTGCACCACTGGGAAGTCTATCTTGCGTCGGCTTTTTCCCACGGCGGCGGGGACACTTTTTTCACCGCCCCGCATGTCGAGGTCAACTACGGCATCCTGCCGGAAACCCAGCTCCACATGATAGTCCCGATGGCCTATTCAAGCTCAAACGGCCTGGGCACGCATTACGGGTTCGGAGATATGGAGCTTGGCGTGAAGTATCGCTTCGTCCATGAAAGCGAGTTTATCCCGCAGGCCGGCGTCTTTGCGCTTGTTGAACTGCCCACCGGAGACAGCGAAAAGGGCCTTGGCGAGGGACGGGCAAGGGTTTTTATACCTGTATGGCTGCAGAAAAGCTGGGGGCCGTGGACGACTTACGGGGGCGGCGGCTGGTGGTATCATCCCGGAGCTGGCAACAGGGACTACTGGTTCGGTGGTTGGCTGTTGCAGAGGGACCTCTCAAAGTCGCTGACAATCGGCGGTGAAATCTTCGGCAGTACAAGCCCGGCCGGGGACGCAGGCGGCGGTTACAGTTTCAACTTAGGCGCGATAATCAACCTGAGCGAAGAGCACCACATCCTCCTTTCCGCCGGCCGCGACATCCACGGCCCGAATACCTTTACCGCATACGCCGCCTTCCAGTGGACGTTCGGACCGGGAAATTAAGCTGCCCCTCGTCCAGCCGTCATGTCAACTCTCTAAAAAAATTTCAGTTGTTTATATGAATAATTCCTATAGAATATCCGAAATGAAATCTCAAAGAGATAGCGCCAGTGGTCACTGTGCTTTTATTTAAATTGTCTTGAGAAGGTGAAAGCCAATACTTATGTCAACTATGTCAGGGCTAATCATTGTTACAGTGATCGTGATAGTAAGTGCGGGAACAATTCCATTTATTTTGGGTTTTCTGCTGCAATCACTCTTCATCCGTAACAAGATTCCAAAATATGCCTTGTGGATATTTGCCGCCATGATAATGGCTCCAATAAATTTTTCCGGAAGGCGATCACTGGAGATGACAAACCATTCATTACCGGTAAAAATATTTATGAAGGCTTTTATATTTATAACTTCGGTTGTCGTTTTTGAAGGATTTCTGGATTCAGGAATACGGATGAGGAAAAAGTTTAGATTAAGAAAATCTGAGAAAACGGCGGACAAATAATTACCTTGTCCACACGACGCTTTTTTAGAAAGTATTTGACGCTTCCCTGCTTTTAAAATAAACTTCCACAGTTATAATATTTGAACTGGAGACATCCATAATGCGGATAACCATCGCGGGGGCGGGGATAAGCGGCCTCTCGCTTGCCTATGCCATACAGGAGAAGCTTGAGGGCGCCGGGAAGAGCGCCGAGATATTCCTCCTGGATGCGGACGACCGGGTGGGCGGGAAGATCCGCACCCATCACGAAAACGGCTACATCATGGAGTGGGGCCCGAACGGGTTCTTGAATAACAAGCCGGATACCCTGGCCCTCACCCGTAAGCTGGGGATAGAAGAACTGCTCCTGCCCAGTAACGACGCCGCGAGGAAACGCTATATCTATTCCGGCGGCAGGCTGAACCTGCTCTCCCCCGCCGGTTTCCTCCTGGGCGGGCTACTCTCCTGGCGGGGGAAGTTCCGCATACTGAAAGAATACTGGATACCGAGGCGGACCGACACGTCGGATGAGTCGCTGGCGGATTTTGTCCGCAGGCGGCTTGGCCGGGAGGCGCTGGACAGGCTTATCGGTCCGATGGCTATGGGAGTGTACGGCGGGGACCCGGAGAGGATGGCCCTTAAATCCTGCTTCCCGACGATTTACGAACTGGAACAGAAATACGGCGGGCTGTTTAAAGGCATGTTAGGCAAAATGAGGGAGAAAAAGCAGGCCGGAGGCGGCATAAAAAAAGCCGGAGGCGGTAAAGTATCCGGCCCCGGCGGCCCCGGCGGGGTGCTCACCACCTTTTACGGAGGCCTGGACGTCCTGACCGACGCCCTGGGGAAGGCGTTCAAGGGGAAGCTCCTGCTGAACGCGCCGGTGCTGGAGGTGCGCCGTACCGGGACGGCGGGGACGTGGGGGTGGCGGGAGCGGACGGGAAATTTACCGTGTCCGCGGGCGGCCTTGACGCGCCGTTCGAGACGGATATATTTATTACCGCCGCGCCCGCCCATGCCGCGAAAGATTTTCTTTCGGCGCTCGACCCGCAACTAAAAGAGACGCTGTCGGCGATAGAGTATGTCCCGATGTCCGTGGTGGGGATGGGGTTTAAGAAAACGGAGCTGAACTCGGAGCTTGACGGTTTCGGGTTTCTGGTGGCCATGGATGAGGCCAGAAAGTTGATCGGCTGTCTGTGGGACTCCAGCGTGTTCACGGACAGGGCACCTGCGGGAAGGGCCTCTATCCGGGCGATGCTGGGCGGCGGGAAGGATTATAAGACGCCGTTTCTGCCTGATGACGAGCTTACGGACCTGACTCTACAGGAGCTTGGAATAACCATGGCACTGAAGGCGAGGCCGGAGCTGACCCGCGTATTCCGGCATGAAAAAGCTATCCCGATGTACACGCTGGGGCATTCGGAGAGGCTCGCCACCCTTAGCAAAGCCGAAGACAAATACCGGGGCCTCTTCTTCGCAGGAAACGCATACCGGGGTGTCGGCCTGAATGACTGCGTAAAGGATGCCTATTCCGTGGCCGAAGCAGTCCTGCGCCTGGTCTGATGCCGCTGCCGCCCGCGTCTTCCTAATCCCGCTACCGCCTGCGCCTGCCTTAATCCCGTGCCGCTTGCGCTGGTCTGATAGCCTGCCGCCTGGGCCTAATCCCTTGCCGCCAGCGCGAGGACTTCCTGTTCCTCTTCCTGCTCCGCCGCCGGGCATGCCGAAGAATTAAAGAAATACCGCTTCATGTCTTCCGGCCCAGCGATGTTATATTCCGGATAGTTGCCTGACTGGCCTGAACCCCCGGCCCCACCCGCCCAAGCCGCCCCCCCCGCGCCTGCCGCCGCTGATGCACCCGCCGCCGCACCCGACGTGTCCTCTGTCCCGGCCGCCTCTCTTTTTTGCGCCTCCCTGTACTCGGGCCAGAAGACCGCGAAGCTGGAAATGAGAAAAGCCGCCGCCGTCAAAATCGCTGAGATAGCAAGGACCTCATGCATAATCAGGCTCCTTTTTTTACTTCTCGCAAATTAAAGTTATTCAAAAAGCCCCATATTACGTTGCTTCCAGTTTTGCACAATTATTTGTTTGTGTCAAGTAAAAATATAATAATTTATTTTGTTTAAGGTGGCTAAAGCCTTCTCCCCGACTGCAAGAAAAAGCTTTTTAAGAAAAGACTTATGGAAATCCGGGGGGATTTGGGGAAGAATTAGTAGAGGGAAAAATTATTTCAAATATCGGTTGCTTTTCGTGTATTAAGGTCCACAGGCAAATAGATAGTGAACACGCTGCCCTTGCCCATCTCACTTTGAACTTCCACGTGTCCCCCGTGCGCTTCGGCAACCAATTTGACAATCAATAGGCCGAGGCCTGTTCCTTTTGTTCTGCTGGTTGTTGAAGATCGATAATATTTTTCGAAAATTTTATCTTTCTCATAGTCTGCAATACCAGGTCCGGTATCATGCACGGAGATAGCTATTAAGGCGTCAACCCTCTCAGCCTTCAGGTCCACTCTTCCGCCGGGAGGCGTATAAATAAGCGCATTCTGGACAAGGTTTGCGACAGCCCTGTCGATATATTTCCTGTCTATAAACGCAACCGGCAAATTTCCTGCACTAGTTATAATCGTGATCTTTTTCTTTTTGGCTTCCGGCAAGAAGGACTCTTTTGCATCATTGAGTACATCCCCCAGGTTAACGGAAGCCCTTTCAATCTCTATCTTTCCGGATTCCAACGCCGCGCTTGCTAAAAAGTTCTCAACGATGTTGCCAAGCTTATCTCCTCCCGACTTTACGGCCTGTGCCATCTCCAAAATATCCTGGCCGCAGTCTTTATTTTTAGACAGCATGTCGGCCATAAGTTCCGCATAGCCGAGCATGGACGTAAGAGGCGATTTCAGGTCGTGGGTGACCATCGCGTATAATTCGTCTTTCTGCTGTTGCAGAACCTCCATGGCCTCCTGCCGGGCCTTCAGCCTGTCCATATCCCGGAGTGCTTCCTCGGACTTCTTTTGCGATGATAAAAGAAATGCCATCAGCCATAAGGTTAACAGGGCAATACAGCGGTTTATGGTCGCAATTTCGGGCTGGACTTGGGGTGGGGAGAACATAAAGCCGAAGATAAGCGGAAATGAAAAAACTGCCGCCAGAATGTAGATGTAACTGGCACGGCTTAATCGGGATGCTACGATCAACGGTAGTATATAGGCCATCCCGACCTCAACTTCCCCGGGTGTGGCGATGTCTATAAGGAAAATTAAGGCGGTTATGGTAACAATTGTTGCAATTGATGTGGCCAAATTTTTCATAACCCACTCCGAAGTCTTCCCCTATAGTATAACAAGACCGAAATTATTGTCTTTTCGTTACAAGATTTTTGAATTCCACATATATCAAAACGATCGTTTAATCCGAACTTTAGAATAGCTCTGGGAGGAGGGCTTTAGATTGGCACTTCTATTGAATCTATAATATCTTTGATAACCTCTTCCGCGTCTTCGTTCCTGCCGCGGTAGCCTGCCTTCGCGCTCGTTATGACCCTGTGCGAAAGTACCGGCACCGCCAGCCTCTTGATATCGTCCGGGATGCAGTAGTCCCTGCCTTCCGTGACCGCCATCGCCTTGGCCGCCCTTTGCAGGAAAATGGTCCCGCGCGGGCTTACGCCCAGCGAAAGTCTATCAGAGCGCCTGGTCGCCTCCACTATGGCAAGGATATAATCCAGCAGGCTCTCGTCCATCTTTACCCTGTCCGCGCTCTCCTGGAGGGCCGTGACCTCCCCGCCCGAGAGGACCGCCGAAACCTCATTCTGCCGCTCCCCGCGCAGCCTGTCCTTAAGTATTTCTTTTTCGGAGGAAAGGCTTGGATATCCGAGTCTCATGCGGATTAGAAACCTGTCCATCTGGGATTCCGGCAGGGGGAAAGTGCCGCTGAACTCCAGCGGGTTCTGCGTCGCCACCACCATGAACGGACTCGGAAGGGGATAAGTCTCCTTCTCCACCGAGACCTGCCCCTCGTTCATAGCTTCTAAGAGCGCGCTCTGGGTCTTGGGCGTGGTGCGGTTAATCTCGTCCGCCAGGATGATGTTCGCGAATATAGGGCCCTTCTTAAAGACAAACTCCGCCCGGAGCTGGTCATAAACCGTTACGCCGGTGATGTCCGAGGGCATCAGGTCCGAGGTGAACTGCACCCTGTGGAAGGAGCAGTTGATCGAACGGGCAAGGCTATGGGCCAGGGTCGTCTTCCCGACGCCCGGCACGTCCTCGATTAAGAGGTGCCCCCGCGCGATAAGGGCCACGACGGCTAAATGGACCGCCTCGGGCTTGCCCCTGACCACGCTCTCGACGTTCTCTATCAGTTTTTTTATCATGCCGTGAGTATCCATGAAAGAAATATTAGCTTACGACATGGCGGCAGTCAAAGAATATCTTAACCGGGGCGGATATTATATGATAAAATTTCTAAATGAAACTTCGTCCCGTCAATATCTCTTACGGCGGCAGGAGCCTGACGTTTACGGCCCTTGGGAGCAGGTTCATCATGGTGACGCTTGCCGTGGGGGTCGCCGCGGTAAACAGCGGAAGCAACCTCCTCTACCTTATTGTCGCCATGATGCTCTCCATGATGCTGATTTCCGGTATTCTTTCGGACTTGGTCCTCTGGTCAATCCGTGTGGACAGGAAGGTGCCGCCGGAGATATATGCCGGAAGCCCCTTTCCGCTTCGCTTCAAGCTCAAAAATCTACAATAAAATGGCCTCGTCATACGCTTTGGCCGTGTCCCAGAAAAATAAAGAAGGGTCAAAAACCGCGGGCGCATTCGTGTTCCGGCTGGGGCCGGGCGAGGAAGGGGACGCGCAGGCGCTTGAGACGATAGCAAAAAGAGGCCGCTGGACTACCTCCGGCTATGAAATAGCCACGCGCTACCCGTTCGGGCTATTCAGGAAGGCCGTGCTCGTCAGGAGGGAGGAATCCTGCACCATCTATCCTAGGATAAGGTCGTTGCCCGCCGGGCTGTCGGAGGGCTTGTCCAGGAGCCTTCAGGGCGAGAATCAGTCTTAACGGAAGGGACAGGGGACCGACCTCCGGTCGCTTCGGGAGTACTCTTTCCCGGAGGACGCAAGGGGTATCCACTGGAAGGCCTCGGCCCGGGCGGGCAGGCTCCTCACTAAGGAGTACGAGGCCCAGGAGAGACAGGCGGTCGCCGTAATAATAGACAACCTTGTCCCGATAAGTCAGCCGGACGGCTATGCGGAGCATTTCGAAGAGGCGGTATCGCTTGCCGCGTCTTTTATCAGGCACATAATTTTCGACCTTGAACGGCCCGCTTTCCTTGTGAGCCGTTCGTCCGCCGTCGGGCCCGTTTTGGATGGCCGGGATTATATCAGCCTTATGGACGAGCTCGCGGATCTTATGCCCCTCGCTTGACCAGGGGGAGCAGGGGGGGCAGGGGGATATTTCGGGGATATTATCCGAATGGCCGTCGGTGCTTATTCTGCCCGAAAAAGACTGCGGCTGGGCGTCGTCTGCTTCCATAGCCGGAGTTACGTGCGTGGCCAGATTGCCGGAGACGGCCGGCCGGCCGGCAACCGTGGAGGCGGCGGATGGAATTTAAACAGGGCCTCGCATTTTCGTCCAGGATGGTCGCGCTCTCCGCGCTCCTCTCCCTTTTTTTGACGCGGGAGGCCCCGGACTGGATGGTGGCGCCTGCAATCCTGTTTGTCCTTCTGGGCATGCTCAATGTCAGGTACGCCCGGCCGGTCCTCGGAAAACGGCCTGTGGCGGCGATCGTCGTTGCCGCCTCGGTATTCGCGGTCTTTGATTTCCTGTATGTCGGCGGCTCCCTGATAGTCGCGGGCGCCGATTTCCTGGTTATCCTTCTCGTCCTGAAGCTTTTGTCCCTGAACGAATACAAGGACTATGCTCAACTCTACATTATAAGTTTCTTCCTGCTTTTGTCCTCCACCGCGCTCTCCACCGAGTTCAGCTTCCTCTTTTCGTTCATGCTCTTTTTCCTCTCGCTTGCCTGGGCCATGATCCTGCTGACGATGAAGGGAGAGTCGGAGGCCCTGACAGGCAAAGAGCCCAGGTGGAAGATGAGCCGGAAGTTCTTTGTCTCCACCGCCCTTTTGACGCTTTGCTCGACCGCGTTTACGCTGGCTATATTCCTCGTCATCCCCCGCGTGGGTATAGGATATTTCAGCAAGCGCGCGGGCGGGGCCCTCAAGATATCCGGTTTTTCGGACAGCGTGAAACTGGGCTCGATGGGGGAGCTGTTGCTCGACCCGACCACCGTGATGCGCGTGCAGATAGACGGGGACAGGCCGCCGGAGTCCGAGCTTTACTGGAGGGGCAAGGTCTTCGATTATTATAACGGCTCCTCCTGGGAAAATAAATTAGGCTCCAGCAAGGTCCTGCTGAAAGGTCCCGCCGCTTCGTTCATACTCGGCAGCGCAGGGCCGATGCCGCGCAGGTGCGTCACCCAGCGGATCATGCTGGAACCGCTGGAGAACCCGACATTATTCGCCCTTTACCCGGCATACGCAATAAATGGCGATTTCAAGGCGGTGATAACCGACCGTTCCGGCGCATTTTCCTTAACCACCGCGCCGGAAGGCAGGATCAGCTATATCGCATGCTCCGTACTTTATCCGCCGAAAAAAGCGTCCGCCGCGCACCGCGATGCACGGGACGCGGACTACTATCTTCAGCTCACGGACGGCATGGATGGGCTAAGGGGCCTTGCAGGGAGAATAACCCGGCGCACCGACAGCCCTCTGAAAAAGGCGCTGGAAGTACAGGACTACCTCCAGTCGAACTATTCGTATTCGCTGGAGCCGGGCGGCAAAAACGGCGGGGACCCCGTCAACAACTTCCTGTTCCATTCCAAGAAGGGCTACTGCGAGCATTTCGCCACCGCGATGGTGCTGCTGCTCCGGTCGTCGGGCGTGCCGGCCAGGCTTATCTCAGGCTTTCACGGCGGAGAGTGGAACTCCTACGGGGGCTATTATACAGTACGGGCGCAGGATGCGCATACCTGGGTGGAGGCGTATATAAAAAATTCCGGCTGGGTCAGGTTCGACCCGACCCCTCCCGCGCCGATAAAAGAAAAAAGCGTGCTTTTCGGGGCCGCGGGCCTTATAGACTACCTCCGGTATAAATGGGACAGGTACATTATCTTCTACAGCCTGCGGGACCAGGCAGGCATGGCAAAAAATCTTATCAACTTTGCGGCCCGGCTCCGGGAGGCTTTAAGCTCGTTTAAAACCCCCTCCGGGCGCGGTTTTCAGGACTTGTTCAAGGGCAAAGCCAGGCTCGGCAATCGGGCGGCAGGCATGGCTGGCATAGCGGTTTTATTGGGTTTTGTGGGGGCGGCTATTTTACTCGGGAGGAAATTTTTAAAGACGTCCCGGACTTAAAAAAGGCCCCGGCGGCTTTTACAGGAAGCTGCTTGACGTATTGAAAAAGAAGGGGATTAATAAAGGAGCGGCCCAGACCCCGCGTGAGTTCGCCGGCCATGTCCTTGAAATCTGCGGCCCGGCCTACTCTGAAATCTCCTGGATAACGGAAGCTTACAACAGGGCCAGGTTCGGCGGCCCGGGCCTGCGAAAAGAAGAGATAGACAGGGTGGAGGCGGCGCTGGCGGCGCTGGCGGCGCTTAAATCCGCCCCGCCCCCGCCTCCAGACAGCCTCAGGACATAGCGCAACACGTAAACTTTAAGGGCTTGCACCCACCCTCGGCCTGCCCAGGTTCCGGACATGCTCAGGACGCGGGGATGTAGGTCTTGCAGTCGGCGTGGTGCTCGTGGTGGCCGACCGTTATCCCCGGAGCGCTGCACGTAAGGGACTTGTTGAATTTGCAGTGGTCCACCTTGCAGGCGCCTATCCCCATGTTCTCGGTTCCCCCTGCATTGTGCCCGTGGTTGGTGAAGGTATCGCATGCGGGATGGTGTCCCCCGACATTTATGGCAAGGGCGTGACATTCCTTGTTACTGTTGAAGGCGCATTCGTTTACCGAGCACGCAAGCACTTTCGGAATCTCCATGTTTCCCTCCGTTTTTCAGGTTTAATCTCAAGCTTAACCGCACATGGATTTGCTGTCAAACAGCTCTCCGGACGTCTGTGGGCAATTGCGGAAAAGGCTTGAAAATTGTATAATATATAAACAGGAACAGGTATTAATAGCGAGATTTGAAAGGATGGAAAGAATTATGAAACTCCTTTCATTACTTATGCTTTCGGCGTTGCTGGCTTTCATGCCGGCGTTGACGCACGCGGCTGACGCCGCAAAGAATAAAGAAAAACCTCCCGTATCCCAGACGCTCGTGCGCGAGGGCGATTACGCGGTACGTATCGCGGATACGCTGAAGCTCGGCAAAATGGACGAGGTCCAGGCGGAATCCAAATTGGCTTCTTTAGGGATTGCGCCGATATCCGGATGGATATCGGATTTTCCGGTCACGCCCGATATCGTGGCTGAAGTCCACAGCGCGGTAGTGAAATCCGCTAAGGACAAAAAGCTGTCCATGAACTCCAAAAAGGCTGCCGAGGCACTCGATAAGCTCAATGCAAGCATGGGGCTTCCAGTCAAGGCGGCAGGGGAAAACCCTCCGGAGGGTTATAAATCGTGGCAGGAATCCAGCCAGTACGGGGACGATGCGGAAGGATACCCGCCGACAGTAATAGATAACTATTACTACGACGAAGGCCCGCCGGTAGTGACTTATTATCCGCCTCCTTACGATTACGACTACCTTTACGCGTGGGACCCGTTCCCTTTCTGGTGGGGCGGCGTCTGGTTCCCCGGGTTTTTTATCCTGACGGATTTTGACTGCGTGGTCGGAGTCGGCAGCGGCGGCACGGTCATAGTCCGGGGTGGACGCGGAGGTTTCACACACGAGCGGTTCAGAACGAGAACTCTCTCAAACCATATTGTGGACCCGAAGACGAAGGCTGTTACCGCCATAAATCCCGTGACGCGCACACTGCCCGCGACCTTCGCTCAAACAATACCCGGAGCGAGGACGACCCTGGCGGACAGGACGATCCAGACCAGGAGGATGGCCGCGCTTAAGACTTCTGTCGCTCCAACCGGCCCAAAGACCGGTAACGCGCGGGACTACGCTGCAAAGGAGCGGTATCGCCTCGGGCGGAACAAGGGGTTCGATGCGAACAGGGCCAGGAGCATCTTCAATCGGAGCGCAGCCAGCCAGGCAGCCAGACCTTCTGCAAACACGGGCGGCGCAAGGAGCTTCGGCGCGGGCGGCCGCCAGGCGAGTCCTGCGGCGGGCGGCGCGCACTTTACACCCCCGCTCCCTGCGCCCAGAACTTTTTCCAACCCGGCGGAGCGAAGGAAGCCGATATTAGCGGCGGCGGCAGGTCGTTTAGCGGCGCCGCGCCCGGCGGAGGTCATTCTTTTAGCGGCGGCGGAGGCCGTTCCTTCGGCGGGAGCGGCGGCGGGTTCTCCGGTGGAGGCCGCTCCTTTGGTGGAGGCGGCTTTGGCGGCGGCGGATGCAGGGGACGGTGCTGAATGACAATTGAAGAAGGGGCGGGTCTCTCCCGCCCCTTTTTTAATGCCGAAACCCCTTGACTTACCAAATATAATCTGTTAAATTTCATCCCTTAAAGGCCGGGCCGGTCTGTTTTTTTGCCGCGGCTATTTTATCCATAATTCTAAAGCGCCGGGACTCAGATGCTGGATTTAAAGCTGATCAGGGAAAACCCGGAAAGGGTAAAAAAAGCCCTTAAGGACCGGCGCCAGGAAATAGATATACAGTCCATTCTCGACCTCGATATCAAGAAGCGGGAGACGCTTGCGAGCGCCGAGGACTTAAAAAGGCAGAGGAACGAGGCGTCGAAGGCCATCGGGCAGTTAAAAGGCGGCAGGCCGGTTTCAAACGACGTATTATGATAAATTGCTTGGTATGAACCATCCCGCTGGATGAGGCGGCTGATTTACTGACCTCCCGTATGAAGGAGGTCTCCGACAGAATCGGGGCGCTGGACGGCGAGCTACGGGAGATAGACGAGTCACTGGCTGGCCTGCTCCTGAATATCCCGAACATCCCGCACGAATCGGTGCCTGTCGGCGCGGGCGAGGAAGATAACCCGGTAGTTAGGACATGGGGCGAGCCGCGAAAGTTCCCATTCAAGCCGCTCAACCACTGGGATATCGGCGAGACGCTGGACATAATAGATTTCGACCGCGCGGGCAAAATTGCCGGCGCGCGTTTTGCCGTCATGAAGGGCGCGGGCGCGAGGCTTGGAACGGGCGCTGATTAATTTCATGCTCGACCTTCAGACTCAGCACGGCTACACGGAAATGCTCCCGCCGTTCTTGGTGAACCGGGAATCCATGCAGGCCACGGGCCAGCTCCCGAAGTTCGAAGAGGACCTGTTCCACGTGGACGACGGTTTCTTCCTGATACCGACGGCGGAAGTCCCCGTGACGAACTATCACCGGGGCGAGATTTTAAAAGAGGAAGACCTCCCGCTGAAATATACGGCCTACACCCCGTGCTTCCGGAAGGAGGCGGGCTCGTACGGCAAGGACACCAGGGGGCTTATCCGCCAGCACCAGTTCGACAAGGTGGAGCTTGTAAAATTCGCCCGGCCTGAGAGCTCGTACGAAGAGCTGGAGGCCTTGCTGAACGACGCCGAAGAGGTGCTGAAAAGGCTTGACCTCCCGTACCGGGTAGTGTCGCTCTGCACGGGAGACCTGGGTTTCTCGGCGGCAAAGACTTATGATATAGAAGTCTGGCTGCCCGGGCAGGAACTGTACAGGGAAATATCCTCCTGCTCCAATTTCGAGGACTTCCAGGCCAGACGGGCGGACATCCGCTACAGGCCGTCGGCGGGGAAGGGCACCGCGCTTGTCCATACGCTTAACGGCTCAGGCCTCGCGGTCGGCAGGACCCTTGTGGCGGTGCTGGAGAATTACCAGGAGCAAGACGGCACGGTAGTGGTGCCCGACGCTCTCAGGCCTTATATGGGGGGCCTTACGAAGATAAAGTAGAGGGAGGGATGGCCGAGTGGTTTAAGGCGGCGGTCTTGAAAACCGCAGGGCGAAAGCCCCGTGGGTTCGAATCCTACTCCCTCCGCCAAGAAAAACCCTTACTTTCTTTTCGGGAAAAGAAAGTAAGACAAAGAAAAGCTGGGCTCAAAATCCGGCTTTCTTTTGGTTACTTTTCTTTTCACCTGAAAAGAAAAGAACGAATTGCTTTATGGAGAGGTGGCCGAGTGGCCGAAGGCAGCCGCCTGCTAAGCGGTTGTGGGGGTAACACTCCACCCAGGGTTCGAATCCCTGCCTCTCCGCCAGTTAAATCGCAAGTGAGATGCAATTTAAACCCGGAGGTAGAAATGATGCTGAAGAAAATGTCGGCAATTGCAATCGCAGGTCTGCTTGCGTTAACCGTCTCCGCCTGCTCAAAGCAGGAACAGGCAAAACAGGAAGAACAGGCTCCGGCTCCGGCGCAGGCGCCCCAGACCAATCTGATACTCCCCCAGAAAGGGCAGCAGGCCACAGTAAGCATTCCGCCGGAAGTCAAAGGTAAATGGAAGGCGATAAAGTTGACGGTGCTGGACAAGACCAAGAAGACCTCGAAGGATTTTGAGGCGAAGATAGGCGAGGAGACCCCGGTCCCGGGGACGAAGCTTTCCATAAAGGCCGAAGACTTCGTCCCATCCTTCGTGATGCAGGGCATGAATGTCACGTCCGCCTCAAACGAGCCGACTAACCCGGCGGCGAAGGTCATAATCACCGAGGGCGGCAAGGAGGTCTTCAAGGGCTGGCTGTTCCAGAGGTTCCCGTCCACCCACGCATTCAACCATCCGGAGTTCGCGATCACTCTTTCCGGCGGGGTGAAGAGCTAACCGGACCGGGGCGGACACGGGGGGAGACGGGGCGGAGAAACTATTTGAACCGGCCGCCGCACCTTGCCGTACCGGGAAGAAATATTTTGTTTTAGGGTTTGCGCCCTTAGCTCAGCTGGATAGAGCGACGGTCTACGGAACCGTAGGTCAGAAGTTCGAATCTTCTAGGGCGCACCAATAAAATCAGGGGGTCATGGAATTCCATGGCCCCTTTTTTAATTTGATATTTGCCCTGTTAATAACCCCATTAAATAAACTAATTAGACGCTGCGAGTATAGGATTATATAATCCTTTCGGGTTAGTTTTGTCTGTGTACTGCAACTTAGGGAGAATCAGGAGAGTTACGATGCCGCTTCTTGCGAGAAGACTTACAAAAGACTGGGCGACCGAGGTTTTAAACCCCAGCAGGAAAATGATATCCGCGATACTCTTCGACCTGACGGAAATCGGTAAGAAGATCGCAAACGAACTGGAAATGAAGGACTATGAAAGCCTCGATAATTTCCTGGAAGACCATAAAAACGGAAAATCTCCGCTCCACATGCTGGAAGGCGGGTCTCATATAGACGGAGAAATCGCACAACTCAAGAACTGCCCGATGGCGAGTCTCCTTAAAGTATTTGAGGCAGAGGGGAAACTGCCGGAGCATTTCCATGAAGTGACCGAGAAGTATAAGTTTTATTACAAGAAGAAAGAGGGCGTGCTCCATCCGTTCTGCATAGTGCACCAGACCATCAGGTCCCAGATAGCGGAGCATGTCAGGATTAACAACAAAAGGACGCAGATACTTCAGATCGCCTGCAGAAACACAACCGGCGACAGGACCGTCTATTCGACGGAGGGCGCGAGCCGCTCGGGCATGAACAAGGAAGAGATAGATAGAAAAGTCAGGGGAAACGCCTGTCTATACATGATTAAATGCATCTAATTTATTTACAAAAGTTTATTTTAATGATATAGATGGAATGGTCGGCTCTCGAGGGCCGGTTGATATCCGGGGCCACGCAGCCTCCGGCTTAAGGGCGAATGTCCGCCGCTTAGCCGGAGGTTTTTGTTTTTTAACTTGAGGGCATAAGGAGGCGGATGCTATGGTCAAGCGTTTTTTAATGGTTGCGCTCGTTGCCGTGTTTGTTCTTTCCCTGTCGGTCCAGTGTTTTGCCGCCGCAAGAACTCAGGGCGTTTATGTTCAGATGCTTGAAGGCCTTAAGGCGGACGCCCGCCAGAGTGCGCCGAAAGTCGAAGCGGCGCTTAAAGGCGCCGGCTTCACCATACTCGCCTCCTATGAAAACGGCGTGCCGGAAGGATGCCGCTTCAAGGCGGAAACCATAGTCTTCACCAAGGACGACTATGCCGCCAAAATACTGGCAAAAGGACCGGACAAGGCCTTTGCCCTACCGCTTCGGCTTTCGCTGTATGAGGACGATAAGGGATTAAATGTCGCCATGATGAACCCGGTCTCGGTGGACAGGACTATCTTCCAGGGTGACTCACTGGACGCCGCCGCCCAGAAGGTAGTCGATGAGGTCGCCGCCGCCCTTAAACCGATAGGTGCCGTACAGCAGAGGCAGGCGGGCGAGATGAGGGAATCCGGCGCTATTACCGGGATGGGCGGGGGCGCGTTCCCGGAGAAGATAGTGCCGGCGGCGACATCGCTTAAATCGCCTTCGGAAATCGCGGACGAACTGGAAAAAGGGCTTAGTCCCTCATCGGGGTGGCATGTCGTTTATGTCTATAAGCCCTCCGCGGCCGTCGCCGTCGTGGGCATAGCAAAGCCTAAGACCGAAGCAAGGGCATTCGGCATAGCGGGCGAAAAGCGCGTGACCAATTCCAACCCGTGCCCGGGCATAGACCACGCCCCGTCCTTTCCGGTAGAACTGGTAATATATAAAAGCGGCGCGAACAATTCAGTCAATATTTTAAAAGAGATGTGGCGGATGAAGCTTTATTTCCAGGACGCGGGCAACTGGGCTTTCATGAAGAACATGGCGATGCCGGGCGATATCCAGTCGGAGATAGAAAAAGCCGTAAAAAAATCCGTAAAATAGACGGAAATGGAGCGCGGTTTAAAGGGTCCGGACCGGGAAAGGTCCGGACCCTTTTTTGTGCCGGGCTTTACAGTTAGGCTTATTACTGCTATTAATTAATAGACATTCAAAACTACGGGGGGGGGTCTGATTTGAGGATTTTAAAGTTATTTGCAATTCTTGCGTTGTTCGCGGCTTATATCAATTCCCGGAGCGGCCTATGCTCAGACAAAAAGGGCCGGCACCTTCACCATAAGCCCGATATTCGGCGGGTTTGATTGGGACGAGGACGAACACGTGGGCAACGGGCCGGAATACGGCATCGGGGCAGGCTATAATTTCACGGACCATTTCGGCACCGAGCTTATGTTCAATTTCGCCGACCCGGGCACGGACAAGGAATTTGACACCGGGGATATAAACCTCTGGCTGCTTCATCTGGACTTTGTCTATCACTTTAATAAGCTTTGGATATTCGACCCTTACGTTGTCGCTGGGCGGAGGAATAGGTCAGATCAGCCGGTGGAGGGGAGACCACCAGACGCACATGTACGATTCGATTTCCTCGTTCAATTACGGCGGAGGTATAGAATATTTCGTTTCTGACAAGATTGCCATACGCGGAGACCTGCGTCACGTCATAACCATAAACAACCGTACCTTCAGCAACTTCATGTATACCGCCGGGGCGACCTACTATATAGGAAAATAATTTTTACTCTGACGCCTATTTTATACAAAAAAAGATTGACTGTAATATTAATTCATGGTATAAGCATGGTATAAGGAAGTGGCGGGGGGGCACGCGTCGGAACTTACGGCTACGATAAAATTTATTCGACTTTTTAGGAGCATAGCCAATGCCATCCATGAACAAGACACTTATCGTAGCCGAAGATGACAGCAATGTCTTGATGAGCATGTGCATAGTTCTGGAGAGGCTTGGTTATGACGCGATACCGGCGGAAAACGGCATAGAGGTTATGCAGCTCCTCCGGATAATCTCCCCGGACGCGATAACACTGGACTTGAGGATGCCTTTTTTGGACGGCATAGAGACTCTGAAGATGATTAAAGATAGCGAACGGCATAAAAATATCCCGGTAATTATGGTATCGGGCAACTCGAAGACGGAAGTCGTCAAGGAATGTGAGAGTCTCGGCTGCGAATGTTTTCTGCCAAAACCAATCGGTATGACCGAACTGAACTATGCCCTTGAAAGAAATCTTTTCCCGGAAAGAAGAAGGAAGCACTTAAGGACAAATATAAATATTAAAGTAACGGTGAATTATAATGGGGAGTCGCACAGGCTATTTACGAAAACGCTTTCGGAGAGGGGCGTGTTTATCAGGACCAGGCAACCACTTGACACCGGTTCAAATGTAGAGGTGATCATGCCCCTGGATGAGGGGAAGATAGCCGTGCAGGGTTCTGTTATCTATGCGACCGGTGTCGAAGACCATCAGCCGGGAATGGCAATCGAGTTTAAGGATATTCCGGATAAAACCGCGTCAAGGATTAACGAGTTCGTCCTGAAATCGATAGCGAAGGACATGGACGGCCTGGTGGTCTGAACCTTTAACCGGATGCCTTTTCCCGTCGGCCACAGGCTTACGGCCCCGTAAGCACTCCCTCCTGAACTCGTCGCGAACACGCCCCGGCTATCTTCTTTATTATCCTGCGCCTGCCGCCGGCCAGCGCCTGGAGGTAGTGCGGTATCTTCTGCCCCGCGGCGGGCGGGACTTTCTCCAGGTAAAACTGCGTCCACATATCGCCGTAGTTCTTCATCTTCATCTTTTCCTTGTTGGCGACGGCATTCATGTTAGCCTTGAGCTTGTCATCGTCCGGGATTTTTTTGAGCCCGCGCGAGAGCACCTCCAGGGCCTTCTCCCGCTCTCCTTCTTTTAAGAGGCAGTATGCGTAGAGGCTCCAGATAAGGCTTTCCTTGGGGGAACCCTTAACCGCCTTTTCAAAGGTCTCCATCATCAGGTCTTTTTTCTTGCGCTTCATGTAGATGATGGCAAGCATTCCCATCGCGACCCAGTGCTTGGAAAAACCTTCCTTTAAATAATTGAAGGCGTTCTCGTCGTCGCGCGTTAAGTAGTAGATGCTGCCTATCTGCGCGTTTAACTGGGCCTTCACGAAGAACTGCCATTTCCCCAGGTCAAAGCCCCCTTTCAGGGTCTTTATCGCCTTTTCGAAGCGCTGGTTCTGCAGGTCCTTGCCGACGGAAGTCATCAGCGACTCGACCTTTTTCATAACCCTCTTGGAGAGGAAATAATTCAGCCCGAAGAACAGGCCGAACGCGACGATGAAGGCTAACGCCCGGTAATCCGTCCCTTTGAGGGAGAACCAGAGTATGAGGAAAGAAAAGACGCTGATTGAAGTCGAAACCAAAAGGTTGTACATTAAAAAAATCCTCCTAAAACAAGTACTTGTAGATGTTGACTCTGTACCTCTCGGGGTCCAGGGTCGCGGTGATCGATTGACGGTAGCCCCCGGCGTCGTCCTTTAGCGAAAGGTCAACCGCTTCTCCCTCGGTCCGGCCTCCGACTACGACGGCATGGGGCCTTAAAAGTCCTTCCCTGCCGTTCCCCGGCGCGGTGACCACGGCGAACCTGCCGTCATTTAGCATCACGAAAGTCCCCACCGGGTAAATCCCCATGGCGCTGATGAATTTATCCAGCAGTTCACTGTCGTAATAGCTCCCGGCGCGGCCTGACATAAGCCTGAGCGCCCTGTCCGGCGGGACCGCCACGTTCCCGTAAATGCCCGAAGACGTCGCCGCGTCATAGTTATCGGCGATACGGACGATGCGGGAGTAAAAGCATATATCTTTTGTCTCGACGGGCCTGGGGTATCCTGTCCCGTCCAGGTTCCTGTGATGCTCGTAAGACACTATCATAGCCGATACGGCGACTTCATTCAAGCCTTTTAGCCTGAGTATTGTCTGCACGCCCAGCCGCGGGTGTTCAGTCAACGCCTTAAGGGTCTCTTCATCCGGATCACCGTCCAATTCCTGGGGCAGGTAACTCCGGCCTATGTCGTGAAGGAGTGCGGCCATCCCCAGCCGCGCCATATGGTATTTGGAGAGCCCTACCCTTTTGCCTATTAAAAGAGAAAGGACGCAGACGTTTGCATAATGCCTGGGCAGCAGGTCTTCCTTGCGCCTTACCGCGGAGAGCTTCAGCAGAGTTTTTTCGCTCTTGTACGCGGAATCCACCAGGGACTGGACCGCGCGTTTCAGCTTTCTGATATCCGCGGGCTGACCTGCCGATATACCCTCAAACAGCTCTTTTACCCGGAGCACCACCCTGATGTATGCTTTTGTCGCGGCCTTCGCCGCGTCGATAATTTTTTCAAAATCATCATTCGCCTTCGGCGGCTTAAGCTCGTCCGTGGATATGCCGGATATCCCGGATGTTCCCAGCCGCAGGGCGATGTCGTGGTACACCTCGTCCGATTCGGTCTGCGCCGTTAAAAAGATGCTCACGAACTGTATAAGCTGGCCGGCGTCCACCAGCGGATTAAAGCTGAGCGAGCCTATTTTTCGTTTTTTGAACTCGCATACCAGGAAGTCGAAGTTGTTGAAGTCCTCGATATTATACTTTATCCGGATGTCCTCAATGAACAGGTATTCTCCGATTAAGTTCAGCGCGATGGATTTTCTGTCGTCGAAGAAAGAAGAGATCGTCCCCCGGAGAAGCTCCGCCGCGTTTTCCACGGCTTCATTCTTCAGGTCGTGCATCTGGGCGACCTTCACTAATATGGCGAGCTGGTTCACCAGTATCCGGCCCTGAGACAGGGCCTTGCGGTTAAAATCCTCTTCGAAAGACGCCCCCTGCGGCCGGTCGCCAGGCCGGTTAAATTCCGCGCTCATCTCTTCATCCTCTTCAGCCCGTCTAAACAGGCCGTGCGCACCAGCTTCGATTTCGAGTCTATCTCGGACTGGAGCGCCTGGTATGCCTCTTCGGTCCCGCATGCCGCAAGCCCGTAAGCGGCCAGGGCGCGCAGCTTCTCGGACCTTTTCATCCTTAAAAAGCTTTTCTTGTTGAACTGCTGGGCGAAGAACGGGAAAGCCTTCTCTTTTCCGGTCCTGCCGATAATCTCGTAGATTTCCTTCTTCTCGTCAAATTCCCGCTCTTTAAATTTTGCATTCGCCGTCAGGGCCATGAGCTGCTCGTACGCCTTATCCGGGGAGAGTTCCGCCAGCACGCGCGCGGAGAGGGACCGGATCGACCTGTCTTCATCGTTTAAGCTCTCGGATATGAAACTCTCCGCTTTTTCCCCCTTTATCGCCAGCAATGTGGATATCGCTTCCCGCCTCACCCGCGGCTCCTCGTGCTTGAGGGTAGCGCCCACCGCCGGCGCCGTCTCCGGGTCGGCGACTTTTCCCAGCACCATCAGGACGTTCCTCAGCACGTACCACGGCTTGCCCGTCAGGAACGGGATAAGGAGCTTTCCATTGCCCCCGCACTGGGCGTTTATGATATCGCAGATAGCCTTTCGGGACCGCCTGTTGTCGATACTTTCCAGGAGCTTGACCGTGGACGGGATCGCCCGTGAATCGAGCTGGGAAAGATAACTTCCCGCCGCCTCCAGCGCCTCCTGTCCGCCCTGCTCTATAAACTCCCCTACCTTGTCTATCAGTTTTTCGGAGGCCGCCTTATTCACCACCAGGTCGAGCTTCGGGACCCATTCACCGGGTATTTCCCCGCTCCCGGACAGTTCCTGCACCTTCATCACCAGGATTGTCGCGAGCGCCAGGTCGCCCCTTGAAACGAATATCTCCATCGCCTTCGACAGGCTCTCCACCAGCATATCGAAGTTCTCCTGGCTCTTTTCCGTAATAAGTATCTCGTAAAAAATATCAGTCAGATTGTTCAGAAGGGTCACGTCGTCAGGCGGCTTATAGGACCCGCGTATCGCCAGATAATCATCTTCCGCGGAATCCGTCGCATAAAGATTTTCATGTTCCAGCACCGCTGCCCCCTGGGCTGCGTCCCCGGGCTCCGCGAGGCCGGAAGCCGCCCGCGCCTCATCCGCCGCGCGCACCCGCAGCTCATCCAACTGCCGCAGGGCCTCCGGCTCCTCCTCGAAAGAAAGCAGGCTTTCCTCCTCGAGCGCCTCTTCCTCGGTCGCCTCGTCGGTGACGGTATAGGTGACGGACTTGAAATCCTTTTCCCACAGCAGGGTAACCAAATCGTCGTCCAGCTCGCGCTCCTTGACGTCGAATTTTAATATGTCTATGAACCCGTCTATCTCCTCCGGAGAGATGCCCCTGTGAAAGCAGAATTCCCGGATGCCGTCCTTGAAGAACATCAGCGCGATGTTATCTTCCTTGTCCGGGTTATGATAGACCTGCTGGTCGAGGAAGAAGAGCTCGAACCGCTGGACCATGAAACTGAGCAGTTCCTCGTCCTGAAAGTATTTTTCGAATTTTTCCCGGAGTTCGTCGCGGAAGCGCTGGTAGATCGGGTTATTGGGGAGGTAGAGCTTTGTCGCCTTTATAGTCTTGACCAGGACCATCACGACTTCCTTCGCCAGCGGAGTGAGCCTGTTTATGCGCTCTTCCTTCTCGCGCTGCTCTTCTTCGCTTTCAGAAAATGCCGCTTCCGTCCCCTGGTATTCTTCCATTAATCCCTCTTGAAGCTTATGTGCCGCTCCCAGCCCCGCCCCCGGGCTTTATGGTCGCTCCGGTAATGCGCGCCGACGCTTCCTTTGCGGGAAAGGGCGGCCTTTGCTATAAGCGTTCCCGCCGTCAACAGGTTATGAAGCTCCAGCCACGGCCTTGAAAGCGGCCCCGACTCCTTGAGCTTGTGCCACCCGGAAATGGTCTCGATTGCGCCGGTTAAGGATTCCCCGCTCCTGATGATACCGACGTCTCCCCACATGAGGCGCCGAAGCTGGCTCCTGGTCTTCAGCAGGTCGGGCTGGGACGCCGCGCCCGCCTTATATGCTATGGACTCCATTTTCGGGCTGCGGCTTCTTCAGGCCGTATGCCGCCGCGGCGATCCCGGCGCGGGCCCCGAATACTATGCCTTCCAGAAGCGAATTACTGGCCAGGCGGTTTGCCCCGTGCACTCCCGTGCATGCCACCTCACCCGCGGCATACAACCCCGGGACGTCCGTAGAGCCGTCTTTGTCCGTCCATACCCCGCCCATCATATAATGGGCCGCGGGCGATACCGGGATCATCTCCTCGGTTATGTCTATATCGAAACTGAGGCAGGTCGAGTAAATCCTGGGGAAGCGGCTCCTCACGAAACCGGCGTCCAGATGCCGGAGGTCCAGATATACGTGCTCCGATTTTGTTTTTACCATTTCGGAGACGATGGCCCTTGATACCACGTCCCTGGGTGCAAGCTCCGCCTTCGGGTTATACCGGGGCATGAACCGCTCGCCCTTGATATTGACCAGCAGCGCGCCTTCGCCACGCATGGCCTCCGACAAAAGGAACTGAGGCGCGCGCGGCACGTAAAGCGAGGTGGGGTGGAACTGCACGAACTCCATGTCCGTGAGTGTAGCCCCGGCCCGGTACGCTATCGCGAAGCCGTCGCCAGTTGCGACTTCCGGGTTGGTCGTCCGCTGGTATACCTGCCCCAGGCCTCCCGTCGCCAGCACCACCGCCTTGGCGTAAACCGCCGTCAGCTTGCGCTCCCTCTCCCGGTACACGAGCGCTCCCGACGCCTGCCCGTCATTTACAATAAGGTCAACCGTGATGGAGTAGTCATATTTTTTAATATTCTCCGTCGCCTTGACCTTCGCCAGCAGCGCGCGCTCAATCTCCCTGCCCGTGGAATCGCCATGCGCGTGCAGGATGCGTCTTTTGCTGTGCGCGGCCTCACGCGTGAACGCTAATTTAACCCCTTCACGGTCAAACTGCGCGCCCCAGGATATCAGCTCCCTTATCCGTTCCGGGCCTTCGGTCACCAGTATCCGGACGTTCTCTTCGTTGCAGAGCCCGTCGCCCGCGTCTATGGTGTCCCGGAAGTGAAAGCCTATCTCGTCCTCGTCCGAGAGCGCGACCGCAACCCCGCCCTGCGCGTATTCAGTAGAGGACTCGGTGGCCCTGTCCTTGGTTATCACCAGGACCTTACCAGCCCTCGCCAGTTCTATCGCCGCCCTGAGACCCGCAACGCCGGAGCCGATTACGATGTAATCGGTGGAGATGGCTTCGGATATAATTTCCAATACTCTACCTTGCGACCCCGAAAGGCGAGTCGCCGATGAAATCCACCAGGACTATTGAGCTCCCGGTGTCCTGGTAAATGTAAGTGCAGTTTCCCCTGGCCTGATGGGAGCCGCCTTCCTTGTCCGTCCAGGTCCCGGACCAGTGAAAGACCACCCGGACGAAATTATCGACCTCTACCACCCGGTCCACTCCGACCTCCAGGGCCACCTTCGGGTATAATTCCATTTCTTTTCTTAAGGTGCTGGAGAAATCGGCGTAGCTCTTCTTGAAATCCTGCGATACGCCCTTCAGCGTACCCGGCGAGGTCGCGGGCTTCATAGGCCTCACGCATCTGGGCAAATGCCGACAGCGCCCGGTCGGCCTTCACGGACTCCTCCGAGGGCTTTACAACCTGCTTTTTCCCGCAGGCGGACACGACAAGCATGAGCGATGGGATGATGACCAGGAATTTTAAAAATTTGCGCAAAAGAGACCTCCGGTTATAAACGATATTTCCGACATTCTGGCCGTATTATTCCAAGTTAGGAGGTTATATTATGGAAGGGGCAAAAGTCAAGAAAATAAGGGGGTTAACCGATTTTAACCCGGGGGTCCACCATGGCGTAGGAGATGTCCGCCAGCATGTTGCCGACTAACGTCAGGAACGCGCCTATAACCAGGTTGCCCATGACTAAAGGGTAGTCCCGCGCGGTGACGGACGCCCAGAAGAGCTGGCCCATGCCGGGTATGGCGAACAGGTACTCTAAGATGACGCTGCCGCCGATGAGCGCTGGAAGTGAAAGGCCGAGTATGGTTATCACCGGCATCATGGCGTTTCTGAGCGCGTGCTTGTATATGACGTCCCGCTCTTTAAGGCCCTTCGCCCTGGCGGTGCGGATATAATCCTGCCGGACGACCTCCAGCATATTGGAGCGGACGTAGCGCGATATCCCGGCAAGGCTCCCGAAGGCGCCTATGAAAACGATAAGGACTATGTGCCGGAGACGGTCTATCTGAAGCCCGATGAACCCGTAATGCGAGGCGTCCAGGCTCTGTAGCCCCGATATCGGCAGCCAGCCGAGCTGCACGCCGAAGAGTATCATAAGCAGAAGCCCCAGCCAGAAGGACGGGATGGAAAAGCCCAGGAAGACGGTTACGGTGGTGGATTTATCAAGGAGAGAGTTCCGTTTGACGGCGGAGATAATGCCCATCGGCATCGCTACGATAAAGGCGACTAAAAGCTCCAGGACGTTTATCGTTATCGTAACCGGCAGTCTTTCCTTTATCTTGTCCCACACCGGCCTGCCGTCGGCGTACGAATCTCCGAAATCGAGCTTCGCGAACCTTGCCACCCAGTTTGCATACTGGACATACAGCGGTTTGTCCAGGCCGTAGAGCTTCCGGAGGTTTTCCCTGGCCTGGGCGGACGCCTTGGGGTTCATCTCCACCGCGACCTCGACCGGGTTCCCGGGGGCAAGGTGTATTACGATGAAGGTTATAACGGTGATGCCGATCAGAAGCGGCACCATCATCAGGAGGCGGCGGGCAATGTATTGGAGCATGGATAAATATTATCAGAAACCCCGCGTCCTTTCAACGGCAAAGGGACTACGTCCTGTTAAACGACAAAGGGCTATCGTCCTACGCGATCTTCCTTGCCTTTGTCTTCTTCCGTCCGGCATTCGGATGAAACAATACATTGCCTGACCCGTCCCTGAAGCCGTCGATTAACTTCTGGCCGATTGGCCCGGTGATGAACTCGATGAAATCCAGCGCCTCGCCATAGCGGACATGCAGGGTATTTGGCCGGGTTCACCGCCATTATGGAGTACTGGTTGTCGAGCGCCGGGTCGCCCTCGAACAGCAGGGTAATATGTTTCAGGCTGTCCTTCTTCGCCAGGTAAGTCCCCCTGTCGGACAGGATATAAGCGTTAAACCTGTCGGCTAATTTCAGGGTATCCACCATCCCCTTGCCGGCGGTAATAAAATCCTTCATCTGCTTTATGTCCACCCGGGCAGATTTCCAGAACTTCTTCTCCCGGTCATGCGTGCCGGATTCGTCTCCCCGCGACACGAAAGGCGCGCCGCTTCCCGAGATCATTTTGAAGGCCTTGATTGCCGAACCGGCTTTTTTAATCCCGGCCGGGTCGGCGGATGGGCCCAATATTACAAAATCGTTATACATCACTTCCCGGCGGTCGATGCCGTACCCTTCGGCCACGAAGGCTTTTTCCATTTCGGGGTCATGGACGAGCAGCAAGTCCGCGTCGCCGCGCCTGGCAATGTCCAGAGCCGCTCCGGTGCCGACCGAGACGACGTCTATCCTGGCGTCCAGTTCGCTCCATTTGTAATATTCCTGGATCAAGATATCCAGAAGCCCCGTGTTCTGGGGAGACGTGGTAGAAGCCAGGACGATATGAGTTCCGGATTTTAAAGTCTTTTTCATCGCAACATCCTCCTTAATATCAAGTTTAACATGTTTTTTATTTAATTTTTTATAGCCCCGCTTTCTTTTGCTACTTTTCTTTCACGCGAAAGAAAAGTAGAATAGAAGTAACGCCCTCTTCAATAAGGAGATTATCATAGCCACTCTATTTGGGAACTTGACCGGCCTGAAGGCCAACGAAATACACAGGCTTGAGAAGATATACCGCAGGAAGGTCCCGCCGAACGAGGTAGTCACGGCGGAGCTGGGGCGATACCTGACGGAGGTTTCGCGCGATATCGCCCGGCAGGTCGGCGTCATCGTCGACAGGCGCGGAGTCATCCAGTTCGTCATCATAGGCGATAACCGCTCCGTCACCATACCGGACCTCTCGGACTTCTCGCTTGGCCCAAAGCGCCTCCGGGGACTAAGGCTCGTGCACACCCACTTAAACGACGAGCCGCTGACTCCCGACGACATGACTGACCTAGCGCTCCTGAGGCTCGACTTGGTGGCGGCTGTCGGCGTATTGCCGGAGGGCCTGCCGGGCAGAATTTATATTGCGCATCTCCTCCCGCCCAACGAGCGCGGCCAGGCCTGGACCCAGATCCCGTCGATCCCCTTCCACCAGTTGAACGTGGATTTCACCTCGTTCATTACCTCCCTAGAGGACGAGATGCTCCGGGTGCAGGGCGAGAGTTTCAACGTCCGGGACACCCGCGAGCGTGCGATACTGATAAGCGTGATGTCCAAGGGTACGCGCGGCGCCCAGAAGGAGGCGATGGACGAGCTTGTCGAGCTTGCCAAATCGGCGGACGTTATAGTGCTCGATACGGTGATGCAGAGGCCGGACAAAATCAATTCAAAATACCTGATGGGCGAGGGCAAGCTGAGGGAGATAATAATCATGGCCCTTCAGAAAGGGGCCACCGTCCTCATATTCGACCAGGAACTTTCCCCGTCCCAGCTGCGCTCCATTTCCGAGATGGCGGAGATAAAAGTAATAGACCGCTCCCAGTTGATACTGGATATATTCGCGGCCCGCGCCCACTCCAGAGACGGCAAGGTGCAGGTGGAACTGGCGCAGCTGAAATACCGCCTCCCGATGCTGACAGGCAAAGGGACCGCGCTGTCGAGGTTGATGGGAGGTATCGGCGGAAGAGGTCCGGGCGAGAGCAAGCTTGAGACGGACAGAAGAAGAGTGCGCGACCGGATATCCCACCTGGAAAAGATGCTGAAGGATTTATCCCGCGCGAGGGCGCAGAGAAAGTCGCGCAGGGGCGAGATGGGCCTGCCCATCATATCAATAGTCGGCTATACGAATGCGGGCAAATCGACACTTTTAAATGCGCTCACGCAGAGCGAAACGGTGGTGGAAAACAAGCTTTTCGCAACCCTTGACACCGCCAGCAGGCGGCTACGGTTTCCCAGAGAGCGGGACGTGATAATCACGGACACGGTGGGGTTCATCCGCGACCTCCCAAAGCCCCTGTTCGCGGCCTTCCGCGCGACACTGGAGGAACTGGAAGACGCGGACTTGCTGATGCACGTGGTGGACGTATCGAGCCCGCGCTTCGAGGAGCAGATGGAGTCCGTGGAGAAGATACTGGGCGAACTCGGCCTGGCTGAGAAGGACCGGCTCACGGTATTTAATAAATCGGATTTGATAGATAAAGAACTCGCCCAGGCGGAAGCCCGCTCGCATAACGCCCTCGCCATCTCCGCAATGGACCGGAAAACTTTTCCGCCGCTGATGCGTGAGCTTGAACGGAGATTGTGGCCTGACCAGGAGTGAGAAGAAATCAAAAAAAAGCGGCTCAAGGAGCCATAATGGCGCCAGAGCCGCTTTGCAATTTATTTCCGGATTAGAATATCAACGGGCCGTTCGGTATGTACTCGTCGTCTTCTTCGATCTCCGCTTTTTTCTTGCCCTCTTCCGCCGCGAGTTTCTCCGCACCCAGCGCCATCATATGATGGAAGTAGGCGCGTTTCATGTTCGCCTCGGAGTAGCGTATCGAGAGGAGCGCGACTTCTTCCTTCGGGTCTGTAATGTCGAATGCCACCCTTGAGGACGGCGTCTGGAAACGGTAATCCTTTGACATCCTGTCCAGGATTTCTTCGGCCTCTTCCGGACTCGATACCGGGTAAACGGCCTTTACCTGCCAGAGCCTGTCTTCGTGGTCGAAAAAGAGACGTATGGAGTCAGCCCCCAGGGCCGCGAGATTTCCTTCTCCCACTTCTCCCCCCTCCAGGACCTCTACCTTCGCCGCCACCGCCTCTTTTTTCATCCCGAATTTCAGGTCGTATAGGTCGAATATGCTCTGTTTAGTGATTTTTTCAGTCTTTTGCATCCGTACCTCTTATTTTGTTAAACCAAGTTAATCAAGTATATTATAAAGAAAAGGTTTTTACAAGCTTTTAAAAGTAATTCCGAGTTTGACTTCCCCCCTCTTTACTGATAAAATCCACCTCTGGAGTAGCTCCAAATCCGGTTGTCACAAAGATTTTTCCAGAAGTTCAAGAAGCACCCCAGGTTCATCCCCCTGAAGTACCCGCTTTTTGGCTTACCCGGACACCCGGCATCCGTTCTTTGACAAGTTAAAAATAGTGAGTTTTTGCGAGGATTTTACCTTGACAACCTGGACATTTGGCGTGTATACTCCAAACCGTTGTGGGGAAAAGTGGGGGAAGGTGGCAAAATGCTTTAATAATTCCTGTTGATGCGCCTGTGCATTACCCCCCCCAAAAGCCCTGAAATAATCCTTAATCTCGCGCGCTTTTTCTCAAGGGGAGGTCCGGATTGGCCGCTCTCATCGACCGGTTCATCGGGCACCACGCATACAGCCTCGACAACAAGGGACGGGTAAGCATACCTTCCGATTTCCGCGAGGTCCTTTCCGAGCGCTACGACGAGAAACTCGTCCTGATGAAGCATTACGACCGGTGCATCGCCGCCTATCCGATTGAGGAATGGCAGAAGATCGACGAAAAGATAAATTCCCTCCCCCAGAGCGACCCAATGGTGATGAAGTACCTCCGGAATTTCTATTCCTCCGCGAAAGTCTGCGAACTGGACGGACAAGGCCGCGTCCTGGTGCCGCCCGCGCTGAAGGTCTACGCGGGGCTTAACCGTGAGGTGATCATAATCGGGCTTTCCAACCGGATGGAGTTCTGGGATGCCGAGACCTGGAAGAAAGAGAACCCCGAAGAGGACGGCGCGAAGGTCAGGGACGCCATGGCCGCGTACGGGCTGTGAGTGCCCTTGCGCTTCACGTCCCGGTACTGCTTAGCGAGTCTGTAGAGTTTCTGAACGTAAAGCCGGACGGGTTATACGCGGATTTGACTCTGGGACTTGGCGGGCACGCAGCCGAAATACTGAAGAAAATCGATTCCGGCAAGCTTATCGGCGTGGACAAGGACATTCAGGCCATAACCAGGGCGGAAGAAGCCCTGAAGGGATATGGGGAGAAGCTGGAGATTTTAAAGGCGGACTTCCGGGAGGCGGGTGAGTTAATCCGCCGGCAGGGGCATAACTTACTGGACGGTTTTCTTATGGACCTGGGCGTTTCCACACTTCAACTCAAGACACCTGAGCGAGGCTTCGGCTTCTCGGCCGACGCGCCGCTTGACATGAGGATGGACGCAAGCCTCGGGAAAAGCGCCGCGGATTTGGTCAACGACCTTTCAGCGGACGAGCTGACAAAGATTTTCTGGGAGTTTGGCGAAGAGCGCTGGGCCAAAAAGATAGCCCGGACGATATCGGAGAGGCGCGAGGAGAAAAAAATAACTACCACCCGCGAGCTTGCCCGGGTCGTGGAAGACTCGATACCGCACAGGGCGTGGCCGCCCAAGACCCATCCCGCGACAAGGACGTTCCAGGCCCTCCGGATTGCGGTAAACGACGAGCTTGGCGCGCTGAGGGCGGCCCTGCCGGAGATGGTTTCGATGCTTAAGCCCGGGGGGCGCGCGGTGGTCATCTCTTACCATTCCTTAGAGGACAGGCTGGTGAAGGATACATTCAAGGCGGGGGCGAAACCCTGCACGTGTCCTAAGGATTTCCCGATATGCGTATGCGGGAAAAAACCGTCTATCAAGGTATTGACTCCGAGGCCCGTGACGCCTTCGGAAGATGAGATAAAGTCCAATCCAAGCGCGAGAAGCGCGAAACTTCGCGCGGCGGAGAAAATCTGATGCATGACCACTCCCTGTCCCACCTGTCGAGCATAAGGCTCAAGAAGACGCGCCTTGTAAAGAGGCTCGGCATATCTTCCATGGTATTCCTGGTCGCCGCGTTCTGCATGGTTTACGTATGGCAGAGGGTGCAGGTGATAAAGGTGGGGTACGAGATAGAGGCACTGAAGAAGGAAAAGGCCGAGCTGGCGAGAGAAAACAACGACCTCCAGATCGAAAAATCGACTTTGACTTCGCCTGAGAGGATAGAGAGCATCGCCGATACGGACATAGGCATGCGCGTGCCGGTTTCGGGGCAGATCGTAATGGTGAAAAAAATTAAAAGGAGCACCGCCAGCGCCTCCGCCGGCGGCCGCGAGGTAAACGTTAAATCGGCGGCGCCGGGTAAAACCTGATGCGGGGCCGGCTGGATAAGCATCCTGAGGCCGTGGAGAAAAAGCCCGGCCTGAAGAAGCGAGTGATATGGGTGGTCGTCCTGCTTGTCGTGGGTTACATGGGAGTGGGCGCCAGGCTCGTTTACCTGCAGGTGATAGAAAAAAGTTTTCTCACGCACAAAGCGATCAGGCAACAGCAGGAAGTCATCATGCTGCCTTCAAAGCGGGGGACGATATACGACAGGAACGGCAGCGAGCTCGCGGTAAGCGTGGAGGCCGACTCGCTCTACGGAGTGCCGGAGAACGTGCAGGACGCCCACGCGGTGGCAATGACGCTGGCGCCGGCCCTGGGCATGGGCAGGAAATCTATCGAAGAGAAACTTAAAGGGACGAAGAAGTTCGTATGGCTGGCCAGGAAAGTACCGCCGGACGTCCAGCCCAAAATAAAAACGGACGGCGATATGGAGGGGGTGCTGGGCTGGCTGTTCGACAGCCGCAGGTACTACCCCAAAAAAGAGATAGCGGCGCATATACTGGGCTTTACCGGTACGGACGGAAAGGGATTGGAAGGGCTTGAGGCGGAGTATGAGCCGTATATCGGGGGGCTTCAGGGCAAGGCGATTACAGAGCGGGACGGCGCGGGCAGAGAGGTCCTTGCTCTTGACGCCGGCAAAAATTCCCCCAGGCCCGGCTACGACATAACCCTGACGATAAACGAGAGGGTACAGTACATGGCGGAGAAAGCTCTTGACGAGATAATGGAGAAATACAAGCCCATATCCGCCACCGCCATCGTTATGGACCCGAATACCGGAGAGGTGCTGGCGATGGCGAACCGGCCCGGCTTCAACCCCAACAACTGGTCCGGCTACTCCAGCCAGGACTGGAGGAACCGCGCGGTTACGGACCTCTACGAACCTGGCTCGACATTCAAGCTGGTTACCGCCTCCGGGGCGTTAGAGGAAGGGGTCGTAAAGCCCACCGACGTCATAGACTGCGGGAACGGAGAAATAGAGGTCGCGGGCAGGGTTATCCACGCCGCGGAAAATGAAGGCGGACGGCTGACTTTTTCGGAGGTTATACAAAAGAGCAACAACGTGGGCACGATCAAGGTCGCGCTTAAGCTTGGGCCTCAGAGGCTTTTTAAATACGCCAAGGCGTTCGGCATCGGCGAGAAGACGGGCGTCGACCTTCCGGGAGAAGCCGGCGGAAAACTCCGGGACATTTCGAAATGGTCCGGACTGTCAGTCGCCTCCGTCGCGATAGGCCAGGAGGTGAGCGTCACGCCGCTCCAGATGCTTTCCGCAATGAACTGCATTGCAAACGGCGGGTCTTACATGGAGCCGTATTTAGTCTCGGAGATCAAGGGGACGGACGGTTCCGTCATCATGAAGAGGAACCCGACAAAAGTCCGCCAGGTCGTATCGAAAGCGACGGCCGAAAAGCTAAAGGGTATTTTGAGCACGGTAGTGGAAGAAGGCGGGACCGCTGTCTCCGCCAGGATAAAGGGATATCAGGTGGCGGGCAAGACCGGCACCGCGCAGAAGTTTGACAGGGCGGCCGGCAGGTACTCAAAATCAAAATACTATGCCTCGTTCGTCGGTTTCTGTCCCGCGGATAACCCTAAGGTCTCGGCGATAGTGGTGGTGAACGAGCCGCATGGTGGGATATATTACGGCGGGATGGTCGCGGCCCCGGCGTTCAAGGATATCGTAGAGCAGGCGCTCACGTACATGAAGGTGCCGACGCGCCTGCCGGAGCAGACGATCCTGGTGGAGAAATAATGAAGTTGGCCGAAGTGATAGCGGGAGTTAAACCGATGGAGGTACGAGGAGAGATGAATACGGAAATAACATCCGTAAATTATGACTCCAGGAAGACCTCTCCCGGTTCGCTGTTCTGCGCCCTCCGGGGACTACAATCGGACGGCGCGGCCTTTATATCGAGTGCGGTGGAGAAAGGGGCGGCGGCGGTTCTGTCCGAGGGTTACGACGGGCCAATGCCGGACGGGGTAGCCTTCATACGGGTAGCGGACGCGAGGCTTGCCATGGCGCAGGCGGCGGTTTCATTTTATGGCAGGCCTTCCAGCAAGCTTGACCTTGTCGGCATCACGGGCACCAACGGCAAGACCACGGCGTCATACCTTATCCGTTCGATATTGCGGGGCAGCGGCTCCGAGCCCGGCCTTATCGGCACGATATCTTATGAGTACGGGGGCAAGAAATTCCCCGCGCCTAATACGACGCCGGAATCGGTTGACCTCCAGGCGCTTTTGGCCGAGATGGTAAAGGGAGGCGCGAAGTACGCCGTCATGGAAGTATCGTCTCACGCCGTGGCCCTTAAAAGGGTGTCGGGATGCGATTTCAAGGTTAAGTTATTCACCAATTTCACACAGGACCACCTGGACTTCCATGGGACGATGGAGGAATATTTTGCCGCCAAAAAAGCGTTCTTCACCGGCTTCTCCGGGATTAACGTTATAAACGCGGACGACCCGAAAGCGGACGAACTGAAGGCTTCCGCTTCAGGCGAAGTCATCACGTACGGCGTTGCCTCCAGGGCGGACGTCGCCGCGAAGGATGTTGAAATCTCACCTTCCGGGACATCTTTCCGGCTCATCACTCCGGCGGGGGAGGCGGCGATAAAATCGCGCCTGGTAGGCAGGCATAACCTCTACAACCTCCTCTCGGCGGCGGGCGCGGCGATTGCCCTCGGGAGAGGGCTGGACGAGATATCGCACGGACTGGCATGCGCGGAGGATGTGCCCGGACGCCTGGAGCGGATAGACGCCGGTCAGGACTTTACGGTACTCGTGGATTACGCGCATACCGAGGACGCGCTCTCCAGGGCGCTCACCGCGGCCAGGGAACTGACGCCGGGCAGGCTGGTTGTCGTATTCGGCTGCGGAGGGGACAGGGACAGGACAAAAAGGCCGAAGATGGGCCGCGTCGCGGCTTCCCTTGCGGATATCGTCATCCTCACCTCGGACAACCCGCGCACGGAAGACCCTCTTGAAATACTGGGGCAGGCCGGGGCTGGCGTCCTTGCGGAGGGCTCAAAAGTAAAGGGCTCGAATTATTTCATATACGCCGACAGGGCGGAGGCCATAGCGTTTGCGGTAGGGGCCGCCCGCGGCGGGGATACGATATTGATCGCTGGGAAAGGCCACGAGGATTACCAGATAATCGGTACGACGAAACATCATTTCGACGACCGGGAGACGGCAATGGCGGCGGTGCTGGCGATTGAAGCGCGCGTGAATATTTCAATAGAGCAGATAATCGAGGCGACGGGGGGCAGGCTCCTGCAGGAAGGGGAAAATGTCTTCTCCGGCGTCTCCACCGACAGCAGGAACATTAAAAAGCGGCGAGTTGTTCATCCCTCTTTCCGGCGAGCGCTTCGACGGACATAACTTCATCGCGCAGGCCGTGAAATCCGGGGCGGCGGGCGCCCTGGTCGAAGAAGGGAAGGACATCCATCAGCCGGGGCTGGCCTTAATCGAGGTGGCGGATACCCTGCGCGCGCTCCAGGACCTGGCGCATTTTGTAAGGATGACCAGGCCGGGGCTCCCTCTCGTCGGCATTACCGGCACCAACGGAAAGACCACCACCAAAGAGATGCTGGCGTCGATTTTATCCCGGCGGGGCCCGGTCCTGAAAAACGAGGGCAACTTAAATAACCATATCGGCGTCCCGCTCACCCTTCTGAAACTGGGCGAAGAACATTGGATAGCCGTGATAGAGATGGGCATGAGCGCACCGGGCGAAATCGACAGGCTTGCAAAGATAGCGGCGCCCCAGACGGGAGTGATAACGAATATAGGCCCGGCGCACTTAGACGTCCTTCGCGACCTTGCGGGAGTGGCAAAGGCAAAGGCCGAGCTGATAGCCGCCCTGCCGCCGGAAGGGACGGCGGTACTGAACGCGGACGACCCGTACCTTAAGGCGACGGCTTCGGAGTTCAAGGGAAGGACGGTATCCTTCGGGCTGGGCAAGGACGCCCGCGTCTTCGCAACGGAGATAGAAGACAAGCAAAAAGGGGTATCTTTCAGGCTGAAAGCGCCTGGCGTTTCGGCGGTCGATAAAACTTAATTTCATCGGCTCCCATAACGTCTATAACGCGCTGGCCGCGGCTGCCGCGGCCTTTGCGCTGGGCATGACGGCTGAAGAAATAAAGGAAGGCCTGGAAGAGTGCCGTCCTGCGAAGATGCGGATGCAGGAGGAAATAATCGACGGGGTAAGGGTGATTAACGACACGTATAATGCAAATCCGGCCTCGATGGCCGCGGCCATAAGCGCGCTTGCGGCGATGAAAGGCGGGAGGAAGTTTGCCATTCTGGGCGAGATGCTGGAGCTTGGAAGCACGGCAAGCAGGTCTCATTTCGATACCGGGAGGCTTGCCGGGGCCAGCGGCGTCTACATGCTGGTGCTGGTAGGCGAGCACGCGCCGGACGCGGCGCGGGGCGCGGTAGAGGCCGGGATGCCGGAGGAGAATATTTTTATAGCTCCGGGGCCCGAAAAGGCGGCGTCCATTGCGGCCGAGTTCTTAAAACCCGGCGACGTGGCGCTTGTGAAAGGCTCGCGCGGGTCAAGGATGGAACTCGCGGTGGAGCGTTTGAAGGCGGGGAGGATCCACGTATAATGTTCTATAATTTACTATACCCCCTTCACGACAAAATACACGCCTTTAACGTGTTCCGCTACATCACCTTCCGCTTCGCGAGCGCGATGTTTACGGCGCTTCTGATAAGCTTTATCTTCGGGCCGTCCATCATCCGGAAACTCAAAGATCTGAAAATTGGACAGCAGGTGCGCGAGGACGGGCCGGAAACCCATCTCGGCAAGGCCGGGACTCCGACCATGGGCGGCATTTTGATACTCCTTGCCATTATCGTGCCGACGCTTTTATGGTCCGACCTCACGAACCGCTACGTCTGGCTGGTGATGGCGGGCACGCTGGCTTTCGGCGCCGTGGGTTTCTATGATGATTATCTCAAGGTGGTAAGGAAGAAGTCCGAGGGCCTAAGGCCCCGGTACAAGATGGGTTGGCAGATATTGATCGCGCTGTTAATCGGCCTGCTCCTGTACTTTAACCCGCAGGACCCGAACAGCACTGTGCTGTTGATACCCTTCTTCAAAAGATGGATAATAAACCTGGCATGGTTCTATGTGCCCTTCGTGGTGCTGGTGCTGGTAGGCGCGTCCAATGCGGTCAACCTTACCGACGGCCTCGACGGACTGGCAATAGGGCTTGTAGGCATAGCCGCGGGCGCGAACGCCATCTTAGTTTACGTCACCGGCAACAAGATCTACGCGAATTATCTCCAGGTGCTGTACATCCACGGGGCGGGAGAGCTGACGGTTTTCTGCGGCGCGCTGATGGGCGCGTCACTCGGCTTTCTCTGGTATAACGCGCACCCGGCCGAGGTGTTCATGGGAGACGTCGGGAGCCTTGCGTTAGGCGGTGCGCTCGGGATGCTGGCCGTGCTTACGAAGCATGAAATAATACTGGTGATAGTCGGCGGCATATTTGTCGCGGAGGCGCTTTCGGTGATATTCCAGGTAGCCTCCTTCAAGAGCCGGGGCAAGAGGATATTCAGGATGGCGCCGGTCCACCACCATTTCGAGGAACTGGGCTGGGCGGAGTCGAAGGTGATAGTGCGGTTTTGGCTTTTGGGCATCATTTTAGCCCTCGTGGGCCTGAGCACCTTAAAACTCAGGTAGAAGGAAAATCTTTATGAAGCGATTGTCGGCGATAGTTTTTTGTACCCTGGTATTTTTTACCTCCTTCGGGCTTGCTTACGCGGACGACCCGATAGCTATCTCCGCGAAGGGCGTGTGCGTGATGGACGCCGACACCGGCAAGGTCATTATATCCCGGAACGCGGATTTAAGGCTCCCGCCGGCTTCCTGCACGAAGGTAATGACGGCGATAATCACGCTGGAGCGGGCGAAAATGACCGATACCTTCCGGGTGAGCCCGCGCGCGGCGACCATGTCGCCTTCCAAGGTTTACCTGAAGCCGGGCGACCAGGTCACAGTCGAGGCGCTCCTGTATTCCCTCCTTTTAAAGAGCGCGAACGACAGCGCGTCGGTACTTGCGGAAGGCGTGGCGGGCACGGAGCTTGAGTTCGCCAGGATGATGACGGAGAAGGCGCACCAGATAGGGGCGGTGGACACGAATTTCAGCAACGCTTCCGGCCTCCCGGTAAACGACCATTACACCACCGCATACGACCTGGCGCTGATACTTCGCTACGCGATGCACGACGAGCGGTTCATGGCGATATCCTCCACCAAATTCGCGACGCTCAACATGGGCGAGAAAGAGAAGACGCTCCTTAAGAACCACAACAAGCTTCTCTGGTTCTACGACGGCGCGGGCGCGGGCAAGACCGGCTATACCTTAGCGGCCAGGCACTGCTACGTCGGCGAGGCCAACTGCTCCAACACCCGGCTGATCGTCGCGATACTCCATAGCTCCGACCTCTGGGGCGATACCAAAAAGCTCATGGACGAAGGTTTCCAGCTGGCCATGAACAACCAGACGCTGGCCCTCGCGGATATAAAGGGCGGAGACGGCTATATACAGAAGGCGTCATATAAGACATACGAGAGAGTGAAGAGGCATTCGAGGAAGCAGGGCATTCGAGGAAGCACAGAAGGCACCACAGGACTTATTGATGAACTTCAGCGGGAAAAAAATTACTGTCGCGGGTCTTGCCAGAAGCGGCGTGGGGGCGGCAAATCTGCTCGTCCGGCTTGGGGCGGACGTGACGGTTACGGACCTTAAATCCGAGGACGAGCTAAGGGATCAGCTGCCTGACGGCTCGACCCCAAGGTAAAAAAGGTCCTGGGGTCGCATCCGGACGGACTGTTTGAACTTGCGGACCTGATAGTCATCTCGCCGGGGATACCGCTGTCAGCCCCGCCGTTTAAAAAAGCGGCTGACGCAAAAGTCCCCATAATCGGCGAGCTGGAGCTTGCGTATCTCTATTCCGACTCCCCGTTTATCGCCATAACCGGCACCAACGGAAAATCGACCACGACCACTCTCGTGGGAGAGATGCTGGCGGCTCACGGGATGAAGGTTACAGTGGGCGGGAACCTGGGAAACGCGCTCACGGAAGAGCCGGAATCCTTAAGGGGCCGCGATTACATAGTGGCGGAGGTTTCCAGCTTCCAGCTTGAGACTATCGACAAGTTCCGTCCGAAACTGTCCGCGCTCTTAAACGTCACGCCGGACCACCTGGACCGCTACCGGGACATGGACGACTACGCCAGGGCGAAGGCCCGCGTGTACATGAACCAGACCCTGAAGGATTCTCTGATAGTCAACGCGGACGACGCGCCCTCCACCCAGCTGGCGGAAAAGGCGATGTGCAGGATAATCCCGTTTTCGCGGAAGGACGCTCCCGCGGGCGGAGTATTCGTCAGGGACGGGATGGTCGTAAGCGCCTTATCCGGCGTTGATGAGAAAATAATCGAGGCAAAAGATATAAGGATACGCGGCGTGCACAACCTGGAGAACGCGCTTGCCGCCGCCGCCGTTTCGCTTGCCGCCGGCGCTTCCGTTAAAGGCGGTCGAAAAGGTCCTCCGGGAGTTCCCCGGACTTGAGCACAGGCTTGAGTTCGTGCGGGAATTAAACGGCGTCAGCTACATAAACGACTCGAAGGGCACAAACGTCGGCGCGGTGGAGAAGTCGCTTTTGAGCTTCACGGAGCCCGTGGTCCTGCTGGCCGGGGGGCTGGATAAGCACAGCGATTTCTCGCCCCTGAAGAAGCTCGTGCGCGAGAGGGTGAAGAGGCTGGTGCTTTTCGGAAAAGCGGCGGACGTAATAGGCGAGGCGATTGGCGGGGAGACCGATACCGTGCGTGCGGAGTCCTTGAAGGACGCGGTATTAAAGGCGAAAGACGCGGCGTCAAAGGGCGATGTGGTGCTCCTCTCCCCCGCATGCGCGAGCTTCGACATGTTCAAGGATTTCGAGGACCGGGGACGGCAGTTCAAAGAGATAGTGCGGAAATTATAGCCTTATGAAATTAAAAAATTTCAGGGAAGACAGCATAATCTTTTTCATAACGCTCATCCTGCTGTCCTTCGGGCTTGTGATGGTGTATTCCGCAAGCTCGGTCATGGCGCTTAAGTATCACAACGACTCCGCGTATTTCCTGAAGAGGCAGGTCGTCTGGGCCGCGGCGGGGCTGGCGGCGATGCTGGCCGCATGGAAGCTGGACTATAAAATCTTCCGGAAGCTCTCGCTCCCGGCGCTCATCATATGCTTCATCCTGCTGATAGTGACCCTGGTCGGCCCGGAGATAAACGGCGCGAGGCGCTGGATAAGGCTCGCCGGCTTCTCGTTCCAGGCCTCTGAGTTCACAAAGCCCGCGCTGTTTACATTCGTCGCCGCTTCGCTTTCGAAAAGGGCGGACAAGCTGACCGACTTCTGGACCGGCGTCGGGCCGTACCTCTTCATCTGCGGGACGCTCGTCCTTTTAATCGTGCTGGAGCCGGACTTAGGCACGGCCGCCGCGATATGCGCGGTAATTGTCATGATGCTGTTCGTAAGCGGGGCCAAGTTATCCCATTTAGGCGCGCTGGCGCTGGGGGCGCTGCCCTTTCTTTACCTCCAGCTATTCAAGGTGGGTTTCCGTAAAAACCGCCTGCACTCTTTCATGGACCCCTGGAGCGACCCTTTAGGCGCCGGGTTCCAGACCATCCAGTCGTTCCTTGCGTTCGGCGGGGGCGGCCTGACCGGCGTGGGCCTCGGCCAGAGCAGGCAGAAGCTCCTGTTCCTGCCGGAGCCGCACAACGACTTTATTTTTTCCGTCATCGGCGAGGAGTTCGGGCTTATCGGCGCGGCCGCCGTGGCCTTCCTCTTCCTGCTGTTCACCCTGTTCGGCATGAGGCTCGCGCTTCGCTGCAAGGACCCGTTCGGCCAGCTCCTGGTATTCTCGCTCACCCTGATGATAGGGCTTCAGGCGCTCATTAATATGGGCGTCGCGACGGGGCTCTTCCCGAACAAGGGGATGCCGCTCCCGTTCATAAGCGCGGGCGGCTCCTCGGTGCTTGTGGCGCTTATGTCGGTAGGCATCATGCTGAGCGTGGCGCGCGGCCAGCGGCGGCAAGAGGACCCGGGGGCGCTACCGCATGTGAAAAAAATTTTAATCGCCGGAGGCGGCACCGGCGGCCATCTATATCCCGGGATCGCGGTGGCGGCGGAGGCGAAAAAGGACGGCATCGAGGTCTTGTTCGTAGGCACGGCGCGGGGCATAGAGACGAGGGTGGTCCCCAGGGAAGGCTTCAATCTGAAACTGATAAACGCGGGCAGGTTCAAGGGGATGGGCGCTTCACAAAAGATAAAAACGCTTTTATCCATTCCGGCGGGAGTCGCCGAGGCCGGGAGAGTAATCAGCGCCTTCGGGCCCGACGCCGTCCTGGGCGTCGGCGGCTATGCCTCGTTCCCGGCGGTGCTTGCGGCAAAGATTATGGGAAAACCGGTAATCCTCCAGGAGCAGAACGCGGTGCCCGGCCTCGCCAACAAGTTGCTTGGGAAAATAGCGGACCGTATATGCCTCGGATTTCAGGCCGCCAGGAGTTTTTTCCCGAAGCACAAATGCGTCCTGACCGGCAACCCCATCAGGCTGGGACTGCTTGGGATAAAGAGAGAAGACGCGCTAAGCGCGCTGCGGCTGGAACAGGAAAGGATCACTATATTGGTTACCGGCGGGAGCGGCGGGGCGACGAAGATAAACAAGGCCGTCGCGGGCGCCCTGCCGAAGCTCATGGATATGAAACATAAACTTCAGTTTATCCATCAGACAGGCGAGAGGGATTTCGAGGAGACGGCCGCCGCATATGAGAAGGCCGGGTTCACCTCCGCGCGTAATGCCCTATATATACGACATGGCGCCGGCATACGCGTGCGCGGACCTTGTAATCTGCCGCTCCGGGGCGCTCACGATCGCGGAGGTCACAGCGCTTGGCAAGCCTGCCGTCCTCATACCTTATCCATTCGCCGCGGATAACCATCAGGAGGTCAACGCGCGCGAACTGCAGGACGCCGGGGCGGCCATAGTGGTGCTGGATTCCGAGGCGACGGGCGAGAGGCTGGCGGGCGAGATAAAGGGACTGCTCCTGAATATAGAATCCCTTCTGAAGATGGAAGAGCGCTCTAAAGCCCTTGGAAAGCCGGAGGCCGCGGCCCAGGTGCTGAGAATATGCAAAGAGGCTGCGGCGGCATAAAGGAGTCTTCATGTATAAGAAGTACCAGAGGATACATTTCGTGGGCATAGGCGGCGTCGGGATGAGCGGGATCGCCGAAGTCCTGATAAACCTCGGATATAAAATCGGCGGCTCCGACCTTAAAGAGACCGACACCACCAAGAGACTTGAGTCTTTAGGCGCGAAGATATTCATAGGGCACGCGTCCTCAAACATCGAAGGCGCGGACGTCGTCGTCATATCTTCAGCCGTCAAGGAGGATAACCCCGAAGTGGCGGCGGCGAGGGAGCGGCAGGTCCCCGTGATACCGCGTGCGGAGATGCTGGCGGAACTGATGCGCCTTAAATACGGGATAGCCATCGCGGGCGCGCACGGAAAGACCACCACCACCTCCATGATATCCACCATACTCTCGAAGGGCGGCATCGACCCGACGGTGGTAATCGGGGGCAAGCTTAATATTTTCGGGGCGGGCGCGAAGCTGGGGCAGGGCGAGTTCCTGGTGGCGGAGGCGGACGAGTCCGACGGCAGCTTCCTGATGCTCTCGCCGACTATCGCGGTGGTGACGAACATCGACGAAGAGCATCTGGACCACTACACGAAAGGCATAGAAGAGATTAAGGCGGCATTCCTGCAGTTCATAAACAAGATCCCGTTCTACGGCCTCGCGGTGCTCTGCCTGGACGTGGAGCATATACAGGATCTTATTCCGCAAGTTAAGAAAAGGTATGTCCACATACGGCTTAAGTTCGCAGGCGGACCTCTACGCCAGGAACATAGAGTTCGGCGGGATGGGTTCGGAATTCGAAGTAATCAAAAGGGGCGAGAGCCTGGGCCGCTTCAAGCTCTCCGTGCCGGGCCAGCACAGCGTGTACAACTCCCTGGCCGCGATATCCGTAGCGCTAGAGCTGGACATCCCGGCGGAAGTCATACGCGGGGCGCTGGCGGAGTACGGAGGACTGCACAGGCGGTTCTATGTAAAAGGCGAGGTCGGCGGCATAACGGTCGTGGACGATTACGGCCACCACCCGACGGAGATAAAGGCGACGCTCGCGGGCGCGAAGGCAGGCTGGGACAGGCGGACGGTGGTTATTTTCCAGCCGCACCGCTACACCCGCACGCGCGACCTGATGAAGGATTTCTTCACCGCGTTCAACCAGGCGGACAAGCTGGCGGTTATGGACATATATCCGGCTGGTGAAAAACCTATCGACGGCATAAGCGCGAAGAATTTATACGAAGGCATCAAAAGCCGCGGCCATAAAGACGCCTCGTATATCCAGACGCAGGACAAAGCGGTCGAGTGGCTTAAGGAAGTGGCGAGGCCGGGCGACCTCGTGATAACGCTTGGCGCGGGCGACGTCTGGAAGGTGGGCGAGGCGTTCCTTGAAGAGATGAATACTCCATGAACGCGGCCGAGCTTATTGCCATGCTTGATTTCGCCGGTGAAGCAAGGCTCTCGGAGCCGATGTCGAAACATACTTCGCTGTCGCTGGGCGGCCCGGCGGAGGTTATGGCATTCCCGGAAGACGCGGGAGCTCTCGCGGCACTTATGAAAACGGCGCGGGAGGCGGGAGTGCCGGTATTCATTTTCGGAAACGGGACGAACCTTTTAGCGCGCGACGGGGGAATAGAGGGACTGGTGATAAACCTCTCGAAACTGAACTGGATATCAATCGAGGGCCGGGAGAAGGAAACGGCGCTGGTCCGCACCGGCGCGGGTACGCCTCTTCCCAAGCTCGCGAGTTTCTGCGCGGAGGAGGGGCTCTCCGGCCTGGAGTTCGCCTCCGGCATCCCCGGCACCGTCGGAGGCGCGGTCTATATGAACGCGGGCGCATACGGTTATGAAATAAAAGATGTTTTATATAAAATTCAACTTGTAAATGAAAACGGCGAAATATCCGGGATGACTTCGGGAGAGGCCGAGAAAAAATACAGGCATGGCGGCATACCGGAAAATTCGGCGGTGACGGAGGCGTGGTTCAAGCTTACGCCCGGCGCCGCCGAAGAGATAAAGGCTAGAGCGGCGGAATATATAAGCAAGAGAAAGGCCTCCCAGCCGTTAAGCGCGAAGAGCGCAGGCTCTACTTTCAAAAACCCTCCCGGCAAGAAGGCCTGGCAACTGATAGAGGGGGCGGGACTGAAAGGGTTATCCGTCGGCGGGGCGGCGGTATCAGACAGGCACGCAAATTTTTTAATCAACACGGGGAACGCGACCGCGAAAGATTTTATCGCTTTAATGGAACTCGTAAAGGCGAAAGTCAAGGACAAGACGGGGATAGAGCTGGAGCCGGAAGTCAAGATCGTGGGGAAAGAGTAAACCGTTACCTTTTTGTAAAAAGGTAACGCCAAAAACTTTTAAACTGTCCAGCTTTCTTTTGGTTACTTTTCTTTCTCGAAAGAAAAGTAACAAGGGTTTTGAATGTTAGATATTTTAGCGAATAAAAAAATAGCAGTCCTGATGGGCGGCCTTTCGGCGGAGAGGGAAGTCTCTCTTTCTTCCGGCGCGGCGGTTCTGGATGCGCTCAAGGATGCGGGATACAATGCGACGCCGGTGGTGTACGACGGGCCGGGGCTGGTGCAGGAGCTCTATGACATCAAGCCCGACCTGGTGTTCCTCGCGCTCCACGGTAAATTCGGCGAGGACGGAACGGTGCAGGGCCTGCTGGAAACGATGGGCCTGCCTTATACCGGCACGGGCGTAACAGGCTCGGCGATCGCGATGGACAAGGCGATTACAAAGAAGCTTCTGAAGTACCATGATATCCCGACGGCGGAATTCGTGACGCTTACGAAGGACTCCGATGCGTCTTCAGTGGGCCGCATCGGTTATCCGGTGGTGGTGAAGCCTTCCACCCAGGGCTCGACCATCGGCATGAGCTTCGTGTATTCCGAGGATGAGCTGGCCCCCGCGCTTGAGCTGGCCTTCTCGCACGATATGGAAGCGGTCGTGGAGAAATACATCGAGGGGCGCGAAGTGACGGCCGGGATACTGGGCGGCAACGCCCTGCCCCTGGTGGAGATAGTCCCCAAGAGCGGGGTCTACGATTACGACGCAAAGTACCTGACCCACGACACTAAATATGTCTGTCCGGCGGAGCTGGACGAAGCTCTTGAGAAACGGGTGAAGGCGCTGGCAAAGGAAGTATTTTCCGTCCTGCAGGGATACGGATACGCGCGCGTGGACTTCCGCGTGGACCGGGAGGGAAACCCGTACGTCCTGGAGATGAACACGCTTCCGGGTATGACATCGACAAGCCTTCTCCCGAAGGCCGCGCTGCGGCGGGTTTAAGTTTTGTGCAGCTTATAGAGCTTATGCTCGAAGGGGCGCTGAGGCGTAAATGAGGACTGTCGGCCGTAAGAGCTCAAAGCCTAAGGTACGCGGAAAGAAAGCGGGCAGGAAGATACTGCGCCTGGTTGCCGTCCTTATAATATTGGCCGCGGCGGCGTTCTTCGTGCCGAGAGCGGCCCGCGCCGCGGTCAGGTACGTATGCCGGATGCCGCTTTTTACCATAAAGCAAGTCCGGGTGGAAGGTCTTAAATACGTGCGAGAGGACGATTTCATCGGGTTTGTCGGCGACCCCAAGGGGGAGAGCGTCTTATCCTATGACATGAAGGGCGCGATGGAAAAGATAGGCGGCCATCCCTGGATAAAATCGGGGCTGGTGCGCCGCGAGTTCCCGGACGAGGTCCGGTTCGAGCTGACGGAGAGGGTCCCGGCGGCGGTCGTGCAGACTGGCGCCGGGAAGTATCTCATGGACGCGGACGGATTTGCGCTTGCGCAGGGTAACCCAGCCGGGCTGGGAATTTTTACCCGTTGTAAGGTACCCGTCATCGCAGGGCCTCAGGATACTGGACCCGAAGACGGCTGGATCTCTTATGAATGCCTTTCGGCTTTTCAAGATCGTACGCGGGAGCAGAGGGCCGCTCGCCTTCGCGAATGTCGGGGTATGCAGGGACGGCTCTCCTTGCATATTGATCCGCGACGCCGTGGTCAAGGTGGGCTCCGGCGGATACCCGGATAAGGTGAAGCGGCTTGCGGATGTTGAGGCCGACATTGTCAGGCGTGGCTTAAAGGCCGAGCTTATCGACCTTCGGTTCCCGGGCAAGGTAGTGGTGAAGGAAGGCCAGCCGTCCCAGTCGCTTCAGGCGCGGACATTCTGAAAGAAAGGAGGTGAGGACTTGGCGAAAAAAGACAACATAGTCGTAGGCCTCGATATCGGGACCACCAAGATTTGCGCCATAGTCGGCGAGGTCAAGGAAGACGGCAGGATAGACATCATAGGGATAGGCAGTCATCCGTCCAGGGGCCTGAGGAAAGGCGTAGTCGTCAACATCGAGAGCACTGTCGAGTCGATAAAAAAGGCGGTCGAAGAGGCCGAGCTGATGGCGGGCGTGGAGATCAACGCGGTCTTCACGGGCATCGCCGGAAGCCATATCAAAAGTTTCAACAGCAGGGGTGTCATAGCTATAAAGGACCGCGAAATATCCAAGGCCGACGTGGAGCGCGTCATCGAGGCGGCGAAGGCGGTGGCGATACCGCTTGACCGCGAGATATTGCATGTGCTCCCCCAGGAGTTCGCTATCGACGACCAGGACGGGATAAGGGAGCCCCTGGGGATGAGCGGAGTGCGGCTGGAGGCGGAGGTGCATATCGTGACCGGCGCCGTTACATCCGCGCAGAACATCATCAAGAGCTGCAACCGCGCGGGCCTGGACGTGCTGGACATCGTACTCGAGCCGCTGGCTTCGAGCCATTCCGTACTCAGTAACGACGAGAAAGAACTGGGAGTCGCCGTGGTGGACGTGGGCGGCGGGACGACCGACCTGGCCATATTCGTCGAGGGCGGGATATGGCATACCGCCGTGATCGCGATAGGCGGAAACCATCTGACGAACGATATTGCGGTGGGGCTCAGGACGCCGGCGGCCGAGGCGGAAAAAATAAAGAAAAGGTACGGCTGCGCGCTTACGAACATGGTGCGGGACGACGAGACCATAGAAGTCGCGAGCGTCGGCGGAAGGCCGCCCAGGGTACTTTCCCGCCAGGTGCTCGCCGAGATAATAGAGCCGCGCATCGAGGAGATTTTCGGGCTGGTGCTGAAGGAGTTCAGGAAGACCGGGTTCGAGGACCGTATAGCCTCCGGGGTCGTTATAACCGGCGGGACGGCGATAATGGACGGCATCCCGGAAGCGGCCGAGCGCGTGATGGAAATGCCGGCGCGGCGCGGGCTGCCCATGAACATCGGGGGTCTCGTGGACGTAGTGAACTCGCCAATGTACGCGACCGGCGTGGGCCTGGTCCTTTTCGGCGCGCAGCAGACGGGCGCCGGGAAGGTCAAGAGGATCTCGGACGGCAATCTTTTTGCGAAAGTTATAGGCAGGATGCGGGAATGGGTGGAGAATTTCTTCTAAACGAAAGGGGGCAAGATGTTCGAATTTGAAGAGGAGGCAAGAAGGGGGGCGAACATCAAGGTAATCGGTGTTGGCGGAGGCGGGGGTAACGCGATCAATACGATGATAACATCGGGCCTCGCGGGCGTGGAGTTTATAGCCGCCAATACCGACGTGCAGGCGCTGGAGCGCTCTTACGCGCCGCACAAGGTCCAGCTCGGGGCGGAGCTTACGCGCGGTCTTGGCGCGGGCGCGAACCCGACGGTCGGAAGACATGCGGCGCAGGAGGACCTCGATAATATCCGCGAAGCCCTGACCGGCGCGGACATGGTCTTCGTCACCTGCGGCATGGGCGGCGGCACGGGCACCGGCGCGGCGCCGGTAATCGCGCAGATAGCGCGTGAACTTGGCGCGCTGACGGTCGCGGTCGTAACCAAGCCGTTCATGTTCGAGGGCAGGCAGAGGATGCGCCAGGCCGAGCTCGGACTGGACGAGCTGAAGAAATGCGTGGACACCATCATCACGATCCCGAACCAGAGGCTTCTAGGCGTGATAGACAAGCGGACGCCGTTCAAGCAGGCGTTCTCGATCGTCGACGACGTGCTCCGCCAGGCGGTGCAGGGAATATCCGACGTCATAATGATGAACGGGTACATCAACCTGGATTTCGCCGACGTGAAGACCGTCATGTCCTCCATGGGACGCGCGGTAATGGGCACCGGCCTGGCCGCGGGAGACAACCGCGCGGTCGAGGCGGCGCAGAAGGCGATATCCTCCCCGCTCTTAGAGGAAGGCACCATCGACGGCGCCAGGGGCGTGCTCATCAACATCACCGGCGGCCCGGACCTCACCATGAGCGAGGTCATCGAAGCGTCCACGATAATCCAGGAGGCGTCGCACCCGGAAGCCAACATCATATTCGGCTCCGTAATCAATGAAGACATGACGGACGAGGTCTGTGTCACGGTTATCGCCACCGGGTTCGAGGAGAGCGCGGTAACCCAGGCGGTGCGCCTGGACGAGAAGGCCCTCCCGAAGGCGATGAACTTCGGGCCTTCGCCGAAAAATTATCAGGGAAACGCGGAAATAACCGAGATGTCCTTCGGCGAGGAGAAGATACTCGGCAAGACCTCGAACGTGAAGGCGTTCGTGGACAAGGCGGTGGACAAGCCGGCTTATTTAAGGAAGGTGGCGGGGCTCGATTTCCGGAACGAAGCCCTGGGGATAGACGACGAGGACGAACTGGACGTCCCGACTTTCTTACGGAGGCAGGCGGACTGATTAAAGTTGCATAAAAAGAGCAGGACCGGCCAGAGCCGACAAGTGAAAAAGGCGCTGTAGTAAAGCCCAGAGGCGGAAGGACGACGGTAGGGCTGGTATTTCCGGGGACGTATTACGTCGGGATGTCCTCGCTCGGGTATCAGACGATATACCGCATCATCAACGCGCGCAGGAACGCCTTAGCTGAGAGGCTGTTCCTGCCGGACCCGAAGGGTCCCTCGGCGCCCCTGTCTTCGCCGATAACCTCCGTCGAGTCGAAGACCAGGGCACGGGATTTTGAGCTACTGGGTTTTTCGGTCGCGTTCGAGCATGATTATGCAGGGGTGGCGGACTTCCTCCGGCTCTCCGGGATACCCCCTTTCTCCAGGGACCGGGACGAGTCTCACCCGCTCTTGATATTAGGCGGCGTCTGCACGTTCTTCAACCCCGAGCCGATTGCCGATTTTTTTGACGCGGTAATCGTCGGCGAGGCGGAAGAGTCGATAAACGAGTTTTTAGACGAGTACGAAAGGTTAAAGCTCACCCACACCCGAAGCGAGCTTCTGGCCGAGCTCTCCAGGATTCCCGGCGTCTATATACCCTCACTTTATACCCCATCATATAATACGGACGGCACCCTGCGCTCTCTTGCCGCCGCGCCCGGAGCGCCGGAGAAGGTAGTCAGGCGGTACGTTAAAGACCTGGACAAGTTCCCGGCGAAGAGCGCCATAATCACGCCGGATACGGAATTTTCGGATATGTTCATGATAGAGCTTTCACGGGGCTGCGGAAGGCACTGCCGCTTCTGCATGGCCGGGTACGTTTACCGCCCCCCCAGGAACCGCAGTTTCGAGTCGGTTAAAAAAGACATAGAAGAGGGCAGAAAACTCGCAGGCAAAATCGGCCTGGTAGGCTCGGCGGTATCGGATTATCCGGAGATAGCGGAGCTTGCGAGCGAGTTTAAAGACGAGAAGATAAATTTCTCCGCTTCATCGCTTAGGGCGGACTCGTTGACGCCTGAGCTGGCAAGGCTTGTCTCCAAAGGCAACAGGACGGTCGCCATCGCGCCGGAGGCAGGCTCCGAGCGGCTCCGCGCGGTGATAAATAAAAATATTTCCGAGGCACAGGTGCTGACCGCCGTCCGGACTCTTATAGAGGCGGGCGTGCTGAACGTGAAGCTGTATTTCATGGTGGGCCTGCCGACCGAGGAAGACGAGGATATCGAGGAGATCATCGCGCTGGCATCGAGGGCGCGGGAGGAGATGTTGAGCGCCGCGCGCGGGAAGGGCCGCATAGGCACTTTAACCCTGAGCGTGAACTGCTTCATCCCGAAGCCGTGGACGCCGTTCCAGTGGGAGCCCATGTTGCCGGCGGATAAGCTGAAAAGCAAAATTCAGCGTATCAGCGAAGGCCCTCAAGGGCCCGAACACGGCGGTGACGCATGACGTCCCGAAATACGCCGTCCTTCAGGCCGCACTCGCAAGAGGCGACCGGCGGCTTGCAAAGGTTATCCTGAACGCGTCCGAAAACGGAGGGGACTGGAAGGCGGCGTTCGCGGAAGAAGGTCTTGATATGGATGTTTATGCCTCAAGGGAAAGAAGCGCTCAGGAAAAATTCCCGTGGGACTTCCTGGATACCGGGATAAAAAAGGATTATCTCCTGAAGGAAAGGGAGCGCGCGAGGCAGGCCCGCCATACGCCCAGGTGCGTGCCCGGGAAGTGCAGGACGTGCGGAGTATGCTAAGGAATTATCCTGCCGTAAAATAAGGTTTATTATTGACATCCCCGTCCTGATGTTTTAAAATCACAGGGTTTTTGCTAATTGGGCTTATGCCTTCTATTCAACAAGGGAAGCAGGAGGAAAGATGAAAAGAGTATTAGTGACAGTTGCAACGGCCGCGCTGATAGGCACACTTGTCTTCATGTTTGCCTGCGCCAAGTCGGGGGGCGACCCGCTGGTCGGCACCTGGGCTATGGTGACGGAGCCTTCCAAGACAATTAAGATAAGCAAGGAAGGCGATCAGTACTTCTACGAAGGCAGCCAGGGCAAGACGCCCGCGCAGAAAAAGGACGAAAACACGCTGGTCGTGCCGATGGGACCAATTGAAGTCAACGTCAAAAGAGACCCCGGTACCGATATCCTTACGGTTTCCTTCATGGGTGAAACCTACCAGTACAAAAAGGCAAAGTAGGGTTGAAGCCCATATCTGGTTTAAAAAAAGGCGGCCTGTTCGGGCTGCCTTTTTTCTTGATTTTCGCGTAATACGGTATTATCCTTAAAATTATTTGAATGCCCGGAGGCGCGTACGCCTTTTCCTCATTGCCATTACCCTTATGGAAGGAATGGTGAAGCAAATATGACTAACCGGTACAAATACCTGTTGCCGATTCTCGCGGTGGTTCTTCTATGCTCGTCATGCGGGAAAAAAAATGACGAGGAGGCGCTGAAGAAGAAGAAAGAGATGGCTCTTGCGACCTTTGCGTCGGAGGGAAAAGAGACGCCTCCAAAGCCCGCCCCGCTGCCAAAGGGCCAGAAGCTGGATGTGCCGGACGCCGTCAAGGCGAAATTCCATACCGTGAAGATGGCGGTGGGTAACCGGGAGACTAAAGAAGAGAAGGAATTCGATGTCAAGATAGGCGGCGCGGCGGACGTGCCCGGCTCGCCCTATAAAATAAAAATCATCGCATACCTGCCGCACTGGGTCATTCGCGGAGACACCGTAACCTCAAACGGCATTAATCCTGACGACCCGGCGGTAAGGGCCGTCATAACCGAGGGCGATAAACAGGTATTCGACGGCTATATCTTCGAGAAGCACAAGACGCCGTCCTTCGTCACCGACAAATACGTTATGACCTTGACGGGCGCCAACTGATCCGGTTTATACCAGTTCGGTCCTCACCACGTCCGGGTTATTCTGGTCGTACTCTCCGTCCCGGAGCGCGATCAGATATACCGGGTCATGCCCGTTATTCGTGAACGCGTGTTTTATCCCAGCCGGTATGGTTATGACCGTCGGAGAACCCACGATAAGGTGTTCGTGGACACTGCCCTCCTCTTCCCAGTAAAAAGTCCCGCTGCCCGCGAACATGAACAGGACCTCGTTTGTGTTTTCATGATAGTGGTTTCCTCTTGTTTGCCCGGGATATATCGCCACCACGTGCACGCCCCGCAGGTCCGCGCCTCGCTCTCCCATGCCGTGAATGAAGGGATAGGCGGACCATCCGCTCTTCGGGTCCTCGAAAAATCCCTTTTTCAGCCGCTTTATTTCGACAGTATTCATCGTCATCCCCCATGTGTCAATTTATTATAAACCGGAGTGATTCAAAGTCAAGGCTGTTGAAAAATTATAGATTTTCCTTGAACTGCCGAGGGATTTTGTGATAGGTTAAATTGGATTCATAATTAAGGAGCAATAATGCCGGTTTCGGACCTTGTAATGTATGAGGAAGAGTTCAGGTCGGTTGACCAGGAACTCCAGCGCCTCCAGACGCAAGCGAACGCCAGGGTCGTCTTCCTTGTGGACAAGAACGGCCAGCTTATAGCCTCGGCCGGGGACATCAAGGGTCTGGACACCACTTCGCTTGCCTCTCTTACCGCGGGTAACATAGCCGCGACCGGCGGCATGGCCAAGCTCCTGGGCGAGAAGGAGTTCTCCATACTCTTCCATGAGGGGGAGAAGGACAATATCCATATCTCCATAATCGACCGGGTGATACTGGTGGTGATATTCGACCAGCGCAGTTCCCTGGGACTTGTCCGGCTCCGGGTGAAGAAAAGCTCCGAGGCCTTTGCAAAGATATTCGCTGTCCGTATCTGAGAAATCTCACAAAGAAAAGGCCGGAGGCAAAGTCAGCGTCTCTCCTTTCGCGGAAATAACCGATGAAGATATCGACAATCTTTTTGGATAAAGGCAAAGTTTGCATCGGAGACTTATCTTTCCGGGCATCCCGCAAACGCCGGGCTTAACGGTTAATCGATGTCCTTCATCAACTATTCCTCCCGCGAAATAAATGTAAAGCTCGTCTATTACGGGCCGGGCCTTTGCGGCAAGACCACCAACCTCCATTACATCTACAAAAAAACGAACCCCGAAGCAAAAGGGAAGATGATATCGCTTGCCACGGAGACGGAGAGGACGCTGTTCTTCGATTTCCTCCCGCTGGCCCTTGGCGAGATAAGGGGGTTCAAAACAAGGTTCCACCTCTACACCGTCCCGGGACAGGTGTTTTACGACGCCTCCAGGAAGCTGATATTGAAAGGCGTGGACGGGGTGGTGTTCGTCGCCGACTCGCAGGTGGAGCGCATGGAAGCGAACGCGGAGAGCATGGACAACCTCCGCATAAACCTTGACGAGCAGGGCTACGACCTGGACAAGATACCTTTCGTGGTCCAGTATAACAAGCGCGACCTCCCGAATGTCGCTCCCGCGCCGGAGATGGAGAAGCTGTTAAACCCCAGAGGCCTTCCCGCCTTCGAGGCCGTCGCCACCACCGGCGTCGGCGTCTTCGATACCCTGAAAAACCTCGCCAAGCAGGTGCTCTTCGAGCTGAAAAAGGGCCGGTAATCCTTCCCGAGCGAGAAAGCGGCTTTCCTTCTACTACTAAATATTTGATTTTTTATAATATTGGTAGTAAGTTTTATATATTGCAGTCAAGGCAGTCGCAAAATAAGGAGGCAGCATGAAGAAGGTAGTCCTGTCGGTTTGCTTTATTGTAATTATGCTTTCTCTTTCTCTCCCCGCCTTCGCCGATATCCTATCTGGAACTATAGCAGCACTGTCAACGCAAAAGGCCCTAACGAAGGCGTAAAAGTCGTCCATGAACGACGGCTATCCCTGAAGTCGGCGCGCAAAAGCCCGTCAAATATATAGTCCTACCATCTAATTTCATCTGACAAGAGATGCAATACAGGGCTGTTGACACCGATATTTGTATTTCCGGGACGTCAATAGCATACCAGGCGGCCTTAAGCCTTAGCGGGATGCAGGGCGGGGCGCTTTCAGTCCGGAAACACACGCACATATACCGTAACGGCCAGCTTCAGCTCCGGTTCCGAGACGGCCCACCCGTTCAGCTTCACCGACGGGACTAGACTTGATGACCGGCGACGAAGTCATGACGAGCGACCACCGAAGGCACCCTAGTCGAAGCTTCAAGAAGGGCATCGACAGCACAGCGCCAAAATCAACATGACGTTTAAGATTGTGGGGAAACTCGACCCGCTTCGACTCCTCCGTGACCCGGCCCTGATAACAGTGACGCTTATCGGGTACGGTCCATGCCAATAACACCTTAGGAGGGGATATGCAGAGGACAAAGGTTATTATTCTTTCGGTCCTGGCCCTGCTGGGTTTTGGCCTCGCTCGCCGCCGCCGCCACCACTATATGACCTCCACGAGCGTGAAGCCGGTCGTTACACTAAGGTATTATAATATCAATAGCGGGAACAACGTAATGCAATCCTTCCCCCAGCACCGGAGCGAATTTCCTGATATTGAACCAGGACAACAGGGGTAACCTTTTTATGAGACTAGGGCTGAAGCAACAGCAGCGGGGACATGAACGTCATGGCCGAGGCTATCGGCATGGGGATACTGCTGCCGTCCGGAGCCAATACCGCCGTCCTCAGTTGGCAGGACAGCCTGGACCCGCCCACCTTAGAATTTCCAGACGCGATGACCATGACGGCGCAATCGCGATAATAAGGCAGCTACAGGCGTGATGCAACCCACACCGCTTCGGGCAATTTCAGCCTCGACGTCGCGGGGACGCTGAGTTTCGCAGACAGTTCGACCACGCCGGCCCGGCTGACCGCCACTTTCTCGTCTGGCCCCATGCCCGCTAATACATTGGCCGGGTACTCGACCATATCCAGGCCCTTTACGCCCCCGCCCCCGCAGCCCGTTGCGCCCACTGCGGCTCCTCAGACCGCAAGCATAGCGTTCGGGGCGACGGCAAAGATCAACCTCTTAAACGGTGCGAAATCCTTTCAGACGATTCCGGGACTGACTCGCGATCGTCTCTCCGCCAGCCGAACGGGACCCTTTCATCAATAGACAGCAAGGGCAACGTCGTTTACACTCCCAACTCGAATTTCTCGGGCACGGACGTATTCTCGTTTAAAGTGACGGACTCCGCAGGGCTTGCCTCCGCCGTCCAACTTGTAACGGTGACGGTGACGGGAGGGCCCGCCGCAAAGACGCTGATCTTAAAGGTAGATAAAAACCCAACCGGCACCGCCAGCCCCACCCCATCGACTTCAGCTCGTTAAACTTGGGAACCAATATTGTAAAGAGTGTCACGGGCGCCACAAACGGGACGGTCACGCAGACCGGCAGCAATTGGTCCTATACCCCGAACAAAGGCTTCACGGGCTTTGATACGTTGACATACACGTTAGCGGCAAATGCCAGCAGCCCTGCCTTCGCCACGGGCGAAGTGGACGTACAGGTATGTCCGATCGCGGTTAATTACTTCCAACAGCTGATAGGTAATTCCGCAGTGGTAAATGTTCTGGCGAACGACATTCCGTTTAATACAAACGATACACTGACTGTTACGTTGCATCCCACGCAGCCGCCGCTGTACGGCACCGTAACGCCTGGGCAGTCCGCCGGTACAATCACTTACTTGATTACTTCTATCCCGGCGGGCGTTACGGAAGACACTTTCACTTATACCATCACGGAAAGCGGCACCGGTCAAACGTCCACCGGAGTGGTCACGATCCTTTTGCAGTAAGAAATCAAGCATTGGGAAAAGCCGGCCCGAAAGGACCGGCTTTTTTATTTTTGCGCTAATATTATATGTGGACACAAGGTATTTCGGGCCAGAAAATATTCTTATGCGGACACCGTCTAAAAAAACAATTGCGTGCGCCCTCTCCGGCGGGGCGGCCAGATGCATAGCGCATATCGGCGTCCTCCAGGCCCTGGAAGAGGCGGGTATCAGGCCCGACTTCATCGCCGGGTCGAGCGGCGGAGCAATCGTCGGCGCGCTTTATCTTGACGGTATGTCTATCGCGGAACTGGCTGAAATTGCTGCTAAAACCAGATGGCGCGACCTCTTTTACCCTGGCGGAAAGACGGGGTTAGTCGATTCCCGCGGGATATATCTCTACATGAAAAAGCTACTGAAGTCCAGAGACATTACAGACCTGTCAAAACCATTCGCCGCCGTATGCGCGGACCTGGCGACAGGGGATAAGGTCAACCTGACCTCCGGCCCGTTAGCTTCGGCCCTTCAAGCTTCCGCGAGCCTGCCGGTGGTGTTCACGCCTACATTTTTGAATAACAGGCATTTAATCGACGGCGGATACGTGAGCATGGTCCCGGTCATAACGGCAAGGGAGACGTGGAAACCGGACGTGGTCGTGGCGGTGGACGTGAATTTCGGCTCCGTCCTCGAACCAAGGCTTACGAACATCGTGAACATCGCCATGCATCTGGCCGTGACATACGCGCGGAAGAATACCGAGAGGTGAGCTTAAATGGCCGACGTGGCGATACGGGTGAACGTCGGGGACATCGGACTGAGAGACATGCATAAGCACAAGGAACTGATAGAGCGCGGACGACAGGCGGCTACCGAAAGTCTGCCGGATATAATCAGGAGCCTTCAGGGATGACTTCCACCGTCCCCGCTCTTTTTTCCTGCCCCGAAATATTAATCACCACCCCGGGCAGAAACTGCCTTATCACCCATGCATTGGTAATTAGGTGCGAGGTTATCTCCTGCACGTTCATAGCGCACCGCCCCCCGGTTAGAGCCATGTAAAGGAGAAGCTGGTCGGCGAGGTGCTTTTCCACGCAGCCTTTTGAATCTATATAATCTATAAATGATTTGCCCGCCTCCATGCCGACAATCTCCGCGCGCTTTCCCCGTTCGCCGAGCGCGGAAAACCCCGCCCTAATATTTTCAAACTCCGCATCTATATATATGAACGTTCCTTGCCCTATGGAATCCGCCCTTAGAAGTTCTATCTCCGCATCCAACCCATGCGCCCTGATAACTGACAGCGCCGCGTCCGCCTGCCTCCGCGCGATGTGGTCCGGAAGGTTAGCGGCCGCCGAGATAATTTTAAGGCCGAGAAGTTTGCCCCTGTCTATGAGTTCCACCGGAGCAAGCTTCGACGGAAATATTTCCGCCTCTATCTCTCCGCCGCCCTTCGGATAGAACCCCCACCTCTTTATATCGAGCGTCGTGCGAAGACCCATCTTCGATAATGAGTACAGGAAGGAGCGATCAATGAAATGAAATGGCGGGCTCCACGCGACGTGGGTGCCCCCGGCGATGCGAAGGCGGGAGCGTGCGCCGCATTTCGCCAGCGCGGGCAGGAGGGTCTGCAGGATGAGCATCGCCGAACCAGCCGAACCGCCGTCCCTGGATACGTCGAAGATGTACTTTCCGGGGCGGGGACTGCCTGGCACGAACGTGACCTCGGTAGACCCTATAGCCGCGCCTTTTACCTCGGCATGGGTTATCTCAGCCGCGGCAAGAAGGGCGGTCAGGTGCTGGGGTTTAAGACCCGGTTTTGGCCTTTTTATCCGTATCCCCGAAATCGCAAACGGGACGCCAAGCCAGGCCGAAAGAGAGAGGGAAGTCCGCAGCATCTGGCCCCCGCCCTCTCCGTAACTGCCCGAAATATTTAACATAGTTATAATTAAACCCGCTATAATGGGAGTTGTCAACACCCGGATTGTGGGTAAGCTGTGGATAAAATTTTTTTAACCATGCGTTAGCGTAACTTATGCCCAATTTTGAAATTGATTGTCAATTAGGGCCTCATCTTCCCTTGACAAGGCTTCTCCCGTTAGAGTATAAAGGGGGTGTATGAAGGGTTCGCAAGACCCCAGGAGGCGGATTGTTTCTGGGGTTTTCTTTTTTGAGAGATGAAAAGGGCCGGACACGATGGCCCGGCCCTTAATCCGGAAGAAATAGTAGCTGTCTGTTTTTTACTTCGCGGCTTTTTTGGCAGCCGGCTTCTTGACAGCCGGTTTTGCCTTCGACGCGGCGGTCGCTTTCTTGGCGACCGCCGATTTTTTTGCTACGGTCTTTTTCGCTGTTGCTGTCTTCGCGGCAGCCGGCTTCTTGACGGCCGGTTTTGCCTTCGACGCGGTAGCAGTTTTCGCGGCAGCCGGTTTCTTGGCGGCTGGTTTTGCCTTCGACGCAGTAGTGGCCTTCGCGGCAGCCGGCTTCTTGACGGCCGGTTTTGCCTTCGTTGCAGTAGCAGCTTTCGCGGCAGCCGGTTTCTTGGCGGCTGGTTTTGCCTTCGACGCAGTGGCGGCCTTTTTTACGGCCGGTTTCTTCGCAGCCGGTTTTTTTGCGGCCGGTTTCTTTGCAGTCGCTTCTGCCATTTTTGTGGCTCCTTTTTTTGGTGCCGCCTGTTTAATGGCGGCGGGGTAGCAGAGCTCTACCTCCGTGACAGCTAAACGTCCGCAGGTCTCGCAGGTGTACCTGAGCTCCATGACCTTGGGCATGCACACGTGCCGAGGGTTTTCGGCGACATTACCGCAGAACTCGCAGACAGCTAACTCGGTGGACCTGACCGGGTCGCATACGTGACCCTTGTCAGAAGTTACAGCGCCGCATGTCTGACACACATACAGCGAGTACTCCTTGTCAGTCCTTGCCATTCATTTCCTCCTTTCTTCCGGATTCAACGCGGAGCCTTGTATTCCGGGCATCCGCGCCAGTCTTGCGCCGTTTTTGGTTTCGCCGCAGAAACCGTAAAGCGACGCGTGATGAAAAAAAATTCTAACGAAATCAAAAAAAAGTATATAGCAATAATTTTTTAAAAGCAATAAATAATTCAATATCATGCGCTTCGCTGATATTTTTTTTTTATAATTTTTTTCTTCTTTCGAATTACGATTTTTTCCTCAAGTCCGGCGGCGTATTTTTACGCGTGATGCAAACTCGTAACGATGAGAAAGGAGGCATGCATGAAACAGAAACTGCCCTGCATATTTGCCATGCCGCTTGTGCGCATGCGCCTCTACGGAACGTCCAAAATAAAGCGCGAACCCTTAAGATAAAAGGGCGGACCCTTGCAAGAAAAGGCGCCGCGCAATGGTTGCCGTCTTTTTTTCAGGCGGCGTTTTTTTCTTTTTGCTATACTTTCTCATAACCTTTTCATAAATTCATACTTTCCCCGCTCCCGGAGGCTTAAGATGCTCTTCGACAGGTTTGACCCGCTTAAAGGCGAAAGGCTTGAGATAATGGACAAGGACGGAAACGTGAATGAGGAACTCCGTCCGGACCTAAGCGACGAGCGCCTCAAGGAACTCTACATCCGGATGAGCGTGATGAGGCTTGCGGACAAGACGGCCCTGAACCTGCAGCGCGAGGGGAGGATGGGGACTTATGCTCCTGTTTACGGGCAGGAGGCTTCTCAGGCGTCGGCGGCTTTCCTTGGAAAAGAAGACTGGCTCGTTCCGTCGTACCGTGAGAGCGGCGCGCTCTTCATGCGCGGAGTCCCGCTGTCGGGGATATACCGGTACTGGATGGGAGACGAGAGAGGCCTGATAGGGATAAAGGACCTGCGGGTGCTGCCGATAGAGGTCGTAGTGGGGAGCCAGCCTCTGCACGCGGTAGGGGTATCGTGGGCAATGAAACTCCAGGGAATCAAATCTGTCGCGGCGGCTTATTTCGGCGATGGCGCTACCTCCGAAGGCTCATTCCATGAGGCGATGAATTTCGCCGGGGTATTCAATACGCCGACCGTCTTCATATGTCAGAACAACCAGTTCGCCATAAGCGTCCCCAGAAAACTCCAGACCGCGTCGAAGACCATAGCGCAGAAGGCGAACGCTTACGGCTTCAAGGGGATCCAGATATACGGCAACGACATCATGGCCGTATACGCCGCCATGAAGGAGGCGATGGAAGATGCGCGGGAGGGAAGGGGGCCGAGGCTTATCGAGATGCTTACATACCGCTTCGGCCCGCATACCACCGCCGACGACCCGACTAAATACAGGGAGACCGCGCAGCTTGAGAAGAATAAGCCGTTCGACCCGCTCATCCGCATCAGGCTGTATCTCTCGGAGTGCGGCTTGTGGAGCGAAGAAGAGGAGTACGAGATTATGGATGCCGCAAGGACGGAGGTGGAGAAGGCTGTAGCCGATGCGGAATCCGCGCCGCCTCCGGAACCTTCCGACATTTTCCACAACACATGGAAGAGAGAGCACCCATACCTTAAGAAGCAAGAGGATGAACTTGCGGCCTTTCTTAAGGAGACGGCGGAGGGGGTGAACCCCATGCCTAAGATGAATATAGTCTCCGCGCTGAATATGGCCCTGGACCACGAGATGGCCAGGAATGAAAAGATAGTCGTCATCGGCGAGGACGTGGGCCGCGAGGGAGGCGTCTTCCGGGTGACGGACGGCCTCCTGGAAAAGTACGGGCCCGAGCGCGTCATCGATACGCCGTTATCGGAGGGAGGCATCACCGGCACGGCTTTGGGGCTTGCCGCCGGCGGGTTGCTCCCGGTCCCGGAGATACAGTTCGAAGGCTTTATGTACCTGGCGCTCGACCAGATAGTCAACCAGATCGCCAGGTATCGTACGCGGAGCCGCGGGCAGTATCCAATGAACCTCGTCTTAAGGCTGCCATGGGGCGGCGGGATACGCGCGCCGGAGCATCACTCGGATTCCCCGGAGGCAGTGCTGGTGAACACGCCGGGGCTTACGGTAGTGCAGCCCTCCAATCCATACGACGCGAAGGGCCTTCTGACTGCCGCGCTCCGGTACGGAGACCCGGTTATATACTGCGAGCCGAAACGCATATACCGCGCGATAAAGGCCGAGGTGCCGGACGAGGATTACGAAGTCCCGATCGGGAAGTCAAAAGTAGTCCAGGAAGGGACGGACCTCACGATAGTGGCGTGGGGCGCGATGATGCGCGAGGCGCTCAAGGCCGCCCAGGAGCTTGCCGCCGAAGGAGTGAGCGCGGAGATAATAGACCTGATGACGATCGCGCCGATGGACAGCGACACCATAATAAGTTCCGTACGGAAAACGGGCAGGCTGCTCATAACGCACGAGGCGCCCAGGACCGGCGGCATCGGAGCGGAGATTGCGGCCCGCGTCTATGAAGAGGCGTTTACCAGCCTGCTCGCGCCGGTGGAGCGCGTGACGGGATACGACGCGGTCATGCCGCTATTCAAGCTGGAGAACTATTATCTGCCTAACGATAAAAAAATAATCGCGGGGGCGCGGAAGCTTTTAAGTTATTAAACCCTCCCCCTACTTTCTTTTCGGTAAAGAAAGTAGCAAAGAAAAGCCGGACTGAAAGTCCCGCTTTCTTTTGCTACTTTTCTTTCCCGTGAAAGAAAAGTAGAAAGGTTAAAGGACGGTGAAATAATGGCCTACGAATTCAGGTTCCCGGATATCGGCGAAGGACTGACCGAGGGCGAGATCGTGGAGTGGAAGGTAAAAGTGGGCGATTTCGTCAAGGACCACCAGACAATCCTCGAGGTGGAGACGGACAAGGCGGTCGCGGAGGTGCCTTCGCCCAAGGCCGGATATATCATAAGCTTAAAGGGAGGCCCCGGCGACATTATAAACGTCGGCGAGGTAATAGCCGTCATAGGCGAAAAGGAAGAGCTGAAGGAGAAGCCCTCACCCCAGCCCCCCGCCCGCGAGGAGAAGGGACCAGAGAAAAAGGAGCCTTCGATCGCGGCGGAGAAGCCGGAGAACCAAGACCGGTGCCAAAGAACCGAGAGCCGGTGAAGGAACCCGAGAAGAAAGAACCTTCGAGCGCGGCGCAGAAGCCCGAGGCGGAGCCGGTGAAGCAGGAGCAGGGCGGAGCCGCTGGACGTGTATTCGGAGCGTCTCGCGTCGGTTGGGGTCGTGGGAGAACTGGAAGAGGCGCCGGAAGAAGAAGAACTGGAAGAGGCTGCGCAAAAGGTTGCGCCGTACCAGCAGGAGAGGCCGCGCGCGGAGGCCCTTCCGAAGGACCGTCTGCTCGCCAGACAGCTTGGCGTAGACATAGAACAGGTTAGGGGGACCGGGCCAAAGGGGCGCATCACGGAAGACGATATCCGGAAGTTCGCCGGGCAGGGTATTCCCGAAAAAGGGGCCAGGGAACCGGAAGGCGCGCCAGGGCAGGATAACTGGGGAGCCGTTACGCGCGTGCCGCTCCGTGGAGTGCGCAGAAAAATCGCCCAGGCGATGACGGAATCGATTACGAAGGCCGCCCAGGTGACTACGACGGACGAGGCGGATGCGGGACTGTTGTCGCTCATAAGGGAGAAGGAAAGAGAAGAAGCCGCCCGGCAGGGAATTAAATTGACCGTCCTCCCGTTCATTATAAAAGCGGTCGTGGGGGCGCTGAAGCGCGACCCTGCAATGAACTCCGCGATGGACGACGAGAAGGGAGAAATTTTATACAAAGGGTACTACAACATCGGGATCGCCGTGGAGACGCAGGACGGGCTTATCGTGCCGAACATAAAAGACGCGGACAAGAAATCCATCCTTCAGATAGCGAAGGAACTGGCGGGCCTGGCCGAAAGCGCGCGGAAACGGACGCTAAAAATAGACGAGCTGAAAGGCGGGACCTTCACCATCACCAACTACGGCTCCATCGGCGGATTATATGCGACGCCTATTTTAAATTATCCGGAGGTGGGGATACTGGGCGTTGGGAGGCTGATGGAAAAACCCGTCGCGGAAGGCGGCGCGATAAAGATAAAGAAGGTATTGCCTCTATCGCTTACCTTCGACCATCGCGTGATAGACGGGGCGAAGGCGCAGCATTTCATGAACAACGTCATCGGGCACATCGAGGACCCGGACCTTATATTTGTTAATATGTAAATCCGAACCACTAAAGATATTGGAGGCTCAATGAAACGTAAGGCATCGGCGGTCTGGAACGGCGGACTGAAAGAGGGCAGGGGTGCTTTATCCAGCGCGAGCGGCGTCCTGAACAGTACGCCCTATTCATTCGCGACAAGGTTCGAGGACAAGCCCGGCACGAACCCGGAAGAACTGATAGCGGCGGCGCACGCGGGATGCTTTTCCATGGCGCTCTCCGCGATACTCGGCGAATCCGGCGTCACCCCTGAGAGTATCAGCACGACGGCGACAGTCACTATCGAGAAGCAGGGGGATGGCTTCGCGATAACGGAGAGCCACCTGGAAGTCCGGGCGAAAGTGCCGGGTCTTCAGGAGGCGAAATTTATGGAGGCGGCAAGCAAGGCGGAAGAGGGATGCCCGGTCTCGAAAGTCCTGAAGGCGAAGATAACGATGGACGCGAAGCTGATATAACAGGTAAAATTTATTTTGCAGTGAAATTTAGAAATTGCGAGGGCCCCTTTTTCTCAGGCGTTGCGGCTGAAGTCGTCTCGCCGGAAAATGGATGCTCCTTCTTCGTTGTCTCCTCTTTCTCCGGGTTCATTGCCTCCTCGAAGTCCGGCATCACTACCCCCCGCTTGACCATTATCTTATAAATTATGGCGGAACGGCGCTGGACGTATCTGCCGGGGTTGACGGGGCTGTAAATATTCGGGTTCGGCAAAACCGTAGCGAGCTTCGCCGCCTGCTCGGCGTTCAGGGCGGATGCCGGAATGCCGTAATAATGCCGGCTGGCGGCCTCGATGCCGAAGATGCCGGGGCCCCACTCGGCATAATTCATGTAAAGTTCCAGTATCCTTCGCTTCGACAGCGTCCTCTCCATCCGCCACGCCAGCACCGCCTCCTTTATTTTGCGCACCGGGTTACGGGACGGCGAAAGGAACAGGTTCTTCGCAAGCTGCTGGGTGATAGTGCTCCCGCCCGCCTTCAGCCTGTGCTTTTTGATGTCTTTTTCAAGGGCTGTTTCCATGCCCTCTATATCGAAGCCTGAATGATGCCAGAACTTATCGTCCTCCGCTATCAGCACGGCTTTAACGGCATACGGCGAAATCCGGGAGAAAGGCACCCACTTCCTTTTTATATGTATTTCCTTCCCCTCGGCCTTCATCTGCTTTTCCCGGTACTCCATCATCGACGATTTCGGCGGGTTATATTTTTTGTATTTTGAGACGTTCGGGTAGATGAAGCTTACGCCGACGTAAACGATGAAGGCGGCGAGCGCGAGGGCGACTGATATTTTTAATTTCATATTGCTTTTCAGTTGTGGGAGGAGATGTTTTTTCAATCATCACATTATCTTCCGAAGAAATCCGGGAACACAGTCGTAACAAGCAGCAGCGCCGTCATTATAATAAGCGCTATCGCCGTGCCCCACGCGACAATGTTGAATACGGGGCCGTTCACGTGTTCGCCCATGATGTTTTTGTCGTTGATGAGTTTCAGCATGAAGACCAGTATCACGGGCAGGAGTATTCCGTTGACTGTCTGCGAGATGAGCATTATCTGCATCAGCGGCAGGCCCGGGATAAGGATTATCCCGGCGCCGATTACGATGAACCCTGTATAAAGCCCCAGGAACTGCGGGGCCTCGGCAAAAGATTTATCCACTCCGGATTCCCAGCCGAAAGCCTCCGTGACCGCATAAGCCGTGGAGAGCGGCAGTATGGACGCCGCCATGAGCGATGCGTTCAGCAGTCCGAAGGCGAAGAGTATGTATGCGTACTGTCCGGCAAGCGGCTTCAGCGCAAGCGCCGCGTCCTCGGCGCCTTTTATCACTATCCCGTGGGTAAAAAGAGTCGCGGCTGTCGCAACTATTATAAAGAAGGCGATGAAGTCCGTGAAGAACGCGCCGAAGAACACCTCCGTCTTGGTATACGGGTAATCTTTTATCTTTAATCCCCTTGTCCGCGACGGATGACTGCAGGAAGAACTGCATCCAGGGAGTTATCGTGGTGCCGATAAGCGCGATGGACAGGTTGATGTAGGAGGAGTCCAGTTTGAATGAAGGCGTGACCAGCCCTTTCATTACCTCATGCCAGGGCGGGTGCGCCAGTAATCCGGAGACGACGTAGGTGAAAAAGAGCAGGCAGAATATGAGGAAAACGCGCTCGACGCGTTTGTAGTTCCCCTTGACGACAAGAAACCAGACGAATGCGGCGGCGAGCGGCACCGAAATGAATTTGCTTATCCCGAAAAGCTCCATCGAGGCCGCCACCCCCGCGAACTCCGCGATAGTGCAGGTCAAGTTCGCGACGATCAGGAGCATCATGCAAAGCAAGGTCAACTTGACGCCAAAGCGCTCCCGGATAAGGTCGGCAAGCCCCTTGCCCGTCACCGCGCCCATCCGGGCGCTCATCTCCTGCACGACCGCCAGGTTGAAGGTGATGAGCAGCAACAGCCAGAGAAGGCCGTATCCTTCCTGGGCCCCCGCTATGGCGTATGTCGCTATGCCGCCCGCGTCGTTGTCCGCGTTCGCCGTTATCATGCCCGGCCCCATGATGGCCAGGAACAACAGTATGCGGCGGCGGTCCAGCTTCCTGAGCCCCCGTATAAACGAGCGGAAATTTCCCATATTCTCTCTCAGCGGCTGCCTGCCCGGGTCCGTCTGGGTCCATCAGCCGATCCTGTGCCTCTTTTTCCTGGACTGCGGCGGAAGCAGGAGGTCCACAACGTCGTCTACCGTAACGATGCCGGCCAATTTTTGGTCCTCTTCCACGACGGGGAGCGCCAGGAGGTTGTATTTCGATATCGTTTCCGCCACCTCTTTCTCGTCGTCTTCGGGGGAGGCGGTTTTAAAATCCGTACGCATTATCTCGCCCAGCTTGCTGTCCGGGTGGGCGAGGATGAGGTCTTTCAAGTGCACTTCGCCCAACAGGTGCTCGTCACTGTCCAGGATATATATGACATAAGCGGAGGCGGACTCGATGTCCGGCGCCGCGAGCCGGTACTCTGTCATGGACTCCGCGACCGTCATCTCCGGCGGAAACGACAGGTACTCCGTGGTCATCATGCCGCCCGCTGTATCCTCCTCGTGTTCCAGAAGCTCCTGCACGTCCTCCGCGTCCTCAGCCTCCATCCGCTTGAGGATCCCGTGCGCCTTGTCCACTGACAGGTCCGCGACAAGGTCCGCCGCCTCGTCCGGGGGCATGGCCTCAAGGATGTCGGCCGCCTGCTCTTCGTCCATGTGCGCGATAATGTCCGCCTGCACGGACGGCTCCAGCTCATGGATAGTCTCCGCCGCCGTCTCTATGTCCAGCGACTCCACTATCGCCCGCCGGTCCTTCTGCGAGACCTCGGAGATTATCTGCGCGATGTCGGAGGGGTGGAGCGCGCTCATCTGTTTTCTTGAAACGGTGAGCGTCAGTTTCCCCACTTCCGGCTGGAGCGGCTGCAGGTAGTTCCAGCTTATAAGGTTGGTAGTGTATTTCACGCCCAGGACCTGGGCGACACTTTCCCAGTGCCTCTTAAGCCCGAGCCGGCGGAGAAGCCCCGACGCCCCCACGTCCGCCGCTATAAGGCATAACGTTACCCTTTACCTCGCCCAGCTTGAGGTCGTTCACCCGGACGACTTTGGCGCCGTTTATATCCACTATCTGCTTATCGAGCAGCGCGTGGCATGCGAGCATCTCGCCCTTGCCAAGTTCCGCCTTCAGGAGGGCCTGCGCGGGCAGGTCCGTGGAGATTACCTTTTTATTGAATATGCTGACGCTGCTCCAGGGGACCTGGTAACGCACGCCCTTGCGGCTTACCAGCAGGCCGGTTACGATCGGGAACAGTTCGTCCAGGGTAATGATAAAATCATCCAGCCGCCCGGACTCCTCTCCCTTGGGGTCCAGCACCTGTTTTTTTAGTATCTCGCTTACGTAAACGTCGCCGATATAATGCATGGGCGCTCCTCCTCAAGACGAGATAACGGAAACTTCATGGAAATTTATTTAATGAATGCGCCTTCAAGAAAGGGGGGACCGGAAGGGGGAAAACGAGACAGAGATGCTAAAAAGAAGTCCCGGCGGTCAGCCCGCGCATATCTTTAGTGTATAAGATTTTTATCCGGCTACTGCCAGGGCCAGCATCCATGCGAGGACCACCACCTTTCTGATTTCCTTAATTCTAAATCTGGCCTGAACTTAAACGAGCTTTATTGATTTGTCAAGAAAAATAAGAAGCCCCGCCCGGGTTCGCAAGGGCTTTTATAAGGTTTTTTGGTTATTCGCCGGGAGCGCCCGCGCCAATGAAAACCATAAACATTCCAATAAATTTAAAATAATGAGCGATTAAAACATTTAATAACGTTTCTCCTTGACAACCTTCGTTTTAACATGCTAACTTGCAACGGTTTTCCGCATCCGGGCAAATTTTCAGGCCCCATGTAGTCTGGAGGAAAAGATGGTTGATATTAATTACACTTTTTTAGTCCAGCTCGCTAATTTCCTTGTCCTTATATTCATCCTGAACATCCTTCTGTTTAAGCCGGTTTTAAAGCATTTGACCGACCGCGACATGAAGATAGCCAAGCAGCACGAAGAGGCAAGCGGATACGCGGACCGGGCCCAGAGCATGCTCCAGGATTTCGAGCATGAGTTGGCGGACGCGAGGGTCAAGGCAAACCAGACGTACCATTCGCTCCAGCAGGACGGGCTATCCCGGCAGAGGGAGAGGCTTTCCCAAGCCAAGGCGGAGGCCCAGTCGATGGTTGAAAAGGCCAAGGCCGAGGTATCCGGCGAAGCGGCGAAGGCCAGGGAAGTCCTGGAGAGGGAAATGGCAAAGCTTCCAGGAGAGATAGCTTCAAAGCTCCTGGGCAGGCCGGTCTAAATACAGAGGTATCAAATGAGAACCAATTTTTCGGCTCATCCGGAAGTTAAAAAATACACTAAGGCGGTATTGATAGCGCTCGGGATGGTCGCTTTGACGGCGGCCGTCGCGGCAGCCGCGGAACATGGCGGCGAAGAGGGCGCTACGACCATGGACTGGGTTTGGCGGGTGCTGAATTTCGGCATCATCTTCGGTGTGCTCGTCTACTTCGTCGCGAAACCTTTCAAAAACTTCCTTGCTAAAAGAGTTGCCGAGATAGAGGCCTCCCTTGCCGACGCGAAAGCCTCCCGGGAGCAGGCCCTTTCCCGCCTGGCCGCGGTCGAGGCGAAGCTCAAGGACAAGGACGCGGAGTTGCAGGGCATCCTGAAAGTCGCCCAGGCCAACGGAGAAAAGGAAAAAGAGCTTCTTATAAAGGAGGCGGAGGATATGACCGCCGACGTCGTCGCATCTGCCAAGGAGCTTATAGAGGCCGAACTGGTAAAGGCCAAAGAGGCGATAAGGCGCGAGGCCGCGCTCAAAGCGGTGGAACTTGCGGAGCAGATGATAAAGGAGAACGTCAAGAAAGAAGACCAGGCCAGGATGCTCCAGGAATACCTGGAGAAAGTCGGGAGATAAGATGCTTAAAGACATAGTTGCAAAAAGATATGCCAAGGCGCTCCTCTCTCTCGCTTCGAAGTCGGGCGAGACGGATGCGGTAAAGAAGGACCTGGCCCAGGTGGCGGAGGCATACAGGACGAGCAAGGGCCTCCAGAGCGTCTTCCAGAACCCGATATTCTCCGCCCAGGACAAGCTAAACGTCATGAACGGATTAGCCAAGGAGATGGGGGTGAGTCCGCTTACGCTCCGCTTCCTGGACCTCCTGGCGAGGAAGCGCCGGTTCAGGTATATACGCGAGGTATCGGCGTCATACGCGGACCTGCTGGATATCGTGCAGGGAAGGCTGAAGGCGACGGTCACCTCCGCGGCTGTCGCTCTCCGACGCTGAGCTGGAGAAGCTGAAGGCAAAAATAAGCGTGATGGTAGGAAAAGACGTGGAACTGACTATGGAGGTGGACCCAAGCCTTATCGGCGGGGTACGCACCAGGGTCGGCAGTACGGTTTACGACGGGAGCCTCTCCAACCAGGTGCGTCTGGTCCGGGCGGCGCTCCTTAAAGGCTGAAGAAGGCCCGCGAAGTTTCGAGGCGATAAAATAGGAACAGGGGGGATTTATGCAGATCAAGGCGGAAGAGATCAGCGAGCTGATAAAGCGGCAGATCGCCGAGTTCGAGAAGGGCGTGGACGTGATGGAGGTCGGGACCGTCATCACGGTCGGCGACGGCATTGCGAAAGTCTACGGCCTCGAGAAGTGCATGCAGGGCGAGCTCCTGGAGTTTCCGGGGGGCGTCATGGGCATGGCGCTTAACCTCGAAGAAGACAATGTCGGCGCGGTCCTTTTCGGCGACGATACCTTAATCAAGGAACGCGACATCGTAAAGCGCACCGGCCGCATCATGGAAGTCCCGGTCGGGGAAGCCGTCATCGGGCGCGTCGTGGACGGCATAGGCCTGCCGCTCGACGGTAAAGGGCCGATAGAGTCCAACGAGTCCAGGCGCGTTGAGGTTATAGCGCCTGGTATAGTAAAGCGCCAGCCGGTCCGTGAGCCGCTCCAGACGGGCATTAAGGCCATCGACGCCCTGATCCCAATCGGCCGCGGACAGCGCGAGCTGATAATCGGCGACCGCCAGACGGGCAAGACCGCCGTCGCCATCGATACCATAATAAACCAGAAGGGCAAAGACGTTATCTGCATATACGTCGCCGTCGGCCAGAAGCGCTCCACCGTCGCCCGCGTCATGAAGACGCTGGACGAGCACGGCGCGATGGATTATACGGTAATCGTTTCGGCGTCGGCGTCGGACGCCGCATCGCTCCAGTTCATCGCCCCGTACACCGGCTGCACCATCGGCGAATACTTCCGGGACAACGGCAAGCACGCGCTCATCATATACGACGATCTCTCCAAGCAGGCCGTGGCATACAGGCAGCTCTCGCTCCTGCTCCGCCGCCCGCCTGGGCGCGAAGCGTATCCGGGCGACGTCTTCTATCTCCATTCGAGGCTTCTTGAGCGCGCGGCGAAACTCTCCGACGAGCTGGGCGGCGGGTCCCTGACGGCCCTTCCCATAATCGAGACCCAGGCCGGAGACGTCTCGGCCTATATCCCGACGAACGTCATATCCATTACGGACGGCCAGATATTCCTGGAGGCCGACCTCTTCTACTCCGGCGTTCGCCCGGCCCTTAACGTCGGCCTCTCGGTCTCCCGCGTCGGCGGTTCGGCCCAGATAAAGGCGATGAAGCAGGTTGCCGGCAGCCTGAAGCTGGACCTCGCGCAGTTCAGGGAGCTTGCGGCGTTCGCACAGTTCGGCGCGGACCTGGACAAGGCCACCCAGAACCAGCTGGCGCGCGGCCAGAGGATGGTGGAAGTGCTGAAGCAGGACCAGTACTCGGCGATGGGCGTGGCCAGCCAGATACTTATCATCTTCGCCGCGACCAACGGCTACATCGACGACGTGGCCATCGGCTCGATCCGTAAATTCGAAGCCGACCTCCTGAAGTTCCTCGAACTCCAGCACCCGGAAATCGGGAAGGAAATAGAGGAGAAGAAGACGATAAGCGACGAGCTTAAGGAGAAGATGAAGGCGGCCATCGAAGAGTTTAAAAAGACGTTCGTGGTTTAAGGGGGGGCGAATGGCTGGCTCAAGGGATATATTAAGAAGGATCCGCAGCGTAAAAAATACGCAGCAGATCACCAAGGCAATGAAGGCCGTCTCGGCCTCGAAGCTGAAAAAGGCCCAAGCCGCGATGCTCGCCGCCCGTCCATACGCGAACAAGCTGGTCACGGTCCTGGGGAACCTTGCGGCCAGAGCGCCGAGGGAGTACCATCCGCTTCTCGCGCACAGGGGGTGCAGGCGCATCGAGTTCCTGGTGATGACCTCCGACCGCGGGCTTTGCGCCGCTTTCAATACCAATATAATGAAACGGGCCGTGGCGCTTTACAACGAGAAGAAGACGGACGGATGCGACCTCACGCTTAACATCGTCGGCCGAAAGGGCCGCGACTACCTGACGCGCAGAGGGTACGAAATCAGGAAGGACTGGACCGGCATCTCCGGCCACCTGAACTACTCCCACGCCTCGATGATAGCTGCCGAAATAATCGAGAACTACATCAATGCCGAGGTGGACGAGGTATACATAATTTATAACGAATTCAAGAGCGCACTTTCCCAGACGGTAATCGCCGAAAAGGTACTGCCCATAGAAACGCCCAGGGCGGCGGTTGAGGCCACCTCGGGAGATTATATTTACGAGCCTTCGCCCGAAGGGGTGCTCGAGACGCTGCTTCCGAAGCACGTGGAATTCCAGATTTACAGGGCTCTCCGTGAATCGGAGGCCTCGGAGCTTGGGGCCAGGATGACTGCGATGGACGCGGCGTCCAATAATGCCAAGGAGATGATAGCGAAGCTCACGCTGAAGTACAACAAGGCGCGCCAGGCCGCAATCACCAAGGAACTTATGGAGATTATAGGCGGCGCAGAAGCGCTGAAGTAGCTAATCGCCTACTCCCCCGCTCCCTTGAGGACTGGGGTTACGATTCCGGGCGAAAGCTTCGAATCCGCATTTGATTTAGCCAAAATAGATAGATTTTCAGCCCGGTTTTCTTTGTGTTACTTTCTTTTTTCCAAAAGAAAGTAACGATTTTAAGAGGGGGGATTATAATGAATGAGGGAACGATAGTACAGGTCATCGGCCCGGTCGTGGACATAGAGTTCACCACCAGCCTGCCGGCCATTTACAACGCCGTACTTGTCAAGCAGGATGCGGACGCCGCCGCCGGGACGCCGGCTTTCAACCTCACGCTGGAGGTCGCGCTGCACCTGGGCGAATCCCGCGTGCGCACCGTCGCGATGTCTACCACGGACGGCCTCGTCCGCGGCATGAAGGCGACGGATACCGGGAAGCCGATATCCATGCCGGTCGGCCGCGAGACCCTTGGCAGGATTTTGAACGTGGTCGGCGATCCGGTGGACGAAATGGGACCGGTGCACGCCAAAACCTACCTTCCGATCCACCGCTCGGCGCCCGCATTCGAAGACCAGGCCACCGGGACGGAGATGTTCGTCACGGGGCTTAAGGTCATTGACCTCCTCGCGCCCTATACGAAGGGTGGGAAGACGGGCCTGTTCGGCGGCGCGGGCGTCGGAAAGACAGTCCTCATCATGGAGCTTATCCGTAACGTCGCCCAGGAACACGGCGGGTTCTCCGTTTTCGCCGGCGTCGGCGAGCGTACGCGCGAAGGCAACGACCTCTGGCTCGAGATGAAGGAATCCGGGGTTATCGACAAAACCGCATTGATTTACGGACAGATGAACGAGCCCCCAGGGGCGAGGCTCAGGATTGGCCTCTCCGCGCTTACTGCCGCGGAATACTTCCGCGACTCGGAAGGGCAGGACGTGCTCCTGTTCGTTGATAACATATTCCGTTTCACCCAGGCGGGTTCCGAAGTTTCCGCGCTCCTTGGCCGCATGCCCTCCGCCGTCGGCTACCAGCCGACCCTTTCCACTGAGATGGGCGCGCTCCAGGAGAGGATCACCTCCACCAAAAAAGGCTCCATCACGTCCGTCCAGGCCATATATGTGCCTGCCGACGACCTGACTGACCCGGCCCCGGCGACCGCGTTCGCCCACCTGGACGCCACGACCGTCCTCTCCAGGCAGATCGCCGAACTCGGCATATACCCGGCCGTCGACCCGCTGGATTCGACCTCCAGGATTCTCGACCCGCGCATCGTGGGCGAAGAGCACTACGCCGTCACCAGGAGAGTGCAGGCAGTCCTGCAGAGGTACAAGGAGCTTCAGGACATCATCGCCATCCTGGGCATGGAAGAGCTCTCCGAGGACGACAAGCTGGTGGTTTCCCGCGCCAGGAAGATACAGAGGTTCCTCTCCCAGCCGTTCTTCGTCGCCGAGGCATTCACCGGCACCCCCGGCCAGTACGTGCGCCTGGAGGACACCGTCAAAGGGTTCAAGGAAGTGGTCGAGGGCAAATACGACCACATCCCCGAGCAGGCGTTCTACATGGTCGGCGGGATAGAGGGAGTGCTGGAAAAGGCAGAGAAGCTCGGCGTGAAGGTGTAACATGGAAAAGCTGACGCTCGAGATAGTAACGCCGGATAGAAGGGTCGTCCGCGAAGAAGTGGATGAAGTCGTTTGTCCTGGCATAGAGGGCGAGTTCGGAGTCCTGCCCGGCCACACCCCGTTTCTGACCGCGCTGAAAATCGGCGAGCTTAATTACCGTATAGGCGACGTCCGCAAATATATCGCCATTACCTGGGGTTATGCGGAGGTGGACGCGGACAGGGTTGAGATACTTGCGGACATGGCCGAGACCGCTGAAGAGATAGACCTTAGGCGCGCGGAAGAAGCGAAGGCGAGAGCCGAGGCCAAGCTCCGCGGCCAGCCGGACGAGGTGGAGTTCGAGAAGGAGCAGGTTTCCCTGGAAAAAGCGGTCATCAGGATTCAGGTTGCCGGCAAACTCCAGGTAAAATAAGGGGCAAAGGGGCAGGGAGTTACGGGGATCAGCCGGCAAAGTTTTCGGCCCCCATGCCTCAAATATTCGAGCGCCTCACGTTTTGGTACTTTTCTTCTCGTGAAAGAATAAGAGGGCCCCTACCGCTTACCGAAGTTAGTTTCAGTGGTCAGCGTGGGGCGATACATATAAAAAGGCGGCGTCCAGTCCGGGCGCCGTTTTTTATTTGATAAGAATGATTATCCTAACCCCAGTTTTACAAATAAAAAAATTCTGCTATACTCGTTTTTATCTTAGAAGAGATTTCATTCTATCCATAACGCATCAAAAACAGCTTCTCGCCCTTCCCTAAAGTTTTTTATTTAAGCATTCGGTAATACCTAAGCCGTTGGAACATCGGAGGAATTGGAAACTTAACCATACCCAGTCCACGGCGAGATTACGCCATATTGCCCCCTCATGGCCATGAGGGGAAGAAAGGAAGGACGAAAATGAAAGGTTTAATCGTTTCTATTGCCGCCGCAGCGCTGTTGCTGACGACGGCGATAACGGGTTACAGTTTGACTTCCAATGACGGCGGGATAATCTATAACGCTGACTGCACATCTTGCCATGGAGCGATGGACTCATTGGTCCTCAGCAACTCAACGTCTTTTAAGGTACTGAACGCCAATGCCGGACGGATAACCAGTGCGATCAACCACAACCCTTCGATGAAAGACAGCATACTCAGTAACAACACGGGGACGGTTCCCGGACATGGACCTACCGGCCAGTTGACCGCGAAGCAGAAAAACGCGATAGTAGCCGCGTTACAGATACAGCACGGCGATAGACCTCTACAACTCGAAATATCCTAGCGGGACTGGCTGGAATTGCTCCGACTGTCATCAGCCATACGAAGATACCACAGAGGCCGGAAAGCCTTTCGGTAAGATAGTGAAGAGTTTCAAAGAGGGTACGGTAAATACCAATCTGATGAAGCCATTGAAATCTAAATATAAGCTTTCCGAGCTGCATTTAATAGCAAAGGCCCTGGCGGTCGCAGTACCGAGCGGTGATGCGACGTTCCTTTGACGGGGCATTACACTATTATACGGACTGCATGCCGTGTCATGGCGGCCCGATAAGCCAAAGTGTCGCTAACGACCCGGCTATTGCGACAGTTTACAATGCCGGTTCCCCTTCCGCTGGCGCCACTGATATAGCAAATGCAATAAAGGCAAACGCTGGCAATGCAACCCAAGGCCACATGGGCGGACTACAACTTACTGACGCACAATTGCAAGCGATAGCGGCAGCAATTCAAGCAAAATCAGAATACCGGCGAATTTGAGCATATATTCTTCGCCGACCTGCGCAGCCTCAGCAGCTAATAATTATACATGCCACAATTCAGACGGTACAACCGGACCGGATCACACTCCAATGCCGTAAGAAAATAAATCGTAAATTAAGGGCGGCGCATCATGCGCCGCCCTTTTTATTTAGCAGAAACAGGATGAAGGATTCAATTTATCTCTCATCAGTGCTCGCGGTTATATAACGTCCATCGCTCATGCCCAGGCCCCGAAGCCCGGATAAAAATCCAACTCGCCGGAGATATATGTTGCGGCAGGGGAAGCTTCAGCGTTGATGCGGAGAAGATATGGCCGCCTTCCGATGTACGCCAGGGGTGCAAGAAATAAGCTTTTTTACCTTGACAAGGACGCCCCGCGGATGCTAACATTTCCATTTTAAATTCCAGACGGGGCTGTGGCGCAGCTGGGAGCGCGCTTGACTGGCAGTCAAGAGGTCGGGGGTTCGAACCCCCCCAGCTCCACCAAATATAATCAAGGGGTTAGGCTTAACGGCCTAACCCTTTTGTTGTCCAATGGGCTAATTTTGGGCTAATTTCGTTACCGGATTGAGGGACTTGTGTCCAAATCTCGCGTCAAGGACCTCAAGGGCCTTTACTTTATGAGCGGGTGCAAGGTGAGCATATCTGAGCGTCATGGTAAGCGTTTTATGGCCCAATAGCTCCTTGACCGTGGTTAGGTCTATCCCTGCCATGACTAAATGGCTTGCATATGAAATATTGCTAAGATTGTCAAGCGTTTTATGCTTGATTCTTATACACTTTGACTTTGTGGTGCTATAATATAAAGAAAATTGGCATTAGGGATAGTTTTTACGGGCAAGGTTCTTCAAAGAAAACCGCTGTAAGACTATCCCTTTTTTTATTAATTGTCTAAAAATGGGGCGCTTAGATGAAAAAAAAATTTATGCTTATTGTATTAGCATTTTCATCTTGCCTCATCTTAGCGTCTTTCGTTTCGGCTGGCGAAGACAGTCCTGTGTCACGAAAGGGCTGGAGCCTTCCAGCTGATAAGGCTCAACCTAGGATGAACGGTATGGCTCCTTCCCCTGACGATAATGGAAGAGATGTCAAACGGACGTATTCGGATAACTGGACAGCGTTAATGTCTGCGGCGTATCAAGGTAATGCGGACGCCGTGCGAGGCTTATTAGATAAGTGTGCGAACGTTAATGAGAGGGATAGCGCTGGCGGGACAGCGTTGTTTGTTGCGCTCAGGAAGGCCATGCTGACGTTGCACGGCTATTGATTGACGATGGTGCCGAAGTAAATGCGAAAAAAGGTAGTGGCTGGACGATATTGATGTCTGCGGCTTTTTTCAATCATACAGACGTTGTGCGTATTTTGCTTGATAAGGGTGCAGATGTTAATGCGGAAACCGATAAAGGCTATACAGCATTGATAGAATCTGCTTGGCCCGGCTTCGTAGATGTCATGAAGATCCTGATTGAAAAAGGTGCGAATATTGAAGCGAAGGACAAGGAGGGCACAACGGCATTAATGGTTGCGGCTCGTAATCTCCATGAGGATGCAGTTCGATTCTTGATAGAGCACGACGCGAATGTGAACGCTGCGGATAAGTATGGTATTAAGGCATTGATGGGTGCCGCGAGCGCTTACATAAACACGAAAACCAATGAAAGCGGAACGTCCCAAGTGCAACGGTTTTTTAACCAGAACGGGAACGTGACTGCCATAATAAGCCGTGGCGGGACCAGATACGGGGATGACGGTCAGCCAGGCTATTACGGCGTCAGTGGGGGCAAATTGAAAACCGGCTCCGGCCTGGCTGCGCCGCAGGAGAAATCCGCAAACGCTTTGTTGGCCCCGATGAAAGAAGAGCCGAATGCGGAAAAAGGCGTGGGTATAGAATCCTACGAGGGGTCAAGGCATAGAATGGTGAGGCCGTCAGGCATAGCGGAAGATTTGCCCGATTCCGTTTTGCCGCCAACGCACACCAATGCGGAGCTTATCAACAAGTATCTCAATAAGCTTTCCAGCGACGACAGCGATAGAAATGGATCAATTTCCGAGGACCAAGACCGATCACCCCGCGCAATGCCTCGACCATCCGGGCGATATTATCCTGGATTCGGCATTCAAGAGATAGAAGGACAGAATCACGGAGCAATTAACCCATATGACGGAACCTTTTATGCTCCGGCTGGTCAAGGGCTTGTAAATACCCGTGATGGAACATATTATACTCCAGCAGGCCCTAACGGTTATATAAACACGAGGGGCGGACAATTTATACCGGCAGTACGTTAGAGTCCCTCGGACAATCGGCGCTTCCCGCCCTTCTTGCGCTGAACGTCCATGCTAATGAGGATAATCGCCGCATAGTTCACACGCTTTTTTAACAGCCCTAAGCTGTGAATGATAATCGGGCGTTACAAATTCACTCATGCCCGCACCATAACACTTCGAGATTACAACGGGTTTAGTGCAGTTGGCAATCTCTATGATCTTCTGTATGCGGGCTTTGAGAGAAAATCCTGCACGCTCAAAGGCGCGGCTGTTTCTTTCACGAATATCTTCAACTGCTTGCTTGATTCGGCTTTTTTCGGCGTTTTTATAGACCTGACTTGAAAGGGTAGCCGCTGAATATCCGGCAATCCTTCCGGCTTCAGCAACCGTATATCCTTCGGCCAATGCTGGGTTTTTGTAAAACCTCATCAATTTCTCTGTCAATGAAGCCACTATGAGAGCTTAATTCGCAATCCAAAAGCTCAAAACCAAAGATATTGTGCATTTTGACATGAATGTGGGCCTCTACACCATCGACTATTGGCGTTTTGACGGGTAGGGGGATATCTACTTGCCGATCTAGGCGGATTCAATCTGGCTGTCAATTGACACACCTCATCTCTAGTGCTATCACTTGTCATAAGAAAAGCCACTCCAGCAATGCCTTATCGCATTCCTGCAATTAAGACGTGGTCCGTTTTTGGTCAGGCTAGCCTGCATCTGGAATCGGGGGTGGAATTTTCTAACGACAATCTTTAAGAATATGGAACCCTCATAAGTCAAAATTTGTTTGGTATAATTTATATGGCCAAGATTTTGAAACATCTTCTAATATATCTCATATTAAGTTTGGGGATATTACCTTCCTTCCCCATAGGGCAGTCTTTTGCGCAACCCCCGCCGCAGGCACCTCATGACGGGCTTGATGTTCGAACTCATTGCTACACAGACATCAATAAGTGATGAAGGCGAGAATGTATTTATACACTTGAAAAACATTACCAGTCAACCTATCGGCGACGTATCGATTACCACTCATGACTACGGTTTGAAAGTGGAGGGGAAATTCCAAAACCATATCACTCAAATTCAACCCTATGCCGATAAAACTATTGAGGTCTTTTTACAAAAACAACAGCACCCAAAGTCTAAAGATCTCATCATAATATTTGACGTGCGATATTTATGGTTCACCAATCCAGGCGAAAAAATTCAGGGACAATTGTTTCGAACTCTCCAGGTTAAAGCGGAAAAAACGATTGAAGACGTTATCATATCAGGGATTCCGTTATCTTTCGCTGAATATATAATCCCGGGACTTTTCGCACTTATCATCTTTGGGTTAATCGCACCTCTTCCAAAGGTAATATCGGACAACGAATACTGGGTTGCTGTCCCGCTCTCGGTTTTGCTGTTATTATTCTTGAGAGCAACCTTGGCTACACTCCATTATGAGTTCGGTAATTTATTGAAAGATTTTATATTATATACGGTAGTAGGTTGCTGTTTAGGGCTGTTGGGGGGATATATTTTCCGTCCATCTTATAACCGGTATCCCGCGAATGATAAAATGAGCCTTAGGGAATTATTGGCCACATACATATTGCAAACAGGGTCTGTAAAAGCAATACCTACAGAAGTCATCATTAAAGATACAGGGACATTTTTAGGTCTCATAGTAAAGACGAGCGGCGCAAAAGAGGTGATACTGCTTCCGCCGCAATACCGGTTATCGAATCTAGGCGGAAGTAATGTAAAAAAAATGATAGATGCATTGCAAAACAGAGAAGCTTCATGTCTTGGAAAATGTATTCGCGGCGTTGCTGCGTTTTTTAAAATAAATATAAATACCCATAAGACTGCAAGACTTCTAAAAAAGCTGTCAGATAGCGATATTGAAGTGATCAACGGCTATGAGAAGAAAAAAGATGACGAGTCGTGGGAAAAACCTACAAACGGAAATTTGCCTATGAAAAACATACCGATGGCCGGGATAACTTCCATGGTAAATAAGGATGAAAAGAACCTTATAGAGATTACTTGAATAAACAGGCCGCCCTCGCTGTGCGGCCTTAAGCGGGAAACCGGATACCCGTGTGAAATATGGGTTGAATTTTACACTGGGGCTCGCCCGGGTCACCCCATGCAACCGGCTTCGTTATATGCGCGTATAGGCCGAAACCTACGCGCGCAAGCTCTATCATTTTTTATTATATTTAAATCGTAGAGATATGTCAATTGGAGGATAAACACCATGCTGCTTTACCAGGAAAAAGCTATAAACGTCCTTGTTATTGCCTTTGACCTTTGGCTTGACTTGTCCCCATTTCAAGGCAATAACCACAAAGGTTTTGAGTTTCTTGGCGATCCAGCACTCTATAATAATGACCTCGTCAAAAATATAGAAACCGAAACGGGCAAGGATTTTGTCGTGTATCCGTTCAGCAAAAATTTCAGAATGAAAAACATTTTCTGGAAGACATACAATGACATTCATCCAGCTTACACTCTATGGGAGCGTCAGGAACCATATAGAGTCGCCCTTCCTTTTCGGATTAATTCTTTTGATCTAATTGACGGCATCCGGATACGACCGTATGCTGAGGCTTTGCTTTTTCCCAGTGGTTTTTCAAATATTTTTAAATTTAAGATCGAGGGGGCGCTGCCGGTCAAGGATTTACCAGGCGTTGTCTCGCAGTCTCTTTCAGAACAATTATTTTCTGGTAAAAATATCTACAACCTTTTCGATGACTCTTTCAATTATATCAAACTTCATATTTACGGAGACGCACTTTACCCGCCGGCTCGAATGGTATTTAATAGACAACAAAAGATAGTGGCCATCCAGGACCGCTACTACACACCACCCCACGAGGAATATACAGATATGGACTGGGAACTAGTGTTTAGCGTTATAATGGCCAAAAGATCCATTGGCCAAAACAAAGCACGCAATCTATACAATGGTCATAGTATGAAGATACCCGATAACAGTGGTTGTGCCACTTATGCCACAGGGCTATATGACTTTGGGGTTTTTCTGGATATGCCAGACAAGAAAAAAAGGACGGTACAGTGCCGGGAAAGAAACCTTCAAAACCATATAATCATGGTTAATCTATTGGCGGAATCCATTAATGATGCACTTCTATCTATTCAAAATAATCATACAGGGGAGGATAAACTTCGCCAGCTTGTTTCGAGAAATCGTGTATTACTACAAGGTCTCAGCGAAAAATATAACCTGCGAATGGCAAGGCATTATATTCAAAATAACAAAAAGGTCATGGATGCCATAAGAGATGCGAATATTTATTTAAATAAACCATGATTAAAAGCTAGTCGTAGATTCGATGTGGAAACGCAAGCTCTACCAGTAAGACGTGGGATGGAGCGATGGGTTCGGCAAGTTAAGCCAGCCTCTGAAATTGGGGATTTTTGATTTGATTTAATATACAGTTTAAGCTTATTTGAAATGGAGGCAAAAGGGCGAGGGCCTTACATCCACTTTCTGATGTCGAGACGTTCCAATGAATTTCTTCTAAAAAAATGATGGGAGGTTAAGTCATGAAAACAAAGCTGCAAATCATACTGAGGTTATGCCTTGGGCTAAGCCTCGCAGGCTTTTTGGCCGGATGTGCCGCAATGACCCCGAGAGAAATATCAGCCGTTGATCCGGTTGACTATAATACTGTTCTTGAAAAGGCACAAAATGAAATGCTCCTGCTTAATATCGTGCGTGCAAGCAAGCGCAGCCCCATGTATTTTACCTCTATTTCTCAATTTACGGGAAACGAAACATATACTCTTGGGACCGGGAGCATAACCATACCATTCGGACGTATGGGTGCCGCGACTTCTGCATATTCTCTCGCTCCTACAGGAACCTTTTCGACCACTCCGCAAGTCTCCATTGCTGTTTGGGATAAAAAGGACTTTCTTGCAGGGATGTATAAACCTTTGAACTTGGGAATTGTTCAGTACTATTGGCAGGAGGGATGGCAGCCAGCGATTCTATTGAATCTTTTTGTTCGGACTATGAAAATTCAAAAGAAGCCCTCTAAAAATGAGAGACAGCGGACTTCACAATTATCAGTAAGTGGTTCATTAGATAATCCCGAATCTTATACTCCTCCCACGGATAAACAAAATCGGGAAGCACTTGCTTTTCAACAATATTCGACGTTTCAAGGCAATCTTCGAAAATATTCGGATTGCGAATTAGTAAGCGAAAAAGAAAAGACGCCAATCGGTCCTAAAATAGTTCTTCAAAATTATACTGGGAATGTTCCCAAAAAGGGACTTCGGAATGAACTAGTAGCAAAAGTAGCGGAGCTAAAAGATATTGCCGATGGAGCTAAAAAGGCTGGGTTAATTCTTGAGCCAACTAAGGAGCATGATGGGTATCAAATATACAAGGAAGAAACCGATTATTATTTCATGCGTAATGGTAACAAAATTGCGAAGGTTGTGGCAGAAGACGGAAGCATTCATGAGCCTGATGGTGAAAGATCAGTAGACTTGGATACAATATACGTCATCCTTAGATCTCCGGAAGAAATGTTGTATTACTTGGGCGAATTAACGCGCGCCGATGCTAAACCTGACGGCGATATTGCTACGATTACACTTCCTTGCGGGAAAAAGGTCCCGCTATTTATTGCCTGTAAAGCAGAGGATATTGTAAAAATCAATAAAAAAATAGACATTCAAAATGAGAAAAACCCTAAGGCGCCTCAGATAGCTGAAATAGACCCTGATAAGCCCTTCTTTGCAGCCGTCGGTTACGGACAAAATAAAATCAAAAACCCCACGTACGTTATACCGCGTTTGAAATCTGACAATGACGAGTGGGGTTGTGACGCAGACAATTCGATGCATATACTATCGCTCATTTCACTTCTCATCGACAAACAGAAATCAGCCGCTGAGGCGCCAACGACAACTAGTCCTGTTGTTATTCCCTGAACTTTTTTAGCCATTAAAAGGCGCGACTTTTAAATCACGGTAAGGAGAAATGTAGACGGGCCAGGATACAAGGTATGCTAACACGACTTTCGGGCAATTTAGAGACTTTCAGGCGGTCAAATGGAGCATAACGAGTATGAGCTTTATATTGCCGTGGAGGATGTAAACCACAATAAAACGCGTGCGGGGTCAGCCAAGGAATAATGGGTGCTCTGTCTCTATCTCATCATGAGCCTCCTTCTCTTCCTTGGACTTCTACAACACTTGCAGTTTACAGGCCAAAATTTTCGCGGGCGTTAAAAACGCGCATGCGCTATTCGACACAGGACAGGCCTCTTTAGCGCTCCCCCACAGGGTGAGTAGGGGTATACCCCATGGTTAATGAATGGGCTAATTTTGTGCTAAACCGCATGAGCACACTCAACCGGACAACGCCCAATCAACTGTTAGGTTAGGATATTATGCTTTGATTTTCAAGGTAATATAGCGGGACTAAATTCGACTGAATCAAATCAAAATGCCGTGGTTTATAACTGGCAGTCAAGAGGTCGGGGGTTCGAACCCCCCCAGCTCCACCAAAAAAACAAGGGCTTACGGCATGCGCCATAGGCCCTTTTTTTATTTCAGGATAGTGGACAGATAATTATCATAGCGGGCCGTCGAGGTTGACGTTACAACCGGATACGGTCGAAATGGTCGTACCGAGGGCGGCACCTTAGTGCTCCCTGGTTTTCTCCTTATAGGTGACGCTTTTTAACTTGCTTTCATAAGCCGGGGTTCGGCCTTATATACCTTTTCTGTTTCGCCTTGTCTTTTCCCCAGCACCTCTATCGCCAACGGGATCGTGCTAAGCGCCCCGATAATAAACAGTGTCCACCCGATGGCTTTTCGCCTGTCGTCGTTGATTTTGTCCGCCAGTAACAAACCGACTCCACTCCCAGCATCCCGCGCGTGCCAGCTATAAGTCCGATCTCCGGCAAAGTCAATTCCAGGTTCTTCATGGCTACTCCTTCAATGGTTAAATGGCCCTGTAAGCGCCTCCTGGCTTAAGTCTGTAATATAATTATAACTCAACATGCGGGCGCCCGGGCCGGTTGGTTTTATTCCAATTCCTTGCGTCGCTGGCGTCCCGTTCGGTTGGCATTTTCCCATAAAAATGATATACTTATGTTAAGACGTGAGACGGAGGAGGTTATTATGATACTCGAATTGGATGCAAAGGAAAAAGAGGTTTTGAAACAGGTTCTCGAATCGTTTGAATCAGAACTGAGGGGTGAAATCGTTAAGACCGATGTAAAGCAATTCAGAGACACCCTTCATGTGGAAGAAGAGGTCGTAAAGGACCTGCTAAAAAAGGTAGCCTGAGCGTAAGGCATAAAGGTAATAGTTCCCCTCCCGAGGAGGGGAACTATTACAGGTTGACTTCCGTTACTCACTGCGGGCATGTCGTTTGTTTTTTCCGTTCGTTATTTCTCCAGAGAAGCGCATAGAGCTAATCCCGCGAC
>CAVTDB010000024.1:0-6584 GCA_963733375.1 Nitrospirota bacterium | reverse complement strand
CAGACGCATAATCAGCGGGATTTCCATGGGGGTCATCGTGATGGAGGCGGCGAAGAAATCCGGCTCCCTGATAACCGCCGCGTACTCGCGTGGAGCAGGGCCGGGAAGTCTATGCCCTGCCCGGCAGCATCGGTTCATCCACTTCCAAAGGCACCAACACCCTTATAAAAAAAGGCGCGAAGCTGGTGGAGGGGCCGGGCGACGTGCTGGAGGACCTGCTCCCTTACATGAAGGGATATTTAAAGGAGCTGGACCTGGAATATGGGGATAAGGGGGAAGCGCCCGCTATTTCGATGCCGTCTTTGACTGCGGACGAGATGGCGGTCTATGGGCATATCTCGGTTGAGCCCGCGCATGTGGATGTAATATCAGGGAAAACCGGCTTTCCGGTCTCAAAGACTTTGTCCGTACTTCTGGACATGGAGCTAAAAGGCGCGGTAAGGCAGATTTCCGGAATGAGGTACGTAAGAGAGATTTAACCTTTACGCGAGCCGGGTGCTGTGGTAGAATCCAAAAAGGCGCCGGATTTTTAATAATAACCGTAGTACCCTCGAAAGGGTAGTAAAGGATTTTTTGAGGCCGATGAAAGAGGACTTCCTTAATATAGTTGCGGTAATCGTCAAGCAGATGGCCGAGGACGATTCGGTCGGCCCCAGGGACAAGAGCATTATCGAGGGCCTTCTGGACGACGGATACGACCTGATGGACATCGACGACGCCCTGTCGTGGTTCGAGAGCCTGGGCACGATGGCGGAGGAAACAGACGGCGTGGAGTTCTGGCCCGGCTTCCGGGGGATGCGCGTCCAGGCCCGCTGGGAGAAGGAGTCCATGTCCGCCGGGGCATACGATTACCTGATGCGCCTGAACCGTTCCGGGATAGTGGACGACTCCTTCCGCGAGGCCATAATCGACAAGATAATGGACCTTAAGCTCTCGGACTTCGGGGTAGAGCAGATGAAGGCGCTCCTGGGCCTGGTGCTGTACTCCCAGGGGAAACCCTTGCCGGACTCTTCCGTCGGGCAGGCGCATACGGGCCTGAAAGGCCTGCTGAACTAATAATATTCTTATAGCTGATTCCCGCGGGGGCGCCTTTTTAGTGACGCCCCTGATTGTTTTAAAACCGTTACTTTCTTTTCACGGGAAAAGAAAGTAACACAAAGAAAAGCGGGGCTATTTTTAGTCCAAAAGTTTTTGGTGTTACCTTTTTCCAAAAAGGTAACGAACTTAATTACAACTTAAAGAGGGAATAATTTAATAGATGGGAAAGGACTTAGTAGTAGTCGAATCGCCGGCCAAGGCCAAGACGATTAACAAGTACCTCGGGGACAAGTATATCGTCAGGGCGTCCCTCGGGCACGTGCGGGACCTGCCCAAGAAGAAGCTGTCCGTGGACGTGGAGAACGGCTTTCTGCCGGAGTACGAGGTTATAAAGGGCAAGGCGAAGATAATCGCGGAACTTAAAAAACTCGCCCAGTCGGCGGATAAAGTGTATCTCGCGCCCGACCCGGACCGCGAAGGAGAGGCCATCGCATGGCACGTCGCGGAAGAAATAAACGTGCCCGAGAAGAAGCTGTTCCGGGTGCTCTTCAACGAGATTACCAAGCGGGGCGTGGCCGAAGCCATGAAGAGCCCCGGGAAGATAGACTTGAACAAGGTGGACGCCCAGCAGGCAAGACGCGTCCTGGACAGGCTGGTCGGCTATCAGGTAAGTCCGCTGCTCTGGAAGAAGGTCAAACGCGGCCTTTCGGCCGGCAGAGTACAGTCGGTCGCCTTAAGGCTCGTCTCCGAGCGGGAACGGGAGATACTGGCATTTATCTCTCAGGAATACTGGAGCATCACCGCCGCCCTGTCCGCGGACAGCCCGCCGCCTTTTACCGCCAAAATAGCAAAAGCGGATGGCAAAAAGCTGGAGATACTCACCGGGGCCGAGGCCCAGGAGATAACGGATTATCTCAAAGAGCAGGCTTTTATCGTCTCGAAGGTGGACAGGAAAGAGAAAAAGCAGTATCCCGTCCCGCCTTTTACCACCAGCAAGCTACAGCAGGAGGCGGCCAGAAAGCTGAAGTTCTCGGCGAAGAAGACGATGCTGGTCGCGCAGCAGCTCTACGAGGGCCTGGATATCGGCCCGGAAGGCGCGGTCGGCCTTATCACATACATGAGGACGGACTCCACCCGCGTATCGAGCGAAGCCGTGGCCGAGGCCAGGGATCTTGTCCTGAACAAATACGGGCAGGAATACCTCCCTGAAAAACCGCCCGTTTACGCCTCCCAGAAGAAGGCGCAGGAGGCGCATGAGGCGGTACGCCCCACCTCCGTCGGCAGGGAGCCGGAATCGGTCAAACAGTACTTGGACAAAGACCAGCTCGCGCTTTACCGCCTTATATGGAACCGCTTCCTGGCCAGCCAGATGAACCCGGCTGTTATGGACATGACCGGCGTCGATATCAAGGCCGGCAAGTATGTGTTCAGGGCCACCGGCTCGATTATCAAGTTCCCCGGCTTCATGGCGGTCTATACGGAAGGCAAGGACGAGGCGAAAACGGACGAGGAGGCGGAAGAGGCCAGTACTGAAGGCAGCGCGAACCTGCCGCCGCTTCAGGGCGGGAGACCTCCTTAAGCAGGACTCGCTGACCCCGCGCCAGCATTTCACCCAGCCGCCGCCCAGATATACCGAGGCTTCATTGGTCAAGGAGCTGGAGGAAAAAGGCATAGGCCGTCCGAGCACGTACGCCGCCATCATGTCTACAATCGTCGAGCGCTTATACGTGGAGAAAAAAGGCACCGCCTTCGGTCCGACCGAACTGGGGCTTATCGTCAACGACCTGCTTGTTGAGAGCTTCCCGGACCTCTTCAACGTCACGTTCACGGCAAAGATGGAAGACGAACTCGACGAGATAGAGGAAGGGAAGATGCAGTGGACGGACACGGTGAGGGAGTTCTACGACCCCTTCGAGAAGGCCCTGATAAACGCGCAGAAGGGGATGAGGAACGTAAAGCGCGAAGAGACGCCCACGGATATCGAGTGCGAGAAGTGCGGCAAGATGATGGTGATCAAGTGGGGAAGAAACGGCCGCTTCCTTGCCTGCCCCGGCTACCCTGAATGCAAGAATACCAGGGAGCTTCCGGGCGAGAACGGGGAGAGCGCGCCTTCGCAGGCGCCTGCGGTAGAGACGACGGACGAGAAATGCCCGAAGTGCGGGAGCCCCATGGTGATAAAGTCCGGCCGGTTCGGGAAGTTCATGGCGTGCAGCGCCTACCCCGGATGCAAGACCACCAAGCCGATCCCGCTTGGCGTCAAATGCCCCAAGTGCGGGGGCGAGCTCTCCGAGCGCCGTACCAAAGGGGGCAAATCTTTTTACGGGTGCAGTAATTATCCCAAGTGCGACTTCGCCTCCTGGGACAGGCCGCTGCCCAGGAAATGCCCGGAGTGCGGGAGTCCCTACCTGGTAGAGAAATACTCTAAAAAGGACGGCCTCAGGGTCGTCTGCCCGAACAAGGAATGCAGCTATAAGGAAGAGCCCGAAGAGGCAAAGGCGGCCGGAGAATAAAGGGCCGGGGTCAGCAATAAAAACATGATTCCCGCTGAAGCCCCCGATCGAGGAGCAGCGGGAATACAGCCGAGTTGAAGAGTCATTCGCGATGTATACCACGATTTTCCTTCTTATCCTTTCCAATATCTTCATGACCTTCGCCTGGTACGGGCACTTAAAGTACATGGGCGGACGGCCGCTCATCTTTGCCATACTCGTAAGCTGGGGGATTGCTTTTTTCGAGTATACCCTCCAGGTGCCCGCGAACCGTATCGGATACCAGTATTATTCCCTGGGCCAGTTGAAGGTCATACAGGAGATCGTCACCATGACTGTCTTCGCCGGGTTCGCGTCCTTTATTATGGAGCAGCCGCTGAAGCTGGATTACCTCTGGGCGGCCATCTGCCTCGCCGGCGCGGCATATTTCATGTTCCGGGGCGGTATCGCGCACACGGGGTAAAGGGTATAAAGGTCGCTTAGGTTCCCGCGTTGTCCGCGAGCATGACGGTTTTTCTTTTTCGGAGGTAGTGATGTCTGATAAAGGGATTAGGTTTTTCAGAGCGAAGGCAGGCTGTTTCCGCCCAGGGCGAAGTTCGCCAAGAACGCCCATATCAAAAGCATCGAAGAGTATGAGAAGCTGTACAAATGGTCCATCGAGGACCCGGAGGACTTCTGGGCGGAGATGGCCGGGGAGAACCTCGTCTGGTTCAAGAAATGGGACAAGGTCCTGGATTACGACTTTGAGAAACCGTACATAAACTGGTTCAAGGGCGGCAAGCTCAACGCCTCGCTACAACTGCCTGGACAGGTACGTGAACACCCCCTCCTACCGCAACAAGGCGGCGCTCATCTGGGAGGCGGACGACGGGAGCTACAAGACCTTCACCTACCAGCAGCTCTACAGGGAGGTCAACCGGTTCGCCAACGTCCTGAAGAAGAAGGGCGTCAAAAAAGGGGACAGGGTCTCCATCTACCTCCCGATGATACCGGAGCTTGCGATCTCCATGCTGGCCTGCGCCAGGATCGGCGCGATACACAGCATCGTGTTCGGCGGCTTCTCCGCAAGCGCGCTGAAGGACAGGATTCAAGATTGTGAATCTTCCCTGCTGATCACAGCCGACGGGGGACTGAGCGGCGGCAGGCACGTGCCTTTGAAGGCGACGGCGGACGAGGCGCTCAACGAATGCCCCACCATAAAGAGCGTGATCGTGGTCAACCGCCGGGCAAGGACGGCATGGACATGGAGCCGGGCCGGGACTCCTGGTGGCATGAAGAGATGTGCTGCCAGGAAGTGACCAACTACTGCCCGCCGGAATGGATGGACGCGGAAGACCCGCTTTTCATCCTCTATACCTCAGGCTCCACCGGAAAACCGAAGGGCGTGCTGCATACCACCGGCGGCTATCTGCTCTACGCGAACCTGACCTTCCGCTGGATATTCGATTACAAGGAAGAGGACATCCATTTCTGCACCGCGGACATCGGCTGGGTCACCGGGCACAGCTATATAGTTTACGGGCCGCTTTCAAACGGGGCGACCAGCCTGATGTTCGAAGGCGTGCCGACCTATCCCGACCCGGGCCGTTTCTGGGACATCGTGGAGAAGTTCGGGGTGAACATCTTCTATACCGCGCCCACGGCCATCCGGGCCCTGATGAAGGAAGGCGAGAGATGGGCCAGCAAATACGACCTGTCCTCGCTTCGAGGTCCTGGGTTCGGTCGGGCGAGCCGATTAACCCGGAGGCCTGGATGTGGTATCACAAGAACGTCGGCGACGAGAAGCTGCCCATCGTGGACACCTGGTGGCAGACCGAGACCGGCGGCATCCTGATCACGCCGCTGCCCGGCGCGATGACCTTGAAACCCGGCTCCGCAACCAGGCCCTTTCCGGGCGTCGTGCCGAAGGTAGTCAACGAGAAGGGGGAGCCGGCCGGGGCCGAACGAAGGCGGCTATCTCGTCATCGAAAAGCCCTGGCCCGGAATGCTCCGGGGCACCTAGGGCGACCCGGAGAACAAGAGGATAAAGGACGTGTATTTCAGCCGCTTCCCGGGCAGTGTATTTCACCGGAGACGGCGCCAGGGTGGACGAAGACGGCGACTACTGGCTGATGGGCCGCGTAGACGACGTCATCAACGTCTCCGGCCACAGGCTCGGCACGGCGGAGGTGGAGAGCGCGCTCGTATCCCACGAGGCGGTCGCCGAGGCGGCGGTCGTCGGCTACCCGCATGACATCAAGGGCGAAGGCATCTACGTATATGTGACGCTCAAGGACGGCTTCACCCCGTCCGACGACTTGAAGAAGATGCTGATCGGCCACGTCAGGACGGTCATCGGGCCGATAGCCTCTCCGGACAAGCTCCAGTTCGCGCCCGGCCTTCCGAAGACCAGGAGCGGCAAGATAATGAGGAGGATTCTCCGCAAGATCGCCGGCGGCGAACTGGAAAACCTGGGCGACACCTCGACGCTTGCGGACCCGTCGGTCGTGGATAATCTGGTGGCGAACAAGCTATAAACCGTTACCTTTTTGGAAAAAGGTAACGCCAAAAACTTTTGGACGTTTTTAAGTCCCGCTTTCTTTTGTGTTACTTTTCTTTCTCGCGAAAGAAAAGTAACGGTTTTGTGTTTAAAAATTTTATTGACAACCCGCATGCCGATAAATTATATTTTCAACCGGGGTCGCCGCGCGATAAAGGTTGACGCGGCTTTTTCTTTGACGGGGGCTTCAGGCCCCGAATCAGGACCTGGCCCGGTGCATGAGGGCGGGTCGGCTATATTAAGGAAGGAGTTTTATGAGGGGAAAGGTCAAGTGGTTTAACGAGAGCAAGGGTTACGGTTTCATCGAGCCGGAGAGCGGCAAGGACGTATTCGTACATTTTTCGGCGATAAAGATGGATGGCTACAAGACGCTTACGGAAGGCCAGGAGGTAGAGTTCGACGTGACGGACGGGCCCAAGGGTCCCCAGGCCAGCAACGTAATGTCCGCCTGAAAAAAGGCTTCTTTCATACCGGCCCCGGAAGGCAACCCTTCCGGGGTTTTTATTTTAATCTAATTT
>CAVTDB010000023.1:0-6837 GCA_963733375.1 Nitrospirota bacterium | reverse complement strand
GGTCAGGCAGGGGGAATACCTGCTAAAGGTCGGAAAAAGGCGGTATGTAAGAATAAAAGCGAGAACCGGCACCATCCTTTTCGAAGTGCAATGAAATTGACCGTAATGTAAGAAATAACAGGCCGGGCATTTCTGCCCGGCCTTTTTTATTTCCAGCATCTTCTTTCTGGCTTTTCTTTATCCCTTCATCTTCTTTATTATCGCGTCGGCCATCTGGGATGTGCCTACCGCCGTGGGGTCGTCGGGTTGGCTTTAGATCGTAGGTGACCTCTTTCCTTCGCGCATTACGTCGGCGATAGCCGTCTTCATCGTTTTTGCCGCGCCCTTCTCCCAAGGTATTCCAGCATCATCATGCCGGAAAGAATCATGGCCGTGGGGTTTACTTTGTTCAGGCCCTTGTACTTCGGCGCGGAGCCGTGGGTGGGTTCGAATACGGCGCCGACGGGCCCGATGTTGGCGCCCGGCGCCACGCCAAGGCCGCCGACTAATCCGGCGCAATCGGACAGGATGTCGCCGTAGAAATTCGGCAGGACTATGACGTCGTATAACTCCGGCTTTTGGACGGACTGCATGCACATGTTGTCGACGATACGGTCCTCGAACTGATGTCCGTGAACTGCTTCGACCTTGCGCGAACGTCCAGCCACAGGCCGTCGGTGTGCTTCATGATGTTGGCTTTGTGAACGCAGGTTACCTTTTTCTACCATGCTCCCGAGCATAGTCGAATGCGTACCTTACAATTCGCTGCGTCCCGGTTACGGAGATGGGCTTTATCGAGATGCCGGTTTCGGCGCCGTTAATGTCGCTGCCGCCGTCGACTTCACGGTATCGATTTATCGCCTTCGGCCGTCGGCGCCTTTTTGAACTCAATGCCGGCGTAGAGGTCTTCGGTATTCTCGCGGACGATGACCAGGTCTATGTTGTCGTAGCGCGAGCGCACGCCCTCAAATGTCTTGCATGGCCGAAGGCAGCGGTACCAGTCCACACTTCTGCCGGAGCGTCACGTTTACGCTCCTGAAACCGGTGCCGACCGGGGTCATAAAGTCACCCTTATCCCGACCTTGTTCCGTATCAGGGACTCGATGACCCTGTCCGGCAGGGGATTACCCTCCTTCTCGGAGAAACGTCCACGCCTGCTTCCTGCACATCCCACTCGAACTGCACACCCCGTCGCCTCAAGGACCCGCCTGGTCGCCTCAGCGATCTCCGGACCCGTGCCGTCGCCGGGTATGAAAGTAACCTTATATGCCATGACCTCTCTCCTTTTTTAGTAACGCCCCCTTAAGTCCCCCGCTTAAGACAAGAGGGGGAAACGAGAGCAGGGGAGTTATGAATGAATTGAATGGGAAAATATATCCCGCGCGGGCCGGGAAATAGACATAAAATGGAATAGCTGTTGCCTTTGAACTGCTTTTGTGTTAAATTTATAAACTTACATAAAAAAGGAAGCCATTCTTTTTAAAGGAGTTATTTATGCTCGATGAAAGCGTAAGAGGAGGCCTAATTCGTGCGATGACGTACTGCTGCTCCCCGGCAAGTCCGAAGTACTTCCCAAGGACGTGGACGCGACGACCCGCCTGACGAGGGAAATAACCATCAATATCCCCATAGTCTCCGCCGCGATGGATACCGTGACGGAGGCGAGGCTTGCTATCGCGCTCGCGCAGGAGGGCGGCATCGGCATCATACACAAGGCCATGTCTATCGAGAAGCAGGCCACTTAGGTGGACAAGGTAAAGCGTTCCGAGTCCGGCATGATAGTCGACCCGATAACCATAGGCCCGGACAACAAGATATTCGAGGCGCTGGACCACATGAGACGCTACCGCATCTCCGGCGTCCCCGTCACTAAAAAAGGGAAGCTCCTTGGCATCCTGACCAACCGCGACCTTCGTTTGAACCCGGATGAACGTAAAAGTCTCCGAGGTAATGACGAAGAAGAACCTGGTCACGGCCCCGGTAGGCACCACGCTGGAAGACGCGATAAAGCTGTTGCACGAGCACAGGATAGAGAAACTCCTGGTCATCGACGACGATTACAACTTAAAAGGGCTCATGACCATAAAAGATATAGAGAAGCGCATCAAGTACCCGCACGCCTGCAAGGACAGCATGGGCAGCTTCCGCGTCGGAGCGGCGGTGGGCGTGGGCCATGACGGGATGGAGCGTGCGCACGCCCTGGTGAAGTCGGGCGCGGACGTGCTCGTGGTGGATACCGCGCATGGCCATTCCAAGGGCGTGATGGACACGGTCAAGAAGATAAAGAAGAAGTTCCCGAATATCCAGTTGATCGCCGGGAATATCGCGACCGGCGAAGCGGCGAAGGACCTAATCGAGGCGGGAGCGGACGGCATAAAGTAGGTATCGGACCGGGCTCGATCTGCACCACGAGGATTGTCGCGGGGGCGGGAGTGCCGCAGATAACCGCCGTGGCGGACTGCTCGAAGGTCGCCGACAGATACGACGTCCCGGTAATCGCGGACGGCGGCGTGAAGTTCTCCGGCGACATAACCAAGGCCATAGCCGCTGGCGCATCCGCCGTTATGATCGGCGGCCTCTTCGCGGGCACGGAGGAATCACCCGGCGAGACGATCATCTACCAGGGCAGAAGCTATAAAGTGTATCGCGGCATGGGCTCCATCGGCGGGATGGAGGCCGGCAGCAAGGACAGATATTTCCAGGAGCATGAGAGCCTCGCGTCGAAGCTCGTCCCGGAGGGTATCGAGGGCAGGGTGCCGTATAAGGGCACTCTCGCGGACTACGTCTTCCAGCTCGTAGGCGGCCTGCGCGCGGCATGGGATATACCGGCTGCGCAAGTATTCCCGAGCTTAGGGAGAGGGCGCGGTTCGTAAGGATTTCCGGCGCGGGTCTCCGTGAATCGCACGTGCACAACGTCGTGATCACGAAAGAAGCGCCGAATTACAGGATGGAGTAGATCTCTGTCACTTTCTTTTCGGGAAAAGAAAGTAACCAAAGAAAAGCTGGGTTTAAAATCCGGCTTTCTTTTTGGTCCTTTTCTTTCACCTGAAAGAAACAGGACGGTTTAAATGCCCTTAGAAAGAATTCAAAAGATTTTATCCACTGCCGGTATATGCTCGCGCCGTGAGGCCGAGGAGTTGATACTGGAGGGGAAGGTGCGGGTAAACGGGCACATCGTGGAGGAGCTCGGTCAGAAGGCGGACCCGGAAAACGATGTCATAAAGGTCGGCAACCGCGTGGTAGGGCGGCAGTCGCCGGAAATGAAAAACGCCAGGAAAACCTACCTGCTTTTAAATAAGCCCAGAGGCTGCGTCACCACCACCAAAAACCCCCAGGGCCGCAAAACCGTGATGGAACTTCTGGGCCATGTGGGCGCTCGCGTTTACCCCGTGGGGCGTCTGGACTACGACAGCGAGGGGCTTCTGATACTCACGAACGACGGCGATTTCGCCAACTCGATAATGCACCCGTCGAAAGAGGTGCCGAAGACTTATGAAGTCAAGGTGCGAGGCGTGATGGACGATGCGGAGCTTCGGCACTTGGCGACCGGCGTGAGGTTGGACGACGGTCTGACCGCGCCAGCCAAGGTGCGTAAAATGAAGCTTGCGGAATCTAACTCCTGGATTGAAATAACCATCCACGAAGGCCGGAACCGTCAGGTGCGGCGTATGTGCGAGGCGCTCGGGCACCCGGTGCAGAAGTTAAAACGCACGAAAGTGGGCCCGGTAGGCACTAAGGGCCTGCCGGTGGGGACGTACAGGGAACTGACCCCGGGCGAGATAAAAGCTCTGCTTCGCGCCTCGGGAAAAGAAGTTGAAAAAACCAACCGCATTAAAAAAACTGCCGGACTCTCTGGAGATACGAAAATTGAAACTCAAGCGGACTCACGACTGCGGAAGCCTTAAGGCGCAGGACGCAGGAAAAGAGGTGGTCCTCGCGGGCTGGGTGGAGACCCGGCGCGACCACGGCGGGCTTATATTCATAGACCTCCGGGACAGGGCGGGGATAACTCAAATCGTTTTCAGCATGGATACCAATCAAGCCGCGCTTTCAATCGCTGACGCAGTCAGGTCGGAATATGTCGTTGCCGTAAAAGGTAAAGTATTCATGCGTCCGGAAGGGACCGCGAACCCGGACCGCCCGACGGGCGAAATTGAAGTATACATAAATCAAATTGAGATATTAAATACGTCAAAGACTCCCCCGTTCCCTCTGACCGACGATACCGACGCCTCCGAGGCGCTCAAGCTCAAGTACCGCTACCTGGACCTCCGGCGCAGGCCGCTCCAGAAGGCGCTCATGACGCGCCACAGGATATGCGCGACTGTCCGGCGTTTTCTGGATAACGAGACATTTATAGATGTCGAGACCCCGATGCTCACCAAGAGCACCCCGGAAGGCGCGCGAGACTATCTTGTCCCGTCGCGGGTGAACGTCGGGAAGTTCTACGCCCTGCCCCAGTCGCCCCAGCTCTTCAAGCAGATACTTATGGTGTCCGGCTTCGAGAAATATTACCAGATAGTGAAATGCTTCCGCGACGAGGACCTGCGGGCCGACCGCCAGCCGGAGTTCACCCAGATAGACATGGAGATGTCTTTCATCAATGAAGAGGATATATATTCGCTCATCGAGCGGATGATGGGGGAGATATTCCGCGAGATAAAAGGCGTCGAACTGCCGGTCCCGTTCCCCAGGATGAGTTATGCGGATGCGATGGAGAGATACGGCTCGGACAAGCCGGATACGCGGTTCGGGCTGGAGCTTAAGAACCTCTCCGAAACCGTGAATGCTACGGAGTTCCAGGTAATGAAAGGCGCCCTGGCGTCAGGCGGCGTGGTAAAGGGCCTGAATGCCAAGGGTCTCGCGGGGATGTCTCGGAAAGAGATCGAGGACCTGACGAATACCGCGATAACCTTCGGCGCGAAGGGGATGGCATGGATGAAGGTTACGGCGCAGGGGATAGAGTCTCCGATAAAGAAGTTCTTCGACGAGGCGACGCTTGCGGAAATATCAAAAGCCCTTGATGCAGAACCGGGTGATTTGCTCGTGTTCGTCGCCGACAAAAAGAAAGTCGCCGACGACGTGCTGGGCAGGCTCCGGCTGGAAATAGCAAGAAGGCTTGGCCTGATAGACGACACGAAGTTCAATTTCCTATGGGTGACGGACTTCCCGCAGTTCGAGTGGAACTCCGACGAAGGCCGCTGGGAGGCGATGCACCACCCGTTCACGGCGCCGATGGAAGAGGACGTGCCGTTTCTGCTCACGGAGCCGGCGAAGGTCCGGGCGCTCGCGTACGACATCGTTTTAAACGGCAGTGAAGTCGGCGGCGGGAGCATCCGCATCCACCGCTCTGAGGTGCAGTCCCTGATGTTCAAGGCGCTGGGGATTGACGAGGAACGAGCGAGGGAGCGGTTCGGTTCCTGCTGGAGGCGCTTGAGTTCGGCGCGCCGCCGCACGGGGGCATCGCGTTCGGCCTGGACAGGCTCTCTATGATACTTACCGGCGCGGACTCCATAAGAGACGTCATCGCGTTTCCCAAGACCCAGAAGGCGACCGACCTGATGACGGACGCGCCGTCCGATGTGGACAAGGCGCAGCTCCGGGAACTGCATATAAAGCTGGATGTGGTAACTTAGTTTTACAAGTCACGGAAGGTAGTATGAAGAAATTTCTTCTTGCCGCTCTTTTAATCTCTGCCCTCATTACTCCCGAAATATCGTCGGCTAACGAAACCGTCCTCATGGTTGTCGGAGACATCTGCCCGCACCCTTCGTGGGTAAAGAGGGAAATCCCGGTCCCGGCGCTATTCAAAGGCGTGGCCCGTACGCTCTCCAAGGCGGACGTTTTAATCGGCAACCTCGAAACCCCGCTCACCTCATGCTCCGAACCCACGCCCTCGAAGTCGATAGACGCCGTGAAGGCGAAGAGAGAATTCGTGTTCCGCTCGTGCCGGGAAGACGTGGCCCCGGGCCTTCGCAATATCGGGTTTTCGGCGCTGACATTGGCCAACAACCACATGCTGGACTACCAGGAGCAAGGAGTATTGGATACGCTGACGCGGCTGAAATCGGCGGGCATACTGACCGCGGGCGCGGGAGAAAACCTGGAAGCCGCGGAGAAGCCGGCGGTGATAGAGTCGGGGACGAGGAAGTTTGTCGTCATATCCGCCTCGGACGTAGTGCCGCTTAATTACGAGGCGACCCCCATGAAGCCCGGCATATTCTCCATGAAGGACGAGGGAGAGCTTTTTTCCGAGGTCACGGCGGCGCGAAAGGACTACCCGGACGACGTGCTGGTCCTCATGCTGCACTGGGGAGTGGAGGCCGCTTATTCGCCGACACAGCGGCAGAAGGATATCGCCCGGAATCTGATTGACGCCGGCGCGGACCTCATAATCCGGGCGCATCCGCACAGGGTGCAGGGGGTGGAGTTCTACAAAGGCAAACCGATTTTCTACAGCCTGGGGAACTTCCAGTTCGATGCAAACCCGCCCGGCGACGAGAGCGTCATAGCGAAGATAACCTATAAGGACGGGAGCAACGAACCAGTGGAAGTCAGCGTGATACCGGTACTGATCGGAAAGGGCGGCTACCCCAGGGTACTTAAGGCAAAAGAGCCGGAGTATTCGGTTATCCTGGGGAGGCTGGCCGACCAGGGGAAAAACCTGGGGACGGCGGTTTCGGGCGTGAACCTTTCACCGGCCACCGCGGCGATAGCGGCGTATTGATTGATTTCAGGGGTCAGCCGTCGGGGGGTCGGCAGAGGCAAAGAATTTTCCCGTTCCCTGGCCCTTTAACCTCAAGGCCTCTGACACCTGCTCCTGGCCTCTGATACCTGCCCCTTCGGCCCCTTGGCCCC
>CAVTDB010000022.1:0-18922 GCA_963733375.1 Nitrospirota bacterium | reverse complement strand
CGAAAATACTCATCGCGGACGATTAAGGAATTCATTAAGCGGCTGTAATTTGCGCTGCGTGAAGCTGAAGCCGGCGGGATGCGCCTTTGAGGCTTGCCCCGGAAATAAGGAATTATTATTGACCGATACCTTAACTTGATGTAGTCTTACGCTGTCAAGAACCAAGTTCTATCAAAAAAAAGTTTTTTTGGTCATCAGGATCGATAAAAGGGGATAAATATGGAAACGTATTTTGTATATGCGGTTTACGCAATAATCAGCCTTGCGGCATTATTCCTGATTTATATGTCCGTTGTCATTGTCGGCGGCAGGGAATTGGTGGTTCTGGAGAGGAGATACATCGGACGGGGCATGCCGCAGGGGCGCGTCGTGGCCATGGAAGGCGAGGTAGGCATCCAGGCGAAGACCCTGGGTCCGGGCCTTCACGTCCTTATCCCTTTCCTGTACCACGCGGCGAAGTACCCGTTTACCTCCATCGGCGAGTTGGAGGTAGGGCTGATGGAGTCAATTGACGGCAACCCCGTGCCTCCGGGAAAGATATTCGCCAGGGTAGTCGAGGGGCATAACTCGTTTCAGGACGGAGAGGCCTTCCTGGCCCACGGGGGCGAGAAGGGGCCACAAATACAGATGCTGCCGCCTGGTACTTACAGGATCAACCCTGTCCTCTTCAAAATGATAAAGGGCAACGCGATAATTATAGACAAGGGTAAGGTAGGGCTGGTGACCTCAATGGACGGGCAGCCTATACCGGTGGGCAGGCTGCTCGCCAAGCATGTCGAAGGGCACTCGAAATTCGAGGACGGACAGGCCTTCCTGAACAATCAAGGGCAGAAAGGCCCGCAGATTGACATCCTCCTGCCCGGCACTTATCGTATAAACACCGCCCTCTTCAAGGTCGAGGTCTATGATGCCACCATAATACCCGCCAACAAGGTCGGGCTTGTAACAGCCCTTGACGGCGACCCCCTGCCGGAAAGCGAGTACGTGGCGAAGTCTGTGAAAAATCATAACGATTACCAGGATGCGTCAAGTTTTCTGGCCGAGGGAGGCGAGAGAGGTCCGCAGTACGATGTGCTGAGACCCGGCACCTATTACATCAACCCGCTGATGTTCAAAATAGAGCTTGATGACGTGGCAGTGATAGAGCGGGGGCAGGTCGCTGTCTTAGTATCGAACGTCGGGGCAGAGCCAACCGCGATAGCAGAAACTGCTGAAGTACGGGTAGAAGACGAGCAGATCAGCGATGAGACTGCGGAGAAGATAGAGACTCGTCTACGTAAGGGCTTCGAGCGCTATGTAGTGCCCAAGGGATTTCGGGGCATACAGCAGGAGGTGGCCGGCCCCGGGAGGTACTACTTGAACAGGCGGGCATACATAGCCTACATCCTGGACACAACCAACATCACCATAGACTGGGACAATTCGCAAGAGACCCGGTTCGACCCTCTCAAGGTAATATCGAAAGACGGGTTCCCGATAGACGTCTCGGTCAAAGTGGTGGTGAGGGTCCGCCCAGACCAGGCGCCATACATGGTCTCAAAGATAGGCTCGATTGACAACCTGATACTGCATGTCATACATCCTATGATAGATTCGAGTTTCCGCAACCAGGCATCTTCCACGTCCGCGATGAACTTCATGCAAGACCGCCAGGAGGAGCAGCGGAAGGCCGAGGAGCGCACCAAACTTGAGCTTGCTAAGTACCACGTGGAGTGCGTGTCCGTGCTTATATGCCAGATAAACCTGCCGCAGGAACTCATGGACACGCAAACCAAGAAGATAATCGCCGAACAGCAGCGCGCAATGTACGAGGCGGAGCAACAGGCCGAGCAGACGCGCATAGCGACCGAAAAGACCCGGGCCGAGGCCAACCAGCAGACCGCGCTCGTCACGGCCGAGATAGGCGTCAAGGTAGCCGAGCAGAACAAACAGATGGCCATAAAGAACGCGGAAGGCGAAGGGGAAAGCATAAGGTTGAAGGCCCAGGGCGAGGCTGCCGGGATAAAGGCTAAAGGCGAAGCGGAGGCGACCAGGATACTGGCTGTGGGCAAATCCACCGCCGAGGCATACGAGTTGCAGAACAAGGCCCTCGGCCAGCAGGCTGTTACTTCCATAGAGATAGCCAAGCAGATTTCAGCTGGCAATATAAAGATAACCCCTGACCTTCTTGTGCAGGGCGGGGACGGCGTGGGTGGTTTGTTATCAGCATATATGTCACAGATTATAACCGGCAGACAGCCGGGTACGAAGAGAGACATAGAGGCGCACTCAGGCGACACCACCAGTCCTGCCAGTGCAACATAGGCTGTGCGCTGATTACCAACAAAATTCTTTTTTGTGGACTTAACGCCACACCCCCGAGGTCGGTTCTTGTTAACCATGCTATAATTGAAGTCAAAGCGCAAGGTGGGGCACTATATACGAGGCGATAACAAGGAGGTGCGTATGAGGAAATATCTGGTTGCCATCCTGTCTGTGCTGACGTTTGTCGTATTTACCGGGGGCGCCTTTGCCGCCGAAACCGTGAAGCCGGCGCCCGTTACCCCTAAGAACCCCTGTGCCGCCAAGAAAAATTGCGGGCTCGAGGGCATTCATAAGGTCACCGGCACGCTTAAGTCAATAGACCACAAAAAGGGCGAGATGGTGTTGACCGGCGAGGACGGCAAGGACACGACCTTCAAGATAAAGGAGATGCAAAGCAAGAAAGTCAAGGCCGGGGACAAGGTCGAGGTGACCTGCATGACGAAGGGTGAAGAATTGCTATGCAAAAAAGGTGACGAAGGTAGAGAAATCCCGTGGCGAAAAACTCTGATGGGCTCTTAGAGCGCAACGCAAAATAGATAAGATAGAAAAGGCAGTCTGCCTGAGATGCCCCCTCCAGGCCGACTGCCTTTTTATCCTCGTTTTCAAGCTTCCTCAGCTTGTTCTGGCGTATCTCCTTACATTTCTCTCGGCCTCTCTCCGCATTCATGGAATATTCTGAAGGTGCACAGCCTGCATCGCTCCGGGTCGAGCCGCTGTACTATCTCTTTAAGCGCCTCGGTTTTGCTGTGGAATATATTCTCCTCGCCTACTGCTCAATGTAACCGCCCCGCTCCAATACCTCCCGGACGTTGCTTAAGGTTGCACAGTTAAGGCTTTCCCCAGATCAGCCGGTGCGCCTCAGCCGCGAGCATCTCACAACCCGCGAAGTCTATGAAGTTTATGCCGGTTGCGACTACAAGCAGGAGGCATTGCTCCGGGGACTCGCGCCTGACGGGCTATCTTTTCCGCCATGTGGTTCACCGCGCCGAAGAAGAGAGAGCCCCACCCGCAGGACTTGAACTGGGGATTCCGGCGTGGGTGGTATTCCACGTTCCTGAAGCTGCGCCGCTCCGCCTCGGGGTCCGGCACGAGCGTGACGAAGTGCGGTTGCGAGGTGCGGTTGAGATAGAGCATCAGGGACAACAGTACGCCTATGTATATAGCAAATTCGAGTTCGACGAACAGCGTGGACAGAAACGTCACAACCATCACCACCGCCTCGCGCCTACTGGTCCGCACGATGGTCTTTATGTGGTGTACGTCAATTAGGTTGTACGCGACCAAAACCAGTATGCCCGCCATTGCGCCAATAGGCAGGTAGGCAGTCAGCGGGGCTATGAAAAGGAGCATCGCCATGAGTGACAATGCGGCGAACACGGCTGACATCGGCGTCTTGGCGCCGGCGGAGGTGTTCACACCGGTGCGGGTGAACGAGCCGGAGGCGGCATAACTGGAGAAGAAGTTGCCGACGGATTTGGATAGCCCCTGCCCGATGAATTCCTGGTTGTTGTCGATGCGCTGCCCGGAGCGTGTTGCGACCGAGCGTGCTATCGACACCGCCTCGACAAGGCCCAGCATGGCGACTGCGAGCGCGCCTGGAATAAGGCGCATCGAGCGGAGCGACAGTTCCGGGATGAAAGCGGCGGCAGGCTGGACGGCAGCGGCCCGACGAGCTTTACGCCGTGGGAGGCCCCGTTGAGAAACAGAGACAACACGCTCCCGAGAACCATAGCGACAAGCATGCCGGCAGCTTCGGCGTATAAAGCCTGAGGAGACCCGCGGGATAAGCTCGCGGCGGCTATGGCGATTACGTAGGGGTTTGCCTCCGCAATGAGCGTGAACAACGCCTGCCATGTGCGGATGAAGGAGTGGCCCTTGGGCACCAACCCCCAGCATCCCGCCTATCTGGCTCGTGCCAATGAGTATCGCGGCCCCGGCCGTGAACCCGACGACGACCGAGTGGGAGATGAAGTTGACCAGCGCTCCGAGCTTCACCGCGCCAAGCGCTAGCTGCACCACCCCCGATAGGAAGGTGAGCGTCAGGACCATCTGGATATAGTCTCCGCTTCCGGGCTCCGCAAACCCGCTTATGGTGGAGAATATCACTAGCGATATGGCGGTGGTCGGCCCGGATATCAGGTGGCGGGACGAGCCAAAGAGCGCGGCGAGATTGCCGGGACAATGGCGGAGTAAAGGCCATACTGGGGGGGGCGCCCCGCGATGATTGCGAAGGCCACGCCCTGAGGCAGGACAATCACCGCGCCGGTTAGTCCGCGATGAGGTCCGACTTGAATGTCCTCCTGCCAAGCTCCGGCCACCAGCTAAGGAACGGGAAGAGTTTGGTTATACGACCGCCGCTGGGCATGATGTATCGTTCCAAGGGTAATCGAACATGCCCGCTAAATATAGTTTAGCAGGATGAACCCGTGCGTCAATAAGGAGACGGCGGCGGGCATGGTGTTGCAGGAGCTGTCGAGGCAGAGCATTCCGGGAAGCCTCCCCGATTGGTTTTGATTGATTATTTTACCGATATTATTTCTCCGATTTATATTATCTTATCTCAGCCAGTAGAGGAGGGCGTATGGCTGGGAGAAGCGCGAATAAAGCCGGGAGGGACACGAGAAGGGGCGAGCTGTTCGGCATCATGGGAATCGCCGCCGCGCTCGTTATAGGCCTGTCCCTTTTCTCCTACAGCCGGTTCGACACTTCCTGGGGCTCATACGCGGGCCAAAAATCCGTCCACAACCTTATCGGCCGCTTCGGCGCGCACATTGCCGATTATTCTTTTCAGCTGTTCGGCGGCGGCGCATTCCTCATCCCTTTCTACACCTTAATCTACGGCATTAACCGCTTCATGCAGAAGGAGCGCCGCTACAGGGTTATAAAAGTCCTGGGCGGGCTTTTAGTCATCGTCTCCCTTTCTTCGCTTCTCAGGCTCAGGTACGACTACCTCTACTTCGGGGACATCCGCGCGGGAGGATGGATAGGGGATGCCGCCACGGCCAGGATGCTGGACTTCTTCGGCAGGGCAGGCTCATATATCCTGACAGTTACCGTCCTTCTCTGTGCGCTGGTCCTCTCCACGACCGTCTCCCTGATGTCCATCATCGTTGGAATAAAGTCCTGGATAATCGTTACCAGTGATAAAGTCCGGACAGTTTATGCCATGCGCGCGGAGAGGAAAATAAAACGGGAGACGCTGGAAAAGCTCGAAGGGGCCGAGCCCGTGCCGCCGCCGGAAATAATGGTGCCCAAAGAGCCGCGCCCGGCCATGAACCCCGCACCGGAGCGGATGCAGGAGGCCCTGCCGTTTACCGGCGCGGACAGGGACTACGCCCTCCCGCCCTTAAGCCTCTTGAACGACCCGCCAGCCGGCAGGAAGCGCGCCGACAAGGACTCGCTCATTATGAACTCGTCCATCCTGGAGAAGAAACTCGCGGACTTCGGCGTGGAGGGGAAGGTGGTCCAGGTGAACCCCGGGCCGGTAATTACGATGTACGAGTTCGAGCCGGCGCCGGGTGTGAAGGTGAACCGGATCTCGACCCTCTCGGACGACCTGGCGCTTGCCATGCGCGCCGAATCCGTGCGGATTGTCGCGCCTCTGCCCGGCAAGGCGGCGGTGGGCGTCGAGATCCCGAATAACGTCCGGGAAGAGGTCTTCGTTAAGGAAATAATGTCCTCGCCGGAGTTTCTAAAGCACAAAACGCCCCTGAACCTGGCGCTAGGAAAAGACATATACGGAAACCCGATGGCGTCCGACCTGGGCAAGATGCCCCACCTGTTAGTGGCGGGAGCGACAGGCTCCGGCAAGTCCGTGGCCATAAACACGATGACCGTAAGCCTGCTTATGTCCGCAAAGCCGCGCGACCTCCGTCTCCTGATGGTGGACCCGAAGCGCCTGGAGCTGTCCGTCTATGACGGCATCCCGCACCTGTTAGAGCCGGTTATAACCGAGCCGCGGCGGGCGGCGGCGTCGCTTCGGCGGGTGGTGGTCGTTATGGAGGAGCGTTACAAACTGCTTGCCGAGAAGGGCGTGCGCAATATCGAGGGCTTCAACCAGAAGGCGCTCGAAGAGAAAAAGCACCCGCGCCTCGGCGTGGACACCGAGGAGCATGAGCCGAGGCGGGAGGCGGTGATAAACGAGGACGGGACCATCCCCTATATAGTCGTAATAATAGACGAGCTTGCGGACCTGATGATGGTGGCGGCAAAGGAGGTCGAAGACTCGATTGCCCGCCTGGCGCAGATGGCGCGGGCGTCCGGAATACATTTGCTGCTCGCCACCCAGAGGCCCTCGGTGGATGTCCTGACCGGCGTCATCAAGGCGAACTTCCCGGCCAGGATGTCGTTCCAGGTATCGTCCAAGACGGACTCCCGCACAATACTCGACGCCAACGGCGCGGAGGCGTTGCTCGGCAAGGGAGATATGTTATTTCTTCCTCCGGGTACTTCAAAATTAACCCGGATCCACGGCTCCTACGTGTCCGAAGAGGAGATAAAGCGGGTGGTGGATTTCCTGAAAAAACAGGCCAAACCCAAATACGACGCCTTCTCCGCCATAACAGCCCCGGCCTTTGATGCAAAGAAAGGTTCCGGGGAACTGTCCGACGAGGACGCCAGGGACGCGAAATATCTGCAGGCCGTCCAGCTTGTGATGGACGCGGGCAAGGCATCGGCCTCGATGCTTCAGAGGCGGATGAGGATAGGCTATCCCACGGCGGCCAGGATGATAGAGATGATGGAAGACGACGGCATTGTCGGCCCGAAGAAAGAGGGCGGCAAAGAGCGCGAAGTCTTCCAGAAATAATTTTAAAAATAATAAAAAAATCCTTTTTACCTGTTTAAAATCAATCAGTTACATCCAATATTTAATCCTTTGGGGCTATTGACAGCCCTAAAAACCCCTGATAAATTAACCATATAAGCTCAACTCACGGGCCGAAGCGGCAGTTGAGGGAGCATTAGGAAACATTCGAGGTGCCGCATATTCAGTTGTGCGGCGTTTTACTAGCAAGACTCCGGGCGAAACCGGGGGCAAGGACGGCGGGCAGAGGCGTTAGGTTGGGATGAGACTCACTTAAGCCTTAAGGCCTGAAGTCAGAGAAGGAGGAACGGACGTGATAGGGAAAGTGAAATGGTTCAACGACAGCAAGGGGTACGGGTTTATCGAGCAGGATTCAGGCAAGGACGTATTTGTCCATTTCTCGGCCATCAACATGGACGGGTACAAAACCCTCAAGGAAGGCCAGGAGGTCGAGTTCGAAATAACCGAAGGACCGAAAGGCCCGCAGGCTTCTAACGTGGTAAGGGCATAATAAAAGCAAGGCCCGAAATCATTGATTATCTTACGCCCCGGTGGAAATGTCCGCCGGGGCTTTTTTACTTTATCGGAAGGTATTAAATTATATCAGAAATTGCAATCGATGTCGCTTTTAGTTTGAATACCTTTGCTTTTGTCCGGCTATTGAAATAAAATATCCGCACGGTCGTCACGCGCCGGAGGAACCCGATGAAAAAATTTAGTTTATGAGGTGATATGCAGGATAGACGAAAAAGACTGATGGCAGAGCGGGTCGTGCGCGACCTGGAAGAGGCTTTCCCGCCGCTTGAGCCGGGCAGGCAGAAATATGTCGTCGAGAGTGATAAATACGCGTTTTATTTATACGACTCCCGCCCGAAGGACGGCGGCGATTGGACAAAGACGCCGGTTGCGAAAGTGAGCTTCATCGACGGCGACCATCTCTGGCAGTTGTCATGGATGCCGCCCCAGGGCCGGTGGCAGAAATACGGCCGGTACTATGATGTCGAGACTGTCGTCCTCATCATAAAAGAGAGATCCGGTGGGCTGCTTCCTGGGAGAGAACTCTCCGCTGTCGTATATCAAGTACGAGGAAAAGCCGGACGCTAAGCCGGACGCTGAGCCGGATGCAGAGATAGACGCGAAAATAGACGCGAAAATAGACGCGAAGGACGAGAACTGATGTTGAAGAAGGCGGTCCTCGTCCTTATCTCCGTCGTGCTCGTCTTTTACCTCGTGCGCCAGATAGACGTCCGGCAGGTCTTCTTCGCCATACTCCGGGTCCCTCCGCTTTATCTGCTCGGCTCGTTCACCCTTTTCATCCTGGGGCATTTTTCACGCGCGTTGCGTTTTAAAGTGCTCCTCAGGGATAAAGCGCCTCTTGGCGGACTTTTCTCCATCGTCTCCGTGCAGACGGCCGCAGTCGGTTTCCTGCCGCTTCGCTCCGGCGAATTCTCGCTCATGTTCCTCCTGAAAAAGGAATACGACCTGGAATACCCGCTGGGCGCGGCGGTGCTGGTATTGGCCAAGGCGCTGGACTTCATAGTGGTGGTTTCGCTTTTCTTCATATCGTTCAGCACGCTCCCGCACGTCCCGGCGTTCTTCAGAGAGCTCCTCCCGTGGGCGGGCGGGCTTTTTTTCATGACCGCCGCATCGTTTGTCCTGCTGGGCCGCTCCCGCGAGATATACGCCGCCCTTCCCGCTTTCTTCAAGGAAGGGCCGCTGGCGTCCGGCATATTCGCCCAGAACGTGAAGAAGGTCTTCAAGGGCGCGGAGATCATCCGCTCGAAAAAGACGCTCGTCATGTCGCTTCTGACGACGCTCCTCATATGGGTTATGCTTTACGGGTCGAGCTACGTTTTATACTGGGGCATCGGGCTGAAGCTCACCCTGCTCGAGATGACGTTCATCACCACCTCGTTCTCCATTTTCGCCAACCTGCCGATCCACAGCCCCGGCGGCTTCGGGACGATGGAGTCTTTCTGGACCCTGCTCCTGGTCGCGCTCGGCGTGCCGAAGGGCGACGCCATCGCCACCGGCTTCGCGACCCACTTGATCACCATTGGCTTCGCGTTAATCTTCATGCTCTACGGCCTCAGATTACTCAGGAAAAAGCGGCTTGACCCGCCTCGAAGCAAGCCTGGATTCGCCTCGGGCAAAGGGCCTCTGATATGGCCCCCAAAGTCTCGGTAGTCATGCCCGTAAAAAACGCCGGCGAGACCTTGGCCCCGGCGGTCAAAAGCGTACTGATGCAGACGATGCGGGATTTCGAGCTGATCATCGTCGACGACGGCGGCGGCGGCATGTGCCGCCTCAAACTGTCCGTTCCTCAAGACAAGCGGGTTAAAATAATTTCCCTTCCGCCGACAGGGATAGTCGGCGCATTGAACGCCGGCATCGCTATTGCGGCGGCGCCGTACATTGCCCGGATGGACGCGGACGACGTCTGCTCCCCACGCCGGCTGGAATTACAGCTTGCCCATATGGAGAATAATCCGGACTGCGCCCTCCTGGGTTCCCGGGTCAAGAAGTTCCCCAGGCGCGCCCTGAAAGACGGCATGCTCCATTACGAGCGGTGGCTGAACTCGGTAGTCTCCCCGGAAGAAATAAACAGAGATCTTTTCGTAGAGTCCCCGTTCGCCCATCCCTCGGTGATGTTTAGGCGCGAGGACTTCCTCTCGCTCGGCGGATACCGCGATATGGGCTGGCCGGAGGACTACGACCTCTGGCTCCGGTTCGCAGCCGCCGGAAAGGGCATGGCGAAGCTTTCCGAGACGCTCCTTTTCTGGCGCGACACAGAAGACAGGCTGTCCAGAAGAAGCGGCGTGTATTCCGCCGAAAATTTCCGGGCCTTAAAGGCCCATTTCCTTAAGGAGTGGCGGCTGAAAGGGGTCAGCGACGTGCAGGTCTGGGGCTCCGGCCCGGACGGCAAGACCTGGGCAAAGCTCCTCATCAGAAGCGGGTTCCGGGTGCTTCAGTTCATCGACATCGACAAGAAAAAAGTCGGCGGCCGCGCCTGCGGCGGCCAGTCGCCCGGCGACGGCATACCTGTCGTCTGGCCTGCCGACATCATAAGCGGAGTCCCGGTGCTCTGCGCGGTGGGGATAAAAGGGGCCAGAGAGCAGATACGCGATTATCTGCGGCTTGAAGGATACCGGGAGCCGGAGGAGTTTATGTTTTTATCGTAAACCGGGTTAAACCGCTTGAGTTTCATAAACAAATCTATATAATAGAAAAAGTGGCCCTTTAATAAAGGAGAAAAATCCTAAAGACATGGTTACCGCCCAGCAAATTAAAAAAGAAATAAAAAGGGAATGCAAGGTATTGAGGCTTCAAAAAGGTCAACCGGCCCCCTGGAGGCTTTTGCGCGGTAAATATGGGAATACCCCTGACAGGCTTAATGCTTTCGGGTTGGCGGTAAAAGAACTCCAGGACGAAGGATTCTGGGACGAACAGTACGTGCTTAAGTAAGCCCCAGTGTTCAAGGCTATCCCGGAAAGAATATATCCCTTAAGTATCCCGTCTTGGGGTTATAGTAGTAGCTGTTTATCACGTCCATGGCCACGCCGTCCGCGTCCTGGTAAAGCATCCCGCCGGTGATCCCCATCAGTTCCAGGCGTTCCAGTATCCGCGGCAGGCATTGCTTTGAGATGCGCATCTTTATCAGCGCCGCCTCGCCGTTACCTTCTTTTATCCCCCCGATGAACTCCTCAAACCCGTCATATCCCATTTTGCGGTAGTCCAGCGTGTCGTACAACAGGGCGCCCTGCTGCCTCTGCATACGCTTGTTCAGCTTGCTGGGATAGGGGATGAACTGGAGTATGCCGGTGGGGAAGGAGTGCTTGAACAGCGTGCGGAGCGGATACAGGAAATCCCGCACGGTCCGGTTATATTCTTCCGTACCCGCGTTCGAATCGGAAATAGAGCGCGCCCAGGCGCCCGCAAGCTCGCGCACGTTCAGCGCATAGACGACGACCTCGTTGCCCTAGATTTCCTTATAGTAGCGTATCCCTTCCAACTCGTTATTGAACGCGAAAAAAAGCGCGATGTACGGCGAGTACGTGAAGTCGAGGCAGGGCGTGGGCACTCCGTGGTGGCGCGCGTACTCAAGCCAGGTGTGGCGGTCGCTGGAATCGAACGGCACGATGCCTATTTTCGCAAGGCCGACCCGGAAATCGTTTATGAGGCCGTCGATGTGGGTCCCCCACTGGTCGTACGGGATTATCTTAAACCGCGAAAGCGACGTCTCCAGCAGGTGGCGGCTGTCCGTGTGCCCGCGGAAGATATAGTCGCGTTTGGCGTATGCGAGGTCCTCCAGGAATGCGATGGCCTCCCTCGCGTCGTCGAAGCTCTCGGTCCGGATGCTCATTTTTACCGCCCCCCTCCCTTCAAAAAGAATATAACATAAATTAAGGGCACGGCGTTGTGCGCATAGGGGATTTGCGGGTAAATTTTTTTGGCGATTTGCTTACCAGCAGACCGCTACAGGGGGCGCATGAATTGCACCCCCTATAGAGGGAAAAAAAGCCGCTGGATTCCCGCTTCCTTTATGCGGCAGCCTTTTTCTGCGCCTTCTGTTCGATGAACTCCAGCAGGTCCTTGTTGAACTGGTCCTTATGAGTCGATGGCAGGCCATGCGGCGCGCCTTTGTAGACCTCCAGCTGCGCATTCTTAACCAGTTTTGACACGAGCAAGGCCGAGGCGCCTATCGGTACGATCTGGTCGGCGTCGCCGTGGATTATCAGTGTGGGCACGTCGAACTTCTTTAAGTCTCCGGTGAAGTCCGTCTCGGAGAACGCCTTGACGCAGTCGTATACGGCATTGAGACCCGCCTGCATCCCCTGGAGCCAGAACCAGTCCTTTAGCCCCTGCGATACCTTCGCGCCTAACCTGTTCGCGCCGTAAAACGGGCCGGTTATATCCTTGAATAACTGCGCCCGGTCGGCGAGGATGGCGGCGCGTATCTTGTCGAACACCTCTATCGGCAGGCCGCCGGGATTTGCGGCGTCTTCAGCATAAGCGGAGGCACCGCGCTGACCAGCACGGCCTTTGCCACGCGCTTGGTGCCGTGTCTGCCGATATACCGGGCGATTTCCCCGCCGCCGGTGGAATGGCCGACGAGTACTATATCCTTCAGGTTGAGCGTCTCGATCAGCTTTGCCAGGTCGTCGGCGAATGTGTCCATGTCGTTGCCGTTCCAGGCCTGGCTGGAGCGGCCATGGCCGCGCCTGTCATGGGCTATGACCCGGTAGCCGCGCTGGCTAAGAAAGAGCATCTGGTCTTCCCATGCGTCCGCGGATAGCGGCCAGCCGTGGCAGAATACGACCGGCTGCCCCTTGCCCCAATCCTTGTAGTAGATAGCTATCTCTCCGGAGTTGTCTTTGCCGAATTTAATGTAGCTCATTTGAGAGTCCTTTCTTCAAGCGGCCATAATTTTATGCACCATTTCAATCTAACTCAGACGCGGGATTTGTCAAGACGGCGCGACGGGGCGTCGCCCCTACGAAGTAATTTTCCATTGTCCGCATCCCTTTTAATCAAAATTATTTGATAAACGCATAAAAGTATGTATAATGCGCTTCAATGGCAGCCAATACCTCTATAAAAGGCTTTATCGAGGCTTCATTTATCGACTGGCCGCGCAAGGTGGCGTCGGTCGTGTTCCTGCCGTCCTGCAACTTCCGCTGCCCGTTCTGCCACAACTCGGGACTTATCCTAAGTCCTGAAGATTTCGAGGATTTTTCGTTGGATGGGGTCATGGAAGAGATAGAGGCAAACGCCGGCTTCATTGACGGCGTCGTCGTAACTGGCGGAGAACCCACTGTTTCCAAAGGTTTTTTTGAGCTGCTTGAACAGTTCAGCCTCATGGGGGTCCCGGTCAAGCTGGACACCAACGGCTCTAAACCGGAACTCCTTGAAAAGGCGCTAAAAAATAACCTCGTCTCGGCGTTCGCGATGGATATTAAAGCGCCTCTGACGCCTGAAGAATATTCACGGGCGGCGGGCAGGGAAATCGACATAAGTGCAATAAAAGAAAGCATAAATTTGCTGCTGTCCGCCAAAGGCCGAGGTATATTTTCGGACTACGGTGGTCCCCGTCCTGCACGACGAAAACTCCGTCAGGCGGATTAGGCAGGAAATTCAAGGACATAGATTAATCTTGCAGAACTTCCGCCCAGCGGAAGCGCTGGACCCTGAGTTTCGGAAGATGATGCCGTTTGGCGCGGATGAGTTTGAAAAGCTTAAGGAAGCTGCAAAGCTTTAAGTCCTTACTTTTCTTTTGGAAAAAAGAAAAGTAGCAAAATAAAACCGGGGTTACAGTCCAAAAGTTCTTTGGGGCGACCTTTCTTTCAAGAAAGGACGCGACTTTTAATTGAAATATAAAATAGTTATAGGTTTAATGTCCGGCACCTCGCACGACGGCGTGGACGCCGCCGTTGCAAGGATTTCCGGCTCCGGTATAAGGTCAAGGGTTGAATTATTAAAGGTTTCTCGCACCCCGTACCCGAAGGTGCTCCGGGATAAAGTTTCAAATGCCTTTACTGGAACGGCCGAGGATATATGCAAGTTAAATTTTGAGCTGGGCGAGTTCTTTGCGAAGGCCGCGCTTAAGGCCATCCGCGAGGCGGGGCTAAAGCGGGAAGATGTTTATTTAATAGGCTCGCACGGCCAGACGGTCTATCATATCCCGGGAGGCCCAGGCCGCCCGGGCTCGACTTTGCAGATCGGCGATGGGGCGGTAATCGCCGCACGTACCGGGATTATTACCGTTTCCGATTTCCGCCCGGCGGACATCGCCGCGGGGGGGCAGGGGGCGCCGCTGGTCCCGTATGCGGATTGGGTGCTTTTCCGTAAGCCCGGCAAGACTTTTGCCGTCCAGAACATCGGCGGCATATCCAATGTGACGGTCGTCCCGGAACGCCTGGAAGATGTCATAGGTTTCGATACCGGCCCCGGTTGCTCTTTAATCGACGAGACGGTGAAAATTATAAGCGGTGGTAAGCTTACTTATGATAAAGATGGTAAAATAGCATCCAGTGGGGAGAGTGGTTGCTGCAATGCTCCAAAATTTGATGCGCACGCCCTATTACGCTAAAAAACCGCCCAAATCAACCGGGCGGGAGCAGTTCGGCGCTATTTTAGCTGAAGAGTTGCTGAAAAAGTACCGGCGGGAGAAAGAGGAAGATATTATCTGCACGCTTACGGCTCTCACCGCCGAAAGCGTCTTTCGCGCGTATAAAAAATTCGTATTTCCGAGGTATTGCATCGACCGGGTACTCCTTGCCGGCGGCGGGGCGAAGAACAAGTTCCTTGTAAAGCTCCTCAGGGAGAGGTTCGGCAGCCTCCCGGTGGAATTTACGGATAGCGCGGGCATACCGTCGCAGGCGCGGGAGTCGTTGGCGTTCGCGGTACTGGCAAACGAGACCATATCCGGCAAGCCTTCCAATGTCCCGTCAGCGACCGGGGCGCGGCGGGAGGCGATCCTTGGGAAGATTAGCCTTGTGAAGGCCGGTTGATCCGGCTGCTGACCCTTCGAGAGGTAAAGAATAAATGAGCTTCGACCTGAAAGGCCTCACTGTCCAGAAGATGCTGTTCCAGCGCGTTATCCCCAGGCTGGATGGGGAAAGGCTTGGCGACAAGGAGTACCTGAAGGACGTGATAAAGCTTATCGACGCCGGAGTCGGCGGCTTCATCCTGTTCGGCGGGGATTTCTGGGAGGTCCGGCAGGCCCTGCCGAAACTCCAGGCGAAGGCGAAAATCCCGTTACTTATCATGTCCGACATGGAAAAGGGCGCGGGCCAGCAGCTCAAGGGCGCGACGGTGTTCCCGTGCCAGATGGCTGTCGCGGCGGCGACGGACCTGGTCTCCGGGGAGGGGCTCGCGGTCCTTGCCGAGATGCTGGACGGGATGGCGTACGAGGCGCGCGCGGCAGGGGTGCAGGCGATACTCACGCCGGTGCTGGACGTGAATTCCAACCCGTTAAATCCAATTATCAGCACACGCGCGTTCTCCGACGAGCCGCAAGTGGTAGCCGGCCTTGGAGAGCGTTACGTCAAGGGGCTGCAAGGTTCGCCTGTCCCGGTAATGTCCTGCGGCAAGCATTTCCCCGGGCATGGAGACAGCCAGGTGGATTCGCATACTTCCCTGCCCGTGCTGGACAAGGACAGGGAAAGCCTTGAAGAAGAAGATATGTTCCCGTTCCGCCGCGCGGTGATGGCGGGCGCGGAGATGATTATGATGGCCCATTTAAAGGCGATGGCCTTAGACCCTGTATATCCCGCGTCGCTGTCCCAGACCATAATCCGGCGGTATCTTAGGAACCGCGCCGGTTTCGAGGGCCTGGTCCTGACGGACTCGCTGAACATGGGCGCTCTTACGCACCACTATCCGCCGAAAGAGGCGGCGCGGCTGGCGATAAAGGCCGGGGCTGATATATTACTTCATCCGGACGAGCCGTTTAAGTTCCTGACAATGCTGGAAGAACTGGCGAAGGAGAAGGCGGTAACGAAGGAAGAGGTGTTTATGTCCGCGGCGCGGCTGACGAAAGCCAAGACGCGCTATTGCCAGGCCGTAAAGCTATCCGACAAGCAGGTGGCCCAGCGGCTGGATGATAATTCGCGTACTGCGGACGAGATGGCATCGCGCGCGCTGACTCTGGTAAAGGCGGCGGGCGCGTTCCCTAAGCTCCGGGAAGTAAAGGGACTTATTGCGCATATCGTCCTGGAGGACGACGGGGACCAGAAGGCGGGGCGGGCTCTTCGGAGCGCCTTGGCAAGGCACAAGAACGTTAAGAACCTGTTCGTGACGAAGCCGAAACTTGGCGTGATGAAGGCGGAGGCCGTGAAGCTTCAGAAGGGCGCGGCCCTTACGATAATCTCAATTTTCTCAAAGGTTTCCGCCGGGAAGGGCTCGTCGATGCTTTCGCCGGAGCTATTAGAGCTTGGGCGGGCGTTGACTGTCAAAAACAAGAACTGCGCCGTGGTCTCCTTCGGGAGCCCTTATATCCTCAAAAATTTCCCCGACGTCTCCTTCCTTGTCGCCGCATACGACCCGGGCGAGCCGATGCAGAACGCGGCCTACCGTGCCTTCCTGGGCGACATCTTCTTCATGGGCGAACTCCCGGTGCGGATAACCGGGTAAGAATATATAAATAAATTTGATTGTAAGCTGGCCGTGCCATGGAAAACCGGGAAATGGCGAGAAAAAAGTACATAAGTTTCAAATAGTTAGAGAATCCAGAATCCGATTTTTCATGACGTTATAAATGGGACGTAACCCTTTCTATAATAAGCGGAAAAAGCTGATTTAGCCCCTTAAAAAACATGCCTCCAAAACCCTTCCCGGACCCCCTCAAATTGCCCCAAAATGCCGCCCAAAGGGGCTATTTCTGATGCAAAATAAAATTCGCCGAATAAGCCATTTATATATGGTTACGCATTAATAAATGACGGGTTGGCCACAGAAACAGGAACAGCTATTAAGAGAAGGAAAAAATATTGGGGTGTGTCCCTAATTTTTCTATGGCGGCAATTGGCCTTAGAACTTTTACCATCAATGAGCCCTTTCTGCCGCCCTTTGTTTGAAAATTAAAATGCTGGTCAGCATGAATGCAAAAAGAGCGGCCGAAGCAGAATAACGACTTAATGCCAGCCCGCCGGCACTGAGCGGTTTATCAAGAAAATCGCCGACAACAGCTCCAAGTGGACGCGTGAGAATAAACGCAGCCCAGAACAACTTGGTACGAGATATGTTTGTCCAGTAATACGCCGCAATAACAAGTGCCAGCAGGGCGCTAAATACTAAAGCCCCTCCCCCATAACCAAGTCCGGCCGTACCGGCTGTCCAGTCACCAAGCGCAGTCCCTAATGTTTGAGAAAACATAATTGTCACCCAGTAGAACATCTCGGCCTTTGGAGAACTGATGGTATCGACCGATACCGTGCCAAGCGTACGATACCATATGGCCAAGGAGGCTATCAAAAGGGCAAACAGCAGCGAGGCTCCCCCTGCATAGCCGATTCCAAGGGAGCGGTCAGCATAATCCGCCAATGTAGTCCCGACTGTTGTCGTTGCGATGATGGTTGTCCAGTAAAGGAATGGGTGAAAGCCCTTTGCCTTAATTTGGGCAGCTACGGCGACTAGAAAGATTGTCGCGAAAATGGCCGTTCCAACAAGGTAACCCAGATTCATCGACATGGACACTGTATCACCACCGGTTTCACCCAGTGTGGTAGCAGCGATTTTGATGATCCAGAAGATCAAAGTAACTTCTGGAACCTTGCTCAAGGTACGTTCAGCAGTATTGTTCATGGGGCTCTCATTCTCTCATTATCGTTGTACCGGCGCGTCAAGGCATTAAGGGCCATTCTCCGCTTTAGCGCTTAGTCCGCATTAGGCCCTTCCGGTGCGTTTTCCAGTAGTTTGCCAGTTCTGGCGTCCACGCCAACTTCCTGCGTGACCTTGCCGTGCAGGATGTCGAAGGAATAGCGCAGGCCGCTGCCACCTTTCTCCTTTTCCAGTTCCTCATCGGTAACTTTTCCGGGATGAGCCTTGAGGGCAATCGCCCGTGCCTGTTTCAGACTGATTTTTGCCTCTCCGGCGAACTCATGGCCCGTATAGGCGAACGCATTGGCCGCGGCCACAGTCAGAACCAAACCCAGAAAGGTTGATATTAGCTTCTTCGATGCTTTCATTAATGATGCTCCTATCGAGTCATTGTTGATGAAAATCGGCGGGCGCGTTGGCGTCCCACCGTGGTAACCACTCTAAGCCGCTACTCCATTATAAATAGCATATCAAATGGCCCATGACAGGAACATTACCGCAAGATTACAATTTTGTCATGAAGTCTTTGAGAAAAGGCGGGCGGGGAAACGGAGGGTTACCGTGGTCCCTTTCCCGACCCGGCTTTGAACTTCAACAGTACCGCCATGAAGCTCCATGATGGACTTCACGATGGCAAGCCCAAGCCCGGTCCCCTGAGAAGATTGGGTCCTGGCCTGGTCCGCCCGGTAAAACCGGTCAAAAATGTAGGGCAAGTGTTCCGGGGCTATGCCGGGGCCTGTATCGCTGGCGATAACGTCCACGGGCTGGCCTTTCTTCTGCACTATCAGGAAATCAACCTTGCCGCCGGAAGGGACGTATCGGAGGGCGTTGCTCAGGATGTTGCTTATCGCCCGCCTGAACAGGAGCGGGTCGGCTTCGAGCGAAGCATCGCCTCGGCAGGTCACCGTTATGCCCTGTTCCTCGGCCAGCGCGTCATAGAATTGGACAACGGCATCCAACGCCTTGCGCGCGTCGAAGACCGACGGCGTGATTGTCGCCTTGGCGCTTTCCGCGCGTGCAAGGAACAGGAGCCCGTCTATCATGCTTGACAGCCTGCCATACTCTTCGAGGCTCGATTCCAGGACATGCCTGTATTCCTCCGGCTCCCTTGCCCTCGATAAGGCGACCTCCGCCTCGCCCCTTAAATTATTGATGGGGGTTCGAAGCTCATGGGCCAGGTCGGCGGAGAACTGAGAGAGCCGGGCGAACGACTCTTCAAGCCGCCTCAGCATATCGTCGAAGGCCGTCGCGAGCGACCTGAGTTCCAGAGGCCAACCAGCCCGGCCAACCCGCTCATCAAGCTGCGAAGCCGAAACGCGCTCGACCGTTTTGATGATTTCTTCCAAAGGGCGCATTCCCCGGCGGGCAATCGCTATGCCCGCGCCCGCTGATAGCAGGACACCCAATATGAGGACGACAATAAGCTTCTGGCGGTAATCCGCGATGAGGCGCTCCTCCTTCGAGACATCGAGGGCTATCTGGAGTAGACTTTTT
>CAVTDB010000021.1:0-31281 GCA_963733375.1 Nitrospirota bacterium | reverse complement strand
GGGCTGTGCGGGTGAAACTGGGTTCACTGCCGCCGGAGGCTTCAAGGACTGTCGTGCCCCACGTGGAACTGGTGGGAGTAAAATCAATCCGCTTATGGCCTATCTTCCTTGTCGGAGTACCGTTTAAAACCGTCCCAGGCCGCGGCAAGGCCGGCGACAATGAGGACCGAGCCGGCCATGGCGGCAAGTCCCAGGCCAAAACACGAAAGAGAAGAAAACCTATCGCAATGAAAGAAAATCCCGTGCGCAGGAACGCGGAACCGGTGCGGCCTCTTGCGTATTGGGTCCTGTAGCATGCATATAGCGAGCGCCTGTTGGCCAGGAACGTCCTGACCTTCGCAAGCGGCGTCCTCCCGCCGGACGGCTGGAACCGGGGGTTGATATTCCAGCTGTTCTCGATTATCCTGACCAGGTCGGAGTAAAGGGCGATGTGGAAACGGATCCGTTTTACGCCGAGGGTTTTTTTAATCTCCTCGGCCAGGCCGGGGGCGTCGGGTTGGCAGGCCGCAACTTCGGCTTCGTCGCCGTCGATGTCCAGCGGGCACCAGCGTTCTTCCTTGAGACGCCCGAAGTCGAGTATGCAGAGCAGGCCTCGCGGGACGGCGGAACTTTCGTCGAATTCCATGAACGGGAGGTTGTAGAACTCGGAGAGTGAGAGCAGGACCTCGTGCTTCGGGATTTTTAATTTTCCGATGAGGACTTCTTCAACCTGTTTGCCGGAACTGCCGGCCTCCGCGGCCGCTTGATTAATCCTTGCAACGTCAAAATCTGGAGGCCAAGGAGCCTTTTAAATTTTCTTTCCACTTAAGGGTCAGGCTTTCTCGGGATAATACTCTAAAAACAATAAGAAAAAACGCAAATAGCCGGAGGACCGGAAGCCAGAAGGCTAATCCCTTGTATTATATTAAATTTCGGGTAGGATAGTCAAGAAATTCGTTTTTATCGGTCTATAAAATAATTACTCCATACCGCGTCTAGAATCTCCGGAGTCAGGAGAGGCTTTAAGCCCTTGTATCTCGATATGTCGATTATTTGCTCGATTATATCGCGCGGATGGCAGGCGCTTAATTTTACGCCCGTCTTGGCGTAACGCTCATTTAAGAGATAATCCACGGCCCCATCCGAGTATTCGATGCCTTTTTGCGCGCACACCCGGGCAAATATCTTCTTGAACTCTTCCTTCGAAGGATGATCGACCCGTATTTTGTAATGGATGCGCCGCAGGAAGGCCTCGTCGACCAGGTCCTTGGGTTCTAAGTTCGTGGCGAATATGACAAGCTCGTCGAAAGGTATCTCGAACTTTTTGCCCGTGTGCAGGGTCAGGAAATCGCTTCTTCTCTCCAGCGGGACTATCCAGCGGTTCAAGAGGTCCCGGGGCCTTATCATCTGGCGGCCAAAGTCGTCGATGATAAAGACGCCGCCGTTTGCCTTCATCTGAAGAGGGGCCTCGTAGAACTTATGTATGGGGTTGAAATCGAGGTCGAGCATCTTAAGCGTCAGCTCTCCGCCTACCATGACGACGGGCCTCTTGCACAGCACCCACCGCTGGTCGTAATTGCCGTGGGCGCCGTCATCCGCCGACCGATGGTTTACAGGGTCCCAAACCCGTATCAACTCGCGCTCCACGGCGACCGCATGGGGAATGCATACGACCTCTTCCATGACGCGCCCAAGGGCCTCGGCCAAGACCGTCTTCCCGTTGCCCGCCGGCCCGTAAACAAACATTGATTTGCCCGAATTCACCGCCGCGCCGAACTGGTCAAACAGCCGCTCCGGTACCACGTAAGGCGAAAAAGCCCGATCCATGTCGGCCCGGCTCAGGCGGACGTTCCGCACGGTATTGCGCTCGGCCATCATCCAGTAGTCCTGAAGCGGCACGGGCGCGGGCCCCACGTACGAATTCTTCTCCAGCAGCTCCATCGCCCTGTTCCTGCCTTCGGTAGTGACGGAGAACGAATACGTGACGCTTTGATACGCGGAGCCGCCTTTTACTTCGCAGAACTTGCTCTGCCTCATGTCCTGGACTATCCCGGTTATGATGTTGTGGGGCAGCTTCAGCCTCTCGGATAGCTCAGGGATGGTAAAGGTACCCAGGTAGAAGACCTGCTTCAGGGCGAGCTCGGTGAGGAACTCCTTGGGCAGGCCGGTAGCCTCCGCGGTCGCCGGCGGCGCCGGCAGCGGTTCAATGAATGAATTTATGTCCGTTTCCGTGGCGAAACCAAGGCGGGTCAGGTTCAGGCCCAGGCTGCCCCCCCTTAGCGACTGCTCTTGCAAGGCCGCAGTTATCTGATTTTTATTAACGACTCCCGCTTTTATGAGTCTTTCGCCAAATTTTATATTCATAATTGTGCCTCCGATAATAAAATATCAGATATAGTCATTAACGTCAAATCGGCATTCCGACATAATTACGATTCTTATATGATATGGCAAAACCCGGACGCGGAGGCAGCGCGTTAATAAACGAAATCATATCCTTAGTTCACCTCGTCAGCCGGAGCAGTTGGCTTCTTATCTCGTCAAAGGCCTGCTGCAGTTGCGTATCATCCGCCGCATAGACATAATCCCCGGTCGGCTGTTTCGAGTTATAGGTCCTTGCCGTGGGGTCGTTGGCCATGTTCTTGAGGACGGCATCGCCTGTTTCGAAAGCCCCGACGACCCCGGAGGGCCCCCAGCTTTTTGCCGTGGTCAGTGCAGGGCCCTCGCCAAGCGTGTAGACGTATATGTTCGTACTCCTTGCGTCGTACGCCATCTCTTCCGCGAGGTTCCTCGCGGCGTCGTTCACGCTCGTAAAACCAGGATAGTTTGCACTACCGCCACCGCCACCACGACCGCCACCCCGTTGAGTGCCAAAATTAGCTTTGTCATTTGGGTCATGTAAGTAATTAGCTATAACGGGCCTGTAGCCCGACGGGTTAGGCGCAACCTGGTAGATGCTTGTGGTTGGGCCGCCGTTCGTCCATGTGGCATAGGCCGGCAAGGAGGTCACGTTTGATACGTCGTAATTGGCGGAATGGGCTGAGAGGGAGCCTATCTTATCAAGCCCAAAGGGGTTTTCAGGGGAGTCGTTGGTACAGATAATCCCGGGGTGGTTGCTATTGAAAGTGGCCGAGAAGGAGTTTGGCGAGCCGTCGGAGAAGAACACTATGACCCTGAATGTTGAGCGGCTCGACACGGGTATGCTGTCGAGCTGGGCCCTGGCATCCCAGAAGGCCTCGTTGAAGTTGGTGTCTCCATCAAAAGTCATGGCTTTATGGCGGTCTCAATCGCCGACTTATTAAATCCCCTGGATACCGTGTATATAGGGACCGCAACATTGGCGCCATAAGCGAAGTTTACCAGGCCCACCCTGTCCGTGGTCGAATTGAACTGGTCGATGAACGCTAAAGCCGCATCTTCGAACCGACGAACCGACAGGGTCCAGCGAGCCGGTATTGTCGATTACCAGGACCATGTCAAGGTCCTTCTTGACTGCCTGCGCCGTGGAGCCCGCGGTCACCTTATTTAGACCCAGGACCTGCATGAAATATGTAGGCGCCGTCGCGCTTGCGGTTACAGTGACCTGTATCTGCCCCGGCCCGGGCTTGTTGGGCGCCACACTTATTGTCGGACCGGAGGTGACGGTGGACTTGAGGTATTTCGCAGGGTACTGAGGGTAATTGGCGTTAAAACGCGCCACGCCGGCGGCTATTGCGGTTGCATAGCTACCATTGGGGGAGCTGTCGCCAGTCGCGTTGGCGGCCGCCAGGGCGGCCGCGTCCACGGCGCTGCTCAGCTTGGCCTTTACCCCGTAGGCGATCCCTCCGTCTATGGCTAATCCCGTAATGCCCAGAAGAGCTACTATTGACAGGGCTAAGAAGACTAATACCTGTCCATCTTGTTTTCCCGTTGTTTTCATGGTTCCCCTTTTTGCACTTTAAAATATCGACATTGAATATAGAGTGGGCTTCCATGTAAACTCATTTACGAACGTGACCTGATAATCATAAAAAACCTCGGCCACCCAAGCCTCATCGCCATCTCCCAATGTAAGGTTGGGGATGTTCACGCGGTAGTTTGTTCCACTGGGGAGTCCCGATTTTGCTGGCCACGTTGTAGCCGCCTTTTGCCCATTTGTACTGGTCGGACGAGCTTACTACAACCGTATGCACTGTACTTCCGATCTTCACGCCCTGGACCTTGGTGATAACTATCATGCCGTGCGCGGGCATGTCCAGCGGCTGCGCCGTATCGCCCACGGCGTCCATTATGTCCTGGGGTGCTATGTTCTGCCCCGGGACGCAAGGTTGGCGGCCTCTCTGCTCATGGCGACTACTATGTTATTTGCCTGGATGGAGCGCGAGAACTCGTACACGCCTATGACCAGAAGGACCAGCAAGGGCAGAACTATGGCCGCTTCGACCAGTGCCTGGCCCGTCGATTCATGCAATATGCGATAAGCCCTGGCCTTCATGGTCATCCTCCACCGCCGGATAGGAACTGTTCGTTGCGCATGGTCGCTTTCACCGTGAAACTGTACTCGTCGTTCGTAAAGAAAGGACTTAATATATGGGTGAGAAGGGGCCAGGTGTAATCGAGCCGGACCATGACTATCTGCCCCGAGCCGCCGATGTTGGCGCCGGTGAAGTTGGAAAACGTCGAGCTGCCCGGCGTTACGATATAAGTGGTAAGTCGCGGTTGGCCTTTGTCATAAAGGCCATTGGAGCTGTCCCTTATGGTTTGTATCAGTGCCGCCCGCTGGGTCGGGCCGCCTGAGCTGCTTCCCACCACGCTGGTGCGGGCGCCTTGCCGTACGGCATTCTGCATGGTCAGGTTTACGTAAAACATTATGCCCAGGTCTATAAGGCCGAAAAGCAGTAAAAAAATTATGGGCACAACCAACGCAAATTCCACGATGGTCTGGCCCCTTCTCTCTCGCAGCGGTATAAGTCTTTCACCGGATTTTTTGTTCATAGGATGCGCCTCCTGATAATAAAATATCAGATATAGTCATTAACGTCAAATCGGCATATAGTCATTAACGTCAAATCGGTATTCCAACATAATCCTGGTTCTTATGGTGATTTGACAAAGTCCGAATGCGCCGTTATTATATGAGCTAACATCATTGCAATGCAAAATCGAGTAAGAACCACTCTAGCTAAGAACCATTTGAATCAGAACCATTTTGAATTAGAACCAGTCAAGCCTACCAGTTTAAGTAGATACCGGTTTTAAACCAATCCAACACCCTTTTACACGGGGGATAGTCCAACAACGGCAACAATGGCAACAATGGCCACGGACGCTGAGAGATGGATGATTTGACTACTTGTAACCGTCGGTGCGGTCGCGGGACCGACCGCATTCGGCGGGCAAGTAAAGCCATGTATTTTTGAAAACAGTGCCGAAAATATAATATAACATCAACATTAAGGAGGGCAAAATATGAGGATTTGACAAAAACCGAACTTATGAGCTATACATATAATTAAGTAACACTTAAAACGAAAGAAGATTGGTTCCAATCATAATAGAGTTTTAAGAACATTTCAAATAAGAAACACTTCAGTTTTTCGAAAACACACCAGTTCTTTAGAAGCACTCCAGTTCTTCGCTTAAAAAAATCCGCATTTCACGTAATTTAAAACAGGAGGAAAAGAAAATGAAAGAGATGATACTTGCGTTAGCGAATTATTTCAGGCTTCCGGTATTGGACGAAAAAGGGCAGGGCATGGTGGAGTACGCTCTTATCCTCGTGCTTGTTTCGGTCATAGCCCTCGCCGCGTTGGGCCTTATCGGCCAGAACGTAAACACGGTCTTTGGCAAGATCCAGACAGCGTTGACTACGCCTTAAATTTCCACTCCGCCGGGGCCCTTCGGGGCCCCGGCGGGAAGATTGCCCGCGCAAAGGGGATATTATGAAAAAAAATACCGCGCCGCTGAAAGATGAACAAGGCCAGGGCCTGGTGGAGTATGCGATGATCTTGATACTTGTAGCCGCCGCCGCGGTCGCCGCGCTGGGGGCTTTCGGAGGTCAGGTAAACGCACTTTATACAAAAGTGGTTAACCTTTGGCCATAAAGATATGAAGACACGCGCAAAAAAAATTATTGCAGGAAATTCAGGCCAGGCGATGGTCGAGTTCGCATTGGTCGCCGTCCTCTTCTTCGGGTTTCTTTTCGGGGCATTGGAGTTCGGCAGGCTATGGTATTACTCGACTCATCTCGGGAACTCCGTCCGGGCAGCCGCAAGGTACGGGGCGGTCCTGACAGATCCGGGGCAAGCGCCTGCGCAAGTGGCTACAATAATTACCAACACACAGGATTATGCGAGGATGAAGCATTATTAAATTCATTGGACTCATTGGCGTTTGCGTTTTTTCAAGTGCATGTAACTAAAAGCTTTACATTGGAGCGAACAGGGACGATGTACTACGAGTTGGCGATACCCTAACAAAGGAGAAACAGAAATGGCACTTCCTGCAAAGATTACCGCGACGATTGCGGCGGCGGCCTTAGTTCTGGCATCGGTTTCCGCGTACATGGTTTACAACTATCTCTCCGCCAAAGACCGCGAGGCGGCAAAGGCGAAGATGGAAATCCAGCAAGTGGTGGTCGCAGCCGCGGAGATACCGTTCGGCACGAAGACCAAGCCGGAACAGCTCAAGCTTGCAGACTGGCCGAAGAAAAATATACCCGCCGGCTCTTCCAGCAACTTAACCCAGGTACAGGACAGGCTGGCCATATCCGACATTCCGGCTGGCGCGCCTGTGCTGGAATCCAGCCTCGCCCCCGTGAATTCCGGTGCCGGGGTGATGAGCTATATCATCAAGCCCGGGAAGAGGGCCATAACGGTCGCCGTCAACGAAGTGGTGGGAGTCGCGGGGTTCGTCCTGCCGAACAGCATGGTGGACGTCGTGGCGACGGTGGACTCCCCTTATGGGAAGACGGCAAACGGCAGGGATACCAGGATAAGCAAGATAGTGCTCCAGGACGTGCGGGTGCTGGCGGTCGGCCAGATACTGGAGCAGAAGGAGGGGAAGCCGGTGTCGGTGCCTACCGTGACCCTGGACGTTACGCCCGAAGATGCGGAGAAGCTTGCCCTGGCGAGCGAGAACAAGGTCCAGCTTATCCTCCGGCACCTTGACGACACGGAAGTGTCAAAGACAAAAGGCGAAACGGTCGCGTCTCTCCTTGGCGGAGATGTGCCACAGCCGCAACAGCCCGTCCAGCGCGTGGCAAGCGCCAGGCGCCCGGCAAGGCGGTGAAGGCGGTAAAGACGGTGGCGGTGGAAGCGCCCGCGGGAGTAACCATAGAGGTAATCAAGGGCAGCCTTCGCACGAATGAATCGTACAAATAGTGAGCAGTAAAACAAAAGGAGGAATCTTACATGCTTCAGCGACTGTTCGGCCAGCGGAGGGCCTCAGGTTTTACGGTATTTTCCGTCATCGTTAATCGCAGCGTTATTTAGTTCCGCCGTTTTCGCCGCCGACTCGTTTGCCGGGGTCTATACGGAAGTGCGCGTCGGCGAATCCGTCATCCTCACCGTCCCGTATCAGATAAAAAGATATTCGGTGACAGTGCAGGAGCAGACACAGGAGACCTCCAGTCAAGGCGTGAAGAAGAGAAGGCAACAGGGAGCCGAAAAGCCCCGCGCTGGTCCAGGTCATTTACTCCGTCCCCGATAAGCCGGGGCCGGCGAAGACGGAGATAAAAATCGACGGGCAGTACCCGGGAAAATCGACGCTCATCGTCTGGGACAAAAACGACCAGAAGACCTTCTACGACATCAACGTCGTGACGGACATCACGGACTTGCAGAAGAGTATCGACGAGGTCGCCAGAGATGATGCGCCTAACGTACATGAAAATGCTGGGCAATACCATCATTGTATCCGGCAACGTATCCTCGGAACACAGGAAGGCCCGGATAGAAAACGTGCTCAAATCTGTCGCATATCCAGTAGGGAGCAAGGAGCTTACTTATTTGCAAGGCGGCCAGACGACGGAAACGGAAAAAAATTTCGGTGATCCCAACGATAAAACCCTTAGTACGTGAGCCTGCTCGAAGTGTCGGACGCCCCGCAGGTGGAGCTCCAGATAACGGTGGCCTCGATAGACAGGACCGCCATGCGCGAGCTGGGCATCAACTGGGCCTACGCCTCGAAAAATCTGACCATAGATACCGCAGTCTCCTCGGTTACGGCGGGCTTACAGCATCACCAACCTCTTTCCGGTCCAAGGGACACGGGCGGCCTTGCGACTATCCGAACGGGCACCTAGGCGGAGGCCTTAACACTCGGTAAACGGGTGCTACTCTTGGCGTAGTACCTTGCCCAGCGGGACGCAGTTCCTGATAAAGGCGCTGGCCTCGAAGGGCCTGGCGAGGGTGCTCGCGGAGCCGAACCTGCTTGTCCGCGAAGGGGAGACAGGGCGGTTCCTGGCGGGCGGAGAGTTCCCGGTGCCGGTCGTCAAAATACGGGACCGCGGGCAGCGCACCATCCGTAAGCATAGAGTGGAAGGAGTTCGGCGTGAAGCTGAACATGAGTCCCCATGGTCAAGGAAAACGGCAATATCGAGATACTCATGGGCAGAAAGTCCCACGGAAAGGGGCTCGAATACCAGCGAGGAAAACAGCAACGGGATAAGCGTAAGCACGCTCGATTTTGCTAACGGTGTCCAGTTCAGCGGGTTCACGATACCCGCGCTCAAAACGGATTATATCGATACCGATGTGGAGCTTAAGGAAGGCGAGACGTTCGTGGTGGCGGGCATTTTAAACGATGATTGGCAGAAGAACATCGACAAGGTGCCCCTGCTGGGCGACATACCCATTATCGGGGCATTCTTCAGGGACCAGCAGCTCGAGAAACACGAGAGGGAACTGGTGTTCTTCGTGACGCCGAAGCTGGCGAAGGCGATGGCCGGCGGGCGTGAAGCCCGAGTTACCGGGCGCTAATGAGCCGACGAAGGAGCAGGATGACGAATTCAAGTTCATACCCATGCTCCCGAACTCGATGACGATGGACCCTTTAAAGACGAAATAAATGAAAACTGCACTGATAAAGCCGGTTGCGGGGAAAAAGGGCGGGGTACTGGTAATCTTCGCCCTCTCGCTTGTAGCGCTTATTGCAATGGCGGCGCTGGCTCTGGACGTTGCGCACCTCTACGGCGTCAAGAGCCAGCTCCAGGTTGCCGCGGACGCCGCGGCGCTTGCAGGGGCGAACGCCCTGGAAGGCTCGTCGGATACCGTAAAGAAAACCAATGCGACCACTGAGGCGAAAAACGTTGCGTTGCAGAATTCGGCCGATGTATGACGGGACCGACCAGGGAAACGGTCTGCAGGAAGTTACCGTGGTGGGTTACGGGGTAATCCAGGTTGACTCAGTCGGCGGCGCCTGGACCGGGCATGCGATTCCGCACGGAATCGCTGGCCAGGATGACATTTATATCATACAGCCGAGCTCAGCAAGCAAAACATTCAGCTGTAGTGACCTTATGCAAGTGCTGGCGGAACTCCAGCAAAAGTTCCCTGCGGCGAAGCTGGTGGATGCAATGCGAGGCCGACATGCATTACGGCATGGCACTACGCATAACTGAGAGAAGGAGAAATTTCCATGAGCAGTCTAACGGCGGTGATAATCGATTCAGACGCGGTACAGGCGGCGTCGCTTAAAAAATATCTTACCGAGTCGGCGGGTTGGAGGATAGCCGGAGAGGCACGCGATCTCGCCGCCGGCCATGAAATTATCCTGAGGACAAAGCCGAACCTCATCATTATAGAGCTTGAGGTAAACAGTCAGGCCGCACCAGGGTTCATCGAGAGTATCGCGCGTGAAAATCCCGCCGCGGGCATTATAGCCACGTCGGCGGACAGCTCCGCCGAAAACATCCTAAGGGCCATCAGGAGCGGCTGTTCGGAGTTCCTGCCGAGGCCCGTGAAACAGGAGGACCTGGCCCGCGCGTCCGCAAAGCTTGAGAGGGCGCAATCGGGAGCGGCCGGCGGCCAGGACCATATCGGAAAGGTCATATCCTGCTTCACAGCCAAAGGTGGGAGCGGCTGCACGACCGCGGCCGTGAATATCGCCGCCGCGCTTAAAGAGACGACCGGGAAGGAAGTACTGCTGGCGGACCTGGACCTTAATGGGGGCTGCGCGGACGTCTTCCTTAATTTAAAGCCCAAGTATTCGATCGCGGATGCGTCCAGGAACCTGTCCAAGCTCGACAAGTCCTTCCTGAGGGGAGTCGTCTCCCGCCACTCCAGCGGGATAAGCCTTCTCTCCTGCCCGGCCAGGATAAACGAGATGACGGAGATTGACCAGCGGCACCTGCCTGCGGTGCTGGAACAGTTAAAGCGGGTGTTCGATTACGTCGTGCTCGATGTCGGGAGGGCTATGACGAGACCGGCATCCGGGGTATAAAAAACTCGGACCTGCTGGTGATGGTGAGCACCCTTTCCCTGCCTTCCATCGGCAACACCCAGAAGGCGCTGGAATATTTCGCGGGCATGGGTTTAAGCGGAAAGGCGATTAAGCTGCTGGTCAACCGGTACAGCAAAAAAGACGAGATCAATATAAAAGACGCGGAGAAAGTTTTCGGGAAAAAGGTCTCCTGGCAGGTCCCGAACTCGTATATCGATGCTAAAAATTCCGAGAACAAGGGCCAGCCGCTCGTCAAGCTCTTCCCCGTTTCCGAGGTGGCGAAGAGTTATATTACGATAGCAAAGGGATTGGAAGAGATGATATCGCAGCCCATCGCGGCATAAAAGTACGGAGGTGTATCTATGATCGGATATGGGGCATCCCATGAAAGCGGCGGGGACAGCATGGCGCTCTCCCCGGTAAACGAAAAGGACTTTTATCAGGAGCTGAAATCCCGCATCCATAGAAGACTTATAGACAGGCTGGACCTGGATAACCTGGAGGTAATCGGGAAGGGGCAGCTTCAAAACGAAATCATCTTTATCTTAAACGAGATCATAGCCAGCGAGGGCGTGCCCCTGTCCCAGGCCGAGAGGGAGAGGCTCCTGGTTGACGTCCAGAACGAGATATTCGGCCTGGGACCGCTTGAGCCCCTTTTCGCGGACAAGGAGATAGACGACATACTCGTAAACAACTCCCAGGAAATATATGTCGAGCGCAAGGGGAAGCTCTACAAGACGGAGGTCGTCTTCCGGGACGACGCCCACTTGATGCAGATAATCGACAGGATAGTGTCCAAGGTGGGCAGAAGGATAGACGAGTCCTCCCCGATGGTGGACGCCCGGCTCCCGGACGGCTCCCGCATAAACGCCATTATCCCGCCCCTGGCGCTTGACGGGCCGGCGCTCTCCATACGGCGTTTCGGCAGCAAGCCCCTGATGATGGCGGACCTGGTGGCAAAAGGCACGATTACGCCCGATGTAGCGGAGGTCCTGGAAGGCGCGGTAAAGGCGAGGCTTAATATAATAATCTCGGGCGGCACCGGCTCCGGGAAAACGACCCTCCTTAACATACTGTCCGGGTTCATACCGTCTACCGAACGGATAATAACTATCGAGGACTCGGCGGAGCTCCAGCTGAAGCGCGACCATATCGTCCGGCTTGAGACGAGGCCGCCCAACATCGAAGGCGCGGGAGCGGTGACCCAGCGCGACCTGGTGCGGAACTCGCTTCGTATGAGGCCGGACCGGATAATCGTCGGGGAAGTCAGGGGCGGAGAGGCGCTCGACATGCTCCAGGCGATGAATACCGGCCATGACGGCTCGCTCTCCACGCTCCATGCGAACACGCCCCGCGACTGCATATCGCGCCTGGAGACCATGGTCCTGATGTCGGGGATGGACCTTCCGGAGCGGGCCGTGAAGGAGCAGGTCGCGGCCGCCATAAACATAGTGATACAGCTCTCCAGGATGTCCGACGGGACCAGGAAGATGGTCAAGCTTTCCGAAATCACCGGCATGGAGGGCAGCGTAATAGTCATGCAGGACATATTCGTTTTCGAGAAAAAGGGTATAGGGCCGGACGGCAACGTATTGGGCAGTCTCAAGCCGACAGGCGTCCGGCCGAAATTCGCGGACCAGGTGAGGCTCTGCGGAATTGAGCTTTCGTACCATATGTTCGAAAAATAATGGAGGGCCACATGGGACCTGCACTCATAGCGTTAATCGCTTTCGCGGCCTTTCTTTCGACTGGCGCGGTAATCTATTTATTCGCCGCCGGACCGCAGGCCGCCGAAAGGTCGGAAATAAAACAACGCCTGCAGACGATAGCGCTCCGCAAGCCTCCGGAAGAGGCCATGCCTACTATTTTGAAGGACGAGATGATGAGCGCCATACCGGCGTTGCACAAGTTCCTGTACAGCCTGCCCCTCGCGCAGAGGATGGAGCTTTTGATAGAGCAGGCGGACGTGAAGATAAAGGTCGGGCCGCTGGCGCTCCTTACCCTTGCCCTTGGGGCAGTGGGATTCCTTATCGGCGCCCGGATGGGGAAGAGCCTCCTGCCATGCCTGTTGCTTGCGCCCGCATTGGCCTCGCTGCCGTACATGTATCTCTTAAACCGGCGGCAGGCGCGGTTTAAGAAGTTCATGGAACAGCTCCCGGACGCGCTGGATATGGCCGCGAGGTCGCTCCGGGCCGGACATTCCTTCACCAGCGCCCTTCAGGTGGTGTCCCAGGAGATGGCGGAGCCGATAGCGAAGGTGTTCCGGCTGGCTTACGAGGAGCAGGGATACGGCATCCCTATCCCCGAGGCGTTGAACCACATGACGAGGAGCGTCGACTCCATAGACCTCCGGTTTTTTATCACCGCTGTCAACGTGCAGCGGGAGACCGGCGGAAACCTTGCGGAGATACTTGAAAAGCTTGGGATGACTATCCGGGAGAGGTTCAAGGTGCTCAGGCAGCTCAGGGTGTATACCGCGCAGGGGAGGCTTTCGGGATATATACTTGCCGCCCTTCCCCTGGCCTTGCTGATGGTGCTGATGCGTTTTAAACCCGAAATATATCAAGGTGCTGTTTACTACGAAGGCCGGGATTATGATGGTGGCAGCGGCCTTCACGCTGCAGGTGATCGGGTTCTTCGTGATAAGAAAAATCATAAAAATAAAAATATAGGTCCCCAAAATGATAACTATCGCAGTGATGACCGCAGCAGTATTCATAATCGTGGGCGTCCTCGCGCTCATATTGCCCTTCCTGGTATTCTCAAGGCCGGCCGCGGTGGAGATAAGGCTGCGCGAGATGAAGAAGGAAAAGACGGCGGACGGGCAGAATGCCGCCGGGACGGAGAGGGCCTTCGAGAAGGCCGCGATAATGGCCGGCACTAAAGTCCCCATGTCGGATAAGGAACGCGGCAAATTAAGGATTATGCTGATCAAGGCGGGATACAGAAAAAGTTCGTCGCTTCTGGTATTCGCCGGCATAAAGGTGTTTGCCGGAGCCGCCGCCTTTTTGCTCGTTTATCCCTATGCGCAGGCGCACCTCCACAAATTTTTTGCCGCGGTCGTCCTGGCGTTGCTTGCGGCCTCTTAGTGTACATCGCTCCGAACGTCTGGCTTAACGAAAAGATAAAGCGCAGGCAGACGGAGATATTCCACGCCCTGCCGGATGTGCTGGACCTCCTCACGGTATGCGTGGAGGCGGGTCTTGGCCTGGACGCCGCGATAGTCCGGATAACCGAGGAGTTTCAGGGGAACGTGCTGGCGCAGGAATTCAGGACGGCAAGCGCGGAGGCACGGGCCGGAAAGCCCAGGATGGACGCCCTCCGGGACATGGGAGAGCGCACCGGGGTAGACGATATCAAGGCGCTGGTCGCCCTTTTGGTGCAGGCCGAGAAACTTGGCGCAAGCCTTGCGCGCTCCCTCAGGGTACATTCCGACTCTTTAAGGACCAAGCGCCGTCAGATCGCCGAAGAGGCGGCGGCGAAGACGACGATAAAAATGGTCTTCCCGCTCGCGTTCTGCATATTCCCGGCGCTCATGGTGGTAATTTTGGGTCCGGCCATGATACAGATCTACGACACGCTGTTCAAGGTTGTAAAAAAATGAAGATCTTCAACGGGACGAAAAAATCCTGCATAGCCAGCCAGGTCTCCTTTGCCGACAGTTTCCTGGCCCGGCTGAGGGGCCTTCTGGGGAAGAATAGACTCGACGGCGGGCACGCCCTGGTAATATCTCCCTGCATCTCCATACATACCATCGGAATGAAATTCCCGATAGACGCGGTTTTTTTTGACAACGGCAAAAGGGCCGTCGGCGTTATCAGAGGTATAAGACCCGGCAAGCTGTCCAGGATATTCCCAAAGGCTAAAGGGGTCATAGAAATCGCGGGCGGGACCCTTTCGGAACTGGACGTGGAGCCGGGGGATGAGCTTGTATTCGCGGAACTGCCCCCATGGTCAAAAACTCAAAAAGGGTAATAAAAGAAAAACAAGGGAAAAGACTGCCTTTCTTCCTGGCGGTCTCCTTTGTTTTTCACTCCATAGCCGCCGTGGCGGCGCCCGCGATTATTGACTACTACGCCGATAAACCCGCGAGCATCCAGAACCTGGCTTACGTGGACGTCGTCCGAAGGGCTCCCTCACGCGCCCGCCGCCGAAAAGGCGGCCGCGCGCCAGGGCGATATCCTCGCCAAAGCGGTATCTAGCCCAAGCCCGTAAAGAGATACCCGCATCCACGGCATCGTCCAAGGAGATATCCGCGCCCGCGGAGAAACCCGCGCCGGAGAATGCGCCCGACTCCGATATTTCCTCCGCCGGAGCGCCCGTGGGAGGCCCTTTAAAATCCTCAGGCGACGAGACCCTGGTAGCCTCGGTTGAAAAAAACAATTCCGCTCCCGGCGTCCCTGACGGGACTGCCCTTCCCGGGCCTGGTTCGCCCGGCGGAGGGGCTGCCGCCCTGCCGGAGAAAAAGGGGCAGGGGAGGCGGAAGAGGCGGGGGCGGCAGAGGGGGTCAGAGGACATCGTCGGGGTGGGCGATATAAAATCATATGCCGGCGGCGACCCTCTCATTACGTCCTCCGGGGAGGGAGCGGGCTTCAAATCCGCCGCGGGATTTTCATCCGTCACCGGCATGGGGCCTGCATTTTCTCCAGCCGGGATCAAGACCGCTGAAGGGGCCGGGACTTCCGGAGTAGGCGTGGGAAGAAGCGAAGGGGCGGGCGGAACCCCCACGGCGAAATTAGAGAAAGCGGCCGGGGCCGGACAGGGCCGGATGGGACGGGCAGGGCGAAGCGGCCTCCGCCGCCGGAAGTCCTGGAAATGCCGCAGGCGGAGATAATATTGAAACGGGCGGCAAAAAAATGGCCTCCGCCGGTACTTTATACGCTTCCGTTGCACGGGGTCCCGGGGGGGGCTTCGGGCGCAGGCGAGAAAAAGGCCGCCGGCGTGGACGCGATAAAAACGGGGACTTCTCAGGCGGCCGGGTTCGGACATGCGGCGCTTAACGCTGTCCCGGAGACCGGCATAGAGATAAAAAGCCCCTCGGACGGCACCGTAATAGACTGCATTGAATCGGCGGACATCACGGTAGCCGGGGAGGTCAAAGGGAATGTGGACAAGGTAACAGTATATGTCAACGGAGTCTCCTACGAGGCCAGGGCGGCAAACGGTTCTTTTAAAATTAAAATCCCAGCCCAGGCGGAAAAAAATTTCATATATGCGGAAGGATATGACGTTTACGGGGACCGCTCGGTGAGCGAACACGTGACCTGCATGATGAAAACTTAAATGCCGTGGACATGGTGGTTTACTTGAATTGCGGGAACGGCGCTAAATTAAAGCTGAAATACGCCTGGCGGCCGTACCCCTTGAAAGGCAAGGGGGGAAAAGAGCGGGACAATGAGTTTAAGATGTCCGGCGGCGATAATCAGAAGGTCCTGACAGTCGCCCGCGGGGCGCGGGGCATTTATATCATCGGCATTGAGAATGCGTCCTCCAGCCAGGAACGGGCGGAGGTGCGAGTATGCCTTTTCCCAAGGGACCCCGGATAAGAAAAGAGTGCGCAAGTGGGCGATGATCGGGCTGGCGCGGCGGCGCGGCGGCTGATAAGCTTGTCCGCATCCTTTTGCCGGACGGCGTATTCTGGGATGAAGACGGCTGGTTTTCCGGGGCGCTCGAATCTACGCGCGATACGGTAAAATTCAAACTGCCGGACGGTATCGCCTGGAAAGAGGTAAAGTAAGTCGCCTTAGAGCTTGCAGGGGTGGAGCAGGGAATCCTTTGTTATCGTATATCTGTCCCCTCTCCATTCTATGGAGTTCGAGAATATCGGCACGAACCAGACGATCCCGATAATTATGTCTTTCAAAGGAGACAGGAGATAAAGGAGCGGGTGCATCTCCGATTTCAATGTCCTGCCCGTGAGATAATCGCCGCAGGATTTTAAAAGCCATGCGACAAGCGGCAGGAGCAAGGTAAACCTCGACGGGCCGCGAAAAAGAAGCGGGACAAAGGAAAGAAAAACGAAATTCCCAAGAAGCTCCGTAAGATAAGAAACCCCTCCGATCCTGTACCTCAGCTTCCCCCACCTCGCATGCCGGGACATGAACTGGCCGGTCTGCCAATATAAGTTGACGGTATTTATGACATGGTTTGAAAGGGCCACTTTAAATCCGGCCTCCTTCATCTTTCTGCCGATTATATAGTCTTCCGCGAAGTGGTCCTTTACCGCTCCGAAGCCGCCGATCTCCTCGAAATGACTTTTACGGATGAGCATCGATTTCCCGACCACGCAAGGCATCTTCACGATTTTTTCCAGGAAGCATACGCCGCCCAGGATGAAGGTGTTCAGGTGCAGGTTTTCAAATACGGAGCCGATGGTGCGCCCGCCGACCCCCCTGATGAGGTTGCTCACGAGACCCACTTCGCCGTCTTCCATGTGCTGCACGGTATCTCTTAAATAGTCTTTATCCGCCAGCACGTTGCTGTCGCTTATGAGGAAGAAGTCATATTTGGACGCCCTGTATGCCGGGACCAGGTTGTTGACCTTCGGGTTCAGCCCTTCTTCGCACCACTGGGCGATTATCGTTATGTCCCGGTCTTTACATTTCTCTTTTATTTTAACGGCCACCTTATAAGCGGGATCGCTGATTTCCCTCAGGGCGAAAATAATTTCGTAGGTTGGATAGTCCTGGTTGCAGAAGCTCTCAAGGTTCTCGAACAGGTTGTCGTCCAGGCCCTTCAAGGGCTTAAGGACGCTTATCGGCGGGAGGTACTCGCTTTTCTTCCTTGGCGTCTTGATGACTGACCGTACCGCCAGGATTTGAGCCAGATAGATGAGGAACCCAAGGCCGGTCAGAAAATAAAATACGGCTACCATTCTTTTTTGCACCTCCGAAATAGCGTGATCGATACTCCGTCGTTCAGCTTTATGCACTTCTTTATGCAATCGAGGTTTTTTTCGCAGTTAAGGAGGGTCTTCCATGAATATATGTGGCGGGGCTTGTGGAAGTCGCTGTTGGCGATGTACGGGTATTTCTTCAGGCTTATCACGTTGAATACGTCGTCTCTGTTGGCTATCTCCCATGCGTCTATGTACTTGGCGTATTTCTCTCTGTTGTTCCATAGGAACAAGGTGTCTAAGAAGCCGGCTTCCGACGTATGGTGGGGGTGGCAGGCGATGGTGAGGGCGTCCTGGCGCTTTGCTTCCAGGAATATCTTCTCAAAATCCCAGCAGGCCTTTATAAACTCCTTTATGTCGAGTACGAGCAGGTGCGCCGCCTTGTTCGAGGAGAAGGAATTCTTGGTTATCTCTATACCGGGTATCACGAGCATCCGGTATCTCTCCCAGGCCCTCGCCGCCTCTTCCTTGACGTGGCAGAAATATTTTTCGAAATTATTCTGGGTGACGCTGAACTTGAGGCGGTGGGCAAGCTTGCCCATGAGGGTGTCGCCGTTTACGACGTGGTCGGTAATGGCTATCACATCGAAGCCGGCCTGGCCGTAGAGGTCAACTACCCTTCTCAAGCCCACGGAGCCGTCCGAGTAATCGGTATGGATATGGAAGTCACATAGAAGCATTATGCGCTGTAGGAGAAGGCTTCTACCATCTTCGCCAGGTTCCCCTTTATGGGACAGGCCCAGTAGTGATTTGTTTTGCAGAACTGTTCGGTATGCCTGCCGCTCGGGATGATCGATATTTCCGAGGATACGCACATATCAGTCTCAAATTTTTTAAAATACGGGCAATGCATTTTTGGTCTCCTTTATGTTTGCACTGTGGTGATAGCCCCGGAAAGAACGGGCAGATTCTTATGCAGGCGGGTCCTGCAGTATTCCCTTAACTCGAATTTGCTGGGGCAGTAATTGGGGTTCTGCGAGCAGAGGTCCGTTTTCTCTTTAACCAGCTTCGGGCACCTCATAATAAGCCCTCCCTTCTTCCTACAGTAAACCATAAAGATATTTCAGTAGAATGAAGGTTCGATTAAGGTTTTGTTAAAAAAAGGCCCGCTTTGGCGGGAGGGTGCCATTGCGGGCCAGTATGTCTTCCCTTCTCGCGGCAGGATTGAGGAAGCTGCTGAATTAAAGCAGACTGTTGTTTCAGTTTGATTAAGGGAATATTAAGTTCTGATGAAACTCTCTTTTTTATTGGACGTAAAAAAAGAAATATAATAGAGTAAAGCAGGCAAAATCATTAAGGAGACGCCATGCCCGAGAAAATCCTCGTGGTGGACGACGAGAAAGACCTGCTGGAGCTGGTCGAGTATAACCTTGGGAAAGAAGGGTACAAGGTACTCACCGCGGAGAACGGTATCGACGCCCTCAAGGCGGCAAAAAAAGAGATACCCTCCCTCATTGTGCTCGACATAATGCTTCCGGGCATGCAGGGCCTGGAGGTCCTGCGGGAGCTCAAAAAAAGGCCGGAGAGCCAGAATATCCCGGTAATCCTGCTCACGGCGAAGGGCGAAGAGCTTGACAAAGTCCTTGGGCTTGAGCTGGGAGCGGACGACTACGTCACGAAGCCGTTCTCGCCGCGCGAGCTGGTGGCGAGGGTGAAGGCGGTGCTGAGGCGGCTGTCCGTGAAGGGCCAGGCGACGCAGCCGGTCATAAGTGTCGGCGTCCTTAAAATCGACCTCGACAAGAACAAGGTCTATCTGAACGAGAAGCCGCTGGTGCTCTCGCCCACGGAGTTCAAGCTCCTTAAATATTTCGCCCAGAACAGGGGCCGGGCCATCCCCAGTGAAAAACTCCTGGACAACGTATGGAAGGACGACCAGTTCGTGGAGCCCCGGACGGTGGACGTCCATATAAGGCGGCTCCGGGCGAAGATAGAGGAAGACCCGGAGAACCCGAAAGTCATAAAGACCGCGCGCGGCATCGGGTACGAAATGGCTGAATGATGAAGTTCGGAAGCAGGCTTTTAAGCAAGGTAATCCTCGCGTATATCCTCCTGGGCGCCGTCGCCGCCCCTATCCTCTGGCTTAATATCTCCCGAAGCGTCAAGAACTATCTGGTACGCTCCCACATGACATCCCAGCAAGTGGAAGAGGCGATGTCGCACATAAAAGAGCAGGCTGCGGCGGGCGCCTTATAATATTTATCGCCTCGATTATCCTGGGGATATTCCTGTCCCGGCGGCTTACCCGGAGGGCGGACAGGATGGCCGCGTTCACCGGGAAGATCGCGTCGGGAGATTTCTCCAGCCGGATTGCCTCCGATGGAAAAGACGAGCTTGGGGTCCTGGCGGATAACCTAAACCTCATGGCGGAGCAGCTCAAGAAAAACGTGGAGGCGCTCTCCAAGGAGAAAGTCATTTTGACGGCGGTGCTGAAGGGCATGGCGGACGGGGTCATGGTGACAGACGCCCAGGGCAGGGTGATGATCGTGAACCCGGCGTTCCTGAAGACATTCGGCATCAAGGAAGAATACGCCGTCGGCAGGCCGCTTGTGGAAGTGATAAGGAACGAAGGGATACTGAACCTGTACAAGAGTGCGCACGAGCGCCGCGATTACGTCTCCGGCGAGGTAGAGACGGGATTCCCGGAGCCGATGTATTTCATCGCCGGGTGCGTGCCTCTTATCATAGAGGACGGTTTCTCCGGGATAGTGATAGTGCTGCACGACATGACGAGGATGCAGGCCCTGGAGAGGGTGCGCCGTGATTTCGTGGCGAACGTGACGCACGAGCTCAAAACCCCCATCGCCGCCATACAGGGCTTTGCCGAGACTTTGATGGACGGCGCGCTTGACGATAAAGAGAAGGCGATACAAATTTTTGGGGATAATAGAGTCGAACTCGCAAAGACTGGCCAGACTCGTCGAGGACCTGATGACTCTGTCGAGAATCGAGCTGGGCGAGATTAAGCTTCACATGAGACCGGTGTCGGTTAAGGAAGTGGCGTTGGAGGCCGCGGCCCTTCTCGAACCGAAAATAAAGGAACGAAACATAAAACTGGTCGTGGATTTCCCCGGCGAGATGCCGCTGGCCCTTGCCGATAAAGATAAGGCCTACCAGATAATGCTGAACGTCCTGGACAACGCGGTCAAATATACCCCGAGGGGCGAGAGCGTCACCATCAGCCGGAAAAGCGGGAGAGGCGGGTGATACGGTGGAGATATCCATAACCGACACGGGCCCCGGAATCCCTCCCGAGATGCTGCCCAGGATGGGGGAACGATTTTTCCGGGTGGACCCGGCGCGCTCGCGCGAGCTTGGCGGGACGGGCCTTGGCCTGGCGATCGTCAAGCACCTTGTAAGGATCCACGGCGGCAGCTTCAATATCGAAAGCCTCGTCCGCAGAGGGACGAAAGTCACGCTCACCTTTAAATCCTCTAATTCCTCACTGTAACCCAAAAATAAACTTCCTGTAATAACGCTGTAACAAATTACTGTTACCCTTCTGCCCGCAATCTTTGGAAAGGGGGTGAAAAGGGGCAGCAAAGCGGATTTAACGGACTTGTAACATAACTGTAATAATTCTGTAACAGGGGGGATGATAACCTTCCCGTTCCAAAGGAGGACTAAAGTTGAAGAAGTATCTGAGCGCGACGATATTCGCGGCAATTCTCTTATCCATATCAGCATCGGCATGGTGCGATTCCCCGGTCCTCTACCAGGACCCCGAAACCGGCCAGGTCTTCACCAAGCCGGCGGAGGGCAGGGTCCCTGTTGACATGTCCACCCTGACGCAGGCTCCGGCGGCGCAGGCCGCCCCCGCCCCCGAAGCGGCAGCCGCTCCGGCCGGCGATTACAGCAGCCAGGCCTTCAAGGACGCCGTTACGAACGCCGTCGGCGAGAAGGCGGCCAATACCTTCCCGAAGGTAAAAATCGGCGGCCTCTTCTACGGCGAGTACTCTTACGACTTCGACCACCGCCAGACGACCGCTGACAATGGCCACAAGGACCCCAGGAACAAGTTCACCCTCAACCGCGGATATATAAATGTCTTCGCGGATATGAGCCCGGAGATAAGCGCCCGCTTCACGTCAGATATAACCCGTTTCTCGGGCGCGGCCGGGTCGGCCCTGCCTTCGGGCGTAACGGATAACAACAAAGGTGACTGGGAGTTGAGAGTCAAGTACGCCTATTTGGACTTCCACGACTTCCTGAATTTCTACCCGTCCTTCGAAGTCAAGATGGGCCAGTACCAGACTGCGTGGCTTGATTACGAGGAAGGCCTCTGGGAGTACCGCGTAATCGACCCCATGATCATCGAGAAGGAAGGCTTTTTCAACTCCGCCGACCTGGGCGTGGGCCTTAAGGGCAAGATCCCGGCGGGTTACGGCGATTATCAGGTGGACGTGATAAACGGCGAAGGGTACCACGCCGACGAGACCAACAAGTACAAGACCGTTCAGGGCAGGCTGACTGTTTGCCCGCTCCCGCAGTGGGATATGACGAAGGGTTTACAGGTTAGCGCGTTCTACTCCACCGGCAAAGCTGACTTCTTGCACAGGAGAGACAGGGAAATCGGGTTCGTAGGATATAAGTACAAAGACGACTTCTTTGTTTCCGGCGAATACGACATAACCAGGGGCACCGACTCTTAGCGCCAAATGTCCCGGCAGGCATCACAAAACGTCGAAGGCCATGGCTACTCGTCCTCTAGCGTGGGCCAGGATGCCCTTCCTGAAGCCGCTCAGGATACTCGGCCGCTACGACAGGTTCGACCACGACGACGATGTAGCCTACTCCACTATCCACCGCTGGTATTACGGCGTCAGCTACGACGTAAGCAAGAACGTGATGTTCGTCCTGGACGACGAGAGGACCATAGCCGACCGAACATAGCTTCGACCAAGGCGGGAAACGAGAACCTCCTGAAGGCTGACGTGCAGTGGACGTTTTAGTTGATGTTTTGTTTTGAGTGATATAATATGACAGTCCCCGCCTTCAGTTTATAAAAGAGAAGGCGGGGACAAAGAAAACTTTACAAAAATAAAGCAATAAGGGGACTTAAAATGAAAAAGCTTTTGATAATTGCCGTCGCGGCATTGATACTTGCGAGCGGCGCGGCGTACGCGGCCGAGACGCTGAACGCGGCGGGGGCTACATTCCCGTACCCTCTTTACTCGAAGTGGTTCTACTCGTACAACCAGCAGACCGGGACGAAGATAAACTACGCCTCCATCGGCAGCGGCGGCGGCATCGCCCAGGTTAAGGCCGGCACGGTCGACTTCGGCTGCAGCGACGCCCCTCTTACGGGCGAGCAGCAGAAAGCAGCGAACCTCTTCATGTTCCCGACGGTCGGCGGCGCCGTGGCGATGGCCTATAACGTCCCCGGTGTTAAGACGGGCCTGAAGCTCAACCCGACAGACCATAGCGGATATTTACCTCGGCAAAATAACCCACTGGAACGACCCGGCAATAACGAAGGAGAACCCCGGCGTCAAACTCCCCGACTGCCGATAATCGTTGCCCACCGTTCCGACGGCTCCGGCACCACGAATATCTTCACCTGGTTCTTGAGCGACGTGAGCCCCGAGTGGAAAACCAAGGTCGGCTCCGGCACGGCGGTCAGCTGGCCCGCCGGCATCGGCGGCAAGGGCAACGAAGGGGTCGCGGGCACGGTCAAGCAGACCAGCGGCGCGATTGGCTACGTCGAGCTTGCCTATGTGCTTCAGAACAAGATGACCTATGCGATGGTAAAAAACAGGGACGGCAACTACGTGTATCCGAGCCTGGAGAACGCCAAGGAGGCGGCCACGCATGCCGAGATCCCGGCCGATTACCACATAAAGTTCACCTATTCGCCTGGGAAGAACTCGTATCCGATAGCCGGGTTCACCTTCATGCTCATCCCGAAGAACCTGCCCGCCGCCAAGGCCAGAGCGGTTAAGAGCTATGTGAAGTGGGCCTACGCGAAAGGCGACAAGGACGCGGCAGACTTGACCTACGTCTCCCTGCCCGAACAAACTGAAAAAACAGATACTGGCGGACCTGAACAAAGAGGTAAAGTAGTTTACCGGGGCCTGATGCCCGAAGAGTTCAGATACTATTGTGGCTGCCCGGGTTTAACGGGCGCATCCAAAGGTGAGATAAAAGGCTTGATGCCTCAAGATCTGAACAGGAAGAGGCGGTTTAACCCTGAGAGCTGTCTTCAGGGGGATAACCGCCTCTTTCGCCGCTTTTATCCTGCTTCATTGCGGGCGTGGTGGTCGTGGAGCTGATTATCTACTCGCTCCCCGCCTTCAAGAGCTTCGGGCTTAAATTCCTGGCATCCAGCGACTGGGACCCCGTGCAGGGGCTGTTCGGGGCGCTCCCTTTCATATGGGGCACCTTTTACACCTCGCTCATCGCGCTTATCCTCGCCCTTCCCGTAAGCCTTGGCATAGCCGTCTTCTTAAGCGAGCTTGCGCCGCCGTGGCTAAGGACGCCGGTGGGTTTTTTAATCGAGCTTCTGGCCGCGATACCGAGCCTCATTTACGGGATGTGGGGTCTCTTCGTCCTGGCCCCGGCGCTTCAGCATTACATAGAGCCGCCTCTTTCCAAGTTTTCTTACCTTCCGTTCTTCACGGGCTATCCCCTGGGGCTTGGCGTGATGGCCGCCGGCATAATACTGGCCGTCATGATAATCCCCACCATATCCGCGATATCGCGCGACGTGATGTTTACGGTGCCCCAGGCCCAGCGTGAGGGCGGCCTGGCGCTCGGCATGACAAGGTGGGAGGTCGTGTCCAAGGTGGTAATCCCGTACAGCCGTTCCGGCATCCTGGGCGCGGTAATCCTGGGCCTGGGCCGCGCATTGGGCGAGACGATGGCGGTTACGATGGTAATCGGCAATACGCCCAAGATAAGCCTGTCGCTTTTTCAACCCGGCTACACCATCGCGTCGGCGATAGCGAACGAGTTCGCCGAGGCTGTCCAGAAGCTCCATATATCGTCGCTGGTAGGGCTTGGGCTGGTCCTTTTCGTGATAAGCATCATCGTCAACGCCGCCGCCAAGTACCTCATGTGGAAGATGGGCGCCAGCGCGGCGATGAGGGGGGCGGGGATCTGATGGGCCGCGACTTAAGATATTTGAAAAGAAGGCCAGTGGGGCATTTCTGGCTTGCGTTCTCGGTATCTTTCGTCCCTGACCGCCATTGCCTTTCTGTTCTGGATTCTGGGCTACGTCCTCTCCAAAGGGATACATGCGATAAACTTTGATTTCTTTACGCAGCTACCGACCCCGGTGGGCGTACCGGGCGGAGGGATGGCCAACGCCTTCGTCGGGAGCCTGATAGTAGTCGGCATGGCGTCGGTCATTTCCGTGCCTGTCGGGATCGCCACGGCCATATATCTCTCCGAGTACGGGAGAGGGATGTTCGCCAGCGCGGTGAGGTTCGTCTCGGACGTCCTTGCGGGGGTTCCGGCGATCGTGGCCGGGATAGTGGCCTACGCGCTCATAGTGATGCCGATGCACAGTTTTTCAGCCTATTCCGGCTCGGTCGCCCTGGCGCTTCTGATGCTCCCCATAATAATCCGGTCCTCCGAAGAGATATTCAAGACGGTGCCGGATTCGCTTCGGGAGGCATCCCTGGCGCTCGGCGTGCCGAGGTGGGTGACGATCCTTAAGATAGTGGTAAAGACAGCGAGCGGCGGCCTGGTCACGGGGGTCCTGCTTGCCGTCGCGAGGGTGGGCGGGGAGGCCGCGCCGCTCCTCTTCACGTCGGCATCGAACTGTATTCTGGAGCCTTAAGCCCACCCAGCCGATGGGCACCCTCCCGGTGCAGCTCTTTACCTACGCCATCTCGCCTTACGAGGAGTGGCATCAGAAGGCGTGGGCGGCGGCATTCGTGCTGGTGAGCGCGGTCCTGCTGCTTAATATTTCGGCCCGGCTATATCTGGCAAGGAAGGGGTTTAAACGCTAATGGCGGACAAGCTTGCCGTAGAAGGATTAAACGCCTGGTTCGGGAAGACCCAGGCCCTCCATGATATCGACATAAAAATCCCGGAAAAATCCATTACCGCGATAATCGGCCCTTCCGGCTGCGGGAAGAGCACCTTCATCAGGTGCATAAACCGTATGCACGAGGAGATACAGGGGGCTTATTCAAGCGGGAAGATAATCCTGGACGGGGAAGACATCTACGCCAATAGCGTGGACCCGGTGCTGATAAGGCGGCGCATGGGGATGGTATTCCAGAAGCCGAACCCCTTTCCCACCATGTCCATAAAAGAGAACGTGGTGGCGGGCATAATACTGAACAAAAGGCTCAGCAGGCATGAGATTGACGAGAAGGCGGAGATTTACCTGAAGCGGACGGCGCTCTGGGAAGAGGTCAAGGACCAGTTGAACAGGCCCGGCATAAGCCTCTCCGGCGGCCAGCAGCAGAGGCTCTGCATTGCCCGCGCGCTCGCTGTGGAGCCGGAAGTCCTGCTGGCGGACGAGCCAGCCTCCGCGCTCGACCCTATCTCCACCGCGAAGATAGAAGATCTGTTTACGGAACTGAAAGAACGGTATACAATAGTGGTAGTGACGCATAACATGCAGCAGGCGGCCAGGATATCCGACAGGACGGTCTTTTTCCTCTCCGGGAGCCTGATAGAGTACGGGACGACGAACAATATATTCACCAACCCCTCGGACAAGAGGACGGAAGACTACATAACCGGCAGGTTCGGATGAGGAGAAAATAACCTTGGGCAAAATACTGGAGAAGGAGCTAATCGACTTAAAAGAGCGGCTTCTTACCATGGGCTCGGTCGTGGAGGCCCAGGTCGCGCGCTCGATAAAGTCTCTCGTGGACCGGGACAACGCGATGGCTGCGAAGGTCATCGAAGCCGACCACGAAGTAAACCGGATGGAAGTGGAGATAGACGAGGAATGCATACGGCTCTTAGCTCTCAGGCAGCCGGAGGCGGGGGACCTGCGTTTTATCACCACGGCCATGAAGATCGTCACCGACATCGAGAGGATAGGCGACCTCGCGGTGGACGTGTCGGAGCGCGCCCTGGAGCTGAACGAGGAGCCGAACTTAAAGCCTTACATCGATATCCCCAGGATGGCCAAGGCGGCAAGGAACATGCTCAAGGAGGCCCTCGACGCTTTCGTGAACAGGAATGCGGAGCTTGCCTGGTCGGTCCTGGACGAGGACGATTTCGTGGACGAGCTGAACAAGCAGATATTCAGGGAGCTCCTGACGTTCATGATAGAGGACCCGCACTCCATATCGAGGGCCATAAGGATAACCTACATCTCTAAATATCTGGAGAGGATCGCCGACCACGCGACGAACATCGCCGAGATGGTCGTATATTTAGTGGAGGGCAGGATTATCAGGCACCTGGACAGCAAGTAAAATTACATGACCTTCCAAAGCGAATCGGCGAAGAACCTCCGCGAGTCGAAGAAGGTCTTCACGATGGAAAAGCCCGCCCCGCCCATGAGCCCGTTTATATCCTCCACCGAGTATTTATGCGAATACTCGGTATGGATCTCTCTCCCCTTTTTTAAAATAAAAAACGCTCCCGATTTCCCTGATATTGACCGCCTGGTCTTCCAGGCTGATAAGCCAGGACTCCATCGCCGATATGCGCTCGTTGTAGTATCCGAAATGTTCAAATTTACCTCTGTCGAAGTCCGCGCCGAGCTCCCTGTTCATCCGGTCGAGGAGGTTCAGGTTGAACTCCCTGGTTATCCCCGCCTTATCGTTGTATGCCTTATTCAAAATCGCCGGGTCCTTCCTTAAATCGAACCCGATGAATACAAAGTCGCCGCGCCTTAGCGAGCCGGACAACTCGGATAGAAAAGAGCGGGCGTCATCGTCTTTGAAGTTCCCTATCGTGGAGCCCAGGAAGAGCACGATGTTCCTGCCCCGGCTCTCCCTCGCCATCCAGCGCATCGCGCTTGAATAATCGTCTACCAGCCCGCAGATTTTGAAATTCTCACAGTCCATCGCCTTAAAATTCCTGATCGCTTTCCGTACGGATTCCGCGCAGATGTCCACCGGGACGTAGTTGAATTCCAGCCGTTCCTTAAGCAGATGCGAGATGAGGACCGACGTCTTGAGACCGTCGCCCGCGCCAAGTTCGATCAAATTGAACGGCTGACTCCTTCCGAAAAACCTCGCCAGCGCCCATCGGTACCGGCGCAGGATCTCAGTCTCGCACCGGGTCAGGTAATACTCGCTCTGACTTGTGATGCCGCGGAAGAGCTCGCTGCCTTTTTTATCGTAGAAATAAACCGAGGGGACCCTTTTGGGCTCACTTGATAAACCCGCCAGCACGTCCGCCGCGAAATCGTTCGGGGCGGGAGCTGAGGCGGGATGGCCTGAATTCAGGACGCGCAACTGGGCGTTATTTTTTAAGGCCATATTTATACCTTTCAGCGCGTGGGGAGGGACATTCTCTCCGGAAAATTATTATTCACAATTACGCTTCATGGCAATATTTCTATTTTACGTTCAACGATAATTTTTCTCCGAGAATGCTCCCTCCCCCCAATCATTACCGGCAGGAAACGAAGCGCACGGAGCTTCCGGAGCCTTTTATTACCTCTTCCAGGAGACCTATGACCCTGTCCACCTGCTCCTTCGTATTGGATAGCCCAAGCGAGAACCGAAGCGAGCAGTGCGCCTCTTCATCGGACAGACCCATGGCCGTAAGGGCGTATGAGGGCTCCGGCGAGCCGGACTTGCAGGCGGAACCGGACGCGAAACAGACCCCCTTCGAGTCGAGCGCCAGGACCATCGACTCCCCGCGCAGTCCCGGGAGGGTGACGTTCAAGGTGTTCGGGAGCCGCGCTTCCGGATGGCCGTTCAGCCGGGCCTCCGGGCACTATTCTGCGAAATACCCGTCAAAAAGTCTGTCCCGCAGAGACCCGGACATTGTTCCATGTGCTGAAGGCACGTTTACGGCTAAACTGGCCGCCCTGCCCATCCCGACGATTCCAGCGGTATTCTCCGTCCCGCCGCGCAGGCCCCACTCCTGCTTCCCCCCGTGGATGAGCGGTTCCAGTTCCACTCCTTTGCGGACATAGACCGCGCCCGTCCCCTTCGGCCCATGGAATTTATGGCCGGAAACCGTCAGGAAATCCACCCCCCACGCCTGCACGTCCACGGGTATCTTGCCCGCCGCCTGCACCGCGTCCGTATGGAAAAGCGCGCCCATCTCCCTTGCGATGCGGGCAAGCTCGGCAACCGGCTGGATGGAGCCGGTCTCGTTGTTGGCGGCCATTATGCTGACCAGGCAGGTCTTGCCGGTTAGGGCTTTTTTCAAGGAGTCAGGGTCGATGAGCCCGTACTTATCGACTGGGAGGAAGGTGACATCGAAGCCCTGCCCCTGCAGCCATTTGCAGGCGCCGAGTACGCTCGGGTGCTCGATGGAACTGGTTATGACGTGGTTCCTGGAGCTTCTGCTGGCCAGCGCCACGGACTTTATTACATGGTTGTTGCCCTCGGAGGCGCCGCTCGTGAATATCAGCCGGCGCGGCGTGCAGTTAAGGAGAAGGGACAGATTTTTCCGCGACGTCTCGATTAAAGCGTGCGCCGCCTTGCCGGCCGAATGGATGCTGGACGGGTTGGCGAAGGACCCCGCGCATTCATCCATCGCCTTTTGCACTTCCGGATGGAGCGGCGTGGTGGCGTTGTGGTCGAAATATATCCGCTCGGCGGGCTGCCTATCGGCCGGTTTTTCCTCTAAGGCATACTCGCCCGCGCTCATGACGGAAACATTTTCCGCGGCCCCGGCTTTTTCAACCTCGCACAGCAGCGCCTTGTAAGCGGGGAAACCGGAGATCGGGTCGAAGTTATTCAAGTCCGTGAGTTCATTCACACCCGCCCGCCGCCAGTCCTGGGAACCCGAGAAGCCCCCGCCCATCCCGCTTGCCTCCACCGCTCCTGGGACGATGTCCTCGGTAACGGAGGCGTACATCTCAATACTCGCTCGCCGCGTCTTTATCCGCACCTTGTCCCCGTTCGCTATCCCGCGTTTCTCCGCGTCGATTTTGTTCAGCAAAACCGTCGGCGCCGGATACTCTTTCGCCAGTGCGGGTACGCTCTGGTGAAGGGCGTGCAGGTCCAGGTTATGGCGCGCCCCGGAATTGAATATCAGCGGGAAATTTTTGGCATAGTCCGGAGTGGAGAGGGGGCTTTCCCTGGGCTCGGCGTAGCGCGGCAGGGGGTCGTAGCCGTATTCTTCCAGTATGGACGAGGCAATCTCGAACTTGCCGGAAGGGGTATCAAAACCCGGCCTGCCGTCTTCCCTGAGAGAACCCTTTTCCCATTTCCGGTACTGCATCATGGCCTGGGGCATACGCGCCATGCCGCCTGATTTACGCACCTCTTCCGGCGTAAAGCCGGAGCCTTTAAGTGCGTAGGCCAGCAGTTCTTCTTCGTCCTGCGGGTAGAGATGCCCGTATCCCAGGCGGTTTGCCAGCTCCGCCATGATGAAAAAATCGCCCCTGGCCTCGCCGACGGGTTCTATCAGACGCTCCCGGATTTTGAAGGCCGAGTCGTAGACCATGTACGAGCCGGTCTCGTAATAAGTCGCCGCCGGGAGCACGATGTCGGCATAGGCCATGTCCGCCGTCCATTGCCGGTCTATGCATACGAGGAAGTCCAGGGCGTTCAGTGTCTCTCTCCAGATGCCGGAGTCCGGCCAGGATGTGATGATGGACGCGCCGAGGCTTATCAGGGCGCGTATTTTGTAAGGGTCGCCTTCCAGCACCGCTTTCGGGAGGGCTATGGCATGGAACTCCCCCCGGTACTTCGTATATAAAGGAAAGTCGTTATGTCCCGCCGCCCGTCCCACGTCCGGGTTGGCTATCAGCCCGCCCTTGTTTATGGGGAACTTGCCCTCCCTCATCTTGAAGCACTGGCCGCCCGGCACGTCCAGCTGCCCCGCCAGCGCCCACAGCGTATGCACCGCACGGACGGTCTGCACCCCGTTTCCGTTGTACTCGAGTCCGCTGTACATTACCGGGGCCGCGCCGTCCGCACCCGCAATCTCCCGGGCGAGCGAAGTTATTACATCAGCCGGGACGCCCGTGACGCTCTCCACGTAGTCCGGCCTGAAGTGCTGTACGTATGCGCTGAACTCATCGAAGCCGGCCGTCCAGTCCCTCGCGAATTTCTCGTCGAAGAGCTCTTCCTCTATCAGGATATTGCAAAGCCCCAGCGCAAGGGCCCCGTCCGTGCCCGGGCCGGATGGGTATCCACTTGGCGCCGGGCAGCCTGGCCAGCGCCGTTTTCCGGGGGTCTATGACGATGACCTTCGCGCCCGCTGCCGATGCGCCGCCTGGATGCGCAGGAAGTCGTCCGGCGGGCAATGGGCGGCGGGGTTCTTTCCCCATATGACTATGAGTTTCGCGTTCTCGATATCCGAGAACATGTCGATGTAAAACGTCCCCATCGTGACGTGCGGGGCGATCATCGCGAACGCCACGTAGCAGAGCGCGCCCACCCCCAGCGTGTTCGGCGAGCCGTAAGGGAACAGGACGCTGGAGGCGGAGGACACGCGGACGCCGGCGGGCTGGTAGACGTCGCACAGGGCGCGCTCGAAGCTCCCGCTCCCGGTATATACCGCGGCGGCCTCCGGCCCGGACTCTCTTTTTATGGCAAGAAGTTTGCCGGCGATCTCATCATATGCCTCGTCCCAGGATATCCTTTCAAATTCGAAAGTCCCCTTCTTCCCCGTCCTTCGCATCGGGTACGGTATCCTGTCCTTCGAGTAGACGATATCGGGCGAGCGCTCCCCGACCCTGCATATCATCCCGAAGGGGGACTCCTCGTCCGCCCGCACGGAAGCCATCCGGCCTTCACTGTCGTAGCTCGACGACTACGCCGCACCCGGCGGAGCATATCCCGCACAATCCCCTTTTTTCGTTTGGTTTATCCGTCATTATATTCCGTGGCTTCCCGTCTGAATTTATGCGCGCAAGCGCTTCGGGCCGCTAACGATGC
>CAVTDB010000020.1:0-79733 GCA_963733375.1 Nitrospirota bacterium | reverse complement strand
TGCTCCGACGCTATCTGCATTATGTCTTTTATTTTCAGGGCGGTCTTGTAGCTTGTCTGCTTTATAGCCAGGTGCATGCGCTCGTAGCACGCGGGACAGTTAATGGCGAGAGTATTTGCGCCAAGCGCCTCTGCGTCTTTTATCACTTCGAGCGCAATGTCGCATGAAACTCTCGTGAAGTCCTCCGTCTGGGCGCGCCTGATACCGCCGCCCGCTCCACAGCACTTGGAAAACTGACGGTTTCGTTCCATCTCCAGGAATTTCACTCCCGGTATCGACTTTATAATTTTCCTCGGCTCCTCTACGACATAAGGCTTTCCGCGCGAGATGTAGCAGGGGTCGTGGTAGCAGAGCGTCTCACCCAGTTCCTTCGTAAACTTTATCTTCCCGGCCGCTACCGCGCCCGCCACTTCCTGCGAGATGTGTATTACCTCAAACGGCAGCCTGCCGCCGACGTACTTCGCCCAATTATTACTCAGGAAGCTCATGCAGCAAGCGCAGGTCGTTACTAACCTCTTGACGCCCATATCCACAAACCCGCGGACGTTGTGCCGCACCATCTCCTCTATCATGTCCTCGAACCCCAGCACCATAAGCGGGAACCCGCAGCACTGCTCCTCTTCGAGCATCGCAAAGCCGCCATGTATTACCTCGAGCATGCGGGCCGCGCCGAGCGCCATCGGCGGAGCGGAGAACGACACGCCGCAACCGACGAAATATCCGACCTCGTGCCTGTCCGTAAACTTCAGGTCCGCCGGACGCCAGTCCCATTTCTCCGAGATATCCCTCTCATAAGGCGTCTTTCTGCGGCGGTAGAGGTCCGGCACAGTCTTCTGGTTGCCCACCGGCTGATAGCCGAGTTTCACCACCTCCGCCCTGAGTGCCGCCCACAGCTTCTGCGTATTTATCCCGACCGGGCAGACCGTCCCGCACACGCCGCAGGTCGTGCATTTATAGAGGTGGCTGATAAAACCCTCCATCTCCTCGCTCGTAGGCTTCTTTTTCCCGAATAGCCTTGCCAGAAGCCCGCCAGATGATTCGATGAGGTATTTGAAATGCCTTATCTTCTCCGGCGGGGAGGCGGATAAATCCCCGGACGCCGCCTGCACGGGGCAGAATTTCAGGCACTGGCCGCATCCGGTGCAGGCGTCGAGCTCGATAAGCTGAAGGTTCGTCAGTTTTGATGTTTTCTTTTTCATGCGATACCTGCCGCCCTTTCGCGCCGTTTTGCGGCGGCCGTCGTTATCTGCGCGGCAAAAATGTGGAAGATTTTCGAATAGGGGATATAGGCCACGAAGAACAGCGCGAGCAGGGCATGCAGCGCCCAGACGGCGTTGTAAGCCGTCATTGCATTCTCTATCGTCATGCCCGCGAACAGGTTCTTAAAGAGAAGCCCGAGAGGCGAGTACGCCGCATCAGACCAGCTGTCCACCGTAAAGCGGAGCCCCTGCATCATGAAAGAGCTTACCGCAATCGTCAGCAGGAGGAACAGAAGGAAATAATCGTAGCCGCTGGAGGGGACCATGCTGGAAAAGAACCTGCGTACGATAGCGTACGCGACACCAATAATAAAGAAAATGCCAGCCCAGTTCAGCACTGCCTTGAAGAAAATAAACCTGCCGCCTGTCAGGAGGGCGCTGCCGAATACTTTGTCGTTTAAAAGCACCGAGATGCAGCCAAGTAAAAAAACCAGGAAAGACCATTTGATAGCGATCAGGATAATCGCCCTGCCGGTGGAGATGCGAAACGAGCGTTTTGCCAGTAGGCAGCCGGAGGAAAAGAGAGTAGAGAGCGAGAGGGCCGCAAGCCCGAAAACAGACGGCTTCCCTTCCAGTTCGCCTTCTTCCACGAGCCCGCCTGCCCATATTTTCAGTTTTTTATAGGAGCCAGAACAAAAAACGAGCAAGGCAATTACGGCGAGGACACGAAATGCCTGGATGAGAAAAGGATAGATACCCCAGAATTCAGGCCGCTCCAAGGCAATACCTCCAGAGAATAATATGGAATAATAATTAGCATGGCTGACTTAACTTGTCAACAATTAACTTGACATTTGGGGAATTTTTCCCCAAAATACCGCTTATTACCCTTTTCCCAGGTTTTTCTATGACAAGCCCGCTCAAAACCGTCCTATCCGAAGTCAGGCCGGAAACCGCCCTTGAGGTGCTCGATCTGGTCGGCCTCCCGGCGTTTGCGCTGGACAAAGAATCCCGCATCACTTCCATTAACCAGGCTGCCCAGGTTATTTTTTCCTATACGCCGCCGGAAATAGCCGGTAAACGGGTAGACCTGGTAATACCGGATTTTCAGAGTCTTATAGGCGCTGAAAACATGGAGTCTCTCTGCCTGCGCAAGGACGGAGAAGCCTTTCCCGCGGAATTTTCAGTATTTGATTACAAGAGCATCCGCGTTGTGGCCGTACGCGACGTTTCAGAGCGAAAGAGGCTGGAACAGAAGGCCGTCCAGCGGACGAAGGAACTGAACGCGTTCAGTGCGCTCACGACCACGGTCAGCAAGTCTATGGATACCGCGCGCATCGCGGGAGAAGCGGTAGGCATGATCATGGGGGTCATGGGTGCGGAGGCGGGCTGGATTTATCTCGTGGATGAGGAGACGGGGGAGCTAAGACTCAAGGAGCACAAGGGGTTGACGGATACGTTCTTCAAGGAAAAGAGCTTGAAGCCGAACCAGTTCTTCAGCGGACGGGTCGCGGCGAGCGGTCGGCCGCTTACGGTCAGGAAGGCATCCGAAGATCCGCGCGTAGACCGTCCCCGAATGGCTGAAGCGGGCATCGAGAGCATTGCCGGCGTGCCGATCCTCTCAAGAGGCGCGGTCCTTGGCGTGCTGGGAGTGGCGAGCCGGACGCCTTCCCGGTTCACGGCGATGGACATGAAGCTTCTCGTCATGCTCGGGAACCATATCGGCATTGCGCTGGAGAATGCCAGGCTCTTTGAAAAGCTTACCGAGAAGATAACCCAGATAGGCGTAATCAGCGAGGTGGCGGGGATAATAAATTCCAGCCTCAGCATCGGCGCGATATTCCGGCTGCTCGCATCCGAGACCCGCAGGCTCGTCCGCTACGACCGCGCGAGCATAAACCTCCTCACCCCCGGCGGGAAATGGATGAATATATTCGCGGTCGATACGGAAATGGCGACGCGGTTGACCAAGGGGATGAAGGCTCCGGTCGAAGGCACAAGCTCCGGCTGGGTCACGCTGAATAACAAGCCGTTCATAAACAGCGACCTGAAGGCCGCCGCGGCTTTCCCGCTCGATGAAAGGCTCTTAAGCGAAGGCATCCGTTCCACCGTAAGCGTCCCGCTCTACCATGGGACGGTCCTGGGCTCCTTCAACCTCGACAGCACGGAGCCGGGCGCATACTCGGAGCGCGACCTTGAGGTGCTCGTCCCGGTTGCGAAGCATATCTCCATCGCCATACAGAACGCGACTCTTTTCGAGGAGATAAGCAGGGAGAAGAAGGAGTGGGAGAAGACTTTCGACGCGATAACCGACATGGTCTGGATACAAGGCCCGAGCCAGGAGATAATGAGGGCGAACCGCTCGGTGCTGAAGCGCACGGGGCTGCCTTACAAAGAGGTCATGGGGGAAAAATGCTCTGTAATACTGAGGGCGCTGGGCATAAACCCGTGCGAGACGCCCTGCCCGTCGATTATGGAATGCAAAGAGCCTACCTTCCGCGAAGTTGCGGACGGCAGGGGCAACACCTTCCACTTCTGGACGTATCCCCTTTTAGACGATGACGGAAGGCAGTTCGCGCTGGTGAGCTACTGCAAGGACGTAACGGGCCAGAAGAAGATGGAGCAGCACATGCTGCGCTCCGACAAGCTCGCATCCCTGGGCCGCCTCGCGGCGGGGATAGCGCACGAAATAAACAATCCGATGGGCATAATAGCGGGTTACTCCGAGGCCCTTATAGACAGGGCAAGAGATGAAAAGCTTCTCGCCCTTGGGGAGTTCGAGGACTTTCCCGAATACCTGGAGACGATAAACAAGGAGATATTCCGCTGCAAGAACATCTTAACCGGCCTCCTCGATTTCGCGCGCCCGTCCGGCGGGACGGCGAGGGAAGTTGACATAAACGACCTCGTCAAGGAGGTCCTGCTTCTGGTCCGCCACAAGGTCGAAAAGGCAGGGCAGTCCGTTGTCCTGGAGGCAGGCCAGGGCCTGCCGATGCTCAGCGCGGAGCCGGGGCAGCTGCGGCAGCTCTTCATGAACCTGATTATCAACTCTCTCTATTTCATGCCGAAGGGCGGGAAGGTGACGATAAGGACCGCCGTCTCTTTAGACGGCAGGGAGGTCGAAACGAGCGTATCGGATACCGGTTGCGGAATTCCGCACGATTATATCCATAAGATATTCGACCCGTTCTTCACGACGAAACCCACGAACGAAGGCACCGGCCTGGGGCTTGCCATATGCCACAGGATAGTCGAGGACCATGACGGCAGTATAGAGGTCGAGAGCGAACTCGGGGCAGGTACGACTTTTACGGTCAGCCTGCCGGCATTGAGGCGTAATGGCTGAAGAAATTAAAATACTCGCGGTAGACGACGAGGAGCCGTTTCGGCGCCTGCTCAAAAAAGAGCTGACGCGGAAAGGTTATTTTGCCGAGACTGCAAGCGACGGCGCGGCCGCGGTAAAGATGATAAAGGAGGGCTCCTACGACGTAGTCCTTCTCGATATCGTCATGCCGGGCATAAACGGCATCGAGGTCATGGAGATGGTGAAGACCTTCCCCAAGAAACCCGAGATAATCGTCCTCACGGGCCAGGCCACGGTAGATACCGCGGTCCAGGCCATGAAGCACGGAGCGTACGATTATCTGAGCAAGCCCTATAAAACGGACGAGCTTATGCTGCTTATCAACCGCGCCTACGACTACGCGGGGCTTAAGCAGGAAAACCGGCTCCTCCAGCAGGAGCTGTCGAGGACGAAGGTCCCGTCCTACCTGGTCGGGGCGTCAAAGGAGTTCGGGAGCCTGCTCTCCCTTATCAGAAAGGCCGCCCCCTCCGACGCGTCCATCCTGCTCCAGGGCGAAAGCGGCACCGGCAAGGAGATGGTCGCAAAAACAATCTGGAAGTCGAGCAAACGGAAAGACGGCCAGTTCGTCGCGCTTAACTGCGCGTCGCTCTCCGAGGCGCTCCTTGAGTCGGAACTTTTCGGCCATGAAAAAGGCGCGTTCACGAACGCGTTCCAGCTAAAAAACGGCCTCGTCGAGGTCGCCGACAACGGGACTCTTTTCCTGGACGAGATAGGGGACATGCCGGTAAGCCTGCAGGCGAAACTGCTCCGCTTCTTAGACAGCGGCGAGTTCCGGAGGGTCGGCAGCAACATGAACCTGAAGGTGGACGTACGGCTGATCGCCGCCACGAACATGGACATTGTACAACTGGTCAGGGAGGGCAGGTTCCGCGAAGACCTGTACTACCGCCTGAATGTCGTGACCATATCAGTTCCGCCGCTGAGGCAGAGAAAAGACGATATCCCCGTGCTTGCAGACCATTTCTTAAGGAGATATGCGAAGAGGTCCGACAAGCATATAAGCGGGATAAGCCCGCGTGCGCTTGAGACGCTCATGGCCTATAACTGGCCCGGCAACGTCCGCGAACTCGAAAACGTCATCGAGAGGGCCGTGATCCTCTCCGAGGGCGATATGCTAACACCCGTCCGACCTTTCTCTGACCTCTCCGCATTCGGTCCCTTCCAACGGCCAGGCCCACAAGCTCGAAGACATAGAACGGCAGCATATCGCGCGCGTCCTGAAGGAGACCGGCGGCAGCCAGAAGAAGGCCAGCGAACTTCTTGGAATCGACCGCAAGACGCTTTACTTAAAGCTCAAGCGCTACAGCCTCTCCGACGGGGAATAATACCTCCAAATGGGGAATAATTCCCCGCGTCAATTTCTATCCAAGCCAATAATCCTTTAAAAATCAAGACCATTCTGTTTGGCACCCATCTTGCTCTAATCTTGAGTATTATGCTTCAGATTCTAATCTGCACCTATGATTCGATGTTGATAAAGGGCCTGGAAAATCCGCTGCGGGACGCGGGCTTTTCAGTCACAGTCACGGACCACGCCGCAAGCGCCATAAGGAAGGTCATGGAGAAACTCTTTGCCGCGGTGGTGCTGGACTCGCAGGTAGTGGGTCTCAGCGTAGATGAGGCGCTTCCTATAATCCGGCACGTATCGCCGGGCACAAAGGTTTTCGTCATCGGCGAGGCGGGGGCGGGCCAGGACGTATATTCCATCCCGAGACAGTCGTGCCTGCCGGAACTGATAAGGATAATCGATGCGGACTTCACAGTAAAGGAGACGGTATGAATCCAAGAGAGGTAATGATCAAGGCGTTCGAGGGCGGGAAGGCCGACCGTATTCCCGTATCGCTTTTCGGGGCCGGCATGTGGTCGATACACAACTCCGGCAACACGTTCCAGGGCCTGTCGGGCGACTACCGGAAGATGGCAGACATGCTGGTAGGCATGAGCGAAAAGCTCCTCTGCGATATTGTTTACGCCGGGTCCGGTTACAACAATTTTCACATTTCCTGCATGGGCGGCGGGATCAAGTTCCGCGAAATCGGCGCGCCCGACCTGCTTGAGCACATCGTATCATCCGAGGAGGACCTTGCGAAGCTCGATATCCGGAAGATAGACCAGGACCCGGTTATAGAAACGACGAAGAAAGCGCTGAAGCTTGCGGAGGAGAAGATAGGGGACCGGTATGTAGTCACCTTGACCGCCTGGGGCCCGTTCACGCTCGCGGCGAGGCTCGTCGGAGAGGAGACCATGATGAAGGCCACCTTCAAAAAGCCGGAGTTCGTGAAGAAGGTCATAGACTTCGCGACCGACGTGCTGATACACCTCTACGAACCGCTTGTGAAAGACGGCCTGAAGGTAATCAGCCTGGCGGACCCGACTGCCTCCGGCGACCTTATCTCGAAGAAACAGTTCCAGGTCTTCGCCCTCCCTTACTTAAAACGGTTTACCGACTGGGCGCGCTCGCACGGGGCGCACACCCTCGTGCATATCTGCGGCGACACTACGGACAGGCTGGAGCTTTTCCCGGAGACGGGCGCGAGTTGCATAAGCCTGGACCACAAGGTGAACATAGCCAGGGCGAAGGAGGTCCTGGGCGGGAAAATGTGCTTTGCGGGCAATGTGGACCCGGTGAAGGTCATGCTCCAGGGCAGTGTGGCGGAGGTCGAATCCGAGTGCAAAAGGATAATCGAGACGGCCGGCCTGGACGGCGGGTTCGTACTGATGCCCGGCTGCGATATCCCGCCGACGGTGCCCTACGAGAACATACAGAAGTTCATCAGTGTGGCAAGAGACTGGAAACTCTGACAAAAGGAGGTGCGGGGCGGCAATATTCTTAAGCAGGGGGCGTACATGGGAGGAAGACCATGGACATTTGGGAGAGTCTGAAGGACCTGTTGGCGCGATTAGCGGGCGCCCAAAATGCTGGAGGAGGTATTGAAATGGCTGAGGAAAAGAAAAAGATGACGGTTGAAGAAGTCGATGCTTACATGCAGCAGCAATGCGGTTTCGTACCGAGGATGTTCAAGATCATCAACACGGTCACACCGGAGCCTGGCAGGACCTTCGCCGACTTTTACGCCAGCATATTCTCGGACGGGGCGCTTTCGAAAAAGGTCAAGGAGCTGATGTTCATGTCCATTGGCGTGTCCTACTGCTCACCTCGCTGCATAATCCACGTGATACCGGCGATAAACTCCGGCGCGACGACCGAAGAGGTCTTCGAGGCCGCAAGCATCGGGATGGTCTGCGCGGGCTTCGTCCCGGGCGGCACGGGCATACCCTACGCCTTCGAATACGCGCTCAAGTGCCTGGAGATAGATAAGCACTACCGCGCGGGCGAGCCGTGGGAGTACCTGCCGCAGCCGAAATGGGACCACGGCGTGTTCTAAATTCAACCGCCGGCCGGGGCGGGACAACCCGCCCCGGCACTTTATCCAGGATGCGGCATTTTACCCAAGGAGCCCCGGGAATGTTTCGTATTGAGAAAGAGCAGAAGACTTTTAACATAGGCGGCGCGAGGATTGGCGGACAGCCTGGCGAGAACCCGCCGCTTCTGATTGCCTCGATGTTCCATAACAAGGACCGGATACTGGCCGACAGGAAGAGCGGCGACTTCGACCGCGCAAGGGCCGTCGAACTGATAAGGAAGCAGGAAGAGCTTTCAAAGGCCACAGGCATCCCGTCGATGGTCGCGATGGTCGCGAACACCGCGGAGGAGGCCAAGGAATACGTAGATTTTTATCTGGCTACCACCGATATGCCGTTCGGCATAGACATGTGGGTCGCGGACAAGAGGGTGAAGGCGACCGAATATATATCCAAACTCGGCGTCATGGACAGGTTCCTCTACAACAGCATCACCCCCTGGGACAAGGACGTGAAGGGGCAGGTCGCCATGCTGAAGGACCTGGGAGTGAAGCACGTCGTCGTGCAGGCGTTCGACGACCAGGACCAGAGCCCGGCCGGCAGGCTGTCATCCCTTGAGAAGCTATTGGACCAGGGTGCGGGCGGCTTCGATACCGTGATTGTGGACACCTCGGTAATGAACCTTCCGTCCACGTCGTTCTCGCTGATAGCCAACAGGCTGATCAAGGAAAAACTCGGCCTGCCATGCGGCGGCGCATATTCCAACGGCACGCATATGTGGAAAGAGTCAAAGGAGGCGTGGGGGCTCGAAGGTTTCAAGGCTATGGACGCGGTAACGCAGGGCATGGCGTCCGTTTTGTGGTCGGACTTTAATTTCTATGGCCCGATAGTCACCGCTCCGAGGATATTCCCCGCGGTCGCCACGGCGCACATATTGCTTTCGACTCTCGTATATGATGAAACGAAAAATATACCTGGCAATGCGAACCTGCCCATAAGGCTCTATTTCCAGGATTTTATAGAGAAGCTTACAGCCGGCGGAGCGAGAAAATAGCATTTTTTTCGGATAACTAAAAGAGGAGAGGGTGCAAATGGCTACTACCGAGATGACTGCCCGCGACAGGGTGATGAAGCTCTTTGCGGGAGAGGAGGTTGACAGGCCGCCCTGCTTTTCGGGGATGGGCAACGTTACCACGGAGGGTATGAGTTCGCTTGGCATCAAGTTCGCGGCCTCTCACTTAGATGCGGGGATGATGGCGAAGGCGGCGGCCACAAGTTACAAGCTCTTCGGGTTGGAGTGCGGCGTGGTCCCGTTCGACCTCTGTATCGAGGCGGAGGCGATAGGCTGCGAAATTAACGTTTACGCTCACTCCGAAGACCTGTTATACCCCACCATAAAGAAAAAAGTAATCCATAACGAAGACGAGATGGAGATAACGCTGCCCCCGGACATCGCGAAGAGGGGCCGTATACCGATGATGAAGGACGCGATAGGGCAGATAAAGGCCGACATAGGGGCGGATGTCCCCATCGGCTCCTACCTGCTTGGCCCCTATACCCTTGCCGGCCAGATAATGGAGCTGAACGACCTTTTGAAGCTTTCGTTCAAGAAGCAGGACAAGGTGGGCAAGCTCCTCGACACGCTGGCGGACGCGATAATCGCCGTCTACAAGGAGTACGAGGGGGCGGGCCTGGATTATATAACGATAAGGGAGATGGGCGCGACCTCGGACGTGCTCTCGCCAAGGCTTTTCAAGAGCTTGATCCTCCCGCCGCTGAAGAAGGTCTTCGCCGAGATAAAGATCCCCAGCGTCCTTCACATATGCGGCAAGACAAACGACATAGTCGAGTCCATGATGGACTCGGGCACGAGCGCGATCAGCGTCGACCAGAAAAACGACGTGGCCGAGACGCGCAAGAGACTCGGCGCGGGCGCGCTCGTGTTCGGGAATTACGACCCGTATAACGTACTGGTTTCAGGCACACCGGAACTGGTCAGGGAGACGATGAAGAAGACGATGGACGCGGGCGTGAGCGCCGTCTGGCCCGGCTGCGACATCTGGCCGACCGTCCCCCGCGAGAATATGGAAGCAATGATGGACGAAGTCCGAAAATACAGGAGGTAGAAAATGGCTACCGACGAGAAGAGGCAGGAGCTGTTGAACGCGCTCAGGGAGGGCGTCATCCAGTATGACGAGGACCTTGTCAAGCAGAAGTCCCAGGAGGTGCTCGACACGGGGATGAACGTCAACGACGCGATATTTAACGGCCTGGTCAGCGGCATGGAAGAGGTCGGCCGGCTGTTCGAGTCGCAGGAATATTTCGTGCCGGAACTCCTTATGTGCGCGGACGCGCTTTACGCCGGCCTTGATATCCTGAAGCCGCACGTCACTCAGCTTGACTTGGGCGTCAGGGGATCCGTCGTTATCGGTACCGTCGAGGGCGACGTGCACGACATAGGCAAGAATATCGTGAAGATGATGTTCGACGTCGCCGGGTTCACGGTTTACGACCTTGGCAAGGACGTGCCGCTCGACAAGTTCATCGAGGAACAGCTCCGCACGGACTCCGACTTGGTCTGTCTCTCGGCGATGATGACGACGACTATGGTCGGCATGCAGAAGGTTATAAACGACCTGAAGGCGAAGAACCCGAACGTGAAGATAATGATAGGGGGCGCGCCTGTATCGCAGGATATAGCCGAGAAGTGGGGCGCGGACGGCTACGCGAAGGACGCGTCCAACGCGCTTTCCGACGCGATAAAGATGGTAAGCTCGCTTAAGAAACTGAAAGAAGAGGCTGAGACGAAGAAAGGATGAATCTTCCAGTGGGGCTCCTGAAACTCAAGGAAGATCTCATATGCGCGGGCGCGGACGCGGTCGGGTTCGGGGACGTGAGCCATGCCGTCGCCGGCGAGATATCGCACCTTGTGCGGGTAATCTGCGTGGGGTTGAACAGGAATTTGAACGAGCGCACCCTCGCGGCCCTTAACCGTCTGCAAAAGAAGGCGGCGGGAATACTGAAGGCCGAAGGCTACCGCTACCTCTGCATTCCGCCGGACTCGGACAGGGTGCAGGATAAATTCATCTCAAAGCTCTACCCGCTCTTCTGCCACAAGACTGCGGCGACATGCTCGGGGCTTGGCTGGATAGGAAAGAGCGGGCTGGTCGTAAACCCGGAGTTCGGGCCGAAGATGTCCTGGGCCACTATTCTCACGGACGCCCCGCTCGAAACGGACGAGCCGACCACCGAGGGGCTTTGCGGCGAATGCGACCTCTGCGTTAAATACTGCCCCTCGGGCGCGCTGACCGGCGCGAGCTGGAGCAGGAGCGACCCCTTTGGGAAATTGATAGACCTTAATAAATGCAGGTCCCATAAAAATAACAGGGTCCGTTCCGCCCAGAAACCCAACTGCGGGCTGTGCATAACAATATGCCCTTATGGACGGAAAAAGAATGCCTTACAGGAGATAGGGTAAATGAAAAAACATAAGGTGATATTCCAGCCCTCCGGCAGCAGGGGAGAGGTTCTGGAAGGGACGACGCTGCTCGATGCGGCAAGGCAGCTCGGAGTCGACCTTGAGAACCTTTGCAGCGGCAAGGGTACATGCGGCAAGTGCAAGGTGCGCGTAGAAGAAGGCTACTTCGAGAAGGACGCGATCGAATCGAAGATGTCCCACCTGAGCGAGCTTACGAAGGTCGAGAAAAAATTCATCAAGGAAGGCGACGGCCACGGGATGAGGCTCGCCTGCGCGGCCGAGGTCAAGGGCGACTTAAAGATCTTCGTGCCGGAGAAGTCCCGCGCCGGAAAACAGATAGTAAGGAAGAGCGCGCGCGAGATAACTATCGAGATAAACCCCGCCGTCAGGAAATATCCCGTACTGATGACGGCCCCGACCCTGCATGACGTGAGCGAGGGCGACGCCGAGAGGCTGTATAAAGCCATCGAGGCGGCCTACGGCTTCAAGGGCCTCAAGATGGACTACACAGTCCTGAAACAGCTCCAGGATATTATAAGAGACGGCGAGTGGAACGTGACCGTAACGGTCTGGCACGACAGGGAGATAGTGAAGGTGGAGCCCGGAATCGTCGATACCATATACGGCCTTGCGGTCGATGTAGGCACGACGACAGTCGTCGGTTATCTGTGCGACATGGTCTCGGGCAAGGTCGTCGGCTTAGAATCCATGATGAACCCGCAGGTCCCCTATGGCGAGGACGTCATGTCCCGCATAACCTTCGCGATGATGAACCCGGACGGCCTCGAGAAGATGCAGAAGGCGATCATCGAGGGGCTGAACGAGATCATAGGGAGGCTTACCAAGGGCATGGCGGAAGACGGGAAAAAGGGCGGGCATGCCATCGTGGACATGACGATAGTCTTCAATACCGCCATGCACCACATCTTCCTGGGGCTGAACCCAGTCTATATCGGCCGGGCCCCGTTTGTCCCGGCCATTAACCACTCCATCGACATAAAGGCGCGGGACCTGGGCGTGGACATCAACCCGGCGTCTTACCTGCACGTGCTGCCTATCGAAGCGGGCTTCGTCGGCCCGGACAACGTGGGCGTGTTGATAGCCGAGGAGCCGTACAAGCTGGACGAGAAGGTGCTGATTATAGACATCGGCACTAACGGCGAGCTGCTGCTCGGGAACAAGGACGGCGTTTCGTCCACCTCCTGCGCCACCGGCCCGGCATTCGAGGGCGCGCAGATAAAATTCGGGATGAGGGCCGCGCCGGGCGCCATCGAAAAGATACGCATAGACCCCGAGACGAAGGAGCCGCAGTACAAGGTCATCGGGAAGACGGAATGGCATACCGAGCTTGAATCTATCGGCGCGAAGGGAATCTGCGGCTCGGCGATAATAGATGCCGTGGCGGAGCTCTTCAAGGCAGGCATCATAGACAAGTCGGGCAAGTTCAAGACGGACTTAAGCACGCCGCGCCTGCGGAAGGACGCCGACGGCAGGCCGGAATACGTACTCGCCTGGGCGGCTGAGACGACCATCGGCGCCGACATAACGATCACTCAGGGCGACGTGCGCGCCCTCCAGCTCGCTAAAGGCGCCCTTTACGCCGGCGCGAAGCTGATGATGCAGAAAATGGGCATAGAAAAAGTGGACAAGGTGATCCTTGCGGGCGCGTTCGGAAGCTTCATAGACAAGGAGGCCGCGCTTACGCTGGGGATGTTCCCGGACTGCGAGATAGACAAGATATACGCCGTCGGAAACGCGGCGGGCGACGGGGCGATCATGGCGCTTCTTAACATGGAGAAGCGCGCGGAAGCCGAGCACGAGGCCAGACGGGTGCAGTTCCTGGAGATAGCCGTGGACCCGAATTTCCAGAAGGAGTTCATGATGGCTATGCACATCCCGCATATGAAGGACCCGTTCCCGAACCTGAAGGCGCTCCTTGAGAAGACGAACTACGAAGTAGCCATAAAGGGTTGATATCATGGTCAAATCAGGACAAACATGACTAAACTGGTTGTAAATACCGGCGGCTGCGGATATACTATAAATATAAGGGTGGAAAAAGCCGCCGCCGGGAAATATTCCTTGACGGTCGAGACCGGGTGCAAGCATGTGAAAGCGCTCGCGGAAGACATTCCCGTCCTCAAAGAGATGGACGTGTTTATCCCCATCCTGCAGAACCCGGTTTACCAGGCGGCCGCAAGGCGTGTGAAACACTCGGCCTGCCCCATCCCTTCGGCCATACTGAAGACGCTGGAGGTAGAGGCGGGGTTCAACGTCGCCAAGGACATGACCTTCACATTCGAGAGATGAAAATGCTGCTTACACCGCAGAAGCAAAACAGTATCACATGGCTGAAACTGAGCCTGATGTCGAACGGCATAAGGCTCGATCCCGACCTCGTGAAAGCGGGTCTGCCGCGGTACGTCCACAAGCGTGCGTCCCTCTCCGAGGGCAGGTGTTTTGAGCTGACAAGGGACGGGAAGGACTATTCGATAAATCTGGCGGTGTACGAGGATTTCGTAAAAGACTCCCCGTACTATTACGACCACGAAAAGAAGGTCATCCAAAAAGACGGCCAGCCGGTAATCGCGGCGAGGCTTATCGAGGACCCCTGGTGGTACTCCGAGAAGCTGCCGGACGGGACCCCATATAACTCGATGGTGCAGCTCCACGGCAAGAACATCCTGGCGACCGCGCTCACCGGGATATGCCGTTTCAAGCTCGACGAGGAGGGCTGCCGTTTCTGCGCCCTCACTCCGGACCCTAACGAGCGGACGAAGTCGTTTGCGAACATCGCGGCGGTAGTGAAGGCCCTGGAAGAGAAGGGCGAGAAATACACGGAGCTGAATATAAACGCAGGCACGGTGTACGGAGAAGACTGCGGCGCGGAGATGTATGAGGAGGCGATACGCGAGGTAAGGAAAGTCAGCGACATTTCGATCTATGCCCAGCTCTGCCCTCCCGAGGATTTTTCCTACATAAAGAAGCTGAAAGAGGCCGGGCTGAATACTATCAGTTTTAATATCGAAATCTTTGACGAAAAGATACGGTCCGAAATGTGTCCCGGCAAGGCGAAGATACCCGTCAGCCGCTACCTTGACGCCCTGTCGTATGCGGCTTCTATTTTCGGCAAGAACCAGGTGTCCTCGTGGCTTATAGCGGGGCTGGAGCCGAAGGAGTCGCTGATGGCCGGGGCGCGGGCCGTAGCGAAAGCCGGCGCGTTACCGTTCATTACCGTATTCAGGCCGCTTATGGGATCGGAGCTTCAGAACAGGAAGCCGCCCGAGGCGGACTGGCTTTATGCGGTTTTTGAAGAGCTGCGGGAAATATTAATTGAATACGGGCTCGACCCGGCGAAGTCGGTCTCCGGCTGCGCCAAGTGCAACTGCTGTTCGGCCGGGGAGGAAGTGCTTGCGGATGTCCGCTAACGGCAAGACATGGGACGACGTGCTGGGCTGCGGGTACAAGCTCGAAACTCCCGACAGCCACGTCACGGAACTTGTGCCGTTCTTCAAGGCGGCGGGGGTAGACCGCGTGCTCGACTTAGGCTGCGGCCTGGGCAGGCATTTCCGGCATCTCGGGACGCACGGCTTCCGGATAGTCGGGATAGATATCTCGAAGAAGGCGGTCAAAAGCGCACAGCTGGCGTCGCCAAGGAAAGGGTGTCTGCTGAGGGCGGACATGGCTTGCCTGCCGTTCAAAACAAACGCTTTTGATGTCATAATTTCCTGGCGTGTCGTTCATTTAGCGCGCCGGGGCGCCATTTTGCAGACCATCTCGGAGATAAAACGGATACTGAAACCGGGTGGTTTTTTTTATTGCAGCCTCCGCTCGACGGCCAACACTCTCTACGAAATCGGCAGGCAGACCGGCACCGAGATAGAGCCCAATACCTTCGTAATGGGCGGCGGCTCTCTTGAAGGGCTCATCTATCATTTCTTCAGCGCCGAAGAAGCAAGGCAGCTTTTAAGCGAAGGCATGGAAACCCTCCAGTTCTACGAGACGGAGCTTGAGCACACGGAATACACCGTGGGCTACGAAAATTTAAGGAATATGTTTCATGTATTCCTCGGGAGAAAGCTATGAAGGTCCTGCTCTTAAACCCCCAGTATCTGTCCCCGGACGAGATGAAGGGGCGGTACGTCAGATACAGGGATTGGATTGAGACGGGGAATATGTACGTCCACCCGTTCGAGCCGCCACTGGGGCTTGCGAACCTCGTCGCGTACCTGAAGAAGCACGGGGAGCAGGCCGGGCTTATAGACCTTCAGGCGCTCGACATGACGGATGGAGAGCTTCGGGCCAGGCTGAAAAAAGACAGGCCGGACCTTGTCGGCATTACCGCCATGACGCCCACATACCCGTCCGCGCTCAGGCTCGCCAAGTTCGTAAGGGAGGTCCTGCCGCAGGCGAAGATCGTGATGGGCGGCGTGCATCCGACCATCATGCCGGAGCCGGTCTTTGAGGAAGCGCCGGTAGATTACGTAATCCGGGGGGAGGGCGAAAGGCCGATGCTGGAGCTTGTCCAGGGCAAGCCGCCGGCAGATATCGACGGGCTCTGTTATCTGAAGGACGAAAGGCCCGTCATCAAGGCAAAGGCGAAGGGTATTGACCCGCTTGACGAGCTCCCGATGGCGGATTACGGGTCCTTCCCGGCAGAGCGGTACATCGAATACAACCGCAGGCTCAGGGGCATCAGCGGCCTTTCGATGCTCGTATCCAGGGGCTGCCCGTACCACTGCGCCTTCTGCGCGGTCGAAGGCGCGATGGGCAGGAAATACCGGATAAAGGAACCGGCGGCCGCTATCGACGAGATGCAGGCCCTGAAGGAGAAATTTAAAATAGACGGCATCTGGTTCAAAGACAGCATATTCGACCTGAAGCGCGACTGGGTGAAGAAGTTCTGCAAAGGACTTCTTGCGCGCGGCCTCGATATGAAATGGCAGATGAATACCCGCGTGGACCTGGTTGACGGGGAGATGCTGGGTCTTATGAAGGACGCCGGGCTGGTGCAGGTGGACCTGGGAATCGAGTCCGGCTCCCAGAAAACGCTCGACGCGCTGAATAAAAGAATAACGGTAGAACAGATAAGGAATGCGGTAGAGACCGCGAAGCGTTACGTCAAGGTATCCGGCTTCTTTATGATAGGCGTACCGGGCGAGACCGAGAAGGACATATCCGACACGTTCAGGCTTGCGAAGGAGCTTGACCTGGACAGGTATTCATTCAGTATTTTCGTCCCGCTGCCGGGGAGCGACCTCTATGACATGCTGCTTAAGGAGGGAAAGCTTACCCCGAATACGAAGCTCGGCGGCATCCACTTTACCGATGCCGACCGGAGCTACTGCGAAGTGCCTCTTATCAGGCTTAGAGAAATTTTCAAAGAAATTAACGATTACTTTTCGTGTGCGGTCAAGAAGGGCGCATGCGCGTAAAATCAAGCGAAGGCCATCTTTGCTTGACTCGACAACCTTTGTGAACACGCCTTACTCTTTTCTCATGAATTCTATTAAATTTACTGTATAATCTCCTTCTTTTTCCTATAGTCTTACCCAAGGAGATATTTTGGAAAATAAATATGTCGAACATATTGCGGCCGAGCTAAGTCTTGGCTTTCGTCAGGTCCAGGCCGCCGCCGCGCTGATTGAAGAAGGGGCTACCGTCCCGTTCATAGCAAGATACAGGAAAGAGGCTACAGGCTCGCTTGACGAGGTCGCCATTGCCGGAATCAGGGACAGGCTGGCCCAGCTTGCCGAACTCGACAAACGGCGCGCCGCGATATTTAAATCCCTGGAGGAACAGGGAGTCCTGACCGACGAGCTGAAGGCCGCAGTCAATGCCGCGGAGGGCTACCGCGCGCTGGAGGACATATACCTGCCTTACAGGCCGAAGCGGCGTACCCGGGCCACGATGGCAAAGGAGAAGGGTCTTCTCCCCCTGGCGGAGCGTATCCTTGCGCAGGATGGAGTGGAGCCGCTGGCCCTGGCCGCTTCTTTTATAGACCCCGATAAGGGCGTCAGTAGTGCCGACGAGGCGCTTGCCGGGGCGAGGGATATTATCGCGGAGATGGTAAGCGAGGACCATGCGGCACGCGAGAGGATGCGCGCACTTTTTAACTCGAAGGGACTGCTTCGCTCAAAGGTGCTTAAGGGCAAGGAGGACGAGGGCGCAAAATACCGGGATTACTTCGATTGGGAAGAGCCGGTATCTTCCGCCCCTTCGCACCGGGTACTCGCGATGAGACGCGGCGAGAACGAAAGCTTCCTTGCCCTGCAGATAGCCCCGCCGGAAGAGGAGGCGGTGTCCATCCTGGAAGGGCTTTTCGTGAAAGGGAGCGGCGCGGATTCGGAACAGGTGCGGCTTGCCGTGCAGGACAGTTATAAGCGGCTGTTGTCCCTCTCCATGGAGACGGAAACGCGTCTTCAGGCAAAGAAAAAGGCGGAGGCGGAGGCGATAGCGGTCTTTGCCGAAAACCTGCGCCAGCTCCTTCTGTCCCCGCCTCTCGGGCAGAAGAACGTCCTGGCGATAGACCCGGGCTTCCGCACGGGCTGCAAGGTAGTATGTCTCGACAGGCAGGGTCAGCTTCTGCATCACGACGTTATCTACCCGACAATGTCCGAGAGGGCCAAGGACGAATCCGCGGCGAAGGTACGCGCGCTTTGCGAAAAATTCAATATAGAGGTGATAGCTGTCGGCAACGGGACCGCGGGGCGCGAGACGGAGACCTTCCTGCGCGGGCTCGGACTGCCAGGCTCTATAAAGATAGTCATGGTCAACGAGAGCGGCGCGTCCATATACTCGGCCTCGGAGACCGCGCGCCGGGAATTCCCGGACCACGACATCACCGTGCGGGGCGCCGTATCCATAGGAAGGCGGCTTATGGACCCGCTCGCGGAACTGGTCAAGATAGACCCGAAATCTATCGGCGTAGGCCAGTACCAGCACGACGTGGACCAGAACGCCCTTAAGAAGAGCCTTGACGATGTCGTAATGAGCTGCGTGAACGCGGTCGGCGTAGAGGCGAATACGGCAAGCCCGGAGCTTCTCACCTACGTGTCCGGACTTGGCCCGCAGCTTGCGCAGAACATTGTGGATTACAGGAACGAAAACGGCCCGTTCCAGTTACGCGAACAACTTAAAAGCGTTCCGCGCCTGGGCCCGAAGGCCTTCGAGCAGGCGGCCGGGTTCCTCCGGATAAGGGATGCGGGGAACCCTCTCGACGGCAGCGCCGTGCACCCGGAGAGCTACCCGGTGGTGGAGGCGATGGCCAGGGACCTGGATTCCACGGTCGCCGACCTTATGAGGGACGCGGAGCTTCGGAAGAAAATCGACATCAAGAAGTACGTCAGCGACAAGACAGGCATCCCGACACTGAAAGATATAATTGACGAGCTTGCAAAGCCGGGGCGCGACCCGCGCCGGCAGTTTGAGTCCGTCAGTTTTGCGGAAGGGATCGAGAAGATAACCGATGTAGAGACCGGCATGAGGCTTCCCGGCGTGGTGACGAACATTACCGCGTTCGGCGCTTTTGTCGATATAGGCGTGCACCAGGACGGCCTCGTGCATATAAGCCAGCTTGCCGACAGGTTCGTCAAGAACCCGGCGGACGTGGTAAAAGTAGGGCAGAGGGTAACGGTGACGGTGCTTGAAGTGGACGTGAAGAGGAACCGGATATCGCTCTCGATGAAGGGAAATAAAAAGGACCTGCCGCATTAAACCCTTTCGGCGGATTTCTGAAAATGACTTTTGCGAGTTCATTTTTATGGACATGAGAACTTCATAAGCGTTAAAATATGGGTGTTACAAATTAACATGGACAATAAAAACAAAGGTTTCACCGCAACATCTTCGCACTCTGAAGGAACCGTCTTCGGGATGTTGGGCGCGATCAGCGTATCGCACTTTCTGAACGATATGCTCCAGTCTCTGATCCTTGCGATCTATCCGCTGCTGAAAGGCTACCTTTCACCTCAGCTTTGCACAAATCGGACTGATAACGTTAACGTATCAGATCACGGCCTCGATGTTGCAACCCTTTGTCGGGCTTTACACGGACCGTCACCCGATGCCCTATTTTCTTTCCATCGGAATGGGTTCGACCCTGATGGGGCTTTTTGTGCTTGCCTTGGCGCCCACTTACAGCATACTGCTCGTGGGCGCGGCCCTGGTAGGTGCGGGTTCCTCAATCTTCCACCCGGAATCCTCCAGGGTGGCGCGAATGGCATCCGGGGGACGCTTCGGGCTGGCCCAATCAATTTTTCAGGTCGGTGGAAATGCGGGCACAGCCGTGGGACCGTTGCTGGCTGCCTGTATTATCCTTCCAATGGGTCGAGGCAGTCTGGTCTGGTTTTCATTTGCGGCCGCGGCGGCCTTGATAGTGTTGTTGCGGGTGGGACGCTGGTACAAGCGCCGGCATATGCAGTCGATAAAGACGGCCTCCAAAGTCGCCTCCAACCGCCCGTCCCACGCGGTGGCGTTTCCGATGATTATTCTTTTGATATTGATGTTGTCGAAGTTTGTTTATCTTTCCAGCATGAACAGCTATTTCACTTTCTACTTGATGCAAAAATTCCATCTTTCGATGAAATCTGCGGATGTTCACCTTTTCATGTTCCTGTTCGCCGTAGCGTTGGGAACCGTTCTGGGCGGCCCCGTGGGTGACCGCATCGGCCGCAAGCGAGTAATCTGGGTCTCAATCCTTGGAGCCGCGCCTTTTACCATGATATTGCCTTATGTGAGTCTGGCCTGGACGGGGGTTTTGACCATAATCATCGGCCTCATATTATCGTCGGCTTTTTCAGCGATTTTGGTCTATGCGCAGGAACTCCTCCCAGGCAAGGTTGGGATGGTTTCCGGACTCTTCTTCGGGATCGCGTTCGGCATAGGCGGCATGGGTGCGGCGGTTCTCGGCAAAGTGGCAGACTTGTACGGGATCGAATATGTCTACCGGGTATGTTCCTTCCTCCCGCTGCTCGGTCTCCTCGCAGCATTTCTGCCCGATTTCGGGCCTTCTCTTCCAGTATTTTCTTCCCCGGATGGAGACGAGGCGGGTTTATGAAATGCTCAGGCTATGCATCACTTGATAGACTGGCAAAGTGATAGGCAATATTTGGACGACACTGTTTTATAAAATGAGAAGAAACTACTGGATGTTCAAAGGATTGTAGAAAGTATTTGGTGATCCCTATGGGACTCGAACCCATGTTAACGGCGTGAGAGGCCGTCGTCCTAGACCGCTAGACGAAGGGACCATGCGGCAAGACGCATAATTTATTATATCGGGAGCCCATTGTCAAGGTCAAACTCCAAAAAAACGGGAGTAGGGGGCCAGGGGGCAGAAGTCAGCAGGTATTACATTAAGTACAGGAATTAAAAAACCCTCCCGAAACAGGAGGGTTTTAACTTTTATTCGCTTCTTTTTATCCCTTTTTTGCTTTTTGAAGGGTGGAACTTCCCAAGCCAGTTCCCAAGCCTGTGCGACTTCTGGAGCTGACGCTGGAACTGGATGGCCCGCGCATTTAAAATCGTCCGGGCGGTCTCGCTCAGAAGGTTCGTCACATGCTCCTTGATGCTCTTACGCTCCGGCGCAAGCTCTCCTTTTATGTTTTTAGGTCTTTCCTCCCTGAATCCGCCTGTCAGTGTGTGTTTCCCCATAACGCCTTGCTTCATGGTCCCTCCTCATTTTAATTGCCTAGAAGGCTTCACCCCGCAGGCACTTTAACGCAGAGTATGGGGCAATCCGCCTTTTTCAGGACCTTCCTCGCCGTGGAGCCGAATAGGAAATCCATCCCGCTTTTGCTGTAACTCCCCATGACGATTAAGTCCACGCCGTTCTTCTTCGCGTAGTCCACTATCTCCTCGTCCGGCTCGCCTGCCGTCACCACGGAATTTACGTTTTTTATGTCCTGAAGTTCTTCATAGACGTAATGCTCGAGCTTCTTCTTTGCCTCGGACTCCATCTCGGCAAAGAAATTGTCCAGGGAGATATGGGGGACGTACCAGCCTTCTCCCTGTCTCATGTCGTTCATCACGTACAAGAGCGTCAGAGATGCGTTATACTGTTTCGCGAGCGACTTGGCATAATCTAAGGCAGCGCCCGCTCCTTCCGAGAAATCCGTAGGGTGCAGGATGTGCGAGATTACCATTAGCAGGCCTCCTTGAAGAAGTTGGACTTCTATTTAAATGATAACGCTGTAAAATACGTGTGTCAATAAGGGGTGAAAAAAAATGGGGAAAATCGAGCTGATAAAAGGAGATATTACGAAAATCCAGGCGGACGCCATCGTGAACGCCGCGAACAGCACGCTTTTGGGCGGCGGCGGGGTGGACGGCGCGATACACCGGGCGGCGGGCCCCGGGCTTCTCAGGGAATGCAAAAAGATTGGCGGCTGCCCGACCGGCGAAGCCAGGATAACCGGCGGCTACGACCTGCCTGCAAAGTTCGTGATACATACCGTGGGCCCGATCTGGAGGGGAGGCGGCGGGGATTCCTTCGAAGCCGGGTCGAAGGAGGATAAACTGCTTGCGGACTGTTACCGGAACTCGCTGGCGCTGGCCTGTGAAAACGGGGTCAGGACGATAGCGTTTCCATCCATCAGCACTGGCGCGTACCGGTTTCCGGTGGAACGCGCTTCGAAAATAGCGGTCAGGGAGATGAGGGATTTCCTTGATGACGCACCCTGAAATGGAGGAAATTATTGTAGTATGTTTCGGAGAAGAGGTATTCCAGGCGTACGAGAAGGCGCTAAAGGCATAAAAAACCTCCAGGGAAACCACCCTGGAGGCAACTTCATTCTTTATGGCCTCAAGGCTTATCTCCTGCCGCCGCCGCCACCGCCGCCGCCTCTGCCGCCGCCGCCGCCGAAGCCGCCCCTGGATTCCCTTTTCTGCTGGGGCCTTGCCTCGTTCACGGTAAGCTCTCTCTGCATAAACTCCTTGCCGTGGAACATCTCGACTGCCTTCTGGGCATCTTCGTCCGTCGTCATTTCGACAAAACCGAAGCCCCTGGACTGGCCCGAATAACCGTCAGTTATAATCTTAACGGAGCTTACTTGACCCGCCTGTGAGAAGAGCTCCTGGAGATCTTCCTCAGAGGTCTTGTAGGACAGGTTGCCCACGTAAAGCTTAGTTCGCCATTTTCGTCTCCTTGTTTTTGTCAAGCTTTGTAAGGACAACCACCCGATTGACCCCAGAAGCCGCTAACGTAAAAAGCCGGAAAGGCGCTACCGCTGCCTCACCGGCTGCCGATACTAATATGATATCAGATTATTAGATTTTTTCAAGGAGCAACTAAATTGCTTTATTCCGGAAAAACTCCACCGTCTCCTTAAGACCATCCTCAAGGCTGAACCTGGGCTCCCAGCCGAGTCCTTTTTTAATACTGGCGCAGTCCAGCACGCTCCTGTATTGCTCCCCGGCCTTTGCCGGACCGTGCTCGTTGCCTCCCTGGTAGCCGGTCCTCTCCCTGATAAGCCGCGTAGAGCCGGTTCACGTCCGTCTCGATGCCGGTGCCGACGTTAAAAGGCCCTTCGGCGTCACTTTGAAAAGCCAGCATATTTGCCTGGACGACGTCTTTTACGTAAACGTAATCCCTCGTCTGGCCTCCGTCCCCGTTTATAAACGGCGTCTGGCCGGACAGCATTTTTCCGGTGAAGATTGCGACGACTCCGGCCTCCCCATGCGGGTCCTGCCTGGGGCCGTAGACGTTGGAATAACGCAGCGCTATATATTTTAAGCCGAATACTTTTTTATAGATATACAGGTAGTGCTCCACGGACAGCTTTGCGGCGCCGTATGGGCTGTCCGGCCGCGCGGGATGGTCCTCCGGGGCCGGGAACTTCTCCTGCTCTCCGTAAATCGCTCCGCCGGAGGAAGCGAAAACGATTTTTTTGACGCCGAACTTCTTGCAGTTGTCTATGACGTTGATGGAGCCGACCACGTTTATTTCGGCGTCCAGGCAGGGGTCTTCGACGGAATTGCGGACGCTGACCTGCGCCGCATGGTGGCAGACGACGTCGGGCTTTTCATCGGCGAAGATATCGGCGATGTCTTTATGCCTGATGTCGGCAAGATAGAACTTCGCGCAGGGGTTAAGGTTCTCTTTTTTGCCGGTGAAGAGGTTGTCGATGATGACCACCTCCATCCCGGCGTCGATAGCCGCGTCTGTTATATGGGAGCCTATGAAACCCGCTCCGCCGGTTATAAGTATTTTCATAAGAAAAGGATTTTAAGGCAGGGGAGCGGGATTTGCAAGCATTAATCCATCCCCAGCTTTTTTTTCGCCGTATTTGTTATCGACTGTCTGATACCGAAAAAACCCTCCCAGGGGTCTCTCTTCAGGTTCTTTATCCGGCTCCGGCATATTCCTGATATTAAAGGAATCCGAGCGCACTCCATCGGCCAGTTCCTCCCATTCGACAGGGGCCGAGACCGGCGCGTTCGCCTTCGCCCGCGTGGAATAGACTTCCACCGCCGTGGCCCCCCGAATGTTTCGCATATAGTCCACGAATATCCTGCCGACCCGCCTCGCCTTGGTCATTTTCGAGGTAAAGGCATCCGGCGCGCGGCGCGCGATGTCTTCAGCCAGCGCCCTGGTAAAAGCCTTTACTTCCTCCCAGTCCTGCCTGGCCGCAAGCGGGACCACCACGTGAAGCCCTTTCCCGCCGGTCGTCTTCAGGAAGCTTGTCAAGCCAAGTTCGCTTAGCCTCTCCCGCAGAATTACCGCCGCCTCGACTACTTTATCCCAGGCGACTGTCGCGTCCGGGTCTATATCCATCACGAACCGGTCCGGGTATTCGAGTTTCTCCTTCCGGGAGTTCCATGTATGGATTTCCAGCACGCCCATCTGGACGAGTGCGGCCAGTCCCGCAGGCGAATCGACGACCATATAACTCTCGATGCCGCCGCCTTCCTTTACCGGTATCGTCTCCAGCACCTTCGGCACTGTCTCGCTTACGTGCTTCTGAAAAAAACAGTCCTCGTGCCTTCCGTCCGGACAGCGCACCAGCGTAAGCGGCCGTCCGGCGACATGCGGGAGTATAAGCTTTTCCACCAGCTTGTAGTACTGCCAGAGGTCGCCCTTGGTCAGGCCCTGCGCCGGGTAAAGGACCCTGTCCGCATTTGTCAGAAAGACTCCGCCTATCTCCTTTTTTGCCGGCGGCCAGGTTGCAGGGTCCGTTTTGATTTCTTTCCGCGCTTCCCCGGCTGGTTCAGGGCTCTCAAGCGTGACCTGCCCTGGCGGCTTATCCTCCCGGAGCCCCAGGAAGGACGGCTGGCGGAGGACCCCATCCCTCGTCCATTCGGAAAACCGCACCTCTCCCACCATCTCCGGCTTCACCCAGTTGACCCCTTTTGCACCGGCGCCCGCGGGTGGGTCTATAAAAGGAGGTTCTTTTATCTTAAGCTTCTTAAGGCGCTCAGACATCTCTTCCAGCATCTTCTGATTAAACCCCGTCCCGACCCGCCCTTTGAAGCGCAACCTGCCTTCGGGATCGTAAACTCCCAGCAGGAGCGCCCCGAAGCCGGTACGGGACCCGCCGGGTTCGGTATAACCGCCGATTACGAATTCCTGCCTCAGTCCGCACTTTATCTTCAGCCATGTCTTTGCGCGTGCCGAGGCATAAGCTGGAATCGGCCGCTTTCGATATTATCCCTTCGAGCCTGAATTTGCAGGCGTTGTCGAAAAAAGCCCTGCCACTACCCAGGACGTGGTCACTGTAAAATAACGGGCCCTTCGGTTTTCCTTCAGAATTCAGCAGCCCGTCCAGTATTTTTTTCCGGTCAATCAACGGAATGCCGCGCAGGTCATGACCGTCCAGGTACATCAAATCAAAAATATAATAAGACAACTCGTTATCCTTACCCTGGCTCAACGCGTCCTGAAGGTCCTGAAAGCTGGACCTTCCGTCTGGCTTTATCACGACCACTTCACCGTCCAGCCAGAGCGTCTTTGCCGGAAGTTCCGATACCGCCTTCGCTATGGGCGCGAATGTGCCGGTCCAGTCGTTGCCCCGCCTGGTGTAAAGGATTGTTTTCTTATTCTCCATGCGGGCCAGCACGCGGTATCCGTCCAGCTTTATTTCGTGGAGCCACCCATCCCCTTCGGGCGGCTCTTCCACCAGCGTGGCGAGTTGCGGGTATATCATCTCCGGCATCGGCGCTTTTTTACCGCCGACGGCTTTTATTTCGCCGCTTTTTTTTTAGGGGTATCGGCGGGCGTTTGATTCTCAGGTTTTGCGCCGGAGGCTATCTCGTCCATGCTCTCTTCCGGTCGCGGCGCTTAACGGGTTATCGTTTACCAGCTCGTCGCCGCTTCCGGGCCGGGCGTACTCGTCCTTCTCTTTTATGAGGAGCCAACTCTCCTTCCCTTCCTTCTCGGAGACTTTCTTCATCCGGACAAGCGCCCATTTTCCTTTTAACTTCTGTCCCTGAAGGGTAAATTTCATCGAGCCTTTGCCGTACATCAGGCGGGGGTCGTGGTCGGGTATCCACGTCCCTTTGTCCCAGACCATGACAGTGCCGCCGCCGTACTCTCCCTGCGGGATAGTGCCCTCAAAATCCTTGTAGTCGTAGGGATGGTCCTCGACGTGCATGGCGAGGCGCTTTACGGCCGGGTCGAGCGACGGGCCTTTCGGCACCGCCCAGCTTTTCAAAACGCCGTCAAGGCTGATGCGGAAGTCGTAATGCAGGTGGCTCGCGGCGTGTTTATGGACGACGAATACTCCGGCCTCGGCCTTGCCTCCTTCAGGCTCGGGTGTTTTGTCGAAATGGCGTTTGCTCCGGTACTCGGACAGGTCTGCCGCCTTCTCTTCAGATTTCTCTTTAGCCACTATGCCGCCTTCTTCCCGGCCTTCTCAGTCACCGGCTTCTTTTCAGGTTTTGCGGGCGCTTTTTTCCTCCGGGCCTCTTTCTCTTCGACGCTCTTCTTAAGCAGCGACATCAGGTCTATTATCTCCGCGCCCTTTTTCTCCTCTTTCCCGGCCGCTTCCGCCAGATGCTTCGTGTCGCCCGTCTTCACCTTCTCCGCTATCATCTTCAATACGTCTTCGCGGTACGTATCCTTGTATCTGGCAGGGGTCCCACTTGTCCACCATGCCCTTGACGAGCATCTCGGCCATCTGTATTTCCTTGTCCGTCACGCCCAGCTCCGAGATTTTTTCTCCGGGTATTTCAAGGTCGGAGGTATCTCTTATCTCATAGGGGTAGCGGAGGATATCCAGCACGAGTACGCTTGCCCTGGGGCATGAGCGCCGCGATATATTCACGGGTATGGATGACGACCTTTGCTATGCCCGCTTTACCGGTTTTCTTCAGCGTTTCCCGCAGCAGCGCATAGCCCTTTTTCCCTTTTTTAGTGGGCGCCAGATAATAAGGTTTGTCGAAGTATTCGGGGGGTATTTCATCCGCGTCCACGAAGTCCAGTATCTCTACGGTCTGGGTTGCCTTCGGGTTGGCGTTTTTCAGGTCCTCTTCCGACAGCACCACATACTGGCCTTCTTCGTATTCGTAACCCTTCAGTACGTCATTCCAGCCGACTTCCTCGCCCGTGTTCTTGTTGTACCGCTTGTATCCGACGGGAGACAGGTCTCTTTTATCGAGCATCGTGAAGTTTAAATCTTCCCGCTTCTCCCCCGAATAAAGCCCTACAGGTATCTGCACCAGTCCAAAGCTGATGCTTCCTTTCCAGATTGCATGTGCCATATTCTTTATTCCTCAGGCCGGGGGGGCTTTTAGCCCCCCTCGCATATAAGGCCGCTTATGCCGCCTCTTTCTCTTCTATTATCTGGTAGTTCAAATCTTCCAGCTCCTCGCGCGGAAAGCACCTTCGGCGCCTGCTTGAACAGCACGGTCTCCTCCTGCTGGACGTGGCTTTCGATATTTTCCTTCATCGCCAGGAGCTTTGCATCCCATTTCTGGTCGTCCACGTTCAGTTTCTCCATTTCCTTAATCTGCTTCTTGACCATCTTGTGCTCCTCGTAGGAGTCGCGGACCAGGTCCTTGGTCTCGTCGATGTCCTCAAGGGCCGGGTACAGGTAATCTTCCTCTATCTGCATGTGCATGTCCAGAGCGTCCGCGCATTGGGAGAAGAGCTTTTCCCTCTTCTGGCCGCTTGACCTCTGCATCTGGCTTATCATCTGTGAAATCTCCCGGTGGTCCTGCTGCAGGAGTTCAAACATTTTTTCCATTTTTTATTCTCCTTTTGTTATCCCCTTGCCCCTCTCAAATTATATTGTCCCCTATGTTAAACAGAATATATAGTCACGCATAATGCCCGTCAAGTCGCGCTTGTCCATAGTCGGCATAATAAGCCGGACTGAAAAGATTATAACCCTCTGGGGGCGGGTTGTTTTCCGTGCCCTTGATGCTCCTGTCGAAGCCCGGCAGTATCATATGGAAGAATGCGTTTTCGATAAGCCTGATTATTGTCTGCCATGTGCTCGTCTGGGGGTTTTTCACCTCCCCGGAAATCTCCACCTTCGTCGCGACCGCGGAGCGCGGGTTCTCCAGGATATGGGCTATCCCGCCTACCAGCATCTCGTAGAGTTTGTGGAACAGGCTCTTTTCCGCGTCCTTACGCTTGTCGTACACCTGCATATTTATAAATAACGGTTTAATATACCCCTTTATCTTTTTATTCTTCACATGAATGTCCACGTACAATGAGAAAAACCCGTGCACCACGTCGAAATTTCCGTATGAGAGCAGTATCTTGTTCATGGATATCAGGTCTGTGTTGTTTATCGCGAGTTTCAGGTCGAAATCAGGACCGGCCATCTCCGGCCTGAAAGCGGCGTGAGGCGGTGGTCTTGCCGTTGCCCATGAAGAGACCCGAAAGCGTGATGTCGGATACGCCCTCGGTGAAGTGGTTCGAGAAGTTTTTTACCGTCAGGTCCACGCCGGAAATAAAGACCCTGTAGCCGGGGCTTTTGGTCATGTTCACGTATCCAAGCTCGCTGTGTGTCAGCCTCATCTTGTCCAGCTTCAGGAGCATCTCCGGTTTATTGCCGGCTTTCTTCGCGGCAGTCTTCACAGCGGCCACCCGCGCCGCCTCGGCCTGTGCCGTCTTCGGCAAGTGCAGGTAATCTATTTTGACATTGTCGATAGTCAGGTCGGATACATGCACCGTCTCTACGTGCGGCGCGTATTCTATCTCTCCCTCGGTGGAAATTACCCCGCCGCTTATCTTTACGTTCTCCCTGGCGGTCATGGATTTGAAGCGGTCCAGGGGCACGTCTTTCAGTTTGAATTTCGTTTTAACGCCCATGTAAGGTTCTTTCAGGAAATCCGCGTTTCCGTCGATGGTCCCCTTCCCAGTGCCGAAGACTACCGCTTCCGCATGCAACAGTGATGGATAGGCGCTCTCCCTGGAGTGAATGTTTCTGATGTTGTCCGCCTCCATGTTCAGGTGCTTGATGTGCAGAGGCATCTTTTGGTCCACGTCTATATATACGATGTCTCCGTCATTAAAAATTATATGGTTAATATCCAGAGGGTATATAGACTCGAATGCCTGCTGCCAGCCCTCGTTCTTTATCTTCGTCGTCCTTTTGGCCTCCGTCCGGAGCTGTGTTAAATCGACGTGCATCTGCGGCTTGTCGAATTCCAGATCAGCGACCAAATTCCCGCTTAAAAGCTCACGCCACTGCACGCTCGCGGTCAGGCTCGGTATATAGGCTATCGGCGGGTCCGGGTGCTCGTCCTGCATGATCTTGAGGTCTTTTAGTGTGAGAGAAAACCCGATTATCTGGAAATGCGCACCGGGAAGGCTGACGTGATAGCCCTTCAGCTTGGTGTTCATCGTTTTTTCCAGGTAGCCCCCAAGTGGCTTGTCCACGAAAAACGAGGCGACGAACAGCATGAGGATTATGGCGGCGAAAACCCCGAAGATTATGATTATCGTCTTCGGAACGGAGCGTGCGAAGAACTTTTTAAAACCTTCACGCATTGAAAACCTCTTTGAACCTCTACTTAAATTATATCTCTCAATAAGATAGGGGTCAAAGGCGGGACCGGGTAAAAAAATGGGCCATCCGTTTAAGGATGGCCCATGATGTTTGGAGGCGACGAGAGGATTTGAACCCCTGTAGGAGGCTTTGCAGGCCTCTGCCTGTTCTCTTGGCTACGTCGCCGTATTAAGCAGTATTTAATAACTAATATAGCACAAAAATCAGTATGCGCAAATATAATATTTAAGAACTGTTGCTACTTCAGAAAGAGCCCAATGCGAAGACCCGGTCCCCGTAAAAATTATAGCATTGACATGGCCGGGCACGCATTCTATAGTCTTACGCGGAGGTTTTAAACTTGAGCATCATCAGCTACATACTCTACTTCATCCTTTTTAACATTCTGCTCCGGCACCCGTATATCCTCGTGGCGGCCGTCCTGTTGTACGTGTTCAGGGACCGCATCCCGAACCCGTCCGTATGGCTCCGCAGGAGCCAGGTCTTCTCCCGCCTCAGAAGGGAAGTAGCCATTAATCCCTACGACTCCACCGCCAGGCGAGACTTAGGGATGGTCCTGCTGGATAAAAGGAGGCCGCAGGAGGCCCTGGCTAATTTCCTCGAAGCCCTTAAAAAGGAGCCGAATTCCGCCGAGGTCAACCACTTCACCGGCCTTGCGTACCTCCGGTCGGGAAAACCCGATGAGGCCGAGAAGTACCTTGGGAGGGCGGTGGAGCTGGAGCCGAGGCTCAAGTACGGGGAAAGCTGGCTTTACCTGGGGGAGGCGCAAATAGCGTTGGGGAAGCACCAGGAGGCGCTGGAATCGCTTAAGAAGCATCTTTCCATAAACAACACCAGCATCGAGGGGCTGTACCAATACGCCAGGGCGTTAAACGCGCTGGGCATGAAGGACGAGGCGAAAAAGGCGGTGGAGGACGGCATCCGCTACCACAAGGGGAACCCCAGCTTCAGGCGGCGGAGGGACTGGCGGGCGTATGTGAAACTGAAGAGGACTGAAAATTTAACGCAACAGCTTCTTAAATTCCTCCTCCGACAGTATCTTCACCCCCAGTTTTTTCGCGGTATCGTATTTTGAGCCGGGTTCTTCTCCCGCAACCACGTAATCCGTCTTCTTGCTGACGGACGAGCTTACCTTTCCGCCGCGCTTCTTCACCAGATCCTCGGCTTGCGCTCTGGGAAGAGATATGGTGCCCGTGAAGACGAAGGTTTTTCCCGCCATGTCCTGCGGCGCCTCAGGGGTTTTCCGTTCCTCGCTTGTGCGCACCCCGGCGGCCTTCAGTTTGTTTATTACTCGTAGATTTCTATCCTCGCGGAAAAAGTCATGGATAGCCTTCGCCATCACGGGGCCGATCTCGTTTATCGTCTCAAGCTCTTCTGTCTTTGCCTGTAGAAGGTCGTCGAGCGAATTGAACCGGTTGGCAAGGACTTCCGCCGACCGTCCGCCGACGTGGCGTATGCCCAGGCCGTAATACAGGCGGGACAACGGTTTACTTTTACTGCCTTCAATGTTTTTAATGAGATTTTCCGCCGATTTCTTCCCCATCCTCTCAAGCGGCACGAGTTGGTCGACTGTTAATTTATACAGGTCCGCGAAGTCTTCGATGAGTCCCGCCCTTATGAGAAGGTTGATGACCTTCGGCCCAAGCCCTTCGATGTCCATCGCGCCGCGGGAGGCGTAATGCTCCACGTTTTTCTGCAGCTGTACCGGGCAGCTTATGTTTATGCAGCGGGTCGCCGCCTCGCCCTCCTCGCGCACCAGAGCGCTCCCGCACGAGGGGCAGTTTTCCGGGAGCTTATAAACGCCGGGCGTCTTCTTCTCGACGACCTTTACGACCTTCGGGATGACCTCGCCCCCGCGCTCCACCAGGACTAAATCCCCCACGTTTATATTGAGCCTTTCGAGTTCGTCCGCGTTGTAAAGCGCCGCGCGCGAGACAGTCACCCCGCCGATCCTGACAGGCTCCAGGAACGCGACAGGCGTAACGGCTCCAGTCCTCCCGACGGAAGCAATGATTTTATTGAGCCTCGTCGTCGCCTGTTTCGCCGGGAATTTGTACGAGATAGCCCAGCGCGGCGATTTGCCCGTGGAGCCAAGCCTTCCCTGGAGGCGCAGGTCGTCCACCTTTATCACCATCCCGTCTATCTCATACGGAAGCGTATCCCTTTTGGCCTCCCATTCGTTGCAGAAACCGATTACGCAGTCGATATCCTGGCACGTTTTATGGAGCTTGTTTACCTTGAAACCCATCTCTTCAAGCGCGGCCACGCTCCCGGACTGGCTCTTGAACATGAACGGGTCGTCCTCCGGGACAAGCTGGTATGCGAACATGTCCAGGCCCCGCTTCGCCGTAATGCCGGGGTCCAGCTGTTTCAGTGAACCGCCGGCGGCGTTCCGCGGGTTGGCGAACGGCTCCTCCCCCCTGATTAGCCGCTCGTCGTTAATTTTCTCGAAGGACTTAAGCGGCAGGAATATCTCGCCCCGGACATGGAACCTCATGCCTTTCAGGGCCTCGGGGATATTCCGGACGGACAGCGGGATGCTCCGGATGGTCCTCGCGTTATGCGTGATGTCGTCACCCGTGGTCCCGTCGCCCCTGGTCGCGGCGACCGAAAGCGCACCGTCTTCATAAGTGAGGGAAGACGCGACGCCGTCGATTTTCAGCTCCACGAAATACTCAAAATCGGTTCCGGGAGCGAGCTTCCTGATACGTTCGTCGAATTCGGCCAGGTCGTCTTTGTTGTAAGTGTTGTCCAGGGAGAGCATCGGGGATATATGGCGCACGGGGCGGAACTCTTTTATGGGCGCGCCGCCGACGCGGCGGGTAGGGGAGTCGGGAGTGATTAACTCCGGAAAGCTCGATTCCAGATCGGAAAGCTCCTTTAAGAGCATGTCGAATTCATAATCGGAGATTACGGGGCTGTCTTCGATATAGTATTTCCGGTTATGATATTCGATTGTCTCCCGGAGCTCGTTTACCCTCTTTGCCGCCTGCGTCAAGTCCATCGCCCCTCCTGAGGTAAATATCTCATTATACAATACACGATGCACGCTTTGAACTCCAAATTTATCTTGAATTTTTTTGGTTATTAAATATACTGTTTCTTCACTCGACGAGGAATAAGAATGCCCGAGAAAGTTTTGGTAATCGACGACGACGAAGAGTTCGCGAATATCCTGGGACAAATGCTGGCCCAGAGGGGTTTTGAAACCAAAGTCGCCTATAACGGCGCGGAAGGCATAAAGGCGGCCGCCTCCTTCCTGCCCGCCGTCATCGTCCAGGATTTAATGCTCCCCGACATCTCCGGGATGGACCTTTTAAACGGCGTTAAAAAGGCTTCTCCCGCCTCAAGGATTATGATTATCACCGCCAGCGGCGACGAAGAGATCGCGGTGGAGCTGATGAAGGCGGGGGCGTTGGACTACTTGAAGAAGCCTTTCGAGTCCGAGAAGCTTTTTTCCACCGTTAACAAAGTGATGCAACTGACATCTTCCGAGCAGGCGCTTGAGAAACTGACCAAAGAGGTGGTGCATCAGAATAAGGAGTTTTTCGCGCTGAACGCTTTCTCCAGCGCGCTTTTGTCCGTCCAGCCGCCGCAGGAGAAGTATAAGCCGGCCCTGGAAATAGTGATGAACAGCATGGAAGGCCTTGCCGCCGTCCTGAGCGCGGTAAACCCCAACGGTGGAAGGCTGTACGTTGCGGTATCGAATGACGAGGGCGGCGATGGATTGAAAGAGTGCGGCAATGTCCAGGAACATAGGCCTGATGTCTTACGTCTCCGAGATAAGGAAGCCCGCCGTGGTAAAGGATTTTGCGAATGAGAAGAGGTTCGCGGTGCCGGAGGAGGTCCACCGGCGCGGGATAAAGTCCGCGGTGGCGGTGCCTCTTCTTACAAAGGGCGTGGTCCGGGGCGTATTGGCGGTATTTACCAGGGAACACAGGGAATATAATTCGTCCGACATCAAGCTGATGGCCAATTTCGGGAACCAGCTCGCGCTCTCCGTGGATAACGATTACCTGGGCTTGCTCCTGGGCAACTTCCAGAACCAGTGGCAGACCGCGCTGGACGCCGTGCCGGATAAAATCAATATCCAGAACACGGACCATATGATAATAATGGCCAATAAGGCCTCGGCCGAATGGGCCGGACTCCAGGTAAAGGAAATAATCGGCCAGAAATGCAGTTGGGTTTTCCACAGTATGAAGGAGCCGTTGCAGGACTGCCCCGTAGACGAGGTCATACGCACGAAAAAGCCGGTTTCAAGAGGGATTTCAGCAGGGGAAAAGAAGTTTATTATACACGCCTATCCGATTTTCGACCAGGACGGAGAGGTCACGATGGTCGTGGAGCGCGTGGTGGAGGCTTAGGCATCCGCGAACCTCTGCGACTCCGCCAAATGACGCTATAGCCGCCGTGGGGATGGTAGAAGGCTTTAAGCCGCCGAGAAAGCGCCCGATATATCCTGCCTCGCTACGCCTATCGCTATATCCCCATCGCATGAACATCTGACGAGCGCTTCCCTGGCGGTCTGGTACGCCAGCTCGGGGAGGTTGTTTATCTGGCTTAAGTGGGCGAGCGTCACAGACTTAAGGCCCGGGTGAATAAGGTCGGACAAAAGGGCGGCGGCGTCCTCGTTGGAGAGGTGGCCTTCTTTACCCGAGACGCGCTGCTTGAGCGGCCAGGGATAAGGGCCTTCCTTAAGCATTTTGGGGTCGTGGTTGGACTCCAGCACAAGGATATCGCAGCCTTTAAGCCGCTCCATCACAAGACTGGTCGCGTATCCCAAATCCGTCGCCAGCCCCGCCTTGACATTCCCGGCATAAAAGCAAAAGCCTACCGGGTCCGCCGCGTCGTGCGGGGTGGAGAAAGGCTCGACAGTCAGACCGCCTATATTGAAAGCCGTCCCCGCCTCGAAATCCATTACCTTGAAGCCCTTCCCCTGCCAGGACCGGACGACGCCCCAGGTCTTCTCAGTCATGTATACGGGTAAGCGCAGGCCGCGCGCGACTGGCCCTAGGCCCTGGACATGGTCGCGATGGTCGTGGGTGATTAATACCGCGGAAATCTCTTCGGGCTTGATGCCGATTTGGGAAAGCCGGAGTTTCGTCTCGCGCAGGGAGAGGCCGGCGTCCACCAGGATTTTAACGCTCGCCGCCCTCGACAAGTATGCAGTTCCCTTTGCTCCCCGAGGCGAGCGTGCAGACCCTGATGTTTATGACCGTTCTCCCTTCGATAATGACTTGCAATAAATAACACAAGCAGGCAGTTCAAGTCAAGTTTTAACAACAAGATGTTGTGGGTAATTGACCGGATATTCTTTTTTTTGTATAATAATTAATATATATTGACTCTTAGAGGAAGCCATGGAAAATTTGCGTGTTCTCATAGTGGATGACGACGTTGACATGGCTCGATTGATCAGCTTCAGACTCCTCAGGGACGCCCGGCATTTTTCTATTTCGTTCGCAGGCGGCGGACGGGAAGCCCTTGAATACCTGAAAAATAACCCCGTTGACTGCATACTTTCGGACTTCCAGATGCCCGAAATGGACGGGATGGAATTCCTGAAAGCCGTAAGGGAGCAAGGAAACGATGTCCCGTTTATCTTCGTTACCGGCCAGGGCAACGAGCAGGTTGCCCGGGACGCGTTCAAGAACGGGGCGGACGACTATTACACAAAGGAAACAGGTTTCGCCCATTTTGCAAGGATAATAAATTCGGTCGAGCAGGCGATAAAGAAAAGGATCGCGGAGCGCGCAAAGACGGCCGCGGAAACGGCCTTATTTGAAAGCGAAACCCGCTACCGCACCTTCGTCGCCAACAGCCTCCGAGGCCATATGGCGGATAGAATTTGATTCGCCCATCCCGGTCTCGCTTCCGGAAGACGAACAGGTAGACCTCGTTTACAAGAACGCCTACGTGGCGGAATGCAATGAAGCCGCGGCCCAGATGTTCGGATATGACAGCATAGAGGAATTCACGAGGCTCGCGGATATCGGACTCTTGCCCACGCTCGGACCCGCGCAATATCGAGACCTTCAGGAATTTCATCCGGTCGGGTTACCGTGCGTGCGCGCCGAGCCCACATCCTGGACAGGCAGGGGAACAAAGTCTACCTCAGAAACAGCAGCCTTGGCATGGTGGAAAACGGCCTCCTCGTGCGGGTATGGGGCGTGAGCCTCAATATTACGCAAATGAAACAGGCCGAGGAACTGGTGGCCCATTCGAACAAGACCTTGAAGGATATCTTCGACAACGTAAATTTCGGGATAATGGTCATAGACTGCGACCACGTTATAAGGATGGTCAACAAGACCGCGCTTGAGATGATGAGCTATGAGTCGGAGACCGACATTGTAAATAAAATGTGTGAAGACCTGGTCTGTCCTACTGAGTTAAATAAATGTCCCATCATAAACTTGGGTATGCCTATAAACTTGTCGGAGGGGGTCATCCTCACCAGAGACGGGGACAGGATACCGATATTAAAATCCGTGCGCGCGATTTCTCTTGAGGGGAAAGAGGCCCTGCTGGAGACTTTCATGGAAATCTCCAACAGGGTTAAAAACAATATTTAGAACTTCTTGTCGTACTCCTTTACCCGCTTCGCGAACTCAAGGCCGTACTGGTAGCACTTCTCCGCGTCGTCGGTGTCGGGGCGGTGAATGCATTCAATGCCCGGCTCGACTACTTCCAGTCCCATCTTCTCGAACTCGCCGTATGCCTCCTTGACCGCGCCGCCGCTCCAGCCCATGCTCCCGAACGCGCCCATCAGCCTCCCTTTGGGCCGCAGCCCCCGGAGGTAGCGCAGGAACTCCGCCACGGAGGGGAATAATCCGTTATTTAAAGTGGGCGAGCCGATTATCGCGCCGCGCCCCCTCCACAGCTCCTTCACCGCCACGCTCATCGGCGTGGCCCGGAGCTTTATGACCTTGCATTCCACCCCGCCGTCCAGCACTCCGTTTAAAATGGGCTGGACCATCTGGGCCGTGCTCTCCCACATGGTATCGTAGATTATCGCCACGGACAGCCGCGCCTTTAAAGACGCCATATCCTGATACATCCGGACTATTTTGGATACGCCCTTCCTCCATATCACCCCGTGGTCCGGGGCTATCATATCGATTTCAAGCTTAAGCTTCGCCACCTCGTCGAGCTTCATCTTTGCAAGGCTCCCGAAAGGCATCAGGATGTTCGCGTAGTAGTCCAGCACCGCGTCCTCAAGCATGGATACGGATTCGCAGTCGGTGTACTCGTCGTCGAACCGGCAGGCCGTGGCGATATGCTGGCCGAAGACGTCCTGGCTGAAGAGGAGCTTTTCCTCCTGTACGTACGTGAACATGGAATCGGGCCAATGGAGCATCGGCGTCTCGACGAACACAAGCGTCCGCTTGCCCAAGTGGAGCGTGTCGCCCGTCTTTACGGTATGGATCGTCCATTTCGATATGTCGAAATATTTTTCCAGGCCCTTGCGTCCCTTCTCCGTCATGTACATCGTGGCAAGCGGACATGCCTCCATTATCTCGACGGCCGACGAGGCATGGTCCGGCTCGATATGGTTTATGACGACGTAACGGATTTTATGGGGGTCAATTAACGAGCGGATATTATCCAGCGTTATATGGGCGAAGTCGTGCTTCACGGTATCTATCAGCGTGGGGTTTTCGTCCATGATGAGGTAATTGTTGTAGGAAGTTCCTTCCGGGATGATATAGCCGTGGAAATCGCGGATGCCCCAATCGACCGCCCCGACCCAGTAAATGCCTTTTTTTATCTCAGCGACTTTCATGTAGAAAACCTCCCTTTAGGCTATTATTAATAAGATAACATATGAGGAGCGTCCATCGATGGCAAAAATGATTTTTATAGCCTTTTCCCTTTTTCTTATTATATCCGTCCCGGCCTCTGCACAGGACCCCGCGGAGATTTTAAACGGGATGAGCGGCGCCTATTCGAAGGTAGATGACTACACGGCTGTTTTTTACAAGCAGGAGCGGGTGAAAGGGACGGTCCTGCCCGAGGAAAAAATCCAGCTCAAGTTCAAAAAGCCTTTTAAAATATATCTGCATTGGCTCCCCGGCCCTCACGAGGGAAGAGAGTCGCTCTACGTCCGCGGCGAGAATGGCGGCAAGGTAATCGGGCACGAGGGAGGGATAATCGGCTTCATTACGCTTCATATGGAGCCTACCGGGAATATCGCCATGAAGGGGAACCGGCATCCCATAACCGACGCGGGGATAGGCAGACTCATTGAAATATTGGATAAAGACCTTAAGCGCGGCAGGGAACGGGGGGAGCTGAAGCTCAAGTTTTTGGGGGAGGATGAGGTTTACGGGCGCAGGGCCTGGCATATCGTAAAAGAGACGCCGGCTGAAGGGTATTATGCCCCGAAAATGGAGATATGGGTTGACAAGGAGCTTAACCTGCCGATAAAAATAAAGATTTTCGGGCCGGGAGACGAGTTCCTGGAAAGCTACGGGTACAGTGATTTAAAAGTAAACACCGGACTTAAAGACGAGGAATTCACGGAAGGGTACAAGGGTTACCATTTCTGAAAAAGACCTTGCAATACCGCGAGCTTTATGTTATAAATTGCAGGTTTCCCGGCTGATTACAGGCCGGGTATCTATCTCGCACACCCCGGGCCATAACCGTAGGGCGGTGCTTTCATGAATCGGCCGGTTATTCCGGCGGTTTCTGAGAGTTCCCTTCGCAAACCGGGGTGGAGGCAAAAACCAATCGGAGGTGCAAAGTGGCGGTAATTACGATGAAGGAGCTCCTTGAGGCCGGAGTGCATTTCGGCCATCAGGCGAAGAGGTGGAACCCCAAGATGAAGAAGTACATCTTCGGGGAGAGAAACGGCATATACATAATCGACCTTCAGAAGACGCTCCGGAAGTTCAAGGAGGCGTATAATTTCGTGTCTGACGTGGCCGCGGAAGGAAAACCGGTCCTTTTCGTCGGCACGAAAAAACAGGCGCAGGACTCGATTGCCGAGGAGTCCGGCCGCTGCGGCCAGTATTACGTCAACCAGCGCTGGCTGGGCGGCATGCTGACGAACTTCGAGACATTGAAGAAGGGCATCGAAAAGCTCCGCAAGCTCGAAAAGATGAAAGAGGACGGCACCTACGAAAAGATAAGCAAAAAAGAGGTATCCTCTCTCGAGAAGAAGCGCCTGCAGCTCCTGAAGAACCTGGGCGGAATAAAAGACATGCCCAGGCTTCCCGGCGCGGTGTTCGTGGTGGACCCCCGCAAGGAAGCCATAGCGGTCCTGGAGGCGAGGCGCCTTGGCATCCCGGTGGTGGGTATAGTGGACACCAACTGCGACCCGGAAGTAATAGACTACGTAATCCCCGGAAACGACGACGCTATCCGCGCGATAAAGCTTATCGCCTCGAAGATGGCCGATGCCGTAACCGAAGGCCAGCAGAGGCACAAGGACAAGGTGGAAGGCCGTGTAGCCGCCTCCATGGCGTCCGTGGAAGAGGAGACCGGCGAGAAGCCGGAGGTGCCCGCCGCGCATGAGTCTGATACCGCCGCCGAAGCTGGGGACGCGGGGGTCGTGTAATATAAAAATTCTCATAACTCCCCCTTAATACCCCTCCGGGGCACCCATTCCGATGGGTCGCTTCTAAAGAGGGGGACTTAAGGGGGAGTTACTAAGATTGTTGGAGGAATTTCAGAGATGGCGATTAGCGCAACAGACGTTAGGGATTTAAGGGAAAAGACCGGCGCCGGCATGATGGACTGCAAGAGGGCGCTGACCGAGACCGGCGGGGACATGGAGAAGGCGATCGACTTTCTCCGCAAAAAAGGCCTGTCCGCCGCCGCGAAGAAATCGGACCGCATAACCTCCGAAGGGCTGGTTGGCTCTTATATCCATATGGGCGGCAAGATAGGCGTCCTGCTGGAAGTGAACTGCGAGACGGACTTCGTGGCCAAGACGCCGGAGTTCCAGGACCTTGTAAAGGACATCAGCATGCACATAGCCGCGGCGAGTCCGAAATACGTCCGCCGCGACGAGGTGGACCCCGCCGAGCTTGCGCGCGAGAAGGAGATTTACAAGGACCAGGCGAGGCAGTCGGGCAAGCCGGAGAATATCCTGGACAAGATAATCGAAGGGAAGATAGAAAAATTTTACGGCGACGTATGCCTTCTGGACCAGCTCTTTGTAAAAGACCCCGAAGGCAAGAAGAAGGTCGGCGACATAATTACGGAGAAGATCGCCAAGATAGGCGAGAACATTTCCGTGCGGCGTTTTGTCCGTTACCAGTTGGGCGAAGGCCTGCAGAAAAGGAGTTGTGATTTTGCCGCCGAAGTCGCCGAGCAGCTCAACAAATAAGAAGTACCGGCGCATCCTCCTGAAGATCTCCGGCGAAGCGCTGATGGGCCGCGAGCCCTACGGCATAGACCCGGAAGTGGTCGAGGTGGTGGCAAAGGAGATCAAAGAAGTCGTTGACAAAGACGGCATTGAGATCGCCGTCGTCATAGGCGGCGGCAACATCTTCCGCGGCCTCGCCGCCAGCGCCTCCGGCATGGAAAGGGCGTCCGCGGATTACATGGGGATGCTGGCGACCGTGCTGAACGCGCTGGCTCTCCAGAACAGCCTGGAAAAACACGGCGTCAGCACGCGGGTCCAGTCCGCAATCGAGATGAAGGAGCTTGCGGAGCCTTATATCCGCAGACGCGCCGTACGGCACCTGGAAAAGAAGCGGGTCGTGATATTCGCCGCCGGGACCGGCAACCCCTACTTCACGACCGACACCGCCGCGGCGCTTCGGGCGATGGAGATAGGCGCCGAGGTGATACTGAAGGCGACCAAGGTTGACGGCGTTTATACCGCCGACCCGATGGTGGATAAAAAAGCCAAAAAGTACGACGAGCTTACGTACATAGAGGTGCTGCAGGAGGGACTGAAGGTGATGGACGCCACCGCGATATCCCTCTGCATGGACAACGACCTGCCCATAATTATATTTAACTTGAAGAAGCCCGGGAACATCCGCAAAGTGCTTCAGGGCGGCAAGGTGGGCACCATAGTGAGGGGAAAAAACAAGAGATGATACCGGAGATAAAGAGCCAAGGCCGAAGACCACATGAAATCGGCGATAGATTCTCTGAAACACGAGTTTTCCACCATCCGCACCGGCAGGGCCTCGCTCTCTTTAGTGGACGATATAAAAGTGGACTATTACGGTACGCCTTCCCCGCTTACACAGGTGGCCACCCTCTCGCTCCCGGACGGCCGCACCATCGTTATCGCGCCCTGGGAATCCAAGATGCTCGCGGTAATCGACAAGGCCATCCAGAAGTCGGATTTAGGGATAAACCCGGTAAACGACGGGAAGATTATCCGGCTGGTCGTCCCGCCTTTGACCGAGGAGCGCAGGAAAGAGCTGGCAAAGAAGGCCAAGAAAATGGCCGAGGACTCGAAGGTCATCATAAGGAACGTCCGCCGCGACGCCAACGAATCCCTCAAGAAGGCGGAGAAGGACAAGAAGATAACCGAGGACGACCTGACGAAGAGCGAGCAGGAAGTCCAGAAAATGACCGACGATTTCATAAGAGGGTGGACGAGGCCCTGGCGCACAAAGAAAAAGAGATAATGGAAGTATAATGTCCTTTGTTATTTTACAAGACCAGTGCATCGCCTGCGGCGCGTGCCGGGAAGAGTGCCCAAGCGATGCCATCGAGGCGTCCGGGGCCGCATTTAAAATAACCGGCAAATGCATCGAGTGCGCGTCCTGCATGGAATCATGCCCCTCCGGGGCCATCGTCGAAGATTAACCCTTTCCGAAAACCCGCATTTCCCCTTGATAAATTCCCCCTTTTGTGCGAAAATTAACGCTTAAACTCCCTGTTTTTCTAACAACTTATCTACAGGTGAAAAGTGGCCGCTCGCAAAAAATTGGGAAGCTTCACGTTCGTCCTGCACTCGCACCTCCCGTATGTCCTCTCTCATGGCCGGTGGCCGCACGGCACCGACTGGCTTAACGAGGCGATGGCCGAAACCTATATCCCGATCCTTAATGTCATCGGCCGGTTGGTCGATGAGGGCATATCGCCGAAGATTACCCTGGGTATCACGCCCGTCCTGACCGAAATGCTCAAAAACAAAGGCTTCCACGACGAATTCGTGGGATACCTGGAGAATAAAATCGAGGCGGCGCAGGCGGACATTGCGGAATTCAAGAAGATAAAAGAGCCGGGTCTCGCGAAGGTCGCGAAGATGTGGGAGGATTTCTACGGCGGCGCCCTGGATGCGTTCAATAACAAGTACAAGCGCGACGTCGTAAAGGCGTTCGCCGATTACCAGAGGCAGGGGCATATCGAGATAATAACCTGCGGCGCGACCCACGGATATTTTCCGCTTCTCTCGCGCGACGAGAGCATCCAGGCGCAGGTGAAGCAGGCGGTGGCCTCGTACCGCAGAAACTACGGAAGAAAGCCCAAGGGCATGTGGCTTCCGGAGTGCGCGTACCGGCCGGGATACAAATGGACCGCCCCCGTGCCCTCGCCGGGCCTTGAACCTTACGACCGCAAAGGGGTCGAGGAGTTCTTAAGCGAGAACGGCATCCAGTACTTCATCGTGGACTCGCACATGCTGGAAGGCGGCAAGCCGATAGGCGTGTACCTGGACAGGTTCGAGGCGCTGGAAAAGCTCTGGGGAGAGTTCGCCAAGGGGTTCAAGCCCCGCCCGCTGGACCCGGAAAAATCGCCCTACGACGTATATTTCGTGGGGACGAAGCCGGGGAAAAAGCCCGTCGCGATACTGACCCGCGACCCGAAGACCGGCCTCCAGGTATGGAGCGGCGAGCACGGCTATCCCGGCAACTCGCAGTATCTGGATTTTCACAAGAAACGCTTCCCCGGCGGCCTTCGGTACTGGGCCGTCACCGATATCAAGGCGGACCTGGCGGAGAAAAAAAATTACAAGCCGGAGATGGCGCAAAAATTCATCCCGGAGCAGGCATATCATTTCAAGGAGATGGTGAAGGCGGCGCTCTCCGAGCATTTAAAGGATAAAAAGACGCCCGGCATCCTGACCGCGCCCTACGATGCGGAGCTTTTCGGGCATTGGTGGTTCGAGGGTCCGGAGTGGCTCTACCATGTGATAAAGAATTTCGCCGAGGACGGCGAGGTGGACCTGGTTACCGGCGGCGAATATGTCTCCGCCCAGAAAAAAGGCCAGCTGGTCTCGCTCCCGGAAGGCTCGTGGGGCGAGGGCGGGTTCCATTACATATGGTTAAACGAGTGGACCGAGTGGACCTGGAAGCATATCTACGAGGCCGAGACGAGGATGCTGTCGCTTGCCCGTGAATTCGCGGACAAGGAAGACGAGAACCTCCAGGACATCCTCAAGCAGGCCGCCCGCGAGCTGCTTCTGCTCCAGAGTTCGGACTGGCAGTTCCTTATCAGCACCTGGAGCGCCAGGGACTACGCGGAGATGCGGTTCACGGAACATTTTTCGACGTTCAAGAGGCTCGCCGACATGGCGGAAAAATACGGGCGCGGCGAGAAGGTCGCCCAGGGCGAGTGGGAGTTCCTGGGAATGACGAAGGAGCGCGACGATATTTTCCCGGACGTGGACCCGAAGTGGTGGGCGGGAATAGAATACAAGGGATAAAGGAGGCACTATGGACGAAGAGGATAAAAAATTCGAGGTAAGGGATAAGAGGATATTCAACCAGGAAGGCGAGCAGGTACGCGAACCCTCCAAGGAAGCTCCCGCTCCCGACTTCTCGCCCGCGGGTGGGGAGGGTGGTAAACATACGGAGCAGGGCGGGCCGCATACGCATCCGGAAGGCGAGCATTCGCATCCGGAAGGCGAGCTTCCTCCGGTGGACTTTATCTCCTTCGTCGGCTCTCTTGGGGCTTCGGCCCTGATGTACCTGGGAGAGAAAGTCGCCCCGGACCAGCCTGAGGGATTAAAAGACCTCCACGGCGCGAAGCAGATGATAGACCTGATTGCGCTCCTCGAGGAGAAGACCAAAGGGAACCTGACGGAAGATGAATCCCACATGCTGCAATCTCTTCTTTACAACCTGAGGATGCGTTACGTGCGACGAGGCGGAAAAGAAATAGCATGGCGAGCGGGGAGTGCTGGAAATTTCCTCCTGGATAGAGACGGCTAAAAAGGATTTTGCCGAAGGGATAGCCATCGCCAGGGATTCCCATTTCAAGGGGGCGGGCGGCCTTGCGGTCGTAAAAGAGATAACCGCCTGCACGGACAGGCTCCTGTCGATGGCCTTTGCCAGGGTATGCTCCGAAGCCGGCGTCGCGCCTGAAAGTTCCGGCTGGATGCTGGCCGCGGTGGGCGGGTACGGGCGGGGTGAGCTGAACCCGCACTCGGACATAGACATCATGTTCCTGGGCGTGAAGTCCGGCGGCGACGACATCCCTTCGCGCGCCCTGCACCTCTTGTGGGACCTGGGGCTGAACATCGGCTACAGCGTCAGGAGCGTGGACGACTGCGCCTCGCTCATGAAGGGGGACGTCACCATAATGACCTCCCTCATGGAGGCCCGGCCTATCCTCGGGGAGGCCCAGGTCTTTGAGAACTTCAGGGCGAAGACGGCTCTGGCGATCAACCACAAGAAGGCGGAGGAATACGTCCGGGAGAAGCTTGTCGAGCGCACGAAGAGGCATAAAAAATACGGCGACAGCGTATACCTGCGGGAGCCGAATGTAAAAGAGGGCGCGGGGGGGCTTCGGGACGTGCACGCCGCGCTCTGGATAGCGCGGATGAAGCATGGGACCGGCAGCCTTGAGGGACTGCGGGATAAGGGGATAATCAAGGACAGGGAATACCGGAGGCTCCGGGGCTGCAGGGACTATCTGCTAAGGCTTCGGAACGAGCTGCATTTCAAGGCGGGCCACAGGCAGGACGTGCTGACTTTCGACATGCAGGAAGAGGCCGCCCGTGACTTCGGATACCGCGAGAGTGAAACTTCCGTCGCGGCGGAAAATTTCATGCGGGCATATTATCTTCGGGCCAGGGGCGTCCGGGAGATTTCGCTTGAGGTAATCGACAGGACGCTGGAGAAGAGAAGGCAGAGGAAGTGGTTTATTTTTCCGCCCGTCAAAAAGAAACTGGATGACAATTTCTTCCTGATGGGAAGGCAGCTCTGTCTTTCCGGGGACCCGAAGGCGGAGATAAATTCAAAGCCCGAGACGGTGCTTCTCGCTTATTCGCACTGCCAGGCGCAGGGCGCGGTGATGAGCGACCTTTTAAAAGACGCCATAGCCGACGCGCCCGGCCTTATCATGAGGAAGACGCGGGATTCGGCGCTCGCGGGCCGGACGTTCCTGGAGATTTTGGGGCGGACGGACAGGCTCCACGAGACGCTTAGCGACATGCACAGCATGAAGGTATTGGGGAGGTTCCTGCCGGAGTTCGGGGCTGTTTCCGCGCTCGTCCAGCACGACCTCTATCACAAGTACACCGTTGACGAACACTCCCTGCTGGCTGTCAAAAAAATCCAGGATATGCAGACCGGCGAGGGCATGTCGTACCCGGAATTCTCCGAGGCGTTCAGGCGCGTTAAAGACAAGCAGGCGCTGATGCTCGCGGCCCTTTTGCACGACTGCGGAAAGGCCAAAGGCAAAGGGCATTCCGAGACCGGCGCGAAGCTGGCTTATAAGGCGGCAATCCGGATGGGGATGGAGAAGGAACGGGCGGATAAGGTGGAGTTCCTTATCAGAAACCATCTGCTGATGGACCACATCTCTAAAAGAAGAGAGCTGTCCGACCGCAAGGTGGTGGAAAAGTTCTGCCGGATAGTGGACTCTCCGGAGCTTCTGGACATGCTCTACATCCTGACTTACGCGGACATATCCGCGGTAGGCCCGGAGATGTTCAACGACTGGAAGATGATGCTCTTGAAGGAGCTGCACGGCAGCGCGATGGCCTTCTTGAAGGATGAAGTCTCGTCGCTCGCATTCGAGAAAGACCGGCTGGCGAAGCTTCGGGCGAATATCGCCGCCGAGGCCGTGTCGAAGGGCGCCGGGAAGAAGGAAGAAGTATTGAAGTTCCTGGACAACCTGCCGCCGAACTACGTCCTTTCCGTCCCCGTCGAGACGGCCTTGATTCATTTCAGTCTCTCCAGGGGCATAAGGGGCGGCGACATCGTCCTGGACCACCGGCACGTACGATCGGGGCTACACGGAGCTGACCGTTATCCTGCACGATATGATGGGGCTCCTTTACCTGACGGCCGGGGGCCTGGCCGCGAAGGGTCTGAATATACTTTCCGCCCAGATATTCACGGGCAAAAACGGCATAATAATCGATACGCTTCAGGTCACGGACTACAATAAAAAACCGGCGGAAGACGAACAGGTATGGGAAGACGTGAAACGAGGTCTTATCAGCCTGCTCCGCGGCCAGGCGAGGGTGGAAGACCTGATGCCCCGCTCCCACGCGTATCCCAAAAGGACGGCGCTGAAGGACGTGCCGGTGCGTGTGGAGGTGGACAACGAGGCCTCGGACAAGTTCACGGTCGTCGAGGTCTTCGCCCCGGACAGGGTGGGGCTCCTTTACGATATTACCAAGGAGCTGTATAACCAGGGCTGCCAGATATCGTCCGCGAAAGTGGACACCGAGGTGGACCAGATAGTGGACGTATTCTATGTCACCGACATTTTCAGGCATAAGCTGGAAGATACCGACCGCATAGCCGCTTTGAAAGACGCTTTGCGGAAGGCGGTAAGCTGATAAATACACGGGTAACGCGAGTTGCAAGTTTGAAAAAAAGAGCTGTATTCATATTGCTTGCCATCGCCCTGCTCGTAGGGGGCATGAACCTCTTTACGAGGGGGGAATATTTTTCGGGAAAAATCAGGTCGTATGTCCTGGACCAGGCAAAGCGGGAACTGGGCCTCGATGTCGGGATGGACAGGCTTGTCTTTAATTTCTTCCCGGCTTATATAGATTTGAAAAGGCCGTACGTTAAAGGGTGGGATCCGAAAAATCCGGGCAGGTCCGTCGGCGCGGAAAAAATCCGTGCGTACGTCGGCCTCAGCGCGCTTCTGAACAAACGGATATACATCCGCCGGATGCAGGTATACGGGATATCTCTGGACGTTGCCCGCCTGCCGGACGGACACCTTGACATCGACCCGCTCCGGGACAAGATTAACGAGCTTATAAAAAAGAAGCCGAAGCCCGGGGCGTATAAAGTAGAGGTCCGCGAAATCGTCCTGTTCGGCGCGCGCGGCTCGTACTCCGACGCGGCGAACAAAATATTCCTTTCAGTCGGGGACGCGGGCGTGGACTTCAGGATGAACGGGGAGCGCTACTGGACCGGTTTTAAATTCAATAACATCGCCGCCAGGGTGGAAGGCCGTCCGAATGTCCATGCCAGCCTGGAAGGAGACGCCGAATACGCCGGGGGCCGTATTAACCTCCAGGGCGTAAGGCTGAAGGCGGAAGGGGCCAAGCTCGAACTCTCCGGCCATGTAACGGCCGCGAGAGCGCCGGAGCTTGATATAAAATTCTCGTCCCTGGCCGACCTCGCGCTGATGGGCAGGCTTGGACTGATGAAAACTCCGCCTTCCGGCCTGGTTAAACTTTCAGGCCGCCTGAACGGAAAATATCCATCCCTGGCCGGGAAAGGCGAATTTTCCTTGAAGAAAGGCGCGTACCAGGGGGTAAGGATAGACGACCTTTATTCCAAGGTAATCCTCGACAAGGGGAAGCTCTCGATATCGGGCCTTGAAAGCAGGCTTTTCGGCGGGAAAGTCGAAGGGGGACGTCCTGGTGGATTTTTCGGGCGCGAAGCCGTCGTTTACCTCGCGGTGGAACTTAAGCGGCCTGTCAAGCGGCAGCTATACCGCTTCCAACCCGAAACTCAAGTTCATCCCCTGGTACACCCTGGACGGGGACGTCAGCATATCCGGCGCCGGTTTTAAAAGCTCCGACATAACCGCTTCCGGCACGGTTTCAGCCGTCAAATACGAAAAGCCGCATGACGAAAGAGGGGTGAGCGCGGAACTGAGTTCCGTCAGGCAGGCCAAAGTGGATTTCCGCATAGGCGGCGGGCTCATCCAGGTTGACCGGGGTTTCGTCTACTCGAAAAATTCCACCGTATCTTTCGCGGGCGTCGTGGGATTCGACGGGACCTCCGACATGGCGATAAAAGGCCGCTCGGAGGACATAACCGACATATCGACGATGATAGGATATTCCGACGTGCACGGCAAGCTCGACTTTGACGCCTATATGCGGGGCAATATCCTTGAGCCGACGATAACCGGCAAGGCGAAAATAACGGACGCGGTTGCACACGGCATATCGTTCCCCGTGGCAAACGGGGACGTGAAGCTTTCCGGCTGGCAGCTCTCCTTCAGCGATTTCATGGTGCACCACAAAAGCGGCAACTTCGTCCTTGACGGCACGATATTTTTCAAGGGAGAAGGCGGGACTTTCGATAATCCCTATTTCAAGGCAAGCCTCTCCGTCCGCAAGGTTGACGTAAGGGGCATCGTCGCAATATTCTATGAAGACATACCCATAAACATGAGCGCCGAAGGCGACCTGCACTTCTCCGGGACCGTGAAGAAGTTCAAGGGAGACGCGAAGCTTGTCACCGGCGCGGGCGACGTTTACGGCCAGCCGCTGGACGAGGGCGAGGTGACGGCCGTGCTTTCGGAAAACGAAATACGTTTCCCGAAAGTGGTCGCCGTGCGGGGCAACGACGTTGTTACGGGCTCCGGCGCGATCGGGTTTGACAACACCTTCCACGGCAAGGCCTCCTCGGCAAAGTTCAACCTGGGGAACTTAAAGCTGCTGGCGGATACGAAAGCGCCCATAAAGGGCAGCGTCTCGTTCTCCGTCACCGGGCAGGGAACGTTCGACAAGCCCCTGATCAAAGCGACCATGAGCACGTTCAAACTGAGTTTCCAGGACGTGGACCTGGGCGCGGGCAAGGTGGATGCGCACTTGTGGGACGGTAATTTAAAGCTTGACGGCACGGTGCTGGACAAGAAGGTGAGCATAGCGGGATCGCTCGGGATGTCAAGGCCATATAAATGGACGGGAAGCATGGTCTTTAGCGGCGGCAGGCTGGAGCCGTTCCTTCGCCTGGCGTACAAGGGCCTGCCCGAAGATGTCACCCTCGTCTCGACAGGCGTCTTCACCGGTAACGGCGAACTTTCAAACCCTTCCGCCACTTCCGTGGATGTGGATTTCAAGAAGGTCAATGCGCTTATCATGGGCAGGAAGCTCACGAACGACGGCGACATCCGCATAAGCTACCGGGACGGGAAGCTCGACCTTAAATCGTTCAGGCTCCGCGGGGATGAGCTTACATTGGAGGCTTCCGGCGTTGCCTCGGGTATCGACAAGGTGGACGCCGTGGTGAAGGCGAAGGCGGAACTGGACGTGCTGAAGCCCTTTTTAAAAGGAGACGTGGATTATATAAGCGGGCAGGGCCAGGCGGACCTCCGGGTGAAAGGCGACCTGATGAACCCGGCGATCACCGGGACGGTCCGGGTCACGGACGCGGGGCTCAAGGTAAAGGACTTCCCGCAGAGGTTCGACAAGGTGAACGCCGAGGCGCATGTTGAAGGCGCCAGCTTCCGTATTACGAAGTTCAATGCGGAGTTCGGCGGCGGGAAGTTGTCGGCTACAGGCAGCGGGAATTTCAAGGACTGGCAGTTCGACAGCTTCGGGTTTGACATAGCGGCCGACGGGATAAGGGTGAATACCATCGAAGGTTTGACCCCGACGGTGGACGCGTCCATAAGGTTCGAGGGCGTCGGGGGCAGGATGAACGCCAGCGGCGACGTGTCGGTCCGCAAGGCGAGATATGCCCAGAGGATAGACTGGAAGAGCTGGCTTGTGCAGATACAGAATAAGAGGAACCTGCCGGCCCCGCAGAAGCAGGGGGGTCTCAAGGACATTTCCCTGGACCTCCATGTTACGGCGGCGGAAACCATAAAGATAGACAACAACCTTGCGAAGGTCCCGGTCTCCGCGGACGTGTACGTGCGCGGGACCGCGAGCCAGCCGGTACTCATCGGGCGGCTGGAAGCCAGCAGCGGCTCGATATATTTCAGGAACAACGACTTTAAACTGCAGAACGCGGTGATGGAGTTCGCGGACCCGAAGAAGTTCAACCCGCTGATAGACCTGCAGGCCGATACGAAGGTCCAGGATTACACTATAACGCTGGTGCTGACGGGAACGCTCGACAGGGTAAAAGTGAACCTGACTTCCGACCCGCCGCTCGAGGAGTCGGACGTCGTCACGCTGTTGACCGTAGGCAGGACTTCCGAAGGGCTGAAAGGGCATGAGGCGGCTATAACCACCGGCGAGGCCGCGGGTTTCGTGACGGGGCAGATACAGGACGCCGTGGAGAGCCGTGTGAAGACGATCACGGGGTTCGACCGGTTCCAGATAGACCCATACCTGACGAGCACGGGGGTGTCCAGCGGGCCGAGGCTCACCGTGGGGAAGAGCCTTTTCTCCGAGAAACTTTACCTGACATATTCCTCCAACGTCGGGACATCCGAAGACCAGTACGTGAAGCTGGAATATATATTCAACAAGAACGTGTCCCTCGTGGGCGAGAGGGACGAACTCGGTCATTACGGCGGAGACCTTCAGTACCGGTTCGAATTCAAATGAGAAAAATTCTCCGGCCCATCCTCTGCTTCCTCGTCCTCATCGCCCTTTCGGGACATGCCGCCGGCCGAGGCCGCCCCGGCCCGGGAGGCCGCGCCGCAAAGGGGGAAGGTCGCGGCGGTATTATTCGATTATCCCGGAAAACTGCCCACGGGCATAGACCAGCTGGTGGAGGTAAGGGCAGGGAGGCCCGCTCTCTTTGCGGCTGGTGCGCGATTCGATAAAACTCCTGTACCTGAAAGGGCTTTTCAAGAACATCATCGCCGAAGGCAGGGACACTCCCGAAGGGACGATAATCACGTTCCGTCTCATCCCGAAATTACGGATATCGAAAATCAGGTTTGAGGGGAACGACCTGCTCTCAAAGAAAAAGATTGCCCCCAGGATGACCTTGAAGGAGGGCGATTTCATAGAGTCCCGCCAGGTTAAGGCTTCCACGGAGGCGGTGCTGAAGTTTTACCATGACGAAGGGTTTCCCCATGCACAGGTCAGCCTTGAGCCGAAAGAGCTAAGCCCGCTGACGGCGGAGCTTGTGGTGCATATCCAGGAAGGGCCGCCTACGATAATAAGCGAGGTGCGCATCGTCGGAGAGCCTGGCCTGCCGGAGGAAGACCTCCTTAAAAAGGCGAAGAAGGACAATATAAAAAAGGGGAAGAGGCTCCGGAAAGACGACCTTGAAAATGCAGTCACCGCACTCTCCGACTATTACGTGAAGGAGGATTACGTGAAGGCGGAGGTGGCGCCCAAGGTAACCGTTTCCGGCGATAAGGCGGAGGTGGATTTCAAGGTAAAAGCGGGGCCGAAGCTGGCGGTGGATTTCGAAGGGAACGATCAAGCTCTCGAAGAAGAAGCTGAAGAAGGTCCTTACCTTCTGGGACGACAGGGACGTAAGCGAAGACAGCGTCTCGGAAAACCTCGACAAGCTCCAGGACTACTACAAAAAGGAAGGCTTCTATTTCGTCAAGGTCACGTCGAGGATGGAGGAAGCCGCCGCCCCGCCGTCCGTGACAGTAACCTTCGTCATAAAAGAAGGGCCGCGGACAAAGCTGGAGCATATTATCCTTACCGGCAACGAGACCCTTAAATCCGACCGCATAAAGAAAGCGATGGAGCTTCGCGAGTCCGGCATATTTTTTAAATATCGGGTAACGGACGACGCCGTAAAACAGGACGCGGAGCGGATACGGAACCTGTACGAATCGGAAGGGTTCCTGAAGGCGCAGGTACAGCCCTGCGCCGATTAAATTCACGGACAAAGACACCAAGGCCGACGTCACGTTCGCTATTACCGAAGGCCCCAGGACTTACGTTTTGTCCCGTGAGATAATAGACGGCGACGGCGTGCCAGGAAAAAAGGTGGAGGCGGCCATAAAGCAGAAGGTGGGCGAGCCTTTCAACCCCCAGCAGGTAAAAGCCGACCAGAACAATATCCTTAATCAGTTCTCGGAGGCCGGCTACATCGGCGCGACGATGGATACCAAGCAGGAGTTCGTGGACGAGGGCCGGGGAGTTAACCTGTCGTATGCGATAAAACAGGGGGAGCCCGTAAAAATCGGGAAGATAATCCTGAGCGGGAACGAGGCGGCGAAGGACAAGGTCGTCCTCCGGGAGCTGCTTTTCAAAACGGGGGAGCCTTTCGATTACGAGAAGATACTGCGGAGCCAGCAGAAGATATACCAGCTGGGATTCTTCAGCCAGGTCCGGATTAAGCCGGTGGACCCGGAGAAGGTGGAGTCGTCCAAAGACCTGCTGGTGAGCGTCCGGGAGCGGGACGCGGGCAGGGTGGAGTTCGGCGGCGGGTACGGGGACTGGGACAGGCTCAGGGGCTTCGCGCAAATCGGTTATGTAGACCTGTTTGGTCTGGGCCATTCGATATCGCTCCGGGGCGATGAGAGTTTTAAACAGACCAAGGCCGTCGCCACATACAAGTGGCCGTGGTTTATGGGCTTTCACCTCAACTACCAGACCAGCCTTGTTTATCTGAATGCGGACAAGCCGAATTACCACATCCTCGACTATATCGGTGTTACCGGCTTTTACAAGACCTTCGGAGACCATATCACCTCCTCCTTGAATTACCAGTACGAACGGGTAAAATTCAGCAACTATCGCGCCAGGGGTCGCGCTTAACCCGGAGGACTTGAACAAGTCCAGCCTCGCAAGCGTCATCCCGTCCGTCATTTTCGACTACAGGGACAACCCCTTCAATCCGACGACAGGCTCTTTACACGCCGTGATCCTCAAATACGCCAGCACATACTTCGGCTCTACCACGAACATGCTTAAGGCCACCGCCCAGACTAGCTGGTATTTCCCAGTTTACAAGGGCATAATCGCCGGCTTTTCAGCTCGCGGCGGTATAGCAAGCTCTCTTGCGCCAGTAATGGATATACCCATCTCCGAGAGGTTCTTCATCGGCGGCGCAAGCAGCCTGCGCGGGTATAGCTACGAGAGCGTCGCGCCCCTGAACAAGCTAAAACACCCCGTCGGCGGCGACACTATGGCAATCTTCAATGCGGAACTTCGTTTCCCGTTGCCGTATAATTTCGGCCTGGTGACGTTCCTTGACGCAGGCAACGCATGGCTTTTGAACAAGAACGTCAAGCCCACCGGCGCCGGCCCCGTCCAGACGCTGAACGTCACGAGTTCCAGCACGAAAGGCCTCCGTTACGGCGCTGGCCTCGGAATAAGGTATCAGACGCCTGTCGGGCCGCTCCGGCTGGACTACGGGTTTAAGGTCAACAGGCGTCCGGGCGAATCGATAGGCGAACTGCACTTCACCCTGGGAGAAGCTTTCTGATGAAGAAACTTCTATTCCTCATAATCCTTTCCGTGGCATCTTTTTCACCGCTCGCCCTAAAGTGGCCTCTTCCTTATTACCCTCCCCACCCGTGGGGAGGGGGGGCCGGCTCCTGCCGGTGGGTGAGGGCGTGTGTTCGGCCTATGTCCTGGACAAGGTTGACGCCGTGGTGAACGACCACGTGATAACGATGAGCGATGTGGACCGGGCGGTCCAGGTGGAGAAGACGGAAGCCTCTGGAGCCGGGAAAGACGAAAGCGCGCTCCGGAAGGCCGCGCTGGACTCCCTGATTAACCGGGCGCTCCTTATCGACGAAGCCCACAAGTTCAACCTCGCGCAGGTCACGCCGGAGGAAGTCGAGCAGGCCTTCATGAAGGTGAAAAGCAGGTATCCCGATGAAAAATCCTTTGAAGAGTCGCTGCAAAGGGAAGAAATTACCCAGGACGAGCTGAAAGATAATCTGCGCGACCAGATACTTGTGATAAAATACGTGGACAGGAGGATAAGGGCTTTTATCCTGGTGACGCCGGACGAGGAGAAAAACTATTACGAGGAGCATAAAAAGGATTTCGGAGCCAGGGATTTTGCAGAGGCGGAGCCCGAGATAAAGCGGCTCATCACGGAGCAAAGGACGGACAAGAAGCTTGACGAGTACCTGCGGGATTTAAAAACGAAAGCCAACATAATAATAAACCCGTGAAAAAATTAACCATAGCTATTTTATTTCTGATAACCTTCTGCGCGGCGGCTTCCGCCTCTGGGCCGAGGCCGCTGGTCAAGGTGGCGGAAGTGGACGGGGTGATAAACCCGGTAACGGCGGAGTTCGTGGAGAAGGCCGTCCGGGACGCTTCCGCCAGCCATGCGGAGGCGCTGGTGATCATGCTCGATACGCCAGGCGGCCTGGACGCCTCGATGAGGAAGATCGTCAAGACCATACTCGCATCTCCGATTCCCGTAATTACCTATGTAGGGCCGTCCGGCGCGCGCGCGGCGTCGGCTGGCGTATTTATCTTCCTCGCCTCGCCCGTGGCCGCGATGGCGCCGGGGACCAATATCGGGGCGGCCCACCCGGTGCTGATGGGCGGAGGAAGCCTCTCCAAGGAGATGGCGGCGAAAGTGGAGAACGACTCGGCGGCATATATCCGCAGCCTTGCGGACCGCTACGGGAGGAACGCGGACTGGGCGGAGCAGGCCGTACGCGAAAGCGTATCCATCTCGGATGAGGACGCGGTAAAGAAGCATGTCGCGGACCTGGTCGCGGACGGCGTGCCGGACCTCCTTAACAAGCTGGACGGGCGGCAAGTAAGGACGGCCAGCGGCCTGGTGGTCCTGCATACGAAGGACGCGCTGGTGGAGAACATCGAACCCGGCAGCAGGCTGAAAATACTCGCGGTGATAACAGACCCGAACATCGCCTACGTCCTGATGCTCGCCGGGATTATAGGTCTTTTCTTCGAGCTGTCCAACCCGGGGCTTATCCTGCCGGGCATCATAGGCGGCATCTCGTTGGTGCTCGCTTTCTATGCGTTCCAGACGCTCCCCGTAAATTATGCCGGCGTGCTGCTTATAGCGCTGGCTATCATCATGTTCGTCGCGGAGATAAAAATACCCAGCTACGGGATGCTCACCATAGGCGGCGTAATATCCCTCGTGCTCGGCTCGCTGATGCTCATCGATTCGCCGCTCCCGTACATGCGGATATCGCTGAAGGTGCTCGCGCCGTCGGTGCTTATCCTCTCCGGCTTCTTTTTTATCCTGGTCCGGGCGGGGCTTAAATCCCGCCGGTACGGACATACCACCGGGAAGGATAAGCTGGTCGGGATGGTCGGGACGGCGCGGACGGAGATACCGGCCGGCGGGGAGGGAGACGTCTTCCTCGATGGCGCGCACTGGCGCGCGTCATCGGACGAGCCGGTGGCGGTTGACGAAAAGGTCAGGGTGCTGGAGGTGGTGGGACTCCGGCTGAAGGTGGGAAAACAGAAATAATAGGAGGAGAACTAATGTACGGAATCTCGGGGGTTGCGATAGCCGTAGCAATAGTGGTCCTGATAATAATAAACTCCATAAAGATACTGAAGGAGTATGAAAGGGCGGTCATGTTCACTCTGGGGCGAGTGGACCCGGTGAACGGCGTCAGGGGGCCGGGGGTAATAATCGTCCTCCCGGCGGTCCAGAAGGCGGTGCGCGTGAGCCTTCGGACGGTGACGATGGACGTGCCTTCCCAGGACATCATCACCAGGGACAACGTCACGGTGAAGGTGGGCGCGGTAATCTATTTCAAGGTACTGGAACCGCGCAAGGCGATAATCGAGGTCGAGGATTTCTACTTCGCCACTTCCCAGATCTCCCAGACCACCTTGAGAAGCGTCCTGGGCCAATCCAACCTGGACGACCTCTTAAGCAAGCGCGACGAGATAAACGTGGAGCTCCAGAAGATAATCGACCAGCAGACGGAGCCCTGGGGGGTAAAGGTCACTAACGTGGAAGTGAAGAACGTGGACCTCCCGGAGAACATGCAGAGGGCGATTGCCAAGCAGGCCGAGGCGGAGAGGGAGCGGCGCGCGAAGGTCATAAACGCGGAAGGCGAGTTCCAGGCCGCCCAGAAACTCGCGGACGCGGCCAAGATCATCCAGACCGAGCCGGCCGCGCTGCAGCTTCGGTTCCTTCAGACCGTGCTTACGGTTTCGGGAGACAAGAACTCGACGCTGATATTGCCGCTTCCGATAGACCTCCTTTCGCCTTTTATCAAGAGCCTCCAGAGGCCGGAGAAATAGCAGGGCGGGTGCAGGGCGCGCCGAACGGCGCGCCTGGAATTAAGGGACGAAAATGAGCGTTATGAAATCCAGGAACGGCTTTCCGCTTGAGGGCCTTATAAAGGCCGCGACGCCTTTTTTCGCGGTGCTGCTCATAGTCCTGACAATCAGCAGCCTCTCGCTCGTCTCCAGGACAAGAAAATATCTTGAAAAGGAGATGGACAAGAGGCTTCTGAATATTTCGGAGATCGTCTCCAGGGCGGTCAGCGACCACTATCCCGAATCCCTTAAGGACCCTTCGCACCTGTATTCGTTGTCGCTCCAGGAGTCGCTGTCCCATCTGATAATCCTGGACTCGGACGGCCGGGTCATAATCGACCGATCCGGGAAGAAGCTCCGGGGGGAGCAGTTCGTCCTACAGGGGATTACCCCGCAGGAATTTAACGTGGTCGGGCGCGGGAGCGTCGAACTCTCGCCGATTTACAGATAGCGGAAATTCAAGGCTCCGGTCGGTTTATTTTCCCGTAAAAGACCCGCTCGGCAGGATGGTCGCGGTTGGCGAGGCCGCGATCGACGCGGGGTATATAAAAGACCTGACCCAGCAGAGCACGATTTATTTCGCTCTGAAGTCGATGTCCGCCGTCTTTCTGTTCCTGGCCGGGGTATATGTCGTGAAGACGCTCGCCTGTTCCCAGAAGAGACTCCTGCAGATGGCGAAAGGCGCCCCGGTCATGTAAGACCCCAAAGCCGGGACGACATCTCGTTCGTCATGGATACGTTCCAGCTTACCATCGCCATCGCTGAAGGAGAAAGAGAAGGAGCTGAGCGAGCTGAGGGACAGGGCCGAGGAGCGCGCGAGGAGCGCCGAGAGCTAGAGCGAGAGCATCCTCAAGAACATCCAGAGCGGCGTTATTACGTTTGACGCTGGGCGGGACGGTAGTCACCGCCAACGATGCGGCCGGGGCGATTCTCGGGCGGACACGTTTCCTGCCCGGCATACGGAAACGCCCTGACGGGAGGCCGTTATCCGGCGCTGTTCGGGACCGGAACTGGCTATCGTCCCTGGTGGAGAAAACGTTAAAGGGAGGTCTGGGCCAGAAGAGGGCGGAAGGCGAAATCAACACGCCCGCGGGGAAGCGGTGGATAGGCGTGGGCATATCTCCGCTATTTCGCGAAGGGACGCCCGGCGGCGCGATACTCGTGTTCACGGACATCACGGAGGTAAAAGAGCTCCGGGAGATGATGGAGCTGAAAGAGAGGATAGCCGTCCTTGGCGAGATGTCCGCGGGGATTGCCCATGAGCTGAGGAACCCGATGGGAGTTATATCCGGGTACGCCGAGCTTCCTGGCAAGGAACGCTAAAGCGGACGACGCCCGATCGCTTGAAACGGTGAAGAACATCCAGGCCAGGAGATAAAGGTGATGGACGAGATAATCCGGGAGTTTTTGAACTTTTCCCAGCCGACGGAACTAAATGTTACACGGGTGGAACTCCCGCCGACTCCTGGACGATTCTTTCCGCGCGCTTCGGGAACATCGCTGCTGGAGTAAACCGGGAGCTGCGGCGGACGGGAAGCCTTCCGCCGCGCTCGAAGGCGACGCGGTGCTCCTCAGGCAGGCATTTATAAACCTCATCAAAAACCCATACGAGGCGATGAACGACGGCGGGACGCTCGCGGTCAGCGCGCAGGTGGATAAGGGCGACGGCGCGAAATCTCAGGGCAGGAAGTACGTAAGGCTGGAGTTCAAGGATACGGGCCACGGACTTCGACCCATCCACCGCCGGGAAAATTTTTACCCCGTTCTTCACTACCAAGTCCAGGGCACCGGGCTTGGACTCGCGCTCGTGCAAAAGATAATCGTCTATCATGGCGGCAGGGTAACTGGCAAAGACGTCCGAAACAGGGCGGAGCGGTATTTTCGATTTATCTTCCGGTAAAGGCCGAATCGTAGGAGCGGCGATGGCGGAGAAGTTCAGGATACTGATTATAGAGGACAAGAAGTCGATGGCGGAGATGCTCGCCAAGACCTTCGAGGCCGAAGGCTACCATGCCCTGACGTCCGGGACGGGCGAGGAGGGAGTAGCCAGAGTGCTCCGGGAAGGCGCGGACCTGGTGCTGACCGACCTGAAGCTCCCCGGCATGAGCGGCCTTCAGGTGTTGAAGACCCTCAAGGAGAAGAAGCCCCTGCTGCCGGTCATAATGATGACCGCGTTCGGGAGCATAGAGACGGCGGTCAAGGCGGTAAAGGCGGGCGCGTACGACTTCCTGACCAAGCCGTTCGACATCTCGCATATGCTTGCGCTGGTGGAAAAGGCCCTGGAGAGCGGGAAGCTGGCGGCGGATAACCTCGTGCTGCAGGGAGGAATTCGCCCAGGAGCTGTCGTTTCCGAAGCTTGTCGGAAAAAGCAAGCCGCTCATGGACGCGCTCGAACTCCTGAAGAAGGCCGCGCCGACCAGGGCGACGGTCCTGATAACCGGCGAGTCGGGCACGGGCAAGGAGCTTTTTGCCAAGGCCCTGCACCACCTCTCGCCCAGGAAGGACAACCCGTTCGTGGCGGTCAACTGCGCCGCGATCCCGAAGGACCTCCTTGAATCCGAGCTGTTCGGGCACGAGAAGGGCTCCTTCACCGGGCCGACGCAAGACGGATGGGCAAGTTCGAGCTGGCGGACAAGGGGACGCTTTTCCTGGACGAGGTGGGAGAGATGGACCCTATCCTCCAGGCGAAGCTCCTCCGGGCGCTCCAGGGCGAGATGATAGAGCGCGTGGGGGGCGCCGAGCCTTTTTCGGTGGACGTCCGGGTCGCCGCGGCCAGCAACAGGGACCTTAACAGGGCCGTCTCGGAGGGCAAGTTCCGGGAAGACCTGTACTACCGCCTGAACGTGTTCCCGGTGCATATCCCGCCGCTCCGCGAGAGGCGGGAAGATATACCTCTGCTTGCAAAGCATTTCCTGAAAATATACGGGACGGAGCTGAATAAAGGACGTCTTCAGTTTTCGAGTGAAGCAATAGACGCGCTTTCGCACATGGAGTGGAAGGGGAACGTGCGGGAACTGGAGAACTGCATCGAGAGGGCGGTCATAATCGCGGACACGGACGAGATAGGGCTGGAGGACCTGGGCCGGACGGCGCGCACGGATGAAGAGACGTCCGGCGGACTCCAGAGGACGGCCTCGCTTGCGGCAAAGGCCGCCGAGATAGAGGCGATAAAGGGGGTCCTTCGCTCCTGCGGCGGGAACAAAAGCCGGGCCTCGGAGCTTTTGGGGGTGAGCTACAAAACTCTCCTGACAAAGATAAAGGATTACGGGATTGGGTAAGCTGTTACACAACCCTGTGAAGCAAACTACATACTTCTTAAAAGAAATTAATTAACAAACCGGGAAAAACCCTATAGAATGACGCCGCTTCCACTTTTATGGATATAAATTGACAGGGGGGGTGAGATTGAAGTCTTTGAAATCTCGACAACTCGCTCTCAAAAAACCATCCCAAAACCCTCCCAAAACCATACTGGAATTTAATTGGCATTATTTTGAAATCATTTGGGAATTTCATCAGGCGCAATAAGATTTCATTAGATAAAATGAGTTGCCTCTTTGGGAATAAACAAATTCACTGGCCTCTTGCGTGGATTTTTTAAGCGCGAGATTGACCGGCCATTTCGGGTCAGTTCCTGCCATTTGGTTTGAGATTTTGTCATGCCCTCATAACTCGCCAACCTATTTATTTTTTTTGCCTTTTGCCGATTAGCCTTTAAAACCCTGCGTCGCAATATTCAGCCATGTTGCGACATTATCGCGACATCTGTCGCGACACAAAAAGCCACTTAGCGAACTCCCTTTAAATCAATGAACCTTTTTGCTAATGCAGCAATCTCCGCTTGTCGCAAAATCCACTTGCAATGTCCCCGGCAGAGAGGTAGTGTGTGTCCGACTTAACGGCAGTATTGACAAAGGGTTAGGAGGTTTCAATGCCGCATGGAAGCTTCAAGAGTTGAGATTACCGAGGCAGCCGACCTCCTGGGCATAACGGTCAGGTCGGTCCAGAGGCTCATCAGCCTGGAAAAACTTCCAGCCGAGAAAGTCCCTCGTGGCACATCGGGCTGGAAGTACCTGATCCCTCTCTCCGCCCTCCCTCCCGAAGTTCAAGACAACTACCTTAAATGTAAAACAGACCAGCCCCATCCCTCCAATATATGCGCAGCCGATAAAAGGCACCTGCCCGCCCGGACCGAGAAATCGGCACTTGCTCGTGCCGACCTGCTTGCTGCCTGGCACAAGGACAAGGAGATAGCTATCGCATCAGGTAGTATCGGAGACGCCTTGGGCTGTTTCCTGCTCTCATACAATACCGGCCATCTGCTTCCGGAGATATTCAAGATTCTGGGCACCATCTCGCGCGGGACACTTTACCGGTGGGAGAAGGCATATAAGGACGGGGACAGCGATTACCGTGTCCTGGCCCCGGGACCCACCAATAAGCAAGGTGAGAGGTCGAAGGTCACCGAAGACGAGGCCAACCTGCTCCTTACGCAGCTCCTGCACCAGAACCAGGTCAAGGTCGAGACGGCTATAAAGCTGACAAAGTATATCTTAGAGCGCCGTGGCCTCCCCTCCCCTTCATCAGGCATGACCCTTCGCCGGTTTGTCGATAACTTCAAGAAGCGTCATTATGACCTGTGGATTGCGCTCCGTGAGGGCGAGAAGGCCCTAAACGACAAGGTGCTCCCGTTCCTGAAGCGTGATTCGTCCCTGCTTGATGTCGGCGACGTCCTGGTCGCCGACGGCCACAGGCTCAATTTTCAGGTGATAAACCCATATACCGGAAAACCTTGCCGTGCCGTACTCGTTGGTTTCTACGACTGGGCAAGCCGTGACTTGTTAGGCTACGAGATTATGGTCGAGGAAAACATACAGGCCGTTGCCGGTGCCCTCCGTAATGCGGTCCTGGAGCTTGGTAAGTTCCCGAAGGCAGCCCTGCTCGATAACGGCAAGGCGTTCAAGGCGAAGGTATTTCACAAGCGAGTCCGAGCTTTGAGGAGTGCGGCTTTTACGGGATGTTTGCGAGGCTCGGCATTATTACGTCCTTTGCCTGGCCGTATAACGCGCAGAGTAAACCCATTGAGCGCTTCTTCGGGACTTTCTCCGACTCGTTTGAAAGGCTCATGCCCTCGTTTACCGGCGCTTCAATAGAGGATAAACCCGGCTACATGAAACGGAACGAAAAATTCCTCAAGAGCCTGCATAATGACTGGGTGCCCACAATACCGGAGGCAATGGCCATGATAGGCAAGTGGCGGGAATATTACCGGACACAGCCACACGGCGGCCTCAATGGGCGTACACCGGGCGAAGTCCTTAATGCAGGACGTGGTAATGGAATAAATGCCCGCGAGCTGGATTACCTGATGTTGTCCGTTGAGACGGCCTCCATCGGCAGGAACGGCATCAGGTTCCTCGGCAACGAATACTTCCACGAGGCCCTTTACGGTTTACGAGACAAAGTCCGCATACGGTACAGCTTCTTCGATTTATCTCAGGTGTTCGTTTACACACATAAGAGGCGAGTACCTCTGCTCGGCTAAGCTGGTCGAGCCTGTACACCCGATGGCAAAGCTTACCGGCAACCCGGTGACTATGGACGCGGTGAAGGAAGGCATCCGAAGGAAACGGTCCCTTAAACGCCAGACTTTAAAGGTCGTTAAAATGGCCAAGGACGCCTCCAAGGATGCGGTCCTGCCCTGGCATGAGATTGTGCCAACAGTTCCCAGGATAGCGGAGCACGTCGAGGCACTGGAGGCAAAGCTTGCCGTAAGTCATTTGTCGGTTGCCGACGGGATTGTAAGAAGTAAAAAAACAAAAAGCAATGGGCTGTATAAATCCGACTATGACAAGTACCTTGCCCTCAGAAGCAGGCAGGACTTAAGCCCTGATGAAAGAAGCTGGCTAACCGAATACGAGGCAAAGCTCGCCTCGTATGTCTGATGAAAGGCCCCGCTCGGGGCCTTTTCCATTTAACAAGGAGGTGCACCATGCACAACGTGTTTGTTAAGACCAAGAACGTCATGAGGTCCGTCGAAATGATCGACAATCTGAAAGAACGCGGCAACGGAGTCCCCGGCTTTGGGCTAATTTACTCCGACCCCGGCCTCGGGAAAACCGAGACCTGCACATGGTTTGTTGGACGCAAAGGCTCAAATGCCGTATATGTCCGGGCAAGAGCTGCAATATCACACAGGTGGTTCTTCGATATGATCGTCAATGCCCTTGGAGCCGACCCATATTACAGGTTTTCAAGTTTGTTTGGACAGGCGGTGGAACTGCTTATGGGAAGTAATGTCATGCTGATAATTGACGAGGCCGACTTCTGCTGCCACGACTCAAGGGTCCTGGAATCCTTACGAGACCTTCACGACGAATGTGGCACCCCGATCCTTCTAATAGGTATGGGGTCCGTAGATAAGAAGCTGATGCGCCACCCGCATTTCTTCTCACGCATAAGCCAGATAAACAAGTTCCAGCCCCTGGATAACGAGGACATAATGAAGGCAGCCAAAGAACTGTGTGAGGTAAGCATGACATATGAGGCCTCTGATGCCATGGCAAAAGCATCTTCAGGCTGTTTTCGCTCCCTGAAGATAATCATCAACCATATTGAGGTTCTCGCCAAGCGCAACAACCTCAAGCAAATAGATGCCTCCCACATCAGAGACCTTGACTGGCGGGCAAAGAAATGAAGCGGCTAACGGATAAGAGCAAGGTCTCTGCTCATGCACGGGCGTGGTGCGTAATGAGGGTTTTCAAGGGGCCGTTTACTGTCGGGGATGTGGCCAGGCTCTCGGAGGCCAGTGTGGCTAATTCAAGAAAGTATATTGGTACGTTATTAAGAGCGGGATATATAAGAGTCGTCGGCTCCAGAAGCCGTTCCCCAAAACAAGGAAGAGAAAATTTATACAGGCTCATTAAGAACACCGGACCAAAAGCGCCTAATCAGCTCAAAGGTTCTCTCCACGACCCTAATCTTGGACCTCGGATAAAAACCGTGAAAAGACAAGTTACCCGTAAAACAGTAGTTTCCCAGCCAAAATCCAGCAAGCCTGTGGGGGTAGTCACTTTGAGTATGGACGAGCTTCTCAGGCAAGACAACCTTGAGAACGAAAACCGTAAGCTCAAGCAGATGACCGCGTTCGGCAGCATCGAGACGGCGGTCGGGGCGGTAGAGGCTGGGACTTATGACTTTCTGACCAAGCCGTTCGGCATCTCGCATATGCTGGCGCTTGCGGAGAAGGCCCTGGAGAGCGGGAAGCTGGCCTCGGAAAACGTGGTGCTAAAAGAGGAGTTAGCCCATGAACTCTCGCTCCCGATGCTTGTCGGGAAAAGCAAGGCGCTCATGGACTCGCTTGAACTCCTGAGGAAAGCCGCTCCGACTAAGGCGACGGTCTTGATAACAGGGGAGTCGGGCACCGGAAAAGAGCTGTTCGCCAAGACACTGCACCACCTCTCCCCCAGAAAAGGCGGTCCGTTCGTGGCGGTTAACTGCTCCGCAATCCCGAAGGATCTTATGGAGTCCGAGCTCTTCGGGCACGAAAAGGGCGCTTTTACCAGTGCCGAAACGAGGAGGATAGGCAAGTTCGAGCATGCCGACAAGGGTACGCTTTTCTTGGACGAGGTAGGAGAGATGGCCCCGTCTCTTCAGGCAAAGCTCCTCCGGGCGCTCCAGGGCGAGATGATCGAGCGCTTGGGCGGTTCCGAACCCTTTTCAGTTGACGTAAGGGTCGCGGCGGCCAGCAACAGGGATTTAATAAAGGCCGTGCGGGACGGGATGTTCCGGGAAGACCTCTATTACCGGCTGAACGTGTTCCCAGTGCATATCCCGCCTCTTCGCGACAGGCGGGAAGACATACCTCTTCTAGCACGGCACTTCCTGGAGATATACCGGTCCGAGCTTAAAAAAGGGCCTCTTCATATTTCAGGCGATGTGTCGGATGCGCTTTTGGGAATGGAGTGGAAAGGGAACGTGCGGGAGCTGGCAAACTGCATCGAGAGAGCTGTAATACTCGTCGACGGCGGCGAGATAGGATTGGAGCATCTGGACCGGATACCGGTAGAAGGAGAAGCGCCGGGCGGGCTCCAGCGGACGGCCTCGATTGCGGCAAGGGCCGCCGAAATAGAGGCGATAAAGGGGGCACTAGCATCCTCCGGGGGTAACAAAAGCCGGGCCCGTGAGCTTCTGAGCGTGAGCTACAAGACCCTCCTGACAAAGATAAGGAATTACGGAATTGGTGTTAATTAACATATAGTTAGATATTTTTTGAGAAGAAGCGTGAGATTAACGACAGGGAGGCAAAAACGTGTCAAAAGCATTTGTGCCTTGGATCGGCGGGAAGGCGAAGCTGGCCAAAACGATAGTGGAGATGCTCCCGGAGAACCGGACTGGATTTATTGAGGTATTCGGCGACGGCGCAAAGGTACTCTTTAAAAAATAACAAAAGAAAGGCGAGGTTGATGATTATAACGACGTCCACTACGGCCTGGTGAACCTCTTCAGTGTCGTCATAGATAAGCTGGACCAGTTCCTAAAGAGGCGGTATTTCCTTTTATCATCCCGCTCAGAATACCATGCCTTCCAAGAACGTTATAAAAAAGGCCAATATAAAGACGATATCGAAAAGGCTATCGTCTTTTATTATTTGATCTCAACCGGTTTCGGTGCCGGTGTGACGACGGGATGGAGTGCTGCCCGGTCAAAGCAAAATAAATACCCGTGCTGTCTTAAAGACATGGAGACGTATCGTGAAACGCCTGCAGCGTGTTTATATAGAGTCACAGAGTTTTGAGGCGTTAATCCCTAAATGGGACAGAAAAGGCGCTGTGTTTTATTGCGACCCGCCCTATTATATGTTGACGGAGATATCCGGAGCCGGAGATGCACGTCAAGCTTCGGGATACACTGAAGTGCATCGACGGAAAGTTCGTCCTTTCCTACGACGACCATCCGAAGGTAAGGGCTCTTTGAGCCTGTAAAATAGATTGTGTAAATGGCCAGAATCGGTTTAAATTTAACCCTCAAGGAGGAACCGATGGCCACTACCGACGAGCTACTCGATGCGTTAATGAAGGACTACAAGAAGCCCGAAGACCTTATTGGTGAGAACGGGCTTCTCAAGCAACTCACAAAGCAGCTTTTAGAGCGTGCGATGCAGTCCGAGATGACCGTGCAAGGCCGTTTATCTGGGCATAGGCGTTACCATGGAAGGCAAAAAGGAAGTCCTCGGAATGTGGTTGGCCGAGACCGAGAGCGCCAAGTTCTGGCTCCAGGTGGTCACGGAACTGAAGAACCGAGGCGTGAAAGATATTTTCATCGCCTGCGTGGACGGTCTCAAGGGTTTTCCCGAAGCAATCGAGGCGGTCTTTCCAAATACCCAGATACAGCTTTGCATAGTCCACATGGTACGCCACAGGCTGAACTACGTGTCCTGGAAACAGCGTAAAGAGGTGGCCGAAGACTTGAAGACGATCTATCAGGCCCCGACCATGGAGCAGGCTCAGTCTAACCTCGATGCCTTTGCCGCCAAGTGGGACGCCACCCATCCGAGCATAGCCAAGTCATGGCGGAACAACTGGGAGCGGATCATACCGCTGTTTTCCTATCCGCCTGAGATACGGAAGGTGATCTACACGACCAACGCGATAGAATCGCTCAATATGTCGCTTCGCAAGGTAACCAAAAACCGGGGCCACTTTCCCAATGACTAGGCCATGCTGAAACTGCTATACTTAGCTCTCATTAACATCGCAAAGAAATGGACGATGCCAATCAGGGATTGGAAATCAGCGTTGAATCAGTTTTCGATAATGTTTGAAGAAAGAGTGCTGGCTTTATAAAACCGAAAAACCATTTACACAAAATAGCGGACAGGCCCTACAAGTTTCTTAATTTGCTCGACAATATATCTCTTTAGGCTTGTGAGCTCTTTTTCAGGGATAGACTTCTTATATTGAACATCAGGCACGATCCCCTTTTTGTGTTTGAAAAATATAGCTCTATATTCTATCAAGTCAATAACAAGACTGCCCCGTGGTGTGAATTCGTGGAAGGGAAAAAGCCCCGTCGCCGGATGTACATTGAGACTCAGCTTTTGAAACAGATTTTCTTTATAAAGAGGCTTAAAAAATTTTGCGGCAAGCTCTTCATTTTGTAATCCTTGAGCTAGCCACCCATTAAAAGTGCTAATCGCTTCTTTTTCTGTGGCGTCTCTATCGAATGTCTTATTATTACATTTTTTTGCAAGCTGAACTGCTACGTGTACTTCTTTACCAAGCCCGCTATAAGCGAGGTCATATTCTAACGTCCACTTTGGAGATATGAATGTTTTAACAGGACCTGCATCATGCTCTTTTAGTCTTGTTATGATTTGCGCGCAATCCGTTGCTGATTCAAAAACGCTCCCTTCCCTTACATATTCTTTTGCAGTATCAGGAATAATATCTCTATCTGCAACACAAGCGATTTTGACTGGGATGGCTTTCTCATCATTGCGTTGAAATCTTTTACTATATCGGAAAAGCCCTCGACTACCAACATTTACTATCGATACGCCATATTCGGAAAAATTTCGCCTCAATATTTTTGCTAAAATAGGTAACAATATATTTTCAGCATCGCCTTCAACGATAACAATAGCTTTGGCAAAAACCAGATTAGCTTTAGTTACGTCTAAAAATTTACGCAAGAATTTAAAGTCCGACGGATCGAGTTGAGTAGATTTAGGCTCCAAAGAAAAAGCTTTGCTATCGCTTATGATAGTAATGTTTTCTATGCTGGACAGCGTCCAAAATTGACCCACCTTCTGAGGTCGCGGGTCACACAGGATGCCGATGGTGGTCAAAATCGCACGCCGATCAACAACAGAGGGGGCGTTACTAAAAAAAATGCGCCCCTACGGGCGCATTTTAAACCGTCATATTTTAATTTGCAAGAGCTAAAGGGCCACGACCGGCTTCACCAGTTTCGGCGTAATGAATATCAGAAGCTCCGATTGGGGCTGGTTCAAGGTTTGGTTCTTGAACAACCAGCCGAGAAGCGGTATCTTGCCAAGGAGAGGGACCTCCGACACGGACTTATCGGTAGCTTTAGTGAAGACCCCGCCCAGGACGATTGTATCGCCGTCCTTTACGATCACGCTGGTGTTGACGGACTTGGTCTCTATCGACGCGGTGGCCCCCGCCGGCGTTATGGTTGACGGGGTGTTGTCGGTGGCGACTATGTCCATGGATATAAAGTCGTCGCCCGTGACGCGCGGCGTGACCGTAAGGCTTAGATTTGCGTTCAAAGGCGTAGGAGCAGTCCCCGCCGCCGACGTGGTCTGGACGTACAGGGTGGTGCCCTGGACTATGGAGGCCGCTTTATTCTCAAGCGTCATGACCTTCGGCGCGGCCAGCGTCTCCAGTTTGTTGATCGCCTCTAATGCCTGTATCGTAAGGTCAAGGTTGACCCCTTTCAGGAGATGGCCCCAGGCAAAGCTGCCTGCCACGCCTCCAGCCGCCGCCGCCAGTTCCGACGGAATATTAATCGAATAATTCGGCGTAGACCCGCCGGTAGCCCCTATTCCCACCACGCCTGGGTTGCGGTGGTTGTTCCGGTTGCGGCGGAGCCTCCCAGCACGCCGATGCTCGGGTTATTCCCGCTATTCTTTGTGAGGCCCCAGGAGACGCCCAGCGACCTGCTGTAGCCCACGTCCACCGTCACTATACGCGCCTCTATCATCACCTGCTTTACTTCCTTGTCCAGTATCTTTATCAGGTCCCCCGCCTTGTCGAGATTGCGCCGTATGTCTGTGACGATAATCTCGTTGGTGCTCTCGTTCGATATTATGTCGCCTCTCGGGGAGAGGATCTTTTTTATCTTCGGCTCAAGCTCTGTCGCCTTCATGTAATTGATCTTGAACGTCATGGTATACAGGTCTTCCGCCTCCTGTTCCAGTTTCTTCCGCTCCGCCACCTGGAGCAGGTCGCGCCTTGTCTCGTCATCCAGCCTTGCCTTCGAGGCCACCCTTAAGACGTTCCCGTCTATCCGCTTATCCAGGTTGTAAATCCGGAGAAGTATGTCAAGGGCCTGGTCCCAGGGGACGTTGTCCAGCTTTAAAGTGACCTTCCCCTTGACGTCGGTGGGGTCCATTATCAGGTTCAAGCCCGCGACGTCCGCCAGAAGCTTTATTACCTTGTCGAGGTCGGCGTCCTGGACGTCAAAGGAGATCTTGCCGCCGGTATATTTCTTGTCCTGTGCGTCCATTAAATCCGCGCTGTCTGCCGGGGTCCGGGAGGCAAGGGGCTTGGAAGAAAGAATAGTCTTTCCCCCGGCGCGAGAGACATAGATATTAACGGGCGCGGGTGATTTCGCCTCGGACGGTCTGGATTTGACGTTACGCGGCGCCATTGGCGCAGGGGCTTCTTTTTTAGCCTCCCGCTCCGGCGCGGGCGAGCGGGCGCCGCCTTGGGGGCTTCCGCCTTTGCCTTCGGCGCCGGGGCCGCTGGAGGCGCGGCGGGCGCGGCGTGGGCGGCGGCGGGAGCTTTTTTCGCCATTACCGGCGGATGCACGCTCACCACCAAAGTCCTGCCCTAGTTTTCAACGTCATAATCGTAAGGTCCCTTCACGTCCAGGACTATCCGGACCTTCCGGGGCAGATCCCTGTGAGCGGCCATCCGGACTTTTGCCAGCACCTTCCCGTTTACGTCGAAACTCTCTTTGGCCTTTATGGAATTCATGTCGATTAAGTCCACGACGAGCCTGTTCGCGCCAAGCTTGAAAATTTCCGGCTTTTTAAATACCCCGTCCCCCTGGAGGCGCACGCCTGCGCTGTCCCCCTCTTTGAAGAAGGAGATATTGGTCAGCGTCTTTGCCTCAGGGAGAGTCGGACAAGATGATTTATGGCCGGGAGCGCTCACCCCGCACGCCTCGGCCTTTGCGGGAGGCGCTACAGGTTTGATGGCGGCTTTTTCAGAAGGGGCCGCCGGTCTGGCGGCCTCGGCCTTCGCGACTTTTTCCTCTGGCGCGGGCGGCGCCTCGGGCGCCTTCGCCTCCGGGGTTGCCGTACCTGGAAATACATGTTTTTCGGTTTTGCTTAAGATAACGTTTATCGAAGACTCGTTCTGGGTTATTATGCTTTCGGCATCCGTGGTCAGCGCGATTTCGACCCTGGTTATCTGCTTTGCATTCTCCGCCTTATACGAACTGATGTAGGATACCGGCCCTTTGTCCACGTTGAGCCTGCCACCTGCCTCGCCGGGCTCCACTCCCGCCAGGTCCAGTATAAGCTTCGGGGGGTCCTGCTGCCTCAGCGTCGTAAATATGACCGGCGCGCCCGTGGTAATGACTATGGCGGTATTTTTATCGTTGTCGACGACGTCCACCTTCTTCAAGACGACGGGGCCTTCGTTTGCTGCCTGATACTCCCGGCCCCCCGGCGCAGGCTGACAGAAAAAGAACGCATAGGAATAAAAGCAGAAATGATTTTTTTAATTGGCCGGCGCCCGCCATTACTCCGCCTCCTTGTGCAAGGGTAAGACTACTTTGTTGGTCTCCACGTCGCCAAGGATGTCCTTGATATTTTCGGTAACGTAGACACTGTTTTCGGTGATCCTGGTAATCCTGCCCTGCTTGTCCCCGATGGGCTCGCCCGACTTGACCGTATAGCCCCGTCCGTCAGGAGTGAATATCATCGCCCTGAACCCTTTATCTATTCCAGCATATTGCCCTTACAACAAGCTTATCGACCGGCACCTTCTCAAGCGGCCTGGCGTTCCTCGATATAGGAGGACATACCTTCGGCACTTCAAACGGGGACATGAACGGGTCTCTTTTTCCGAGCGACGAATAAACGTAGTCTTTCTCAGGGCCGGCGAGCACCCTCGTCTTCAAAATCGAGGCGGCCTTCTCATAGAGGGCGATTTCCTTCTCCGCCCGGTCCGCGGCAATGGAGTCTTTTATCTTCCTGGCCGCGTCCAGAGATTTCTTGGCCTCGTCGAGCTTCAACTGTACATAAGATTCCGCCATGGACTGGGAAAGTTTCGTGTGCGCCGCGAAATCTTCCGGCGTGTTATACCGCACTTCCTTTCCCCCCTCAACCGTCTTTATCACGACCTGGTTCTGCTGCTCCGGCGCATTGGCCGTGCTCATGCCCCGCTTCCCCCGCAGGCTTGGACTTCGCCTTTGCTCCCTTTTTTATAGGCGCGCCCATCCTCAGCGCAAACTTCGGCTGGGGCGCTGTCTGCGCCTTGTAATGCCGGTAAAAGAAGGACCCCGCCGCCGCAATCCCCAGAACCACCACCATTATGATTAATACCTTAGTCCTTTTTTCCACTTACTTACCTCCGCCGGCCGTATATGCCAGCACGGTGAACTTGATCGGGAGGTTCATTTTAATGCCGCCCACGGTCCCGGAAGAGATATTCAGTTCCGAGACCGTCATCATCATCGGCATCTTGTCGAGCTTCTCCATGAATTTTCCGAGGTCATGGTAGCCGCCGTTAACCTCAACGCTTATGGGCGTCTGGACATAAAGCCCGCCCGGCCCCGTTTTTTTGTCCCCGGCGTTCACCGATTTCACGGAAAGGCCGCTTGCCTTCGCCGCCCCCGATATGGCGTCCGGGACTCCCTCGCCTTCCGCCGGCGACGGCAACAGCTGCGTGGCCACCTTCAGTTCCTGCTGGAGGCGCTCGTTTTCGACCTTCAGCAGTTTAAGCTTCCTCTGCATAATCTGGCTTTTTGATATTTCGCTTTCGTTCTTCTGGACGGTCGTCTCCAGGTCCGAAATAGCTCTGCTCCCCGGCAGATAGACATAATACATGAACGCGCCTATTATCAGCGCGGGCATGAAAAACAGGAGGAGGGTCTGCTGTTTCGGGGTAAGCTTCTTTATCTTATCCTCAATTATGCTCATCTTTCCTCCTACTTCTTCTTCGGCGCGGGTTTCTTTCGCACCTGGCTTCGTGCCAGGCTTCGTCCAGGCGCCATCACCGGCTCCGGGGGCAGTTCCTCATATCCGGCAAGCTTGCCCGATATTTTAAAGGTGTACCTGTCCTCCTTGGCGGTGGAAACGTCTTTCACGTCCTCTACCCGGATATTCGCGAAAGTAGGCAGCGCCTCCATCTTGTCCGCGAAAACCTGCGCGTTTTTATTGCTGTCCCGCGCTATGCCCTCAATGGTGAACAAAGGCCCTTTCACGGAAAGCGAGGTGAGCCAGACATCCCGCGTAATGGAGGCGTTTATGCCGTTTAAGAGCGGCGTCATGGGGACTTTTCTCTTTTCCAGCTCCTGTATCGTCTTGAGCTTCTTCTCAAATTCGATCCGGCTCTTCTCGTAGGCTTCCGCCTCTTTGACCTTCTTCTTCATGACGTCGAGCTGTTTTTGCGTCAGGTCCGCCTGGTACTGAAGGTCGGATTTTTTTGAATATATATGGATAGTCCCGTATGCGGCCAGGAGGACGGACAGGACGGTGACGCCCAGCACCACCGCCCGGAGTTTCAGTATATTTTTATCTACCGCCTTGATCTTTTTATGCGGGAGGAGGTTTATCTTTATCATTCTTTTAACCTCCTCAGGGCGAGCCCGACTACCACGGCGGCAGAGGGCGCGGAATTCTGCGCCGCCTCCGGGTCCAGTTTCGGATCAAGACTTATATTCCTGAGCGGGTTGGCCAGTTCCACCTCCACGCCTACCCTCTCGGCCAGCCGCTCCGGAAAGCCCGCCATGAGCGCGGCGCCCCCGGAGAGTATCACCCTGTCCACGTTCTCTATGCCGGTGGTGGCCCGGAAGAAGTCTATGGACCTCGCCGCCTCCGCCGTTATGTCTTCCGTCACCTGGTCTATCAAGGACTGCGCCCGCGAGAGGTCCACCCCCGCGGAATCGTCGCCTTTCTTCAGATTTTCCGCGGCGGCAAACCCGATGCCGAACTCCTTCTGAAGCGATTCGGTGTAGAGGTTTCCCCCGACGGAGCTGTCCCTGGTGAACACCGAGGCGCCGTCTTTTAATATGTTTATGTTCATTACCGCCGCGCCGACGTTCACGAGCGCGTCCACCCGGCCAGGCGATATCTCGTAATTGACCTCGAACATATTCTCCAGCGCGAAGGCGTCCACGTCCATTATCACCGGGTTCAGCCCGGCCTCGGTCACGAGCGTCACATAGTCGTTTATCTTGTCTTTCTTGGCGGCGACCAGCACGACGTCCATCGTGTTGGCGCCCTCCTTCGCGGACGGGCCCAGTATCTGGAAGTCAAGATTGACGTCGTCGATGGCGAAAGGTATATATTGTTCCGCTTCCCAGTTGATGGATTCGGAAAGCTCGTCCTCGCTCATCTCCGGGAGCGTTATCCGCTTGACGATTACAGAGTTCCCGGATACGCCTATGACCGCATCCTTGACTTTCAACTGGGTCTCCTGCAGCAGTTCGGCAATGACCCCCGCGACCTGGGAGCGGTCCATAATCGCGCCGTCCACTATCGCCTCGGGGTCCAACTCCCTGAACGCGTACTTCGTCAGTACCAGGTCCTTTCCGCGCTCCACAATCTGTGCGAGTTTCACGGTATGCGACCCGATATCAAGCCCCACGATTTGTGTTTTCCTGCCTAAGAACACGCGCACCTCGCTGGTTACCGGGAGTTACTGTTTCTGCTTGATTATCCGCTCTATCTCTTTCAAGTTCGCCGCGTGATAGAGCCGCCAGCCCCTCCAGTCCCTCTGCACGCCCGTTATGAGCCCTTCGTTTTCCCATCTGAAAAGTGTAGACCGCGATATGTCATAGAGCTCGCAGATTTCCCTGGTCTTGTATATTTTTTTTTCCGTGTCCCTGCGCATCATGCTCATATGATTTCCATTTTGTAAAATTAATTTGTTTTAACCATTTAATACGTATTGGTATACTAACTATACTTAAAATATTTGCTTGTCAAGAAAATAATTATTAGGTGAAATTTGTTTTTACCAAGTAATAAAGGCAGTTATCCACCAAAAGAAGGCGGCTGGAAGCATGGGTGCACAAGATTTAGTGTTTTTTTCGGAAAACGGAAGGCCTGAAAATTCTTTGCGTGCGGATTAAATGTGATTAATTTTAAAAGGTGCGCGTCCCGGCCAGCCTTTTGGCGGACATGCGGATGACTTCCGGCACGCCTTTATTCTTGCCTACGAAACGGAGGTCGCGCGTCCTTAGTTTCGGGAGGAAAGTCAGCCCCATCGGCACGGGCGTCTTCGGGTTGTTCACCAGCGCGAGCGTTACGGTATAAGATTTTATCCAGTCCTTGTTCCCGGCTATTTCCCGGAGCACCTCTTCGCTCACGTTCCTCGAAGCCGCGATCATCTCCACTTCATGGAGCGTGAGCTTCGGGTTAGCGAGCACGGCGAGCGCGACCTGCTTGCTTGAGTCCTTGATGAGTATCATCCGGGCCTCCTGCTCGCCGTGCCTTGCCTGCTTTGAGCGCTCGCCCACGTCAAGCCTGAGAAGCCTCGCCTGAAGGCCCAGCTTATGCGCCTGGGCCTCTTCCTGCTGCTCGTGTTCCTCGCGCTCCTGACGCGCGCGCATCGCCGCGAGCGCCGCCCCGGGCATCTTATCCGTCTCAAAATCAGGGGCCCCTTCAAGGCCTGATTTTTTTTCCTCCGCCGCCCCGTCTTCAGGCAGGTCCGTGTTTAGCTGGTCGTCTATCTCTTCAATCATGGCTGCACCTTATGCAAGTAAAGCAGGTACTCCAGGTTCCCCTTGGCGCCTCTCACGGGCGACTCCATCTGGCCCAGCGCTTTAAAACCAATCGACTCTGCAAACCTGGCAATTTCGTGGAGGGCCATCTCCCGCGCGCTTTTGTCATGCACGATGCCGCCCTTGCCCACCCTCTCACGTCCGACCTCGAACTGCGGCTTCACCAGCGCGACGACCAGGCCCCCGGGTTTTAAGTTCAGGTTTATCGGGGGAAGGATGAGCTTCAGTGAGATAAAGGAGACGTCCACGGAGGCGAAATCCACAAGCTCGTCCAGGAACCCGGCGCCGGCATGACGAAAATTTACCCGCTCGATCACACTCACGCGGGGGTCGCCCCTCAGGCCCTGGTCTATCAGCCCGTAGCCGACATCTACCGAATAAACCTTTTTTGCCCCCTCTTTAAGGAGGCAGTCGGTAAAGCCGCCGGTTGATGCGCCTATGTCCGCGCATGTCAGCCCGGCGACAGAAATTTTAAAATTATCCAGCGCGGCCTTAAGCTTCAGCCCGCCGCGCGAGACGTAAGGCAGGCCCTCTATGACCTCGATTATCGCTTCCCCGGCGACCGGCTCTCCCGCCTTGACCGCTTTCCTGCCGTCAACGATTACCTGTCCGGCGAGTATCAGGGCCTGTGCTTTCTGCCGGGAATCGGCCAGCCCGCGTGCGGCCATCTCAACGTCCAGCCTGTTTTTAACTTCTTTCAAAGCACATTTTTTATAAACTAGTCTTCAAAGGGAAGTGATGTAAGTTGAACTGCTAGGGAATAAATATAAGTATAATCAAATTTTCTTCCTAATTTAGGATACCAATAACGACCATGCGCTATCCAATGTCTATATTTTAGCGCACCAATGATTTCGGAGAACAGTCCTTTATAGTCCGGAAAATGTTTTTTCCAAAATACGAGAATCTCGTCTTCAAGTGATGCGTGATTTTCTTTTATTTTATATAAATCTCGTAATTCAAGTGATAAAGGATCCTTTTTTCTTTTATAGCATCTATTCAAATAATCTATTCTAAATTTTGCTTCCACGCTAGTTAATATAGTTAGCGAGGATGTTTTGTCTAATTCATCCACTCTTTTTTTAAATTCTTTTATAATTTCATCTTTTGTATAAAGTATAAATTTTTCTATGAGAGTATCTGTCTTTCCTGTGATTGGATAATATTTCTTTAAAGCCGCCTCGCTATCTAAATAATATTCCACGATTTCCGATAGCTCTAAATTTTGTTTTGAAAAACTTATTCTTTCTTTAGCCATTAATTACGCTCATTAAGGCGTCAAAAAAAGAATTCTCATTCAATTCAATATATTTAATACTCGGAGGCGGAGTGGCTATTTTCCATACCCAATTAATTTTTTTATTCGTCTCTTTTTCTTCGGTAGGAATTTTCCCGCCTTCATAAATTTTTACTCTTATAGAAATGCCTGTAGATTCTTTATCTACAAGAACAAATTTTATTGTCCCGACCGGTCCCTCCATATCAACTCTTCCTTTTGCACCAATTAATAGAGTCCCAATCGGTTTGAAATAGATTTTCTGATTTCCGATAGTCAAAGATAAACTTTTAACCTCGTATTCGCCAATATTTTCTTCAAATAAAAATTCTGTATTAAATGTAAGGGATATTTTTTTTCTTTCTACATAACTTGTTAAAAAATTTTCAATCAATTCATAAAATTGATTAAGATACTCAAGCCACCCTTTTTTTTCCTTCTCCCAATCAACTGTAGTTTCGTCTTTCTTTTCTAACTCTTGTTTTTTCAGGAACGATTCAAAATCTTTCTTACCCATTTTTACCCCGCTTTATATTCTGTTAAAACAAGCTATTCCGCCAGAACTTTTTCCGAGACGAAAGCCTCCGCCGCTTCGAATATGCCTCTTGCGTCAAGCCCCAGCCTGCGCCGTATCTGCGCCTGGGTCCCCTGCTCGACATAAATGTCCGGGACGCCGATGCGCTTCACCGGCACGTTTATACCCGCCTCCTCGAGCACCTCGAGCACCGCGCTCCCGAAGCCGCCCGCGAGTACGTTTTCCTCCACGGTGAGGATCCGTTTGGAAGTCGTTGCGGCGCGGATGATGGCGTCTTTGTCTATCGGTTTTATGAACCTCGCGTTAATCACGCCGGTCTGGCAGCCGGATTTCGACAGTTCGTCCGCCGCCAGGACCGCCGGATGCACCGTGTTTCCGATGGCGATTATGCACAGCTCCAGGCCTTCGCTTATCACCTCCGCCCTGCCCAGCGGAATCTCCTGAAATTCGCGGTCTAGCGGTACGCCCAGGCCTTTGCCGCGCGGGTAGCGCAGCGCAACCGGGCAGTTTAATTTCAGTCCCGTGAAAAGCATGTGCCTCAGCTCGTTTTCGTCTTTCGGCGCCATGAATACCAAATTGGGCACGTTCCTCATGAAGGATATGTCGAATAGCCCCTGATGGGTTTCGCCGTCCTCGCCCACGACCCCGGCCCTGTCCATCGCCATCAGGACCGACAGGTTCTGCATGCATATGTCGTGCACGACCTGGTCGTATGCCCGCTGCATAAAGGTGGAATAGACGGCGACTACCGGCTTCATGCCGCATGCGGCCAGCCCGCATGAGAAAGTCAGGGCGTGCTGTTCTGCGATGCCGACGTCGAAAAACCTGTCAGGGAACTCTTTCGCGAATTTGGAGAGTCCGGTCCCTTCCGGCATGGCGGCGGTTACGGCTATTATCGACGGGTCTTCTCTTGCAAGCTCTACCAGCGCCCCGCCGAATACGCCTGTATAGGATACGCCCCCGCCGGACGCCGCGGCCTCGCCCGACTCCACGTCGAAGGGAGGCGTGCCGTGGAACGCGGTCGGGTCGTTCTCGGCAAACTCGTAGCCCTTGCCCTTCTTGGTCATAACGTGCACGAGCACCGCGCCCTTCCTGTCACGAGCGTCCCTCAATGCTTCCGTCAGCATCTTTATATCGTGGCCGTCTATCGGGCCGATGTAGGAGAAGCCCATCTCTTCGAAGAGCATGCCGGGCAAAAAAATTCCCTTCATCCTCTCGCCGGTCTTCGAGGCGACTTTGAACATCTGCTCGGCCACCTTCGGGAGCTTCTTCACGAACTGCTCCGTCTCGCGCCTCAGCTTCTCCGCCTTGACGCCGGTGATGATGCGGCTTAGGTAGTTCGACAGCGCCCCGACGTTCGTGGAGATCGACATCTCGTTGTCGTTTAATACGACGACCAGGTCCCGCTCCAGGTGTCCGGCCTGGTTCATCCCCTCGAACGCCAGTCCCGCGGTCATCGAACCGTCGCCTATTACCGCGGCAATTTTGAAACCGCCGCCCTCCATGTCCCGCGCGACAGCCATGCCGAGCGCCGCCGATATCGACGTGCTGGAGTGACCGACGTCGAACGGGTCGTATGGGCTCTCCGAGCGCTTGGGGAAGCCGCTTAAGCCGCCTTCGCGCCTGATCGTCCCGAAACGGTCGCGCCTCCCGGTGAGGAGTTTATGGGCATATGCCTGGTGGCCCACGTCCCAGATTATCTTGTCCGCGGGGGTATCGTAGACATAGTGCAGTGCGAGGGCGAGTTCCACGACGCCCAGGGACGAGGCCAGATGGCCTCCGTTTACGGAACAGACCGCGATTATCTCTTCTCGTATCTCTTCCGCCAGCAGCGGAAGGTCCCTCGGCTTAAGCGCCTTGAGGTCCGCAGGGGAGCCGATGCTGTCAAGATATGCCATTAATGCCTCCCTTTCGGCAATCAGTTTTTTCGTGATACTATGTAACGTGCAATCTCGCGGAGCGGTTCCGCGTTATGCGCAAAAATTTCAAGCGCGTCCACAGCCGAGCCAGCTAGCTCCATGGCGCGCTTCCGGGACTCCTCCAGGCCGACCATCGCGGGATACGTCTTCTTCCCCCGTTCCAGGTCGCTGCCCACGTCCTTGCCTATCTCTTCCTGAGTGCCGGTTATATCCAGTATATCATCGGCAATCTGAAAAGCCAGGCCCGCCTCCTCGCCGTAGCGTGTAATGGCTTTCAGTTGCAAATCGTCCGCGCCGGCGGCGATGGCGCCGATGCGCACCGACGCCCGGATAAGCGCGCCGGTTTTGCGCGTGTGGATATATTCCAGCGTGGCGAAATCGATATCCCTGCCTTCCGACTCTATGTCCACGGCCTGGCCGCCCACCATCCCCATGCTGCCTGAGGCAAACGCCAGCTCATGTATAACTTTCAACTGGCGTAGCGGGTCCATATTATTCATATGCGCCGGAGACGACAAAAGCTCGAACGCGAACGTGAGCAGGGCGTCTCCCGCGAGTATCGCCGCGGCCTCGCCATATATTTTATGGTTGGTCGGCTTCCCCCGGCGGAAGTCGTCGTCGTCCATCGCCGGAAGGTCGTCGTGTATTAGCGAATATGTGTGGACGAACTCAAGGGAGCTTGCCGAGGCGAGGAGTCCCGGCATGCCGGACGCCCCCCGTCCCGCGACGGCTTCGGCGGCGGCGATTGCGAGTATGGGCCGGACCCTCTTCCCGCCGGCCTCCAGGCTGTACCGCATGGAGGAGTGCAGCGTTTTTGGCAATATGTCCGCCTTCGGCGCCGCTGTGTTTATAAAGTCTTCCACCAGCCGCCGTTTTTCATTGATATATTTTTTTAAGTCGAACTTCATTTCTGTTTTGCCTTTTCCCACTCTTTCGCTGAAATACCTGCCTGCCGAAGAATCCGTCCAAGCAAATCCGGCCAAATCTCTCCATGATGCGGGTTCGGTATCGTGAGGACTAACTGCTCCTTTACCATAAAAAGATGTTTTCCGCCTGAATATGGGCCATCAAATCCCAATTTCCGCAGGTTCCTGACAAGGTCTTTATGGTCAATCGGCAGAAGCCGGGTCAATTCAGGAGGCCGCCTTTTCGAGCTTGGGAATCTTTATATTTCCCAATTGAGGGATATCAAGCTCCTTTGAAATCCTGACGTACAGCCATCCGTCTAAGACATCCTCAAGGTTCTTCCTGCACTTTTCAAGAGTTTTCCCGGTGGCCCATACTCCGGGGCATTCCTTTATCTCGCCGTAGAAACGCTCTTTGCCTTCGATAATTTCATAATCCGCCCTTTTCAGGGCTTCATCGATATATTCTCTCAGCATAAAGCCTATTCCCCCTCTTCCGGTTCAAAGGGTTCGATTCTGGCGCCGCGGGGCTGGTCCTTTAGAAGTATCTCCACCTTGCGCTCGGCTTCTTCGAGCTGTTTCGAAAGCGTGCGCGTGAGCTTTATGCCCTCCTCGAAGAGCTTTACCGATTCGCTAAGGGGCAGTTCGCCCTTCTCCATTTTCGCAACAATACTTTCAAGCCGTTTCAGCGAACTTTCGAACTTCTCTTCCGCCACGGCGGACCCTCCATAAATAGAAGTAAATGTAAATTATACACCAGGAGGGACTTTGGTCAAGAATTTTCTGGCGGACCGGCCCTTAACTGACCGCATGCCGCCAGGATATCCGCGCCCCGGCTGTCACGGATAAATGCGGTATAGTTTATGGATTGCAGTCTCTTCTGAAACGCCAGCACCGCTTCTTTATCCGGCCTTTTAAACTCGCTCCCCTCATGCTCATTGAATGGAATTAAATTTATCTTGCATTTCAGCCCCCGGAGGAGCTTTCCAAGTTCCGCCGAATGTTCCACCTTGTCGTTTATCCCCTTCAGCAGGACGTATTCCACGGTTATGCGTCTCCTGGGGGCGAGCGGAAAATCCTTCAACGCCTTCACGAGCGTCCTCAGCGGATATTTTTTGTTTATCGGCATTATCCTGTCCCTGATCTCGTCGTTCGGCGCGTTTACCGATACGGCCAGGTTCACCCCGAGCCCGCTCTCGCCAAGCGCCTTGATGCCGGGCACCACCCCGGCCGTGCTTAGCGTGATCCTCCTGGGGGAGATGTTGAACATGCCGGGCGAGGTAAGGCGCCTTAACGCCTCGAACACATTATCCGTATTCAAAAGCGGCTCCCCCATCCCCATGAGCACGATATTCGTAAGCTTTTGCTCTGCCCCCCCGGAAGGTTGACCGGCCGCTAATAAACGCGCCGCCATGAGCGCCTGGCCGGTTATCTCGTGCGGCAGGAGGTTTCTCCTTATCCCGCCCGCGCCCGTCAGGCAGAACCGGCATCCCAGTGCGCACCCGGCCTGGGAAGAGATGCACAAGGTCAGCCTCTCCTCATCCGGTATAAGGACGGACTCGATTTTTTCCCCGTCCTGTAACCCGAACAGGTATTTTTCCGTCTTATCTGTGGATATCTGGCGGCTGACAAGTTCCGGCGGACGTATTTCCGCGCTTCCGTTAAGCTTGTCTCGGTCCGTCCTGGATATGTCGGTCATGCCGGAGAAGCAGTCGCTGCCAAGGGCATAGACCCACCGGCATATCTGGGCGGCGCGGTAAGGTCTCATCCCGAGGCCCTCGACGAACTCCTTAAGCTCCTCGGC
>CAVTDB010000019.1:0-8673 GCA_963733375.1 Nitrospirota bacterium | reverse complement strand
CCCCCTCTTCCGGTTCAAAGGGTTCGATTCTGGCGCCGCCGGGCTGGTCTTTTAGAAGTATCTCCACCTTGCGCTCGGCTTCTTCGAGCTGTTTCGTGAGCGTGCGCGAAAGCTTTATGCCTTCCTCGAAGAGCTTTACCGATTCGCTAAGGGGCAGTTCGCCCTTCTCCATTTTCGCAACTATACTTTCAAGCCGTTTCAGCGAACTTTCGAACTTCTCTTCCGCCACGGCGGACCCTCCATAAATAGAAGTAAATGCAAATTATACACCAGGAGGGACTTTGGTCAAGAATTTTCTGGCAATCGGCTCTTAACTGCCCGCATGCCGCCAGGATATCCGCACCCCGGCTGTCACGGATAAACGCGGTATAGTTTATGGATTGCAGTCTCTTCTGAAACGCCAGCACCGCTTCTTTCATCCGGTCTTTTAAACTCGCTTCCCTCATGCTCATTGAATGGAATTAAATTTATTTTGCATTTCAGCCCCCGGAGGAGCTTTCCAAGTTCCGCTGAATGTTCCACCTTGTCGTTTATCCCCTTCAGCAGGACGTATTCCACGGTTATGCGCCTCCTGGGGGCAAGCGGATAATCTTTCAACGCCTTCACGAGCGTCCTCAGCGGATATTTTTTGTTTATCGGCATTATCCTGTCCCTGATCTCGTCGTTCGGCGCGTTGACCGAAACGGCCAGGTTCACCCCGAGTCCGCTCTCGCCAAGCGCCTTGATGCCCGGCACTACCCCGGCCGTGCTGAGCGTGATCCGCCTGGGCGAGATGTTGAACATGCCGGGCGAGGTAAGGCGCCTTAACGCCTCGAACACGTTATCCGTATTCAAAAGCGGCTCCCCCATCCCCATGAGGACGATATTCGTAAGTTTTTGCCCCTCGCCTGCCTCCGGCCGGCCCGACGCGGCCCGAGCCGCCGCCATGAGCACCTGGCCGGTTATCTCGTGCGGCAGGAGGTTTCTCCTTATCCCTCCCGCCCCCGTCAGGCAGAACCGGCACCCGAGTGCGCACCCGGCCTGTGAAGAGATGCACAAGGTCAGCCTGTCCTCATCCGGTATCAGGACGGACTCGATTTTTTCCCCGTCTTGTAACCCGAAGAGGTATTTTTCCGTCTTATCTGTGGATATCTGGCGGCTGACAAGTTCCGGCGGACGTATTTCCGCGCTTCCGTCAAGCTTGTCCCGGTCCGACTTGGATATGTCGGTCATGCCGGAGAAGGAATCGCGGCCTTCGACATAGACCCACCGGCATATCTGGGCGGCGCGGTAAGGTCTCATCCCGAGGCCCTCGACGAACTCCTTAAGCTCCTCGGCATTAAGGCTTAAAAGATTAACCTTGTTATTGTTTTTTGCTTCGATTCCCATCGGACGAGTATATCCGTAAAAGGCCCCCAGGGGTATTTTTCTATTGCTATAAGGCCTTATTATGCTATAATTTCAGGCCAATTGAAAGGTTTTTGATGAAGAAAGGTCTTTTCTACCACTGCCTCGCAGTCTCATTAATATTTCATCTGGCAGTCGTACTCTTAATAGCGCTTGAGAAACCCCGGGAGCAGAAGCCGAAGGAGCCGGTAGCGGTCGACCTGCTGGAGCCGCCTAAATTGGGGCCCAGTACCGTATTGCCTCCAAAGCCTATGAAAGAGGCCTCGCCCCCGCCCCGGATGCCCAGGAGGATGGCAATGGCAGTCCCTCGGACCATGGTCCCGAAAGCCGCGCCGTACCGCCCTTTTTTGCCTTCCTTCCCCGCTCCCAGGGAGGTAAAACCGGCCCCCGCGCAGGCTAAGGTTTCTCCGGGTGATTTGAAGGTCCCAGGGACGCCGCCCGCGCAGCCCGCTCCGCCCCGCTCAATTGGACAAAAAGGGTCAGGCGAGCCTTCAGCCGCCCAGGCGCCGTCCACAGCCTTCGGCTGGTTCGGCAGGCAGGGAGCAGTTGGCCCCGCGGAGTCTTAAGCTTCCGACGATGAAAGACCTTGAGCAGTACGCCAAGGTGGACGAAGACGTGAAGCGCACGAAGGACCCGAAAGCGATCACGCTTGATCGCGAAGACCTGCAGTACACGTCGTACCTGAAAGGGCTGAAACAGCGGATAGAGTAAGGATGGGAGTACCCGGAGACCGCGCGCCGGGACGGCATCCAGGGGCAGCTTCTGATGAAGTTCACCATCCTAAAATCGGGAAAAGTAGCGGACGTGGAGGTACTGAAATCCTCCGGCTATCCAATGCTGGACGATGCGGCCAAGAAGGCCCTGTTCGACGCCAGTCCGTTCAACCCCCTGCCGGACAGCTGGAAAAAAGAGGCCTTTACCATCACCGGCAATTTCGTATACAGGCTCGTAGGCGGACTTTACCTGGAGGGGGGATAAACGATGAGGTTCAGCCTTAACAAAAAGCTTATCGTCTGGTGGCTGCTCGCAGTATCGCCGTCGTCTCCGCCCATTTCATAATGGACTATTTCGGGCTGGAGGGGAGGGAGAAGGGGATCGTCGAGGCAGTCGTAACCGCGACTCTTCTGCTCGTGCCGTTTTTCCTTATCCGCCGGAAGGTGCTCCGGCCGCTTGATAATAATACGGGCGGCGGCTTACAAGATCATGGCCGGCGACCTCTCCGCCCGGGCAAAGGTGTCACAGCCCTTGGAGTTCAGGGAGTTATCCGAAACCTTAAACGCGATGGTCGCGAAGCTCGACTATTCCTACCGCCAGCTCCTCGATGCGAACGTAAACCTTGAAAAAACGGTGGAGACCGGACGCACGAAATGACGGTCGAGCACGGGAAACTTTCCGCGATATTCAAAAGCATACCGGACGGGGTCATCTTCCTCTCCGTCTCCGGCGAGATAATAGAAGTGAACCCCATGATGAGCGTTATATGGGGCGGTCCGGCGGACGAGCTGAAGGGGAAGACGGTAAACGAGCTTCCGGACGGCCCTATCAAAGAGTCCCTCATCTTCCGGTGCAACGGCTCACGCGGCGGCAAGAGGTGCTGGGAGACGTTCAACTGCGTCCATAAGAACTGCCCGGCCTATATGTCAGACGACATGCGGTGCTGGCTTATCTCCGGGACCTTCTGCCATGCAAGTGTCCAGGTAAGCGTGAAGCGCAAGCTGGAGGATATATGCAGCAGCTGCGATGTCTATAAAGACGTCATAGAAAGATACGGCCAGCTGGTCGAGACGGAGATAAACGGCAGGCAGTTCAAAATAAGCAGTTCACTGGTGCTGGACGAGAATAATAAAGTAATGGGCGAGATAAAGACGTTTTACGACGTGACCGGGGAGAAGCTCCTGGAAAAGCGCAAGTCGGATTTCATCTCCCTGATTACCCATGATTTGAAATCCCCTCTCACCAGCATCCTGGGCTATTCCGACCTGCTCATGGAAGAAGCGTCCGGGAAACTGGGGCCTGAAGAACAAGGATATTTAACCTCCATAAAATCAAACGGGGCGAAAATCCTGGACCTGGTGGAGCAGTACCTGGACCTGACCAAGATCGAGGCGGGGATGATGAGGCTGGACTTAAAAGAGACAGACCCGGCTGGCCTCCTTGAGGAGGCCGTATCAGCGCTTAACGTCCAGGCAATGGAGAAGAACATTAAAATCCGGTTGGACGCCCCGGAAGGGTTGCCCGTTATTACAGTGGACAGGGAAAAGATGCTGCGGGTAATTACGAACCTGGTATCCAATTCCATCAAGTACACCATGAGCGGCGGCAGCGTGGAAGTCTCCGCAAAATGCGCCGGGACGGACAGCGCCGAGGCCTGTAAACCTGCCGCGAAGCGGTAGAGATCTCCGTGGCGGATAACGGATACGGCATGGACAAAGACGACCTGCCCCACATATTCGACCGGTACTACCGCTCGAAGTCCATCTCCGGCATACGCGGCACGGGCCTGGGCCTGGCGGTGGTGCAGTCCCTGGTGGACGCCCACGGGGGCGAGGTATCAGTCGAGAGCGAACTGGGGAAAGGGAGTAAATTTACGGTTAGGATACCGGTGAAATCATGATTATCGATACGCACGCGCATCTGGACATGGAGCAGTTTAAAGACGACCTCCCGGAGGTGCTGGCCAGGGCGGAAGAGGCCGGGGTGAAATATATAATCACCATCGGCTCGGATATAAAATCCAGCCGGGCCGCGCGCCTGCTTGCCGCGAAATATGACAACGTATATTTTGCTCCGGGCTTTCACCCGCACGACGTGAAGTCGGTGACGGAGGAGGACTACGCGGAAATTTTTGAACTCCTGAATGACCCGAAGGCTGTCGCCGTAGGCGAGATCGGACTCGATTACCACTACGACCTCTCGCCCAGGGATACTCAGGCGGAACACTTTAAAAGACAGCTTCAGATCGCGAATGAAGTAAACAAGCCCGTAATAATCCATTCCAGAGAGGCCGAAACAGAAACGATGGACATCATCTCCACGGTCGGCCTGCCGGAAGCGGGCGGCACCCTTCACTGCTTCTCCGGCGGCCCGGAAATGGCTAGGCGGGCCCTCGACCTTGGCATGCACATATCGGTCGGCGGCACCCTCACTTTTAATAATGCGGACGCCGCTTCGGGACGTGATAAAGACCGTACCCATAGAGCGGCTCCTCCTCGAGACGGACTGCCCGTACCTGGCTCCCAAGCCGCTCCGCGGAAAGCGCAACGAGCCGTCGTACCTGAAGTACGTCGTGGATACGCTTGCCCGGTTGAAGGGCCTCTCGCCAGAAGACGTGATGCGGATAACGAGCCTGAACGCAACAAGGCTCTTCGGCATATGCGAGCCGCCCTCCGAGGGCCAGATCGCATATCCCATCCGCGATTCGCTGTACCTGAACATCACCAACCGATGCACGAACGCCTGCGTGTTCTGCGTAAGGAACACCACCGATTTCGTCAAAGGCCACAACCTCCGCATTAAAAATGAACCGTCCGTGGAAGAGATACTTTCCGCGATGGAGGGGCTGGGGTTCGAGCGGTACCGGGAGGTGGTGTTCTGCGGGTATGGAGAGCCTTTCCTGCGGCTGGACGCGATTAAGGAAGTGGCGAAAGCGGTAAAGGCGAAGGGGGTAAAGGTACGTATAAATACGAACGGCCACGCCCTGCTTATCCACGGGGATAAGTTTCTGCCCGAAATCAAGGGACTGGTTGACGCAATCTCCGTCAGCCTGAACTTCCCCACGAGAGCGCAGTATGAAAAATATTGCAAGCCCGAGATGGACGGCGCGTATGAATCTCTGAAGGAGTTCGTAGTCCGGGCGAAGGCGTACGTCCCGGATATAACCGTGACGGCCCTGGCCATGCCGGGGGTGGATATAGAGGAGTGCGAGAGGATTGCCTCGGACGAGCTGGGTGTAAAGTTAAGGGTCCGGGAATACGACGAAGTGGGATAAAAATATGACACATCCTTACATTTTTATGTTATATTAACTTAATTTTAAATTTAAAGCTGAAAGCCTTTCCAGAAGAGGTAGAAGTGAAGGACAAGAACTCTAAGGAAAAGGACTCTATAGAGGACTTGAAAAGGGCTAACCGGGAACTCCTTGCTCTTTACGACATCAACCGCCTCCTCCAGACCCAGCTTCCAACCGAAGAAAAACTCTATATAATCCTGACTTCCCTTACCGCCGACGACGCCTTCGGCTATTCCCGCGCCTACCTGCTGCTCGTGAACGACCAGAAGAACACTCTCGAGGGCTGGCTGGGGGTGGGGCCGCTGAAAGGCGACGAGGCCAGGGAGATATGGGAGGGAGTAACGGCCCTGGAGGAGGAAGATACCGCTCCGGGACGGAAAAATATTTCCGAACTTTTAGAGCGCGCGCCGTTCGACATAAAGGTGCGCGCTTTTGTCATGCCTGTTTCGAGGGGGCAGGGGCACCCGGTCCAGACGGTCATAAGCCGTCGTCCAAAGCTTGTAAAGGACATTAAAAGCGGGAAAGAGCCCCTGCACCCGGAATTTGAGAAAATTCTCTCCTCGAAACAGGTTGCGTTCATCCCGATGCTGTCGAAAAAACATGTCATGGGGGTAATAGCGGTGGAGTCGCCCGGCGGGGACCGCTCCATCGACGAAAAACGCCTCCGTACCCTTACCGTCTTCGGAAACCTGGCGGCGATAGCCCTGGAGAACTCGAAGCTCTATCACGACCTCGAGGAGAAAGTCTCGACGTTCGAGAGCGTAAACCGGGAGCTTCAGGACGCCCAGGCAAAGATCATGCAGTTAGACCGCCTGGCGTCGATGGGCGCGATAGCCGCCGGAGTCGCCCACGAGATAAAAAACCCGCTGAACTCCCTGTTCATCAACCTGCACCTCCTGAAGGAAGAGGTGCGGGAGAGCCGTCCGGAGGTCCGGAAGCTGCTGGCCGTGGTGGAGAAGGAGACGGAACGCCTGGGCAGTACGGTCATCGAGTTTCTGAACTACTCCAAAGTGCCGAAGCCGTGCCTCGCCCCGTCGCATCCGCACCGGGTGCTCGATTCCGTGCTTGAGATGATAGAATACCAGGGGATGAGCATGGGCGTCAGCATATCGAGAGAATACGACCACAAGGTATGCGAGGTCCTCCTGGACGAGAAGAGGATGGAGCAGGCTTTTTTAAATATCATAATCAACGCCATTCAGGCGATGCCGTCCGGAGGGGTCCTGACCGTAAAAACCGGGCTGAAGAAGGATTTAACCGGCTTTTATATCCAGTTCAAGGACACCGGGCAGGGCATACCCGTTGACTGCATGGACAGGCTCTTCGACCCCTTCTTTACCACCAAGGAAGAAGGGACCGGCATGGGCCTTCCGATCGTGGAATCCATACTGCGCGCCCACGGCGGGAAAATAGATATAGAGAGCGCGCCCGGGAAAGGCACTACCGTCACATTGAGGATGCCCCTGGCCATTTTCCCGTCACTCAATGACCTCGCCCCTTTAGTCTCATCTCTTTTTTTTTAATAAAACCTCCTTCCGCTCTTGACCCGCTACGATCGCTCCTGTTAATATTTACTGGACAAAGGAGACTAAAATAAAGTGCCACATAACGTATTAACGATGATAATGGCCGGGGGAAAAGGAGAAAGGCTCTCTCCGCTGACGCTGCACCGCGCGAAGCCCGCCGTACCCTTTGGCGGCCAGTACCGCATAATCGACTTCACTCTTTCCAACTGCATCAACTCAAAGCTCAGGAAGATCATCGTCCTCACCCAGTACAAGTCCCACTCGCTCGAGAGGCACATAAGCATGGGCTGGAATTTCCTGAACCCGGAGATGGGCGAGTACATAATGACGCTCCCGCCCCAGCAGAGGATAGACGAGCACTGGTACCAGGGGACCGCGGACGCCATATACCAGAACATCTATACCATTGAGAAGGAGCGCCCCCAGGAGCTTCTGGTCCTCTCAGGCGACCATGTCTACAAGATGGACTACACCAAGATGCTCGCGTACCACAGGCGCAGGAAAGCCGAGGCCACGGTAAGCGCGATAGAGGTGAATAAGGAAGAGGCCTCCGAATTCGGAATAATCGAAGTGGATAAAGACTACAATATCGTCGGTTTCGAAGAGAAGCCGAAGAAGAACCCGAAGACCATACCGGGCAAGAAGGACAAATGTTTCGCCTCGATGGGGATATACATATTCAACACGGAGACGATCACCCAGATGCTCCGGGAGGACGCGGAGCAGGCCACCTCGCACGACTTCGGCAAGGACATCATCCCCACGATGTTCAAAAGGCGCAAGGTCCTGGCGTATAACTTCATCGACGAAAACAAAAAGCGTTCAAAATACTGGCGCGACGTGGGGACGGTGGACGCGTACTGGGAGGCCAACATGGACCTTGCCTCCATCATGCCGCTCTTCAACCTCTACGACCAAAGGTGGCCGCTCAGGACGTACCAGAGGCAGTACCCGCCGGCGAAGTTCGTCTTTGCGCAGGAGTACAAGGGCGGAAGGCTTGGCGTAGCGCTCGACTCCATAGTGTCTTCCGGCTGCATCATCTCCGGCGGCAGGGTACAGGACTCCGTGCTCTCCCACGCGGTCCGGGTAAACAGCTACTCCGAAATCCACGAATCCATCATAATGGAGCGGGTCGAGATAGGCCGGCAATGCAAGATAAAGAAGGCGATAATAGACAAGGACGTCAAGCTCCCGGCCGGGACGACCATCGGCTACGACCCGGTAGAGGACAGGCGGCGCTTCACCGTTTCCCCCGGCGGAGTGGTCGTGGTCGCCAAGGGGCAGAAGATAGAGTAATCAATATAAAAGGAGCGTCATGCAATATCGGTCCGGCAGCATTGGCAGGGTATTCATACTGAAATACGAGGACGGGGACAGCCTGTTAGACGGCGTCATAAAGGTAGCGAAAGACGAGAAAGTGACCGCGGGTTTCTTCTTCCTGCTAGGCGGAATGCGCGAGGCATCGATGGTCTGCGGCCCGAAGGAACCCGTGCTCCCGCCGGAGCCGATGTGGCAGAGCTTCACCGACGGGCGCGAGGTAGCGGGTATCGGCTCCGTTTTCCTGAAAGACGGCGAACCCGCCATACACCTGCACGGCGCGGTGGGAAAAGGCGAGACGACGCTGACCGGCTGCATACGCAAGGACGATAAAGTCTTCCTCGTGGTGGAGGCGATGCTGGTCGAGGTAACGGGCATAAAGGCCGGGAAAAAAGTCAACGAGAAGACAGGAATAGCCATGCTGGAGTTCGATTG
>CAVTDB010000018.1:0-40774 GCA_963733375.1 Nitrospirota bacterium | reverse complement strand
TGCCGAAGAGCTTAAAGCGTTTGTCGAGGGCCTCGGGATGAGACCTTACCGCGCCGCCCAGATATGCCGGTGGGTCTATGTCGAAGGCGCGCGATTCCTTCTCCGGCATGACTGACATATCCTTTGCGGACCGGGAAAAGCTTCAGGAAACGCGGAACTGCGCCCGCCGGAACTCGTCAGCCGCCAGATATCCACAGATAAGACGGAAAAATATCTCTTCGGGTTACAAGACGGAGAAAAAATCGAGTCCGTCCTGATACCGGATGAGGACAGGCTGACCTTGTGCATCTCTTCCCAGGCCGGGTGCGCACTGGGATGCCGGTTCTGCCTGACGGGTGCGGGAGGGATAAGAAGAAACCTCCTGCCGCACGAGATAACCGGCCAGGTGCTCATGGCGTCGCGCCTCGGCCGCTTCGGGCCGACCGGCGGCAGGCGAGGGGCAAAAACTTACGAATATCGTCCTCATGGGGATGGGGGAGCCGCTTTTGAATACGGATAACGTGTTCGAGGCGTTAAGGCGCCTCACCTCGCCCGGTATGTTCAACATCTCCCCCAGGAGGATCACGCTAAGCACGGCCGGGGTGGTGCCGGGCATCAAGGCGCTTGGCGAGAGCGGACTCGGGGTGAACCTGGCCGTATCCGTCAACGCGCCGAACGACGAGATCAGGGACAGGATAATGCCGATAAACAAAAAATATCCGCTGAAGGCGCTCCTGAAGGCGTTGAAGGATTATCCGCTTGCCCCCAGGAGGCGCATAACCGTGGAATACGTCCTGCTGAGGGGGATAAACGACAAGGCGGAACATGCGGCACAGTTGGGAAAGCTCCTTCGGGGGCTGAAATGCAAAATAAATCTGATTCCATTCAACGAGCATGAGGGAAGCGAGTTTAAAAGCCCGGATGCAAAAGCGGTGCTGGCCTTTCAGGAGAGACTGCAATTTCATAAATTATACCGCATTCATCCGTGACAGCCGGGGCGCGGACATCCTAGCGGCATGCGGTCAATTAAGAGCGTCTTCCCCAGAAAATTCTTGACCAAAGTGCCCTCTGGTGTATAATTTGCATTTACTTCTATTTATGGAGGGTTTGCCGTGGCGGAAGAGAAGTTCGAGAATTCGCTGAAACGGCTTGAAAGTATAGTTGCGAAAATGGAGAAGGGCGAACTGCCCCTTAGCGAATCGGTAAAGCTCTTCGATGAGGGCATAAAACTTACGCGCGCGCTCACGAAACAGCTCGAAGAAGCCGAGCGCAAGGTGGAGATACTTCTGAAAGACCAGTCCCGCGGCACCAGAATCGAACCCTTCGAACCGGAAGAGGGGGAATGAACTTCGACTTAAAAAAATATATAAGCGAAAAACGGCGGCTGGTGGAAGACTTTATAAACACGGCGGCCCCGAAGGCGGACATACTGCCCAAAACGCTCCACTCCTCCATGCGGTACAGCCTGGAGGCCGGCGGGAAGAGGGTCAGGCCGATACTCGCAATCGCCGCCGCCGAAGCCGTCGCGGGACAGGGGTGCGTCCGATATTCCGGGACTCATCGCCTCGGCAAGCTCCCTTGAGTTCATCCACACATATTCGCTTATCCACGACGACCTGCCGGCGATGGACGACGACGACTTCCGCCGGGGGAAGCCGACCAACCATAAAATATATGGCGAGGCCGCCGCGATACTCGCGGGAGACGCCCTGCTCACGTTCGCGTTCGAGCTTTTGTCGTCTCCGGCGCATATGAATAACATGGACCCGCTCCGCCAGTTGAAAGTTATACATGAGCTGGCGTTTGCCTCGGGCAGCATGGGGATGGTGGGCGGCCAGGCCGTGGACATAGAGTCGGAAGGCAAGGAGATCGATTTCGCCACGCTGGAATATATACATACGCGCAAAACCGGCGCGCTTATCCGCGCGTCGGTGCGTATCGGCGCAATCGCCGCCGGCGCGGACGATTTGCAGCTGAAAGCCATTACGCGTTACGGCGAAGAGGCGGGCCTGGCTTTTCAGATAGCCGATGATATACTGGATATTACCGGCACTCAGGAAGAGATAGGCAAGGACGTGGGCAGCGACCTGGAACGGGGGAAGAAGACGTATCCCGCGATGGTCGGCCTGGATGAGTCCCGGAAGCGCGCCATGGAGCTATCCGGCTCGGCTGTGGACGCGCTTGAAATTTTTGCGCAGAACGCGGAACCGCTCCGCGAGATTGCACGTTACATAGTATCACGAAAGAACTGATTGCCGAATGGGAGGCATTAATGGCATATCTTGACAGCATCGGCTCCCCTGCGGACCTCAAGGCGCTTAAGCTCAAGGACCTTCCGCTGCTGGCGGAAGAGATACGAGAAGAGATAATCGCGGTCTGTTCCGTAAACGGAGGCCATCTGGCCTCGTCACTGGGCGTCGTGGAACTCGCCCTCGCCCTGCACTATGTCTATGATACCCCGGCGGACAAGATAATCTGGGACGTGGGCCACCAGGCGTATGCCCATAAGCTCCTCACCGGGAGACGCGACCGTTTCGGAACGATCAGGCGCGAAGGCGGCTTAAGCGGCTTCCCCAAGCGCTCGGAGAGCCCGTACGACCCGTTCGACGTCGGCCACTCCAGCACGTCGATATCGGCGGCGCTCGGCATGGCGGTCGCGCGGGACATGGAGGGCGGCGGTTTCAAGATCGCCGCGGTAATCGGCGACGGTTCGATGACCGCGGGACTGGCGTTCGAGGGGATGAACCAGGCCGGACACCTGGAGCGGGACCTGGTCGTCGTATTGAACGACAACGAGATGTCGATCTCCACGAACGTGGGGGCGCTGTCGAACTACTTGAGCCGCATCATCACCGGCGTCAAGGCGGAGAAGCTTAGGCGCGAGACGGAGCAGTTCGTGAAGAAGCTCCCGAAGGTGGCCGAGCAGATGTTCAAGGTCGCCTCGAAGACCGGCGAGAGGATGAAGGGAATTTTTTTGCCCGGCATGCTCTTCGAAGAGATGGGCTTCTCCTACATCGGCCCGATAGACGGCCACGATATAAGGATGCTGACGGAGGCATTGAGAGACGCGCGGGACAGGAAAGGCGCGGTGCTCGTGCACGTTATGACCAAGAAGGGCAAGGGCTACGAGTTTGCCGAGAACGACCCGACCGCGTTCCACGGCACGCCTCCCTTCGACGTGGAGTCGGGCGAGGCCGCGGCGTCCGGCGGGGGCGTATCCTATACCGGCGTATTCGGCGGGGCGCTGGTAGAGCTTGCGAAGGAAGACCCGTCGATAATAGCCGTAACCGCCGCCATGCCGGAAGGGACCGGACTCTCCAAATTCGCGAAAGAGTTCCCGAACAGGTTTTTTGACGTCGGCATCGCCGAACAGCACGCCCTGACTTTCTCATGCGGGCTGGCCGCATGCGGCATGAAGCCGGTCGTCGCCGTCTATTCCACTTTCATGCAGCGTGCCTACGACCAGGTAGTGCACGACATATGCATGCAGAACCTGCCGGTCCTGATGGCGATGGACAGGGCCGGGGTCGTGGGCGAGGACGGCGAAACCCACCAGGGGCTCTTCGACATATCCTTCATGAGGAACGTGCCTAATTTAGTATTCATGGCGCCAAAGGACGAAAACGAGCTGAGGCACATGCTTTTCACGGGGTTGAAATTAAACTGTCCCGTTGCGCTGCGCTACCCGCGCGGCAAAGGCCTGGGCGTACCGCTCGACCGTGAATTCCAGGAGATACCGCTCGGCAAGGCGGAGGTAATAAGCGAAGGCTCAGAGCTGTGCATAATCGCCATCGGAAACACGGTGCATCCGGCAGTCCTGGCGGCGGATGAACTATCGAAATCCGGCTGCCAGACCGGCGTGATAAACGCGAGGTTCATAAAGCCGATAGACAAAGACGCCATCATCCGCGCCGCAACGACTTCCAAACGGATCCTCACCGTGGAGGAAAACGTCCTCGCGGGCGGTTTCGGGAGCGCGGTGCTCGAGGTACTCGAAGAGGCGGGGATGAACGTGCCGGTGAAGCGCATCGGCGTCCCGGACATTTATGTCGAGCAGGGGACCCAGGCGCAGATAAGGCGCAGGCTGGGGCTCGACGCAAGAGGCATATTCGAAGCGGCTGAGGCTTTCGTCTCGGAAAAAGTTCTGGCGGAATAAATTTGTGGAGGGTGGAGCGTTCTCGCAGAAAAATTATCGTTGAACGTAAATAGGGCGGTCGCGGTTGAGGCATTATTGTGAATAATAATTTTTCGGAGAGAATGCTTCACCCGGAGCTGAACGAGAACGGGAATTCAGCGGCTTGAAAGAAGCTAAAAACAGGCTCGACGTAGAGATGCTCGCACGCGGGCTGGCCGAATCCCGGCAGAAAGCCCAAGCCCTGATACTCGCCGGCAAGGTGGTGGTTGACGGCAGGAAAGCGAGCAAGGCGGGGGAGCCGGTCGCCGGGGAAGCGAAATAGAGGTTATAGAGGGCCTGCCTTACGTCTCGCGCGGCGGGCTGAAGCTTAAGGCCGCGCTGGATAATTTTAAAATCTCAGTCGCCGGGCTTGTCATGCGCGGACATAGGCGCATCCACCGGCGGCTTTACCGACTGCCTCCTGAAAGAGGGGGCAAAAAAGGTTTATTCGGTCGATGTCGGCTACGGGCTGATAGACCAAAGGCTAAGGGAAGACCCCCGCGTGTCCGTGATCGAGCGGGTAAATTTTCGTCATGCCGGCGCCGGGTTCCTGGACGAGCTTGTGGATTTCGCCTCCGTGGACGTCTCCTTTATCTCACTCAAGCTCATCCTGCCCCCGATAAACCTGAACCTGAAACCCGGGGGTTTGGTCGTCGCGCTGGTGAAGCCGCAGTTCGAGGTGGGGCGTGAGAGGCGTGGGCAAGGGCGGCATCGTGCGTGACGAAAGCGCGCGGGAGACGGCCCTCCACGAAATTACCAGGTTTGCCGAGTCGATAGGTTTTAAAGCGCTGGGCCAGATGGAGTCGCCCGTGAGAGGCGCCAAGGGGAACCTGGAGTACCTGCTTTACTTGCATAAGGTGCAGCCATGATTGAAGAGATAGACGATAAGCAAGCCTCGGACCTGCCTGAGGACGGGGCGGCGGAGGAAAAAAAATCAAGCCTTGAAGAGGCCCCTGATTTTGAGACGGATAAGATGTCCGGGGCGGCGCTGACGGCGATGCGCGCGCGCCAGGAGCGCGAGGAACATGAGCAAAAGGAAGAGGCCCAGGCGCATAAACTGGGCCTTCAGGCGAGGCTTCTCAGGCTTGACGTGGGCGAGCGCTCAAAGGAGGCAAGGCATGGGCGACCAGGAGACCCGGATGATACTCATCAAGGACTCGAGCAAGCAGGTCGCGCTCGCCGTGCTCGCTAACCCGAAGCTCACGCTGCATGAAGTGGAGATGATCGCGGCTTCCAGGAACGTGAGCGAAGAGGTGCTCCGGGAAATAGCCGGGAACAAGGACTGGATAAAATCTTATTCCGTAACGCTCGCGCTGGTGAACAACCCGAAGACGCCCGTGCCGATGGGGCTGACGTTCCTTCCGAAGCTAAGGACGCGCGACCTCCGTTTCGTAGGCAAGAATAAAGGCGTGCCGGAAGTCATCCGCATGTCCGCCAAAAGGCTGGCAGGAACACGCACCTTTTAAAATTAAGCATATTTAATCCGCCCGCAAGAAATTTTACGGCCGTCCGTTTTCTTCAAAAAGCACTAAATATTGTGCACGCCAGGTTTCCCGCCGCCTTCTTTTGGTAGATAACCGCCTTTATTACTTGATAAAATCAAATTTCACCTGATAATTATTTTCTTGACAAGCAAATATTTTAAGTATAGTTAGTATACCAATACGTATTAAATGGTTAAAATAAATTAATTTTACAAATGGATATCTTATGAGCATGATGCGCAGGGACACGGATAAAAAAATATATAAGACCAGGGATATCTGCGAGCTATATGACATTTCACGTTCTACTCTTTTCAGATGGGAAAACGAAGGGCTCATAACGGGCGTGCAGAGGGACTGGAGGGGCTGGAGGCTCTATCACGCGGCGAACTTGAAAGAGATAGAGCGGATAATAAAGCATAAACAGTAACTCCCGGTAAAGAGCGAGGTGCGCGTGTTCTTAGGCAGGAAAACACAAATAGTGGGGCTTGATATCGGGTCTCATACCGTGAAACTCGCACAGATTGTGGAGCGCGGAAAGGACCTGGTACTGGCGAAGTACGCCTTCAGGGAGTTGGACCCCGAGGCGATAGTGGACGGCGCGATTATGGACCGCTCCCAGGTCGCGGGGGTCATTTCCGAACTGCTGCAGGAGACCCAGTTAAAAGTCAAGGATACGGTCATAGGCGTATCCGGAAACTCGGTAATCGTGAAGCGGATAACGCTCCCGGAGATGAGCGAGGACGAGCTTTCCGAATCCATCAACTGGGAAGCGGAGCAATATATACCGTTCGCCATCGACGACGTCAACCTTGACTTCCAGATATTGGGCCCGTCCGCGAAGGAGGGCGCCAACACGATGGACGTCGTGCTGGTCGCCGCCAAAAAAGACAAGATAAACGATTACGTGACGCTCGTGACCGAGGCCGGGCTGAACCCGGTGATAATGGACGTGGACGCCTTCGCGCTGGAGAATATGTTCGAGGTCAATTACGAGATATCGCCTGGCCGGGTGGACGCGCTCGTGAATGTAGGCGCGGCGGTAATGAACATAAACATATTAAAAGACGGCGCCTCGGTGTTCACCAGGGACAGCTCCGTCGGGGGGAACCTCTACACCGAATCGCTTCAGAAGGAGTTCGGCATCGGGTTTGCCGCCGCGGAAAATCTGAAGAAAGGCGACGATTCCGCGGGGGTGGACCTCTCGCGGGCGCAGTCGCTGATCGACTCGGTGACGGAAGACATAACGGCGGAGGCGGCGAGGTCCATAGACTTCTTCCGGGCCACCACCGGCATAGAGAACGTGGACAGAGTGATACTCTCCGGGGGCGCCGCGCTCATGGCGGGATTTCCGGAGCGGCTGGCCGAGAGGGTAGGCGTGGAGGTGGAACTGGCCAACCCGTTCAGGAATATAAGTCTTGATCCGAAACTGGACCCGGATGCGGCGCAGAATTCCGCGCCCTCTGCCGCCGTGGTAGTCGGGCTTGCCCTGAGGAGGTTAAAAGAATGATAAAGATAAACCTCCTCCCGCATAAAAAGATCAAGGCGGTAGATAAAAATATACTGAAACTCCGGGCAGTGGTGATGGGCGTCACCGTCCTGTCCGTCCTTCTGGCCGCATACGGGACTATCCATATATATTCGAAAAAATCCGACCTTCAGGATCAGGCGGACCTGACGCAAAAACAGCTCGATGTCATGAAGAAGAAGGTCAAGGAGGCGGAAGCCTACGAGAAGAGCCGGATCGCACTTGAGCAGAAGCTCAAGACGATACAGGAGCTGGAAAAGAGAAAAGTCCCCATGACGCCGCTCTTAAACGGCATAAACGCCTCCATTACGCGGGATGTCTGGCTCACCTCGCTTTCCGTGAAAGGGCCTTTGTTCACCATTGAGGGCATAGCGCGGGACAGCAATAAGAACGCGCAGATTTTCGCGGACAAGATGGAGGCGCTGCCTACTTTCGCAAATATCAAGGTGGAGGACGTGAAAGACGTTTCCACCGCCAAGGAAGACAGGTACACCTTTAAAATATCGGGCAAGCTTGCCGGATATGAGGAACTGCCGCCGGAGCCGGTGACGGACGCCTGGTACGAAGCCTGGCGCGAAGCCTGCTACGAAACCCGCGCCGAAGAAGAAGTAGGAGGAAAGATGAGCATAATTGAGGATAAGATAAAGAAGCTTACCCCGAAACAGCAGACCCTCCTCCTGTTTTTTATGCCCGCGCTGATAATAGTCGCGTTCATGTATTATGTCTATCTGCCGGGGAGCAAGACTATTTCGGACCTGGAGACGACCGTCCAGAAGAACGAAAGCGAAATATCAAAAAGCCAGATTATGCAGAGGAAGCTTAAAAAGCTGAAGGCCGAAAACGAGCGCCTCCAGCAGGAACTGAAGGTGGCCACGCAGCGGTTGCCGTCGCCGGCGGAAGGCGAGGGAGTCCCGGACGCCATATCGGGGGCGGCGAAGGCAAGCGGCCTTTCCGTGAAATCGGTGAACGCCGGGGACAAAGAAACGGGGCCGGACGGGCTTTATGTCCAGACGCCCATAAGCGTTGAGGTTAACGGCGGCTACCATGACCTGGGAAAATTCATGGAGAAGCTCGACAAGATGACGATGATGATGACGGTCTCGGAACTGAATATCTCTTCCGGGACCGTGGGCGGCATTAAAATGAACCTCCCGATCAAGTTCACCGTGCTGGCATATACGGCCGGCGGAGGTAAGTAAGTGGAAAAAAGGACTAAGGTATTAATCATACTGGTGGTGGTTCTGGGGATTGCGGCGGCGGGGTCCTTCTTTTACCGGCATTACCAGGCGCAGACAGCGCCCCAGCCGAAGTTTGCGCTGAGGATGGGCGCGCCTATAAAAAAGGGAGCGAAGGCGAAGTCCAAGCCTGCGGGGGAAGCGGGGCATGAGACGGCCAATGCGCCGGAGCAGCAGAACCAGGTCGTGATAAAGACGGTTGAGGGGGGGAAGGAAGTGCGGTATAACTCGCCGGAGGATTTCGCGGCGCACACTAAACTTTCCCAGTCCATGGCGGAATCATATGTACAGTTGAAGCTTGACGAGGCCAAGAAATCTTTGGAAGCGGCCCGGAAGAAAAAAGACTCCGACGCCGCGGACAGGGCGGAGAAGGAAATTGCCCTCTATGAGAAGGCCGCCTCGATATTGAAGACGAGGGTGCTCGCCGGCCCTGAGAAAGACTACGTTTATTCGTCGCTCGGCAAAAGAGACCCTTTCATGTCCCCGTTTGAAGTGCCGAAAGTATGTCCGCCGATATCGAAGAACGCCAGGCCGCTTGAGAAGGTGCCGGTCGATAAGCTTATTGTAAGGGCGATATGCTGGAATGCCAAGGGGTTCAGGGCGATGATAATCACCCCCGACGGACGGGGCTATACGGTCAAGACGGGCGAGCCCATCGGGGACAAGCAGGGCAGGATTACCAGGATCACCGAAAACAGTGTCTACGTTACCGAAAATATCAAGGACATCCTTGGCGACGTGGAGACCAACAAAGTAGTCTTACCCTTGCACAAGGAGGCGGAGTAATGGCGGGCGCCGGCCAATTAAAAAAATCATTTCTGCTTTTATTGTTATGCGTTCTTTTTCTGTCAGCTTGCGCCGGTGGGCGGGAGTATGAGGCCGGGAAGGAAGGCCCTGTCGTCTTGAAGAAGGTGGACGTCGTTGACAACGATAAAAATACCACCGTTGTCATTACCACGGGCGCGCCGGTCATTTTTACGACGCTGAGGCAGCAGGACCCCCCGAAGCTTATACTGGACCTGGCGGGAGTGGAGCCTGGCGAGGCAGTGGGCAGGCTCAACGTGGACAAAGGGCCGGTATCCTACATCACCTCGTATAAGGCGGAGAATGCAAAGCAGATAACCAGGGTCGAAATCGCGCTGACCACGGATGCCGAAAGCATAATAACCCAGAACGAGTCTTCGATAAACGTTATCTTAAGCAAAACCGAAAAACACGTATTTCCAGGTGCGGTAACCCCGGAGGCGAAGGCGCCCGAGGCGCCGCCCGCGCCGGAGGAAAAAGTCGCGAAGGCCGAGGCCGCAAGACCTGCCGCCCCTCCCGAAAAAGCCGCCGTCAAACCGGCAGCGCCTCCCGCAAAGGCCGAGGCGTGCGCAGTGAGCACTCCCGGCCATAAGTCATCTTGTCCGCCGCTCCCCGAGGCAAAGACGCTGACCAATATCTCCTTCTTCAAAGAGGGGGACAGCGCAGGCGTGCGCCTCCAGGGGGACGGGGTATTTAAAAAGCCGGAAATTTTCAAGCTTGGCGCGAACAGGCTCGTCGTGGACCTCATCGGCATGAATTCCGTAAAGGCCAAAGAGAGTTTCGACGTAAACGGGAAGGTGCTGGCAAAAGTCCGGATGGCCGCTCACAGGGATCTGCCCCGGAAGGTCCGGATAGTCCTGGACGTGAAGGGACCTTACGATTATGACGTGGAAAACGCGGGCAGGACTTTGGTGGTGAGCGTGCATCCGCCGGTAATGGCGAAAAAAGCTCCCGCCGCCGCCCACGCCGCGCCCGCCGCGCCTCCAGCTGCCCCGGCGCCGAAGGCAAAGGCGGAAGCCCCCAAGGCGGCGCCCGCTCGCCGCGCCGGAGCGGGAGGCTAAAAAGAAGCCCCTGCGCCAGTGGCGCCGCGTAACGTCAAATCCAGGCCGTCCGAGGCGAAATCACCCGCGCCCGTTAATATCTATGTCTCTCGCGCCGGGGGAAAGACTATTCTTTCTTCCAAGCCCCTTGCCGCCCGGGCCCCGGCAGACAGCGCGGATGTAATGGACGCACAGGACAAGAAATATACCGGCGGCAAGATCTCCTTTGACGTCCAGGACGCCGACCTCGACAAGGTAATAAAGCTTCTGGCGGACGTCGCGGGCTTGAACCTGATAATGGACCCCACCGACGTCAAGGGGAAGGTCACTTTAAAGCTGGACAACGTCCCCTGGGACCAGGCCCTTGACATACTTCTCCGGATTTACAACCTGGATAAGCGGATAGACGGGAACGTCTTAAGGGTGGCCTCGAAGGCAAGGCTGGACGACGAGACAAGGCGCGACCTGCTCCAGGTGGCGGAGCAGAAGAAACTGGAACAGCAGGCGGAAGACCTGTATACCATGACGTTCAAGATCAATTACATGAAGGCGACAGAGCTTGAGCCCAAGATAAAGAAGATCCTCTCCCCGAGAGGCGAAATAATATCGAACGAGAGCACCAACGAGATTATCGTTACCGACATACGGCGCAATCTCGACAAGGCGGGGGACCTGATAAAGATACTGGACAAGGAAGTAAAGCAGGTGATGATAGAGGCGCGCATAGTGACGGTGGACGTGGGCTACAGCAGGTCGCTGGGCGTCTCCTGGGGCCTCACGAAGAATAGCGGGAATAACCCGAGCATCGGCGTGCTGGGAGGCTCCGCCGCAACCGGAGCAACCACGCAACAGGCGTGGTGGGAATAGCGGGCTACCAGGCGGGACTACGCCCAACTTATTCGATTAATATTCCGTCAGAACTGGCGGCGGCGGCTGGAGGCGTGGCAGGCAGCTTTGCCTGGGGTCATCTCATAAAAGGGGTCAACCTTGACCTTACGATACAGGCATTAGAGGCGATCAACAAACTGGAGACGCTGGCCGCGCCGAAGGTCATGACGCTTGAGAATAAAGCGGCCTCCATAGTCCAGGGCACCACCCTGTACGTCCAGACCACGTCGGCGGCGGGGACTGCTCCTACGCCCTTGAACGCAAACCTGAGCCTTACGGTCACGCCGCGCGTCACGGGCGACGACTTTATATCCATGGACATAGTCGCCACCGACAACACCCCGTCAACCATAACGCCGGCGGGGGCCACCGCGTCGATAGAGACCAAGTCCGTCAACACCAGCGTGATCGTAAAGGACGGCGATACAATCGTCCTGGGCGGGGTCTTCACCAAAGACTACCGATAACTCCGTGTCGGAGGTCCCTCTCCTCGGCAAGATACCTCTCCTCGGCTGGCTGTTCAAGAACCAGGTCGTGAACCAGCCCCAATCGGAGCTTCTGATATTCATTACGCCGAAACTGGTGAAGCCGGTCGTGGCCCTTTAGCTCTTGCAAATTAAAATATGACGGTTTAAAATGCGCCCGTAGGGGCGCATTTTTTTTATGATAGAAAAATTAAACGCAGGGTTATCAAATGACACTTAGATACCTTACTTCCGGCGAATCCCACGGCCCGGAGCTGCTCGGGATAATAGACGGTCTTCCGGCGGGCCTTGACCTGACTGAAGATATCATATCGCGCGACTTAATCCGCAGGCAGCAGGGGTACGGGCGCGGCGGGAGGATGAAGATAGAGTCGGACGCGGCAAAGATCGTCTCCGGCGTCAGGTGGGGGAAAACCACCGGCGCGCCTGTCGGCCTGGTCATACAGAACCGGGACTGGGAGAACTGGAAGGAGAGGATGTCGGCAAGCCCGTCGGATTCCGGGAAAGCGGAGCCGGTCACCCGGCCCCGTCCGGGCCATGCGGACCTGGCGGGCATGATGAAATACGGCCACGAAGACGCGAGGGACGTCCTGGAGCGCTCCAGCGCCAGGGAGACCGCGATGCGCGTCGCGGTGGGCGCGGCGGCGAAGGCCCTGCTTTCCCAGTTCGGGATTTCCGTCCTTGGCTGGGTGGTGGAGATAGGCGGGATACGCGCGGAGCTTAAGGGCAGGCCGGCCACTCTTTTCAAACGGGCGGAGGCTTCGGAGGTGCGGTGTCCGGACGAGGGCGCGTCCCGGAACATGATGGAGGTTATAGACCGGGCCAGAAAAGACGGAGACTCCCTGGGCGGGATATTCGAGGTGACGGTCCTGGGATGCCCGCCGGGTTTGGGGACGTTTGCATCGAGGGACAATACGCTCGACGGGGCGCTGGCCCAGGCCCTGATGAGCATACAGGCGATAAAAGGGGTGGAAATCGGCCTTGGCTTTGGTGCGGCGAGGCGGCCGGGTTCGGCGGTGCACGACGAGATATTCCACAGCCGCGCCAAAGGGTATTTCCGGAAGACCGACAACGCCGGCGGCATCGAAGGCGGGATGTCAAACGGAGAGGACATAATACTCCGGGCGGCGATGAAGCCGATACCGACCCTGTACAAGCCCCTGCATTCCGTGGATACGACGAGCCATCGGGCTTTCAAGGCATCCGTGGAGCGTTCGGATACCTGCGCGGTCCCCGCGGCGGCGGTGGTAGGCGAGGCCGCGGCGGCATTCGTGATCGCACAGGCCATGCGCGAGAAATTCGGAGGCGACAGCGTGAGCCGAGATGAAACGGAACTACGACGGGTATATGGAGTATATAAGAAAGTTCTAAGTCGTTACTTTTCTTTCGAGAAAGAAAAGTAACACAAAAGAAAGCTGGACAGTTTAAAAGTTTTTGGCGCTACCTTTTTTCTAAAAAGGTAGCGAATTTAAATCATGCGCAATATCACATTAGTCGGCTTCATGGGGACCGGCAAGTCCACGGTAGGCAGGATACTCGCCAAAAAACTCGGATACCGTTTTATCGACGTGGACGAGGAGATAGAGCGGGAGCAGGGTGTCTCAATCTCGCATATATTCTCGGAACTGGGCGAGCCGTACTTCCGCCAGCTTGAGCGGGCCCTGATTAAGACCCTCTCCTTAAAGGAGGGGCTGGTAATATCCGCCGGGGGCGGAGCGGTCGTAGACGAGAGTAATATCGAGGCGATGAAGCAGGGCGGCGCGCTGGTATGCCTGACCGCGAGGCCGGACGAGATAATGAAGAGGGTAGGAAAGTCCAATAACAGGCCGCTGCTTCAAGTCCCGGACCCGATGGCGAAGATTATGGAACTGATGAGCAAAAGGGAGCCGTTCTACAGGAAGGCGGATTTTATGGTCGATACCACAGTGATGACGCCGGAAGAAGTCGCCGGCGAAGTAATCAGGCTGACGGCGGGGATACTATAAAATGGAAATAGTAAAAGTTAATCTAGGCCCGCGCTCCTATGAAATATTAATCGGCCCCGGCCTTCTGCCTTCGCTCGGCGAGAGGATAAAATCAGCCGGGCTGACCGGCCGCGCGGGTATAGTCACAAACGATACCGTAGGCCCCATATATGCCAAACGGGTAATTGATTCCATCCGGAACGCCGGATACGAAATATCCTTCCTTTCTCTGCCGGACGGCGAAAAATACAAGTCCATCGACAGCGCGACAAGGATTTACGACTGGCTCCTGACGGAGCGGTTCGACAGGAAATCTTTTCTGGTCGCGCTTGGCGGAGGGGTAATCGGCGACCTCACCGGCTTCGCCGCCGCGACATACATGCGCGGGATAGATTTTGTCCAGGTGCCTACTACACTGCTGTCGCAGGTGGATTCTTCCGTCGGCGGAAAGACCGGCGTCAACCACCCCTTCGGCAAAAATATGATAGGCGCGTTCCATCAGCCGAGGCTGGTGCTGGCTAGCGTGGACACGCTTGATACCCTGCCGAAGGAAGAATTCGTTTCCGGACTTGCCGAAGTGGTGAAATACGGGGTGATACGGGACGCGGAATTTTTCGGATGGCTGGAGGAAAACGCGGACGCAGTAACGAAGATGCAGCCGGACGCCCTGGTCCATTTAATAAAGCGCTCCTGCGAGATTAAGGCGGAGGTGGTGGGCAAAGACGAGCGCGAGGGGGGCTTACGTGCGATACTGAATTTCGGCCATACCGTCGGCCACGCCGCCGAGTCGCTCACGGACTACACCGGCTACAGGCACGGCGAGGCGGTATCCATCGGCATGGTCGCCGCGGCAAAACTCGCAGTCGCCCAGGGGCTGTGCGCACCCGATGTCGCGGAGCGGTTAACGCGCCTGCTGACCCGATTCGGCCTGCCGACGGAGTTCCCGAAAAACCTCTCTTTCGACGCCGTCCTGGAATCCATCGGCCACGACAAGAAAGCCGAAGGCGGCAAGGTGAAATTCGTCCTGCCTAAGCGCATCGGCGAGGTAGTGATTACGAGGGAGTGGGACGAGGGGAAGCTGATAGAGGCGCTGAATTAAGGAAAGGATTTAGGAAAAAATGGATACCCTTTCGCCGTTAGAAAGAAGCGAGAGGATGGCTCTTGTTAAAAATAAAAATACCAAACTGGAATTAACAGTAAGGCGTTTAATATTCTCGATGGGTTATCGGTATAGACTGCATGATTCAAGTCTTCCGGGGAAGCCTGATTTAGTTTTTAAAAGCAAGGGAAAAGTTATTTTCATACATGGTTGTTTTTGGCATCGTCATAAAAATTGTTCATTGGCGAGACTGCCGAAATCAAACCTTGATTTTTGGGAACCAAAACTTCAAAAAAACTTAAAGAGAGATAAAGAAGTCCAAATTAAATTGAAAAAAATGAAAATGAAATATTTAATTATTTGGGAATGTGATATAAAGAATAAAGAAAAATTATCAAAACAAATAATTGATTTTTTGGAGAATTAAAAATGAAATCTGTCGAACTATTTTCGGGGGCCGGTGGATTGGCAATAGGAATTTCCAGGGCAGGTTTCAAACATGAAGCCGTAATTGAATGGGATAAGAATGCATGTGCAACCATCCGTAAAAATCAAGAACGAAAAGTAAAGCCACTGGACCAATGGTTTCTTTATGAAACCGATGTTAAAAAATTTAATTTTCGTAATATAGACTCTGAAATAGATTTGTTGGCTGGCGGGCCTCCTTGTCAACCTTTTTCTCTGGGAGGCAAGCATAAAGCGAATAAAGATAACCGAGATATGTTTCCAGAGGTTGTTAGAGCAGTGCGAGAATTAAAACCAAAAGCCTTATTTGTTGAAAATGTAAAGGGCTTATTAAGGGAATCTTTTTCAAAATATTTTCAATATATATATTTACAACTGAATTATCCTGAAATTATCAAAAAAGAAAAAGAAGACTGGTTGGGTCATTTAAAAAGATTGGAACAATATCATACGCGGGGTCAATATGATGGTTTGCATTACAAAATACTATTCAGGTTATTAAATGCCGCCGATTATGGCGTACCGCAAAAAAGGGAAAGAGTAATGATAGTTGGATTTAGAAATGATATAAACGTCGAATGGTCTTTTCCCAACGCAACCCATTCGCAAGATAATTTATTATGGAGCCAATGGATTTCGGGAGAATACTGGGATCGTCATGAAATTTCGAAAAAAGATAGGCCCGCTTTAAATGTAAAAAATAAAAAAAGAGTTGATAGGCTAAAAGAAAAAAATGCAAAGCCCCCTGAAAGACCTTGGGTGACGGTTAGAGATTCACTTTCCGGCCTACCCGAACCAAATGATCACGGGCCAGAAATACTAAATCATAAGCTTATTCCGGGAGCCCGAATTTATCACGGACATACTGGCAGTCCTTTTGATGATCCAGCTAAAACATTAAAAGCAGGGGATCATGGAGTTCCTGGTGGTGAAAATATGTTGGTTTATCCAAATGGGAAAGTTCGATATTTCACAATACGTGAAAGTGCAAGATTGCAAACATTCCCCGACAACTTTTATTTCCCTGGATCATGGACGGAAGCCATGAGGCAATTGGGAAATGCTGTCCCCGTTGCGTTGGGCGAAGTAGTGGCAAAAAAAATATTCAAGAGTCTTACTGTATAGGGGGGTAATTGAAAGAAGAAACTCCATATAATCCATTGGATAAAAGAAACCTTGGTATCAGCGTGGAAACCGCGCTAATAGAGAGTACCGTTCACCCGCTGCCTCCGAAAGAGAAATTTATCGGGGCGGGAATATACGCTATTTACTATACCGGGGATTTTAAGAACTATAAGAAAATCTCGGAGTGTAACGGAAACAATAGATTCGAGTTGCCTATTTATGTGGGCAAAGCGGTCCCTAAAGGAGCACGTAAGGGGGGATTTGGTTTAGGAATTTCTCCAGGAACAGTTCTCCACGATAGATTAAGGGAACATGCCAACTCGATTAAACAAGTCGATTTAAATATTTCGGATTTCTTTTGTAGGTATTTAGTTGTCGATGACATTTGGATACCTTTGGGCGAATCTTTATTGATAGAAATGTATTCACCCATATGGAATAAGGTAATTGACGGTTTCGGAATACATGCTCCTGGCAAGGGAAGAGAAAAGCAACAGAAATCACTTTGGGACATGGTGCATCCAGGCAGAAAATTAACTAAAAAACTTCCTGATAATTTAAAAAAGAAAGAGCAGATACTTCGGAATCTAAAAGATTTTCTTGAGGGCAAAAAAGCGGAAGTAATAGATACGTTGAAAGCAATCGAAGAAGACGCAATCGACGAAGATTAACTGCTAATTTTTTTATCACCTGCCTAATTTTTAATCAAATTATGCCTGATTTATAGGCATTGCCACGCCCTCCTTTTTTGTCTTTCCTTTAAATCCAATTTGTTATATTCTTTCGTGGGCGGCATCCTTTTTGCTTAACAATTTCATGGCATTTATGCCAGCTTTCCCGGGGAGGAGAGAGAGTGGACTTACTTACGAGTTTGAAGAACAGCGGTGACGTGCTTTTCATGATGCTTGGCGCGGTCATGATCTTCGCCATGCATGCGGGGTTCGCGTTCCTTGAACTGGGCACTGTCCGGAAGAAGAGCCAGGTCAACGCCCTGGTGAAAATCCTTTCGGACTGGGCGGTATCGACGGTGGTTTATTTCCTGATCGGATTTCCGATAGCCTACGGGATAAGCTTCCTGCGTCCGGCGGCGGAACTGATGAAGCTCCAGGGGTTCGACATGGTGCACTTCTTCTTCCTGCTTACCTTCGCCGCTTGCATCCCGGCTATTATATCGGGCGGGATAGCGGAGAGGGCCAGGTTCTGGCCGCAGGTACTGGCGGGCGGGATATTCGTAGGCTTTGCGTATCCGTTCTTCGAGTCGTTCGTCTGGGGCAAGTTTTCCGCGAATGCGTCGCACCAGGCCATATGCGCCCAGGGCTGGTTTTCAAATGTGTTCGGCTGCGGCTTCCACGACTATGCCGGCTCGGTCGTCGTCCACTCGATGGGGGGATGGCTGGCACTCCCGGCGGTACTGATACTGGGCCCCAGGCTTGGACGATACGGCTCCGGCGGCAAGAGCTATCCGATACCCATCAGCAGCATCCCGTTTTTGTCGCTTGGGAGCTGGATTCTGGCCGTGGGCTGGTTCGGGTTCAACGTGATGAGCGCGCAGTCCTTCACCGGGATATCCGGCCTCGTGGCGCTTAATTCCCTGATGGCGATGGTCGGCGGAATACTCGTGGCGCTGGTGATAAGCCGGGCGGACCCTGGTTTTGTGCATAACGGGGCGTTAGCTGGCCTTATCGCCATATGCGCGGGCTCCGACATCATGCACCCGCTTGGCGCGCTGATTACCGGCGGCATCGGGGCGGCTATATTCGTAAAGGGATTTACCATCGAGCAGGAGCGCATGAAAATCGACGACGTGCTCGGGGTATGGCCTTTGCACGGGTTGTGCGGCACCTGGGGCGGCATCGCGGCGGGCATCTTCGGAAGCACTTACTTCGGCGGCATGGGCGGGGTGAGCTTTGTCTCCCAGCTTGCGGGCAGCCTGACGGCGGCGGCGTACGCGTTCGTAATCGGCGGGGTGATATATTATATTATCGATAAGACAATCGGGTTCAGGCTGACCGAAGAGCAGGAGATGAGGGGGGCGGATCTTGCCATCCACAGCATAGACGCATATCCGGAGGAAAGCGTGCATGTCGGGCAGGGCTAAAAAGAAAAGTCCTTGCCATATCAATATCCGGATGATATTGTTAGTTTTTGTATAAAAATTTGATGTAAAGGGGGTGTGAAAGTGAAGAAAATAGAGGCGGTCATAAAGCCGTTCAAGCTCGACGAAGTGAAGGACGCGCTGAATGAAATCGGCATACAGGGCATCACTGTCAGCGAAGTAAAAGGATTCGGCAGACAGAAGGGCCATACCGAACTTTACCGCGGCGCGGAATATGTTGTGGACTTCCTGCCGAAGGTGAAGCTGGAGATAATAGTCGGAGACGCGCTCGTGGGGCAGGTCATAGAGACAATCGAGAGAAGCGCCAAGACCGGCAGGATAGGCGACGGCAAGATTTTCGTGACCGAGGTCCTGGAGGTAGTCCGGATACGCACCGGCGAACGGGGCGAGGCGGCGATATAAAACCGTTTGTTACTCTTCTTTCATCGGGAAAGAAAAGTAACCAAAAGAAAGCTAAACTAATTTTGGCTTTTCTTTGTGTTACTTTCTTTTCACCCGAAAAGAAAGTAACTGTTATTTATTAACAAGGAGGGCAAGATGACATCAAAAGAAGTATTGGAGTTGGCGAAGAAGAACAAGGCGGTGATGTTCGACATGAAGTTCATGGACTTCCCGGGCCTGTGGCAGCATTTCTCCGTGCCCTATCGACGAGCTGACGGAGGGCTTATTCAAGGACGGCCTGGGCTTCGACGGCTCCTCGATACGCGGCTGGAAGGCCATCCACTCCTCGGACATGCTGGTCATACCCGACCCGGATACGGCCGTGATGGACCCGTTCACCCAGTACCCGACACTCAGCCTTATCTGCAACGTCGTTGATCCGATAACCAAGGAAAACTACGACCGCGACCCCCGCTACATCGCCATCAAGGCCGAGAACTACATGAAGTCCACGAAAATCGCGGACACGGCTTATTTCGGGCCGGAGGCCGAGTTCTTCATCTTTGACGACGTGATGTTCGACCAGACCTCGAACTCCGGCTACTACTTCGTTGACTCCGTCGAGGGCATCTGGAACTCCGGACGCGAGGAAGGCCCGAACCTGGGCTACAAGCCGCGCCACAAGGAGGGCTACTTCCCGGTCCCGCCGACGGACTCCCAGGAGGACATCCGCACCGAGATGGTCCTTGAGATGCAGAAGGTGGGCATATACATCGAGAAGCAGCACCATGAGGTCGCGACCGGCGGCCAGGCCGAGATAGACATGCGTTTCAACTCGATGGTCAAGTGCGCCGACGAACTCATGTACTTCAAGTACATAGTAAAGAACGTCGCCAAGCGAAACGGCAAGACCGCGACGTTCATGCCGAAGCCCCTCTTCGGAGACAACGGCTCAGGCATGCACACGCACCAGTCGCTCTGGAAGGGCGGCAAGCCCCTCTTCGCCGGCGACGGCTATGCAGGGCTCTCCAAGATGGCGCTCTACTACATCGGCGGCATACTGAAGCACGCGCCCGCGCTCGCCGCGCTGACCAACCCGACCACGAACTCCTACAAGAGGCTCGTGCCGGGCTTCGAGGCGCCGGTCAACCTCGCATACTCGGGCAGGAACAGGAGCGCGTCCATACGCATCCCGATGTACTCCCCCTCGCCCAAGGCGAAGCGCGTCGAGGTACGTTTCCCCGACCCGTCCTGCAACGGCTACATGGCCTTCGCCGCGATGCTCATGGCGGGCCTGGACGGCATAGAGAACAAGATCGACCCGGGCGCTCCGCTTGACAAGGACATCTACGACTTGAGCCCGGAAGAGCTGGCAAGCGTGCCGTCGATGCCGGGTTCCCTTGAGGACGCCCTGGACAACCTGGAGAACGACCACGAGTTCCTGATGAAGGGCGACGTCTTCACGAAGGACGCCATCGAGACCTGGATCTCCTACAAGAGGAGCAAGGAAGTGGACGCCTTAAGGCTCCGTCCGCACCCGTACGAGTTCTTCCTGTACTACGATATATAAAAGGCAAGGTGAAAAAAAGCCCCTCCCGAAATCCGGGAGGGGCTTTTTTATAGCGCATGGCGTAACGCAGCAGGCTGGCGGCTGGAGAAGTTTGGCCCAACTCAGGCGCACAAAAAACAAATGAGGAAGTGGTTCTCTTGATATACTTGTCAAGCTTTCGCTTTTCGGTATATAAAGGTACCATTCCTCATTGTTAGGCGAGGTTTTTCTTAAATATATTTACTTTGGTTTTCACCTTTTCTTTATATTTAATTTCCCCCCGCCTCTTAATATTAAGTATAGCGCATCATCTCAAAATGTCAAATAGGTCTGAAAACGCCTGCCGCCGACCTGCCGGCGGCGTCCTCATTTCTCGCGGCCGTATTTTTCTTTAAGCTGAGAGTAAACTTCGGGAGAAATCTCCGGCAGCTTCTTTACAAATGCGGCCAGCTCCCAGATATCTTTATCGTTACGGCTCTTCCCGAATGACGGCATCGCCGTCATCTTGATCCCGTTTTTGATTATCCAGAATACCTCCTCCGGCTTCAGGTCCTTGACCGACTTGCCGAGGTCCGGCGGCTCGGGGATCATGCCTTTTGCCGTATCGCTTTTGTTGATGCCGGGCGCGCCGTGGCACGGGACGCACATTTCATCATACTTCTTGAAGCCTTCGACGGGCGATGCCGAAAAATACTCTGATGGGAGCTTTATCCCGGAAGAGTACCGTTCCACGGAATGGTCGGTCAGGGTGCTGAAATACCATCTGGCGAATGCCGAATGCGGGACGGAGGCGGCTACATCAAAAACACCCCAGTAAGGAAAGCTTAATGCAAGTGCGGCCAGGGCCACGGTGTAAATTATAAAACCTACGAAAATTCTCATCGCAGCCTCCAAATGTTTTGTCGGGACTAACTATAGTTTCCCCGTTCCTTCGGCGCGGCGCCAAATCCTGCGTCCATACTTGAAATTATGGTTTCAAGGATGAACTTATGTCAAATGCCGGCAGACGTATTCTGACTGTTCGGACCTGTTCCTCTGTAGGTATCCCTTAAATCGATTTTTCAGTTAAGAACCGCAAAAATTGATGAAATCTTGACATCCTTTCCTGGTCTTTTGACACCATTTTGACATTGCGCAAGCTATACTCTTTAATTATTAAAGCAGTTCTGCGTAGGCGTACAAACTGGGGGTCTTATGAATGACTTGATATTTCTTGCGGTAACTGTGGTCATATTTATGTCCGGCATCTGGTTTGTTGATGTCTGCGACAGCCTGAGGAGGATAGGGAAATGAACGTGCTGTACATTATATCGGGGCTGGTTGCCCTGGGGCTTCTGGTCTACCTTGTGTTCGCGCTATTGAAGCAGGAGTCGTTCTGATGAATATCTATGACTGGATACAGGTAATACTGTACATCGCCGTCCTGATTGCGCTTGTAAAACCCCTCGGCGGGTACATGGCCAGAGTCTATCAGGGGGAACGGACATTCCTGAACCCCATCATCGGCCCGGTAGAAAGGTTTATCTACAGGCTCGCGGGCGTTAAAGCGGCAGAGGAAATGGACTGGAAGCGGTACGCCAAGGCGATGCTGGTCTTCAACCTGCTCGGCTTCCTTGCCGGTATATGCGATTGCAGCGCGTCCAGGCCTTCTTGCCCCTTAACCCGGCAGGCATGGCCGCAGTATCGCCCGACTCGTCGTTCAATACGGCCATGAGCTTCGTCACCAACACGAACTGGCAGGGGTACGGCGGCGAGAGCACCATGAGCTACCTGACGCAGATGCTGGGGATGACGGTGCAGAACTTCCTTTCGGCGGCTACGGGCATGGCCGTGCTTGTGGCGCTGATAAGAGGGTTTGCGCGGCACAGCACAAAGGGGTTGGGCAACTTCTGGGCCGACCTCGTGCGTACCACGCTCTATATACTCATCCCCCTGTCCATTGTTTTTTCAATCGTGCTGGCCTCGCAGGGCGTGGTGCAGACCTTCAGCAAGACGAAGACCGTAACGCTGGTCCAGGCCACGAAGGACGACAAGGGGAAGGCTGTCAGCACGCAGGATATTGCCGTTGGCCCCGTCGCGTCCCAGATCGCCATTAAACAGCTCGGCACGAACGGCGGCGGGTTACTTCAACGCCAACTCGGCGCATCCGTTCGAGAACCCGAACCCGCTCACCAATTTCCTTGAGATGCTCGCGATAACCTTAATATCCGCGTCCCTGTGCTATACCTTCGGCGTGATGGTCGGAGACAGGCGGCAGGGCTGGGCGGTGCTCGCGGCGATGACTATAATTTTCGTCTCGTTCCTCGCCTTCGAACTCTGGGCCGAACATCATCCTAACCCGATGGTGACGCGCGGAACGGTTGCGGCCAAAGCCCAGGTCTCGCCCGGCGACAACATGGAGGGAAAGGAAGTCCGGTTCGGCGTCACGAACTCCGCGCTCTGGGCTACCGCCACGACCGCGACCTCGAACGGCTCCGTCAACTCCATGCATGACTCCTTCATGCCGCTTGCCGGGCTTGCGCCGCTCCTGCTCCTCCACATCGGCGAGGTCATTTACGGCGGCGTCGGCTCCGGGCTCTACGGGATGTTTGTCTTCGTGATTATAGCGGTGTTCGTCGGCGGGCTTATGGTCGGCAGGACGCCGGAGTATCTGGGCAAGAAGGTCGAGGGGTTCGAGATGAAGATGGCCTCGGTCGTCGCCCTTGTCCCGATATTCTTCATCCTGGTAGCTACTGCGATAGCCGTGGCCATCCCGGCGGGCGTCGCGGGCGTGGCCAACCCGGGCCCGCATGGATACAGCGAGATACTCTACGCGTTCTCGTCTCAAGGGGCGAATAACGGGAGCGCGTTCGCGGGGATAAACGCGAATACGCCTTTTTATAATACGGCGGGCGGCATAGTAATGTTCTTCTGCCGGTTCCTGGCCGCAATCCCCATACTGGCGATTGCCGGAAACCTGGCCGAGAAGAAGACGGTGCCGGTAAGCGCTGGCACGCTGCCGACGCATACGCCGCTTTTTATCGGCTGGCTTGTTTCGGTGATACTTCTGGTGGCGGCGCTAAGCTTTTTCCCGGCGCTTGCGCTCGGGCCGATAGTCGAGCATCTGATGATGTAAACCGTACCTTTTCTTTCAGGTGAAAGAAAAGGTACCCAAAAGAAAGCCGGACAGTTTAAAAGTTTTTGGGCCGCCTTTTTACAAAAAGGCGGGACCTTAAGGGAGCAATTAAATGGACAAGGCAAAAAAGAAGGCCCCCGCATATTCCGGGCTGTACAGGCGGGCGGTTATAGATTCGTTCCATAAGCTCGACCCGCGAAAGATGATAAAGAACCCCGTGATGTTCGTTGTCGAGGTCGGGAGCGTATTGACTACCGCCCTGTGGGTGCAGGCGCTCCTGGGGCACGGCGAAGCCCCGACCTGGTTCATCGGCAATATCACGCTTTGGCTCTGGTTCACGGTGCTGTTCGCCAACTTCGCCGAGGCGATGGCCGAAGGCAGGGGCAAGGCCCAGGCGGAGTCTCTGAAGAAGATGCGGAAGGAGACGCATGCGAAAAGGATTGAAACGAGCTTCTGCGTAGGCAACGGAGTCAGGCCCGAAGGCAGGTGCTTGACCTCCGTATCTTCCGTTGAACTCAGGAAGGGGGACATCTTCCTCGTGGAGGCAGGCGACCTGATACCCTCCGACGGTGAGATAGTAGAGGGCGTGGCTTCGGTGAACGAGAGCGCCGTCACGGGTGAGAGCGCCCCGGTTATACGCGAATCGGGCGGGGACAGGAGCGCGGTCACCGGGGGCACGACGGTCCTTTCGGACTGGATTATAGTGAAGGTCACGGCGGACCCGGGCGAAGGCTTCATAGACCGCATGATAAGCCTTGTGGAGGGGGCCAAGAGGCAGAAGACCCCTAACGAGATAGCCCTGGGCATCCTGCTCGCCGGGTTCTCCATCATATTCCTCGTGGTGTGCGCGACGCTTCTTCCGTACTCGCTTTACAGCGTCAAGGCGGCCGGAAGCGGCACGCCGATAACCATCACGGTCTTAGTCGCGCTCCTCGTCTGCCTGATACCGACGACCATCGGCGGACTGCTCTCCGCGATAGGCATAGCGGGGATGGACAGAATGATCAGGAGGAACGTGATAGCGACGTCTGGCCGGGCCGTCGAGGCGGCGGGCGATGTGGACGTGCTGCTCCTCGACAAGACCGGCACAATAACGCTCGGCAACCGCCAGGCGGTGGAGTTCATCCCGGCGGGCGACGTCGGAGCTTTCGACCTGGCGGAGGCCGCACAGTTATCGTCTCTCGCGGACGAGACCCCCGAAGGCAGGAGCATAGTGGTGCTCGCGAAGGATAAGTACGGCATCCGGGGAGAAACGGTGCATGCCTCCGGCGACCACGCCATGCACTTCATGCCCTTTACCGCGCAGACCAGGATGAGCGGCGTGGACGTGCATGGCCCGAACGAACTCATCATCAGGAAGGGCGCTCCCGACGCGATAATCTCTTATGTGGAGGGCCACGGCAACAGCGTCCCACAGGACGTTCATGCCGCCGTAGACACGATAGCGCGCACGGGCGGCACACCGCTCATGGTTGCAAAAAACGGCAAAGCGGTCGGCGTAATACACCTGAAGGACGTGGTCAAGGGCGGCATCAAGGAGCGGTTCGCCGAAATGAGCCGCATGGGCATCAAGACCGTAATGATAACCGGCGATAACCGGGTCACCGCCGCCGCAATCGCGGCAGAGGCGGGGGTGGACGATTTCCTTGCGCAGGCCACTCCCGAGGCGAAGCTGAAGCTCATCCGTGAATACCAGGCGGGCGGAAGGCTTGTGGCGATGACTGGAGACGGCACGAACGACGCGCCCGGCGCTCGCCCAGGCGGACGTGGCCGTCGCGATGAACACCGGCACCCAGCCCGCGCGTGAAGCCGCCAACATGATTGACCTGGACAGCAATCCGACTAAGCTCATCGAGATAGTCGAGATAGGCAAACAGCTGCTTATGACGCGGGGGTCGCTGACTACCTTCAGTATTGCAAACGACGTAGCGAAATATTTCGCAATAATCCCGGCGGCGTTTGCCTCCACGTATCCCGCCCTGGGTGTGCTGAACTTCATGCACCTGAAGGCGGCCATACTATCGGCGGTGATATTTAACGCGATTATCATCGTGTTATTGATCCCGGTGGCGCTTAAAGGCGTCAAATACAGGCCTCTTTCCGCCGCGCTCCTTCTCAGGAATAACCTCCTGATATATGGCGTCGGTGGAATCATTGCGCCATTTATCGGGATAAAGTTGATAGATATGGCGCTTCGGCGATAGGGCTGGTTTAAAGCCGTTCTTTTCTTTCGGGTGAAAGAAAAGTAACACAAAAGAACGTTATAAAAGTTTTTGGGCCGCCTTTTTACAAAAAGGCGGGAATTAAGAGAGGTGATTATGTTCAGACCCGCAATAGTTATATTCGCCCTGCTCAGCGTGCTGACCGGGCTTGTATATCCTTCCGTGATTACGGCAGTCGCGCAATTGGCCTTCCCGTCGAAGGCGAACGGCAGCATCATCTACAAGGACGGAAAGCCTGTCGGTTCCGAGCTTATAGGTCAGGCCTTTTCCGACCCGAAATACTTCTGGGGCCGCCCTTCCGCGACCTCAAGCTTCCCGGATAACGCGATGTCCTCCGGCGGCTCGAACCTTGGCCCGACAAACCCCGCGCTCGCGGACGCCGTAAAGGCTAGAGCGGCGGCCCTGCTGGCGGCGGACCCCGGCAACAGTTCGCCCATCCCTGTTGATCTGTTGACTGCGTCCGGCAGCGGGCTCGACCCCCACATAAGCCCTGCCGCGGCGATGTATCAGGTCCCGCGCGTCGCGAGGCTAAGGGGCATATCGGAAGACAAGGTGAAAGAACTTGTTGCAGGAAATACCGGCGGAAGGTGGCTCGGCCTGCTCGGGGAAGAGCATGTCAACGTGCTGAAGCTTAACCTCGAACTTAACAATATGTACGGAGAGCCGAAATAGCTTAAGAGATTAACTCGAATCTCTCAGGTTATAAATTAACGAGGAGGTGGGGCGGGTGAAGAAGATTGAGGCCATAATAAAGCCGTTCAAGCTGGACGATGTCAAGGACGCCCTTATCGAGATAGGCATCCAGGGCATAACCTTCAGCGACGTTATGGGTTTCGGCAGACAGAAGGGCCATACCGATTATTCGAAGGTGAAGGTGGAGATAATAGTCGCTGACAGCCTTGTTCCGCGAGTGCTTGATGCGATACAGAGGAGCGCGCAGTTCGTCGGCAGAATATGCTATAGCAAAATATTTATCACGGAGGTGGGAGTCGCGATCTAAATTATGTACGGGGCGCCACAGCTTTCGGGACTTATTCGAATACTACGTGCAATATTGACAAAAGGAGACACTAAATGAAAAGAACGGTTTTCGGTATCATGCTGGCGGGGGTGTTAATGGCTGCTTTAACCGGGACGGCTTTCGCCACTCCCTCCACCCAGATATGGATTCCCTCAACGGACATACAGCCGTTCGGGACGGTGCATCTGGGAATCGACGATTACATCAGGGTCCAGAAAAACCCGGACGGCACGTACGCGCCTATTGCTTATGACCTCGGTCCGGAGGTAGGCGTCCTCCCGTTCCAGAAGGTGCAGATGGAGGTAGGCATCGATTACATCCGCGGCTTAAGCGCCGCCGCCGACGACAGGCCGATATTCTTCAACGCCAAGCTCGGCACGCCTGAGGACTCGATGTTCAAGTGGTCGCCCGCACTGGCGGTAGGCTCTTATGACCTGGGGTACAGCAGCAAGACGAACTACGCGATAACTTATGCGCTTGCCGCGAGGACGTTCCCGGTAGTGGGCAGGCTCTCCGCCGGCTGGTACATCGGCAACGCCGCTTTATTGACGGACCAGAACGGCAATCATGACAATAACGGCGTCCTGCTCTCCTGGGACCGCACCATGACCGAGATATCCGACAAGCTCTGGATGGCGGTGGACTATCAGGGCGGCGACAACCTCTTCGGCGCGACCAGCTTCGGCGTATCGTGGGCGTTCTCCAAGAACGTCTCCGTTATACTCGGCTACGACATCTACGCCAGGAAGGCCACCGGCGGCCAGCCGACCTTCACGACTCAGCTGGATATAAATATTCCATAGTCTATGAGGTGTACGGATGACTGAGAAACCGCGTCCGGACCCTGACGCCCTCCTGGCACGGGTCGAAGCGGAGGAGCAAGGCAAAGAGAGGGGAAAGCTGAAGATATTCTTCGGCTACGCCGCCGGCGTGGGGAAGACTTACGCCATGCTTGAGGCCGCCCGCCGACGGAAGGCCGAAGGGATAGACGTTGTCGTCGCATATATCGAGACCCACCGCAGGGCCGAGACGGAGGCCCTGCTTGAGGGCCTTGAGATAATCCCGAGGAGGCAGATAGAATACAAAAGCGTTACCCTTCAAGAGCTTGATACGGATGCCGTACTTGCCAGAAAGCCCAAGATAGCCCTGGTTGACGAGCTTGCCCATACCAACGCCCCCGGGTCCCGCCATTTAAGACGTTACCAGGACGTGGAAGAACTTCTATCCGTGGGTATTGACGTCTATACCACTTTGAACGTCCAGCACCTGGAGAGCCTGAACGATGTCGTGGCCCAGATAACCGAGGTCGTCGTCAGGGAGACCGTCCCGGACCGTATGCTTGACGAGGCCTCCGAGATCGAGCTCGTGGACATCCCGCCCGAAGACCTCCTTCAGCGTCTCAGGGAGGGGAAGGTCTATGTCCCGGAGCAGGCGGCGAGGGCGATCGACAAGTTCTTCAAAAAGGGGAACCTGACGGCGCTTCGCGAGATATCGCTCCGGCGGACGGCGGACCGCGTGGACGAGCAGATGCGGGCCTACATGGAGACCCTGTCGATTCCCGGCCCCTGGCCCGCGAAGGAGAGGCTCCTTGTCCTTTTAAGCGGCAGTCCCTTTTCCGAAAAGCTGATCCGCAGGACGCGCCGGCTCGCCGACGAACTCAAGGCCGACTGGGTCGCGGTTTACGTGGAGACGCCGGGAAGCGACAGGTTCCTCCAGGAGAACCGCGAAAAGGTATGGCACTATTTAAGGCTTGCGGAGAGCATAGGCGGGAAGACAGCGACCCTTACCGGTACACAGGTGGCTGACGAGGTCATCGAGTACGCGAAAAAGCATAATGTGACCAAGATAGTAATGGGCAGGCCTATACGGCCCAGGTGGCAGGAGATTTTAAAGGGCGCGGTGGTGGACAAGGTCATACGCCAAAGCGGGCCGATAGACGTGTATGTGGTCAGCGCCTCCCCCGCCGGAAAAAGCAAAAAAGCCGTTAGAGGAATGCCGCAAGTAGCGGGGTCCTGGCAAGACTACGCTAAAAAGCCTCGCGCTTGTAGCGGCCGCTACCCTTATAGGAGAGGTTACAAGCCGGTTCCTTTCTCCGACGAACCTCGTGATGCTGTACCTGCTGGCCGTAGTGCTCGCGGCGCTGCGTTACGGTCTTGGTCCGTCCCTGGCGACGGCCCTCGTCGGTGTATTGGCCTTTGACTTCTTTTTCGTGCCTCCGCACCTCACCTTCGCAGTGACGGACACCGAGTATTTCATAACCTTCGCGGTGCTCTTGATTGTTGGCGCCGTCATAAGCACCCTGGTTTCGAGGGCAAGAAATCAAGCTGAAGCGCTTCGCGTCCGGGAGGCGCAGACAGCCAACATCTATGCCTTGAGCCGTGATTTGGCCGCCGCAACAGGCCTTGAAAAAATCCTTGCTATAATGATCCAGCACGTGAGCAGCAACCTGAATGCCAAGACGGCAATCCTGACCCCCGAAAAAGGGCGGCTGGACGTAAAGGCGTCAAGCCCCGGAGTGGTGTTGGACGAGAACGAGAAGTCCGTGGCGCTTTGGGTATTCGAACACCGGCAGGCCGCAGGCCGGTTCACGGATACGTTAAGGTCTTCCAATATGCTTTATGTGCCTTTACTGGCGGCAGGCAATGTGGCCGGAGTTATAGGGATAGACCCTGGAGCGGGCAGTCTGTCCCATGACAGGCGTCAGATACTCGAAGCATTCGCCAACCAGGCCGCGGTCGCCATAGAGCGCGGAAAGATGGTCCAGGAAGCCGGACAGGAACAGGTCGCGCAGGCTACCGAGCAGTTGGAGAGGTCCTTGCTGAATTCGATATCCCACGACCTGCGCACGCCCCTTGCCTCTATTACCGGCGCCCTGAGCAGCCTGAAAGAGGAAGGGAGCCGCCTGAACCTTGACGCTAAAGTCGAGCTTATCGATAACGCCCTTGCGGAAGCGGGCCGCCTTAACCGCTTTGTCAGGAACCTGCTCGACATGACCCGTATCGAATCCGGCGCGCTGAAGGTCAACAAGGAGCTGAACGACGTTCAGGACTTGGCCAGCTCAACCCTTTCCGCCCTTGGGCTTCTGACAAGCGCCAGGGTAAACGTTAATATTCCTGGAAACCTTCCATTCGTCCCGATGGATTTCGTGCTCATGACGCAGGTGCTCGTCAACCTCCTGGACAACGCCCTGAAATACTCTCCGGCAGATTCCGCGATAGAATTGACTGCGAAAATAAAAGGGGATATGCTGGAGATTGCCGTGGCCGACCATGGGCCCGGAATACCCGAGGAAGACTTGCAAAAGGTTTTCGATAAGTTCTACCGCGTCCATCGGCCTGAAGGCGTCAGCGGCACCGGGCTCGGGCTTGCCATCTGCAAGGGGATAGTGGAAGCGCATGGCGGGCTGATACGCGCGGAGAACGGCAAGGGCGGCGGCGCGAAGTTTACGGTCGTCCTTCCTCTATCCGAAAAAGGACCAAAGGCGTCTTAAGCAAGAACCTGCCGAAAATACTCATCGCGGACGATTAAGGAATTCATTAAGCGCGGGGAATTTGCGCTGCATGGAGCCAAAACCGCGAGGATACGCCTTGAGGCTTGCCCCTTGAAATAAGTAATTATTGTTGACCGTTACCGTAACTTGATGTAGTCTTGCACTGTCAAGAACCGGATTATACCAAAGAGAAGTTTTTTTGGCCATCGGGACCGGTAAAAGGGGATAAATATGGAAGCGTACTTTGTATACGCAGTTTTCGCAATAATCGGTCTTGCGGTATTATTCCTGATTTATATGTCCGTTGTCATTGTCGGCGGCAGGGAACTTGTGGTCCTGGAGAGGAAGTACATCGGACGGGGCATGCCGCAGGGGCGCGTCGTGGCCATGGAAGGCGAGGTGGGCATCCAGGCGATGACCCTGGGGCCGGGACTTCATATCCTTATCCCTTTCCTGTACCACGCGACGAAGTACCCGTTTACATCCATCGGCGAGTTGGAGGTAGGGCTGATGGAGTCAATCGACGGCAACCCCGTGCCTCCGGGAAAGATATTCGCCAGGGTGGTTGAGGGGCATAACTCGTTTCAGGACGGGGAAGCCTTTCTTGCCAACGGAGGCGAGAAGGGGCCGCAAATACAGATACTGCCTCCCGGCACTTACAGGATCAACCCCGTCCTTTTCAGAATGATAAAGGGCAACGCGATAATTATAGACCAGGGTAAGGTAGGGCTGGTGACCTCGATGGACGGGCAGCCCATGCCGGCGGGCAGGCTGCTCGCCAAGCATGTCGAAGGGCACTCGAAATTCGAGGACGGCCAGGCCTTCCTGAACAACCAGGGGCAGAAAGGCCCGCAGATAGACATCCTTCTGCCCGGCACTTACCGAATAAACACCGCCCTCTTCAAGGTCGAGGTCTACGACGCCACCGTAATACCCGCCAACAAGGTCGGGCTTGTAACCGCCCTTGACGGCGACCCCCTGCCTGAAAGCGAGTACGTGGCGAAGTCTGTGCAAAACCATAACGACTATCAGGACGCGTCGAGTTTCCTGGCCGAGGGAGGCGAGAGGGGCCCGCAGTACGATGTGCTGAGACCAGGCACCTATTACATAAACCCGCTGATGTTCAAAATAGAGCTTGATGACGTTGCGGTGATAGAGCGGGGGCAGGTCGCGGTCTTGGTATCGAACGTTGGGGCGGAGCCGACCGCGATAGCGGAAACGGCTGAAATACGGGTAGAAGACGAGCAGATAAGCGATGAGACCGCGGAGAAGATTGAGACCCGTCTTCGCAAGGGCTTTGAGCGCTATGTGGTGCCCAAGGGATTCCGGGGCATACAGCAGGAGGTGGCCGGCCCCGGGCGGTACTACTTGAACAGGCGGGCCTATATAGCCTACATCCTGGACACCACCAACATCACCATAGACTGGGACAACTCGCAAGAGACCCGGTTCGACCCACTAAAGGTAATATCGAAAGACGGGTTCCCGATAGACGTCTCGGTCAAAGTGGTGGTCAGGGTCCGTCCGGACCAGGCGCCGTACATGGTCTCAAAAATAGGCTCGATTGACAACCTGATACTGCATGTCATACATCCTATGATAGATTCGAGTTTCCGCAACCAGGCATCTTCCACATCCGCGATGAACTTCATGCAGGACCGCCAGGAGGAGCAGAGGAAGGCCGAGGAACGCACCAAACTGGAGCTTGCGAAGTACCACGTGGAGTGCGTGTCCGTTCTGATATGCCAGATAAACCTGCCGCAGGAACTCATGGACACGCAAACCAAGAAGATAATAGCCGAGCAGCAGCGCGCAATGTACGAGGCGGAGCAACAGGCCGAGCAGACGCGCATAGCTACCGAGAAGACCCGGGCAGAGGCCAACCAGCAGACCGCGCTCGTCACGGCCGAGATAGGCGTCAAGGTGGCCGAGCAGAACAAACAGATGGCCATAAAGAACGCGGAAGGCGAAGGGGAAAGCATAAGGTTGAAGGCCCAGGGCGAGGCAGCCGGGATAAAGGCGAAAGGCGAGGCGGAGGCGACCAGGATACTGGCTGTCGGCAAATCCACAGCCGAGGCATACGAGTTGCAGAACAAGGCGCTCGGCCAGCAGGCTGTTACTTCCATAGAGATAGCCAAACAGATTTCGGCGGGCAATATAAAGATAACCCCTGACCTCCTCGTGCAGGGCGGAGACGGCGTGGGCGGCTTGTTATCGGCATATATGTCGCAGATCATAACCGGCAGACAGCCGGGTATGAATAAAAACATCGAGGCGCACTCAGGCGACGCCACAAGTCCGGCCAACGCAACATGAGCCGGGCGCCGATTGCCGCAAAATTCTTTTTTGTGGACTTAACGCCACACCCCCGAGGTCGGTTCTTGTTAACCATGCTATAATTGAAATCAAAGCGCAAGGGGGGCACTATATACGAGGCGATAACAAGGAGGTGCGTATGAGGAAATATCTGGTTGCCATCCTGTCTGTGCTGACGTTTATTGTTTTTATCGGGGGCGCCTTTGCCGCCGAAACCGTGAAGCCGGCGCCCGTTAACCCTAAGAACCCCTGTGCCACCAAGAAAAATTGCGGGCTCGAGGGTATTCATAAGGTCACCGGCACGCTTAAGTCAATAGACCGCAAAAAGGGCGAGATGGTGTTGACCGGCGAGGACGGCAAGGACTCGACATTCAATATAAAGGAGATGCAAAGCAAGAAAGTCAAGGCCGGGGACAAGGTCGAGGTGACCTGCATGACGAAGGGTAAAGAATGCTATGCAAAAAAGTTGACGAAGTTAGAGAAATCCCGTGGCGAAAAACTCTGATGGGCTCTTAGAGCGCAACGCAAAATAGATAAGATAGAAAAGGCAGTCTGCCTGAGATGCCCCCTCCAGGCCGACTGCCTTTTTATCCTCGTTTTCAAGCTTCCTCAGCTTGTTCTGGCGTATCTCCTTACATTTCTCTCGGCCGCTCCCCGCACTCATGGAATATTCTGGAGGTGCACAGCCTGCATCGCTCCGGGTCGAGCCGCTGTACTATCTCTTTAAGCGCCTCGGTTTTGCTGTGGAATATATTCTCCTCGCCTATCTTCTCAATGTAACCGCCCCGCTCCAATACCTCCCGGACGTCGTGCTTAAGGTTGCTCAGATAAAGCTTTCCGCCCGACAGATGCAGCCGGTGCGCCTCAGCCGCGAGCATCTCACAGCCCGCGACGTTCTATGAAGTTTATACCGGTTGCGACTACAAGCAGGTGGCACTGCTCCGGGGACTCGCGCCTGATGCGGGCTATCTCTTCCGCCATGTGGTTCACCGCGCCGAAGAAGAGAGAGCCGTCCACCCGCAGTACCTTCAACTGCGGGCATTCCGGCGTAGGGTGGTATTCCACGTTCCTGAAGCTGTGCCGCTGCGCCTCGGGGTCCGGCACGAGCGTGACGAAGCGCGGATGCGAGGTGCGGTTGAGATAGAGCATCAGGGACAACAGTACGCCTATGTATATAGCAAATTCGAGTTCTACGAACAGCGTGGACAGAAACGTCACAACCATCACCACCGCCTCCTGTCTACTGGTCCGCACGATGGTCTTTATGTGGTGTATGTCAATTAGGTTGTACGCGACCAAAACCAGTATGCCCGCCATTGCGCCAATAGGCAGGTAGGCAGTCAGCGGGGCTATGAAAAGGAGCATGGCCATGAGTGACAATGCGGCGAACACGGCTGACATCGGCGTCTTGGCACCGGCGGAGTAGCTCACACCTGTGCGGGTGAACGAGCCGGATGCGGCATAACTGGAGAAGAAGCTGCCGACGATGTTGGATAGCCCCTGCCCGATGAATTCCTGGTTATTGTCGATGCGCTGCCCGGAGCGCGTTGCGACCGAGCGTGCTATCGACACCGCCTCGACAAGGCCCAGCATGGCGACTGCGAGCGCGCCTGGGAATAGAAGGCGCATCGAGCGAAGCGACAGGTCCGGCGATGAAAGCGGCGGCAGGCTGGACGGGAGGGGCCCGACTAGCTTTACGCCGTGGGAGGCCCCGTTGAGAAACAGAGACAACACGCTCCCGAGAACCATGGCGACAAGCATGCCGGGCAGCTTCGGCGTATAAAGCCTGAGGAGAACCGCGGAGATGAGCGCCGCGGCGGCTATGGCGACGACGTAGGGGTTTGCCTCCGCAATGAGCGTGAACAACGCCTGCCATGTGCGGATGAAGGAGTGGCCCTTTGGCACCGACACCCCCAGCATCCCGCCTATCTGGCTCGTGCCAATGAGTATCGCGGCCCCGGCCGTGAACCCGACGACGACCGAGTGGGAGATGAAGTTGACCAGCGCTCCGAGCCTCACCGCGCCGAGCGCGAGCTGCACCACCCCCGATAGGAAGGTGAGCGTCAGGACCATCTGGATATAGTTTGCGCCTCCGGGCTCCGCAAACTGGCTTATGGTGGAGAAGAGCACTAGCGATATAGCGGTGGTCGGCCCGGATATCAGGTGGCGGGACGAGCCAAAGAGCGCGGCGACGATTGCCGGGACAATGGCGGAGTAAAGGCCATACTGAGGAGGGAGCCCCGCGATGATTGCGAAGGCCACGCCCTGAGGCAGGACAATCACCGCGCCGGTAAGTCCCGCGATGAGGTCCGACTTGAACGTCCTCCTACCAAACTCCGGCCACCAGATAAGGAACGGGAAGAGTTTGGTTATACGACCGCCGCTGGGCATGATGTATCGCTCCACGGGTAACTGCCCGCTAAATATAGTTTAGCAGGATGAACCCCTGCGTCAATAAGGAGGACTGCGGCGGACCTCTCCTGTGTGCAGATTTGTGTGCACATTCAGAAGAGGCTATGCTTAGATGGGCTAACGTACCGAAAAGAATGAAATTGGTGGAGGCGGCGGGAATCGAACCCGCGTCCGAAAACCCTTGGCAGTGAGCTACTACATGCTTATCCGGCGAACGTTTAACCTCTGGAGTCGCCCACCGGCAGGCTACTCGTTAGAGGCTGTCCCGACCGTGGTCTCAGCCCGCCCTCGCGGGAAGGAAAGCGGGAAAAAGTCAACGATTATGACACCCTGCTCCGGCCCCCGCTGACGTGGAACCGGAAGGGCGTTAGCCGCCTAAGCGGCTAAAGCGTACTCGTGTGTATTGGCGAGTATGTTTTGTCCACCTGGTTACGGGTCGGTGGAACCCGGCATGCAACCCAAGCCTCGATGCTCCCGTCGAAGCCTAGCGCCCCCCATAAAGTATTATAATAAAAATCCGTTTGTTTTGCAAGGATTACATTTCCGGCGGCTTGCCGCCTGTAGTTTTAAGTCGTCGCGGATAAATAACCTTTGATTTAATGGTGCATTAAGCGGGAAAACCGCGTTAAGGCGCGTAGAAGAATCGTTAATTTTCAATCAGTTAGAGCGCGCGATAACGTGATTTCCGTGCCGCCGAAACCGCTCGTTTTACGGGCGTAACTCCATGTGTAATAAGGGCAAAATTCCCTCCGGCCACGTAAAAAACGGCGTCTCAAAAACCCGCCTTTACCCCCCCTAAAAGCATTGTGCCGCTCGTGGAGATGTCACGAATTCGATACCGGATGAAATTCGTTGATTTTTCCATTTATATATGAATAAATGTTGGCCGAGGCTGGTTTGGGGTTTTAAGCAGGAGGAGTTATTAAGAGCTGGGAAAAATATGGGATGTGTCCCTAATTTCTCTAATTTCTCCTCTAAATTTCTCCTAATTTCTCCAAAATATGATAAATATTTAATCCTAGTAAAAATACTAGGTTTTTATTTTTCTTTAGCCATGATATAAGTACATACTCATTTTTAATGAGTAGATTTTTTAATTAAAAATTTAATAGCCATACCGATAAGAGCAACCTGTTTCGAAAGAGCAGGGCGCAAAGACGTCGGCCTAAAGGTAGCATTACTTATGGCTGGGCGTTTGCCGAAGTATGTATTTGCGCGCGCCTACTCTCTTATCAAAAAATAGGGTAGGCGTTTTTTTTTATTTACTCGCAGGGAGGAGAATCCGATGAAGCGTCTTTCTTTAATAATTATTTTGGTGATGTGTTTTTTGCTTGCAGGCAAGTATTCATTTGCAAATGAAGGCAAGGTTGTATTCGGACCGCAGACGTATATACGGACAACGGGCGCTCCCAATACATTCTCCGGGAGCTTCGATGTTTGCGATCCGACTGGGACTTTCACAATTACAGTGAACAACGGCGACGCCGACGGCAGTAACAGGATCTCAAGCGGGACTATATCGATTAATGGTTTCACCGTGGTCCAGCAAAAAGATTTCAACCAGAATGTCGCAACGATCGTGAAGCCGGTTTACGGCATAGCCAAGACAGGCAACGTAATTGCCATAAAGCTCCAGAGCAAACCGGGTGCCAAAATAACCGTTACGGTAGCGGGCGTAATGCACTGCCTTGAGGTACATATAACGAATCCCGCAAATGGAAGTACAATAACTGATTACGGGACTATAATACGCGGCACTATAGACGATCAGCCCGGCGCGGAGGTCGGCGTTACTGTAAACGGCATACCGGCTGAAGTAAACGGCAAAAATTTTGCGATTGTCGATGTCCCATTGCAGGAAGGCGAAAATACCATTACCGCGAGCGCCACGGACGGCTCAAACGAAACGGCCGTGGATTCCGCCAGCGTAACACTTTTGAATCCGACTGCTTCGTCAGTTTACTTAACCCCTTCCCCAAGCGAGGGACAAGCTCCGCTCTCGGTTACATTTACCGAAAGCGATTCTATCCCCATAGTTAGAACACTTTACGAAATGGATTATGACGGGGACGGCATAGTGGACGCTTCCGCGCAAACATCGGATGCGCTTTTCAGCAGTCCCCACGTTTACAGCGCTAACGGGCTTTATTTTCCGACCATAACCATCACGGATGTGAACGGTAACAAATATTCCAAAACCACCATAGTAAATGTCGCACCGGTGCCGGATTTGAAGGCAAAGTGGAATAGTATGGTAACAGCCTTGACTTCCGGCGATATAAGCGGCGCGGCGGAATATTTCTCGCTTGGCACCCGTGATGCCTACCAGAAACAATTTCAAGCCTTGAAGGATGCAGGAGTGCTGGCCCAGGCTATATCCGGTATGGGAGACATGGAAATAACGAAGACAATGGGCAATGCCGCCGAAGGTGATATGCGAGTCACTCAGGACGGAAAGGACTACTCGTTCTATGTTCTATTCGTCAAGGACGAGGATGGGATTTGGAGGATTAAATCATTTTAGGAGGAGTTAATGAATAGGTTTATCCTTTTTTTAATATTTGCAGTTCTACTGATTCCCTCGACTGGCTGTTACGCTCACGGCCCGTGGAGTGGAAAAGTTGTAGACGCCGAGACGAAACAGCCGATCGAGGGTGCGGCGGTAGTGGCGGTGTGGATAAGAGAAACTGGCACCCCCGCAGGTACTGACACTGGTTTTGTTGATGCGGCAGAAACTCTTACAGATAAAAATGGAGAATTTGAGATTTCCTCGAAACGATTTCTTTCAATTATAGGGATCAGATACATTAAAGGGCCTTTCTTTACAATCTATAAGCCGGGATACGGCTCGTATCCTAAATATGACCCGCTTCCTGGACCTCACGCTAAAATAATAGCGCCCCACCTGACCCCATCTGAATATTTTCAAGCTCAAGGCACAGTGGTGGAACTGCCAAGGCTAAAAACAAAGGAAGAACGATTGAGAACGGCTAACGACGCTGAAGGATCGGTAGGCGAGTTGGGAAGAGCACCTTTTAAGAAAACCCCTAAGTTTCTGAACCTACTCAATTCCGAGCTGAAAGACCTCGGTATCGATGTAAAACGATAAGGAGAAGACTCCCATGAGCGCCAAGAAAATAATCTTTTTTCTCTGTGTCATACTATTTGCCATGAACAATATGGCATTCGCTTTAGAAGAGCAAACGCATTCCTACTTGAATGGAGGTATAGCTCGCAACTGGTGGAATGGTTTTCCCTTAGATTCGTATCTTAAGAATAATCTAAATATTTCAGGCGGCGTACAAAACTACTATAATGGAGAACAAGTATGGAATTGGATAGCCGATGGCGGTGTATTCGAAGACGAACCGATGTACACGCGTTCGATGAACCACTTCCACGACCCTTTAAAGGATTGGGGCAGTGCTGGATTCAAAGGGGTTGGCAACTCTTCCGCCGTCTGGGCGCAATATCCGCTCCAGAGCCAGCCAATCAACGGTTATTTTTCATGGAACGACGTGCGGTCTTATTATTATTGGGCACTGACTGCCCCAAGCGATACTTCACAAGCGAATTTCTATTCACTTTGTTTTCGCGGTTTGGGGCAATTGATGCACCTTATACAAGATGCATCCGTTCCGGCACATACACGGAATGACTTCCATTATGTATACAATTACGAAGACTGGGTTGAAAGCATGAGGACCAGCAAGAAACCTGCCGAACAAGCTCAGTTTACCTCGATTGTAAACACGCCCGCCCTTCCTTTAAGCCCCTATCTCTTGAGTAGGGTAGGATATAACCCATACGCCACCATTCCCGTAGCGGGCCTCTTCGATACTGACTCTTATAATGGGACCAACCCCGGAATAACACCCTTCGACTCGGTTGGCTTGGCTGAATATTCTAACGCCAACTTCTTCAGCGAAGACACTATTTTTAGTGATTACCCGTATCCTGCATATTCCAGCGCTACTATAATGGATCTACCTGTAGGAACTGACCAAGGGATGACTATTTATAGACCTTACTATTATAAAAGTGGTGAGGGCGATGCGGGTTATCCACTCGCCACAGATGGATTTTTGGGTTGGTATGTCCATAACTACATTCCATCGTATGATTATGTTTTATTAACCAATCTAAAAGACCAGGCGCTGGATGAGCAATGCTACGACGCATACGCAAGGAGACTACTTCCGGATGCTATTGCTTACTCCTCTGCTCTCCTTCAATATTTCTTCCGCGGCCAGATAGACGCCATTGACGCGGCGGCAACGACGGGGACGGATGACAGCGGCAATTCAGTTATCACTGGCATGACATTGAAAGTAAAAAACAACACCCCCAGCGAGGATATTTATGCGGTGAATAACTCGCATCTTGTGGTCTCGTACAGCTATCAGGACAGTACCGGCAGTACCGTCTATGGCAAATCGGGAGAACGTCAATCTCACCGGAAACATCCCTTCCGGCAACGACACTTCTATCGATACCTATAAATACACCTTCACCTTTTCCAATCCCATTCCGTCCGGCTCAACAAATGTTCAGTACATGCTCGTATATCGCGGTAGGCTGGGGCTTGAGAATGACTCAGTTGCGGCGAAGACATTCAACTGTGCGCAGGGAATTTCACTTAGAGAAATAGCTCCACGATATGTCTGGGTTGTTGACGCTTTCGGGGACGGCGGAGTGCAGCTTAACGGAGTGACTTTTAAAATTAAGAATGACACAGGCAAAACAATGTACGCGGATGGTTCAACCATTTCCCTTGTGTTTGTAGATTCCTCTGGCAATCCTATATATGGCGACACCGTAGGGTTAGAGTCGGATATACCTTCCGGCCAGTCAAGCGATGCCTATACGATTACGCTTCCCGATATGGATTTTTGGAATGGCGACACCCTGCAATTGCAGTTAACCTATAATGGCACGCTTGGAGATAATAAAGATGCAACGCTTACTGCTGCAGGTACGTTAGGCAACCTGGAAATAGAGGGGGCATCATTCAGCCTCCAGAACGGCTTACAGTACGGCTCCGACAATGTAATCAATTCATGCACAATTAGATTTAAAAATAATTCTAATGAAACAATGCATAAAGGCACTTTGCAGTTTACATCAAATGCAATATGCTATTATTACAGCTTTCCCGGTAACGCGCCGCCGGTATCAATGGATTATGACGTACCTCCTGGAGGTGAAGGCTCTGTCACCTTTGCTCTTTCCGGTATCGCGGGTCCTTGTGTTTCATATGATATGGGTTTAACTTATACGGGCGTACTGGGGGATGATAAAGATATCATGGTTACCCCTTTAGACGGTTTTGCATTAGGTTGCCTCCTGTAAATTAATTTTTTGAATTCGTTACCTTCAGGAAATTAGGGACACATACTATATTGTTTCTTCCTTTTCCACCCGCCTAGCGGGCTTCGGGCGCGCGGAGGGGGGTGGGGGGCTTAGGCCGGGTGGCGGAAGGGGCGCGGAGAGTACGCCGGGCGGCGCCTTACACCTTCTTGCTGAAAAGCTCCGACGGTTTCAATTTGGCGACTGCGAAGAGGTAGATGATCTCAAGGATTCCAACCGTATTCACCACGATGAGTATCACGAACCACCATGCCTGGCCCCGTCTTCCCGAGTGCCATAACGCGAGGCCTTTCCAAAATATGCTCCACAGCAAAAGAAAGGGCAGGTAGGGCCGGAGCGCATGGAGCGCATGGACCGGACAATTAAGTGTATTCATTATCAGTATTATTTTTAATGTTTATACGACTTGCATATATCGTGTAAATATAGTATATCAGTATAACGCAATAAAGAGCTTTATACGGACACTCGAAGGCCCGCACGGGACCGTCCTCACCGCTGATTCCGGGGTG
>CAVTDB010000017.1:0-70659 GCA_963733375.1 Nitrospirota bacterium | reverse complement strand
GGGATGGAGTGGTGCGGTATGGACTGGGACGAGGGGCCGGGCAACCCAGGGCCGCACGGGCCGTACCGCCAGACGGAGCGCATTGCGCTCTACCGCGAGCACGTCGATAAGCTCCTTGCGTCGGGCCGCGCCTATAAATGCTACTGCACGCCCAGGAGCTTGAGGGGCGCAGGAAGGCCGCCATGGCCGAGGGCCGTCCGCCTAAGTACGACAGGCGCTGCCTAGGCCTTTCCACCCCGCCTCCGGGCAGGCAGGCGGTAATACGTTTCAATGCGAATTCGGAGGGAAAAACCGTTGTGGACGACCTCATAAAGGGAGAGGTGATCTTCGACAATTCCGTCCTCGACGACCTCATCATCATGCGCTCGGACGGATGGCCGACTTATAACTTCGCCGTCGTCGTCGATGACTCCACCATGGGGATAACGCACGTGCTGCGCGGCGACGACCACCTGAACAACACACCGCGCCAGATGCAGATGTACGACGCCCTGGGATACGCCCTGCCGAAGTTCGGGCACCTTTCCATGATATTGGGGCCGGACAAGGCCCGCCTCAGCAAGCGCCACGGCGCGACCTCCATAATGCAGTACAAGGAGATGGGCTACCTGCCGGAGGCGATGGTGAACTACCTTGTCCGCCTGGGGTGGTCGTTCGGAGACCAGGAGATATTTACCAAAGACGAGATGATAGAAAATTTCTCACTGGACACCGTCTCCTCCTCCGCCGCGATATTCAACCCGGACAAGCTGAAATGGATAAACCACCACTGGATAAACGATAAATCGCCGCGCGAGATCGGGAAACTCCTTCTGCCGATACTGGCGGAGATGGATTTAGCGCCGCCCGAAGTCGTTACGGAGATGCGCGAGGGCCGGTACGGGACGGACGCGAGAGACGACCTGTGGAGCCTGGACAGGCTTGAGAAGGTAGTCCTGGCCCAGCGTGAGAAGAGCCATACGTTAGTCGAGATGGCGGAGCTGTCGAAATATTTCTTCGTCGAGGAAATCGAGTTGGACCCCAAATCGGCGGAGAAGTTCCTGACGGCGGAGACGAAGCCGGTGCTGGAGCGGCTTGTCTCGCTGTTGGAGGAGCTTCCCGCTTTCGACCACGAAGCGCTGGAGAAGGTTTTCCACCAGGTGATGGAGGAGACCGGGCTCAAAATGGGGAAGGTTGCCCAGCCCGTGCGTGTCGCGGTAACCGGCGGTACGGTAAGCCCCGGCATTTACGAGACGCTGGAAATCCTGGGTAAGGAGACGAGCCTGGATAGACTAAGAAAGGCTATTTTGTCGATAGCATAAATAAGCCATCATTACGGTGGTGACAAAAAAAGGAGCGGCATGTTTATTTGCACCGTCGTCTCCTGCATAGATGACGGTGCCGCCTCCAATGCCGCTCCCTTAGAGATAAACATATATCCCGTTGGGAAAACCGTCAATCTTTTATAATCGTAATAACTTAAGTTAGCGAGGGGCCAGGGGGGCGGGAGGCATGCCCGCATTAAGAGGGCCTGATAAGAATGGCCTTGACAGAAAGCTTTCGTCTTAGGTAATATAGCGGCTCGTATTGGGGGATCGTCTAATGGTAGGACAGCAGTCTCTGGATCTGCCTATCGGGGTTCGAGTCCCTGTCCCCCAGCCATAAATACACCGGATAATCAATCGGTTGCAATTGTAGATCGAGGGACTTTCGCAGGACTTTCGTAAAGTAAACGGAAGTCTCTTTCCTCTACACTCTTATTTGAAGTCTTCACCAAAGTACCCCCTGATCTTTTCCTTGTCATCCTCGACGTTTGGGATGTAGCTCCTGTAAACCTCTAAGACCATTTGTTTAAGGCCTTTCCCCGGATGTGCTCCCTGAAGCTCACAATTGACAGCCCATAAGTCGCATATTATATTCATAAGTAGAACAAGAGCTTCAAAGAAGGCATCATGCAAAAAACCGGCGACGCCGCCGACAACTTCACGGAAGCCGGCAAAACTGCTGCCTACAGGAGGAAGCTTATGAAAAGGGTTTCTTATATCGCGTTCTTGTTTTTAACGGTCGGGTTACTCGCCTCCTGCGCATCCGGGCCCAAATTTTCAGCCATGCAGGCCAGCATGCCGGCCTGCAATCCCGACATGGGCAGGGTATTTTTTTACAGGACAGCGGTAATTGCCCCGGCTATACGGCCTGAGATAGTCCTAACCGGCGCCAACTACAACCAAGAGGTGTGGAAGGCCAAGGCTAACGGGTTTTTTTATCAGGACCTCCCGCCGGGAAACTACACCGCGGATATAAAAATGTCTGTGGCGGACAACGTCAGTTTCACGCTGGATAAGGGACAGACGCGCTATGTAAAACTCAACGTTATTCCCGTGACGATTCTTGCAAGGCATTTTTACCTGGAGTTGGTGGATGAGCAGGTAGGCCTTAAGGAAATAGCGGATTGCGAATACACTGGCCAACCGGCCGGTAACAAGAATTGAAACCGGAAACCGCCGGAGGGCAGATTGTGAAGCTGATAAAAATGAAAGGTTTTTTTATCGTGCTTATAGGACTGTCGCTGCTTGCGGCCTGCGTCGTACCAGGACCGCACGGAGAGCCCGAAGTAATAGCGCCGCCGCTCCCGGCCTCCGTGGAGCTGGGCGACGAACCTTACTATTACTACGGCGACTATTACTACAGGTACGACAACGACGCCTGGTACTACTCCCGCTCAAGGCGCGGCTCGGATTGGCGGCCCCTGCCGAAGGAGCGCTACCCGAATGAGCTCACTTACAAGGGACGCCATTGGCATAAGGACAGCGGCTGGGAGCGCGAGCGCTAGGGGGGAAAACCCTGTCGATTGACTGCAAATAATGACCCAGTTTGAGGGTGAATCATTCGTCCCCCGTCCTTTTTACTGGCTGCCCTCTTTGGGGCTGGGCGGCAGTCCGGAGGGGAGAGGTTCCAGTTTGTATTCAACCTCGCTTGTTCTGCCGGGTGCGATGTATACGTTTACGCTGAAGATCCTGTAGCCGGGAGCCTTGAACTGCACCCTGTGCATGCCCAGCGGGAGTTTCAGGTGGTTTATCGGGCCGTCGAAGTCTTTGACGAAACCAAATAGCTTTCCGTCAACCCATACCTCTGCCTTGTTCGGCTCAACGTCGGTTTTAAGCTCGCCGTAATCGGGAGCGTAGTAATAAGATGGCGGATAGTAGTAGGGGTCATAATATGGATATGGATACGGATAGGGTGCAATCCCCCACCCTCCACGAAAACCCCACCCGCGCGCCTGGGCATCGCCGCAAAAAGCGGTAGACAAGACAATGGGCATCGCCAAGCTTATTATTATTTTCACCAGAAGTTTCATATTTTAACCTCCGTGCTTATACCTTTAATTATAACAAGTCGTGTTGTCATACGTGCTTGAGGGCCTTCTTGAGAAGTCCCGGCGCATCCCCCGCATCTTTAAATTCTTGTAAAAGACACATGTGTTCTGTTAAAATGAAAAATCTCTTTTCCCGTAAAGGTTCTCAGTGAAATTTAACAGCATCTCCATAATGGCAATCTTTGTCTTGATGGTTTGCCCGGCGACCGCGAATGCGGTGTACAGGGAGGTGTTGGAGGAGCACGTAACTTACGAGGCTGTCAAGGGTGACTATATAGAGAAGATAGCCGGCATTACCGGAGTAGAGGTGAAATGCCTTCTGGAGCAGAATCCTGAATACAAAAGGAAAAAGTTTCTGCATCCTGGCGACAGATTCAGCGCCTTGCGCCGGACTATAGTGCCAGACAAGGTCGCGGACGGTACGCTTATAAACATACCGGACAGGACGCTTTACCAATTCAAGGCCGGGAATCTTGTAGCGCATTACCCGGTCGCGGTTGGGATGAGAAACCGCCTCTGGCAGACGCCCGCAGGAGAGTTCGTTGTGATAGGCAAGGCGAAGAACCCGACCTGGCACGTCCCCAAGCTCATACAGAAGGAGATGGCCCGGAAAGGCGAGCCCGTGAAGGATGTAGTCCCGCCGGGCAAGGACAATCCGCTGGGCAGGTTCGAAGTCAGGCTTTCGGTCAGGGAGTACCTCATCCACGAGACAATCTGGCCGGAATCAATATACAATTACCGCAGCCACGGCTGCATCCGCCTGAAGCCGGGCGACGCCGAGAAGTACTTTAACAGCGTGACCAGGGGCGAGAGGGTGGCCGTTATTTATGAACCGGTCAAGGTTGCCATAACGGACTCCGGCAGGGTATTTCTAGAGGTGCACGAGGACGCGTACGGCAAGGTCGGAGACCTTTATGGGATTGCGTCCGCCGAAATAACCGATGCGAACGCCTCCAATAGGGTAAACTGGGACACGGTGAAAGCCGTTGTCGGCAAGAAATCCGGCATCGCCGAGGATATAACCAAGGAGTAATGCGGATGATTGGCAGGAGAGGTTTTATCAGGGGCTTGCTGGGCGCCGCCCTGTATATCGGGGCGTCGGGGTCTTTTGCAAGCGCCGAGAATGACGCTGGACAAACCGTACGGATGTACAACACGCACACGCGCGAATATATCTCCGTGGCCCACAGGGACGCGGGGGGATACATTCCAGAGGCGTTAGATAGGATAAACCACTTCCTGAGGTGCCACTACAACAACGAGGTGCACCCGATCGACCCCGCCCTTATTGACCTGCTCTGCACGGTTGACAGAGCGCACGGCGGCGGGAACGTGCTGCAGGTGATATCGGGTTACCGCTCCCCGGCATACAACGCAATTCTAGCGCACAATTCATCGGGAGTTGCAAGATCGAGCATGCACATGAAAGGCCAGGCCATCGACTTTACAATACCCGGCACACTTAACCGCGATCTCTTCAGGACGGTACGCTCCCTGGAGGCAGGCGGCGCGGGCATATACCCCAAATTCGTGCACATGGACACAGGGCGCGTACGCCACTGGGGCAGCGTCTAAGCCTCGCCAACTACTTTCTTTAATTCCTAACGTCTTGACGAACATATATAATTGCGGAATCGAAATTTTTTAACCCACCTATTTGCCTGATATACATATGGCGGCCCTCCTGATATTGCAACTGTACTTCAAGTATATCAGCTGCATTGACGGCAGGTTATCGGGGATGGCGGTTCAAAGAAAGTTATCCACAGCACGTGGTAAGATACTGGGGGAAAAGCTGTTGAGAGTCCGCCTTCTTCTAATGCAGTTACTGTCCCGGCAAAATTGCTTACTTTTTAATCAGTATAAACAAAGAATCATTTTCGTCAGATCAAGACTTTCGGTTCGAGTCCCCATCCCCCAGCCACCAAATTAAAAAGGGCTGCCGAAAAGGCCGCCCTTTTTTTAATTTTACCGAGTGTTTGATTTTATGCGGCGCGCAGGCCTTCGATGTTCTCCTTGGACCATACCGACGCCTTTATCGTCCAGACGCTGTCCGGGTACATACCCCTGAGACGCTCGTAAGCGTCCGTGAGCTTTGAAGGGTCTTCCGAGGCCCTGTACCTGGCGACCCCGGCATAATAAGCGGCCTTCGGCGCCTGGTCCGTATTCCGGAAGTTGTTTTCCACCTTATCGAATAACTCTTCGGCCAGTAAGTAATCCTTCTTCTTCAGGGCTATCCTGCCCCTTCCCATGTCAAGGTGCGCCAGGAATGGGCCCTCCGGCAGGAACCCCTCCCATCGCTCGTTCTCCAGCCCCGACTCGTCAGCTATTATAAAGGTCGGCGTCCATTCGACGTTATAGGCCTCCACCTCGCGCTCCCTCTCCGAGGTCTCAAGGAGCACCGGGACGAAGCCGCCCTTTATCGCGTCCGCCACGTCGTCACGGTTAAGCACCCTGTTAAACGTGTTGATGCAGCCGGTGCAGTACTTGTAGTGGAAGAACAGCAGAACAGGCTTGCCGGACCTCTTCGCCGTCCTCTTCGCCTCCTCCAGGTCTTCTATCCAGGGAATGTCTTTTTCGTCTGTCATCTTCATACCTCCAGCGCTTTTTGCCCCTTTTTGTAATTATATCATTCCACGCGCAGGAATTGGCCGTGCTCCGCCCCGCAGATAGGACATTTCATAGGCGCCTCACCCATGACGGTATTTCCGCAGACCGAGCAGACGTAAAAATCCTCCGAGGGCGCGGCTGTGGACATTTCTTTAAGCGCTTCCTGGAAAAGGCCGGCATGTATCTGCTCCACCTGGTTTGCGACGTTGAAGCTCCATCTGGCTTTTTTCGCCCCCTCGGAGTCCGCCTCGCTGATGAAACCGGGGTACATCTTCGTGAACTCGAAGGTCTCGCCGTTTATCGCCTCTTTTAAATTTTCGGTCGTGCTTCTTATGCCCTCCAGCACCCCCAGATGGTTGTGCGCGTGCACCGTCTCCGCCGCCGCGGCCGCCCTGAAAAGCTTCGCTATCTGCGAAAAACCCTCCTCGTCCGCCTTCTTCGCGAATGCCAGATATTTCCTGTTCGCCTGAGATTCGCCCGCGAATGCCGCCTTCAAATTATCCTGAGTCGCCATATCGTTATCCTCCTTTTAGGTTGTAATGCAGACGTGTGATGTGTTAAGAATTTCTATTAATATTAGCAGAGGCGCCGTGGTTTGGCAAGGGCGGGAGGTTTTCTTACAGACCGCAGACTTCGAGCATCTCCTTCATCCTGTGCTCGTAAGTATGGCATTCCAGGCTTCGTTTCAAGGCGTTGTCGGCTATCTTTATCCTTTCTTTCTCCCTTGGCAGGTAATAGGCGAGCTTTTCCTTCAGTTCCGCGACAGTCCGGTACAGGATTATTTCCTTGTCCTCCTCGTACAGCTTCGGTATCTCCTGCTTCCAGTCGCATATCTGAAATGCGCCGCAGCCGTTAGCCTCGAACAGGCGGGGGTTTACTCCGTAACTCGAATTTTTCCAGCCAGCTGTGCACGTTCAGGACTACCTTCGAGCGGTTGAATATCCCGACCATCTCTTCGGTCGTGAAAAAACCGTTTTTGACGATACTTTTCCTGAGAGCGGAGCTTTTTTTTAGCTTCTTCTTCCACGGCCCGAAAATCGACAGGCCGAAATCTTCCGCCACCGGGCCAAGCACCTTTTCCCTGGGCACGCACCAGTCCCCGGAAAAGCTTACGTCGTACTTTTTTTCAAGGCCAGGGAGCCTCCTGTGCGACCGGCGGATAAACGCCCACCGGAAGGTAGTGCGCGTTCTTTATCCCCCTTTTATAGTACTCGCCCAGTATCCCGCTGGAGTTGGTAAAATAGAAATCGAACTTGGCCGCCCTCTCGGTCGAGCGCTCGAACTGGAACGGGTCGTTAAGCCACCAGCAGACGGCGGGGATGCCCATCGCCTTCACCTTGTCTATCAGTTCTACGCTGTGGTTTACTCCGTATATGGCAAGGAACAGGTCCGGCTTGTATCTCTCTACCGTCCCCAGCGTCTTTTTGTCCATGAACTGGATTAAATTCCGGCGGGACGAGAATTTTTTCAGGAGCCCCGGGATGATTCCATGGATGCCGGAGTCGAAAACACAAACCTCGTGGCCCATCGCTTCCAGAGTCCGGGGGACGTAGAGGTTCATCGGGATGGTCCTGATGTTGCCAAGGACCGATACCAGGATTTTCATAGTACCGCTACGACCTTTTCAGCGCCCTGGCGCCGATGTCTTTTCTGTAGTGCATGCCGTCGAATTTTATTTTGGAGATAGCCTCGTACGCGCGGGATATCGCCTCGGCCACGTCCTTGCCGATGGCCGTAACCCCAAGCACGCGCCCGCCGTTGGTTACCACATGGTCGTCCCTGTCCGCCGTCCCGGCGTGGAAGACCATCGCGTCCTGGACTTTCGCGGCCTCTTCAAGCCCGTGTATGGGCGTGCCCTTCTGGTACTCGCCGGGATAACCCTTGGACGCCGCGACGATGCATACCGCCGCCTCGTCCTTCCAGCCGACCATCTCCGGCGTGAGGCGCTTCTCCGCGCAGGCCAGCATGATATCGACCAGGTCGCCGTCCAGTCTCATCAGGAGCGGCTGGGCCTCCGGGTCGCCGAAGCGGACGTTGAACTCCAGCACTTTCGGCCCCTCCTCGCCTATCATCAGCCCGGCGTACAACACGCCCCGGTACGGGATCCCTTCCTGCTTCATCCCGCGCACCGCCGGGTACATCACCTCGCGCATCACGCGCTCCTGCAACTCCGGCGTAACCACCGGCGCGGGAGAGTACGCGCCCATCCCTCCGGTGTTGGGGCCCTTGTCGCCGTCGAAGACGCGCTTGTGGTCCTGCGAGGACGCCATCGGCACGACCGTCTCGCCGTCCGTGAACGCCATGAACGAGGCCTCCTCGCCCTTTAAGGCACTCCTCGATTACGACGCGGTTCCCGGACTCCCCGAACGCCTTCTCGCGCATTATCAAATTTACCGCCTCGACGGCTTCCTCTACCGTGGCGGCGACGATGACGCCCTTGCCGGCGGCAAGCCCGTCCGCCTTCACGACTATCGGCGCGCCCTTCATCCGGATATAGCCCTCCGCCTCGATGGGCGAATAGAAGACTTTATATTCGGCGGACGGGATGTTGTAGCGCCTCATCAGTTCCTTGGCGAATACCTTGCTCCCCTCCAGCTCCGCCGCGGCCCTCGACACCCCGAATATCTTCTTCCCCTCCTTCTCGAAGAGGTCGGCAATCCCCAGGGTCAGCGGCGCCTCCGGCCCCACGACGGTCAGGTCTATTCCTTCGAACTTCGCGAAGTTCAGGAGGTCGTGGACGCGGTCGGACTTTATGTTCACGCACTCGGCCATCTTCCCTATGCCCGCGTTACCCGGCGCGCAGAATATCTTCCTGACTTTTCTGCTCTGGGCGATCTTCCACACCATCGCGTGTTCTCTTCCCCCACCGCCGACTACAAGGACTTTCATGAAACCTCCGGAATTAAAATGAAAACGCTAAGAAAGCTTCTTTGTTTATTATTTCATTACAGAATATTTCATAAGTCGCAGGATAGTTTTTTATCTCCGATTCAATTTTTTTTCTGCACAGTTCTATATATTTTGGTTGAATTTCCAAACCAATACTATTTCTGTTGTTTTTTATAGATGCCAAAGTAGTCGTGCCCGTTCCTAAAAAAGGATCCAATACTGTGTCACCGACAAAAGAAAACATCTGGACAAGGCGGTCTGCCAGTTCTAATGGAAAAGGAGCGGGATGATTTTTAGTCGGGGCTCCGGTCAAGGTCCAATGTTGCTGGAACCACTTCTGAAAATTTTCTTTATTAATTTTGCTTAACTCTCTCTGTCTTAAAGTTGGCTTACGATAGCCGCCCGGTTTCCTTTGCATCAAAATAAATTCAATATCGTTTTTTATAATGGCATTGGGTTCATAAGGTTTGCCTAAAAATTTACTACCCCTTTTAACTTCATATGAAGCATTGGATATTTTATTCCATATAATTGGATTTAAATTATCGAACCCTATTTTACGGCATGAAACTGCTATATCCGCATGTAAGGGTACTACAACATGTCTACCGTTATTTTTTCTTCTCGATAAACATACGTCACCCACTACGCACACTAATCTCCCGCCCGGGACTAAAACTCGGAAAATTTCTTTCCAGACTTTATTTAATTCATGGATAAAATTTTCATAGTCATCTATATGGCCCAGTTGTCTCAGCGTTTTCTTCATATTTTTTTAGATTCCAGTATGGCGGAGAGGTAACGGCCAAATGAATAGACTCATCTTTTATAAAAGATAAATCTCTTGCATCATGGCAATATATTTTATGCTCAGTTAAAATCATTTATATAAATACTCCAACATGCGCCTGAAGAGACTTAAGAAAGTTATAAAAAGTTAAATCAGTCGCTGGCTCCATATATTGCTCCTTTTGTTCCTTCATCTCTTTTAGATATTATAAAAGCTGCCGATGTATATTTCCTCTCTAAAATCAATTTCCTACAAAATAATTCATATCTTTTTGCGTATGATGCTTTTTTGAATTCAGGGAATACTTCAAAGTGAGGCTCAAACGATTTTACAGGTCTCTGTGATGCTTCACAATCCTCTAAAATAATCAGGTAGCCAACCCAGGGTTGGGGAGAGGTTTTAAATGCTCCTTCTCTATAAGCAGTCCATAAATCTTCTGAACTGCCTAAAGCCTCTTCTGTCCTATTATTAAAATTATTGCCGAAGGAAGGACCGACTTGAGATTTGACTTCGATGGCGGCGATTAAACTACCATCTTTAACTATTGCCAAATCCCATTGCTTTTCAGGCTCTAAAATATCCTGGCAGTTGAATACATGTTTTTTCGAAAATATGTTTCCCTTCAAAGCCGTTTGAACAGATCGCATCTTTAATTATTTTTACAAAGCCGTCCATCTGCGCGCCGCCAGTAACTTCGCATCTGGCGCCCTGGTCCGCCTTTCCTTCCGTCTTTTGTTTTGCCCCCTGTTTTAATCTGGTTATCCAAAAATGCTGGACTGCTTCGGAAAGCATTTTATCGACTTCTCTTCTATCCATCATTATTTATTTACCCCGATAGTGCTTGACCCTGACGCTCGGTTCGTTCTATTTACTTCCCGGCAGGCTCTATGCTATCATAAAAAAATGAAGAAATCTCTGGCTGAAACTAACCCTTACCTTAAAAACCCCAAGCTCTACTACGAGGCACTGGATATTAATGTCCGCTCTTCTTCGGCAATCGAAGGAATCCGCCTGCCTCGCAAACCCGCCAAATCCAAAAATAGCAAAAAGAACGTTTGAGGGCGCAAATTCGCGCCCTGCATCATTTTAATGCCTGAAATGCCTCATGCCGGTGAATACCATCGCGATGCCGTATTCGTTCGCGGCGGCGATTACCTCGTCGTCCTTGATACTGCCGCCCGGCTCGATTATCGCCGTGACGCCGTGCTTCGCGCACTCGTCTATGCCGTCTCTGAACGGGAAGAACGCGTCCGACGCAAGCACCGCGCCCTTGGTCGGGAACTGCGCCTTCATCGCGCCGAGGCGTGTAGTGTCCACGCGGCTCATCTGGCCCGCGCCGATGCCTATGACGTGCGTGCCGTAGGAGTACACGATTGCGTTTGACTTCACGTGCTTCGCCACCTTCCACGCGAACGCCAGGCCCTTGTACTCGTCCGCCGTCGGCTTGCGCTTCGTGACCACGGGCAGTTTTTTGATGTTCTCGATTTTTCCCATGTCCCAGTCCTGGACTATCATCCCGCCGACGACGCGCTTGATGTCGAAGCTGCGCCTTGTCCCGCTATTTATATCCACGTCTCCAAGGCTTAGGAGGCGGATTGCCTGCTTCTTTTTGAAGAGCTTCAGCGCCTCATTATCGAACCCCGGCGCGATTACCACTTCGACGAACGTGGACGTTATCTCGCGCGCGGTCTCCGCGTCCACCTTGCGGTTGAACGCGAGCACGCCGCCGAAAGCGGATACCGGGTCTATCTCGCGCGCCTTGACGTACGCCTCCCAGAGGTTCGGGTCCGTGGCCACGCCGCAGGGGTTGTTGTGCTTCACTATTACTGCCACCGGCTCGTCGAACTCCTTTGCCAGGCCAAGCGCTGAGTTCGCGTCGAGGAAGTTGTTGAACGACATCTCCTTGCCCTGTATCCGGCATGCGGTGGCGACGGAGGGTTCCGTCAGGAGCGGCTCCCTGTAGAACGCGCCCTTCTGGTGCGGGTTTTCGCCGTATCTCAAGTCCTGCGCCTTGATGAGCGGGCAGGTCGTAGAACATCTCGAATTTGCTCTCAGCCTCGGCCAGATGCGAAAACATCGAAGGCACTTTTTCCGGGTACGCCTTGCCCTTTGCCGGTTTCATCTCCTTTTTGTGGAAGAGCGGATATTCGGTCTCAATTGCCCCTGCCGCGATAAAGAAGCTTGATATCATAGAGTCGTATTTCGCGGTGTGCAAGTATGCCTTCGCGGAGAGCATGAACCGCGTCTTCGGCGTTACATCCCCTTTGTTCATCTCGGCTATCACGAGGTCGTAATCGGAAGGCTCGACGATTACCACCACGTCGTTAAAGTTCTTGGCCGCGGAACGCACCATCGCCGGGCCGCCGATGTCTATGTTCTCTATCGCTTCCTCAAATTTCGTATCCGGTTTTTTTATCGTCGCCTCGAACGGATAGAGGTTCACCACCACCATGTCGATAGGCTCGATGCCGTGCTCCTTCATCTGGCCAATGTGCGCCTTGTTCCCGCGTATCCCCAGTATCCCGCCGTGGACCTTCGGGTGCAGGGTCTTCACGCGCCCGTCCAGCATCTCCGGAAAGCCGGTGAACTCCGACACGTCCGTGACCTTCACCTTCGCGTCCCGGAGCGCCTTCGCAGTGCCGCCCGTGGACAGTATCTCCACGCCCATCTTCCTCAGTTTCCTGGCAAACTGGACGACCCCGGTCTTGTCGGACACGCTGATGAGCGCGCGCTGTATCTTGGACATATAAAGCCTCCTTTATTTAGTCAGCAAAATGGCGTAGCAGCTCATTTAATGACGCTAAGAAAAGTTCCGCCCCGGATATTAACATATAGCGTTTTTTTGGGCAACAACGAAACATGCCGCAGGCTTGACATGGCATCAGCCGGGTATATAATAAAAAAATAAGTAAAAACAAAGGGTTTTTTAATGGCCAAGCGGTTATGAGATATTCGGGACGACTGCGGACGTGGGAGTTACGTCCCATGGGAGTACATTGCCCGAGGCCTTCGAGGCCCAGGCACAGGGGATGTTCGACGTGATGGCGGAGCTTGACGGGGTACAGGCGAAAGAGGAGTTTACCGTCGAGGCGGACGGAGCCGACGACGAGGTAGCTCCTGGTGGATTTTTTAAATGAGCTTCTGTTTTTATTCGATGCGAAGCGGGTCTTGCTGAAAGAATTTCATGTCACCGAAACGGGCGGAGGGAAGCTCAAAGCCGTCGTCAAGGGCGAGGCGATAGACCTTGACCCGGCACGTGATAAAGACGCCGGTGAAGGCGGTGACATATCATATGCTGAAGGTGGAACGGACGCCGGACGGATATAGAACAGTCGTCGTGTATGATATATGACGCACAATCGAGAATGAGCCTGATATTACCGAACTAAGGATAATTATGTCTCCTAAGCTTCAGAAACTTGACGATTACCGCTGGCTGGTGCCGAAGGACTACAAGGCCGGCATGCGCGTCCCGGGGATCATCTACGCAAACGACGCCCTGATGGAACTGATAAAGACGGACCAGTCCATAGAGCAGGTGGCCAACGCCGCGATGCTGCCAGGCATAGTCAAGGCCTCGCTCGCCATGCCGGACATGCACTTCGGGTACGGCCTGCCTATCGGCGGGGTCGTGGCTACGGATCCAAAAAAAGACGGCGTCATAACGCCCGGCGGGGTCGGCTTCGACATAAACTGCGGGGTCCGGATGCTGCGGACGAACCTCTCCCGCGCGGACGTGAAGGACAAGATGCGCGCCCTTGTGGATGGTCTTTTCGCGAATATCCCTACGGGCGTCGGCGCGAAGGGCGATTTAAGGCTCTCCCAGGCCGACTTCGACAAGATGCTGGTAAAGGGTGCTAAATGGGCGGTGGAAAACGGCTACGGGAGCGCGGACGACCTGGACCGCATCGAGGCCGGAGGATGTATACAGGGCGCGGACCCGGATAAAATCTCGGACAGGGCGTATGAACGGGGCAAGGGACAATTAGGGACGCTGGGCTCCGGAAACCATTTCGCCGAGATCCAATATGTCCAGAAGATATTCGACGAGAAGGCGGCGAACGCCCTGGGGCTATGGGAGGGCCAGATAACCCTGATGATACATACCGGCTCGCGGGGCTTCGGCCACCAGGTCTGCACCGATTACCTGAAGGTGATGGAGGCGTCGGTGCGAAAGTACGGCTTTAACCTCCCCGACCGCCAGCTTGCGTGCGCGCCGATCGACTCGCCGGAAGGCCGGGACTATCTGGCGGCCATGCGGGCGGCGGCGAACTTCGGGTTCACGAACCGGCAGATGATAATGCACTGGTCGCGGGAGACCTTTCATACACGTGCTGAACCTCTCGCCTCGCGACCTCGGCATGTCGCTGATTTACGACGTCGCGCACAATATCGTGAAGTTCGAGGAGCACGAGGTGGACGGGAAAAAGATGACGCTCGCCGTACACAGAAAGGGCGCGACGAGGGCGTTTCCGCCGGGACATCCGGAGACGCCGGAGCTTTACAGGGACATCGGCCAGCCCGTAATCATACCCGGCGACATGGGGACGAACTCATACATACTGGTGGGCACGGAAAAGGGGATGAAGGAGACCTTCGGGAGCGCCTGCCACGGGGCCGGGCGGGTGATGTCCCGCGCGGCGGCGGTGAAGGCATGCCGTGGCAGGGCGATAGAGAGGGAGATGGAGGATATGGGCGTCACAGTCCGCTACACGGGCCGGGACGCATTAAAAGAAGAGATTCCGGAGGCTTACAAAGATATTGACCAGGTAGTTGATGTCGTGCATAATGCCGGGATAGCCAAACGGGTAGCGAAGCTGAAACCGATAGGGGTAATCAAGGGATAAGTCCCGCAAGGGACTCACTCTCTGTAGGCCCCCTCCGGTAAATGTAAGGCTCGTTCATTATGCGAGAAAAACTCGCTTCGCTAGAGATAGTTTCTCGCATGGACATTCACTTCGCCAACATTTACCATCTCGGTCGTCTAATGTTCGTTCGTCCCATTGTGGGACCTTGACTGGAGTTGACTCATTGCCTGAGAAAATCGCGGTAATCGGAGGCGGGGCCTGGGGGACGACGCTGGCGGCGCTCCTTGCGGATAAGGGCCACGACGTCACTCTCTGGGTATACGAGAACGACCTTGCGCGAGCGGATGCAAAAGAGCCGCATTAACGACCTATACCTGCCGGGCCATGTCCTGCCGGAAATGGGGTAACTTCCGATTTAGCCACAGCCGCTAAAGAGAAATCTATAATACTCACCGTGACGCCTTCGCATGTCGCCCGCGGGCTGCTTAAGACCCTGGCGCAGTCCGCCCGTCCGGACGCGTATTTCGTCTCTGCCTCGAAGGGCATAGAGAACGAGAGCCTGATGACGATGAACGAGGTGATGGAGGACGTGCTCCCGAAGGAGTTTCATCACCGCACGGCATTTCTCTCCGGCCCAAGCTTCGCAAAAGAAGTGATTAATAAAATGCCGACGGCGGTATCGGTAGCGTCAAAGGAACCTCAAACCGCGAAACATGTCCAAAAAATTTTCAGCACGGATTATTTCCGCGTATACACAAGCCCGGACGTGATGGGAGTCGAGCTGGGCGGCTCGCTGAAGAACGTGGTGGCCATTGCCGCCGGATGCTCGGACGGCCTTGGTTTCGGGCACAATACCCGCGCCGCGCTTATAACGCGGGGCCTGGCCGAGATAGCCCGGCTTGGCATGGCGATGGGGGCGAACCCGCTCACGTTCTCCGGACTGTCCGGCATGGGCGACCTTGTGCTTACCTGCACGGGCGAGCTATCCCGTAACCGCACGGTCGGGTACAGGCTCGGCAAGGGCGAGAAGCTGAACGATATCCTGTCCGCGATGAAGATGGTGGCCGAGGGCGTGAACACGACGAAGGCGGCCTGGGCGCTTTCAAAAAAATACGGCGTCCGGATGCCCATAACGGAGCAGGTGTACAACCTGCTCTACGAAGGAAAAGAGGCGGCGCGGGTGGTGAAGGACCTTATGACGAGGGACTTAAAAAGCGAGCTTGGATGAACCCGGCAAAACTGAGAGAGCTTCTGGAAGATGTGCGGGGGGGCAGGACGGATATAGAGGCCGCCCTGGTGGAGCTTAGGCACCTGCCTTTCGAGGACATCGAGTTCGCGGTGGTGGACCACCACAGAAGCTTAAGGCAGGGCGCGCCGGAGGTCATATACTGCGAAGGGAAGACCCCCGCCCAGATACGGGCAATCGCTTCGGCGATGCTGGCGAAGCGCTCCGACGTGCTGGCCACGCGGGCGGACAAAGAGGCCTACAAGACGCTTAAGGCCCTGGACCGCCGCGCGCGGTATAACGAGCCTGCGCGCACTGTTGTCATAGAGCACAAGAAACACCCGCCGACTGAGGGCGTGGTGCTGATTGTCTCCGCCGGGACCACGGACATACCTGTCGCGGAAGAGGCCGCCGTTACCGCCCAGACCCTTGGGAGCACGGTGGAGACGATGTACGACGTCGGGGTATCCGGCATCCACAGGCTGCTCGGTAAAAAAGAACTTCTGACTGGGGCGCGGGTGATAGTGGTCGCCGCGGGTATGGACGGGGCGCTCGCTTCGGTCGTCGGGGGCCTGGTGGACAAGCCTGTCATCGCCGTACCGACCTCCGTGGGCTACGGCGCGTCCTTCGGCGGCATCGCCGCGCTCCTTACGATGCTGAACTCCTGCGCCCCTGGTATAGCAGTGATGAACATAGACAACGGCTTCGGCGCGGGTTTCCTGGCGCACAGAATAAACATGCTGGGGGAGAAACGGTAGGGCGAGCCCCGGCGCAGCTACATGGAATCTACGGCCCCTACAGGTATGAATTGAAAATTTCATATTTCGATTGTTTTTCCGGCATATCCGGAGACATGCTGATCGGCTCTCTGATGGGCGCGGGTGCGATTTTAAAAAATGGCGGGAGCAGATGGAAACCCTGCCGCTTGAAGGCTGGTCGGCTTCGATTAAAAAAGTGAAGCGCGGCGGCCTTGCCGGGACCAAGTTCAGCGTAAAAATAACATCGCCCCAGCCGCAGAGGAACCTGCCGCAGATTGAAAAGATAATAAAGAAATCCAAGCTCCCCGGCAGTGTGAAGGAGCGCGCGGCTCTGGTGTTCGGGAGGCTTGCCAAAGCCGAGGCAGTCGCGCACGGGGTGAGTATGGAGGAGGTGCATTTCCACGAGGTCGGCGCGGTGGATTCCATAATAGATATTACCGGGACCTGCCTCGCGGTAGAGATGCTTGAAGCTGGATAAAATATTTTTCTCCGCCCTGAACCTCGGTTCCGGAACGGTGAAGACGGCGCACGGCGTCCTGCCCGTCCCCGCCCCGGCCACGGCGGAGCTGATAAAGGGGATACCGGCTTATCAGTCGGATGTCCCCGCCGAACTGACCACGCCGACGGGCGCGGCGCTGGCGGCGACTCTTTCGGACGGGTTCGGCCCGATGCCGCTGATGGAGGTCAAGGCCGCAGGCTCCGGCGCGGGAGACATAGAGCTTAAGGCCATGCCCAACCTTCTCAGGGTTTTCATGGGAGAGCATGCGCGGCGGCGGAGATTATGAAGAAGATAACGTAGTTTTAGTCGAAACTAACATAGACGACATGGACCCCCGCGTTTACGAATACGTCATCGAACGGCTTCTTCAAGCGGGTGCGCTGGACGCATGGCTTACGCCGATAATAATGAAGAAGTCGCGTCCGGCGGTGACGCTCTCGGCACTTTCGGAGCCGGGGAAAAAATCGGCGATAATCGATATAATAATGGAAGAGACCACCACCTTCGGAGTAAGGACCGTGGAGTACTCGCGCAGGAAGCTTGCGCGGGGATTCAAGGAAATAGAGACTCCGGGCGGGAGAGTGCGGGTGAAGGTCGGACAAAGAAACGGAAAGATATTGAAGGCCGTCCCTGAATACGAGGACGTTAAACTGGCGGCGGAGAAATCGTCCATGCCGCTTCGTGATATTATCATGATGGCCGAGAGAGAAGTCCGCGAAAGTACCGACGGCGGGCGGGGTATAAAACCTTCAAAGGAGAGGCCTGGGGCAAAGCCGGGCCGGAGGTAGCCGTTTTGAGAAGCTTGAGACTGGCGATGGCGCAGATAAACTGCACCGTCGGCGACCTTGAAGGGAACCTGAAGAAGATCACCTCCTATATCGGCCGCGCGAAGGAGGAAGGCGCTGACGTCGTGGCGTTCCCGGAGCTTGCCGTGACCGGTTATCCGCCGGAGGACCTGCTTTTAAAGCCTTCGTTTATCGACGCCAACCTCGCCGTCTTAAACGAGGTGGTATCGGAAGCCAAAGGCATCGCCGCCGTCGTCGGTTTCGTGGACAGGACCGAAGACATCTATAACGCCGCCGCCTTCATCTCCGACGGTAAATTAATCGACGTCTACCACAAGACCTTCCTCCCGAACTACGGCGTTTTCGACGAGTACAGATACTTCCAGGCCGGTAAAGGCTACCCCGTTTACGACCTTAACGGGGTCAAAATCGGCGTGAACGTCTGTGAAGACATCTGGCTGCCGGACGGGCCGCTCCGGAGCCAGGCGTTATCCGGCGCGGAGGTTATAATAAACATCAACGCCTCCCCGTACTACAAGGGGAAGTGGAAGTTCAGACGGCATATGCTCACCGCGCGCGCGGCGGACAACGTGGCGATCGTGGCGTATAACAACATGGTCGGCGGCCAGGACGAGCTGGTATTCGACGGGCATGGCATGATAATGAACGAGCAGGGGAAGCTTATCGCCCAGGGGCCGCAGTTCAAGGAGGCGCTCGTCGTGGTGGACCTGGACCTCGAATCGGTCTTCCATGCCCGGCTGATAGACCCCAGAAGCAGGGTCGAGCGATACCTGCACAAGGACGAGGGCCATCGGTCCGTCTTCGTGCCCGCGCTGCCAAGGCCGGAAAGGCAGAAGATGAGGCCGCCGGAGCTGAACGAGCCGTTCGAGCCGATGGAGGAGGTCTTCCAGGCGCTTGTGCTGGGGACGCGCGACTACGTCAGGAAGAACGGTTTCGGCAAAGTAGTCGTCTCGCTCTCCGGCGGGATAGACAGCTCCCTTGTAGCCGCCGTCGCGGTGGAAGCCGTGGGGTTTCGACCGATTCGTGTCCGAGCCAGAGCGCGATCACCGCGCGATCCACGCCCGATTGCAAAAGTTCCATCGCCGCGGCGTGGCGAAGCACGTGAGGTGAGACACGTTTCTTGCCCAACGTAGGGCAGGTTTTTCGTGCCTTGGCCACGTGCCGTGCGACCATGTGCTGGACACCGACGGCGCTCAAGCGTCCGCCGCGCACACTGGGGAAAAGAGTCTTGGAATCTGCTCTGCCTTGTTCCCGCATCCAGGCCTTGAGTACCGATACAGTGGGCTTGGTCAGAGGAGTACAGCGTTCCTTGCGCCCTTTCCCGCGGCAATGAACATGCGCGCCAGTGCCCAGTGAAATGTCTTCGTGACGCAGGGACGTCATCTCGGAGAGTCGCAGTCCGGTTTGCACGGCGGTAAGGAGGAAAGCGTGATCGCGACGTCCCAACCAAGTCGCCGGATTCGGCGCTGCCAGCAAGGCATCGATTTCCGGCCGGGTTAGAAAATCCACCAAGGCACGGGATTGTCGCTGGTTGGGGATCGCCAGCACACGTTGAATGGTCCCCGCGTGCACCGGCGCTTCCAGTGCCGCGTAGCGGAAAAAGGACCGAACCGCAGTCAGACGCAGGTTCCGGCTGCGAGCGGCGTTGCCGCGACTGGCCTCCAGGTCATCCAGAAACGCTCCGATGAAAGATGCGTCCAGGTTATCCAGTTCCAACTGGGACGGTGCCTTGCGTAGCCGCTTCTGTGCGAACTGCAGCAGCAGGCGAAACGTGTCCCGGTAGGAGGCGATCGTATGGGAACTGACCTTCCGCTGGGCCATGAGGCGAGTAGTAAAGAAGGACTGCAACAGGGCCGGGAAATTAGCGTCCAGCATTGAGGCCCTCCCATCTCTTTTCCAGCCGCTTCCCGGCAGCTCCCAATAGTTCCGGTGTGCCCGTCAAATACCAATAGGTGTCGGTGACGTGTGCGTGCCCGAGGTAGGTAGACAAGATCGGCAAGCGCCGCTGGGGATCTTCGCCGTTGCGATACCAGCGCAACAGAGTCTCGAGGGCAAATCGGTGACGAAAATCGTGCAGGCGCGGGCCGCGACCACCCCCCGCAGCACGCAATCCAATCTGTCGAGACAGGATGTAGAACATCCGGTGGACCTCGCCTTTGTCCAGTCGGTTGCCATTCTTATTCACGAAGAAGTGCGCCTCTGCTCGCGGGCCAAAGCGACGGTCCCGCCGTTTTGCGTAATCGGCCAGGACCTTACAGGTCGAGGCATGCAGCGGTACCAGACGGGATTTGCCGAACTTGGCTCCCCGAATGGTGAGGATGCCTTCGGACCAGTCCAAATCCTCGGCATGGAGATTCACCGCTTCACTGAGCCGGAGGCCTGTGACCGCTAACAATCCAAAGAAGCAGTGATAGGTCCAGGGCCGCAGCGGGTCACAGGAAGGCCGAGCCTTGGCAGCCTTCAGCAGTTGCTGGATTTCCTGATCTGAATAGAAGTACGGCCGAGCGCGGGTCGGTCGGTATGGCAACAAGCCCAAAGGCGGAACTTCCGTCGACGGATCTACGGCGCTCCAGTATCGGGCGAAGCCTCGCACGATGGTCAGCCGCGCAGTCCACTGGCAAGGTTGGTGATGTGCAGGCAGAGTTGCCCACTCCAGCGCGAGTTCGCTCGTAATGTGAGTACTGCGTTTCCGATCCAGGAAGGATGCGAACTCTTCCAGTCCGGCTTCGTGTTTGACCAGTTTGAATCCAAGGCCACGGCGCAACATCAGGTAGTCGCAAATCCCTTTTCGTAGACCTCTCATCGACTCCCTCCCGGCCACGGCAGTGCCAGCGAATGCAATGCAACAAGGTCCACCTTGGCGTAGATCGCCGTCGTGTCGGGACTTTGGTGCCGCAGCAGTTCACCAATTTCATCCAGGGAGCATCCTTCCCGAAGCAGGTCGCAGGCCAGCGTGTGGCGAAACAAATGCGCACCTTTGCGCGCCGACTCCACGCCTGCTCTTTCGAGAGCCCTCATCACGATGAAAGAGATGGCCACTGAACTGGCAAACCCACCGAACGGAGCCTTGGCGCGGATGAAAACCCGGCGGCTGGAGCAACGCGGCCGACCGTTACGCAGGTATGCGGCGATGGCCGCGCCGACATCGGCAGGCAATGGCATTGGTGTTGATCGACCACCCTTACCGTGGACGGTCATCTGGCTGGCTTCCCAATCGATATCCTCCAGATTGAGCGCAACAACTTCTCCGGCCCGCAGGCCCAGCCTGGCGAGCAGCAGTAAAATCGCGTAATTCCGCCGGCCCAGAGGCGCCTGGCGATCACAACAATTCACGACGCGCTGTACCGTTCCCGGTGGGAGAAACTTGGGCAATGTGGACTTCGACCAATTGGGTACAATCGGCACGCAGGCAGCCAGATCCAGCGAGATTTCTCCGCGATGCCGCAGGTAACGCAAAAAGGATCGGAGGGCCGTCACCAGGAGTTTGGCCCGTCCCGGGCTTAGCCGATGGGCGTGACGCTGGAGCCGAAAACGTCCAGGGGACGTTCTTCCCCTTCAGATATACCTCCAAAGAGAGCGCCGAGGACACGTACCGCTTGGCTTCAAACCTGGGCATCCCCGTCATAGAAATACCTATCGCCCCGGCTTACGAGAGCATGGAGAAGATGCTTAGCTCTGCGTTCGCCGGACACGCGCCGGACGTGACAGAAGAGAACCTCCAGGCAAGGATAAGGGGCAACCTGCTGATGTCGCTATCGAACAAGTTCTGCTGGCTGGTGCTGACCACCGGGAACAAGAGCGAGATGTCCACGGGCTACGCCACGCTTTACGGCGACATGGCCGGAGGCTTCGCGGTCATAAAGGACGTGCCCAAGACCATGGTATTCGAGCTCTGCCGCCACGTGAACCGCCGCTCTGGAAAAGAGCTGATACCCGCCCGCGTGATAACCAAGGCCCCGTCCGCCGAGCTTCGCCCAGACCAGAAGGATGCGGACTCCCTGCCGCCTTACGAGGTACTCGACCCGATACTTAAAGCATACGTCGAGGAGGACCGTGGGTTTCGAGGAGATGGTCCAGCTTGGCTTCGACCCGGAAGCGGTGAAGCGCGTAATCCGGTTAGTTGACATAAGCGAGTACAAGAGACGCCAGTCCCCGCCGGGAATAAAAATCACCCCGCGCGCGCTGGGACGAGACAGACGGTTCCCGATAACGAACAAGTACAGAAGCTTCTAATTAACCATAAGACAATAAATGCCTTTGCCCGGTTCTCTCTATATAGTCTCCACGCCGATAGGCAACCTCGAAGACATCACCCTTCGCGCCATACGCATATTAAAAGAGGCCGACTTCATCGCCGCCGAGGATACCAGGCACACCCAGAACCTGCTGCTGCGCTTCGATATCCATAAGACCCTGACCAGCTACCACGACCATAACAAGGAGCACAAGGCGGAAGTAATAGTCGCAAAGCTCCTCGAGGGGCAGTCGGTCGCCCTGGTAACGGACGCGGGTACGCCCGGCATTTCAGACCCCGGATATTACCTTATCAACGTGGCGATAGAAAAAGGCGTCCCGGTCATCCCCATACCCGGAGCGACCGCCGCCATCGCCGCGCTATCCATCTCCGGCCTCCCGACGGACTCCTTCGTGTTTGAAGGGTTCCTCCCCTCAAGGCGTTCTCCGAGGCTGGCAAAACTTGAATCCCTGAAAGACGAGCGGCGCACAATAATACTGTACGAGGCCCCGCACAGGCTGCTGAAGTCCCTTCAGGACATACGGGAGGCGCTGGGGGAGCGGCGGATATCGCTTTCCAGGGAGTTGACGAAGGTTCACGAGGAGACTCTGCGCGGCAATATTTCTGATATAATTATAAACGATTGAGCCCGGCGCCAGGGGTGCCGGGGGGGAGAGCAGGGGAACGGTCAAGGGCGAGATTACCTTGATCATCGAGGGCTCCGCGGGTAAGCCGCCGCCCATCATCAGAGGAAGACCCCGCGGCCCTGGTCGATAAACTGATGCGCGAGAAGGGACTGTCCAGGAAGGCTGCTTCGGCGGAGGTCGCGGCGGTCACGGGGCTGTCGCGCAAGGAGGTTTACGACGCATCATTGAAAAGAAAAAATTTTTTAACCGCAGATTAAACGGATTCAGAAGATTAAACTGAAAGGCGGCCATCTTAAATGAAAAAACACGCACTTTCCTTCCTCTTGATAGTTATGCTCCTCTGCACGTCCATCCCCGCCTTCGCCAAAGGCGGTTTCGAGAACGTAAAGGAATACGTCCTGGACAACGGGCTTAAGGTCCTGCTCCTAGAGGAGCATAAAGCGCCCGTCGCCGTGTTCCAGATATGGTACAAGGTCGGCTCGCGCTACGAACCGTACCAGGAGGCGGGCATATCCCATATGCTGGAGCACATGATGTTCCGCGGCTCCAAGCGGTTCGGCCCCAAGACCTTCTCCCAGATAGTCCAGCGCTACGGCGGGAGCGACAACGCCTTCACCAGCCAGGACTATACCGCGTTCTTCCAGACCTTCGCCTCGGACAGGATATGGCTTTCTTTCGACCTCGAGTCCGACAGGATGAACGGCCTGCTTTTAAATGACAAGGACTTCCAGAACGAGAGGAAAGTGGTCGAGGAGGAGCGCAGGATGCGCACGGACAGCGAGCCGGAGGCCGCGCTGGGAGAGCAGACCCAGGCCGCCGCGTACGTCCTGCACCCGTACCACTGGCCGATAATCGGCTGGATGGACAACATTCAAAACTACACGATCGAAGACGTCCGAAAGCACTACAAGACCTATTACATGCCGAATAACGCGACGATCGTCGTCGTGGGCGACATAGATGCGGACAAAACCATCGCGGAGATAAAGGACAAGTTCGGAGGAATACCGAAAGGCCCGGAGCCGCCCAAGGTAGTGGTGCAGGAGCCGCCCCAACAGGGCGAGAGGCGGGTTTATCTGAAGAAGGAGGCGCAGCTTCCGACGGTCGACATCATGTACCACACGCCGAACCTCCAGAACCAGGACGCCTTCGCCCTCGACGTGCTGGGGACGATACTCTCCGGCGGCAGGAGCGCAAGGCTTTATAAGGACCTTGTCTATGACAAGCAGATCGCCCAGTATGCCGAAGCGGACTACGACGAGGTCACAAAGGACCCGGAAACCTTTTCTTTCTCCGCCGGCGTAATGCCCGGCAAAACCGCGGACGAGGTGGAGAAAGCGATATACGGGGAGATAGACAAAGTCCAGGGCCAGCCGGTGACGGACCGGGAGCTTCAGAAGGCTAAAAACCAGATCGAGGCTGGCTTCATCATGGGGCAGGACTCCAACTTTAACCGCGCCATGATGCTTGGGCGTTACGAGTCCGTCGCCTCATGGAAGCTCCTGAACACCTACCTTGACGGCATCAGGAAGGTGACGGCCCAGGACGTGCAGCGGGTGGCGAAGACATACCTGACCCCGGATAACAGGACCGTGGGCACGCTTATCCCGATCCCGATAACGCATAAAATGGCCCCGGCCATGCCCGCCGAAGGCGGCCCGATCCGCTGACAGGTACGCTGACAAATATGGAGAGGACTCTCAAAATGAACAAACTTCTGCCGCTGACTCTTCTGCTGCTCGTTTTGATTTCAGCGCCCGCCCTGAACTCCTCCGCATTTGCCCAAGGCGCGGCGGAAAAGCAGTCCACCGCCGAGGCCCAGCTTCCGAGGCCGAAGACCGACATCTCCCGCTTCAAGGGCCCCATCGGGGAGAGGGTCGTGCTGGATAACGGCATGGTCCTGCTCGTAAAGGAGAACCACGCCCTGCCGGTGGTGACAATCAGCATGATAATAAAGGCGGGCTCGGTGATGGAGCCGCCGGCCAAGGCCGGGCTTGGTCACCTGACCGCGGGGCTTTTGACAAAGGGCGCGGGCAAGATGAGCGCGACGGATATCTCCGAGGCCATAGAGTTCGTGGGCGGCTCTCTGGAAGTCGGCGGCGGCGATGATTTCGCTACGGCTAAGTTGACGGTTCTTAAAAAAGACCTGGATACCGGCTTCTCGCTCCTGTCGAAGGTGCTTATCTCCCCCACGTTCGACCAGGCGGAGATAGACCGGCTGAAAAATGACACCAAGGCGGGCATAATCCGCGAGGAACAGGAACCGGAGCAGGTGGCCCAGAAGGCGTACCAGAAGATGGTCTTCGGCGAGGACAGCCCGTACGGCCGCCCGGTCGAAGGGACCGCGTCCACTATTGATGGCATCACAAGGGAAGACATAGTGGCTTTCCATAACGACTTCTATGCCCCCAACAACTGCATAATGGCGGTGGTCGGCGACATCACCGCGAAGGATGCGAAGGCTCTTATTTCCAAATATATGGCCGAGTGGAAGAAGAAGGACGTGCCGGCGCCTAAAATCCCTGCGCCGCCGAAGATGGCCCTCAGGCACGACTACATAAACAGGGACATCACCCAGGCGAACATCCTGATGGGGCACCTGGGCGTAACCCGCGAGAACCCGGACTACTACACGCTTTACGTGATGAACTACATCCTGGGCGGCGGGGGGTTCGTCTCCCGGATACTCGACCAGATAAGGGATAACATGGGCCTTGCCTACAGCGCGTACAGCTATTTCGGCGCGCGCAAATATTCAGGCGATTACACGGTCGGCATGCAGACGAGGAACGAGACGGCGAAGACAGCCATCGACGAGACCCTGAAGATTATAGAGAAGATGAAGGCGGAGCCGGTCTCGGACAAGGAGCTTCAGGACGCGAAGGATTTTATCTTCGGAAGCTTCGCCCGGAAGATGGACACCAACTCCAAGATCTCGGACCTGCTCGCCCAGGTGGAGTACTACAACCTGGGGCTTAACTACTTCGAGGTCTATTACGACGCGATACACAAGGTGACGAAGGACGACATCTTGAAGGCCTCCCGGAAATACCTGCACCCGGACCAGATGGACATAGTGGTGGTCGGCAATTTGACAAGCGGCGGGGATAAAATAACCATCCCCATGCTGCTATCGTACATATGCAACTTTGAAATAGTATATATTTTGTATACTACTATTCACATTGTTGTAAAGGGTCGCGCCCCCTTCTAAACTTATTTGGTTATCTATATATATGCTTCCATAAACGTCGCCATAGCTTATCCATTTCGTCTTAATTTTGGGAAATATTCCATTTTCGCCGTTATATATAGGAGAATTTATATAATTAAATACAAAATTCGCTCCCACAGTCGCTTCGCCTGCTCTATTAAGAGCGTTGGAATCACTTGTTATAGGAAAAATGAACTTTGCCATAATGGCACCGTACCATTCAGGAAAATATTTATCAGAAATTTCGGAATGTGCAGGATGAGTATCAATATCTGATTCGGTTAATGTCTTAATCGCCTTGCCTCCACCAGCAATATAAAGGAAAAATCCCTTAGTTATATCGATAACTTTATAATTTTTTGCTGCCAGGAGCGCTTTATGTGCTTCGCCCACGGCCACTCCTGGGATCTTGCCGGCCTTGGCTGCGGTTTTTACGCCGTCGTCTATTTCCTGCTCTTTTTCGGTCGTTAATTTGCAGGACAAATCATCCCCGCTCAGATCGACGCCTACAGTTTTGAGTTTGGCCACCGCGTCAGCTTCACTATCATTTTCATTAAAAAGGGTTCTTGCAAGCTTAACAGCATACTCGCCTTCTTTTTGTGGAGCCTCCTTAACCTTGATTGGAGTCCCCTTTTCGTCAAAAATAATGTATCCCGTTTTATATATATAATCTGGAATGAGGTATTTCGATTTATAATAGATTATTGGTTTACCTGTATCGTCGAACACTTTGTCGCCTTGCTGGTTAGCATAAACTATGGCTTTTCCTTTTTCGTCCTTTATTGGCACTCCAAGTAAATTATAATTTGTGCGAATGCCATTTTTATCATATATGGGCTTTACATGCTCTTCAATAGACGGATCCCGTCCCGAAATCTTATAAATCAGATTATTAAAATTCTCGGTCATGTTGAACAATTTGCTAACATCAATACCAATTGACACATTTACCACACCACCATATGTATCGAGTAACGCGTCTCCCACGTTGGTGGGATTATCAACGCTTTTAACTTGATAAGAGGAAAAGATGTTTAATGGTAATGTGAAGTCTCCCGCTGGATTTATATAATAACTTAATGCATTTACTGTAACTCTCGGGACCGCCTTGGAATAAGAAAATTGAAGTTGCTTCAAAATCTTATCATCTTCAGTTGCCTTAGGTGGACTGAAAGGGGCAGGTGCAGCACCAGTATAATTAACATAACTATTACCATAAGCAGCTACAGTTTTCGGTACATCCGCACTCGACGTTTCCTGTGATCCGTACGTCTGCGGCGAAAAAGCATACGAAATATTACATGAAAAAACAAACCATATCATTAAGGCAAACAATAAAATTCTATAGCGCATCTTTATCTCCGTTTCTTAATTACTCTGTTAAAAATAACTTAAGATAAAAAAAACCCGCCCCAATTTCGGTCCTCGGGGCGGGCTTTATAAATCTTCAACTGCCAAAGCCCCACACCCCGTCCTTTTGACATCGGGCACTGCGCTTGCAGTCTCAAATATATTTATTTAGTTATATTAAGTCAAAACAATTATTCTTATCGAATTATCAATATAATTAATCCTCCTAAAATATCGACAAATTTATATATTTTTTCGGGTGTTCCTTGAAGTCCAGAACCAGCGTGTCCGCGTCAGTAAAGAACTTGTTCATGTTGTTGTAGAGCTTCTCGTCGGTAAGCAGCTTGCCCGCGCTGCCCTGGCCGCTCTCGACCTTGGCGATTAAGGAATCCAGCCTGCTTGACACCCGCTCCACCCGGTTAAAAAGCTCCGGGTCCGACGAGATGCGGGAGATGCTCCCCTTGTTCAGGTTATCCGCTAGCGCCTTCGTGCTTTGGGTAATATCCTTTAAATTTACCGATACGTCGCGCAGGTTCTCGTAGAATGCCTTGTCGTCCGAGAGCCTGGCAAAGCTCCCGGTATCAAGCTTGTTCATCAGTTCCTTCGTCTTCTGCGATACTTCGACAAGGTTTTTGTAGAACTCCGGATCCCTCACCAGTTTGCCCAGGCTCCCGTTGCCTTTTCCCAGTTCCTGGGTCAGGTTCTGGAGGTTCTCCGAGGCGTTTGCCAGCTGATCGTAGAGCCTGGGGTCCTTCAGCATCAAGCCGAATGTGCCCTTGCCGTTATTTACGTCCCCAAGCGTATGCCTTAACTGGCCCAGCACCGCGTTTACGCTCTCAAGCCCCGAAGCCGCGCCGGCTATGACCGACGAAAGCTGGGTCCCCTGGATATTGTTGAGCGTCGAACCCGGCGGCAGGACGGCGTACTGCGGACTGCCCACGGATATGTCCAGGTACTTATCGCCCAAAAGCCCCATCGTGCGTATGGTGACGAAGGAGTCCTGGCGTATCCTGTCCATGTATTTCTTCTGGACCTTAAGCTTTATGATTATCTGCTTATCATTTTTGTCTGACGGGAGCAGGATGTCCTCCACGTTCCCGACCTCTATTCCCGCGAGCCGCACGTTGCTCCCGACCTTCAGCCCGTAGGAGTTCTCCATGCGCACGAAGAGCGTATAACGTTTCGTAAAGAACGAGGTCCTGCCGCCGACCTGGAGTATCCCTACGGCAAGCAGGATGAACGCTATTATTATGACTATTCCGGTCTTCAGCTCGGACCAGGACATGCTCCTGCTGCTCTTCATCTAAGCGCCTCCCTTTGCAAAACTCCGCTCCTCCCCGTTCTTCGGGTCCACGCAGCCGAATGGTTGATGAACTCCCTGGCGCACTCGTTGTCGGTCTTTAGAAGTCCGTACGTATCGCCATTGTAGCAGACGACGCCCTCGTTCAGGAAGGCGATTTCGTCCGCCACGTGGAACGCGAGCGGGATGTCGTGCGTCACCACGACCGAGGTCACGCCCAGTTCGGACCGAAGACGGTTTATGAGGTTCGTTATGTTGTGCGAGTTGAGCGGGTCCAGTCCCGCCGACGGCTCGTCGTACAGCATTATCTTCGGCTGGGTTATGATGCCGCGGGCGATAGCCACCCGCTTCTTCATGCCGCCGGAGAGCTCGGCCGGCATCTGGTCTATCGAGTCCTCCAGGCCCACGAACCGAAGGCTTCTCCGCACCTTCTCCTCTATCTCTTCCGGCGAATGGCCGCCTTTTTCCGAGAGCCTGTAGGCGACGTTCTCGCCCACCGTCATGGAATCGAAAAGCGCTCCCGCCTGGAACACCATCCCCATTTTAGCCCGGACCGGCATGAGTTCCTCTTCCGAGAAACCGGTCGTGTCCTCCCCGTCGATGAATATCCTGCCGGAATCGGGCTTAAAAAGGCCCAGTATCAGCCGGAGGATAGTCGTCTTCCCGGAGCCGGACGCGCCAAGTATGACGCCCGTCTGACCGGGCTTCAGGTCTAAGCTCACGTCCTTTAAGACCTGAGCGCCGCCCAGCGTTAAGCATATGTTTTCTAAACGGATCATGCGTTACTCTAAAAGATGTACATGAACGACTTCGTTAAAAAGAAGTCTATCACCAAAATCGAGATGGAGGAGTAAACGACGCTCTCCGTCGTGCTCCTGCCCACCCCTACCGTGCCGCCGTGGGTCCTTAAGCCCTGGTAGCTTCCGACCATCGCGATGATGAAACCGAAGAATACCGGCTTCACCAGGCCCAGCATGATATCGCGGAGTTCCAGTATGTCAAAGGACGACTTCCAGTAGAACACCGGGTCGATATTGAACTGGCTGATGGCGATGAAGAAGCCCCCGGCCATGCCGACGGAGTCGGAGATTACGGTCAAAAGCGGGAGCATCACCATGCATGCGATCAGCCTGGGCACCACCAGCTTCTTTATGGGGTCCGAGCCCTCGACGCGCATGGCGTCTATCTGCTCGGTGTCCACCATAGAGCCTATCTCCGCCGCGATGCCGGAGCCTACCCTCCCCGCCACCATGAGCGCCGAGAGCACCGGGCCAAGCTCCTTTATCATGGACATCGCGACGACCTTGCCGATATACATCGACGCGCCGAATATCGACAGCTGGACCGCGCTCTGGAGCGCCAGGACCATCCCGGTGAAAAGACCCGTGAGGATGATGATGGGTATGGAGCCGACGCCTATCTCGTCCATCTGGAAGAGGACCTCGCCCAGGTAGCGGGGCCTCTTGAATATCCCGGAGATGGCCTTCAGAGACAGGCCGTAGAAGTCCTGCACCATGAACAATACGCTCTTGGCACGGCCCTCTATGAATTCGACGGGCTCGATCCGGCCGGTCGGCAGTTGCATTCTACGTCACTCCTTTATAAGCACGGCCCTGGCGGGCGCGCCGTCCCCGCCGATTACCTTGAGCGGCAGGCACAAAAACGTATATTCACCCGGCTCCACGTTTGATAAATCCAGGCCTTCCAGTATCACGATACCCTTCCCCAGAAAAATCTTGTGGACGGCGTGTTCCTTGCTGTGGAATTTCTCGATGGAAAGGTAATCTATCCCCACCAGCTTCACGCCCTGCTCCGCTAAATATTGCGCCCCGTCCGGAGTCAGATGCGCGAACTCCTCGCGGAATACCGGGTCCTGGGAGAATGCGGAGTTCTTTGTCTTGAAGAGCACGCGCTCAGCTAAACCAAAGCCCGCGCCCGCCAGGAAATCCCGGCCTATTTCGTCAGGGGCCTCCACCACTACCGCCGGGCCGATCAGCGAGTCAAGCGGCAGCGCTTCGGCGGTATCGCCGTCCGGGAAGAAGTGAAATGGCGGGTCCACGTGCGTCCCGGTATGCGAGCCTATGCAGTACATGGAGAGGTTCGCTTGAGACCCCTTGCCGATTTCCTTCTCCCTCCTGAGGCTGACGCCGGGGTCGCCGGGATATGTCAGCATCCCGTCTTTTATGCCCATCGATATGTCGTATATTTTACGCATAATCAAAACCTTTGTTACTTTCTTTTGCGAAAAAGAAAGTAACCAAAGAAAACGGGGCAAGTTTAAAAGTTTTTGGCGTTACCTTTTTCCAAAAAGGTAACAAAGGTTTTCACTCCCCCAGCGATTCTACGTAGCGCTGGGCCTCGAACGCCGCAAACGCCCCGTCCCCGACAGCCGTGGCCACCTGCCGAAGCGGCGTATCCCGGCAGTCGCCTACTGCGAAGATACCCATGGCCGAAGTCATCAGAAGCCTGTCCGTTTTGATGAAGCCGTAGTCGTCCTTTTCCACGTCGGTGAACGCGGTGTTCGGGCTTATGCCGACGAAGACGAATACCCCGTCCACCTTCAGCTCCTCTTTTTCCCCGGTGACCGTGTCGGAGAGTAAAAGTCCCTGCACGCCCATCGCGTCCCCTTTTATCTCGTCCACCACCTTGTTCAGATGGAACTCGAAGTTCGGGTCGGCCATGGGCCTTGTCCTGCGTAATCTTCTCCGCGCGGAATGCGTCCCGGCGGTGGATTAAATGGACCTTCTTCGCAATCTTACAGAGGAACAGCCCTTCCTTCAGTGCGGCGTCCCCTCCTCCGATTACCGCGACCTCGCGGCCCTTGAAGAAAAAACCGTCGCAGGTGGCGCAGAACGAGACCCCCCGCCCGATAAGCTCCGCCTCCCCGGCCACGCCCAGGCGTTTCGGCCTGGCGCCGGTCGAGATTATGACGGCCTTCGCCGCGATGGTCTCCTCGGAAGTAATGACTTCCTTATGGGTGCCCCTGTCCACCACCTTCGTCACTTCGGCGAACTTTACCTCAAGCCCCAGGGCCCTCGCCTGCTCCTCGAAGAGCTTCATCAGGTCGATGCCGTTTATGCTCTTGAAGCCCGGGTAGTTCTCTATGACGTCGGACATGCATATCTGGCCGCCGATGCCCATTTTTTCAAGCAGGACCGTTTTCAGGTTCGCCCTCTGCGCATAAATACCGGCCGTAAGCCCGCCCGGCCCCCCGCCTATTATCACTAAATCGTACATTTAGCTCTCCCTCCCTTTTTGAGTGTCGCCGGGGAGCATTCTATATTTAAAAACCAAAGCTTTCAAGACCAAATCAGACAGGCCTGCCCGGGATGTCAAAGTCTCTCCGGCGCATTTAAAAATTATATCACATAAAAACGAATTATACCTTGAAACTCCGCGCTAAATATGATATTTTCTATATTTTACTGGGAGTTTCCAGCAGGAGCCGCTATGAAAATCACCGTAAACGAAGTCGAGCACGTCGCCAACCTCGCCCGGCTGACTTTTTCCGAGGAGGAGAAGGAACTGGCCACCCGGCAGCTCGATGCCATACTGTCATACGTGGACAAGTTAAACGAGCTGGACACGACAGGCGTGGAGCCTACGTCGCACGTGCTGCCCATCAATAACGTGATGAGGGACGATGAGGTGCGGCCGTCGCTTTCGCCGGACGACGCGCTCTCGAACGCCCCGGACCGCGCCGGAGATTTTTACAGGGTGCCGAAGATAATTGAATAATTCGTACCTTTTCTTTCAGGTGAAAGAAAAGGTACCCAAAAGAAAGCCGGGTTTTAAGCCCGGTTTTCTTTGTCCACTTTCTTTTCTCCAAAAGAAAGTGGGGTCTTTGGAGGTTTTGCTTTGCTTAGAATTATGCTCCGTTCCAAGATACACCGCGCGACCGTTACCGACTCGAACCTCGAGTACGAGGGAAGCCTGACCCTTGACGTGGACCTGATGGACGCCGCGAACATGGTCCCGTACGAGCAGGTGAGCCTGTCGAACTTGAATAACGGCGAGCGCTTCACCACCTACGTCCTGCCCGGCGAGCGCGGCTCCGGGACGGTATGCTTAAACGGCCCCACAGCCAGGAAGGGCGCGGTCGGCGACAAGGTGATAATATTCTGCTACGAGGGCTATACCGAAGAAGAGATGAAATCCTTCAAGCCGATTATCGTAAGGGTCAACTCTAAGAACGCTGTCGAAAAATAGCCGGAGGAAAAAACTTGGACCTGTACAGCCTCACGCTCCACGCGCTCCGGGAGCTGATAATAAAAAAAGAGATAACCGCGAAAGACGCGGCGTTTGCATATACCCGCCGGATAGGGCAGTTAGAGGGCTCGGTTAACGCCTATCTGACACTGACGCCGAATAAGACGATCGCGATGGCTGATGACGCAGACCATGCGCTGAGCAAGGGAAAGACCTCTGCGCTTCTCGGCATACCCCTGGCCATAAAAGACAACATGTGCACGAAGGGCGTCAAAACCACCTGCGCCTCGAAGATGCTCGCGGACTTCGTCCCGCCGTACGAGTCCACCGTTACGAGTAAACTTACGGACGCGGGCTACGTGATGCTCGGCAAGACGAACATGGACGAGTTCGCCATGGGCTCCTCCACGGAGAACTCCGCTTACGAAGCAACGAAAAATCCCTGGGACCTGGAACGCATACCCGGCGGCTCGTCAGGCGGCTCGGCGGCGGCGGTCGCGGCGGATTTATGCGCGGCGGCGCTCGGCTCCGATACAGGCGGCTCGATACGCCAGCCCGCGTCCTGCTGCGGGGTTGTCGGTTTAAAACCCACTTACGGCCGGGTCTCGCGCTATGGCCTTGTCGCGTTCGCCTCGTCTCTCGACCAGATCGGGCCGATTACGAAAGACGTGGAAGACTGCGCCATAATGATGAACGTCATCGGCGGGCACGACCCGCTGGACTCCACTTCCGCAAACGTCGCGTTACCCGATTTCACGGCAAATCTGAAGGGCGGCATAAAAGGCCTGAAGGTCGGGATGCCGAAGGAATATTTCGTCGAGAGCGGCATCGACAAAGAGGTCTACGCCGCGATGATGGAGGCGATCGTAGTCCTGCAATCTCTTGGCGCGGAAGTAAAAGAGATATCCCTCCCGCATACCGACTACGCCATCGCGACTTACTACATCCTCGCCACGTCCGAGGCAAGCTTCCAACCTGGCGCGCTACGACGGCGTGAAGTACGGATACCGGGCGAAAGAACACGAGGACCTTTTGGACATGTACAAGAGGACCCGCTCGGAAGGCTTCGGCCCGGAGGTGAAGCGCCGGATAATGCTTGGGACGTACGCGCTGTCCTCCGGCTATTACGACGCGTATTACAAGAAGGGCCAGCAGGTGCGCACGCTGATCAAGTCCGATTTCGATACGGCGTTCAAGGACGTGGACATCATAATCACCCCGACCGCGCCGACGCCCGCGTTCAAGCTGGGCGAGAAGACCGCAGACCCGCTCCAGATGTACCTAAGCGACATCTTCACCATAAGCGTAAACCTGGCCGGCATCCCCGGCCTGTCGCTCCCCTGCGGCATGACAAAGAATGACCTGCCCGTGGGCCTTCAGATACTCGGGCAGGCATTTCGACGAGGAGACGGTCCTCCGCGCCGCATACGCATACGAGCAGGCGACCGAGTGGCATTTGAGGAAGCCGAAATTATAATGGACTTCCTTGAAAACTTGCGGAATGCGGTTCGAGAGGGAAAGGTTTTAATAAGAAAACATGCCGACGAAAGGGCGGGCAGTCGAAAAATCCCTTATTCGTCGGTACTTAAGTCGTAATAGAAGGCGAGGTAATTGAAGATTATCCGATGCCACGCCGTTTCATGCCTGCCTTCTGATGAAGCATGTGGAGGGCAAGCCTCTATATGTTGTTTGTAGTTTTGACGGGGAGTTATGTTACATAATAACTATTCATTGGCTTGACCCTGTAAATGGTCAGACCGTGGACCATATTTAGGAAGTAATGAAGTGCCCATTATTCTAACTAAAACATCTGAAGCCGTTTCGGAAATCATTAAATTTTCAAGACATAAATCCAAAAAATCTATTTGCTTTGTGACGGGTGTTCCGGGCGCAGGTAAAACATTGGTAGGACTTAACATCGCCACTAAACATATTGATAAGGACAACGATTTATATAGTGTTTTCCTTTCTGGTAATGGCCCACTTGTTGCCATTTTACGAGAAGCTTTGACCCGTGATAAGGTGCGTCATAAAAAAGAAAATGGTCGCAAATTAAAAAAATGAAGCAATGAGCGATTAAAATGTTTATTCAAAATGTTCACAGCTTTCAGAGACGTTGTCTTGAAGATAAAAATCCACCCATTGAACATGTTGCGCTGTTTGATGAGGCCCAAGGCGCTTGGGACTATAGCAATCGACAGTAAATTTCATGCATTGAAAAAAGAAATGCCAAATTTAATCAGTTGAACCAGGTTTCTTATTCCGTGTCTTGATAATCATCCCGATTGGGCGGTGGTTGTTTGTTTGGTTGGTGGTGGTCAAGAAATAAATACGGGAGAAGCTGGGATTAGCGAATGGATTGAGTGCCTAAATCGCTCTTTTCCAGAATGGGATATTTATATATCTTCTAGACTTAACGATAATGAATATGGCGCAGGCAAAGATTTTAGAACAAATTGAAACTCGTAACAATGTATCCCAAAAAGATGAATTGCACTTGTCAGTATCAATGCGGTCATTTCGTGCAGAGCATGTTTCTTTCTTGATAAAACAACTATTAGATTTGGACGTGGATAATGCGCGAGTCACCTTATCTGACATAGGAAGTAAGTATCCGATTGTTATTACTAGGGATATTTCTAAAGCAAAACAGTGGCTAAAGAAACAAGCACGCGGCTCGGAACGTTATGGGATTGTAGTTTCATCTCAAGCTGAGAATTGCGAAGGCGTCGTTAAAGCTTAATGAGCAATATTTTTAAGGAAACCGAAATATATTAAACTTCGGAGGCATTTATAAATGCAATATGAACCCGTAATCGGGCTGGAAGTACACGCGCAGTTAAAGACTGCGTCGAAGATATTCTGCGGGTGCAGTACAAAGTTCGGCCAGGGGCCGAACTCGCAGACGTGCCAGGTGTGCATCGGGATGCCGGGCGTCCTGCCGGTTTTGAATAAAACCGCGATGGACTACATCATCAAGACGGGCCTGGCCGTGCACTGCGAAATCGCGCCCTACTCCCGCTTCGCGAGAAAAAACTACTTCTACCCCGACCTCCCCAAGGGCTACCAGATATCGCAGTACGAACTGCCGGTATGCCTTGGCGGATATGTCGATGTCGTCGTGGACGGCGAGGTGAAGCGCGTCGGACTTACCCGCATCCACCTGGAAGAGGACGCCGGGAAGAACCTGCACGAGGGCATCGAGGGCGCGTCCCATGTGGACTTGAACCGCACCGGCGTGCCGCTCATGGAGATAGTCTCCGAGCCGGACATCCGCTCCGCCGAAGAGGCCGCGGAATACATGCGAAAGCTCCGTGCGATACTGCGCTATATAGAAGTCTGCGACGGGAACATGGAGGAGGGGTCGCTTAGGTGCGACGCGAACGTGTCCGTGCGGCCTGTCGGCCAGAAGGAATTCGGGACGCGGGCCGAGCTTAAGAACATGAACTCCTTCAAGAACGTGCAGAAGGCCATCGAATACGAGATAAAGCGGCAGGTCGCGGTAATCGAGGACGGCGGCAAAGTCGTCCAGGAGAGCAGGCTTTGGGACGCCAACCAGAACATAACGATTTCCATGCGCAGCAAGGAAGAGGCGCACGACTACCGCTATTTCCCGGAGCCGGACCTGGTCCCGGTGGAGGTATCGAAGGAGTGGCTGGAGGCCGTACGCGCGACCATGCCGGAACTGCCGGACGCGAAGCGCGAGCGGTTCGTGAGCCAGTACGGGATACCGGACTACGACGCGATGGTTTTAACGGAGTCCCGGGCGCTGGCGGATTATTATGAGGACGCCGCAAAACTTTCAGGGGAGCCGAAGCTGGCGTCGAACTGGATAATGGGCGACGTGCTCCGCAAGCTCAAGGAGGACGGCATCGAGCCTGAGCAGTGCCCGCTTTCGCCGGAACGTCTCGCGGGTATGATAAAGCTTATCGGGGCCGGCACCATCTCCGGCAAGATAGCGAAGACGGTGTTCGAGGAGATATATAACGGCAGAAAAGAGCGCCGAAGAAGTCGTCTCCGAGAAGGGCCTGGTCCAGATATCCGACGAGGGAGAGATAGCGAAAATCATAGACGAGGTGATGGCCGCGAACCCGGTTAATGTCGAGCAGTACCGGGCCGGGAAGGTCGCGCTTATCGGGTTCTTCGTCGGCCAGGTGATGAAGAAGACGGGCGGGAAGGCCAATCCCGGCATGGTCAACGAACTGCTGAAAAAGAAGCTTTCATAAATAGCCTCTACGGGAAATAAGGGAGAGAGCATTCTCGGAGAAAAATTATCGTTGAACGTAAAACAGAACGGCCGCGGTTAACGCGTAATTGTGAATAATAATTTTTCGGAGAGAATGCTCTCTCCCTTAGGATCATCCTTTCCAGGACTCGGAGAACAATTATCGTTGAACGTAAACAGAACGGCCGCGGTTAACGCGTAATTGTGAATAATAATTTTTCGGAAGAGATTGGCTCTCTTCCTTAGAACCACCTTTCCAGGCATAATAGAGGTATACATGGATATTAAAGTAAAGAAAGGTCCGGTATTAAGCGAGAAAACGGATGCGGCGATATTCGCGGTATTCGAGGACGAAAAGCCATCCGGCGCGCTGGCCGAAATGGACGGGGCCCTCGGCGGTGTAATCTCTTCTTCGCTTAAATCCGGCGAGTTCACGGGGAAGAAGGACGAGACCATCTTCTACCACAACGCCGCCAAAACCGGCCCGTCCAGGATAATCCTCGCGGGGCTTGGCAAACGCGCGAAGTTCGTCCCGGACAACCTTATGCGTGCGGCGGGCGCGTCGGCTTCCCTGGCCCGGAAGCTTGGACTTAAAGAGATTGCCGTTGCCGCCGAGGCTCCGGACAGGTTTGAGCGACCATGAGTTTGCGAGCCTGTGGTCGCAGGGGGCGCTCCTCGCGCTCTATAACTTCGATACGTTCAAAAAGCCGGACCTCGAAGAAAAAGGACCTTAAATCCCTGACATTCTCGGCGTCCGACAAGGCTATGGAAAGCGCGCTCAAAAAAGGCGCGGCGGAAGGGAAGATAATCGCGGAGTCGATTAATTTCGCCAAGGATATGATCAATGCGCCGGCAAACGAGATGACCCCTTCCATAATGGCGGCCCGCGCGAAGACGGCGGCGAAGGATGTCGGCCTGAAGATAAAAGTCCTCGAAGCGGACGAATGCCGAAAACTCGGCATGGGCTCTTACTTAGGCGTCGCGAAGGGCAGCAAGGAGCCTCCGAAGTTCATCGTACTCGAATACTCAGGCGCGAAGCGGGGCCGGGGCGGGAAGGCGCCGTATGTCATAGTCGGCAAGGGCATCACGTTTGACTCCGGCGGCATCTCGATCAAGCCGGTCGAGGGCATGGAGAAGATGAAGTACGACATGGCCGGGGCGGCGGCCGTCATCGCGGCAATCCGGTGCGCGGCTGCTTTAAAACTCCCCCTGGACATAGTCGCAATCACGCCGTGCTCGGAAAATATGCCCGGCGGCGCGGCGCTTAAGCCAGGCGACGTGGTGCGCGCCATGAACGGGAAGACCATCGAGATAATCTCCACGGACGCCGAAGGACGCCTGGTGCTGGCCGACGCGCTCTGCTACGCCCGGAAGTACAAACCGGCTGCGGTGATAGACATTGCGACCTTGACCGGCGCGTGCGTTATCGCCCTGGGAGATCTGGCCATCGGCCTTATGGGGAACGACCGTGCGCTTATCGACGACGTGCGGGACGCAGGCGAGGCGGTGAACGAACGCGCGTGGGAGCTTCCGATGTGGGACGAGTTCCTGGACGCCATGAAGGGCGACGTGACGGATTTTAAAAATGTGGGAGGGAGAAAAGCCGCGACCATTACCGCGGGAAAATTCCTCCAGGAGTTCGTCGATTACCCGTGGGTCCATTTAGACATCGCCGGGACCGCGTGGGAGGAAAAGGGCAAGCCATACTGCCCCAAGGGCGCGACGGCCGTGGGCGTCCGTCTGCTTGTCGAGTTTTTAAAAAGGAAAAGCGTGTTGAGCATATTTTGAATCCCCTCTTCCTTACGGGGGTTAAAGCATTAATGGAGGTGGTTGTTAAGTCATGCCTATTTATGAGTACGAATGCGCTGATTGCGGGAAACATTTCGACGAGCTACAGAAGTTCTCGGACGAGCCGCTGACACAGTGCAAGTTCTGCGGCGGGCCTGTCAGGAAACTGCTCGGCGCGCCCGCGCTTCAGTTCAAGGGCACCGGCTGGTACATAACCGATTATGCCGGAAAGAGCCCGAGGCCGGAAGGCAGGGGCAACAAGGACGCAGATAAGGGGGAAGGCAAAAAAGAAGAGAAGAAAGAGACCCCCGCGAAGACGGAATCCAGCGCCAGCGCCAGCTGTCCCGCCGGGACATGCGCGGCAAAGGCCGATAAATAAATCTTTATGCCCAACGAGATGTTTGCAGGCCGCGCCGTCCATGTCCACGTCCCCTACCAGAAGTTTTTCGAGCGGCTGGACTTCCTCCGGGAGAACCGCATCAACCCGGAGCTTTTTTTCCTGTCCGACCAGCTCGACACAATAAAACCGGCGGACATCGAAGCCCTTCGGGCGTCCATGGACTGGTCGCCGACCGTCTCCATACACGCGCCTTTCATGGACTTATGCCCCGGCGCGGTGGATTCCAAGGTCGGCGCGGTAACCCTGGAACGTTATTTACAGACGCTGGAAGTCACCGCCCCTCTAAAGCCCGTGTCGGTGGTTTTCCATTCCGGCTACGAGAGATGGAAATACGCCGGGAACGTGGACATCTGGCTTTCCCGGAGCATGGCCGTCTGGAGGAAGGTGCTGGAGCTTGCCGAGAAGACCGGCGTGAAGGTAGCGGTGGAGAATATCGTCGATTCCGAGCCCGGCCACCTGGTCCGGCTGGCGGAAGAAATCAACCATCCGCTGTTCGGCCTGTGCTTCGATATCGGCCACAGGGAGCTTTTCTCGAAGCTCACCCCCGTGGAGTGGCTAGTCCCCATGGCCCCCTGGCTTTTCGAGCTTCACCTGCACGACAACTTCGGTATCGAGGACGACCATCTGCCGATAGGCGGCGGGAAGATAGAGTTTTCTGAATTCTTCAAAAAGCTGAAGGAGCTGAAATTAAACCCCGTCTATACCTTCGAAGCGCACAGCGAAAAAGACGCGCTTACGAGCCTTGAGAACCTCCGGAAGTTCCTGTAACTCCCCGTTAATCCGCGTCTGTTAAAACGCAAAAATCAGAACTTCAGAAGCACTACCGAAACATTATCGTCGCCGCCCGCCTCGTTCGCGGCTTTGACAAGCGCCTCCGCCGAGGAGAACGGCGACCCGATATTTGCATCCAGGACCTCCGCTATGGCGGCGTCTTCCAGCATGCTGGTCAGGCCGTCGCTGCATAACATCACGACATCGCCCGGTTTCGGGACAAGGCGCGAGATACCCGCCTCCACGGCGTCCTTCGTCCCCAGCGCGCGCGTCACCACGTTCCTGAAAGGGTGCGTCCTTGCCTGGAGCGCGGTTATCTGGCCCGCGGCCACCATATCCTCGACCATCGAATGGTCGCGCGTAAGTCTTTTAAGCTCACTGCCTCTGAACAGGTAAATCCTTGAATCGCCGACATGCGCGAGGTGCAGCGCGTCCCCGCTTAAAAGGGCCGCAACCACCGTCGTGCCCATTCCCTGAAGCTTCGGGTCCGACGCCGCCTGCCGCAGGACCTCGCGGTTGGCAAAATCTATCGCGTCAACGAGCGCCTGCCCGGCGTCCGATTCGACTACCGCGCCGGTGGCCGAGCCTCTGGCCTTCGCAATGTCCGAGCCTTTGACCGAGTCCCTGATCGCCTCCACGGCGATACGGCTTGCCACCTCACCGGCTGCATGTCCGCCCATCCCGTCGGCCACGACATAAAGCCCCAGGTCCGTCGAATAGCCCTATGCTGTCCTCGTTCCCCTGCCTTTTCCTGCCAGTGTCGGTCTTCCCGGCGGATATTGGCTTCATTTACCCGGCGCCGCGCCTTGATGCGGCTGGCCCGGCTGACCAGGCTGGACTGGCTGGCCAGGCTGGACCGGCTGGCCGGGCTGCTGTGGCATGGGAGCCAGCAGACGGGCCTTCGCAAGCGCCTCCTGGGACTCCTTGGTCCGGCCCATGCGCGAAAGGACCATGGCCTTGTTATAATATGCCTTAGCGTAAGTCGGGTTTTTTTCTATCGCCTTGTTATATGCGTCCAGGGCTTCCTTGTCCTTGCCCAGGTCGGCGTAGGCGTTTCCTTTGTTAAAGTACGGCTGGGGCACGGTCGGCGCGAGCTGGATGGCCTTGTCCCATTCCGCTATAGCTTCCTGCTTCTTTCCCATCAGCGCTAAGGCGTTTGCCTTAAAAAAATGAGCCTCCGCGTCATTCGGATTGGCGTCTACAGCCTTGGTAAACATATCCAGGGCTTTCTGATAATCCCCATGCCTGAAGGACTGTATTCCGTCCTGTACCAGCGTCCGCTCGTCCTGTGCGGGTTTTTTCGCGCATCCAGCCGCAATCATGGCAATAATCGCCGCCACCGAGAGTAAAACCGCAATCCTGCTTGTCCTGATGTTCATCTTCCTCCCTTTTCCATGAATGTTTTACCTGTAATTTAAATAATCCCGGTATTTAAACCCCTAATTCTTCTCATAAAAGCAAAAGCATGTCAAGCGGATAAAAATATTATTGACAACCACAATATATTGTGTTAAAAATATACATGAAGCGCAACATATTGAATATCCTGTGGGCAAGGCTGGGGATTTAAGACCGAAGACGCTTTGGAAAACCTGTGGATTTCCAGGGGACATCCGGAAGACATGATATTAGAGCCCCCGTCGGACAAGCATTTATAAGGAGGACTATGCTTACCCCTGAAGATTTGATCCTGACGCCCCCCGAGTCGGATATCCCGGACCTCTTCGGAGCCGAAACGACCGACATGGCGCTTTTCGTCCAGACCTCGGACGACCAGGTAGTCACCTGGGACCGGGGGAGGATTGTCGATGCGCTTATCCGGGAGACCTCCATAGACCGGGCCACAGCCGACGCCATATCCCTGGAGGTCGAGCGTGTGATAACCGCGGCCCGGATACGGAAGCTGACGGCGGCGCTCGTGCGGGAGCTTGTGGACGCGAAGCTCGTCGAATACGGCCTGGAGTCCGCCCGCAGGAAGCACATGCGCCTGGGCGTACCGCTCTACGACGTGGAGAGGCTCATCCTCTGCCAGAACAAGGAGAACGCCAATATCCCGCACGGGCCGGAGGCGACCAACCTTACCCTGGCCGAGAGCATAAAGAAAGAATACGCGCTGCACGAGGTGTTCTCCGAGGACGTGGCGGACGCGCACATGCGGGGGGACCTGCACCTGCACGACCTGGGCTTCGTGGACAGGCCGTACTGCTCGGGGCAGTCGCTTGAGTACGTGAAGAAGTTCGGGCTTGCCATGCCGAACTCGCTCGCGGTGGCAAAGCCCGCGAAACATGCCGAAGTCCTTCTCGCACACATGGTGAAGTTCTCCGCCGCCCTCCAGAGCCATTTCGCGGGCGCGATAGGCTGGGACGCGGTAAACCTCTTCTTCGCCCCATATATCGAAGGCATGAGCGACGCCGAAATCCACCAGCTCGCCCAGATGCTGATCTTCGAGTACTCCCAGCAGGCGGTAGCCAGGGGCGGCCAGGCGATATTTTCCGACATCAACCTCTACTGGGAAGTACCCAGGCATTTCGAGACCGTGCCCGCGATCGGACCCGGCGGAAAGTACACGGGCAAGAGCTACGGCGAGTACGGCGAAACGGCCAGGAAGCTTGTCTGGGCGCTCTTCGACGTTTACATGGAAGGCGACGGCATGGGACGCCCGTTCTTCTTCCCCAAGCCGCTCGTGCATATCACGGAGAAGTTTTTTTCTACTCCCGGCCACCGCGATTTCCTTACCCACATCGCCAGATGCTCCGCGAAAATGGGGAACACCTATTACGTCTTCGACCGGGGCGAGACCGCCAAAATCTCCGAGTGCTGCCGGCTTTCTTTCAAGCTGGAGAAACAGGACTTCGAGGATGCCAGAGAACCCTGGCGGATGAGGTATTCCGCCCTTCAGAACGTCACCTTAAACCTCCCGCGCATAGCATACGAGGCGAAAGGCTCCGAGTCGGAGCTTTTCAGGATACTCGCCGAGCGGATGGAGACGGCGGCCAGGGCGCACCAGCAGAAGCGCTATTTCATCGAGAGACTGCTCTCCTTCGGGGAAAACGGGCCTCTGGCCCTCCTTACCATGAACAAGGACGGCTCGCCCTACCTCCGCATGAACCGCGCCTCGTACTTGATCGGCATGGTGGGCTTAAACGAGATGGTGAAGGTGCATACCGCGCACGAGATGCACGAGGGCTCGCCGTACCTGAAATACGGCCTTCGGGTAATCGCCCAGATGAAGCTCCTGACGGAGCGGCTGGCCGAAAAACACGGGATGCGCTTCGTGCTCGAGCAGACGCCGGCGGAATCCACCGCGCACCGTTTCGCGAAACTCGACCTCCGCTACCACTCCCCCGCGTCGGGCCACGCTGTCAAAGGGGATATCTCGAAGGGCACGGTCTATTACACGAACTCCACTTACATCCCCGTATCAGCGCCGGTCGGGCCGATAAGCCGGGTGCGCACGGAGGGGCTGTTCCACCCGATGATAGAGGCGGGCTCGCTCACGCACATCTGGCTTGGCGAGGCCGAGCCGTCGGCTGAGTCCGTGGCGAGTTTCGTCGAGAAGGTGTTCAGGAACACGATGAACGACCAGGTCGCCCTGAGCCCGGAATTCACCGCCTGCGAAGGCTGCGGCAAGACCACGCGCGGCCTGCATGACAGCTGCCCGTCCTGCGGCTCCAATGACGTGGACGGCATCACCCGCATCACCGGGTATTTCACGAAGCTCTCATCCTGGAACAAAGGGAAGCTGGGCGAGCTGAAGGACCGCTTCCGAAACCAGCCGTTCCTGAAAAAAGAAGCAGGGCCGGGCGCGAAGGAACAGGTGCCGGCAGGCGAAGGCCAGGAATCATTGGAAACGGTGCTGGCGGCGGAATAAAGATGCCCCGTGAGGGCTGATTTTAGCGCCACGCTTTACCCGAGCACTACGCACTATCCGAGTATTACGCACTACCCTGTAAATTTATCCATAGCAGCTTAAAAGGAGAATTCCGTAATGACCGTTAAAGTATTCGTGAAAGACGGATGCAGCAAGTGCCCTGCGGCGAAGGCGGTTGCGGGGAAGCTAAAGGAAGACGGGATAGAGGTCCAGGAGTACTCGATGGAGACGGCGGAGGGTCTGGCGGAAGGCGTGTTTTATGGAGTAATGTCCACTCCGACCATGATGGTCGTGAATAGCGAAGACGAGCCAGTCAGTTCGTGGCGGGGAGTCGTGCCCGCGCCGGAGGAAATAAAGCAGGCGATAGAACCTTAAACCGTTCTTTTCTTTCGGGAGAAAGAAAAGTAACACAAAAGAAAGCGGGACTGTTTAAACTCAAAAGTTTTTGGCGTTACCTTTTTCCCAAAAAGGTAACGGTTTAAGCGAATAAAAAAGGCCGCCATTGACATGGCGGCCTTTTACATAGCCCACCGGGACTACCAGTTTATGACGCTGTCCGCGTCGAAGACCATCTGGATTATTCCCTTGTAGTCCACCTTGTTGCCGCAGGAGACGCCGCGCGCGTCGGCATCCTCCGTGCAGCATGCGCTTGACCCGTCGCCCGTGCAGGAAAAAACGCCGTCCTGCAGGAAGACCACCTTCACGTCGTCACCCGCCTTCTTCTGGGACTCCGCTATCTGCAGGGGGTACGCGTCTCCCTTCCGCCTTATCAGGTGCAGTATCTTCACTCTCGCCCCCCTTTAGTACGTGATAACGGCCTTGGCGTCCTTCAGGAGCGCTGCAATCTGCTCCCTGGACATTACCTCAGGCTCCCAGTTAAACTCCGTCACGCCGCGCTCATCCGCGGACTGCTTGTCCACCACGAGCTGGAACTCCAGCTCTTTCAGCATCTCCAGGTGCTTGTTCCAGTCGAAACCTTCCAGCACCGGCTTGCCTTTTGCGGCAACCGTATATACCCCGTCTTCGATGAACAGCATCGTCAGCGGGTCGTCCCCCATGCTGAGTCCCACGCAGGAGCGCAAGGCCTCGATAGTTTCTCACGGTCGAGAAGGGGGAGCGCCTCATCATTATCACCAGGTTATCGCCCATTTTATCCCCCTCTAACAGAACGTGATAAGTTTATCTACTTCGGATATTATCCCCGAGAATATGTACTGGCTCGCGGACGCAATCCCCGGCGCCTTCTCGTCTCCTCCTGATTTTTCTCTCGCCGGCGTTGTGGTGGCACTGCGATATCTTCACGCCCTTCGGTATCAGGGCGGTAATGGACTCGCAGTACGAGTTGAACGCGCCGTCGCACATCATGAATATCTGGACTTCCTTGCCCGACTCCAGGGCGGCCTCGCAGAGCTTCACGACGGTATGCCTGTCTTCGCTCTCCGGGCTGGTAGTCAGCAGGATGCCAAGCTTGTTTCCAGCCATCTCTAAAACCCCCTTTTAGACTATCCCTTTTGGATTGTTATCTTCCAGACGGCGTCTCCCGCCTTGTCCACTCCCAGCACCTTGTGCCCGGCCTCGTTCGCCCACCTGGGTATCTCTTCGCTTGAGAGCGGATAGTCCAGGATAACCACGACCTGGTCTCCGGAAGCCATCTTGGAATTTACGAACTTCTTGGTCTTTACGGTTGCGTACGGACAGACTTCGCCTTTCACGTCCAATTCAAAACTCGCCATCATGCACCTCCGTTTTTGACATTAAAACGCCGACTATATTTCATCTCCTGCCGCCGTTCTCTCTCGCCCGCTTCAAAAGCGCCCGCTCGACCAGCTCGCCCAGCTGGTCCATCTCAACGGGTTTGTACATATAATAAAACACGCCCTGCTCCATTATCCGGCTTCCCGTGGCGACAGTATAGTCGTCGGAGATCACTATAACCGGCAGGGACGGCCTGCACCTCTTTACTATCTGGACCGTCTTCGCCGGGGGCAGGCCTTTAAGGTTGGTATCGATTATGACAAGGTCCAGTTCCCGGCCGATAACCTCCAGAATAAGCTCCGACGTCTCGGTTACGCCGGTCACTTCTCTTTTATATTTAGCGGCTATGAACCCTTTCATGGATTCAACCGCCGCCGTATCGAAACTCCCGACCAGGACTCCGCCCCCGGAACTAACTTTTGCCATACGCACCTGCTGAAGGCTAGTGAACCCACCTAACCTGGTGCTTGCAAAAGGGTTGCCAGAGCAGAGGCTATGCAACTACTTGAAAAATATGAGTTAATAAAACTACGGCATTTTGCGGCCCGCCTGCTTTGTGGCTTTTGTGCCCCAGTTAGCCCAAAGCTGTCCCAACCTGATAATACCGCTCAACTTGGCTTAAATCCCTTCCATGAGCGCTTTAATCAACTCCTGGAGGTCCAGCTTATCCTCCTCGGCAACTACCTTCAAGCTTCTCGCGCCGCCGCAGCAGGAGTCCACGTTGAACCGGTTAAATACCCCCATGGTGTTGGGATATTTCCTGATTATATCGTTAATGCTCATCTCCGGAGTAATTTCATCTTCCATATTTTTGCCGCCTTTCGGCTTCCCTGCATTTTTTCAGGAGCGTCCGGACACCCTCCATGCTCTCTCCCGGCTTTACCGGAGAGAAACACGCGCTCGTCGGAACATATGTAGAGCGTCGGCGTGTTTCCGTGTCCGTATCCCAGTTCTTTAATCCGGTCCTTATCCCTATCCGCGTCAAGCGGCACGACCACACGGTCCGGGTCTTCGAACCGGTACGACTCACTCAGCAGTTCGCCAAAGCCCGGCTCGGATTTCCTGCCCACCACAAAGAACTGGCAGGTGCCGGAAACCAGCCTTGCGGCGGAGAGGGCCACCGGGGCGGACCACGCCGGGTATTTGCGGTAAGCCGGCATAAAGGGGACCACCGTTTTTTTGGCCGTCTCCAGATACCGGTCACGTCCCGTCAGGGAATGAAGCGTGAGCAGCAGCTCGGACATCTTCGCGTTCTCTGCCTGCGGCTTCTTTTTATTCTTCAAGCAGGCCCGGCGGCGTCTCGTGCGTACCAGAAACCGTAAAACCCGAATCCCTTCGGGTCATAAAATTTCTCATCGCAGACTGAGCTTACCTTTACGGCAAAATCAAGATACTTCGCGTCTGCCGTAGCCTGATATGCCCGCGCCGCCGCAAGGGCTGGCAAGACCTGGTCGGACAAGCCAAGCATCCCGCCCGCCGCCCCGGCGAAATGCGCTACGCCTATCATATCGCCCGCTTTTTCATTATATAAATTATTAATTACATAATCCAGCGAATTCAGGGCGGTAGCAAGATATTCTCTTTTGCCGGTCACCCGGTACGCCTCAAGGAACGCGAGGGCCGCCTTCCCGTTCCCGTCCGCGAAGACGGTCCTGTCGGCGGGGAGCCCTTCGGTCCTGCTGTTCATGAACGCGCCCGTCTTTTCAATCAGCAAATATTTGCGCAAAAAACTGGCCGAGGACTCTCCTATCCTTAAATCTTCCTTGTCCCCGTACGTCTCGTATGCCGCTCAGGTACGTTATTATCAGCTCCGAGTTCAGCCCGAGGAGCTTCTCCTTGTGAGGGCTCTTCCAGTCCGGCGTGTCCGAATACCTGAAAAAACCTCCCTCGGAGCGGTCGAAAAGTCCAGCGGCCATCCCGTCAAGCGCGGCCTGCGCCATCGGCTTCGGGTCCGTGCCGTCCTGGTATTTCGGGTGCGCCGGAGACGTAGATCAAAAAGTCCAGCGCCTCCGGCATGGGGAACTTCTTGTGCCCGATACCGCCGTGGACAGGGTCCCACTCGGCCGCCAGCGCGGCAAGCGTGCCCTCCGGCATTTTTTCCAGAGGATACTCTTCCTTTGGGCGGCTTCGGCCTGGTCACACTGGAAGAATTACTTGAGGGCCTCGTCTATGAGGCTTTTATTTTTTTCATAATTCTTCGCCAGCGTGGCTATCAAATTTTTAAGCTCGGGCAGGGTCATGGCATTGGCCGAGGCCAGGACATAACCGTCGGGGTTCAGTATGGACAAAGACGGCAGGCCGCCCCGTCCGTACTGCTCGTACACGTCAGGCCTCCTGTCGGCGTCCACATATACGGGGATATAATTTTTTTCTATTATTCCCGCCGTCTCCGGGTCGGACGGAAAGCTGCCGCCCTGTCCCGGCCACGCGCTCCACTCGGACGAGATATCCAGGAACACCAGCTTGTTTTCGGCCCTGGCCTTCGCAAAAGCGGCGTCCGACCACGGGACCCAGCCTATCAAAGGTGCGATATTTTTATCATTGGATGCGCGGGCGGCTGAGCCGCGTGAGGCAGGTAGGGCGGCGTTGCCTGCGGGGACGGTTATATCAGGGGCGGCGAGTGAGCCGGGATGGGCGGACATGGCGGCATGGCGCCCCGCGGCGCATGAAGTCAACGCCCCAAGCGCGGCAACCATTAAAAAAAATAAAAGCCACATCGTCCCGCTTTTTATGTATTTCATAAAAAGTCACTGGGTTCTGTCTTCGCTATCTGTCTTCGCTTTCGCTCTGGACAGGTAAATCGTTTCGCTCTGGACAGGTAAATCGTTTCCCGGTACGTCCCGGTCAGCTTTTCTACCCGGCTTCCGGTACTCTTTCGCCCGGAAGAAAAAGTACGGTTTAAAGGTCTGCGGCTCATCCGGCGCGGGCTGCTCGTCCTGGCTCCCGCCGTTGTCCTCGTCATCCTGCCCGGGCGTCTGGTCCGTTCCATTATCCGGCGCGGGTATGCCCTGGTCCTGGTCCGGCGGCGTGACGCCCTGGTCCTGCTTCCGGCGCGTGACGCCCTGGTCCTGGTCCGGCGCGGGCGCTACGCCCTGGTCCGGCGCTGCCTGGTCCTGCGACGGGGCCGGGGCGGCCTGTTCATCGGAGAAGCCCATGCCGGACATCAGGAATAATGCTGCGGCAACGACGGATGCGGTAAACATTAATTTCAGATATTTCATGTTAAACCTCCTGGTTGCCTTGTTCAAGATATTTCTTTCGGCGGACTTCCCTTTTCTGTCCAGCCAGCCCTGCAGGATAACCTGGGCCGCGAGCATGTCGATAACCGTCTTCCTCTTCGCTCTCGACGCCCCGCCTTCTATAAGCGCCTTCTGGGCCAGCACCGTCGAAAGCCTCTCGTCGTACGCTTCCACAGGCAGGCCGAAGCGTTTTTTTAACATCTCCGCGAACGCTAGCGCCTTCTCGGCCTGCGGGCCTAAAGACCCGTCCATGTTCTTCGGAAGCCCGATTATAATACGTCCCGCTTCATATTCCTCGATAATCTTTAAAAGCGCGGCCATGTCCTTCTCCTTCGACTGCCGCCTGATGACCAGCACGCCCTGCGCCGAAATCCCAAGCCCGTCGGATACCGCCACGCCGATCGTCTTCTCCCCCACGTCCAGCCCCAGCACCCGCATAACCTCACCCCCACCCTGGCCTTCGGCCTTCCCTCCCCCACAAGTGGAGAGGGTAATCAGGAAGATGCCATTATAGCCTTCCGGAGCGGATGATGCCCCATACCAGCCAGAGGCCCAGGACCACCGCGATAATATAGCCGATGATCCCAAGCGACGGGAACCCGAACATCAAAGGCCCCCTCCCCGCATGTATTATGACGGCCGAGGCGATTATTATTCCGGTAATAATCAGCGCGAAAGAAATCCTGTTGGTCGAGCGGTCGAACTCGGTGATGAACCTCGACAGGTGCAATACGTCCAGGTTTACTTTTATGTCATCTTTTATTATCTTCCTTAATATCGTCCTTATGTGGCCTGGCAGGTGCAGGTAGAAATCGGCCTGGTCCTCCGCGGCCTTCTTCACCTTCATGCCGATCCTGCCGGGCGCGTACTTCCCCATCACCAGCTTGTGGGCGTACGGCCTGGCGGCCTCCATGAAATTGAAATCAGGGTCCAGCTCCCGCCCCAGGCCCTCCATTATAAGGAGCGCCTTGTTCATCAGGATAAGCCCGCGCGGGAACTGAAGGCCGTGTTTGGTCGCGATGCCGGTTATCCGCTCCAAGTAATCGGAGATCTTTATCTGCCCCAGTTTCTTCGTATAGAGCGGCTCTATCAGGTCCACCAGGTCCGCCTTGAACCCCCGCCTGAAGGTCTCCAGGTCCACGTCGTCCGATACGAAACCCATGTATATATACTGCCGCACCAGCTTGTCGAAGTCCTTGTCCACGAGCGCCAGGAAGGTATCGGCTATTACCTCGCGGTTCTCCTCGGTGAGCCTGCCCACGATGCCGAAGTCGACAAGCCCGATTTTCCCGTCCTCCATGACGAACATGTTGCCGGGATGGGGGTCCGCATGGAAGAAGCCGTCGTCGAAGACCTGCTTGAAGAAGGCGTTCGCGCCGTTTTCCGCCAGGACGTGGCGGTCAAACCCCGCGGCGTCCAGTTCGGCGATCATGTTTATCCGTATCCCGTTTATCCTCTCAAGCGTCAGCACTTTTTTGCTGGAATGGGCGCCGAAGACACTGCGGTATGTATATGGTCGCGCTTCCCCGGAAAATTTCCGTAAACTTAAGCGCGTTGTCCGCCTCCATGCCAAAATCCATCTCGCGGCGCACCGTGCGGGCAAACTCCTCCACGATGGCGGTAGGGTTATATACCCTCGCCTCCGGGATGTGCTTGTCGATGAGCGCGGCAAGCCCCTTTAATATCTGGATGTCCTGTTCGATATTCTCCTGGATATCGGGCCGTTGTACCTTCACTACCACGTCCGTGCCGTCAGCTAAAGTTGCGTGATGCACCTGGGCTATCGATGCGGCGGCGGCGGGAACTTCCTCGAAGGATAAAAACAGGCTCTCCAGCGGGGCGCCAAGCTCGGATTCGATAATCCTCTTCGCCTCCTCGAACGGGAACGGAGGGACCTCGTCCTGGAGCTTTTTAAATTCGTTGGCATATACGGCGGTGATTAAGTCCGGGCGGCCGGAGAGGACCTGGCCGAGCTTGATGAAGGTAGGTCCCAGTTCCTCGAACGCCTCCCTGAGCCGCACCGGGATGGAGCTTCTCTCCGGCTCCGGGAGCCTCGCAAACCTGCGCCTGAAAGGAAGCGCGCGGTTCAGTTCGAGCTGGGCGATTATATGGCCGAACCCCTTCCCAAGGAAAACCTGGGATGATGTGGCGCAGCCTCGCTATGTTTTTATAGCGCCGTCCTAAAATAAATGATCTCAGGGGCATTTAAATTATGCTACGTCTTCGTTACTCGCCTTTATCTCTGCTTCCAGTTTCTTCACGCGGACGGAGAGCTGCTGGACTTTCTTGGACAGCGCGTTCATCTCGTCCTTCGACGCCACGTTCAGCTTGTCGAAGGCCATGTTCATGCTGTCGGACGCCATCTTGCTCATGTCCTGCGTGGAGGTCTTCGCGCGCTCCATCCACTCCTTCATGAGCTTTGCCCCTTCGCGCTCGTTAAGCTCGCCTTTTTTTACGAGGTCGTCAACGAGTTCCTCCACCTTCTCCTGCATCCCGAGCCCGGCAAGAAGCGCCTTGCGCACCATGTCGTAGACCATGAGCCACCTCCGAATTTAAACAGGGGAGAAACCGTTCCTTTTCTTTCAGCGTGAAAGAAAAGGACCCAAAAGAAAGCGGGACAGTTTAAAAGTTTTTGGCGTTACCTTTTTCCAAAAAGGTAACAAGGTTGTGCTTTAGCCTGTAACCCGGCGGACGAACTCATAGACCATATCCAGCGCCTCCGGGAGTTTAGACGGGTCTTTCCCGCCGGCCTGCGCCATATCCGGCCTCCCGCCTCCGCCTCCGCCGACCGTCTTTGCCGTTTCCTTAATTATATCACCGGCTTTTATTCTGTCCACCATATCTTTAGTAACCATGCATACAAGCGACACTTTTCCGTCCTTCGCGGAGCCTAACACGACCACTCCGGAACCTATCATATCCCGGAATTTATCCCCCATTGCACGAAGTTCGTCCATGTCCCTGTCGTCTTCCAGCCAGGACAGGACCTTTATGCCGTTAATCTCCTTCAGCCGGTCGGATTTAAACGGGTCCTCGCCTGTCGCCTTGCCCCTTGCGTCCCTCAGCTGTTTCTTTAGTTCTTTCACGTCGTCGGAGAGCCTTTTGACCTTCTCCGCGACCTTCAAGTCCGGGGATTTTATTACGGACAGCGACTTCCGTCAGCTCTTTCTCATGCCCCCTGACAAGCTGGTACGCTCCAAAGCCCGTGACTGCTTCAATCCTGCGCACGCCGGCCGCGACGCCCGATTCGGATACCAGCTTGAACAGGCCGACATTGGCGGTATTGTCCAGGTGCGTCCCGCCGCAGAGTTCCTGCGAGAAATCCCCGACCTTTACGACCCGCACTCTATCTCCATATTTCTCTCCAAACAGGGCTATAGCGCCGGTCTTCAGCGCCTCGGCAGTATCCATCTCGGTCACCGTCATCGGGAGCCCTTCGAGTATCTTTTCGTTCATCAGCTCCTCCACGCGCTCTTTTTCGTGAGCGGTCAGAGGCGCGAAATGCGTGAAATCAAACCTGAGCCTGTCCGGAGCGACCAGCGAGCCGGACTGCTTTACGTGGTCGCCCAGCAGGTAGCGCAGCACCGCATGGAGCAGATGCGTCGCGGTATGGTTCCGCTCGGTAGCTAACCTTAAACCTTCGTCCACCTTGCCCGATACCTTGTCGCCGGTCTTTATAGTTCCGCGCTCCACCTTCCCCTTATGGACATGGAGCCTCGGGAGCGGCTTCACCGTATCGACGACCTCAACCCTCGCGGAACCGCTGACAAGCGCGCCCCTGTCGCCGACCTGTCCGCCGGACTCGGCGTAGAACGGGCTCCTGTCGAGTATTATATCCGCCTCGTCGCCCTCGGATGCGGACTCCACCAGTTTCCCGCCCTTTATTATGGCCAGCACTTTTGACTCGGCTTCGGTACACTCGTACCCCATGAAGCCGGTCGGGCCGGCCTTCTCCAGGGCAAGCCGGTAAACCTCCTTCACGCGCTCTTCGCCGAAGGTGGCCTGGGACGCCTTCGCCTTTGCCTTCTGGGACTCCATCGCCCGCTCGTAGCCTTCCATGTCCAAATGAAGACCCTGCTCCACCGCGACGTCGTTCACCAGGTCCATCGGGAAGCCGTACGTATCGTAGAGCTTGAACAGCTCGTCGCCTGGCAGGGTCTTGGAGCCTTTCGCGGCGGCGGACTTTATAATATCGTTTAACATCTTCGTGCCGTATTCCAGCGTCCCGATGAAACGCTCTTCCTCGACCAGCACAAGCCGCGCGATGTACTCGCGCGAGTCCTTAAGCTCCGGATATACTCCGCCCATCATGTCCACGACGTTTCCGGTGAGCCTGTAGAGGAACGGGCGGTCCAGGCCAAGGAGCTTCCCGTGGCGCATCCCACGGCGCATCACGCGCCGAAGCACGTAGCCTCTGCCCTCGTTGGACGGGATGACCCCTTCCGCGATTAAAAAGCTCATCGCGCGTAAATGGTCGGCGATTACACGCATCGATACGTCTTTATGCGTGTCGTCCCCGTAGCTTACGCCCGCCGTATCAGCGACCGCGTGAATCAGGGGTAGAAACAGGTCCGTCTCGTAGTTGGAGCGTTTGCCCTGCACCACCGCGGTGAGCCGCTCAAGACCCATCCCGGTATCTATGCTCGGCTTCGGGAGCGAGTGGAGGTTGCCTTTGATGTCCCGGTCGAACTGCATGAAAACGAGGTTCCATATTTCAAGGTATCTGTCGCAGTCGCATTTCCCTATGCCGCAGTCCGGGCCGCAGGAAAAGTCTTCGCCCTGGTCGATGAGTATCTCCGAGCACGGGCCGCACGGGCCGGTATCCGCCATCTGCCAGAAGTTGTCCTTATCGCCGAGTCTCAGGATCCGCGCCTCGGGCACGCCTATCATATCTTTCCAGAGGTTGTACGCCTCGTCGTCGTCTTTATATACCGTCACCCACAGCTTGTCCTTGGGGAGCTTGTAAACGTCCGTCAGCAGTTCCCATGCGAAGTTTGATCGCTTCTTTTTTGAAGTAGTCCCCGAAGGAAAAATTGCCGAGCATCTCAAAGAATGTATGGTGCCTGGCGGTGCGGCCCGACGTTTTCCAGGTCGTTATGTTTCCCGCCCGCGCGTACGCATTTCTGGGCGGTCACGGCGCGGAAGTAATCCCGCTTCTCCTCGCCCAGGAACACGCTCTTGAACTGCACCATGCCCGCGTTGGTGAATATGAGCGTCGGGTCCTTCTCCGGCACGAGAGATGAGGACTTCACGTGCTCGTGCCCCTTCGATACGAAGTAGTCGATGAATGCCTGACGTAGTTCGCTTGCGGTCAAAGTAATATCTCCTTATTTATAAAATTTCAAAAGGGCGCACCCCGCCCCTTAAGCGTAAGAATATTATAATTTTTTTATTTTAAAAAAGCAACTTGGGAATGAGGCGGGCGAGGTGGTCAAGAATGTTAGTCTAAAATTTTACTCCCCCGCCAAATCCAGCCCCGCGAGCTTTATCCCAGCCGGGCCTCTGTATGCCGAGCGGCTGACTTTTTCGGATGAGAACCACGCGCGCTGCGGAAGGCGTCCTGGATTACGCCGGAGACGCTTCCGCCCTTGATGGGGATGCGCCTGCCGCCTTCGATGCGGTAGCCGGTGCGTATCTCGCCGGAGAAATTCCCGGTTATCTGGTTCGGCTCGAAGGTGGAGAACCGAAGCAGCAGATAGGTCCCGTCGGCGAGCAGCTCGTCCATGCTTCTTCGCCCCCGCCTCCACCTCCACGTTTGCAAACGCGCCCGTCGCCTCCCCGCCGAGATAGTCCGAGTACCGCTTGTCCAGGGTGCGCTTTTTGAATATGTTTTCCCGTATGACTTCGACGCGCTTCCTGGCCAGCCCGTTGTCGTCGAACGGCCCGCTCTTCATCATGGCGGGAAGCTGGGGGTTAGAAAACATCGTCAGAAGCTCGCCCTCCGGCGCCTCGATTACCGGCTTGTCTTTCTCGAACCGGCTCCAGCCCTGGTACGCGGAAGACCCTCCGGCGTGGGAGACGAAGGTATTGAAAAGCGTATCCAGCGCCTCCTCCGCGAACACCACGTCCGCCTTGCCGTTCTCCGGGAGGATCGCCGTCAGGGAATCGCGCGCGTACTGCGCGTATTTCCGGAGCGTCTCTCCCGCATGAAGGTCCTTGTAGAACCGGACGGTCTTGTACCCGGACGACTCCACTTCCGCGTGCCCTTCTCCGGTGAGCAGGACGAAGTCGAAGAGTAGATCGGTATCCGCCGAAGCGCTTTTAAGCCCGAGGGAATTCTCCATCTCGTACACGGTATAATTTGCGAAAAGCTCGGAGGACGAAAGCCGCACGTCATGAAGTTCGCCCACCGCGTGCAGTATCTCCTCCTGCACCTTCCGGATTATCTTGTCCGGGTTTAAGACTATCGACTCGTCCTTTATCTCCGAACCCGCGTACCGCTGGTCCGGGCCGGGCAGCGTCCACGGCTGGTTCGATACGCGCGACGGCCATCTCCAACGCCAGCTCTAACATCGGCCCCGGGTCGTCCCCTTCGAGAAACACGAAGCTGGACTCGCCCATCACCTTCTTCCCGCCCCGCCGCCGCCCTCTTCACGCTCCTGGTGGACGGTGACGTAATACTTCACCGTGTCCACCTGGCGCACGGACTCCACCTCTTCGCGGATAAGGAAAAGCTGGTGGCTCCTTTTTACCGCCTTCATCACCTGCCAGGCGGAGAATTCGGAACGGGATTTCAGGGCGTCGATTAAGTATTGGAGCATATAACCCCTTAACATTCCAGTAAAAGTATCCCCGAGTGCTTCTTTCCCAAAGGAACGGTTTTAAACTATCCCGCTCTAAAAACGCGCGGTCCCGGGGGCGCGGAAGGCCTCTATAAATTCCTTAGCCGACTGGTAAGCCACATCCTCCGTCTTCTTCTTGTACTCCTCCGGGATATTGTCTATCTCGGTGTAGAACTGCTTGGTGGCGAACTTGATGTCCTTGCCTTCTTGTTTGGCCCAGTCGCGCATCGCCTGCATCAGGTCCTTGGGCAGACAATCGTGGGCGATGTTCTGCCAGTTCGTGCCCACGTTCCCCTTCCTTATGCCGTAGTCCGCGAACTGGCCTACCAGCGAAAGCGGCGTCCCGGTGATGCCGTGCTGGGCGATATTCACGCCCCATTTCTTTATGGCGTCATATATCTCGCCGGTGCGTTTCAAGTCTATATGGACTTCCTCGCCCGGCAGGTAATTGCCGTGCTTCGAGCCGTTGTTTATGGCCAGCAGGTTCGGCTGGATGCCGTTTTTTTCCAGGCCGGTGATAAAGTCCACAGCCTCCTCGACCGTGGTTATGTCGCCTTCGTAGCCGACGGATTTTATCTCGCCCACCTCGACTTCCAGCCCCGCGCCCGCGGCCTTGACGTCGCGGCCCAGGTCGGTCGTCACGATGATGTTATCCGGTATCTGGTTAAACGACGCGTCTATAGCGACGGAGGTATAGCCCGCATCAAGCTCCCCTTTGATGAGCGCCCTGGAGTCCGCTATCACTTCCGGGTCCTTGGATTTCGTGGTGGTGTGGTCGCCGTGTATGAAGAAGGGTTTCGTGAACTTCGTCTTTTCCGCATACCCCATGATGGTATCGAAAAAGATGTACGGGTCCATCCCGGTATATCCGCCCTTCAAGTTCCCTTCGGATTTGGCAAGCTCGAAGGCTATGATCGCGTCCAGCTCCTGCGCCGCCCGCATGATGCCCGGGTATGACGTGCTTGATGCGGGTATTGCAGGCCATGATAATTACCTTGTGGTCCTTGAGCGCGCGGAAAACCGGGTCCGACGACACCAGCAGGACCTTGGATGCGCTCCCGAGTTTCTTTGCCACCTGCGCCGGCCTTTTCTCCATCAACTTCTCTACGTTCTCCGTGAGTCCCATAAATTCCTCCTAAGGTCGCAATATGAACTGCAAAGTAGAATAATAGCGTAAAATCAATATTATAGCAGGCGAGGGCGGATTTTGCCAACCGGGATGGTATAATATAATCGGCAACGGCAATAATTTCAAGCTTTTCCTTGACAGCATAATTTCAGGGCGAATATAATCGGCGTTATATTTTGGGGGGGCGGCCATGGAAAATAAAATTGAACGGTGGGTGGACGTTTATACCACTTATGACGAGTCCGAGGCCGCGATTATCCAGGGGTTCCTGGAAAACGAAGGCATCCCCTGCCTCATAGAGTCGTCGAAGGACGCCCAGTTACCTGTTTTGTCGGGGAAAATGGGCGAGATAAAAATCCTCGTGCATCCGGAAGATTTTGCCAAGGCGGGCAAAGTGATGGAGGCGGCCAGGGCCGCGGGGCCGGAAGGCCCGGAAGGCATGGCGGGTGCGGCGGGCGCCGGGCACGAGTCAGGTTTAAATTCCTAAAGGGGGCAGTTCTGAGTTTCACGCTTGGCGGGCGGCTTGGTTTAACCGCGAGACAATACCCTTCCCGGACGGCGCTGTCGTTTGAGGGGCGGAAAATTTCTTACCGCGAACTGGATACCCTTTCCACCGCGCTCGCCGCTTCCCTTAAATCCCTCGGCCTTAAAAGAGGCGATGCCGCCGCGCTGTTGCTTAACAACTCTCCCGAATTCGTAATCGCGTACTTCGGGATAATCAAGGCCGGCGCCGCCGCCGTGCCCCTTAATACCTTTCTGGCCGCCCCTGAAATAGAGTACATCCTCTCCGACTGCAAGGCAAAAGTCCTCGTCACGTCGCCCGAATTCAAGGATAAAACCGCCGGCCTTCCCGATACGGTCAAAGATTATAAACTGCGGCAGAGGAAGCGAATTCGACGGTCTGATAAGCGGGCGTGAACTGCGGCCCGGCTACGCCTGCCGCCGAGACGGCTGGGGCGGGGGCGGCGAGATGGCGCGGAAGACGAGCCCGCGGCGATACTCTATACCTCCGGCACGACCGGAAAGCCCAAAGGCGCGGTACTTACGCACAAGAACCTCCTGTCCAACGCCGACGCAGGCGTGGAGATGTTCAAGGTGACGAGGAAGGACCGTTTCCTTCTCTTCCTTCCCATGTTCCACGCCTTCTCTTTCATGGTATGCCTGCTCCTGCCGATAACCGTCGGCGCAAGGGTTATAATCCTCAAGTCCGTAAAGCCTTTCTCAAGGGTAATAAAGGCGGTGGTCCTGGGCAGGGCGACGTTTTTCATCGCCATCCCGCCCGTTTACAACCTGCTGTCCATGAAGCGTTTCCCAAGGCTCGTCTTCAGGCTCCTCCCGCTTCGGATATGCGTCAGCGGCGCGGCCCCGCTGCCCTCCGATACCCTGGAGCGCTGGGACAAGAACTACCCCGTCCCGCTGCTTGAGGGCTACGGCCTGACGGAGGCCTCCCCGGTAGTCTCGTGCAACCCTCTTGACGGCGTGCGTAAACCCGGCTCGGTTGGCATCCCGCTCCCCGGCATAGAGGTGCGGATAATCTCGGAGGACGGGGCCGAGCTTGCCCCCTGGCCAGGTGGGAGAGATAACCGTCCGGGGCCCGAACGTCATGCAGGGATATTTAAACGCGCCGCAGGAAACGGCCGACGTCTTGAAAGACGGCTGGCTCCTGACGGGCGACCTGGGATATCTCGACAAAGACGGCTATATATTTATCGTGGACAGGAAGAAGGACCTTATCATATCGCACGGCATGAACATCTACCCGAGAGAAGTGGAGGAGGCGCTGTACGCCCACCCGGCGGTGCGTCAGGCGGCGGTGGTTGGCGTAAAGGATGCCGGACGCGGAGAGGTGCCCAAGGCGTTTGTTTCGGTGCATGAAGGGCATACCGTGACCGAGAAGGAGCTGAAGGCGTTTCTGAAAAAACGCCTCGCCTCGTTCAAACTGCCCAGACAGGTAGAGTTAATGGAAAATCTGCCGACAAATCCCACCGGGAAAATCCTGAAAAAAGAACTTCGGAAGTCCTGATATTCCCATCACTTCTTGACATTGCCCCTCCGGCAATCTATATTGGGAGTTTGCAGGTTTTAAAATATGCCCGGCAGGAACATGTAGCGGGTTTTCCCGGCGTAATCGCGGTAGGCGGGGTCCAGGTGCAGCAGTTTCTCCTCGTATGAGGCCCGGAGATAGCATGCGATGACGAAGCCCAGTAAAACCAGCAAGTTACGAGGCGAGAACGAAATGCAGATTAACCCTAAATCGAAGATTATATAAAAAGAATATATCGGATGGCGGACGAACCGGTACAGGCCGTTTTAAAGAATTTGCTCTTCCTGTTATGCCGGATTGTTACCACCCCGAACGACATCCAGCCTAAGGTGACGCATAGCGGCGATGCCCGCGAGCATTCGCGCGGTAATCATATATGGAATATATAGGCACCGAGAATTTTTTAGACTTCGTCTGGCAAGGACGGCATTGATCAGAGATAAAAATCCCTCCAATTGAGCCGATAGATGGCTATTCGAATCATTTCTTTATTTCCATTGGACAGAATTGCTCCTTCTATTCGGGAGCCTGAGCAGGAAGAGCGGCACCTCTTAAGTCGTCTTTATCAGAATCTAGCCATGCTGACAGTAAAGAATTTCTTATTCTGGCCCCCCACCGGGTTACTGTTCAGAGGTTTACGCCTTTTAAATCTGCTCATTGCAAATATGCTTCATGTAAATCGGACTCGCTCATATTTGCTTCTTTAAGAATTGCGTCTCTTAAATTTGCTCCAATTAGAATTGCACCTTTTAGATTTGCCTTTTGTAAATTTCCGGATTGAATTTCAGCTTTTATTAAACATTCCTTTTTTAAATTAGCATTATATAAATCCGAAGATGAAATAAATGCATTATTAAGAATCGCATTTTCAAAACAAGCATTTTGGAAAACACCGCCCGCCAGAATCGCTCCTTCTAAATTTGAATAAAAGAAATTTGCTCCACTTAGATTGGCACATCTAAAATCGATATTTTTTAAATCGCAATAACTTAGATCGGCCCATTTACCTTCTTTGCTATTTGATTTTAACCACTTCTCATGTTCCTCAATAATCTTTGGCATCTCAGCTGCGATATCTCGCGCAATGGTCTCGTTTCTATATTTTTTTGTTCAAAATTAGTTGCTAAATTTTCACTCATTTCGTCCTTCCTGATAAATCGATTTTTTTGAATATAACCTCATTTATTTATTGTTCAAGTTATCTATAATCCACGCCTTTTTTAAACTTGGAAAGGTGCTGAATTGTTTCTTTGCTTGGATCCGGCAGCCATGGCGTGCAGCGGCGCCTCGCCTCGTTCAAACTGCCGAGACAGGTAGAGCTGATGGAGAATCTGCCGACTACCCCCACCGGGAAAATCCTGAAAAAAGAACTTCGGAAGCCCTGATATTTCCGTTCATTTCTTGACATTGGCCCCCCGGCATTCTATCATGTCTGATTGATTTCACTATCAACTAAAGCGGAACGATATCCGCGGTCAAAAGGAGGAAAGATGGTCAGGAACGAGGCTGAGATACGCGCGAAAATAAAAGACAGCATGAAGGCGCTGGAGGATTTTGCGACCAAGACCGAGGTGGAGCCGGAGGATTTCTTCAAGGTGGCCCGCCAGGCGACTTACCTGACGGCGCTGTACTGGGTACTCGGGGAAGAAGTGCCCAAAGAAGTAACCGGGCTTGCGGTGCCGATCGTGAAGAAGCTGGGAGAGGCCCAGGCGGCCGAGGCAAAGAAGCCGAAGAAGTAGCTCAGCGGCTAATCGCCTTGAGTTACCTGAGCAGCGGAGGCGCGTTGCTAAATAAAAAAAGGAGGCCTTTTAAGCCTCCTTTTTAAGTATCCATAAGTACCACGAAACAAGCGGCTTATCTTAATCCGCAAGTCGCCGAAACCTCCGCTGCACTCTCGAAAGCTAATCCGCCCATGCCGATCTGAAATTACCCGCGAATCGCGCCCGAGTTCAGGAAGCGGACCTCAGTTCCCTCCCGGTATGCTTGGCGAAAACCATCGCGGTGGTCCTGTAGAACATGTGCGCGAGCTTCGAGTACGGCGCGTAAGATGAACAGTGTCAGGATGAGTATCAGGTGAATCGCATATGACCTGCGTACGCGGCCGGCGCGACATTCGCTATCCTCAGGACTTCCGCGCCGAAACCGGTTAAGCCTATGAAGAGCACAAGGTACAGAAGCGCCCAGTCGAAAGTGGAGCCGGTATTGCCTTCCTTGTCGGCCTTTGCCTTGCGGTTTCTTACAAGCAGGATGGAGCCGATGATAAGCATGGCGGCGCCAGCGTTGCCAAGCCACTTGAGCGGGTTTGCCAGGGAGGAATACTCACCCGGCTTCCAGCCCAGGGCATAGAGGTAGAAAACCGCCCAGGCGGTGGTTATGGAGAGCGCGATGAAGCTGAACAACACCAGCAGGTGCGGGGTCTTCCTGTCCCTGTTCTCGCCGCACGAGGAAAATACGTTGTGCTTCAGCACCTGTCCTATCGTGGGCAGGATGCTGGGCAGGGCGTTTCTGCCCGTAAACTTCCCGAGCCCCGCGCCGTCGCAGATATCGTTCCAGAACTTCATTACCCCGACGAACGCCGAAGCCAGCGCGAATAAAAACACCAGCGTAAAGAGCGGGTCGACGACGTGGATGGGGAAGAAGTCGTTGAATATCAGCTCCTTCTTCGAGTACGTGTGGCCATCATGTTCAGGTGCCCCAGCGCCGCAAGTATCCCCAGTATTATTATGGCCGGGATAACCATGGAGGCTAAAAGCCCTTTGTTCGCTATGGCCGCGAGCGGCTTTACCGGGGCGTATTTCTCTATCGTCGCCTTCCGAAGCGCCCCAAGCACCTCGCCCGGCTTCGCGCCGCGCGGGCAGTTGGTGGTGCAGTCCCCGCAGTTATGGCAGAGCCATACGTCCGGGTCCGCGGCAAGCTTGTCCTTGAGTCCCCACTGCGCCCAGACCATTTCCTTGCGCGGGAATGGGCTGCCTTCGGGGGCTATTTTGCAGACCACGGAGCAGGTCGCGCACTGGTAGCATTTTTTCAGTGATTCGGCTCCGGAAGCCGTCAAGCCTTTTATAAAACCGAGATCAGGCTCAATGATAGTCCCATTCATCGTCAACCTCCTAAAAGCCCTTGAAAGGATTTGGGCCCATTGCTTTTATTTCCTCAACCATCTTGTCCAGGATAGCCGGAAGCTGGGCGTAATCCGAAGCGGTGACCTGTATCTGCTGGACGCGTTCCTTTTCGAGAGAGAGCCTCTGCAGCGTCTCCTGCACGTTGTCCATCCTCTTGTTGCACTGCTCGGAACCCTTGATGAAGTGGCACTGGTAGTCTTCGCCGAACTTGCATCCCGCCATGATTATCCCGTCAATACCGCGCGAGAGGGCGTCCGCTATCCAGACCACGTTGACCGAGCCCAGGCACCGCACCGGAATCACGCGCAGGTTGTTGTGGTACGTGAGCCGGTTGATGCCCAGCATGTCGAGCGCCGGGTATGCGTCGTTCTCGCACATCAGGCAGATGAAGCGCATCTGGGAGTCGTCGTCGGACGGCACGTCCACCGCCTTTATCATCGAGCCGATTATGTCCACGGAGTAGTTCTTGAAAGAGATTATCCTCTGGGGACATGCGCCCATGCACACGCCGCAACGGCGGCAGCGGGTCGGGTTGGGCTTCGGCGTCCCCTTCTCGTCCTCGTCCAGGGTGCCGAACGGGCACTCCTCGGTGCAGCGCTTGCACTGCGTGCAGGACTCCAGGCGGAACTCCGGATAGGTCATGTCTCCCGCCCTCGGGTGGACGGCCGCGCCCCTCGCGGTCAGTTCCAGGCACTGTATCGCCTTCAGCGCGGCGCCGGAGGCGTCGCGAAGCGCCTCGCCCACGCCCATCGGGGAGCGCACCGCGCCCGCGGCGTATATGCCGGTCCTCTGGGTCTCGTAGGGGAAGCATATGTAGTGGGAGTCCGGGAAGCCGTACTCAAGCGTCGGGACTTCCGGCCCCTGGCGGTACTGAAGGTTCAGCACCGGCGCGGGCGTCGGGGGTTTTAAGCCTTTTGCCGCCTCGGCCGCTTCGAATGCCAGCGTCCTGACGGGAAGCTCGTTGGAGGCCCGGTCAAGCGGCTTGGTGTTCGGGACCATGCCCGTAGCCAGCACCACCAGGTCCGTCCTTATCGACACCTTCTCGCCGATCAGGCTGTCCGACACTTCAACTAAAAGGCTCCCGTTGCCTTCTTCGGTAATGCCGACGACCTCGCCCTTCGTCAGGAATATTCCCGGGTCGTTCTGGGCTACTTTGTAGTAGTTCTCGTAGAGCCCCGGAGTGCGCATGTCCTTGTAGACTATTATCGCCTTCGCTTCGTCCGAGCTCTGACGGATATATCCGGCCTGCCTGAGTGAAGTCATGCAGCAGGTAGATGAGCAATAGGGGAGATGCTGCGGGTCGCGCGAGCCGGCGCACTGTATGAACAGCACGCTCTTGGCGGCCTTGCCGTCGGACGGCCTCTTGATGGAGCCTTCCTTGGCCATGCCCTCTAACTGGACGCTCGTCACCACGTTCGCCAGGTTCCCGTAGCCGTACTTGTCGGCCAGGTTCGCGGGGTCGTAAGGCTCGGAGCCCACCGCCATTATCACGGTGCCAATCTTCTCCACGGTCTCCGTGCCGCCGGACGTTATCGTCACGTCGTACAGACCGGGCGCGCCCGCCGTCTTCGTCACTTCGGCGTTCAGGTAAACTTTTATATTGCCGTCTGAGCGCACCTGCGCGATAAGCTCGCCCGCTATCGGCTCCTCCGCCACGGAGAAATCGCCTTTCGTGGGCAGCTGCATGTAGGACTTGGCGTTCCAGCCGCCCAGGGCGCCGGTCTTCTCGACCAGGACGACCTTGTATCCCATGAGCGAGGCGTCCAGCGCGGAGCGCATGCCGGTCACGCCGCCGCCGACCACGAGTATGGTCATCGTCAGGTCCTGCTTGAACGGCTCCGGCGGCTCCGCCTTCATCGCCTTCGCCTGCCCTATGCGGAGGTAGTCCGCCGCCATCATCTGGGTGGGTCCGTTGAACACGATTTTTTCAGTCGGCGCCGCGTCTGAACCTTCCGCCGCCGGCTCCACGACTTTCTCGGCGCCGGGCTGAGACCAGGCGACGTGCTCGCGGATGTTCACCCTTTCCAGCACCACCTGGGGGCCGTACTCGAATACGTCGTACATCACTCTGGGCGAACATGCGGCTATCACCACCGTGTTCACGCCGTCTTTAACGTCCGCGGCTATTTTCGCGGCGCCTTCCTTCCCGCAGAGGAAGGGGTGGACCGCGCACGTGGCTGCCTTCAGCCCTACAGTGGCCACCTTTTCGAGTTTCTCCATATCCACGGCATCAGAGATGCCGCAGCCGGAACAAAGATAAATGCCGAGTTTCCTGTCCATTTGGCTAACTCCTGACTATCGACTGCATCGCCTTGAGAGCCGTCCCGGCCGCGTCCTGGATAGACGTCATAACGTCCGCCGGGCCTTTGGCCACCCCCGTAGAATATATCCCTGGCTTCTGCAGGTCTGCAAGGGCGAACCCATCCTGGTTCACCGAAGCCGCACCTGACGCGCCCCTCATTTCCGGCTCCATGCCGGTAGCAAGCACCAGCATGTCCACCGTCGCTTTTCTCTTGACGCCCGCCATCACGTCTTCCAGCTCCACCGTGACGTCGCCGGTCTCCGGGTCTTCAAAGACCGCCGCGACCTTGCCCTTGGTGAGTTTTATGTTCTCGTCCGCCTCGGCGCGGTTAAGGAACTTCTCGTACCGCCCCGGCGTCCTTAGGTCTATGTAGAATATCTCGGCCGTCGAGTCCGGGTACTGGTCCCTGAGGTAGAACGCCTGCTTTATGGAGGCCATGCAGCATATGGACGAGCACTGGGGGAGATGGTTTTCGTCGCGGCTCCCGGCGCACTGGACGAAGCCGACAACCTTGGCCTCCTTGCCGTCCGAGGGGCGAAGTATCTTTCCGGCGGTCGGGCCGCCCGGAGATGCGAGGCGCTCCATCATGACGTTGGAGATTATATTTTTGGCCTTGCCTTCTCCCAGGATTTTCAGGTTCGCCATGTCGTAGGGCTTCCAGCCGGTCGCATAGACGATGGAGCCGACCTTCAGCTCTGTCGTCTGCGGAGCCATGTCGAGCTCCACCGCGCCGTACTTGCAGGCGTCTTCGCAGGCCTTGCAGCCGGAGCGCATGCGGGACGGTCTATGACGTATCTCATCGGGAACGCCAGGTCGTGCGGCAGGTAAGCCGCTTTAGTCTTGTTCATGCCGTAGTTGAAGCTGTTCGCCCGCTCGGCGGGGCAGGCCTCGGCGCACTTGCCGCAGGATGTGCAGGCCGTGTTCACGTAGCGCGGGTTCGTCCTTACGCTGACCGTGAAATTGCCCGGGCCGCCTTCCACCTTCACCACTTCGCTCATCGTCATTACGTCGATGTCGGGGTTGGGGCGAATGCGCCTGAAGTTTATCTCCAGGCCGCAGTAGGGCGGGCACAACTTCGGGAAGTACTTGTTCAGCTGGGCCACCCTCCCGCCCAGGTAAGGGTTCCTTTCAATCAAGTGGACCTTGTACCCCACTTCGGCCGCTTCGACGGCAACGGATATCCCGCTTATGCCGCCTCCGATGACCAGAATGCTCTTGTTCTCCGCCATACAGCCTCTCCGTTCATAAAATTCCAGGCGCGCTGACCCGGATTCCGGGCACACGGCCCAAAATGTTGACCATTATTGGGGAAAGCGTAACTCGCTCATCCAATCCGGAAATATCCGCTCAGCCGGAGATTTCCGGGTTGGACGATTGCCAGCCCGCGGACATTTCTGTCCGCGGGCCGACTCGTTTCAATCAATTACTACTTCGCCGGGACGAGGTCCTTGTGAGCGACCTTGAAGCACTTCCACTCGCCGGTCTTCGGGTTGATCTTGGAGTTGACGAAGCACTTCCAGTTCGCTTCGTCCAGCTTCGGGAAGTCGGTCCTGTAGAAGAAGCCCGGGTAGCGGGTCTCTTCCCTGAACATGATGTGGCGGAGGTGGGCTTCCGCGGTGAATATCCGGTGGTAGTTCTCCCAGCATCTCATCAGCTCGTGCAGGTCCTTGGCGGCCATCTTCTCGGCGTCTTCCTTCAGCCAGGTGAGGAGCTCGAGCGCCCTGTTCATCAGCGCGGCCGAGGTGTTGTAGTAGGTCGAGGTGCCGGCAACGTACTCGTCCATGATCTTGTTCAGACGGTACATGAGCATCTTCGGCCTGATGTAGTTCGGGTTGATGTAGTCGTCCGTGGTGTCGTCCTTGTGCTCCACGAAGGTCTTGAACGGGCTTCTAGTATCTCGGCCGCGAACTCCTTGCCGGTCTTGGATACGGTCGCCTTGAAGTCCTTGTTGTCCAGGCAGAACTTGACCATGGCCTTGGCCGCGATGCGCCCTTCGGCGTGTGAGCCGGAGGAGAACTTGTGGCCGGAGGCGCCGACGCCGTCGCCAGCGGTGAACAGGCCCTTGACGGTGGTCATCCTGTTATATCCCCACTGCCACTCGGCGGGAGCGAAGTCATCCGGGCCGGAGACCCAGATGCCGCAGCAGCCGGAGTGAGAGCCGAGCATGTACGGCTCGGTCGGCATAAGCTCGGAGCCGACGAGTTCCGGCTGGATGTTCATGCCAGCCCAGAGGCCGGCCTGACCGACGCACATGTCGAGGAAGTCTTCCCACGCCTCGGCTTCGAGGTGCTTGACCTCCTTCGGCGTCATCGTCGCCGACAGCTCTTTCATCGCGGTGGCGGTGTCCATGTATATCGGGCCGCGGCCTTCCTTCATCTCCTTCAGCATCAGGTGGTTGCGCAGGCAGGTCGCGGGGACCGCGGCCAGGCCGTAAGGCGGATAGTCCTTCAGCATGTCCGCGTTCTTTATCATGTAGTTCTCGCCCATGGAGTTGGTGGCCTTCGCCTTGAAGAGAAGGAACCATGCGCCGACCGGGCCGTAGCCGTCCTTGAAGCGGGCGGGCACGAAGCGGTTTTCCATCATGGTCAGCTCTGCGCCGACCTGGGCGGCCATCGTGTAGGTGGAGCCTGCGTTCCATACCGGATACCACGCGCGGCCCATGCCTTCACGCGACGGAACGCGGCCTGAAGATGTTGACGGCGCCGCCGGCGGCCAGCAGCATCGCGTTGGCGCGGATGTACGTAGATCTTGTTCTCGCGGGTGGAGAAACCAACCGCAGCCGCGATCCTGTTGTCTTCCTTCTCGTCGAGGACCAGCTTGACGATGAACACCCTCTCAAGGATGTTCTCTTCGCCCAGGGCCTTCTTGGCGGCCTCGGCGACGATGACCTTGTAGGACTCGCCGTTGATCATTATCTGCCACTTGCCGGAGCGGACGGGCTTGCCGCCCTTGTCGCAGGGGCTTGTCCTCGTCGCCGGCCTGCTTCCAGATGGGCAGGCCCCACTTCTCGAAGAGGTGGACGGAATCGTCGACGTGGCGGCCCACGTCATAGATCAAGGTCGTCGCTGACTATGCCCATGAGGTCGTTCTTGACCATGCGGACGTAGTCGGCGGGGTCCTGGTCGCCCAGGTAGGTGTTGATGGCGGAAAGGCCCTGCGCGACGGCGCCGGAGCGGTCCATCGCCGCCTTGTCGACCAGGGTCACCTTCAGGCCGTACTTCTTGGCCCAGGGCATTACCTCGAATGCCGCACCGCAGCAGGCCATGCCGCCGCCGATGAGCAGTATATCGGTATCCATCTCTATTATCTGCGGGTCCTCACAAAATGAAGACGTGCAGCTTTCTCTCTCTAAAGACATATCCTATCCTCCTTGGACTTTTTTAGTGAACTGTTCCGTCCCATAACCCAATATACGGCTTAAAGCTTCGGCAGCGTCTTGCCCGCCTCGGTTAAGAGGAGCTGGTCCTTTATGTCGCCCGGCTCAGGCACGCCTTCGTACGGCTTTATGGAGCCTTCCGGGGTGGTCCTGATGGGGAACTTGAACCTCTTGAGTTTGCCGTTACGGAACTTCACGGTCCACATGATGGAGTCCGAACCTCTGAGAGGCACGACGCTCCCGCCAAGGGGAACTATGTCCGCGTAAGCCCTGACTTCGATGGCGCTCTGGGGGCATATCTTAACGCATGAGTAGCACTCCCAGCACCCTTCCGGCTCCTGGTTCCAAGCCTTCATGGTGTTTCTGTCCAGCTTCATCAGGTCATTCGGGCAGATGTACTGGCAAGCAGTCTTGTCCTTGCCCTTGCAGCCGTCACATTTTTCGACGTTTACACAACTCGGCATCTTTAAGCCCTCCTCCTGCAAATTTTCGTTTGCGTTTGCTTCCGTCCCGCCGAGGGACGGAAGCGTTTTTGACAGACTTCCCGAAAAAAACTTTTACCCACCTCCTTCGACATAAAATAAATAACTATACTCTTAGTACTCTTATTTACTTGCCTTCAGCGTGCTTGTGCATCTTTATTTCAACCTTCTCGGTCAGACCCTCGTAGTATGCCCTGAGTATGGTCAGAACTTCCGGACGGCTGAAGTGGTCGGGGACCTCGTCGCCCTCGGAGAGCATCTTCCTGAGCTTCGTGCCGGAGACGATCATCCTGTCTTCCTTGCCGTGGCAGCAGGTCTTGCTCGATGCCATGCCGTCGCACTTCGTGCAGTAGAAGGACAGGTCTATCTTCATCGGCTGGGTCTCAAGCGCGCCCTCGGGTATCTTGTCGAATATCTGGTGGGCGTCGAACGGGCCGTAGTAGTCGCCCACTCCGGCGTGGTCGCGGCCGACGAGCAGGTGGCTCATGCCGTAGTTCTGCCTGAAGAGCGCGTGAAGCAGCGCCTCGCGCGGGCCGGCGTAACGCATCTCCATCGGGTAGCCGGAGACGACGCAGGTGTCTTTTACGAAGTAATTCTCGACCAGGGCGTCGATGGCCTTCGTCCTGACTTCCGCCGGTATGTCGCCGGGCTTCAGCTTGCCGAGCAGCATGTGTATGCAGCAGCCGTCGAGTATCTCGATGGCGATCTTCGCAAGGTACTCGTGCGAACGGTGCATCGGGTTCCTGGTCTGGAACGCGGCGACGGTCTTCCAGCCCTTATCTTCGAAGAGCTTCCTGGTCTCGGCAGGCCTCATGTACAGGCCCTTGTACGTCTCCGGGTAATGGCCCTCGGAGAACACCTTCACCGGACCGGCCAGGTTCACTTCGCCCTGCTCCATGACCTTCTGGACGCCCGGGTGCTCCATGTCCGTGGTGGTGTATACGGTCATGCACTCGTGGGCTTTATCGATGGAATATTTTTCCTTTATCGTCATAGACCCCATCAGCTCGCCCGTTTCTTCGTCCACGAGCGCGACTTCCTGGCCTATCTTTAAGGCGTCGGCCTGGCCCTTGTTGGTGGACAGGGTGATCGGGATGGGGAAGAAGGTGCCGTCGGCGGTGACGAACTTGTCGCAGACGCCCTGCCAGTCGGCCTTCGTCATGAAGCCCGTGAGCGGGGTGAAGGCGCCTATGCCCATCATGATTAGGTCTGAGGTCTCGCGGCTGGTCATCTTGACCTGGTCCAGACCTTTCGCGGCTGCTTTAGCCTGCTCCAGGTCCTTGCCCTCCAGAAGAAGCGGCATCAGCTTCTTTGCTTTTCCGTGCGGATTAACAAGTGCCATTTTTAATTCCTCCTTGTTTTATAGTTATGGCCGGAACCATGAACACTGCACGCAATAGTCCTATGACGGGACAGAGTGTACAACCTTACAAACGATGTTTCCAATTAATAATATTAATATCGGGATAAACGAAAGAATGAAATCGCGGTATCAGGCCGACTTATAACTATAACTTCCGGAATTCTAAAGGATGACTGACGCTAACTCCAGCCCCTATAAAAGATTTTGATGGGTTATAAGGAAAATAAACACCTTGCGCTGGCGGAACCGGCTCGGTGCATTATACTGATATACTATATTTTCACAATATGCGCAAGTCGCGGAACATTAAAATAATACTATCAATGAATACACTTAATTATCCGGCTCTACTTACCCCCCCGCCCCACTCCGCGCCCGAAGCCGCGGAAGGGAGGGAGGAAAGAGCTAATAGCTCAATGGCTCAATAGCTCACGCCGAGTCCGGCTTTCACGCCGTAGAGGTTCGTATGGCTCGTGGGCTCAAGCGCCGAAGCGACCGGCACCTGGCCTGACGTCAGAATAACGGTTCCTGATTTGCCGACGTTCCAGCGCTGATAGTAAGGCGTCATGAACACAAAAAACTTGTACTGCTGGGTTGGTTCGGAAACGTCTCTCCCGGAGACACCCTTTTTTGCGGAAATATCATATGATACGGGGAGCTGAACGCCGTAGCCTAAACGGCTTTTAAGGGTAAATGCCGCCTGGTCCGTCTGGCCTGCGACATTGGTCTTCATCGTCGGACTAAAGGGCCATAACGCGGCGGCGTCAACACCTGCCAGCAGGCGTCCGGCCCTGAATTTAGCTTCTATGCCTGCCGCCCCGTACCACCAGTTATAAATCTCCTGATAATCGGGAAGAGTGTCCTGCCCCCGAACCCAGCTCCGGTAGCCCACGCCCAGATACGGGGCCAGCGAAAAGTTCGCGGGATTCCATATCTTGTAGCCGAGGTTTAATTCCCCTTTGTATATGGACTCCGGGGTGGACATGGTAAGCGGGGTCCCGTTCTGCAACGCGCCGGTATATTTTGCACTGCCCGAAGTCAGCCAGTCGAAGTCAAACCGCGCAAAAAACGGAAGAGACACCGGGTTGTCATACCTCAGTTCGGTGCTCACCCCGTTCAGCCAGCCGGTGTCCTTGTCTAAAACTTCGCCGAACCTGGGGTCATTACCGGGATTGATTTCTTCATAATGCAGGTACGCCCCATTGTACCCGATAGAAAACTTTACCCCCTCCTCACCTGCCCCGGCATTTTGCACCTGAGCAAACGCAGGCCCCGCCATCGTCAACATTAATAAAAAAGAAATGATTGCAACTTTCTTCACT
>CAVTDB010000016.1:0-85603 GCA_963733375.1 Nitrospirota bacterium | reverse complement strand
ATGGGCGCCGCGGCCTGGACACGGGCAAACATGTTCACGGCAAAGCGCATGTCAGAGCAGATTGAGCGGCTCTACCGGCGGCTGCTTTAACTGTCATTTCTCCTATACCCCCAAAAAAAATTTGAATTTCTAATGGGTTAATGATATATTCTTTAATCTAGTTGTCTAATTTTCGAGGGGCTTAATGGTCAAGATATACGATACTACTTTAAGGGATGGGGCGCAGTCCGAAGACGTCGCTTTTTCGCTCGAAGACATGGTCCGGGTGACCTTGAAACTCGATGAGCTGGGAGTCCATTATATCGAAGGCGGCTGGCCCGGCTCCAACCCCCGCGACGCGGCATATTTCAAGGAAATTAAACGGCATAAGCTAGCCATTTCGAAGACCGCCGCTTTCGGCAGCACGAGGCGCGCGAAGACCAGAGCGGATGCCGACCCGAACCTCCTTGCGCTAGTTGAAACCGGCACGCCCGCCGTCACCATCTTCGGGAAGAGCTGGGGCCTGCACGTCAAGGAGGCCCTCAAGGTCTCCCTCGAAGAAAACCTCGATATGATAAGCAGTTCGGTCTCCTTTTTGAAGGCTAACGTGCCCGAGGTATTTTACGACGCGGAACATTTTTTCGACGGCTACAAAGCCAACCCCGCCTATGCAATCAAGACGCTGAAAGCGGCCCAGGAGGCCGGGGCGGACTGTCTGATCCTGTGCGATACGAACGGCGGCACCCTTACCTGGGAACTCGAAAAGATAATCACGGAAGTCAAGGCGCAGGTATCCGTCCCCCTTGGCATCCATTGCCATAACGACTCCGACCTGGCCGTCGCCAATTCGCTCGCGGCGGTGAACCTGGGCGCGGAGCAGGTGCAGGGCACTATAAACGGCTACGGCGAGCGTTGCGGCAACGCCAACCTCTGCTCGATTATCCCCGCGCTGAAGCTGAAGATGGGCATCGACACGCTTCCGCCGGACAGGCTCCCGAAGATAAGGGAGGTTTCCCGCTTTGTGGCCGAGATAGCGAACTTAAGGCATTACAAACACCAGCCCTACGTCGGCGACTCCGCCTTCGCCCATAAGGCGGGGATGCACGTGAACGCGGTTCTGAAAGGCGCGACATATGAGCACATAAGGCCGGAGGCGGTGGGCAACGTGCAGCGGATACTCGTCTCGGACCTGGCCGGCCAGAGCAATATCGTCCGTAAGGCGTCCGAGTACGGGATAGATTTAAGCCATAATACGCCCGAAGTGAAGCACATCCTGCGGACGCTCAAGGATATGGAGAGCAAGGGCTACCAGTACGAGGGCGCGGAAGCGTCTTTCGAACTGCTCATCAAGAAGGCCACCGGCAAGTATACGCCGATATTCGACCTTGAGGGCTACCGGGTAATCGTCGAATGGTACGAGAACCGCCGGGAGACCCTTTCCGAAGCCACGATAAGGGTTCAGGTCCACGCCGGCGACACCCTGGGCAATAGCCATTACGAATACACCGCCGCGATGGGGAACGGCCCCGTGAACGCCCTGGACAATGCGCTCAGGAAGGCTGTCCTGAAACATTTTCCGGAACTATCTGGCGTAAGGCTGTTAGACTATAAAGTACGCGTATTAAATGCCGGCGAGGGCACCACCGCGAAAGTGCGCGTCTTAATCGAGTCCGGGGACGATACCGGCAAATGGGGCACGGTCGGGGTGTCCGAGAACGTCATCGAGGCCTCCTGGGAGGCCCTGGTGGACAGCATCGAGTACAGGCTGCTAAAAGAAAAGACATAAATGCAGGGGAGAGGGTGAATAAGGTTTAATGGAAGAAATCGGCGTTGTAATGGAGACCTCCGGCGGGACCGCGAAGGTGATGATGACCCGCAGCGGTTCGTGCGAGTCGTGCAATGCCGCCGGGTCCTGCAAGGCGGTATCGGACGACAGGGTCATGGAGGCGGATAATCCGCTGGGCGCAGAGCCGGGCCAGCACGTCGTGCTGAAAATAGAATCCGGCCTGTTCCTTAAAGCGACGTTTTTGACCTACATGCTCCCGGTTATATTCCTCTTCCTCGGGGCGTACCTTGGAGGGAAGTACGGGCAGGAAATCTCCGGGGCCATTTCACTTGATAACTGGCAGGCGCTGGGGGGAGTGGCCTTCCTTATCCTTTCGGCGGTGATGGTAAGGTTTTACGACAGGAAAGTAAAGAAATCAAAGGTATTAAAACCCGTAATCGTAAAAATAATCGAAGACTAAAGAAGAGGTTGCCATAGAAAAATAGCAAGGCCAAATTTAACCCAGGAGGCCACATGAAAGATTACGCTGTAGAAAACATGAGAAATGTCGTAATCGTCTCCCACGGCGGCGCGGGCAAGACCATGCTCACCGAAGCCATGCTCTTCGCCGCCCATGCCACGGACCGCATGGGCAGGGCGGAGGAAGGCAACACCGTAACGGATTTTGAGCCTGAAGAAATAAACAGACAGTCCTCCATCAGTTCCGCGGTCGCGTTCTGCGAGTGGGACGGCAACAAGATCACCTTAATCGACACCCCCGGATACATAAATTTTCTTGAAGACGCCAAAGCCTGCGTACGCGCGGCGGACGGCGCCGTCGTCATAATGTCTCCGATATCGGGCCTAAAGGCCGAAACGGAGAAGGTATGGGAATACTGCAATGAATTCGGCCTTCCCAGAATAATATTCATCGCCAAGATGGACAAGGAACGCGCCGATTTCAGGAACGTCCTGAACGATTGCGGGAAGGGCTTCTGCAAGGACGCCACGCCGGTGCAGATGCCCATCGGCTCCGAGGGCGGCTTCAAGGGTATAATCGACCTCCTGAAGATGAAGGCTTACATCACGGAGGGCGACGGCAAATCCAAAGAGACCGATATCCCGGCTGAGATGAAGACAGAGGCCGAACAGGCCCGTGCCAGGATGATAGAGAGAATCGCGGAGAGCGACGATTCGCTTACAGAAAAATATCTGGAGACCGGCGGGCTTTCCCATGAAGAAATCGTCTCAGGCCTAAGGAATGGCTGCATCGCAGGAAAGCTAACCCCGGTGTTGTATGGCGCCTCGCCCAAAGGAATCGGGGTGACCCAGCTTCTGGACATGATTACGACAGCCCTGCCGAACCCGGTGGAAAAAGCCGCGTTAGCGCCCATTAAAGTCACGGATGCCCGGACCGGAGAGGCCGTGGTCCTGAAGACGGACAAGGACGGGCCCCTGGCGGCGGTGGTTTTCAAGACCATAGCAGACCCGTTCGCGGGCAAACTGAGCCTCTTCAGGGTAATTTCCGGCCAGGTCCGCTCCGACTCCGCCGTATTCAACTCCAACAAGGAAAAAGAAGAGCGCATAGGGCAGGTGTTCTACCTGATGGGCAAAAAGCAGGTCCCGGCGCAGGCGATAAAGGCCGGCGAAATAGCCGCCGTCGCCAAACTTAAAGAGACCATCACGGGCGATACCTTATGCGACAAGGCCCACCCGTATATAGTCGAACCCATACATTACCAGGAGCCGGTAATGGCGTTCGCCATCGAGGCGAAGAACAAGGGCGACGAGGACAAGATATCGAACGGCCTGCACCGCCTGCTGGAAGAAGACCCGACGCTTCGGTTCGTAAGGGACGAGCAGACGAAGGAGATGATACTCTCCGGCATGGGGCAGCTGCACCTTGAAATCACGCTGGAGAGGCTGAAGAGGAAGTTCGGCACGGAAGTCATCATGAAGACCCCGAAGGTGCCGTACAAGGAGACTATCAAGGGCAGGACCAGGATTCAGGGCAAGTACAAGAAGCAGTCCGGCGGGCGCGGGCAGTACGGCGACACCTGGATTGAGATAGAGCCGCTGCCCCATGGCGGGGGTTTCGAGTTTGTGGACAAGATCGTCGGCGGCGCGATACCCAGGCAGTACATACCCGCAGTCGAGAAGGGTATCGTCGAGGCGATGCACGAGGGAGTCATAGCCGGCTATCAGGTCGTCGACGTGAAGGTGACGCTTTACGACGGCTCGTACCATGACGTGGACTCCTCCGAAATGGCGTTTAAGATTGCCGGCTCGATGGGCTTTAAAAAAGGCGTGCTGGAGTGCAGGCCGACTCTCCTTGAGCCTTTGATGGATGTGACGGTCGTCGTCCCGGAAGACACCATGGGCAACGTCATAGGCGACCTGAACTCCAGGCGCGGAAAGGTGCAGGGCATGACGGCAAGCGGCTCCAGCCAGAAAGTTACTGCCCAGGTGCCGATGTCGGAGATGCTTAACTACGCGCCGACATTGAATTCCCTCACTTCGGGACGCGGGATGTACACGATGTCGTTCTCCCATTACGAGGAGGTGCCCGCCCATCTGGCGCAGAAGGTCATAGAGGAAAGCAAAAAGGCGCATGAGGAGAAGGGGGAGTAGCGTTTTTCCGATAAAAATCCTTGACATAGGCCAAACCCTAATGTATATTGCGCATGTCGGGAGGGGGCAAATCTATTGACGGAGGTTGAAGATGACCAAGGCGGACATAGTCTCGGAAGTTTATGAAAAGGTCGGTCTTTCCAAAAAGGAAGCAACTGACATCGTGGAGACGGTCCTTGACACCATAAAGGATACCTTGAAGGGTGGCGAGACCGTGAAGATTGCGGGTTTTGGCAACTTCGTCATCCGCGAAAAAGGCTCCCGCAAGGGGCGCAACCCCAAGACCGGCGAGAATATCGAGATTACCCCGCGCAAGGTCGTCACCTTCAAGCCGAGCATGATATTCAAGGATTTCGTAGATAAGGGCAAGGAAGAAATAGCCGAAGCCTAAGGGGCGCTTATGCCCGCTCAGACAGGAAAACTTTTCTATAAGATCGGGGAGGTCAGCCGGCTGGCCCAGGTCGAGCCGTATATACTCCGGTACTGGGAGAACGAGTTCCGCGTGCTCTCCCCCAGGAAGTCAAGCGGCGGACAAAGGGTTTACCAGCAGAAAGACCTGGACCTGGTCCTCTCGATAAAGAGAATGCTCCACGAAGAAGGCTACACGATAGCCGGGGCACGGAAAAAGATAGCCGAAAGAGGCAAAGGGGGCAAGGGGGCACGGGAGGCTGAAGAGGGGGAGGCAAAGACACGCCGGCGGCACGGTTCAAATGGCGGCAAAACCGGAGCCATTGGAATTAGGCATTGCCGCCGAAGTCAGAGCTAAGCCGCAAAAGCCCGCGCCTAAGAAAGTAAAAAGGAATATGCCGCAAATGTCCCTTCCGTTTTTCGAGGCGGAAGACGGCATTCAGGACGCCCTGGTGAAGTTCAAGGCGGAAATAAAGGAGCTTATCAATCTGGTAAAGTAGTATAATGGTTTAAGTCGGGGCGTGGCGCAGCCTGGTAGCGCACTTGTCTGGGGGGCAAGGGGTCGTCCGTTCAAATCGGATCGCCCCGACCAATTTTTTACCCATAAAACTCCCAAAGGAATGGCCGCCTATAAGGCGGCTGTTTTTTTACAACATGAACATATGTTTAATTAGGAAGAAAAATATTGATTCTACAAGACAGAGCATGATCAGCGGAGTGATCGTCAAGACCATCAAATTCCTGCCCCGGCCGGAATCGATGCTGCTCGCTGGAGATAATAACGCAGTAAAACCCCAGTATGAAGAAGTATGCGGTCTGAAAAGGGATAATATCTTCACTGTCGGGCTTTCCGATAACGTCGATTACCAATGGAATTTCAGAGGAAGACCCGCCGGCAATCCCACCTATGGAATGCATTATTTCCCAGGCGATACTTAGAGCACCTGCTCGACCCTTACAAGCATGTAAAAGACCTCTGGAAGCTTCTTAAAAAAGGGCGGCATGTTGCACCTTTATACCGTCATACCCGGCTTCCAGTATCACCGCTACCCTGTAGACTGCCTGCGATTTTATCCCGACTGGTTCGAGGAAACCGCAAAGCGCCTGGGGGCGGAGATAGCGTATAAATACCTGGGCATAGGCGAGACTAAAATTTATTACGTGTTCAAGAAACTTAAATAATGCTCATATTAGCAACTAACGACGACGGCGTTTACTCGCCCGGATTAAAGATACTCGCAAATGCCCTGAAGCATCTTGGCGACGTGTGGACGGTTGCGCCGGACAGGGAGCAGAGCGCCGTATCGCACTCGTTGACCCTGCACAGGCCGCTGTTGGTCGAAGAGGTGATGGATAAGGTCTATGCCGTCAACGGCACGCCGACGGACTGCGTGAATGTCGCCGTACACGGGATACTGCCGGGAAGGCCGGACCTCGTTGTATCGGGGATTAACAAAGGGGCCAACTTAGGCGACGACGTGACGTATTCCGGCACGGTATCAGCCGCGCTGGAGGCCGCGATAATGGGGATTCCGTCATTCGCCGTATCGATGGTGGCCAGGGAGGATTTCCTTTTTCAAACGGCGGCGGACTACGCGGCGACGCTCGCGGCGCAGGTGATAAGGGACGGCCTGAAGAAGGACACGCTCTTAAACGTCAACGTCCCGAACCTCATGCCGGAGGAGATAAAAGGCGTGCGCATCACCCGGCAGGGAAGGCGCGTATACACCGGCTCCGTCCTTGCGCGCATCGACCCCAGGGGGAAGAAATATTACTGGATAGGCGGCGAGACGGAGAACTGGATCAAGGACCCTGTCGCCGACCACGAGGCGGTGAATAAGGGTTATATATCCGTGACTCCGCTCATGCTCGACCTGACAGACTACGGATACCTTGATAAAATAAAAGGCTGGGAACAACTGTCCATTATACTGAACCCGTTCCCGTAAAAACGGGAATCAGCTTTTTTAAGCCGCTTGATGCCCGCCTCCTTCAGGGCATGATAATCAACTTATTGAATTAAGGATACATGGTCCGGAACTTCGACGCGCTTCGTAAAAGGATGGTTGAGACCCAGCTGATGGCCCGGAATATAACGGACCAGCGGGTGCTCCAGGCCATGCTGAAGGTCCCGCGCCACCTCTTCGTGGACGAGGCGCTCTGGGACAGCGCGTATGGAGATTACGCCCTGCCTATCGGCGAGGGGCAGACCATATCCCAGCCGTACATGGTTGCGGTTATGACGGAACTGCTTTCCCTGACAAAGGACGACAAAGTCCTTGAAATCGGCACCGGCTCCGGCTATCAGGCGGCGGTGCTCGCTGAACTGGCGGGGAAAGTCTGCACCGTGGAGCGTATCGGCGCCCTTGGGATGCGGGCCAGGAAGATCCTTGATTTCCTGGGTTACTCCAATATCGCGGTACGCACCTTCGACGGCACTTACGGCTGGCGCGACGAGGCCCCTTTCGACAAGATAATCGTTACCGCGGCCTCTCCGGAAATCCCGAAGCCGCTTTTAGACCAGCTTAAAGAGGGCGGGCGGATGGTGATACCGATCGGCGACAAATACCTTCAGACCCTTACGACGGTGGATAAGAAGCCCGGCGGGGCCACGGACGTAAAGGAATCCATAAAATGCGTTTTCGTGCCCCTCATCGGCGCGTACGGCTTCAAGGCGGACGGGAAGGACAGTGGCTGAGAGCCTCATAAAATACCTGGCCGGTTTTGTGATCGGCGCCATATCCGCCATGGGTTACTGGGGGATAGTGCTGAGCATGGCCATAGAGTCCGCCTGCATACCGCTGCCGTCCGAGATCATAATGCCGTTCTCCGGTTATCTGGTGTTTACTGGCCGCTTTGGGCTTTTCCAGGTGGCCATTGCCGGGGCCGCGGGCTGCGTCCTGGGCTCCGTCATAGCATATTGGGTCGGCGTGTACGGCGGCAGGCCCTTTCTGCTTAAATACGGCAAATATGTCCTCATAACCCCCAAAGAGCTGGATACCGCCGACCGCTGGTTTGAGAGATACGGAGACGCCGCGATATTCATCTCGCGGCTGCTGCCGGTCATCCGCACTTTCATATCCCTGCCCGCCGGCATCGCCAGGATGAACTTCCCGAAGTTCGTGATATATACCTTCATCGGCTCCTTCCCGTGGTGCCTGGGCCTTGCCTGGCTTGGGAAGACGCTTGGCGAGAACTGGATCACCCTCGGGAAATATTTCCACCAGCTGGACGCGTTAATCGGCGTGGTAATCGTAGCGGGGATAACATGGTTCGTCTGGCGGCACTGGCCTAAGAAAGCCGCTCCGCTTTACTGATTCAAAATCATCTTGAAAAATTAAAGCCGTAATGTTATAAGTTTTATAGACGCGGGCGTAGCTCAGTTGGTAGAGTACAAGCTTCCCAAGCTTGGTGTCGCGGGTTCGAACCCCGTCGCCCGCTCCAATTTATAAAAATTCCAGGGAAGACGGTGAAAAACCGTCACTGCCCCGCAACTGTAAGCGGCGAGCCTGCCCCAAATGCCACTGTCCCCAAGCCGGGATGGGAAGGCGGGGAGTGGCCACGACCCGCGAGTCAGGATACCTGGTCAATGCTCGAATGCCTTCCGAGGGGGAGGGTGAGAGGTCAATAATCACCCCCGTCCCTTTTAAAAAAGGCGGGGGTTTTTTAATTTCGACACGGACGCGGATGATCATGCTGAAAAAAGGCTTAGTGCACGTCTATACCGGGTCCTCCAAGGGAAAGACCACCGCCGCGATGGGCCTTGCATTCCGGGCGCTCGGCCAGGGCTTAAGAGTCTTAGTCGTCCAGTTTTTAAAAGGGGCAAACGAATCCGGCGAGATAAAGATGCTGTCGAAAATCCCGGGCGCCGAAATAATCCGGTTCGCCGACCAGCGTCACCCGCTCTTCTGCAAGGAAGGCTACGACCTTGACGAATTAAAGAAATCCATCTCCAGCGGGTTTGCGCTTGCCAGGGAAAAAGTCCTTTCAGGTGAATATGACTTGGCCGTGCTGGACGAGGTCAATAACTGCGTGAAGGACGGCTGGCTGGATATCGAAGAAGTCGTTTCGCTGATAAACGAGAAGCCTGAAAACGTGGAGCTGGTGCTGACGGGCAGGGGATGCCCGAAAAGAATAATCGAACTGGCCGATTACGCGACTGAGATGACCGTGATAAAGCATCCGGCCAAGGGCGGAGTAAAAGCGCGAAAAGGGATAGAGTTCTGATGGGGAAGGTTATCTTCATAACCGGCGGCGCGCGCTCCGGCAAGAGCGGGTTCGGCCTCTCTCTGGCCGAAAAGCAGGGCGGGCGGATGGTATACATAGCCACGGCGAAGGCGCTCGACCCGGAGATGGAGGAGCGGATAAGCAGGCACAAAGAGGCGCGCGGGCCGCTATGGGAAAGCGTGGAGGAGCCGCTGGAGATAGCCAAAGCCCTGCTTGCCGTAGACGGCGGGACCGTCGTCATAGATTGCCTGACCCTTTGGCTGTCGAACCTGATGGAGAAATCCGGGGTCGAAGGTTTTGAAGACAGGTCCTCGACCGAGGCCCGCGACGCTGGCAGACGCGCTTAAGAATTTCAGGGGAGTAGCCATCGTGGTATCGAACGAACTCGGTTCCGGCATAGTGCCGCTTACGCCTGCGGCGCGGGCATTCCGGGATGCCGCCGGACGGGTGAACCAGATAATCGCCCAGGCTTCGGACGAGGCTTATCTCGTCGCGGCGGGCCTGCCGGTAAGGTTGAAATAAACTTAAAAGCAGGACTTTGGTCCGGCTTTTCTTTGCTACCTTTCTTTTCACCCGAAAAGAAAGTAGGAACTGGGAGTATTATGGGACTGTTTGAGGAAACTCTGCGCGATATAGCGCCGGTTGACGAGACGAGGGCGGGCGATATACAGAAAAGGCTCGACTGCAAGACGAAGCCGCCGGGGAGCCTTGGGCGGCTGGAGGAACTTGCAAAACGCGTCTGCCTCATTACCGGCAACGACAACCCGGACTCGGCAAAGAAGGTAATATTCGTTTTCGCCGGCGACCACGGGGTCGCGGACGAGGGAGTGAGCGCATACCCCAGGGCGGTTACCGCCCAGATGGTCCTGAACTTCATTAACGGCGGCGCGGGCGTTAACGTCCTGGGAAGGCACGTGGGCGCGGACATCATAGTGACCGATATCGGAGTGGACCATGAATTCGGCTTGGTGGAGGGCCTCCGGAACGCCAAGGTCGGGCGCGGCACGGGCAATATCGCGACGGGGCCCGCCATGAGCCGGGAGGACTGCGTCAGGGCGATAGAGGTGGGCATTGGTCTTGTAAACGAGTTCGCGGACCGGGGATACGGCATCATCGGCACCGGCGACATGGGCATTGCGAACACCACTCCGTCTTCGGCCCTCGCGGCGGCATATACCGGCCTGCCCGCGGCGGACGTTACAGGCTACGGGACGGGAATCGGCGAGAGTAGTTTCGCGGTGAAAGTGGAGGTCATAAAGAGGGCGCTTGCGGTAAACCCGCCCGATAAAAAAGACCCGCTCGGCACGCTGGCTAACCTGGGCGGCTATGAGATTGCAGGTATCGCCGGGGTGGTATTGGGCGCCGCGGCAAGGAGACTGCCGGTGGTGGTGGACGGGTTTATCTCGACCGCCGGGGCGCTCGCGGCGTGCGAGATAAAGCCGGAGGCGAAGGGATATATCATCGCCGCCCATAAGTCGGTGGAGCGCGGACATACGGCTATGCTCGAACGCCTGGGGCAGAGGCCGCTCCTTGATCTGGGCATGAGGCTGGGCGAGGGCACGGGCGCGGCGCTTGGTATAAGCGTTATCGAGGCGGGGCTGAAGATACTTAAGGAGATGGCGACTTTCGGAGAAGCCGGGGTGGACGGAGAGAAGATTTGTTAATCCTGTCTGATATTCTGTCCGCAATCGGTTTTTTGACCGTCATACCGGTCGGGCAAAAAAAGCTGACGGCCGGAGAGGATGGCGGCAGTCACGGCCCTTTTCCCGCTGGCCGGCCTACTCATCGGGGGAGTCCTCGTCGGGTTCGATTTCCTGGTGAAGGGCCTCCTTCCCCGGCAGGTGACGGACGCCCTTATTATTGCTTTTCTGGCCGTTATCACCGGAGGCCTGCACTTGGACGGCATCGCGGACACGGCGGACGGCTTGATCGGCGGAAGGGGGACAGGGATAAGACGCTTGCGATAATGAAGGACAGCCGCACCGGCGCGATGGGCGTAATTGCGATAGCCCTGCTCCTGCTCGTCAAGTTCATGGCGCTCGATTCCATCCCTTCCGTGTTAAGGCCCGGTGCGCTTTTGCTTGCGCCTGCCCTGTCCCGGTGGGGACAGGTGCTCGTGTCATACGGCTCGCGTCCGGCGAGAAGCGAGAACAGCCTCGCGGGTTCGTTCATTACATATATAAAGCCGGTCGCATTTTATAGTCGCGTCTATCCTGGCTGTGGGCTTCGGGGTCGTATATCGGCAGGCACGACCGGCCTTGCCTCCGTTGCGGCTGTAGCGATAGCGTGCCTCCTTTTGAAGCTGTTATTTAATTATTCCATAGGCGGCGAGACCGGCGACACGATAGGCGCGTCGTCCGAGATTACCGAGGCGCTGGTATTCGTGATATTTTCGGCGACTGTATAGAGGACGAGACCCTTCACTGCGAGGGGTCGGGAGAGAGGTAATGAAATACACTCGGCTATATCTGTGCAGGCACGGCGAAGTCTGCGGCGACGGCAGGAGACGCTACAACGGCCACCGAGACGTGGACATAACGGATGAAGGCGTGAGGCAGATGGAGCGCCTGCGCGATACCCTGCTGGACAAGCCGGTGGGCGCGGTGGTCTGCTCCGACCTGATACGCGCGGTAAAAGGGGCCAGGATAATCGGCGAGCCGCATGGGACGGCCGGCGTAAGCAGGCCGGAATTCCGGGAACGGAACGTCGGGCTGTGGGAGGGACTCAGCTTCGATGAAATAGAGGCGGCATACCCGGCGGACTGGAAGGCGTGGCTTTCGGACATAGTGCATTTTACCCCTCCGGGCGGAGAGTCGCTTCAGGAGCTTTCCGGCAGGGTGCTTCCGGCGCTTAATGAAACGCTGGACGAGCATAAGGGCAAGGAGATCGTCCTGGTCGGCCACGGCGGCGTAAACCGCGTGATATTGTCGTTTGCCCTGGGCCTGGATCTGAGGAACGTCTTCCGCATCGAACAGCATTACGGCTCGCTTAACATAATAGATTTTTACGAGGACGGGATGCCGGTGGTGAAACTTCTTAATGGATGATTTCATGAATAAAGGTTCGATAATAATCGCGGCTCCGTGGAGCGGCTCCGGCAAGACGACCATCTCCATCGGGATAATGGCGGCGCTTGGAGACTTGGGTTATCGCGTCCAGCCGTTCAAGGTCGGCCCGGACTTCATAGACCCGCAGTACCATAAAAAAATCACGGGCCGCACTTCCCGCAACCTCGACTGCTGGATGATGGGAGCGGCCGGGACGCGCGCGACCTATGCAAAAGCCTCTGCGGACGCGGACATCTGCGTGACCGAAGGGGTGATGGGGCTCTTCGACGGCATCGGCAAAGGCGGCATCCAGGGGAGCACCGCGGAGATAGCAAAGGTGCTTGGCATCCCTGTTATCCTGGTCGTGGACGCGAGTCACATGGCGGGCAGCGCGGCGGCGGTGATAAAGGGTTTCGAGGAGATGGACCCGGAAGTAAAGATTGCGGGAGTGATATTCAATCGGGTGGGCTCCGCGCGTCACGCGGCGATGCTTGAGGCGGCGGTCAAGAGACACTGCAAGGCGAAGGTGGTCGGAGTCGTCCCGCGCGAAGAAGGGCTGGATATACCTTCCAGACACCTGGGGCTCACGACGGACCTGGACGGGATACTGACGCCGAAGTTCGTAAGGAAGCTTAAGGAGACGATAAAAAAACATATCGACATGGACGCGCTTTTAAGGATTGCGTCGAAGGCCCCGGTTCCAATGCCGCCCGCAAGGCCGGCCTAAGGCCAGGCATCCTGAAGCCCGGAACACTGCGAGACTCGCCGTGGCAATGGACGAGGCCTTCTGCTTTTATTACCAGGACAACCTGGAGATGCTGGAGTCGCTTGGCCTTGAGATAGTCCCTTTTTCGCCCCTGAAGGACGGCGGCCTGCCGGAAGGGATAAAAGGCATATATTTCGGCGGCGGTTATCCGGAGATGTACGCGCGCGGGCTTGCCCTGAACGATTTCGTAAAAAACGACGTGCGGGAGGCGGCGCGTGCCGGCTTGCCGATATACGCCGAGTGCGGCGGGCTAATGTACCTGACGGAAGGAATAACCGACCTTGAAGGTGTGTTCCATCCTATGATGGGACTCATACCGGCGAAGACGACTATGCTTGGGAGGCGTAAGGCGCTTGGGTACAGAGAGGTAACGGTAACGGGCGACACGCTCTTTCCCAAAGGGTCAAAAGCGCGCGGCCACGAGTTCCATTATTCGGAGCTCGGGCCTGATGGGGAAGGGCGTTAAATATGTTTACAGTCTGAGTAATGCAATGAAGGAAGAGACGAAGGAGGGACTATACCGCGGGGAATATACTGGCAAGCTATGTTCACCTGCATTTTATGTCCAACGTGAAGTTTCCGCAGTATTTTGCAGAAAAGGTCCGAAACGTGAAGACCCCTTTTAAAAGGGGATAAAGGAGGAGAAGTTTTATGGCATCCCAGGTAGAGCTTGCAGTTCAGGAAATAATAACGGAAAAGATGAAGGCGGTTGCGAAGGCCGAAGGCGTATCGGAAGAATATGTCCGGGATATGACCGCCCAGGGCAAAATAGTCATACCGAACAACACCGTGAGGGAAAGCAACACGGTCGGAATAGGCAAGGGCCTTCGGACAAAGATAAACGCGAGTATCGGTACGTCCACGGACATAGCGGACATGGCTCTTGAGATAGAAAAAGCAAAGACCGCCGAAGCATGCGGGGCGGACACGCTCATGGACCTTTCCGTCGGCGGAGACATAAAGAAAATCAGGCGGGAGGTGCTAAGCTCGATAAGCCTGCCCGTAGGCACCGTGCCGCTTTACCAGGCGTTTGCCCAGGCGATAGAGAAATACGGCAACCCCGTGGAGATGCCGGAGGAGATGCTTTTCGACGTGATAGAGGAGCAGTGCGCGGACGGCATATCGTTCATGGCCATCCACTGCGGGATAAACCGGCTGACCATCGAAAGGCTCCGTAAACAAGGCTATCGCTACGGCGGGCTGGTCAGCAAGGGCGGGGCGTACATGGTGGCCTGGATGATGCACAATAATAAGGAGAACCCGCTCTTCGAGAAGTTCGACCGGGTAGCGGAGATCTTAAAGAAATACGACTGCGTGCTCTCGCTCGGGAACGGCTTCCGGGCCGGGGCGATCCACGACTCCTCCGACCGCTGCCAGATACAGGAACTGGTAATAAACTGCGAGCTGGCGGAGCTTGGAAGGAAGGCCGGATGCCAGATGATGGTCGAGGGGCCGGGACATATCCCGATCGACGAGATAGAGGCCAATATCATAATGGAGAAGAGGATGTCGAACGAGGCTCCTTTCTACGTCCTGGGGCCGATAACGACGGACGTCGCGCCCGGCTACGACCACATCACCGCCGCGATAGGCGCGTCGTTGTCTTCCGCTTACGGCGCGGACTTTATCTGCTACGTGACGCCGTCCGAGCACCTGGCCCTGCCCAACGTGCAGGACGTGAAAGAAGGCGTGATGGCGGCAAAGATCGCGGCGCATATCGGGGACATGATAAAGTACAAGAACCGCGACAGCGACCGCGAGATGAGCCTCGCCCGGCGTGGGCTGGACTGGAAAAAACAGTTCGACCTGGCCATTACGGGGGACAGGCCAAGAGAGGTCCGCGCATCCAGGATGCCCTCCGACGAAGGCTCCTGCACGATGTGCGGCGAGTTTTGCGCCACCAAAATAGTGACAAAGTATTTTGAAGAAGACATAGACAGCGGCGTCAAAAAATAAACGGCGCGACAGTCAAAGAAGTGACGGGTGTCCGTGAGCGCGGGGTTGACAAATGTCTAACATCAGGGGCCGAACGTCGTGTCGGCCCCTTTATTTTTTAGCCGCCATTACCGGCAGGAGCGTAAGCCCAAGTGACTTTTACCGCGGCCCGACCGGCCTCATGTAATGCGTTATCTCCACAAGCCCGCCAGGGGTAATTTCCACGTCGGTGACAAACGGGAGAAAACCCTGCAGCCTGAACTCTACCGTATGACGGCCGGCAGGCAGGTTGAGCGCGTAATCGCGCGAAGAGTAATTGTCCGTATTCCCGTAGAACCTGCCGTCGACGTAAATGGCGGTATCGCGCGGCGTGACCCTTGTCTCTATGAACCCGTAATCCTCTCCCTGGTGCTGGTAGGGAGGCGCTTCACGCACGCTTGCCCGCTCATAATACGGGTAGTCGTAGAACGGCAGGGGCACCGGAATGGGGAACAGAAGCCCCAATGCAACCGGCGAGGGTTCATGGGGTATCTGGTAGATAGGCAAGGGTATCGGTATCGGGAAAAGGAAGCCCCATCCTACCCTTAGCTGGGCGTTGGCCGTACCCGCGCCGATCAGTACCACGGCTAATACGGAAACGACGATAGTGGCGATTTTTTTTATAGTTTTCATAGGAGTCCTCCCTGAAACAAAAAAGGCCCCTCAAAAGGGGCCTTTAGCCGTCAACGCCTGTAATAGTCGTCATCCCGGTCGCGCCAATACCGCTCGTGCCTCGGATAATAGTACCTCCGGTAATAAGGCCCGGGGTAGTAGCCGTAAGGGTAGGAGTAGCGCGGGTAATAGTAGGGGTAGGGGGCGGGGTAAGGGTAGGAGTAGGCGTAAGGGCTGTAATATCCGAAAGCCGGCGGAGCTACCGCGAACCCGAAGGAGAAACGGACATGGGCGTCAGCCGCCTTGCCCCCGGCAAGAAGTACCGCGCCAACGATAAGAAGTGATACCAGATATTTCTTCACTTCTCGCACCTCTCACTTGTTACTATATATTATAAGACCGATTAAGCAGAAGAAAGGTTACAGTTGACTTTGCCTTGCATTTTTAATGGATTTGTAATATAAAAAGCGGATGGAAAAACACATAATTTTGCTGGGACACGGCTCACAGGCCGTCTGCGGGAACGACTCCCTGCCGGAGATGGCGGCAATGGTGGCGAAAATGGCGGGGCTGGACGTCCGGTACGCCTACCTCCAGTTCTGCGCCCCGAACCTTCCGGATGCGGTAAAGAAGGCAGTCGAGGACGGGGCGGCGGAAGTGGTTATAATCCCTTATTTCCTGCACATGGGAAACCACGTGATAAAGGACATACCGGATGAGATTAAGGCGCTTGAGGAAAAATACCCGGGGGTGGAGCTCAGGCTCACGGAGCACCTGGGGGCGCACCCGAAACTCGCGGAAATAGTGCTGGAACGCATAAAGCAGGCTTAAAACCGTTACTTTTCTTTCTGTCTTCGCTATCGCTCTGGACAGGTAAATCATCTCGCGGGAAAGAAAAGAACCAAAAGAAAGCGGGGCATTTAAGTCCAGCTTTTCTTTGTTACTTTCTTTTCTCGAAAAGAAAGTAAAAAGGATTTCATGCAATCTATTGATTTACAGATGGAAATCATCCTCCGGGGGGCGGCGGAGGTCATATCGGAGGAGGAGCTCAGGAAAAAACTCCAGCGCTCCATCGAGACGGGGAAGCCCCTGCGGGTGAAGGCGGGTTTCGACCCCACCGCGCCGGATCTGCACATAGGCCATACCGTCCTGCTCCAGAAGATGAAGCAGTTCCAGGACCTGGGGCACGAGGTGATATTCCTCATCGGCGATTTTACGGGGATGATAGGCGACCCGACCGGAAAGTCGGAGACCCGTCCCCCCCTTACGCCGGAACAGGTCAAGGCCAACGCGAAGACGTACATGGACCAGGTAGGTAAAATACTGGATATCTCAAAGACGACCGTGGAGTTCAACTCCCGCTGGATGTCGAAGATGCCGTCTGCTGACCTGGTCCAGCTCGCCGGGAAATATACCGTGGCCAGGATGCTGGAGCGCGACGACTTTCAGAAACGGTTCCGCGAGCAGAGGCCGATTTCCGTCCACGAGTTCCTCTACCCGCTGATACAGGGCTACGATTCCGTCGCGCTTTCCGCTGACGTGGAGCTTGGCGGGACGGACCAGAAATTCAACCTGCTGGTGGGCCGGGAGCTTCAGAAGGAGTACGGCCAGCCGCCGCAGGCACTCGTTATGATGCCGCTTCTGGAAGGCACGGACGGCGTCAACAAGATGTCGAAATCCCTGAACAATTACATAGGGATAAGCGAAGAGCCGAAGGAGATATTCGGCAAGACGATGTCCATCTCCGACGAGATGATGATAAGGTACTACGAGCTTCTCTCGGATTTATCCATCGATGAAATAAAGAATATCAGGAGTGAGCTGACGCACGGACAGCGCCACCCGATGGATGTGAAAAAAGCCCTGGCTGAGGAACTTGTTGACCGCTACCACGGCAAAGGCGCGGGTAAAAAGGCGCGCGAGGAGTTCGAGAAGCAGTTCTCAAAAGGCGAAATTCCCGAAGAAATACCGGAAGTTATCGTCGAGTGGGAAACGGACGCGATGCCTCTTGCTAAAGTGATGCACAAGGCGGGCGTGGCGGATAGCGTCGGCGACGGTAAGCGCCTTATCAAGCAGGGCGGCGTGGAGATGGACGGGGCGCGTCAGACGGACCCGGAGGTCCGGGTCGGGCCGGGGGAGTACCTGCTAAAGGTCGGAAAAAGGCGGTATGTAAGAATAAAAGCGAGAACCGGCACCATCCTTTTCGAAGTGCAATGAAATTGACCGTAATGTAAGAAAGAAAAGGCCGGGCATTTCTGCCCGGCCTTTTTTATTTCCAGCATCTTCTTTCTGGCTTTTCTTTATCCCTTCATCTTCTTTATTATCGCGTCCGCCATCTGGGATGTCCCTACCGCCGTCGGGTCGTCGGCTTTGGGCTTTAGGTCGTAGGTCACGTCCTTGCCTTCGCGCATTACGTCCGCGATGGCCGTCTTCATCTTTTTTGCCGCGCCCTTCTCGCCAAGGTATTCCAGCATCATCACGCCGGAGAGCATCATCGCAACAGGATTTACCTTGTTCAGACCCTTGTACTTCGGCGCGGAGCCGTGAGTGGGTTCGAATACGGCGCCGATGGTGCCGATGTTCGCGCCGGGGGCCACGCCAAGGCCGCCGATTAACCCGGCGCAGAGGTCGGACAGGATGTCGCCGTAGAGGTTCGGCAGGACTATGACATCGTATAGCTCCGGTTTCTGGACGAGCTGCATGCACATGTTGTCCACGATACGGTCCTCGAACTCGATATCCGTGAACTCCTTCGCCACCTGACGCGAGACGTCCAGCCAGAGGCCGTCGGAGTACTTCATGATGTTCGCCTTATGCACGGAAGTTACCTTTTTTCTGCCGTTGTCGCGGGCATACTGGAATGCGTACCGTACGATGCGCTCCGTCCCCATTACGGAGATGGGCTTTATGCTGATGCCGGAATCGGGGCGGATCTCGCGGCCGCCGTGCGTCTTCACGGTATCGATTATGGCCTTCGCGCCGTCGGAGCCTTTTTCGTACTCAATCCCCGCATAGAGGTCTTCGGTATTCTCGCGGACGATGACCAGGTCTATGTTGTCGTAGCGCGAGCGCACGCCCTCAAATGTCTTGCATGGCCGAAGGCAGCAGTACAGGTCCAGCTTCTGCCGGAGCGTCACGTTTACGCTCCTGAAACCGGTGCCGACCGGGGTCGTGACCGGCCCCTTTATCCCGACCTTGTTCCGTATCAGGGACTCGATGACCCTGTCCGGCAGGGGATTACCCTCCTTCTCGAAGACGTCCACGCCTGCTTCCTGCACATCCCACTCGAACTGCACACCCGTCGCCTCAAGGACCCGCCTGGTCGCCTCAGCGATCTCCGGACCCGTGCCGTCGCCGGGTATGAAAGTAACCTTATATGCCATGACCTCTCTCCTTTTTTAGTAACGCCCCCTTAAGTCCCCCGCTTAAGACAAGAGGGGGAAACGAAGCAGGGGAGTTATGAATGAATTGAATGGGAAAATATATCCCGCGCGGGCCGGGAAGTCAACATAAAATGGAATAGCTGTTGCCTTTGAACTGCTTTTGTGTTAAATTTATAAACTTACATAAAAAAGGAAGCCATTCTTTTTAAAGGAGTTATTTATGCTCGATGAAAGCGTAAGAGAAGGCCTGACGTTCGATGACGTACTGCTGCTCCCCGGCAAGTCCGAAGTACTTCCCAAGGACGTGGACGCGACGACCCGCCTGACGAGGGAAATAACCATCAATATCCCCATAGTCTCCGCCGCGATGGATACCGTGACGGAGGCGAGGCTTGCTATCGCGCTCGCGCAGGAGGGCGGCATCGGCATCATACACAAGGCCATGTCTATCGAGAAGCAGGCCATTGAGGTGGACAAGGTAAAGCGTTCCGAGTCCGGCATGATAGTCGACCCGATAACCATAGGCCCGGACAACAAGATATTCGAGGCGCTGGACCACATGAGACGCTACCGCATCTCCGGCGTCCCCGTCACTAAAAAAGGGAAGCTCCTTGGCATCCTGACCAACCGCGACCTTCGTTTCGAGACCCGGATGAACGTAAAAGTCTCCGAGGTAATGACGAAGAAGAACCTGGTCACGGCCCCGGTAGGCACCACGCTGGAAGACGCGATAAAGCTGTTGCACGAGCACAGGATAGAGAAACTCCTGGTCATCGACGACGATTACAACTTAAAGGGGCTCATAACCATAAAAGATATAGAGAAGCGCATCAAGTACCCGCACGCCTGCAAGGACAGCATGGGCAGGCTCCGCGTCGGAGCGGCGGTGGGCGTGGGCCATGACGGGATGGAGCGTGCGCACGCCCTGGTGAAGTCGGGCGCGGACGTGCTCGTGGTGGATACCGCGCATGGCCATTCCAAGGGCGTGATGGACACGGTCAAGAAGATAAAGAAGAAGTTCCCGAATATCCAGTTGATCGCCGGGAATATCGCGACCGGCGAAGCGGCGAAGGACCTAATCGAGGCGGGAGCGGACGGCATAAAGATAGGTATCGGACCGGGCTCGATCTGCACCACGAGGATTGTCGCGGGGGCGGGAGTGCCGCAGATAACCGCCGTGGCGGACTGCTCGAAGGTCGCCGACAGATACGACGTCCCGGTAATCGCGGACGGCGGCGTGAAGTTCTCCGGCGACATAACCAAGGCCATAGCCGCTGGCGCATCCGCCGTTATGATCGGCGGCCTCTTCGCGGGCACGGAGGAATCACCCGGCGAGACGATCATCTACCAGGGCAGAAGCTATAAAGTGTATCGCGGCATGGGCTCCATCGGCGGGATGGAGGCCGGCAGCAAGGACAGATATTTCCAGGAGCATGAGAGCCTCGCGTCGAAGCTCGTCCCGGAGGGTATCGAGGGCAGGGTGCCGTATAAGGGCACTCTCGCGGACTACGTCTTCCAGCTCGTAGGCGGCCTGCGCGCAGGCATGGGATATACCGGCTGCGCAAGTATTCCCGAGCTTAGGGAGAGGGCGCGGTTCGTAAGGATTTCCGGCGCGGGTCTCCGGGAATCGCACGTGCACGACGTCGTGATCACGAAAGAAGCGCCGAATTACAGGATGGAGTAGATCTCTGTCACTTTCTTTTCGGGAAAAGAAAGTAACCAAAGAAAAGCTGGGTTTAAAATCCGGCTTTCTTTTGGTCCTTTTCTTTCACCTGAAAGAAACAGGACGGTTTAAATGCCCTTAGAAAGAATTCAAAAGATTTTATCCACTGCCGGTATATGCTCGCGCCGTGAGGCCGAGGAGCTGATACTGGAGGGGAAGGTGCGGGTAAACGGGCACATCGTGGAGGAGCTCGGTCAGAAGGCGGACCCGGAAAACGATGTCATAAAGGTCGGCAACCGCGTGGTAGGGCGGCAGTCGCCGGAAATGAAAAACGCCAGGAAAACCTACCTGCTTTTAAATAAGCCCAGAGGCTGCGTCACCACCACCAAAGACCCCCAGGGCCGCAAGACCGTGATGGAACTTCTGGGCCATGTGGGCGCTCGCGTTTACCCCGTGGGGCGTCTGGACTACGACAGCGAGGGGCTTCTGATACTCACGAACGACGGCGATTTCGCCAACTCGATAATGCACCCGTCGAAAGAGGTGCCGAAGACTTATGAAGTCAAGGTGCGAGGCGTGATGGACGATGCGGAGCTTCGGCACTTGGCGACCGGCGTGAGGTTGGACGACGGTCTGACCGCGCCAGCCAAGGTGCGTAAAATGAAGCTTGCGGAATCTAACTCCTGGATTGAAATAACCATCCACGAAGGCCGGAACCGTCAGGTGCGGCGTATGTGCGAGGCGCTCGGGCACCCGGTGCAGAAGTTAAAACGCACGAAAGTGGGCCCGGTAGGCACTAAGGGCCTGCCGGTGGGGACGTACAGGGAACTGACCCCGGGCGAGATAAAAGCTCTGCTTCGCGCCTCGGGAAAAGAAGTTGAAAAAACCAACCGCATTAAAAAAACTGCCGGAAACTCTCTGGAGATACGAAAATTGAAACTCAAGCGGACTCACGACTGCGGAAGCCTTAGGGCGTAGGACAAAGGAAAAGAGGTGGTCCTCGCGGGCTGGGTGGAGACCCGGCGCGACCACGGCGGGCTTATATTCATAGACCTCCGGGACAGGGCGGGGATAACTCAAATCGTTTTCAGCATGGATACCAATCAAGCCGCGCTTTCAATCGCTGACGCAGTCAGGTCGGAATATGTCGTTGCCGTAAAAGGTAAAGTATTCATGCGTCCGGAAGGTACCGCGAACCCGGACCGCCCGACGGGCGAAATTGAAGTATATATAAATCAAATTGAGATATTAAATACGTCAAAGACTCCCCCGTTCCCTCTGACCGACGATACCGACGCCTCCGAGGCGCTCAAGCTCAAGTACCGCTACCTGGACCTCCGGCGCAGGCCGCTCCAGAAGGCGCTCATGACGCGCCACAGGATATGCGCGACTGTCCGGCGTTTTCTGGATAACGAGGCATTTATAGATGTCGAGACCCCGATGCTCACCAAGAGCACCCCGGAAGGCGCGCGGGACTATCTGGTCCCGTCGCGGGTGAACGTCGGGAAGTTCTACGCCCTGCCCCAGTCGCCCCAGCTCTTCAAGCAGATACTTATGGTGTCCGGCTTCGAGAAATATTACCAGATAGTGAAATGCTTCCGCGACGAGGACCTGCGGGCCGACCGCCAGCCGGAGTTCACCCAGATAGACATGGAGATGTCTTTCATCAATGAAGAGGATATATATTCGCTCATCGAAGCGGATGATGGGGGAGATATTCCGCGAGATAAAAGGCGTCGAACTGCCGGTCCCGTTCCCCAGGATGAGTTATGCGGACGCGATGGAGAGATACGGCTCGGACAAGCCGGATACGCGGTTCGGGCTGGAGCTTAAGGACCTCTCCGAAATCGTGAATGCTACGGAGTTCCAGGTAATGAAAGGCGCCCTGGCGTCAGGCGGCGTGGTAAAGGGCCTGAATGCCAAGGGTCTCGCGGGGATGTCTCGGAAAGAGATCGAGGACCTGACGAATACCGCGATATCCTTCGGCGCGAAGGGGATGGCCTGGATGAAGGTTACGGCGCAGGGGATAGAGTCTCCGATAAAGAAGTTCTTCGACGAGGCGACGCTTGCGGAAATATCGAAAAGCCCTTGATGCGGAAGAAGGGGACCTGCTGGTGTTCGTCGCCGACAAAAAGAAAGTCGCCGACGACGTGCTGGGCAGGCTCCGGCTGGAAATAGCAAGAAGGCTTGGCCTGATAGACGACACGAAGTTCAATTTCCTCTGGGTGACGGACTTCCCGCAGTTCGAGTGGAACTCCGACGAAAGCCGCTGGGAGGCGATGCACCACCCGTTCACGGCGCCGATGGAAGAGGACGTGCCGTTTCTGCTCACGGAGCCGGAGAAGGTCCGGGCGCTCGCGTACGACATCGTGTTAAACGGCAGTGAAGTCGGCGGCGGGAGCATCCGTATCCACCGCTCGGAGGTGCAGTCCCTGATGTTCAAGGCGCTGGGGATTGACGAGGAACGAGCGAAGGAGCGGTTCGGGTTCCTGCTGGAGGCGCTGGAGTTCGGCGCGCCGCCGCACGGCGGCATCGCGTTCGGCCTGGACAGGCTCTCTATGATACTCACCGGCGCGGACTCCATAAGAGACGTCATCGCGTTCCCGAAGACCCAGAAGGCGACCGACCTCATGACCGACGCGCCGTCCGATGTGGACAAGGCGCAGCTCCGGGAACTGCATATAAAGCTGGATGTGGTAACGTAGTTTTAGAAGTCACGGAAGGTAGTTATGAAGAAATTTCTTCTCGCCGCTCTTTTAATCTCCGCCCTCGTTACTCCCGAAATATCGTCGGCTAACGAAACCGTCCTCATGGTTGTCGGAGACATCTGCCCGCACCCTTCGTGGGTGAAGAGGGAAATCCCGGTCCCGGCGCTATTCAAAGGCGTGGCCCGAACGCTCTTCAAGGCGGACGTTTTAATCGGCAACCTCGAAACCCCGCTCACTTCATGTTCCCAGCCGACGCCCTCGAAGGCGGAGGACGCCCTGAAGGCGAAGAGGGAATTCGTGTTCCGCTCGTGCCGGGAAGACGTTGCCCTGGGCCTGAAGGACGCCGGGTTTACGGCGCTGACACTTGCCAACAACCACATGCTGGACTACCAGGAGCAAGGAGTACGAAGATACTCTGACGCGGCTGAAATCGGCGGGCATACTGACCGCGGGCGCGGGAGAAAACCTGGAAGCCGCGGAGAAGCCGGCGGTGATAGAGTCGGGGACGAGGAAATTTATCGTCATATCCGCCTCGGACGTAGTGCCGCTTAATTACGAGGCGACCCCCGTGAAGCCCGGCATATTCTCCATGAAGGACGAGGGGGAGCTTTTCTCCCAGGTCACGGCGGCGCGAAAGGACTACCCGGACGACGTGCTGGTCCTTATGCTGCACTGGGGAGTGGAGGCCGCTTATTCGCCGACACGAGCGGCAGAAGGATATCGCCCGGAATCTGATTGACGCCGGCGCCGACCTCATAATCGGGGCGCATCCGCACAGGGTGCAGGGGGTGGAGTTCTACAAAGGCAAGCCGATATTCTACAGCCTGGGGAACTTCCAGTTCGACTGCAAACCCGCCCGGCGACGAGAGCGTCATAGCGAAGATAACCTATAAGGACGGGAGCAACGACCCGGCGGAAGTCAGCGTGATACCGGTACTAATCGAAAAGGGCGGCTACCCCAGGATACTTAAGGCAAAAGAGCCGGAGTATTCGGTTATCCTGGGGAGGCTGGCCGACCAGGGGAAAGACCTGGGGACGGCGGTTTCGGGCGTGAACCTTTACTCCGGCGGTCGCGACGATAGCGGCGTATTGATTGATTTCAGGGGTCAGCCGTCGGGGGGCGGCAGAGGCAAATAATTTTCCTGTTCCCAGGCCTCTGACACCTGCCCCTCTGACCCCTGCCCTCTACGCGTAAACCTTATAGTCCAGTTCCGGAAATATATTGTCCCTGCTCTCCAGGTCTTCCAGGAACTTCGTGTCTATCTTCTTCTCCGAAATCATCTCGTAGAGCGCGTTAAAGCTGTTTATGTGGTCCTTCGTGCGTTTCACGGCGTACTGGACCATCGTGCCGGTCTTCATTATGAAGGCCCAGTCCGAGCTCTGCGCGAGCAGCAGCTCCCGCGCCGCCTGGTTCAGCGCGCGCAACGTCAAGCCGTCGGATTCGCGGCTGGCATTATTATTCCGGGCCAGTTCCACCATCCTCTGCGCGGCCTTGTGCAGGTGACGGTATACCCAGTCGTTCGACCCTTCCAGCCATACCTCGGCATAACCCTTGTATCCCCAGGACGAAAGAGACGGAGTCGCCTTCTGGTTGCTCGGGTTCTCCTCCAGGTACTCCATCGGCGTGATGGGCCGGATTGTGTCCTGGTCGTGAGTGCAGCTTCCTGAAAAGGAAGTCCAGCCACTCCGGCCCCTCGAACCACCAGTGTCCGAAGAGTTCCGCATCGTATGGGGAGACGATTATGGGTTTCCTGTCCATGATGGACTCCAGGTATTCGGCCTGCTTTTCACGGTTGAACATGAAATTGCTGGCATGGTCCGCGGCTTTGCCGAGCGCGCGCGCCCGGACGTACGGCTCCTTGTTGTCCGTCGGCCCGGTTATCTGATGATACTTGATGCCGATGTTCGTGCGGATGCCGTCGCTGTGCAGGTACGGGCGGATATAGTCGTAGTCCAGATCAAAGCCCACGTCCCTGTAGAAGTCCCTGTAGGAATAGTCTCCGGGGTAGCCTTCCTGCGCGCTCCAGACCTGTTTGGAGGACTCAAGGTCCCGTCCGAACGCGGCGACCCCGTTGGGACAGTATATGGGCGCGAAAACGCCGTATTTCGGCCTGGGCTTCGCGTAAAGCATGCCGTGGCTGTCCGTAAAGAAGAACTTTATCCCGTACTGCTTCAACACCTCTTCGAGACCCGGATAATAGCCGCACTCCGGGAGCCAGATGCCCCTGGGCGGACGGCCCAGGTGCTTCTCGTAGTTCCGCGCCGCTATCTCTATCTGGGCGCGGACCGCGTTCGGGTTCAGTTCCATCAGCGGCAGGAAACCGTGAGTGGCGGCGCAGGTGATTATCTCCAGCTTGCCCATGTCCTGGAATTTTTTAAATGCGGCTACAAGGTTCCTGCCGTACTTCGTGTCAAAGACGTACTTGCAGTTATTGAACCGCTCGCGGTACATCCTGGCCAGCTCAAAGAACTGCGGCTGCCAGCGGGTGCGCTCCACCTCTTTTTCGGAAAGCTCGATAAGCTTCCCAATGTGGCGGAGGTAGCGTTCCTGCAGCAAAGGGTCCGTCAGCATGGCGATAAGCGTCGGTGTGAGGCTCATCGTGATGCGGAAGTCCACGCCGTCCTGTACGAGGGAGTCGAAGACGTTTATGAGAGGGATATAGGTCTCGCTGATGGCTTCGTAGAGCCAATCCTCTTCCAGGAACTCTTCGTACTCGGGGTGCCTGACGAACGGAAGATGGGCGTGCAGGACTATAGAAAGATAGCCTTTTTCCAAAACCGACACCTCTTAGATTGCTTTGGTGGACCTGGTAACTTCAGGTATTATCCATCTCGTTTCGACTTCGTCCGCCGAAGTAGCGGAGCAGGGTATGACCTGCGTGCCGTCCGGCAGGGCGAAGCGAAGGGTAAAGGTGCCGTCTGGGCGGAGGGTGACGGGCCGTCCCTGCACGCTTACCTTCGCGTCGGGTTCGGTCGCGCCATAGACTATCAGTTCCGCGTTAAGCACGAACCAGAACGCCCTCTGCCTCTTCTTGACAGGCGACATGAGGGCAAGCGAGCCCATGCCAGGCGACGATATGCCGAAAGGTATCCTCTGGCCGCCGGCAATGCGCACGTCGGCGGACGAGGCGCCGGTCAAGGTGCTCATCCCGCCGGAGAGGGCGAATATCCTCTCGAAATCCTTGTCCGGGACCATCCATTCCTCGTCCATTACCTCGGATACCTCATCCCTTGGCGTCCTGACGGAGTTTGATCGGGCGAGCGTTATGAACCTTCCGTCCTGAGTCTTGAGCCCCAGGTCCACGATAAAGGACCTGCCCGGTATCCCGGTATTTATATACCAGTTCCCGACCCTTTCGTAAATGCCGATATCGTAATGGCCGTGGTCGTTTGAGCCGTCGAAATCTATATCCGTCACGTCATACACCCGAAGGGCGAGATAGGCGTCGTCTCCGGCCTTGCCCAGGCGCCCGCGTTCGGATTCCAGTTTCTTATGTGAGACTTCCCAGTATGAATAAGTCCAGTGCGGGTCCCGGACCATCAAAGTTATGCTGTCGTCCCCGTAATGATACGGGAGTTCGGAAGGCAGGCGGAACTCTTCAGGCGGCACTCCGGTATAGAACTTGCTCTCCTCCACTTCCTGCTGTCCGCTCTGGATGATATGCTCCTCACGGGATACGTGAGGCTCTTCCTGAGGATGAGACGGGGCGGCAGGCGCCGCCACTGCTTTTTTCTTTGCAGGCTCTTTGGCGCTGGATAGCAGCAACAGCTTGATTATTTCCGACCGTTTTGCGCCCTTCTTAATCTTTACTCCGAGCTTTTTCGCAATTGCGGAGAGTTCATTGTCTTCAAGCTTTTGCAGTTCTGACCTGTTCATTGATACGGCTCCGTCCTGCTTCTTTATGTGAGAAATATTCTTTCAAAGAGGAGAACTCAGTTAGAAAACTATAACAGAAACGGGTGGAGGTGTCAAAAAACGGAGTAATATTTCGCCTATAAAACTATTTGTACAAAAAACGTTAAGGTTTTTTAATATCTTAGAAACTAATTGCAATTGTTTTCAAAATAAACTAAGATTTGATTCATTCTCATTTAATAATAGTTGTACGTTTTAAAGGAGGCGAGATGCAAAAGAATTTTTTTGCCGTTTTATTTGCGTTGCTGGCCATTTTAAGTTACGTTCCTTCCGCGGGAGCTTCTGAAAACCCTCTCAAAGCCGATGAAAAATTCAAGTTGAGGCTGCTCAAGGCCACCGTCGATACGAGAGTCGATTCTGTTCTGACGGCACCGGCCTCTCTGGGGGCCCAAAATAACCAGAATGACCAGAATAATTTTTACATTCTGCAGTTCGACGGTCCGGTAATGCCGGAGTGGAAACAGGGCCTTCATGACGCGGGGGTGGAATTTTTCTCCTATATCCCGGAAAACGCCTTCATAGTCAAGATAGACCCGAAGATGGTAAACTCGATGCTCTTCAGGCCGCACGTCCAGTACATCGGACCGTACAGGCCGGAATACAAGACGCCGAAGTCGCTGGATGCCAAGGTATCGACGGTTACCAGCTCCCAGGCTATGCTCGCGGCCGTGCCGTCCATAACCCTGCGCTTGAAACTTTTCGACAGGGAACCCATCAGGCCGGTGATAAACAAGCTTAAGAGATTGGGCGCGATCGAGCAGCAGGAAATAATCAGGGGGAAGAAAGTACATTATAAGGTAAAAGTTCTACAGAACGGAAACGGGCTTAACCAAAAACTCCTCCAGGTGGTTTTGCCGTCGTCTAATGTGGGGCAGGTGGCGAACATCCCGCAGGTGGAGTGGGTAGAGGAATACAATGGGGTTGCTTTCTGCAATAATATGACTAAACCCATCGTCGGGGCGCTTGCCGCGCAGTCCATTCAGGGAAGGCCCCTCGACGGCAATGGCCAGACGCTGGGCATTCTGGACAGCGGCCTCGATAACGGTATGGCAGGCATCGGGATGAATCAGCCCGCTTTTGAAATGCTTAAGAACGGGCATTATAAAGTGACAGGCGGCTTGGCCTACCGGGGCGACAACAACTGGTCCGATGAGTATGGCCACGGCACCTTCGTGGCGGGGATAATGACCGGCTATGCTACGCCTTCGTTTGGGAACTGGTCCAGCTTTGGCGGTGTCGCGCCACAGGCATCTTTGTTCGTGCAGAGCGGCCAGTGCTATGCGGATTACATGCTTACGCCGCCTATGAGCACCGTGTTCAAGGACGCGTATAGCAAGGGGGTAAGGATACATAACGACAGCTGGGAAGATAACGGCGCTGGCGGCGAGTTAGGCGCATATAACCTCACTGCCTGGACTGTGGATACCTTCGTATGGGCGAACAAGGATTTTCTCCCGGTATTTTCCGCCGGGAATTGGGCCAGCGATCATAAGGCGAACTATCCCGGCTACGGGATATATTCTGGCATCCATGTATCCCAACCGGACGGAATTGTGGACCTGGACTCGATTTCCCCGCCGGCGACCGCGAAAAATTGCCTGACCGTGGGGGCAAGTGAAAGTTCGAGGACAATCATCGGTGAAGTATAACTCTATCCTTGATTATAGACGTTTCCATAATGACCCCAGCAGCACTGCCGGTAATGTGTCTCCCATTCTTGGTCGTGACTATTCCGGGGGAATCTATTCCGGGGGAACAGCGAACGTCGCGGCTTTCAGCGGCAGGGGGCCGACCGCCGACGGCAGGGTAAAGCCGGACCTGGTCGCACCGGGCACAATGGTATCTTCAACGTTGACTCATTTGCCTGATTACATAGGTGATTTCACATATCCCGATGACATTGATGGGGGCACTAGTTATGCTGCCCCATTGGCAAGCGGCGCGGCGGGGCTCGTGGAACAATACTATCACGATTTCTACGGGATAAACCCTTCGGCCGCCCTCGTGAAGGCCACCCTTATAAATGGAGCTGTTAATATCGGCACCCCGAGGTCGGGGAATTATCGATCTCCAGCCCTCGCTCCTGCCCATGATGCGCCCGGACTTCCACCAGGGCTGGGGCAGGCTGGACATTATGAACGCGTTATATCCGGGCGAGACGGACGGCGCCGCACTGACGAACCCTTCGGACAGCATTCTCGTTTTTAAGGATGTAACCCCCGGCTTTAAGACAGGGGGGCCTTATGCCGGAGCGGATTACTGCTTTAGCTTAAAAAATGTCTTTGGGACTGTCCGGGTGACGCTGGTCTGGACGGATTACCCGGGGACTCCGGCGGCTGCGACCGAGTTGGTGAACCACCTGGAGCTGACGGTAATAAACCCGGATCACTTTGCGCATGTTTCGTCGGAGACGAACTCTATACCAGTCAGTGAAAAACCGCCGTATTTTGACCCTAATGCGCCGATTTATTCGCCAGATACCTCGGTGTACGACACCAATGACAATGTCCGGAGCATAGAGTTTACCAGCTATGGAGGCGGAGATTTTATCGTTCAGGTCCATGCCTTGAACGTCCCTATGGGCCCCCAGCCATACGCTCTGGTTATTACCGGGCCTCTGGACTCACAGGTGGCCCAGCCTGATACAGCGCAGACTTCGTACGCTCCTTTCAGCCCCAGTAAGATAGTAGTAAAAATAGTCCCTAAAACCGGGACCACCATTCCAGATTATACCGCATACACGGTCACGGCGTCAGGGCCCACCATCAGACGCGCGACATACGATCCAACAACCGGCAATTTCGTGATCGATGACGTCCAGAGTGCAAAATATTACCTCAATGCATATCTGGGCGAACCCACGCCGGGTAACCTTGAATCGGTCACACCGAATGTTCTATATACCGCGACCCCCTCGCCCGCCACAGCCACGCTTACGGTAGTTGGTCAGTAGCAGATCAATGCCCCGGCCTTCGGGCCGGGGCTTTTTTTATGCGTTTTGCGCAGTTTTTACCTGATTTTGAAAGACAGGAACGGGATATGCCGAAGGCAGTACTTTTCGATCTGGACGGGACGCTGATCGATTCCCGGCGCGACATCGCAAGCTCCGTGAACAGGATGCTTGAGGATATGGGTTTTGCCCCCCGGATAGAAGAAGATATATACGGTTTCATCGGGGGCGGGGTCTACAAGCTCGTCCTCGCCTCTCTTCCTCCGGGGCAGGCGAATAGAGTGGACGAGGGGGTGGAGAGGTTCTGGCTGATTTACAAAGACCACGTCCTGGACACCACCGTTCCCTACGCGGGGATACCGCAGTCTCTTGAAGTCAATGTCCGGTCTGAAGCTCGCGGTTGCGACAAACAAGCCGCTCACGCACGCGGAGTTGATATTGCAGGGCCTGGGGCTCTCCGGCCTGTTTTCGAGCGTTAAAGGCTGGAAGCCCGGCATACCGGTAAAGCCGGACCCGGCGATACTGCTGCTGGCGCTTAAGGAAATGGACGTACAGCCGGACGAGGCGGTCATGGTGGGCGACTCTATAAACGACCTGCTCGCCGCGCGCGCCGCCCGGTCAGATGCGCTCTGGTGGGTTACGGCTACGGCAAAAAAGAGACGCTCATCGAAGCGGGGCCGGATTTTTTTGCCGATACGGTAGAGGACTTAGAGGAAATTATAAGATAGCAGTCTTTTAAGCCGCAGCAGGTTTTGCACTTCTTCGCCGCCGCCCGCCGGCTTAAGCGAGAGGTCTTCATATGACGCCGACTCGATGGTCTTCCCGTCAGTCAGGAAAATTGCCGCCCCGTCCCTGTTGGTAATGAATATCTTCGACCCCGCCGCCCGAAGGTCGGCCAGCGCTTCCGGAGACGGGGCGGGATATGCCTTTATGTTCCCTTCCGATATAACCGCATATTCAGGCTTTACCGCGAGGGCGAACTCGGGCGACATCGCCGTCCTCCCGCCGTGGTGCGGGACCTTCATAACGGTCGATCTGAGCGGCAGCGGCGGCTTGGCGTTAAGCAACGCTTCCTCCGCCTCCAACTGTAAATCGGCGCCCAGAAAAAATGAGACCTCTTTGTATTTCACCCGGAGCGCCACGGAGCGGTCGTTCTCCAGCCAATAGACCGGCTTGCCTTCGTCGGCTATCGGACACGCGGCATTGTTCAGCACCTGGAACTGGACGCCGTCCAGGTTAAAGCTTCCGCGGCCCCTGAAGATTTTCCGGCGCACTCCCTTCTCTATGGCCAGTCTCTGAAGTTCCCTGTACCCTTCGGAGCGGGATGCGAGGCCGGATTCCCATAGCTCGCCCACATCGAAATTCTGAAAGATATACACCAGGCCGTTCATATGGTCGGGGTGCGGATGCGTCAGGAGGACCGCGTCCAGCTTCCTTATCCCCCGGTTCCATAAGAACGGCGCCACCGCGGCACGGCCCGGGTCTATGCCCGCACTGTCGAAGTCCTTGCCGCCGCCGTCCACCAGGATATGTTTCCCGTCCGGCAGGCTTAGAAGGCAGGCGTCGCCATGCCCCACGTCGAGGAATGCGACCTCCATCTTTTTTTCATGGACGGGCATAATGCCAAAGGCCAGGAATGCGGCGGCGCTGGCCGCGATAGCGACTTCCTTTTTTCGTCCGGTAATTTTGTAGCTGCCGGATGCGCCGGGCGTTATGCCGGCGTCTGGTCCGGCCGTTTTTTTGCGGATGAAAAATAAAAAGAACACGGCGTAAATCAACAACAGGAGCGGAAGCGCGGGCGCGGGCGGCCGGAGGTTTGCGTGCGGCGCGGCGGCGAAAAACGCCACGATCTTATAAAACGCGCCGAATAAAAACGAGATGAGGGTCTTAAACGGCAGGGCGGCGGGGTGGATGGCATAAATCAGGGCCGACAAAAGCCCCGCCGGGACCAGTATAAACCCCGCGAACGGGATTACCGCTATGTTTGCCGGGATGGATACCCAGGAAAAGGAGTTGAAATCTTTTGCGACTAAAGGGGCGGTACCCGCGAGGACGGCCAGGGAGGTAATGCATGTAAGGAAGAGCCAGTTCTTCATTTTTGAGAAGAAGCCGCCTTTTTCCCTTTGGCGTAATCCTTCATCTTGATTACCGCGAGGGCCATAAAAAGGACCGAGCCGTAAGAGAGCTGGAAGGAGATATCGAAGAGCGCGGAAGGGTCCGGGACCAGGACGAATATGGCGGCCGCGGCCAGGACGTTGAAGGCTGTCCGTCTCGCGGTCGATAATTACGGCGATAAGGAAAACCGCGATCATAAGGATAGAGCGCACCGTCGCCACCTGCGCCCCGGCAAGGAGTGAATACGCGGCGGCCGCCGGTATCGCGGCCAGGGCGGCGGCTTTGCGCCTGTCCATGAACAGGCTCAGCCGGAGGGCCAGGCGGTACGGGAAGATGTATGAAAGGGCCAGGACCAGCCCGAAAACGACGGACGAGAACAGCGCGACATGCGAGCCGGACACCGACAATATGTGCGTCGTCCCGGATGCGGAAAAAGCGTCCCGCATCTCATCCGTCACCGCGTTCTGGTCGCCCAGCACCATCGCGTTGAAAAGCGCCGCCTGCTCCCCGGGAAGACTCGATAGGGCCAGCCTGGAGAGCCGGAGCCTGAAGCCGTAAAGCCACGAAAATATCCCGCCCCCCCGGCCCATTATCGAAATATCGTCCGGCTTCACATAACCTTGCGCGTCCTACGCCTTCGTCTTCCGCATACCGGGCCCGGTCGAATTCGCCGAAGTTGCGAAAACCCCTCGGCTTCTGAAGCGCGGCAGTCCCGCGGATGACGTCTCCATAACGGATGCCCAGACCGACGCCCTTGACCGACAGGAGTATCAGACCTTTTCTTCCCGGGAAAGAGACGGAGCCGACAGGTTCGAGGACTAACCGCGTATTGCCGCCGCTCTCCTCCGGCGGGTGCGTTACCCTGGCCGTAAGCATGACCGGCCCCTTCCCGGCAAGCAGGGCGGAGGCGGAAGGAGCGCCCGGCCCATACAGATAGAACGCGGCGAACCCGGCCAGGAAGCATAAAGCGGAAATGGAGATAAACCGTGTCCGCGTTTCGTGAAGGACTGGTTTGGACAGGAGAAAAAAGATGAAGAATGAGACCGCCGAGAGCGCGGAAACCGTTAACGGCAAAAACTGAAATCCCTTAGCCGCGGCAATGCCGCAGGCCAGGGAGACGGCAGGGATAACCAGAGGACGTCGCATTAGATTTCCACGAAACCAGAGCAAAGAACTCGGGCCGCCGTTATTTCAGCGGTATTTCACGGAGCGCCATCGCCAGGGCGTACGCGCTTTCGAACCTTTTGGACGGGTCCTTCTCAAGGCATTTCATGATTACCTGGTTCAGGCTGGCGGGAATTTCCGGCCTGAGCTCGGGCCGGCGGCGCCGGCGCCGTGTGGACGTGGTGGTACCCCGCGTCGCCTTCCGGGAACGGGCGCTTCCCTGCAATCAGCTCGTACAGGACCAGCCCCAGCGAGTATATGTCCGTCGTGCGGCCGAGTTTGCCGCCCTGTATCTGTTCGGGCGACATGTACATTATCGTGCCGCTTATGGACCCGGCGTCCGTCAAGGTCTCTTCTCCGGCGACTCTTGGCCAGCCCGAAATCCATTATCTTGACCACGTTCTGCTTGGTTATCATTATGTTGCTGGGCTTGATGTCCCGGTGGATAATACCTTTTCTGTGGGCGTAATCGAGCCCCTGGCAGCACTGGTAGATAATCTTCAGCGCCTTGGCCATGGCCACACGGTCCACCATCGACTGGAGCTTCCTCAGAGTGACGCCCTCGACGTACTCCATCGTAATGAAGCTCCTGCCGCCCGCCTGCTGGAAGTCGTAGAGAGTTACGATGTTGCTGTTATTTAGCTGTGCCGCGGAACGCGCCTCCTGCGAAAACCGCATTATCGCTTTAGGGTTGTCGCTGATACTTTTCGGCAGGAGTTTTATGGCGATGATGCGGTTTAAGTTATTGTCCATCGCCTTGTAAACCACGCCCATCCCGCCCCGGCCTATCTCCTGAAGTATCGTATATCTCTTGGACTGATCGGACGTGCTGACGGCGGCGGCGCTTGAATCAGGCTGGCCCGCCGAATTTCCCGGCGCCGGATACCGGCCCTGGAGCCGGGTGCGGAGATTTGACCTTCGCACTTGGTTACGCGCTCTTCAACGTCTTTGTATGCGATATCCACCAGCTGTATCTTCTTGTACATCTGGACGGCTTCTTTAAATTTCCCGTCTGATTCGTATATGGTGCCCAGGCCGTAGAAATAACCGATATTTTCCTCGTCCGGCTCGGAATCGCCGATCGCTATTATATATTTCTGCGCCGCGACGTCCAGCTTTCCCTGCTCACGCAATATGTCCGCCATCCTGCCGCAGGCGTTCAGGTAGCCGGGGTCGCCCTGGCGCACCTTCTGGAGCGCGGAGAACTCCTTGGCAGGCAGATCCGGCCTTTCTGAACATCTCCGCCGCGGAGAAATACTCTCCCGCCGCCTCTACCAGCGAAGCGGCCTTGTCGACGTTTCCAAGCTTCAGATACAATTCAGCGGAGATTTTGAAATCCCCGTTCTTATCGTATGCGACGGCGGCCCGTAAATCGTCTCCCGCCTTCTCGAACATCCCCGCCGCGTCGTAATACTCGCGGCTTTGCATGTAGCACTCTCCGGCTTTGCCGTACTCTCCGGCGCCGTGATAGAGTTCCGCCGCCTTTATGAAATCGCTCGACTCAGCCAGCATGTCCGCGGCCTTCACGTAATTGCCGTCAGCGAAATATTTATCGGCCATAAGTTCGGCGGCGCGGCGCGCGTTTCCAAGCTCCCCGAATATTTCCGCCGCCTGCTCGTACAGCTTCCCGGACTCGAAAAGCTCGGCGGCCTTCATCTTGTCGCCCGCCTGAAGCGCGCACTCGGCGGCTTCCGGGTACGCCTTTACGCGGGCGTAACATTCGAGGGCCTTCATATTATCGCCTGTCTCGCGGTAATATTTGCCGGCCTTTATCGAGTACTCGTTGTACTTCTCGATATTCGCTATGTTCATTTCCTTGGAAGAGGTCGTCTCGACGAACGCGCGGTCGTAATAGACGGCGGCCTTTTCCAGATTTCCCGCCTTCTCGAAATGCATTGCGGCGGCTACCGTATGGCCGGACTCTTCAAAAAGCCGCGCCGCCTCCGTATGCATCTCCGCCTTCTCATAGGCCTCCGCCGCCAGCATCGGTTTACCGGCCTTGCGCAGTATCTCGGCGGCCTCGGCATATTTCCCCTGCTTCAGCAGGGCGTCGGCATGCCAGGAATGCTCTCCGGCCTTCTCGTAGAGGGCTATCGCCTTATCCGTCTGGCCCATCTTCTCGTACATCTGCCCCGCCTTCGCGAGAAGCCCGCCTTTCTCCAGCACCTTCGCGGCCTTGCCGTCTTCATGAAGGGTCAAGTATAAATCCGCCGCGCGCCCGTGCTGCTTCTTCCTGGCCAGTTTCCTGGCCTCCGATAACAGCTTCCGATTCTCCATGGTAGTGCCGAGGGAGGACCCGTGGAGCGTGTTCATTGCAAAACCGTAGGCCCTGACACCTATGAACTTCAGGGTAATGTAGATAAGCCAGATGGCGAATAGTATGATAAACAGATAAGCCCAGGCGGGGATGGCGATGATCAGCTCTTTAAGGCCGGGATAGGCACCGAGCCTGATTATAAACGTGTTCTTTACGAGCTCCATTATAGCGAAAAAAAAATCTTTCAGCTCGTTCAGATGTAAGTCATTTTCAAGCATAATGCTCTTAAAACTCTTGGGAAATAAAAGTTCAGCCCAACTCTTTGAAAACCGCGTCGGCTATATCACGCACCAGGTTTTCTATATGAAGCTTGTCGCTCCCCTCGGCCATTATCCGAAGCTTAGGCTCGGTACCGGAGTATCTTATCAGGAGTCTCCCCGTCCCGTCAAGCGAAGCCTGCGCGGCCCGCACGATTTCCGCCAGGGCGGGGACGTCCATGATTTCCTTCTTTTCCCGCACTTTTACATTAACGAGCACCTGCGGGTAGGTAGTCATTACCTTTCCTAAGGCGGAGAGTTTTTTCCCGGTGCGCTTCATTATGGAGAGGACCTGAAGCGCCGTTATTATGCCGTCGCCGGTGGTGTTGTAGTCCATGAAAACGACATGCCCGGACTGCTCGCCGCCCAGGTTGTAGCCCTGTCTTTAAGCATTTCTTCCACCACGTACCGGTCTCCGACGGCCGTCCTGATAAGGGTAATCCCCGCCTTTTTCATCGCGAGTTCAAGGCCCAAATTGCTCATTACCGTGGCGACGACGGTATTTTTGGCAAGCGTTTTTCGCTTCTTCATGTCTATGGCGCAGAGCGCCATGACCTTGTCGCCGTCGAAATCCCTGCCCTTTTCGTCGCAGAAGATGACGCGGTCGGCGTCGCCGTCATGGGCGATGCCCACGTCCGCACCCTGCTCCACGACCGCGTTCTGGATGACCTCCGAATGCAGCGAACCGCATCCGGCGTTTATGTTGGAGCCGTCCGGCTTGTCGTGCAATACGAATACTTCGGCGCCCAGTTCTTTCAGCACCCAGGGGGTAACCTTGTAAGCCGCGCCGTTGGCGCAGTCCACCACCACCTTCATCCCCTCCAGGGTCATCCCCTTGGGGAACGTGCTCTTTACGAACTCTATATAACGCCCTACCGCGTCGTCCACCCGGAACGCCTTGCCGACTTCAGAGGCGGTGGGCCGGATGTGGTCTATCTCGCCGGAGGTTATCAGTTCCTCAAGCCTGTCCTCGACCTCGTCCGGAAGCTTTAAGCCGTCGCGGGAAAAAAACTTGATCCCGTTATCCTCGTAAGGGTTATGGGATGCGGATATTACCACGCCCGCGTCCGCCCTCAGGCTCCTGGTGATGAAGGCTATACCCGGGGTGGGGAGCGGCCCCACCAGGAGGACGTCCATCCCCATCGAGCAGATGCCGGAAGTAAGCGCGGACTCCAGCATATAGCCGGAGAGGCGGGTATCCTTGCCGATTACAATCCTGTGTCTGGCGCGGCCGTTCCTGAAGACGTAAGCCGCCGCCCGGCCGAGCTTCATGGCCATCTCGGTCGTCATCGGATGTACGTTCGCCGTACCCCTTATCCCGTCGGTGCCGAAGAGTTTTCTCATTGTTCCTCTTTCCGAATTTCCTGGTTCCCGGAAACGGTTATAACCACCTGCACGCTGTCATCGTACAGCTTGACGGCTCCCTCGCCCGGAGAGATGAGCGGGGCCATCTTTTCGATGTTGCCGGATATGCCGTTAATATCGATTTTCGCCGTCTGGACGTATTCCAGCCTCCTGACCAGGTTCTCGGGTCCTTCCACCATGACCGTGGCCGGGTTCGTCTCGACCTTCCGGACGCTGTAACCCTTGAAGGGCCGCCCTGTGAAGCTCCGCCCTCACCGGAAGGGTCTTCCGCGCCAGCGTCTCCAGCCGCAGGTGCACCTCGGAGGGGCTGACGCTTTCTATATTGACGCTTCCGGGGGCGCGCACGTTGGACGGGGTAAGGGTATATGTCGCCTCGCCCGGTTTCGCGCCGGCAAGGCTTATGAAGACGGAGAAATCCTTGGAGGTCAGCCGCTGCAGGAACGTCTCGCGCGTCTGCACCCGTATGTCGACAAGCCCCGGCACGTTCCCGACTACCGCCATCTGGTCCGGTATGTCCCGAAGCTCAAGCGGCACCATGAAATTCACCTCGGATGTGCCGCGCGTGGAGACATGGAGCCACAAAACCAGCGCGAAGACGAGCGAGAATATCTTTATCTCGAAGTTGTCGAAGACCATGTGTCTCAGCCGCTGGACCATTTCCGCCTTAATTCTTTTTCTGCGTTTTGAATATCCCGGTAAGGGCGCGCCTCAGCGTCACCGCGTCAAGGTCGCGCTCTAACTTTCCCGCCTGCACCATCGATATCGTCCCGGTCTCCTCGGAGACGACTATGACGACCGCGTCCGTCTCCTCGGTCAAGCCGATCGCCGCCCGATGGCGCGTGCCCAGTTCCTTCGCTACCGTAGGGCTCATGCTGAGCGGCAGAAAGCAGCCCGCCGCGGCTATCCGGCCCTCCTGGACCACCACCGCGCCGTCATGCAGAGGGGAGGTGGGGTGGAATATGCTTAAAAGAAGCTCCTTGCTCACCCGCGCCTCAAGCGGCGTACCCATGTCTATTATATTTCTCAGGTCCGTCTCCCGCTCCAGGACGACCAGCGCTCCGATGCGCCTGTTGGCCAGGGATACCGCCGCCTTCACTATCTCGTCCAGGAACTTGGAAGACTCGATAGGCGAGAGCGACGAGAAGAGAGTGTTCTGCCCCATGTGGGCCAGCGCGCGCCGAAGCTCCGGCTGAAAGAGCACGAGGATTACCAGGACCACCTGCGACATGAAGCTCTGGACCAGCCAGTTCAGCGTGAATAGCCCGGCCCAGCGCGAGAATATAAGCGCGAGGAGCAGGACTCCAAGCCCGAGCACCATCTGCACCGCCCGCGTCCCCTTGATGAGCAGGAACACGCGGTAAAGTATAAATGAGACGATGAGGATATCGAGCACGTCCCACATGCGGATGTCCCTTATCGCCTCAAGCATAATGCTCCGTCTCCTTCGGGTTGCTCATTTTTTTTAATATCGCGTCCGCGACGTCCGCCGCGCGGCGGGCCGCCTTTACATCGTGGACCCTGATGATATTCGCGCCGTTTGCTATGCCCAGCACCGTGGCGGCAATGGTCCCCTCCAGCCTGTCGGAGGCCGGCGCCCCGCCGGTAAGCCTGCCAATAAACGCCTTCCTCGATACCCCCAGCACCACCGGGTAGCCGAGCGCGGCCAGTTCCTTAAGCCTTGCGACAAGCTCCAGGTTGTGTTCGGCGTTCTTTCCGAAACCTATCCCCGGGTCGATCAATATCCGGTCTTCGGGGACGCCCGCGGCCTTCGCCTTGTCTATGCCGGAGAGGAGATATGACTTCACCTCTCCCAGGAGGTCGCTATAGCGCGGGTCGGCCTGCATATCCGCGGGCGTGCCTTTTATGTGCATTATTATTATGGCCGCGCCGGTTTTTGCCGCGGCCCCGGCCATATCAGGGTCGAAGGTGAGGCCGCTTATGTCGTTTATTATGGAGGCCCCGGCTGTGAGCGCCGCAAGGGCTGTGGCGGATTTGAAGGTGTCTATGGAGACGGGGATGTCGGAGTGCTTCCTGATGCCTTCGATAACCGGCAGGACCCGCGCCGTTTCCTCTTCATGCGAAATGGCGTTTGCCCCCGGCCTGGTGGATTCCCCGCCGACGTCTATTATGTCCGCGCCCTCTTCCGCCATCCGGAGTGCGGCCTCTATCGCTTTCGAATAATCGGGCTGGAAAGGTTGTTTTTTGTCGAACCGGCCCCCGATTTCAAACTGGCCGCTGTCAAACTGGCCCCCGCTGTCAAACCGGCCCCCGTCGGAGAAGGAATCGGGCGTAATGTTGATGACGCCCATGATATGCGTCTTGGAGGAAAGTTCGAGGACGCGGCCTCCCAACTTCAGGCGATAAGATTTATTTCCGGCAACCGTCCCGGAACGAGCCTCCACCTTAACCTTCCGTCTCCCTGATGCCCCCTTCGTTGTCCGGGGCTAATATCGAGCCTTCCTTTTCGGCGACCTTGATTTTTGCGTCCGCGTCGGGCAGGCTGATCCCGACTGAAGCAAGGATCTCGATTACCTCTTTGCCTTCCAGAGTCTCTTTTTCGAGCAGCGCCTCCGCGATGGCGTTCAAGCCCTTGACGTTATCACGCAGGATGCCCTTGGAGCGTCCGTATGCCTCTATTACGAGTTTCCTTACCTCCGCGTCTATCTCGACGGCCGTATGCTCGCTGTAGTCGCGGTGCTGGGCGATCTCCCGGCCCAGGAATATCTGCTCTTCCTTCTTGCCGAATGTCAGCGGCCCGAGCTTCTCGCTCATGCCCCATTCGCAGACCATCTTCCGGGCAAGCTCCGTGGCGCGTTCGAGATCGTTGCCGGCCCCGGTGGTCATATGCCCGAGGGACAGCTCCTCCGCCACGCGGCCGCCAAGGAGCACGACGAGCTGCGAGAGAAGATATTCGCGGTCGTAGGTATATCGCTCGTCTATCGGGAGCTGCATGGTAAGGCCCAGGGCGCGCCCGCGCGGGATAATGGTAACTTTGTGTATCGGGTCCGTGCGGGGAGTCAGCAGCGCGGAAAGCGTATGCCCCGCCTCGTGGTAGGCCGTATTTTTCTTTTCCTGGTCGGAGAGCACCATGCTCTTCCTCTCGATGCCCATCATGACCTTGTCCTTGGCGTGTTCGAAATCGACCATGTAGACTTTGTCTTTATTCTCCCTGGCCGCCAGAAGCGCCGCCTCGTTCACGAGGTTCGCAAGGTCCGCGCCAGCAAAACCCGGCGTACCGCGGGCGATAATCTCCAGGTCCACGTCCGCGTCCAGCGGCACCTTGCGGGTATGCACCTCGAGTATGCCCACGCGTCCCTTGATGTCCGGGCGGGGCACCACCACCTGGCGGTCGAAGCGGCCCGGCCTTAAGAGCGCCGGGTCCAGCACGTCCGGCCTGTTCGTGGCGGAGATAAGTATGACGCCTTCGTTAGACTCGAAGCCGTCCATCTCGACAAGGAGCTGGTTCAAGGTCTGCTCGCGCTCGTCATGCCCGCCGCCGAGCCCCGCGCCCCTGTGCCGTCCGACCGCGTCAAGCTCGTCGATGAATATGATGCATGGGGCGTTCTTCTTGCCCTGCTCGAAGAGGTCACGCACGCGGGAAGCCCCGACGCCGACGAACATCTCGACGAAGTCCGAGCCGGATATGGAGAAGAAGGGGACGTCCGCCTCTCCGGCAATGGCCTTCGCGAGAAGGGTTTTGCCCGTTCCGGGAGGTCCGACCAGAAGCACGCCTTTAGGGATCCGGCCGCCCAGCCTCTGGAACTTCTGCGGGTCCTTCAGGTACTCGATTATCTCGTGCAGCTCTTCCTTGGGCTCCTCTATCCCGGCGACGTCGGCAAAGGTCACCTTCTTCGTGCTCTCGGTCAGGAGCTTGGCCCGGCTCTTGCCGAAGGCCATGGCCTTGTTGCCGCCCATCTGCATCTGCCGCATGATGAATATCCAGAAGAATATCATCAGGACTATGGGGGCCCAGAAGAACAGGATCTGCGAGTACCATGGATTCGCTTCCACCTTCTTCGCCGTTATCCGCACCCCCTTGGACTGGAGCATCGGGATGAGCTGCGGGTCCTTGGGGGCGAAAGACTTGAAATTCTCGCCGGTTTTGAGTTTCCCGGCGATCTCGATACCCTGTTCGTCCTCTTTCAGGACGACGTCGGTCACGTCGGAAGTCTGCACCTTGGCGAGGAAATCCGAGTATATCAATTCCTTTTCCTGCTTCTGTGGAGAGGAGAAAAGGTGGTATACCAGGACCATCGAGAGGATGAGGACAAGTATTAAGGAAATGTTCTTTATAGTTCGAGTTCATTAAACCTCCGTCAAATTCACACGATTTAACAATAAAATATAACATATCGCGGGTTCATAAACAATACAAAATAAGACAAGCTTTTAGGTTGACAGCATCTTTTTGTTATAGTAAATTGAACTGGTCAAAGAAAAAACAAAAGTAATACATGAAACTAAGTAAAACCCTGGAATTAAGATTGGGCCTCCCCGTGAGGTTTGCCCTTGGCGGCGCCGCTATCGGCGCTACCGGTTCTGTTTTCTATTCCCTGCTCAATACCTTCTTCCCATCCGTCTTAGCCAACGACAGTTCGGCTGCCATAAAATTTTTTCTCATTGGGGCTATCGCCGTCCTTTCGTTCACCGGGGCGGCGATAGGCAAGGTGCGCGATGACGACGAAAGGAAGAAAAAAGAGATAATCCGGAGGAACCGCGAGCTTTCCGCGATTAATTCGATATCCATGATAATCTCGAAAAACAAAGACCGGGAAAAGATGCTGGGGGACGCGCTACGGGAGGTGCTGAACCTTCATTTCCTGAGCGTGGTGAGGAGAGGGGCGATCTTCGTAGTGGAAAAAGAAGGAAGCCGCACCCTCAGGATGGCCGCGTCCGTAAACCTGCACGACGCGCTGGCAAAAGAAGAGACCGTCATCCGGTTCGGGCACTGCCTCTGCGGCAAGGCCGCGGCGGAGGGCAAATCCCTAATATCGCTTAACTGCATGAAAGACATGGCGCACACGGTGCATTATCCGGGGATGAAACCTCACGGGCATATCATAATACCTATAAAATCGGAAGGCATGGTCCTTGGTATTATGACTTTTTACACGCCGCCCGACGTGCTGCCTTCCCCGTCCGACCTGCGCCTTTTAAAAGGGGTGGCCCGCCAGCTTGCGGTGGCCCTTAAAAACACCAAGCTTATAAGCGAACTGGAGAGCCTCTCGATGAACATTACCCACGCGCTGTCCTCCGCCATCGACGCGAAAAGCCCCTGGACGAAAGGACATTCCGAGCGGGTGGCGGAGTACGCGGCGTCGATTGGGGAGAAACTGGGCCTGGAGCCGCGACTATAGAGCGGATACGCCTTGCCGGGCTACTGCATGATATAGGCAAGATAGGCACCTACGACGCGCTCCTGGACAAGACGGAGAAACTGACGCCGGAGGAACACGAGCTTATAAAGAAACATCCCGACCGTGGCTGCGAGATACTGGCGCCGATTAACGATATGGACGACATCCTCCCGGCGGTGCGCCACCACCACGAGCGCTGGGACGGCGGGGGTTATCCGGCGGGCCTTAAGGGAACGGAAATCCCTCTGATGGCGAGGGCGCTCTGCATCGCGGACTCCTTCGACACCATGACGGAAGACAGGCCGTACAGACCGTCCATAGGCATTGACAACGCCATTCAGGAGCTGAAATATTGTGCGGGGAGCCAGTTCGACCCGGAACTGGTTGAGATATTCCTTGAGGTTTGCCAGACGAAGGGGATTCCTGGTCGCAAGAAAAATGAAGTAATGCCGGCCACGGGTTATTTACCCGAAGTTTCGCTCGAAATGAGCGAGGTTTGCATGGAGCAGGAAGTCGAGGATTAAGAGACTTACCTGTCCAGAGCGATAGCGAAGACAGAAAAGACTTACCTGTCCAGAGCGATAGCGAAGACAGAATACCCGACTGATTTATTTAACCTGCGTCTCCCCGTCGTCTCCGAGCGTCGCGATGTATGGCAGGTTCCTGTACTGGTCCTTGTAGTCCATTCCATAGCCGATAATATAGATATTGGGGATTGGGAAGCCGACGTAATCCGGGCGGAAATCGTTTCTGCGCTTGTCGGTCTTGTCGAACAGGGTGCACACCCTGATGCTCTTCGGTTCGCGCGCCTTCAGGTTATTGACGACATATGCCATGGTCAGGCCGCTGTTTATGATGTCCTCGACAATGAGGACGTTCTTCCCCGATATGTTCTCGTTCAAGTCGGACGATATCCGGACCGCGCCCCTGCCCTTGGAGCGCGAGTGGAATGCTGAAAGACCGATGTAGTCTATGGAAACGGGGATGTGGATCGCGCGGGCTAAATCGGCCATGAAGATGAACGCGCCTTTCATAACCCCGACCAGCAGGAGGTCTTCTCCTTTATAGTCTTTTGAAATCTTCTCGCCCAGGTCCTGGACCCTCTTCTGGATTTCCGACTTTGAAAATACCGGCTTGCCGTAATTTGGCATCTGTGCCTCCAAAAACTAATGTTGAATAAATTATTACTGTATCCGACATTCCGTCATCCCCGAACGCCTTAGTCGGGACAGGGTTAAATTCCGATTCCCGCCGTCGCGGGAATGACGGTTGTAAGTAAAACTTATTTTAATTAATCTTTTTGGTTCCGGCCCTATGATAAATCTCCTGTCCTGCCTGTAGCCCATCACCCAGGCTATCTCTCCCGCGCATTCCAGAAGCGGCACGCGCGCCCTCTCCACCCTCGGCAGCTTTAAATCGATGAAAAACTCTTTGAGCTTTTTTCTCCCTTCCATCCCGGCGGGGTAGAAAAAGTCGCCCGGCCTGCGGCTCCTGACGACAAGCGGCCCGTCCATCTTATCCAAGTCAAAAAGCGCAAATTATCCGGCGCGTTCGACCCGCGAGCGGGTGCCCCGGCGTCGCGCCCTACAACTGCAGAGGCCCCGGACACTATTTCCGCCTCCACTGTAAGCCCGGCTTCCGGCACTTCCGCGCGTGATGTGGCCTGTGCCCTCTCCCGGCAAGGGCAGGGGGACGCTGAAAGAAATCCCCTCTTCCGGGAAGTATATCAAAAGTTTTTTATAGCTTCTCTCCAATCTCACGCCGCCGGGCAGGTCTACCCCCCGGCCGGTGGGGCCTTCGTAAATATCGCGCACGGCGTCTGTCACATGCCCGTATGAAAGTCCCAGCACGTCCCCTTTGACGTCTTCCACCGCGAGCCTGACGACGCGCCGCCTCATCGCCTCGGGGAGCTTGTCGAATTCGTCCAGATTGAGCTCGATACGTCTTAAGCCGGTCGAGTGGTCCTTTTCCCGCCGCGCGACAATTGATTCCATCATCTCACGCGCGCGGCCCTCCAGGAACTCTTCGTCCGCCTGCAGGAGCTCCGCCGAGCGGGCCAGCGCTTCCAGGACGCGCGGGTTATACGTGCCGAGGACGGGCAGAAGCTCCAGCCGGATGCGGTTACGCAGGTACACGTTTTTCAGGTTGGACGGGTCGGTGACGCTGGCTATATTACTTTCCGAAAGGTAGCGCTCCACCTCGGACCGCGAAACATATATAAGCGGCCTGACCACCCCCCGCGCCCGCCCGCCCGGCCCCCGCCCGGCTCAGCCGGCCCTCCCGGACGATCGAATCGTCCGCACGGGCGGAATACCCGCCAGGCCCGACATGCCGGAGCCGCGGATAAGCCGCATCAGGACCGTCTCCGCCTGGTCGTCGGCGGTATGGGCCACGGCGATTTTATCAGCAAAAAGCACGTCCGCCGCCCGCTCCAGAAAATCGTAACGCGCCTGCCTGGCCGCCGCCTGCCTGTTCACCGACAGCCCGGCCAGCAGTTCCTTAAGACCCGCCTTTTCGGTATAAAAAGGCAGGCCGAGAGATTCGGCCATCCGCCTGACAAACTCCGCCTCCGCGGCTGATTCATCCCTGAAGCCGTGGTCCAGATGGGCGACGGCAAGCGAGATGCCTAAGGCATCCTTAAGCTCCAGGAGTCCGTGAAGCATGGCAACGGAGTCCGGGCCGCCGGAGACCGCGCAGGCCACGGTATCGCCCGCCTCAAACATTTTGTGAGAGGCTATGGCCTTTCTAATTTTTGAAATCAGGATATTTTCCGGCATATGAAAAACCCTCCCAGGCATCATATTAAGCATGGGAGGGTTTTGATTTTGGTGGCGGTGCAGGGATTTGAACCCCGGACACTGCGGATATGAGCCGCATGCTCTGACCACCTGAGCTACACCGCCAATGAAAAAGCGTCATAATTTAGCCTGAATCGCCCTGATTTGTCAATAGAAACTTCTATGGCATGGCAATTTCCGGCCTTCTACCCCCTGACGACCGGGCCTTATGCCGCCTTCTTCATGGCGTGTTTTTTTGCGTATTTCGTCGCTTTGCCGAGTTCCTCCTTGAAAAGGTCGTAGTCCGACCTGCATCCCGTTTAAATAGGCGCTCCAGCCCGCGCTGGCCTTGGCGTAATGCACCGCCTCTTCGATCTCCTCGTCCGTCGCCCCGTAAAGCTTCGCCATCTCGGTATGGAAAAGCGTACAGTAACGGCATTTGGAAACCGCGCTTATCCCGAGCCCTATCAGTTCCCTGTATTTGTGCGGGATAAGCTGTCTTCAAGCTGGATCTTCTTGAAAAGCGCCCACTCGTGCTCGATGGTGGAATCCGGGATTGACTTCATGAAGGTCGGAACAAAGCCGAAAGTTTCCTCTATATCCTTGTAAACATCCCCTTTTTTCATGTCACCCTCCTATTATCAGAACTTATTCCTATTATAGCATATTTAGCGCGAACCCTTGACTTGTGGAGATTTTTAGCAAATAATAAGACTTGAGGAAAACGGGGGGAAAGGATGGATGCCGAAGGATTGGAAAGAAGGTCCGGGTTCAGAAGGAGTTCGCCGGGAAGCGTCATTACCGTGGCGCCGGTCCTGGACGAGTCGAAAAGTTTCTTCGGCCACGCGCAGAACATCAGCCGCTCCGGTATGCTCATCCATACCCATATGCCGATACGCGAGGGGGATGAACTGGAGCTGGAATTCACGCTGCCGGGTACGGAATCGATAATCAGGTGCCGGGCAAAGGTAAGATGGGCCGGCGAGTTTTCGGGGGGCAAGACGAATGTCAGCAGGGGAGGCCTCGAATTTTTAGACCTGGACCCCGTCTTTGCGGACCGGATAGGCCGCTGGGCGGACGGGGAAATAAATGCGGATTAAATAAAAAAGCCTGCCGGTTCCGGCAGGCTTTTTGTTTTAAGAGCGGTGTTTCAATCTTTTTCGAGCAGCGTGGAAAACGTGTTGTGGTGGCCTTCCTCGTCCGCGAGGATGTCTTCAAAAAGTTTCCTCGTCACCACGTCTCCTTCTTTCGCGGCCTGGGCGATTACTTCCTTGTAAAACTTTATCGTGCCCTCTTCCGCCTTCTTGTCTAAAGTCAGGATGTCCTTCGTGGTCGAGCCCACCTCGATGGGGTTCGGCTTCGTGGTGGGGACTCCGCCCAGGTAATCCAGCCGCTCCGCAATCTTCTCCGCGTGCTTCATCTCGGTGATGGAGACGCCCTTTACCACTCCGCCCACCGTTTCCGAGTTGATGCCGCGGACAGAAACGTGCTGCCACATGTACTGGATGCTCACCTGGAGTTCCATCGCTATCGCGTCGTTCAGCATCTGCATAAGCTCTTTACTCGCCATGACGTCCTCCGGAAGGGATGAAATTAAACATTGTTTTTAAAGAGATAACTCAACAAGGCGGTATTGTCAAGGGAAGGGGGTAACTTTTATCGGTATAAAATTACTTTTTCGGCGGGTTCCCGATGAACCTGTAAAGCGTGCTGCCCACGAACGCCCCGAATATCATCCCGGCGGCGGCGCCGGAGACGGCGATAAACGAATTAAGGAAGAGCTTGTCCATGAAGGGGGATTTAAGGGCCGCCTCTCCGGTGACGATCCCGAATCCCACGTAGGACCCGCCGGCAAGGCCGATGAACGCGAAAATCGCCGCGGAAGTCAGAAGCCAGCGCCGAAGCCGCGGGTCCAGCTTGTTTCTCTTTCCTATGTCGCAGGCGCGGGGCAATCTGGTTCACCCTTCCTGATTAAGCGCTTTTGCCTTCCTCGCCTGCGCCCTGAGCGCCGTCAGGGCGACCACCGAGGTCATGAACGCGAAGATGGCGACCGCCTGGGAGCTGGAGAGGTCGAAGCTCCCCATCTGAATGAAGCCGCGCTGCGTGTCGCCCCGGAAAAACTCGATTATAAACCGGATTACGCTGTACGACATCACGTAAGTCCAGAAAAGCTGGCCTTCGACCTTTATCCTCTTGCGCAACGCCCACAGCACGCCGAACAGAATGAACATGCTGAAAGACTCGTATAACTGGGTGGGTTGCAGGGGGATGCCGGGCAGCGCGAGCGTCCCGGGCGCGTTGAACGTGATGCCCCAGGGGAGGTCGGTCGGAAGGCCGTAACAGCAGCCCGCCGAAAGGCATCCAAGGCGTCCTATCGCCTGTCCGAGCGCGATGGACGGCGCAAGGGCGTCGCCTACCTTCCAGACCGGCATGTCATGCTTCCTCAAGTACCATATCCCCATGAAAACCGCGCCGATAAACCCGCCGTAAAATGCGAGTCCGCCCTTCCATATCTTGAAGATTTCCAGCGGGTTCTGAGAGAAGTATTTATGTTCCACGGCGACCTGGAAAATACGCGAGCCGAGTATCGCCGCGATAAGTATGTAAAGGCCCAGGTCCATCATGCGCTCCGGGTCTATGCCCTTTCGCTTCGCCTCTTTAGCCGCGAGGATAAGCCCCACGAGGAACGCGAGCGCGATCAAGGCGCCGTAGGTGTGTACGGTGAACGGACCGACATTGAAAAGCACTGGATGCATTATTTCTCCTTACTCTCTTTCTTATCTTTTGTTTTTAATGCCTTGGCGTCGGATATGGACGTTAAAGCGAGCGTACGGAGCGCTTCGTCGGAATTGGGCGACATATTCACGGTCTCCCATTCCTTTATAGCGGCGTCCAGGTCCATCTCCTTGGAATATATGACTCCAAGCATATGGTGCGCTTCGATGTTGCCGGGGTCCACGTCCAGGACCTCTTTAAAAGCTTTCTTGGCCTCGTCAAATTTCCCCGCCTCGAAATGGAGCTTCCCCATTACCTCAAGGCACTCGAAATAAGACGGGTCCTCCTCCAGCGCCAGCTTAAGGTAATCCATCGCGTATTCCGTATAGCCCAGGTGCTTGTAGCAGACGCCCAGGTTGTAATAAAGCTCCGGCGCGAACTCCGGCGCCTCCTGCTCCAGCCTCTTGAATACCCGGAGCGCTTCCAGGAACTTATTCTGGGCCAGGTACACGCTGCCCAGGGCAAAGGTGGATTCCGCGTCCTTCGGGTCCAGCGTTATGGCGTCTATCAGCACGGAAAGCGCGGCGTCGTATTGCTCGTTATGGTAGAAGATGTCCGCAAGCTCGTGGTACGCGGGGGCGTATTTGGGGTCAAACTCGATGCACTTCTTGAACCACTGGACCGCAAGCAGCCAGTTGCCCGCATCGAGGGCGTCAAGACCCTTGTTGTAGTACTTTTCGACCTGGCTAATCTGTTTTTCCAATCATTCCTCCGCGGCTTCGCTTCAGGCCGTACAGCCGGATTTTTTCTTTATCAGGAACTCGTAGGCCAAAATAAAAACTCCTACGGTAATGCCGGAATCGGCGATATTAAACGCCGGCCAGTGGTAAAACTCGCCAGCGTGCCAGTCTATGAAATCTATCACGTATCCGAAGGCTATCCGGTCCGCCATGTTACCCGCCGCCCCGCCCACGACCAGCGCGAGCGCGATAAGCGTCAGCGTCTCATGGCCCTCGGTCCTTTTAATGAAATATAAAAGGAGCGCCACCGCAAACCCCGCGGTTATCAGCAGGAACGGGAGCCTTAAGGACTGCCTTGCCACCGCCATAAACCCGAACGCGGCCCCGGTGTTATGGACAAGCGTGATGTCGAAATAACCTTTTATAACCGGGACCGAGTCCCAAAGCTGCAGATGCGCGCCGCCAGGAGCTTCGTCAGCCGGTCGAGGCAGAATATAACGCCTCCGGTTATTAATATTATCTTACTTTTGCGGGACAATGGCAATACCTATTCTAAAACACTCGCGCACCTGCCGCACAGGGTAGGGTGCGACTCGGAGATTCCCACGTCTTTTTTGATCTGCCAGCACCGCTCGCACTTCACCCCTTCGGCAGGGGAGGCGGAGACCGTAAACTCCGCTTGCGTAGCACCCTTAACGCCTCGGCCGGTAGTCAATGAAATCCGCGGCAACCTACGCCTGTAGGCAGACTTCCGGTCCGAGTTAAGCGGGTATATCAGCGCCTCGGATACGATAAATATCGACGCAAGTTCATCTTCATAATTCATTAAGCAAATCGGCTAGCTTCGTCTCCGCGTATATTTCCACCTTCGCGTCCAGGGAATGTCCTATTACCCTGTCCGCGCGCAGCTTTTCCAGCACCTTCGACGCCTCGCCCCGGACGGCGAGTATTTTATCCCACCGCTCCTCAAGAGCCGGGTCCAGCCAGTCGTCTCGAAGTTCCGGGAAATCCGCAAGGTGCACGCTCTGCTCCTTGCCCGCTCCCGGGATGAACGCCCAGACCTCTTCCGCCGTGAACGACAGCACCGGGGCCATCAGCCTTATCATCCCGGAGAGGATCTCGTACATCGCCGTCTGCGCGGAGCGCCTGAGGACGCCGTCGGGCTTCTCCGTGTACAGCCTGTCCTTCAGGACGTCCAGATAAAACGCGCTCATGTCCACGGCGCAGAAGTTGTGCAGGGTGTGGTAGATGAGATGGAACTCGCTGTCTTTGTACGCCTTCCGGATTTTGAGGTTCAGCCCCTGTAATCTGTGGAGCGCCCAGCGGTCCAGCTCCGCCATCTCTTTATACGGCACGGCGTCTTTGAGCCGGGTCGAAGTCGGATAAGTTCCCCAGTATATATCTCGCGGTGTTCCTTATGCGCCTGTACGCCTCGGAGAGCCGCTTAAGTATCTCGTCCGATATCCTCACGTCTTCGGTATAGTCCGAAGCCGAAACCCAGAGCCTTAAGATTTCCGCCCCGTACTGGTCGATTACCTTCTGCGGCGCGATAACGTTGCCCTTGGACTTGGACATCTTCTTGCCCTCGCCGTCCACCGTGAACCCGTGGGTGAGGACGCTCTTGAAGGGGGCCACGCCTACCGTGCCGACGGCAGTCAAAAGTGAGCTTTGGAACCAGCCCCTGTGCTGGTCGCTGCCTTCCAGGTATAAGTCCGCGGGCCATGCAAGTTCCGGACGCCTCTTCAGGACCGCCGCCTGGCTTACTCCGGAGTCGAACCAGACGTCCAGGATGTCGGTTTCCTTTTTAAATTCTTTGCCGCCGCATTTCGGGCAGGTTGTGCCTTCTGGCAGAAGCTCTTCCGGCGGGAGGGTGAACCATATATCCGCGCCCGCTTTCTCCATGAGGTTCGCCACATGCTCGACTATGTTCTCATCCATGAGCCGCTCGCCGCACCCGGCGCACTGGAATATCGTGATCGGCACTCCCCACGCCCTCTGGCGCGAAATGCACCAGTCCGGCCTGCTCTCTATCATCCCCCGGATGCGGTCGATTCCCCAGCCCGGCACCCACTCCACCTTATTTATATATTCCAGCGCCTTCTCCCGGAGCCCGTTCTTCTCCATCGAGATGAACCACTGCTCCGTCGCGCGGAATAGCACGGGGTTCTTGCACCGCCAGCAGTGCGGATAGGAGTGGGTTATCGGCTCCATCGCAAGAAGCGCATCGACTTCCGTCAGCTTCTCTATAATAGCCTTGTCCGCCTTGAAGACGTGCATCCCGGCGAAGAATTTCACGTCGTCCGTAAACTTCCCGTGGTCGTCAACAGGCGTATAAATATCGAGGCCGTACTTCTGGCCTATCTCGTAGTCCTCCTGCCCATGCCCCGGCGCGGTATGGACAATTCCCGTACCCGCCTCAAGCGTTACGTGCTCGCCCGTCAGCACGGGAGAGAGGCGGTCCAGGAACGGGTGCCGGAAGTTAAGGCCCTCAAGGTCCGAACCATTTAACGTGAGAGAGCATGTATTTATACCTTCGTGACTCCACCCGAACGGTCCAAAACTCCTCCGTGCCGAGTGCTTAATGCCCAAGATTTCTTTGCATATTCATCCGGCCAGCGCTATGCCACTAAAAGACGCTCCATGACCTTCCCTGTGCATTAGCTATATATTCAAAGCCCGGGTTCACGGAAAGCGCGAGGTTCGCGGGCAACGTCCAGGGAGTAGTCGTCCAGATTACGGCGGAAACAGGCAGCCCCCCCGCCATGTCCTGAATTTTCTTTAAGGTCTCTTTAGCCGCCGGGTTATTTTTTTCCGCCCAATCCGCGAGTGTGCCGTCCAATTTGAACTTCACATAGACCGACTTCGATGAATGGTCGGCGTATTCGACTTCCGCCTCCGCCAGCGCCGTCACGCAGGACGCGCACCAGTGGATCGGCTTTTTGCCCTTGTATACCCCGCCGTTGCCCACGAACTTGCCGAACTCCCGGACGATTGACGCTTCAAAGCCGTAGTTCATCGTGAGGTAGGGGTTGTACCAGTCGCCTATCACGCCTAAGCGGATAAACTCGTCCCGCTGTATCTCCACGAATTTCTTGGCATATTCCCGGCAGTGCCCGCGGAATTCGCCGGGGGCCATCGTCTCTTTTTTGCCCTTTAAGTCCTTGTCCACCTGCAGCTCTATCGGCAGGCCGTGGCAGTCCCAGCCGGGTACATACGGCGCGCCGTATCCCTCCATCGTCCGGGCCTTCACGATTATGTCCTTCAGTATCTTGTTCAGCGCGTGTCCGATATGGATATGGCCGTTGGCGTAGGGCGGGCCGTCGTGGAGTATGAATTTTTCCCGTCCGGCGTCCCGTTCCCGGAGCTTGCCGTAGAGGTCCATCTCTTTCCAGCTTTTAAGGAAATCCAACTCCTTCACGGCCAGGTTCGCCCGCATGGGGAACTCCGTGCGCGGGAGGTTCAGCGTGTCTTTATAGTCCATTTGAATGTCCTGGGTAGGTTAAATGCATAGAATAGGAAATCATATCACCACCGTATAGCCAATGTCAAGAATACCGTGGCTTTACCGGATTTTATCGAATTCACCTTGACTGCCCAATCGGTTCCCGTATATCTTTAAATCAATATGTAGAACATCTTAAGCCTTAAGCCGGGAATTATAACCACGTTTATTTAAAAGGAGGACGCCATGTTCAGAAAGATGCTTGTAGCTTTCGACGGTTCGGAGCAGTCCAACAAGGCTTTCGACACTGCCTTGGAGATGGACGTCAAGTGTTCCAACAAGTCCGCGACTGTATTGGTCGTTTCGGTGGCGCAGTTGCCCGAACCGGTGGAGTCCACTTTAATCAACTCGGGCTCGATAATTAAAGGCATTACCGAGTACTACGAAGAGCAGTTCAAGGCTCTTAAAGAGCGGGCGGAAAAAAAGGGAGTCAAAATCAGTACGGAAGTGGTCATGGGGCATCCCGCCGATATGATCGTAAAGTATGCCGGGGAAAAGGGTTGCGACGTGATAATAATGGGGCACCGCGGCAGGTCTGCGATTGCCGACTGGCTCCTGGGGTCCGTGTCAAAGAGGGTTGCGTCGTATTCGCCCTGTACCGTCACCATCGTCAAGTAAAATAACCGTTGAAGAAACCCTTCGGCCTCAGCCGCAACATATACGTCGCGGGGGTTGTCAGCCTGCTTATGGACATAAGCAGCGAGATGATCTATCCGCTGATGCCGCTGTTCCTCGCCAACGTCCTGGGTGCGAGCAAGGAATTAATCGGCCTTATCGAGGGCATTGCGGAGTCCACCGCCAGCATCCTCAAAATTTTTTCCGGCTGGTTGTCGGACAGGTTAGGCAAGCGAAAGGGCCTGATGGCGGGCGGTTACGGCTTATCCACCTTGAGCCGCCCCATAATCGCGCTCGCTACCGGCTGGCATGTAGTGCTGGTGGGGAGGTTCCTGGACCGGGTCGGCAAGGGAGTGCGCACCGCGCCCAGGGACGCCATTATTGCCGAGTCCACCGAAGCTTCCCGTTACGGCGCGGCCTTCGGCTTCCACCGCGCGATGGATACGTTCGGAGCGGTTATCGGCCCCGCGACGGCGTTCTTCCTGCTGGAGGCTTTCTCAGGCGACTTCCGCAAGGTCTTCTGGGTATCGATGATACCGGCTGTTATCGCGGTCGTCGTCATTATCCTTTTCATAAAGGAGAAAAAACTTAAGCCCAAGGGAAACGCCGCTCCGCCGAAGTTTTCCTGGAGCGTCTTAAGCGGCAGGTTCAGGTTCTACGTCATAATCGTAACCATATTCTCCATCGGCAACTCAAGCGACGCCTTCCTTATCCTGCGCGCGCAGGGTGTGGGCATCAGGCCGCTGACAATCCCCATCGTATATATGGTGTACAACACGATTTATTCGCTGACTTCGATGCCCGCCGGGATCGCGGCGGACAAGTTCGGCAGGAAGCGCATAATCCTCATCGCGTTTTTTATGTTCGCGGCAATCTATTACGGGTTCGCAAGGATCGCGGATATCCGGAGCGTATGGCTGCTTTTCGGCGCATACGGCCTCTTCATGGGCATGACGGACGGCATACAGAAAGCCTATTTAGCGGAGGTGATACCGAAGGAGTTCAAGGCGACCGCCTTCGGGATATACAACATGGCGGTGGGCCTGGCCCTTCTCCCGGCGAGCCTCATCGGCGGCTGGCTCTGGGACCACGTCTCCCCCGCCGCGACGTTCTATTACGGCGCGGTAATGGCGCTGGTCTCGGCCGGGCTGTTTATTATATATATCGCTGTTTATGGGAGAGGGAACAGGAAAAGCGGCTGTTTAGAGGAAATAAAAAAAGGGCCGACCAGATGGTCGGCCCCTACAACTTCGCTCGGATGACATTCCTTAACCCCTCGCCCGCCTCTGGGAGAGGGGCAGGGGGTGAGGGTTACGCTATCCCGTGCTGTATCTTGCAGGCGCGGAGCGCGTTCTTCATAAGCATCATGTTCGTGACAGAGCCGACGCCGCCGGGGACGGGGGAGATGGCGGATGCCACCTCTTTCACGTTCTCGAAGTCCACGTCGCCGACCGTCTTCGTCTTCGGCTTGCCCTTGTCGTTTAATACCGGCTTGCCCTCGGCGTCCAGCACGTTAACTCGGTTTATGCCCACGTCTATCACTATCGCGCCGGGCTTCACCATGTCTTTCGTTACAAGGCCCGCCTTGCCCGCGGCGACGATAAGTATGTCCGCGCCCAGCGTGTGCTTTTTCGTGTTGCCTTTCTGGGAGGTGAAGATATGGACGTTGGACGTGGTGGCGTTACGGTTCAGCGCGATGAGCATCACGGGCTTGCCGACGATGTTTGCAATGCCCCACCACGACTATCTCCGCGCCGGTAAAATCGACGCCAAGCCTGTCCAGCATCTCGATGCAGGCAGACGGAGTCGCGGGCGGGAAGGTAGGCTCGCCCAGGACCAGCTTGCCCATGTTGGACGGATGGAAGCAGTCGATGTCTTTATTTACGTCGATGGAGTTGATGATGGATGAGTCGCTTATCTGCGCCGGGAAAGGCCGGAGCGGAAGGATGCCGGACACGGATTTATCCGCGTTGAGCTTTTTTACCGCTTCGACGACCTCCGCCTCCGAGGCTGTCTCGGCGGGGTTCGCGTTTATGTAATTGAAGCCCACCTCGGCGCAGTTCTTCTCGACCTGGCCCCGGTACATCTTCGCGCCGTAGTTGTCTCCCACTAAAAGCGTCGCGATACCCGGCACGATACCCTTTGCCTTCAGGGCTTCGACTTCCTTGATTATCTCAAGCTTTATCTCCTCGCCGATCTTGTTCCCGTCAATAATTGTCGCAGACATTCAAACCCCCCTATCCAATTTTATCGTACGTTATTTTTACTACCTTCTCTCTTAATTCCCCGGACTCCTTCATCATCGAAAGCGTGGAGTCCCATTTCTCTTTCACGTATGCCGCATCCTTTATCGACACCAGGTTTATGCGCACGTTCATGGCGGCGGCCTGCACGGCGGCGTCCGCGAAAACTGCCGCGACCCCGGCGTCCGATACCGCGCCTTTATTTCCCTTTTCCCCCGCCGCGACACATAGCCTGGCCACTTCCAGAGAGCGCTGTCCTATCGAAAAAGGAGTCTCCGTCGCGGCCTTCAGCCCCTCCTGGATCTTTACGTCACGGACGGCCTTCTGCTCGTCGGTATCCTTCGGCAGCTTGTATGCCGCACCCGCCGCCGCGAACGCCTCCGTATCCTCCTGCAGGAGCCGTTGAAGTTCCGCCCGGAGCCTCTCCGCCTCGTCCTTTATCCTCTCGATCTCAGCCTGGACGTCCGCGTACTTCTCCTTCCCCAGCGTGAGGTAGCATACCATCCCCACCAGCGCCGCCGCCTCCGAGCCTACAAGGGCCGCCGCGCTTCCGCCTCCGGGTTCAGGTGATTTGGACGACAGCTTGTCCAGAAAATGCCGCATCGGCATATCGACGTACATCTTTACCCTCCATAAGGAAAATTCACTACTTGTACGTTTTGACTCTAACGGTTTTGGTTTTTTAACATAATCGGTTTTCCTGGTCAAGACTAATTTGACTCGGGGACTGGGGCTGTTATAATAATTAAATAAGTATAAATATAAATTAACCCCCCTTTTTTAAGCAATAAGCCTCGCCAAACCGTTACTTTTCTTTCGTGAAAGAAAAGTAACACAAAAGAAAGCTGGACTGTTTAAAGCCCAAAAGTTTTTGGTGTTACCTTTTTCCCAAAAAGGTAACGGTTTACCGCTGGAGGAGTTATGTCCGGCAAAACGGTTTTATTGGCCCTGGGGTCTGCTGCTTTTTTTCGCGGGCGAAGCTTACGCCGGGAACGCCTTTATAATAGAGCTGAAAAACGGGAACTGCATCGAGGCGAACTCCTGCATTGTCGAAGGGGAAAAGCTGGTCCTGCGCTATCCGCTGGGCAAGGCGGAGATAGAGCTCGGTTCGGTAAAAAGGATTCTAATATCGGGGCCTTCGCCAATGGAGGGGCTTTTCCAGACTAAGGGGCAGGCAGAATTTGGGCATCTTATGGCCGTAAAAGGGCCGGATAAATCAGCCGGGGCGATGGCGGCTTACGGCGAGCCGGTGGAGATATGGAATGCGGATGAGAAAGAGAAGGAAAATGCCAGGCTGATTGAGAAGCTGGCGGAGGCGGAGGCAAACGGAAAGAGGCAGACAGGTGATGAAAGTAAAATGAGATGCGTTGATATTTGTTCTTGACTATTTCACAGGAGCGGTTATATTACTCCAAACACGAATCATTCTTAATCCGTGGTTAAATTTGTCATGTTGAAATTTGTATTGCCGGTACTTTTTTCCCTGTTTTTTTTAGTGCCCTCCGCATTCGGACAGGAAAAATCCTGCGTCGTAACCCTGAAAAACGGGAACACTATAAACGCCGATTCGTGCCGCGTCAAAGGCGGCCGGATTTATTTGAAATACCACCTGGGCGAAGTATCTTTCGACCTGTCGAAGGTTAAATCCATAACCGGCGGAGACGGCAGCTCCAATTTTCTACAGGACAAGGGGAAAGACCAGCCCCTCCGGACCGCCCGATCAGCCTCTATGAACGCGCAGCCGCCCGAGGAAAACTCCCCGGCCCAGGTAGAAAAAGACCATAAATTCAACGACTTCTTTGACAAATACTGGCAGGCCGACGAGAAGGCGCAGGCGGAGATGGACAAGCAGATGGACAAGGTATTCTCCGATTATTTCGATACTCGGACTCGGACCTGATTCATCTATTCGACCAGGCGCCAGGACAATTGAGATATTTCAAGGCGGCAGAGAAATCGATTTACCTGTCCAGAGCGATAGCGAAGACAGAAAGGAGGTGCAGGGAATATTTATCGGAATTTTATGTCTCATTGACTGCATTCATAGCATTATGTTGAAAGGAGAGTTCTAAATGAAGAGATTTTTGATTTTATTTATTCTTACCGCGTTTTTGGCAATACCCGCCATATCCTTGGCTCGCGTAACAACAGGCGCGGGAGTCGTACCGACGCTTACGCTTCAGGCCAACTCCATCGATTACGTCATCCGGTAATAACCCGTCCTCCGTCATGACGGTGCAAAACTTTGCCTTTACGAAAGGCGCTTTATTTTTTAACGTGTCCTCCGTGGATAATTCCGACGGCGGCAGCCCGCAAAATGCAGCACTTTAAAGCCCAGGTTTCCTTCGCGGGCGGCGCGTCTTCTCTGACGGCAACTCAGGCAAAACCACCACCATAAGCAATGTGTTCCATGAACTTAAGCGGCCTGGTGCTTAGCGCCGATAATAAGCCATCGGCCGCGATGGGCAGCGGAACCGTCAACGGCACGTTAACCCTTATGGACAACGGCACAGACAGCAATGGCAACCCCGACCCCGTTCAGAACCTGAGCTTCACCGGCTCCTACAAAATGAATGTCGCCCTTGGCGGGTTTGTTACCGATGGCGGCCTAATCCCACGTCGGGGACCGCCACCTTTACCATTATCATTGCCGGCGTCAACGGTCCGAGTTTTCGACCCGAATACCGGTCTCCAGAATGGCACTACGCCGCAGCCGGTGGTTGTGAACGTAACGCTCGGGGCCACTCCGTTTAAAATCGGACCGGGGCACTGTTCCCGTCCCCGCTGGGACGGCCAACGTCAACGGCACCTGGAACGGTATACATCGTAAAGAGCGACTTACTCAGAAAATGACCCATGACCCTGAATCTGGTGCAAAACGGAACCTCCCTGACGGGAATTAGTTGATGGAGGGGATAAAGGCCCCCAATCGTGACAGGCTCGGTCGTCGGCAATGTCGTTACCCTGCAATTTACCGATAGCAGTAACGGTGAAACAACTACCTTAACAGGCACGTTGAACGCGGACGGGACGCTGTCCGGCACGTACAAGAGTTCATTAGGCTCAGCGGGAACCTGGGGCGCGGCGAAAAGCGCCGCAGGGATTACAGGCAGTTGGGTCATTACCAGTACGCCTTCGGCTGGTTCATCATCCGGAGACCAGGCAGGCACGCACACCTTCCTTTTGGAGCAGTTCGGCACTACCGTTTTGGGAGTGAATGAAGATACCGGAGGAGCGATTGCGGGCACCATCAGCAGCACCGGCAGCACGGCAGCTTCAGCTTGAGCTTTACCGACGACGGCGGAACCACAACAAACATAACGGGCTCCGAAACATCCGGCCCTTCGGCACGAGCGGGGCCATCATGTCCGGCGCATACGTTTCCACCGGCACGCAACCCGAAACGGGGACTTGGAACGCGACGGAGAACTAAAGTAACGCCCTATCCCTCGCAGGGCGTGACGCCCCCGGCACGCCAGGGGTATCGCGAGCCGCAATAAGGGATAGTGGCGCTACAATCATAATTAAAAAGGCCGGCGAGGAATCGCCGGCCTTTCTTTTGTGATTTCGAGAATGCCCCTCTTTTTAATCCACGTCCTGCAGGAGCTTCATCTGCTTTTCCTGGTCTATGACCGCCTTCGTGGGAGTAGGGGGCGGCGAAGAGGATACCGGCTGCGCCTCGGGCATTGCGGAAACGTACTGCGTGGGAGCCGTACCTTTTTTGAATACCTCGCTTATCACCTTCTCGCTGGCGCCGGTAGGTAAAAGCCCCGTGGCGGCGTCTATCTCCACGAAATCGATGCCGTCCGGGATGGTGAAGTTATCAGGCGGATATGCCGCCACCGCCGGGGCCATGAACCGGACCCATATGGGAAGCGCGGCCCTTGCGCCCGATTCGCCGTGCCCCAGGCCCTTGTCGTCGTCATGGCCCACCCATACCCCGGCTACGAGGTTGGGGGTGTATCCGACGAACCATGCATCCTTGTAATCGTTGGTCGTCCCGGTCTTCCCGGCCACCGGCCTGCCGAGCGACGAAGCCAGCGTGCCCGTCCCGCGCTGCACCGCATCTTGAAGCATGCTGGTAACCTGATAAGTCGTCTCGGAGGACAGGACCTGATCGTGCGTCGATTCGTGTTCCTCCAGCACATGGCCGTTTCTGTCGGATACACGCAGGATAGTAACCGGGCTTATGTCGTAGCCGCCATTGGCGAATGAGCAATAGGCCGTGGTCAGCTCAAGAGGTGTGACGCTTCCGGAGCCCAACGCGAGGGTGAGGTTCCGGGCGAACGGCCCAGTCATCCCGAGCTTTGTCGCCAGGTCGATGACCTTCTGTACGCCGACCTCATGGAGAAGCTCTATCGTAACGACGTTCCTGGAGTAAACCAGCGCGTCGCGCAGACGGGTAGGCCCGTAATATTCCCTGTCGTAGTTTGCGGGCTTCCAGGTGTCGTTGTCGTAACTGCGGGGCTCGTCGTTTATGATGCTCGCCGGGGTAAAGCCGTTTTCCATCGCGACGGCATAGACAAGCGGCTTGAAAGCCGAACCCGGCTGCCTGTGGGCCATCGTGGCATGGTTATACTCGCTCCTCTGGAAATCCACCCCGCCGACCAAAGCCTTAACCTTCCCCTCCCAGGGGTCGATGGCGACCAGCGCGGCCTGACAGACCGGTTCCTGTTCCAGCGTAAACGCGAGGCGCTTCGTCTTATCGAACCCTTTGGGTTTAACCTCGATAACGTAACCCGGCTGAAGTATATCCGAAGGCTTCTTCTTTTTTTTGTCTCTGCCGGCGGCCCATTTCATGTCCGCCCACGAAAGGTACCCTTTGCCGCTGCGCGTAAATATCACCGCGCCCTTGTCCTCAACCTTTAACACGGTTGCCGCCACGACCTCGCCCGGCTGAAAGGAGGCTGCTTTCCCCTGCTTTGTTTCCAGAAGCTTCTCGACTTCGTTCAGGTCTTTCTTAGCGACAGGCCCGCGCCAGCCCTCGCGTTTTTCCAGGTCCCGCACTCCCGACTCCACGGCCCGGTTTGCCGCGACCTGCATGCGGTAATCGATCGCTGTCTTTACGGTCAGACCTTCCACATAAACCTTGTCGGCCCCGTATTTCTTCTCCAGATATATCCTTATCTGCTCGACCAGGTACGGCGCGACCTCCTCGTTCGCCCGGAGGTTCTTCAGGACAAGCGGCTGGGCCATCGCCACGCTCGCCTGTCCGCGGGAGATAAGCCGTTCCTCGGCCATCCTCGTCAGCACCAGCTCCTGGCGTTTCTTCGCCACTCCCATATCGTTGTAGGGCGAATAGCCCTGGGGGGAGCGGATAAGGCCCGCTATCATGGCGGATTCGGCAAGGCTCAGGTCGCCTACGTGCTTTCCGAAAAACGTCCGTGCCGCCATCTCGACGCCGTAAGCGCCGTGGCCGAAATATATCTTGTTTAAATACAGCTCCAGTATCTCGTCCTTCGTCAGGCTCTTCTCGATTTTCCGGGCGAGCATCATCTCCTTGAGCTTTCGGCTGACGCTCTTTTCCGGCGTCAGGAAATAAACCTTGGCGAGCTGCTGCGTGATGGTGCTCCCGCCCTCCTTGAAGCTTAAAGAGATGACGTCCTTCACCATCGCGCGCGCGATGCCCTGGAAGTCCAGACCGCCGTGCTCATAGAACCGGGCGTCCTCGATAGCCACCACGGCCCTCTTAAGGCTGTCCGGCATCTGCGAAAGCGGCACGAATATCCCCCTGTCAACTTTTATCCGGCCAATCAGGTGGTCGTCTTCGGAGAACACCTGCGTGCCGATGGGGGATTTATAGTTCTTCAGCGAGCTTATCTGGGGCAGGTCGTGTTTTACGGTATTTATCACCGCATAGCTTGCCCCGCCGGTAATGGCGATCAGGGCTATAACTACGAATACTATTATCTTTATCTTTCTTATTGTCATTCTTATTTCTCTTTCCTGTTGCCAAGTTCAAAAAAGACGGTTCAAAATCATAGCACTGTAGGGAAATTAATGCAACAGGAAGAGAGAAATTGTAATCCCCGCCGGCCTCACGGAGCAGGCTTGGCGCCCGTCGAATATGCCGCAAGCGCCCTGCGTGCGATACGGGTCACGAAAACGGTCACGGCAACCGTGGCGAGGAACCCGACGCCGTAAAGTATCCATTCACCGGCCGTCCTGGCGCGTCCCCCGGCGCCGAGCTTTGCAAGGTCTCCCGCGAGCGAGCCGATATAGACATACATGACCGTCGCGGGCATCATCCCTATCCATGACGCGAAGAAATAGTCCCGGAGAGATACCTTCGTAAGCCCGTATGCATAGTTAAGGAGGACGAACGGAAATACGGGCGACAGGCGCGTCAGACCGACTATCTTCCAGCCCTCTCTGGCTACCGCCTCGTCTATCGACTGAAACTTCCGGTTTCCCTCTATCTTCCTGGCAACCCAGTCCCGGGCCAGGTACCGCCCCACAAGGAACGCGGCAGTCGCGCCAAGCGTGGCCGATATGGACACTATGACAGAGCCCTCGACCACGCCGAAGATGGCGCCCGCCCCAAGTGTCAGGATCGCGGCGGGGAAAAACAGAATGCAGGCGGCGATATAAATGATTATGAATATTACCGGCCCCCACATACCCAGGCCGGAGACCCACTGAAGAGCGCCAGTCAGCAGTTCCCGGAAGTGGAGGTATTTCGAGCCCGCTACAAGCAGGGCGACGACTATGGCCGCCGCGGCCAGCCTGATTATCAACCCCTTTTTCTCAGGTGCGCTCATACCTATTTCACTCGAAGAGCTTCAGATACTTCCCGTACCCATCCTTTACGAGGTCCTCTTTCGGGATGAACCTGAGCGCCGCCGAGTCCAGGCAATAGCGCAGGCCCGTTGGCGGGGGGCCGTCATGGAACAAATCGCCGAGATGCGAGTCCGCGTGTTTGCTCCTTACCTCCGTCGCTGGTCCTTAAGAAGCCCTCCTTTTTCTCCACGATGTTGCCGGGTTCAAGGGGTTTCGTGAAGCTCGGCCATCCGGTGCCGGAATCGAACTTGTCCAGCGAACTGAACAGGGGCTCGCCGGATACGATATCGACGTAAATGCCGGGCCTCTTATTGTTCCAGTATTCGTTTCCAAACGCTGGCTCAGTGCCATTTTCCTGGGTTACCTCATACTGCATGGGAGTCAGCCTTTTTTTCAACTCTTCCCTGGACGGCTTAACATACGCGACCTCAGCCTTCGCGCTCCCGGCGTTACTGGTGTGCATCGCCGCATCCTTTCCCCATACCTTCTCCAGATACTGGTCGCGGCCTGAGTTCCATCTGTAATACTTGTACCGTACCGGGTTTTTCTTCCAGTAGTCCTGGTGGTACTCCTCCGCGGGATAAAATGCCGAGGCCTTTATTATCTCCGTCACGATGGGCTTTTTAAACTTACCCGACGCCGCCAGTTCCGCCTTGGACTTCTCGGCAAGCTTCTTCTGTTCGTCGTTCAGATAAAATATAGCCGAACGGTACTGCGGCCCGCGGTCCACGAACTGGCCGCCGCCGTCGGTCGGGTCTATCTGCCTCCAGAAGACATCGAGAAGCTTTGAGTAGCTTATTTTGGCCGGGTCGTAGGTTATCTCGACCACCTCGACGTGACCCCCTTCGGCGTAATTCTCATAGGTCGGGTTCTTCGTATGCCCGCCGGTGTATCCTGATACAACCTTGATGACCCCGGGGGTCTTCTCGAAAGGCGGCGTCATGCACCAGAAACATCCGCCCGCGAAGATGGCCGTCTCAAGGCGCGGGCCGCCTGCCGCATCGGCCCCCGTAACCATAAGAGGCAGAAGAAACAGTGTTCCAATCAATATTTTAGTCAGCATGTCTTTCCTCCGGCTAAGACCTTTTTTGCTTGAATTTTAGTATCTTATAAAATTATATCACAACGATTTCTTCGTAATCTTTCCCATCGGCATCTTGCCAGGCCGGGATGTTATCAGTTATACTTTTAATATAAAGAACCTTTTATATGGGAGGACGCGATGTCCATGAAATGGCTGGTCAGCGAACGTTGCAAAGGCTGTCCCAAAGTGCGGGCCGATGGGCGCACGGGACCTCTACGGGCTCGGCCCGGGGGTTTACCCGGCAGACAGGTTCCCCAAAGAGCCGGCGCACTTCGGCTGCAACTGCTCAAAGATAGTTCTGCCTGCCTAGGAAGGCTTCCGGAATTTCCATACGCGGCCCATGCGGACTCGATTTTTCTGGCCCGCGGCCTGTAACGTAATCAGCGGGACCAATTTCCCCCGTGCTCTTAATAGCCCCTCCCGCTTCGCGTCGGAACTGGCCGCTAATTAATCTCTTTTTCATATATAAATGACTTATTCGACGATTACTCGCCGGGTATCAATTTGAGCCGTTTTTACGACTCAGGGCGGTTTATGAGGGGTTAGAGAGGGGTTTACGAGCTATAGTTTTTTAAAGGGGAGGACTAAGGTTTTATCTTTATTAAACATATCGTTACACCGCATATTTTCCTTTTTTCAGCGGCATGAAAATCCAGTTTCGACACTTGCAAGTAATTGAAAAATATATGTTCTTTTTCGCCTCCTCGCGGAGTTTCCGCGTCCGGGCAGGCATTAATAAAGAATTATTTATTCGTAAAGTATTCATCTCCTCCACTGGCCCTGCGGCTCTTCCACCTGGAACGCGAAATCGCGGGTATCCCCGGCGCTGTCAGTCTCCACTATCGTCGTCACACTGTACCTGCCGGGCCTTGCGTTTTCAGGGATTTTCAGGGGCATGGAGCTTGTCCATGTCCCGCCTTCCCGGCGTATGGTTACCTCCGGCTTGCCGATTATTTCCCCGGCGTCATTTCTCACTTCCCGGACCTCGTGGACCAATGCCAGGCGCCTGTACGGCGTGAGCACGGTAAATGTCGAAACAAGATTTACCGCATCCCCCGGCACAACCGTCTTCGGGCTTGCGTATGCGTCCTCAATGCGTACAAGGTCCTGGCGCGCCTGCCCTTCGTTATAACTGTATTGCCTTGCCGCCAGCTCCTCGGAGCGCTGGAGGTGGTACTCGTTGTTGCCTATGGACGCGCCCGCTAACCCCCCGAATATGCTGCCGATTACCGCGCCTTCTCCGGCCCGGCCGCCAAAACTTCCGAGGATCGCGCCCAAAGCCGCTCCCGTTACCACCCCAATGCCCGTCCCGGTCGCGGTATATTCCGATTGCCTTTCAGTGGCGCATGCGCTAAAGAGAAATATAACGGCAACCACAGCGGCAGTCCCTGCGATGGTCTTTCTCATGGAAATACCTCTTTTCAGAAATTCATTATGATTAAGTTTACCTAAGTTTAACGCGGAAGGAGCTTCCGGGTCAAGATGCGGGGGGATTTTCCCTGGGCGGTTCCATGTCCGGCGCGGAGGTCTCCTGGACATTTTCAGGGCCCGACGGCACCGTGGTCGAGGCCGGTTGACTGGCATCAGGGAGAAACGGCGCGGCGGGCTCAGAGGGCAGAGCGGCCCTGTCCGCGTAGTAGACGACGAAGCAAGAGCGGGCTATAAGTCCTACGTACATCTGGAGAATCAGCCCCAGAAGCACCAGAGGCAGGAACCCGACGGCCGCCGCGGGGCTGGTATCTTTAGTGATGTTGAAAGGCATCGTCACTAAGTTTGAGATAATATTAGCGAAAAATACCAGCACGAACATCAGGAGCGCGAAGAGAAGTGCGTCCCAGAAGTGCTTCTTTATGAAGCGGTAGGACGCCTGAAGGGAAGAGAATGCTCCGTGCCTCTCCCCGACCAGTATTATCCCGGAGAAGGCCCATCCCGCATACAGGAAAAACACAAGCAACAGACCGGACAGTATCAGCGCGAGGATAAAGGGCACGCCAATCGTAAAGGCCAGGATACTCTTTCCCGCCTCCTTCAGCGGGCTGAGCACCGCCTCATAACCGATGGCGGCAATGGCGACAAAGACGAACAGCGTGAAAAGGGCGATAAGCCCCCATATTATGTACAGGCCAAGCATCGCCCATACCGAGCGGCCGCCGGTGGTGAAGAACTCCTTCGCGGTGAAACCTCTGGCCTCTTTCCGCGCAGTCTGGATTATGCAGCCGAGGTTCCCGGAATGCACGAATGCGGTGATAAAAGCCGCAAGGAGCGCAAATAAAACGGCGAATAAGACGCCGGCGCCGATGAGGGTGAAGGACGTCTGCAAAAGTGCCGACAGGTTGTCCACGGAAAGCGTCTCAAGGCCCAGTTTGGGGATGGAGCCCAGCGCCATGAACACGAGTATCACCGCGAGCAGGAAGAATATGAACAGCATGATAAGCCCCGCCAGGAACTGCGTCAGCAGTACTGCCAGGTTCCTGTTCGCTGCCCTGAAACCCTCCTTTATGACATCGAAATATCTCATTCCTCTCCCGACCGTCCGGCCCTCGGGCCTGCAGTCTTCAGTCTTCTGTTAAGCGCCCTGTCCGCCGTAAGTATTTCAGCAACGTTACTGCCGTCTATCTCCCATGCATATTCGCCGTCTTTATCACGCTTCAGCTTTATCTTCAGCTCTTCGTTCTTCTTCTTGGCCGACATTATTTTGCCGGATACCGCTTCGGACGGCTCCGCTTTTATAGCCTCGAGCTTTGCCGGAGCGACAGGGGCCGTGTTTATCGCACGCGCTTAAGGCCATTACCGGCATAAGGGCGGCAAAGAACGTTATTAAAACATATGACTTAGCCCGCATTGCGTATGACTTCTCCTTTGTGCGACATATCCGATAAAGATAATCTTGAGCGCTGGATTTGTCAATAATTTTCTTTTGCGATAGGGACTTATACCATTGACAAAAGGGCCGCAATGATATGATAATTATCACAGACCAAAAGGACTCCGTTGAAACGAAACAATAAAATAACTATCGTCCTCATAATTGCCGCCATAATAGGCATCGCGGCCTATATCTTCCTTTATTCCGAAAGTGACAAAGGGCCGGAGTCCGTCCGGACGACCGGAGTGGTGGAGGGGATAGAGACCAATATTTCCTCCAAGATCGCCGGGCGTATCACGTTTATCGGGTTTCGCGAAGGGGACGCGGTAAAAAAAGGCCAGCTCGTAGCCCGGATAGAGAACGAGGACCTCCAGGCGGCGCTTAGGGCGACCCAGTCCGCGCTCCGGGCGGAGGAGCTTACGCAGACGTCGCTCGGGCAGGTGGTGGCAAACGCCGCCGACCAGGTAAAGGTGGAGCGGGCGGACGTGGAGAACCAGATCGCCCAGGCGCGCCGGGCACAGTCCCAGCTTGCCCTGGCGGAACTGAACCTCTCCCGCGAAAAAGAGCTGTATAAAAAGGGGATAGTGGCAAAAGCGGACCTGGATAACGCCCAGACGGCCCGCGATTCCGCAAAGGCGGACGTCGATGCGGCGGGCGCGTCGATAAACCTTGCGAAGTCCAAGCTGGCCGCGAACAAAGCGGGTCTTGACAAGGCGAAGGAGGACGTAGCGACTCAAAGGGCGCGCGTGAGCCAGGCGGGTGATAACGTAAAGTTAAGCGAGGCGCAGCTTTCATACTCCGATATATTCGCGCCGTCGGACGGCGTGGTGGAATACCGGCCAGTGGAAGAGGGCGAGGTCGTCGCGCCGGGGACGAGCATCCTGACGGTCGTGGACCCCAGCACCCTCTGGGTGCGGTTCGACCTGGAGCAGAGGTTCATAACGAAGGTGCGCGTGGGGACAAAGGCGCGCGTATGGCTGGAGCACCATCCGGACATGGTTTTCGATGGCGAGGTATTCGACGTAGGGCGCGAGGGCGAGTTCGCGGTAGAGAGAGACGTCACCCGCGGCCGCCAGGATATCAAAAGCTTCCGCACGAGGATAAAAATAAACGACCCGAAAGGGATACTCAAGCCCGGCATGACGGTGATGGTGGAGATACCGTAAATCAGTTCCGGACTTTATTGCATAAAATGAAAAAAGAAGACGTAGAAAAGCTCTTTAACAGAATGAAGCGTTTAGCAAAAGATTTTGAAGCCAAGGGAGGAAGTGGGGCAACTTGGAATTACATTTTTCCAGACGGCATTGAAACAAAATATATAATTAATAACATAAAATCTCCGGAAGAAATAGAGGATAAAGTAGAAAGTTTATTGCTATGGGTTTGGAGTTGTAAAGATTATTTAAAAAAATATTCTATCACCTATGGTAAAGAAGATAAATGGATAGAAAATATTGTCAATAATAATCGTGAAATTTGTATTTGTGCTGATATAGCAAATGCTTTAAAACATGGCGGCACAAACAAGAGTAGATCGGGGTTATTTCCCAAATTGGGAGATGTAGCATATTCAATGCCCCAGACTACATTGGGGAAAATAACACTTAGTGCAAATGATATAGAAATTGATATAGCAGATCCGTCCGGAGTAGATATAACCATACCTGTCATGGATCAAAATGGTAATCAAGTAGGAGATATATTTGAATGTATAGACGCAACTATAAAGGCATGGGAAAAAATTATTGATGAAATAGAAAATAAAGGCAAAAAAGCGGTGAAACATTTTAAGCAATGCTCGAAGTAAAATTGCCGAATTTGCAGCGAACTCGTGGAGATGGAACAGATGGGTGGCAGGGCGGAGAAGTTAAGCGGGTTGTGCGTCTCGGAGATGACGGAAGGCGAGATCGCGCTCCTTAGAAGTGAGATTGCGTCCTCTCCGGCGATTGGCAGGATAGGCGAGATAGGCACGGCCGCCGGCGGCACATTGGTGAGGCTGATAAAAGATTTTACGCCTGAAGAACTTGCCAGAGTCCTGGTGGTCGAGCCGTTCACTTATTTTGAAAACCAGCTTGGCGTCTTCCGCGACAACCTCATGCATCACGGCATCGACCCGGAGCGCCTGGACGTCCGGGTTGGCAGGAGCCTTGACGCTTTCAGGAAGGCGAGGGAAAAAGGCGAGCGTTTCTCCTTTATTATAATAGATGCGAGCCATAAGCTTAAATATGTCATGCAGGACCTCCAGTGGCTCTGCCTGCTTGAAACCGGCGGCAAGGCGGCAATCCACGACTACCATGAAAACACTCCCGGCGTGATGCTTGCGGTGGATATATTCCTTCGCAGGAATCCGAATTACAGGAGGAAGCAGTTAAAAGACAGGCTCCTGCTTCTGGAGAAAACATCCGAAAGCACCAGGTGCGAAGTGAGTAACTTAAACCTGCTGTTCGCGTCGCTGTATTCGAACATACTGCATAACAAGCAGAGCTTGAAGAAGAAGTGGGGAAAGAAAATAAAGAAATTAAGGAATGATTTATGCCTGAAGTAGAACTGCCGAATTTACACGAAATAGAGGAACAGAAAGAAAAGAAATTTTCCCGGCGCGTCGCGCTGGTTACGGCGTGTTATGCCGTGCTGCTTGCAATTACGGCGCTCGGCGGGAACAAGGCGTCCAAGGAGATGATTCTCTCCCAGCAGCAGGCCTCCGACCAGTGGTCATTCTACCAGGCGAAGTCGATACGGGAGCAGTTATACAATACGCAGTCGATGATGGCCGGCGCGGCAAATTACGAGGGCCTTGCGAAGCAGTTAAAAGCAGGCGCTGTGAAATACGAGGGAGACAAAAAAGAGCTGGAGACTGAGGCGCGCAAGCTGGAGAAGGAGCGGGACATGTACCGCGCGAAGGACCCGTACTTCGACTTCGGCGAGGCGCTCCTGCAGATAGCAATCGTACTGGCATCCATATCGATACTCGCGTCGTCCGGGCCGGTATTTATCGGCTCGCTCGTCTCGGCGGTATTGGGAACGTTCTTTATGGTGAACGGCTATTTCATGTTTCGTTAGTCTTCCATTTTTTCATTAAAAAGCAGATTCTTCGCTCAGAAAGACATCCTCCATTAACCCCTCGCCTTCCGGGAGAGGGGCGGGGGTGAGGGGAATTTAAATTGCCTTCAGCAGTTGAAACCTTCGACATCCGTAAAAACTTCGGCGAACTGGCCGCCGTCAAGGGCATCAGCATCCAGATAAACGAGGGCGAGTTCTTCGGGTTCCTGGGGCCGAACGGGGCGGGAAAAAGCACGCTGATACGGATGCTGACGACGGTCCTGAAGCCCACTTCCGGCACGGCGAAGGTAGCGGGCTATGACATAATAGAGGAGCCGGAGATGGTGCGCGGCTCCATCGGCGTCGTCACGCAGAACATGGCCTCCGACCTGGACCTGACCGCCCGCGAGAACATGGACATCTTCGGGAAGTTCTACGAGGTGCCCAAAAAAATCCGGAAGGAGAGGGTTGAGGAACTGCTGGAACGGGTGGGCCTGACGAAAAAAGCGGACGAACTGGCCGCGACGTTCTCCGGCGGGATGAGGCGCAGGCTCGACATAGCGCGCGTGCTGGTGCACAGGCCCGCGATGCTTTTCCTGGACGAGCCGACGTCCGGCCTGGACCCGCAGAGCCGCCGCGTAGTGTGGGACATGCTCCAGGGCTTCATGAAAGACTACAACATGACTGTTTTCCTTACTACGCATTACATGGACGAAGCGGAATCGCTCTGCACGAGAGTCGCAATCATCGACTACGGGAGCATAATAACGATGGGGACGCCGGACGAACTGAAGGCGGGGATACCGGGTAACGACATCGTGATAATGACTCTATCCGGAGACTCGGAGAAGGTGCGGGGGCTGGCGGAGGCGGAAGGCTACGTGCACAAGGCCCAGCTTGAGGATAATGACTTGCGCTGTTATGTGGATAGCGGGAGTGAGAACGCGCCGAGGCTTATGAAGCTTGCCACGGAGGCGGGCGTGAAAGTTAAGGCCGTCTCCATAAAAAACCTCTCGCTGGAGGACGTTTTTATCCATTACACCGGCCGCTCCATACGCGAGGAAGAGTCGAAGAAGGTTAACATGTTCCTGGGCGCGGGCATACCGTCGAAACTGGGGAGGGGCTGATGCGCCGGGTTTACGCGGTACTAGAGCGCGATATCCGCAAGTTCTCCCGGAACCCGGTCATCATGGTGATGGCCGTGGTCATGCCTATAGCGTACCTCATCATCCTCGGCAACTCCTTTCAAGGGAAGCTGAAGGGCCTGCCGGTGGCGGTGGTGAACCAGGACGACGGCTACTGGGGCCGAAGGCTGGACGAACGCTTGAAGGCAGTGACGGTCGGACCCAAGACGGTTACGGTAACGTATCTGTCAGACCAGGGCGCGGCGGTAGACGGGGTGCGGGAAGGAAAATATAAAGGGGCGGTAATCGTGCCCCCGGATTTCTCGCGCAGGATGGCGCTCGGCACGGGGCCGGAGGTCGGCATATTTGTGGACAACACGGACCAGATATCCGAGGGCGCCCTGACCGGGGCGCTGACCGATGCGGTGAACTCTATACGCGAGACGCATGTGCCGATCCGTCCGGACAGGACGGTCGTGCAGGCCAGGCGGGTGGAGCTGTACAGGCAGGTGGACTACGACCAGTCGCTGGTGCCCGGCGTCGTCGTGATGGCGATGTTCATGGGGACGATGATAACCGGCGTATTCAACCTGGTGATGGACCGGTTCCTGGGCGTGGACGAGGCGATACTGATGACCCCCGTGACGAAGATGGACATCGTCGGGGGCCTTGTAATCTCAGGGTTTGTAATCACGCTCATCATGGCGACGACGGTTTATATCGTCAGCGCACTTATAACCGGCATAACGATATTCGGCAGCGTCCTGAGGTTCATGGGAATACTCTCCGTGCTCGCGCTGACCACGCTGGGGCTTTTAAGCATGATGTTCCTGATGCTTGGCCGGGCGAACCATCCCAGGATAGTCGGAGTGTTCTCAGGCTTTATGAACGTGATATTCTTTTTCCCGTCTGGCGCGGTATATCCGGTGCAGAGTTTCCCCCGGTGGCTTCAGGTCTTCTCGAAGGTGAACCCGGAATACTATGCCGTCCATGCGCTTAAGAGTATAATGTTTAAAGGCAACCTGCTGTCCGCCGTTTACGGCGACATTTTGTTCCTGTTTTGTTTTTTATGCGTTATGATGTCGCTGGCGGTGGTGACATTCAAAAGAACATTATGAGAGGAGAGAAATAGATGCCGTTCGATATCGTGGTGCTGGATGAAAATTTCAAGTTTATCGGCGAGGCCCGCTTAGACCCGGGAGTCCACGGGATGCTCTGGCGCAAGATCGTGAACCTGGAGGACTACCCGAACCTGGGAAAGGCCAAGGAGGACAAAGAGGACGTAATCTTCGCGCCGGAAGAGGTGCCGGCGTTAATCCGGGAAGTAGAGAAACTGGAGGAGTACGTCGCCGGCGATAAGTTGATGTCGGAGGATGTGAAGGGAAAATGCCTGACGTTCGTCAGAAAGCTTAAAGAACTCTGCCTTATCGCGCAGAAGCAGAAGAGGAGCGTGGATTTCGTTTCGGGGGACTAGGCGGCTTTAGCGAGCGCCTTTTTAAGCTCTTCCGGGTCTTCGATAGGCGCGGCGCAGGTGAAGCCTTTGCACAGATATGCCGCGGCCTTGCCGTCCGCTTTATAGCCCCGCCCGGCAATCTCGGCCTCGTCGCGCCCGAAGTCCATCAGCCGGATTACGCGCCTCGGGGTAAAAGATTTTCCCGCGGCGTCGGCCAAGGCAGTCATATCGGGGTTCCCGGCCTTGCCCGTGATATGCAGTTCCAGCGCGGGCTGAATAAAGAAATCGGATGCTAGAGCATAGTTGGCAGCCATATAGGAAAATTGTCTAAAACTCTCCGCGAAAGGCAGGAGGCAGGCTTCAGCCATCTTCAGGAACCTTTCCGTACCCGTCAGCACCCAGAGCGTCTTTAACGATACCGACATTTCCGAGTTCTCCGCCATCGGCTTCGCCCGGTCGGCCAGCGCCCCCACTGCTTCATGGTCCTCCGGCAGGTCGAAAAACCCTTCGAATTCCGCGTCCCAGTGAGTCCTCTCCAGGTAGTCGATGAGGAGCATCGCCTCAAGAAGACGTTTTTCCTCGCCTGTAAGCTGGTACATGTAAAGGAGCGTCTTAATCGCGGTGGAGCAGTCTTGCAGAAGCCCCGGCCTATGCGGGTGTTCGTCCAGGTAATGGTACAGGCCGCCGTCCGGCGTTTTCATCTTCGAAAGGACGTAATCCACCGCACTCTCGGCCCGCTCCCTGTAGCGCACCTCACCCAGCGTCTCCCATGCCGAAAGGAACGTGTAAGCCGCCTTCATGTTCAGGTTCGTATACAGGGTATGGTCCACATAGGGCGGCGTCCTTTTCAGCCTTTCCGCAAGCGGCAGGCCATAGTATTCCTCGTCCGCGTCCTGGCTCCCGCAGAAATAGCCGTCCTTGTCCCAGAGCCATTCCTCCACGTATTTCAGTGTATCCTCGGCCACCGTCTTCCACTTCTCGTTGCCCGTCAGCCGGAACGCGTTCAGATAATTTACGATCAGGGCCGCGTTGGATTCCATCATCTTCTCGAAATGCGGCACAGTCCAGTCCCGCGTCACCGAATACCTGAAGAACCCTCCCATGACGTGGTCATACATCCCGTGGGAGGACATCCCTTCGAGCGTCTTTTCGGCCATATCGAGGTATTCTTTATTGCCCGTGTCCCTGTAGGAGACAAGGAGCAGGTCGTTTGCATCCGCCATCGGGAACTTCGGCTCCGTCCCGAAACCGCCGTGGACAGGCTCGAACTCCTTCTCTATCTCCTGAAGGACTTCCGCCGCCGCGTCCACGGACAGCGCGTCCGGTCTCTGCCGGCGGCAGGCCAGAAGCTCAGTCCGCTTTCCCTCCCGGACCTGGGCCGCCCTCTCCATTACACGGCCCTTGTTCTCCTGATAGAACCTGTCCACCTCCTCCAGCGTCTCCAGGAGCTTATCCGGCGGCATGTACGTCGCGCCCAGGAGGACCTCGCCGGTCGGCGTCAGTATGGCCGTGGTAGGCCAGCCGCCCATGTTGTAGCGCTCGTTGACGTCCGGCATCCTGTCCGTATCCACGCGCACGGGCACATAGCGCATATTTATTATGGCGGAGGTATTTTTATCCGAGTAGGAAGTCTCGTCCATGACATGGCACCAGTGGCACCAGACGGCGGAGATGTCCAGGAGCACAAGCTTTCCGTCCCGCTCCGCCTCCGCGAACGCTTCACTGCCCCACTCGCGCCACTTGACCAGGTTAGAACGCATCTATTGCTCGTAAGCAAGTACCCGGATGACTCCCTGGGTCTCGCCTTCCTCGGCTGTCAATACCGCGTCGCTCACGGAGATAACCTTCGTTATCTTGTTGTCCTGGATGAACTTGTTCACTTCGTCGTCCAGGGCGTGCAACTCGCGCTGGGTCTCGAATATCTTAAGGACCTGGCCGAACGTCTTAACCTTTATCATTTTCAGTCCTCCTTCCAGGAGATAGCCTCGATCGGGCAGGAATCTATTGCCTCCTGTATCACGTCCTCCGGGTCCCCCGTGGGGTTATAAACTTCCGCCAGGTCGTCATCGTCCAGCTTTAACGTATTGGGAGCGATTTCCGTACAGAGCCCGCAGCTCGTGCAGAGTCTTTTGTCCACAACCGGCACTTTTGCCATTTTTCACCTCTCCTGAGTTAGTCATAATCAAAGTATACCATCTCCCCGAACCTAAAGAAAATATTCCCGGAGCTGGAAAATTTTACGTTGAACATACCCGGCAGGCCGACGGCTGGCCCGCACGGGAAAGCACCTGCTCATCCTTAGAGCCGTAACGGTAAACGGTTATGCCCTTGCACCCCAGTTTGTACGCGAGGGAATAAATTTTTTCAACGTCCGAAGGCGTCGCATCCTCCGGCAGGTTGATCGTCTTGGACACGGCGTTATCCGTATATTTCTGGAACTCCGCCTGCATCATCACGTGCCGCTCCGGCGATATCTCCAGGGCCGTTTTGAAAACCTCCTTCACTTTTTGCGGCACCCCCGGAAGCCACGACACGCCGCCCTTTACGTCCAGGTCCTTAAGCAGGGCCTCCGAATAAAACCCTTCCTTTTTTGCCCTGTCAAAGAAAACGCGGTTGACCTCCCGAAGTTCCGAGCCGTCCAGGACCCTGCGGACGAACGAGAGCGCAAATAGAGGCTCGATGCCGCTGGAAGTCCCGGCGATTATGCTTATGGTCCCGGTAGGCGCGACCGTGGTTACGGTGGCGTTCCGCATGTGTTTAAGCCCCTTTTTCTCCCAGACGCTTCCGGGGAAATTCGGGAAGTTGCCGCGCTCCCGGCCCAACTCGGAGGACTTTTTCACCGCCTCGTCATTGATAAATTTCATCACTTCCCCGCCTAACTTCAGCGCGTCGTCTGAGTCATACGGGATATCCAGCATTACCAGCATATCGGCAAAGCCCATGACCCCGAGTCCGACCTTGCGGTTGGCGCGCGTGATGCGCGTTATCTCCGGAAGGGGATAGACGCTTGCGTCTATTACGTTGTCCAGGAACTGCACGCCGTCTCTTACGGTATATCGGAGGTTATCCCAGTCCATGCGTCCGTCGACGACGAACCGGCTTAAGTTGATGGAGCCCAGGTTGCAGGACTCGTACGGCAGAAGGGGCTGCTCCCCGCAGGGGTTCGTCGCCTCTATCACGCCTGCCGCCGGAGTCGGGTTCAGGGCATTTATCCTGTCTATGAAAATCACGCCGGGGTCGCCGGTCTTCCAGGCCATTAAAGCGATTAAATCCCATGCCTCCCGCGCCTTTATTTTTTTTATCTCCCTGCCGTCTCTGGGGTTGATAAGCGGGTATTCTCCGTCTTCGTCCAGCGCCCGCATGAAGGAATCGGGGATGCTGACGGAGAGGTTGAAGTTCCGGAAAGCCCCGTCCTCCTTAGCCCTGACGAACGCCGCTATATCCGGGTGGTCGATGCGCAGTATCCCCATGTTCGCCCCGCGCCGCCTGCCGCCCTGCTTTATCACCTCCGTCGCCTGGTCGAAAACCCTCATGAAAGATACCGGGCCGGACGCTACCTCGCCGGTGGATTTTACGATGTCGTCCTTTGGCCTGAGCCGCGAGAAAGAAAAGCCGGTCCCGCCGCCGGACTGGTGAATCCGGGCCATCGCCGAGAGCGCCCCGAAGATTTTTTTTACGCTGTCTCCGACCGGTATGACAAAGCACGCGGAGTATTGTTTAATCGACGTGCCCGCGTTCATCAGGGTAGGGGAGTTCGGAAGGAACCTCAACTCTGACATCATGCGGTAATAGATTTCGCCGCGCGTAGTTTTTGTACCGGGCGAGTATCTCTCATCCGCGGCCGCGATAGTCTTTGCCACCCTGCGGAAAAGCCCCTCCGGCGTCTCGATGACTCTGCCCGTGCGGTTTTTTCTTAAGTACCTTCTCTCCAGCACGCGCAGGGCGTTGTCCGTAAGGCGGAATCCCGTTATTACCGCTCAAAGACCCGCTCCCGCTATCCTGTGCTCCGCATTCGCATGCGCCGTTTTTCGTATAATTGCCGGTCATCATGTTGCCGTAGCGGGTAATCAATATCTTGCCGCAACTGGGGCAAAGCGTATCCTCGCCGCCCTGGCCCGGCGCGTTCCCTTCGTAAACGTATTTCAGCCCTTCTTCGATCCCGACCCTTCGCGCCATAGACAAGGTGGACAGCGGGGTAGGGGGCTGGTCTATCAGCTTGTAAGTCGGATAAAAACGGGAGACGTGCCAGGGTATCTCCGGGTTTATCGAGACGATGAAACGGGCGATAGAGCGAAGCTCTTCCTCCGAATCGTTATGCCCCGGGATTACGAGGGTAGTAAGTTCTATCCATATCCCGGAGTCGTAGTAATTTTTTATGGACTCCAGCACCAGTTCGAGTTTGGCTCCGCAGACCTTCCTGTAGAACTCCCCGGTAAACCCTTTCAGGTCTATATTGGCCGCGTCGAGATACGGTCTTATCGTCTTGAGGGCTTCTGGCGTAATGTAGCCGTTCGTGACGAACACGTTCTTCAGCCCGGCATCGAACGCGAGCTTTGCCGTATCGAATGCCAGCTCGAAGAATACGGTAGGTTCGGTATAGGTGTACGCGATGCTCTTGCAGCCGGATTTTAACGCCTCATCCACTATCGACTGCGGTGAGACGGGATCTCCGATTATTATTTTAGTATCTCTGGGCATCTGGGCGATATCGGCGTTCTGGCAGAAGAGGCACTTGAAATTGCAGCCTGGGGTGGCTATGGAGTATGAGCGGGAGCCCGGGTAGAAATGGAAGAGCGGTTTCTTTTCTATCGGGTCGATATGTTGGGCGATGACCTTGTCGTAAACGAGGGTATAGAGGACGCCGTCCCTGTTTTCCCGGACCTGGCATACGCCTCTTGAGCCTTCAGGGATTTTGCACCGGTGTCCGCATAGAAAGCAGTAGACTTTTTTATCTTCAAGCGGCTCCCACAGAGAAGCCTGTTTCATGAGAGGCCTCCCGGCCGCTTATCCCATTACCCTTCCGCCGTCGACGGAGATGTTTGCGCCGGTAACGAAGCGGCCAAGGTCGGAGCAGAAAAAAAGAGCCGCCCCCGCTATGTCCTGGGGTTGGGCGAGCCTTCCAAGCGGCGTCGATTCCTTTATCGCCTGGAGCACGGATTCGTTGGTATAAGGGGCCTCCTCCGTCAGGACGAAGCCGGGCGAAACCATGTTGACTGTAATCCCCCACGGTCCCGCTTCAGCGGCCAGGTTCCTTGTGAAGCCAAAGAGCGACCCCATTGCCGAAGTGAGGGCGCTGTAGCCTTTTATGGGCTGTAGGAGCATGTTGTTCCCTATATTTACTATCCTGCCCCAGCCTCGCGACTTCATCCCGTCGGTTACCCGCCTGGACAAGTAAAACGCGGGGCGCAGGATGCTGTCTATATGGTCCTGGTGCTCTTCCCAGGCAGACCTCGGGAACATGTTCCTGATAATGCGCCCATGGGCGTTGTTAACCAGTATATCCACGCCGCCGAAAGCATTTTCAGCTTCCGATATCAGCGTATCAGCCCCTTCTTCGGCGGACACGTCCGCCTTGACTGAAATGGCCGAAGGGTTTATCTCCCTGAGCGCGGCGAGAGCGGTTACGCCCCTTTCCTCGTTAGAGAGGTAGTTGATGGCGACGTTCGCCCCGGCTGCCGCCAGGGCCGATGCTATCGCAAAGCCTACCCCGCGCGAGGAGCCGGAGATTACGGCATTTTTCCCGGCAAGCGAAAGACTGTAGCCTGATGTCATGCCGCCGCGTCAACCTGCGAATATACAGTCTCGTTCTTAAACGCCCTTATCAGGCGCACGGTCCGCATCGTCTCCTTGTCCAGCGCGTCCACGTATGCCGACCACAACCCAAGGCCTGCCAGCATGGCGAGATAGGTGCTGTTTATCGCCGGACGCACACTCTTGTCCGACCCCGCGGAGATGTTCGAGAGCCAGCATGTGGTCCTAAGCGGCGGATCGACAAGCTCGCTTAAACCGTAAAGGGTCTGCTGTACCGCCACGGCCTGCTCCTGTCCGCGCACGTTTCCCGCTATGTGCAGGACCATCGGGTCCACGATAAGCCGACTGTTGGAAATCCCGGCGGAATTGGCCTTCTCAATCAGGTCCTCGATTATCGCCAGCCGCTCGTCCGCGTCCGCAGGGATCCCTTTGCGGACAGGGTAAATGACGAGGTCCGCGCCCGCCGCCTCGGCAAGACGCAGAATACCGTCCATCTCCTTTACCCGCTGGTAATCGGCGGAAAAGTAATTGACGATAATCTTCTTTCCCGCGGCGCCGGCGGCGATTTCCTGGGCTTTCGGGTTTCGGCTGTCTATGGAAAGCGGCAGACCCGCGTCGCGCGCGCCGAGTACCGCCGTCTTAATGTATTTTTCGTCTCCGTCCCCGTCAAGGCTCAGGCTGATATTAAGCATATCCGCCCCCGCATCCTTCAGGGCAAGGGCCTGACCTGCTATCCAATCCGTATTGCCGGTCCTGGCGGCGGAAATAAACTCGCGGTTTTTGAAGCTCAGGTTACTCGCTATAGCAAACATAACCTGCCTCCTTTCAATTGGCGGCGGTCAAACGTTGATAACCTCCGTCACCTCAGGCAATTCTTCTTTTATTGCGCGCTCCACGCCCATCTTGAGCGTCATCTGGGACATCGGGCAGCTTCCGCAAGCCCCGACCAGGCGCACCTTCACTACGGTCCCCTCAACGCCGACAAGTTCCACGTTCCCACCGTCCGCCTGGAGATGAGGCCTTATTTTATCCAGTATCGCTTCCACTTTCTCTCTCATCGATATTGCTCCTGTTCTTTTAGTCGATTTTAACCATTGGTTCGCCGCAGCAGACAAGCTCTCCTGCCCCGCTTTCAATCACCTTCACCACTTGTCCGCATATTTCGCACTTGTACGTCTTTCCCCCTTCGGCCATCTCGTTCCTCCTTTTGAAAATAGCGAGATAAACAAAACCTACGTCTGTTTCAATTATATCATAAGCTATGGTTTTGGCGGGCTTTTAATCAGGCGAATCCAATACCTTAAGCGCCGCCTGGAGGCATTCTATGACGCCGTTTATGCCGGAAACGGGCAGCGGGGTGAGTACCGCCTCCAGTACCTCTTCCCGGTTAGCCCCGGCTTTAAGCGCCTGCGGCACGTGCGCGGCGACTCCCGGCGGGTAGTTCTGCGCCGTCATCGCGCCGATTAGAATAAGCTGCTTCGTCTTCGCATCCAGCGCGGGCGCGTCCATGACCGACTTGAAAAGGTCAAGGTACGCCTTGCCGGGGTCGGGAAAATTAGTCAGGAAATCTTTAAATTCTTTAGACATGAAAACCTCATAACGCCGCGCCATGCTTTTGCATGAACTCCTCCACTATGGCCACGCCGGAGGACGTGCCGATCCGCTCCGCCCCGGCCTGTACCATCTTGCAAAGCGTATCCAGGTCCCGGATGCCGCCCGACGCCTTTATCTTCGCCTTGCCGATTGCCCCGGCCTTCATTATCATGACGTCCGCGGGAGACGCGCCGCGTGAGCCGAACCCGGTCGAAGTCTTTACGAACTCCGCGCCGACCTCAGCGGATAGCCTCGCCGCACCGGCCTTCTCCGCGTCCGTGAGATAGCATGTCTCTATTATAACCTTATGCACCACGCCCGGAGTCAGGAGTATAAAATCCTTGAGCTGCCTCGCCACCGCCTCGAACTCCCCGGCCTTGAAAAGCCCCACGTTCATTACTACGTCCAGTTCCTGCGCGCCGGTTCGGACCGCCTCGACACCTTCCATTACCTTCATGGCGGTGGTGCCGGAGCCCAGGGGGAAGTCGATTACACAGCAGACCGTTACGCCCGTGCCCCGGAGCCTTTCCGCCGCGCGCGAGACGTAGCAAGGGTTTACGCAGACGGAATGAAACGAGTAATGCGTGGCCTCGTCGCAAAGCCTGTCCACGTCCGCCGGGGCCGCTGTCGGGGAGAGCAGGGTATGGTCGATTATCTGGGCCAGCTCTATCGCGTTTTCAAACAACGGAGCACCTCTTGTTTGTACGCCTCCGCGAGCATTTTCGTCACCTTGCCCGGAGGGCCGATTACGTTGCCGCCCACCTCCTTGACAGGCATTATCTCCATCGTGGTATTCGTTATGAAAACCTCGTCCGCCTCCCCGAGGACCGCCTCGGTGAACAGCTCCTCGTAAACGGTGATGCCAAGAGTCTCCGCTAATCGAAGTACGAGGTCGCGCGTCACCCCTTCGAGTATCCCCGCGATGAGGGGCGGGGTCATCAGGACTCCGTCTTTTACCATGAATATGTTGGAGATGGTGCCCTCGGCTATAAAGTTGGCGTGGTTAAGCATTATACCCTCGAACGCCCCCGCGCGCTTGGACTCAATCTTCGCGAAAATGTTGTTCAGGAAATTTGTGGACTTTATGGCCGGGTTAAGCGTCTCCGGGTGGATCCTCCGGGTTTCCACGACGGCAATTTTGACCCCTTCCTGGTAGAACTCCCTCCGGTAGTCGAAGAACTGCTTCGCGATTATCACGAACGTGGGGGTGGGGCAAAGCTCCGGGTCCAGGCCGATATCGCCGGGGCCGCGAGATACGCTGAGGCGGATATAGGCGTCTTTGAGGCTGTTTCTGGACAATGTATCGTATATCGCGCGCCTGAAGCCGTCTTCATCCATCAGCAGGGTCATCTCCATCATGTCCGCCGACTGTTTCAGCCGCGCCAGGTGCTCGATTAGCTTGAAGACCATGCCGTCGTATGAGCGCAGGGTCTCGTAAATTCCGTCGCCATATAAATATCCGTGGTCGAATACGGAAACCTTCGCCTCGTCCTTCGGATAAAACGCGCCATTGATGTAGATTTGCATTTATAGCCTCCCCAGCGTCTTTACCAGCGCCTCCGCCTTGTTAAGCGTCTCATAGTACTCCCGCTCCGGGTCGGAATCGGCCACTATACCCGCGCCCACCTGCACATATGCCTTATTATTTTTTATCACAAAAGTGCGGATTATGATATTCAAGTCCATGTTGCCGTTATAGCCGATGTATCCCACCGAGCCGGTGTACGGGCCTCTTGCAACCGGCTCCAGCTCGTCTATTATTTCCATGCATCTGACCTTTGGCACCCCCGTAATCGTTCCGCCGGGGAATGTCGCCCGTATGACGTCGAACGCGTCTTTGCCCTCGGCCAGCCTGCCCGTAACGTTTGAGACGATGTGTATGACGTGGGAGTAATCCTCCGTAACCATCAGCTCGTCCACATGCACGGTCCCGTAATCGCATACCCTGCCCATGTCGTTTCGCTCCAGGTCGATCAGCATTATATGTTCCGCGCGCTCCTTCTCGTTCAACAGAAGCTCCGAGCGCATGGCCTCGTCCCCGTCCAAGTCCCGGCCCCTGGGCCTGGTACCCGCGATGGGGCGGGTATCCACTTTGCCATTTTCCAGCCGGACGAGCCGCTCCGGAGACGAGCTTATTATCTTCACGTCCCCGAAGTCCAGGTAACAGGCGAAAGGCGAGGGATTGACCTCTCTCAGCACCCGGTATATGTCATACGGGTGGATTCCTTCCACCTCCGCCGATAGCCGCTGAGAGAGGTTCGCCTGGAAAATGTCCCCGGCGGCGATATATTCCTTCGCGCGGCGTACCATCTGCTCGTAATCATTTTTGGACATCAGCGGCTTGGCGGCGAGTCCCGAGCCGGGACTGGCATGTTCCGCGCCGGGATGGGCGGACTTACACGTCCTTTCGGGTGTCCCGCTCAGGATGTGCTCCTCCAGCTCCCGCATCCTTACGACGGTTTTATCGTAGATTTCAGGCCACCGGCCGGCTTCCGGGCTGGCATATCCCAGGCCCCGTTCCGCCGCGCCGGGATTGGCGATTATAAAGAATTTTCCTTCGACATGGTCGTATGCCGCGAGGAGGTCGATGAATATGAAATGCGCGTCGGGGATTTTAAGGTCGTCTTCCGCATGGGAAGGGATATTTTCAAAGTTATGTACGAAATCATAGGAAATAAACCCGACACACCCGCCGGTAAACGGTGGAAGGCCGGGGACTTGTTCAAGGCGGTAGCCGGACATCAGTTCCCTAAGCTTCGCAAGCGGCGGACGTGAAGCGACGGAGCGCCTGCCGTCCCGGGTTATCTCGACCTGATTTCCCTTGCACTTAAATGACATGTACGGGTTCGAGCCCATGAAGGAGTACCTGCCGGTGCCCGGGCTTATCCGCGCGGACTCAAGCAGATATGGCTCCCTGTCATCAAGCAGTGCGGGGAGCGCGGAGGCGGGGTCGAAGCCTGGAAGCTCCCGCATAAAGTAAAGGGGCTTTATAAGCCCCTTGTCCGCGTTCTTCAGAAAATCGTCTTGAGATTGAAGGCTCGTCGTCATTTATTTTTTTTAAGGTCCCTGCTTCCGGGCTTTACAAACGGGATTCCCTGGGCGCAGAGCGGGCAGTCTTTGGGCTGGTGGATATCTATGGTGAGCGTGACCAGGGCCTTGTAAGGGACGTCCAGTTCCGCGGTCCCGCCGCTCCTGTCTATAATCGCCCCTGCCGCCGCGACTATCCCGCCGGCTTCCCTGACTACGCGCATCGTCTCACGCGTGGAGCCGCCGGTGGTAATAACGTCCTCCACCACAAGCGCCCGTTCGCCTTCGGCTATGGAGAAGCCGCGCCGCAAGGTAAGCTTCCCGTCCACCCTTTCCGCGAAAATGGCCCGAACTCCCAGCGACTTTGCCACTTCCTGCGCCACGATTATCCCGCCAAGCGCCGGCGCGATTACAAAATCAATCTTCTCGGAACGGAAATTGCTCCCAAGCTTGAAGCACAGCTCGGTTGCGATGTCCGGGTACTGGAGAACCAGGGCGCACTGCAGGTACACTGGACTGTGTATGCCCGACGAAAGCAGAAAATGTCCCTCTAACAGGGCGCCTTTCTGCCTGAATATCTGAAGAACTTCATCGTTTTGTCCGCTCAAACTTTAGCCTCCGGTTTCCTTGCCAGTTGGTCGATAGTATCCAGCATTTCCTTTATTTTTACGGGCTTTGACAATATTTTCTCAACCAGCCCCGTCAACGATTTATCTTCCATTTCCACGTCCCAGCCAGAAAGAAGCACTACCGGGACCTTAGGGTCCTTTTCCTTGATCGCCCGCGCCAGGTCCCAGCCCGAAGGGCCGGGCAGACCCAGGTCGGTCATGACTATATCGGGCCTTTCCCGTTCGAATATCTTTATCCCTTCCGGCGCGTCAGCCGCCATCAGGACCTTATGTCCGAAATTTTCCAGTATCTTAACAAGGGCTTGCCTTACGCTCTCTTCATCTTCTACAATGAGGACCTTAGGCACTCGCTACCTCCAGGGAAAGTCGTTATCAGCCTGCTCCCTCCCTATTTTAACCGCACCTCCATGCAGCCCTTAAAAAAGCCTCCCGCTGTCAAGGAGTATTGTCACCGGCCCGTCGTTGGTGAGCCTGACTTCCATATGCTCCCCGAAATTCCCATGTGAAACCGTTATCCCCATATCTTTTGCCTTGTAAATAAAATAATCGTAAAGCCCCTGCGCTTTTTCACCTTTGGCGGCTTCCGAAAAGGAGGGCCTCCGACCCTTGCGGGCGTCCCCATACAACGTGAACTGCGATACTACCATAAGCTCACCCTTCAAGTCCAGTAGGCTTAAGTTAAATTTTCCATCCTCGTCCTCGAATATCCGCAGGTTTACCACCTTATCCAGAATGTAAACGGCGTCTTCTTCGGTGTCGTCCTTGCCAACGCCAAGGAAAATGAGTAAACCCGCGCCGATTTCGCCGACGACCTCGGAATTCACTTTAACTTTCGATTCCTTTATCCGCTGGACCACGGCGCGCATAAATAGCCTTTAGTAATATCTCTTGTCCATCAAATACTTCGGTTTCAGATTACCCAGCGCGGCCAGGAGGTTGTCTTTTATCCCAGGCTCCATCTCTTCCAGGTCGCCCAGGAGCGACTTTACTTTGTATCGCCTTTACGGCCGGAGCCTTTGCACACCGGACAGCCGCAGCCGATTACCGGTATTTCCGCCTCCTCCACAAACGCCGCCGTCTCTCTCTCGAATACGTAGCAGAGCGGCCTGATTACCACGTTCACCCCATCTTCCGCCAGGAGCCTGGGCGGCATCGACCGAAGCTCCCCGTTATACAGCGCACTCATCAGGAGCGTCTCTATCAAGTCGTCGGCATGGTGGCCGAGGGCGATCTTCGTGCAGCCTTTCTCCTGGGCAATGCGATAGAGCACCCCGCGCCGGAGCCTTGCGCAAAAAGAGCAGTAGCCTTCCTCCTGGTCGCCCTTTTTCTCCCGTATTACATTAAAGATATTGGACTTTTCGATGTGATACTGGAAACCCAGAGAGGACAGCCTCTCCTCGACCATGTCCGAGGAGAATCCCGGAAACCCCGGATTTATGCACACTGCCAGGAGCGAGAAATCGACAGGGGCCTTCTTGCGGAGCGCGTCCAGCGCATGCAGGAGCGTCCATGAGTCCTTGCCGCCCGACAGGGCGACCATGACGCGGTCCCCGTCCGAAATAAGACCGAAATCGCCGATGGCCCGGCCGGTTTTCCTGACGATATTTCTCCAAGTCCTGCTCAAGATTAATAAAATTAACATTTTGGGAAGCCTGTTGTCAAGAAAAGCGCACTCAATGTAAAAAAATTTTTTAAAAATCACTCAAAAATAAAAAAATTATATTATAATAAAATCAGGAACCCTATGAAAATCTATAAAACTACATATCCGCTCCTGTGCCTCCTTGTGGTCTTAACCCTGTGGGGTTGCGCCTCAATAAATAGAAAAGAGGTAATCGGAACGGTAAGCGGCAAGCCGTTTACGGCGCAGGACGTGGAGCGCGCGGCGGGCAAACCGAAACCGTACGGAGGCGATGACGGAGATTCCCCGGCCGACCCGGAAGAACTGGCATCGGAAAGAAGAGCATTGCTGAGGATGGCCCTGAAGTTGAAAATCAACGAAGACCCCCGTTTCATAGAGGCGCTTGAGAGGTATTGGGAAAATGCCATGATATCGAAGCTACTGGATAAAAAGAAAGAGGAACTGAAGACGATCGAGGCGGACGATAAGGAGGCCCGCGAATATGCCGATTATATGGGGACGGATATAAAATATATGGAAAATGGAAAAACTAAAGATGTCTGCTGTCAGGATATCGGGCCGAAGTTCGCTAAAGAACTTTATTCGATGAAACCGGGAGAGGTGAAGCGTGTAAAAAAGGGGGGTAAATCCGTCGTCGTACGAATCATCGAGAGGAAGAAGGAGCCCCATCCTATTGAACTGCACTGGGATGAGCTAAAGGCGCTCGTAACGCAAAGGAAGCGGGCGGAGGCCCTGGAGGAATGGATAAATTCCGCGGCCGAGGAAGCGGCAGTTAAATGAAAAAGCGGCGGACATTCCATAATTTCTCATAAGGAATACCACAGTCTGATGAATATATCCGGATTTTTCAGGACCGGCAATGCGTAACTCCGTAACTAACGTAAATTTAAGGGGCATCTGTGAAGGTCCTTTCGGCCCTGACGGCATTTCTGCTCATCTTTTATTTGACACAGGCCTCCGGGGCTGAAACCTACCGGACTGCATATGCTTCAGTCAATTACGACTCCATAGAAAACTTCGACGCTTTTGAACAGGCCATGTCGCCCGCGTTCCACAGGACGCGCGGCCCGGCGTCTCCCTACCTTTCCCGGAAAATAGATAAAATAGTAGAGGACGTCGAGTCCTTCCTGGACATGTATCCCAAGAACTTCAAAGTAAATATAGTCTTGCTTGTAAAGCGCGGCGACCTGCAAAAAGAATATGATGCGGGCGGCGGAGACAAGAATGTGCTTGGTTTTTTCCAGCAGAGTTCCATGACCATCTATGTAAGCGTGGACGATGTAACGCCCAAAATATTGACGCACGAGGTGGCGCACGCGATAATAAGCGCCTATTTCAAAGGGGCGGTCCCGCCGAATACGCAGGAAATTCTGGCAATCTCCGCCGGCGAAGAGGTGAAGGAATAATCAGCGCACTAAT
>CAVTDB010000015.1:0-44930 GCA_963733375.1 Nitrospirota bacterium | reverse complement strand
TAGGAGACCAGGCGGTACGCCAGGGTAGCCACGAACGCCGGGCCGCTGGGCACGCCCGCGAGGACGAGCAGGCTGGCGAGGTCGGCTTCCACGATGCCTAGGCCGCCGGCGTTGGGATGAGGGCGACGATGTTCGCCGCCGCATAGGCCAGCAGCGCAAGCGAGGGCTGCGGGTCAGCGCCGCTGCGCGTAGCGCGAGGTGGGATATGCGCGACGGCGGTCCGTATGCCGCCCGGTCGACTGCCCCCAGCTGGCGTAGGGCCTCGGCCCGGGCAGGCTCACCCTCCCGCCGGGCCGCCAGCCGTTGTGCCAGCGCCTCCTCAGAGGCTGCCGCTGCTTTCCGCTGTGGTGGGCCATGCGATGATCCTGCGGGAGAGCAGGGTGTTGTTGATCTTGCGGCGGGGGAGTGACGACCGCATCCGATCACGGGGACAGCCTGCATCCCCGCTGGCAGGGACAGGCAGAAGCTCCAGAGACGCGGCTGGCGGCTCCCCGTGGCGCCGCGACGGCAGGTGCTGTTCGTCAACCCCAGGTCCGGTGATGGCGCAGCTGCACGTGCGAGGCTGGCTCAGCGGGCCCGTGAACAAGGGATCGAGGCTGTCGTCCTGGCCCGGGGCAGAGCCTGGCGGCGCTTGCCGAGGCGGCGGTGATGAACGGCGCGGACGCGCTGGGCGTGGCCGGCGGTGCACGGGTCGCTCGCGATCGTGGCCGCGCAAGCTGCGGCCCGCCAGCTTCCGTTCGTGTGCATCCCGGCCGGGACACGCAACCATTTCGCGCTCGACGTGGGCGCCGACCGGCACGACCCCGCCGGCGCGCTTGAGGCGTTCGCCAGCGGGGTCGAGTGCCGGATTCCGACGTGGCGGAAGTGAACGGGCGGCTTGTCCCTCAACAACGTCTCGCTCGGCGTCTACGGGGACGCGGTCCGCCAGCCCGGCTACCGCGACGCTAAGTTCCGGACGCTGCTGGAAACCGTGCGCGTGTGCCGCTCGAATAATCGATTGAGTGGCTGACCTGCGCTGTCGCCGGCATGGGCTCGGCGCTGTCATGGTTGGCTGGCCGGGTGCCGCTCAAGATCGTCTACCTGCTAGTTGGCCGGGTCCTCGGCCTCGCCGTCCTGGTGTTCCGCACGGACCTGGCGAAGGATGCCGAACTAGCCGAACTACTGGTACTCCGGCACGAGAACGCGGTGCTGCGCCGCCACGCCAGCCGGGTACGTTACGAGCCTGCCGGGAACCGGCTCGCCGCGCTGGCCCGGCTCATACCGCGTAACCGCTGGGCCGAAGTCTTCCCTGTGACACCTGCGACGCTACTCGCCGGCATCGCAGGCTGGCCGCGAAGAAGTATGACACGAGCAAGCGACGCAAGCCCGGCCGCCCGCCGACGGTCCCGGGCATCGCCCGGCTGATCGTCCGCCTGGCGCAGGAGAATCCGCTGTGGGGGCACCGCCGTTATGCCGAGCGCCTGTGTATCTCGTGCCGCAGCACAAGCAGCTCGGCGTCCTTGGAGGCCGATGACCGGCCGAGCAGGACCAGCTAAGCCGCAGAGCCGGACGAAGATGAGATAGAGCAGGCGCAAGGACACGAATGATCATGATGCTCTACGCCTGACGCTCGTCATCACTGCAGCTCACAGGCCACGCAGACTTCTGGCACCCCACAGGCCCGCCAGCGTCCGCGTCAGGTGCTTGCGCTCCCGACCGGCGCCCGGGGCCGCCAGGCCGCGTGGGGTCGCATGCATCCAGCCGGGTGATCAGCCTCCTGCGCCTGCGAAAGCACAGATCAGGACCATATGACGCGATTATGGGCTGTCATGGATGTCGGCGCAGCCCTCTGATTTGAACGTCAGGCTGGCGACTCAAGGTCGCCCCTCGCGGTGATAGCGACCACGACCAGTCAGGCGTAGGGGTTCCAGAACGAGGACCGACACGACCCATTGCCCCATATCGCGCTATCAACGTAACCAGTCACGGGTGCCTGGTTAGCTGATCATGCTGGTTGCGGCGGCATCCAGGCGTTCCCGCTGACGGCGTTGCGGATGGCGGCGAGGGGGTGGCGGCCGTGGCTGCGTGCGGTGGTGAGGTAGGAGCGGATGCGGCAGTGGCGCTGCAGGGTAGCCAGGGTGCGCGAGCAGCCGCTGATTTTCGCGGCCGGCTTGTAGCCGCGGACGGCGTTCTCCGATCCGTTGTTCGTGGCCGGGACGTCGAAGCGGGTCGCGAATAGCCATACCTGGCTGGCCTTGGGTTTCAGCCGCCGGGCCAGGACCAGCCCGGGGTGGTTGCCCTTGTGCCAGGGCCGGGACAGGTTCACCGAGATCCCCACGGCGACGGCCTGGTCGTAGCTGTGGCGCAGCCCGGCCAGCAGGGCGGGCTCCAGGCTGGCCTGGCGGTGCCGCGGGCGGTCCTGACCGCGGCCGCGGCCGCACGGCAGGGCGTCGCCCCTGCCGAAGCTGCCCAGCGCGCCGGGTCGAAGATCGGCCATCGCGCCTACAGCCCGCTGTGGAACAACTGCGAGCACTTCGCCAGCTGGTGTGGCACGGGTACCGCGGGCAGCCGGCAAGTGACCGACGTGGCGCGCAGGGTCCCTGGCGCGGCGTTCATGCTGGCGGGACCGTTCCTTGCGTGGACAGGGCTCGTCGTCCTGAGTGCCGCCTTCGGGCGGTTAGCGGCGTCCGCAGCCGATTCGCATGCCATGGCCGTGTCGCGAACGCCCTGATGCGTGATATTGCCGCGTACGCGGCATGCGTTACACAAGCGAGCATCTATTGTAGTCCTCCTCGCCCAGCACGCCCTTCGCCCGAAGGACATCGAGCAGTTGTAGTGTACTCGCCGCCGGAGTCGGGGAGGCGGCCTCTTTTTTCTTCAGGCTGTCGTAAGACGCGTCGTCTAACACGCCCTTTGCCTTAAGCACGTCCAGCAGGTCGCTTGTGACCTTCTGTCCGTCGGCAAAAGCGGCGCTTACGGATAAGAGCAGGATTAATAATGAAGACGTTAAAACCGATATCAGCCTCATAAATGGATTTCCCCTTTCGGATTGCCTGCTAAAAAAATAATGAAAACAGTTAAAATAAAAAAAGGCGCCTTCTTTGAATAAAGAGGTGCCCTGCCGCGAACGTTGCCCTCCTTTCCAAAACCGGTAGACCGGCTTCTATGGGAGACCGCACCCTTTCGGATGCGACCCTGTCGGCCGGGACCCCTGGCCCCTGCGAAAGGGCTGTAGGGCGGTCCGGCTTCGGAAGAATATTAAATTTTAGCGAGTATAAAAAAAGGGTGGACGGCTGTCAAGGGTAAAATGGAAAGTCGTACCTTTTCTTTCAGGTGAAAGAAAAGGTACCACAAAAGAAAGCCGGGGTGTTTAACCCTAAAAGTTTTTGGCGTTACCTTTTTCCAAAAAGGTAACAGGTTTATAAATCCGTCTCCGCCTCGGCCGTCGTTATCCTTTCGCCTCCTGGTAATCCTGGCCATGAGTATGCCCACCTCGTAGAGCAGTATTATGGGCACCGCCATGAGGGTCTGGTTGAACATGTCCGGGGTCGGGGTAAGGATGGCCGCCGCGATGAAGGCGATGAGTATGGCGAACTTCCTGTTCTTGGCAAGGAACTGGGGCGTGACGAGCCCCAGGCGCGAAAGGAGCGTTATGATAAGCGGAAGCTCGAAGACCAGGCCGAAGGAGAGCAGGAACTTCCCGCAGAAATCGATATATTCCTTGATGGTAATCATCGGGGTCACTTCTTCTATGCCGTATGTCAGCAGAAACCGCATCGCGAACGGCAGGACGACGTACTGGCAGAACAGCGCCCCCAGGATGAACATGAACGTCGCCGAGACGACGAAAGGCAGCGCCCATTTGCGTTCCTTGGGCAATAGCCCGGGCGCAATGAAGAGCCATACCTGGGCGAGGATAAAAGGCAGCGAGAGGAAGATGCTGGCGATAAAGGCGATCTTCAGCGCTATCCAGAACACCTCGCCCGGAGCGACGGCTATGAGCTTCGTGGGGCTGGGCAGGTACGTCGGGAACACAAAGGGATACGTGGTCTTTACCGTAAGCACCAGGGTCAGCGGGACCTTCATCCAGCGGAGCAGGTATTCCCAGTACTGGAAACAGACCAGGAAGGCTATGAAAAGCACGATGACGGTATAGACAAGCCGCTTCCGGAGCTCGTCCAGATGCGCGAGTATGGACATCGTCTTTCCGTCCTGATCAGGCATCTTTTTTCTTCGGTCCCTCTGGGGCGGGGGGGGCCGGAGGAGGCGGAGGCGGAAGAGTCGGGTGGGAGCGGCTTCGGCTTTCTCGTCGCTTCCTCCTGCGCTCGCTTTATCGTCCGGCGTCTGCCCGGCAGGGACGCCCGCCTGGCTGGCCGGGGCCTTTACGGCAGCGACGCTCGCCTTATTGGCCGCCGCCTGTCCGGAGTCCGCGTAATCCGTCGTCTCTATCTTATCTATCTTATCCGGGGCCGGACCTTGCCCGGCGGGGTTTAAGCCGGCGAGTTTATCCTGTATCTCTTTCTGCTGCCTTAAAAGGTCTTCCTTTATGTTCTCGGTCCCGACCTCCGCCTCGATCTGGCGCTTGAACTCGTTCATGGAGCGCTTGAACTCATTCATTGCCCTGCCGAGGGATTTCGCCATATCGGGCAGCCTCTTGGGCCCGAAGACGATCAGTGCGACAATGAATATTAATATTATCTCGCTTGGGAAACCTAAGCCCGGCATGACAACTCCTTAAAACCGTTACTTTTCTTTCGAGAAAGAAAAGTAACACAAAAGAAAGCTGGACTGTTAAACCCGTCCAAAAGTTTTTGGCGTTACCTTTTTCCAAAAAGGTAACAAGATTTAAAATTTTATAAAATTTAAGGGGTTAAGTCAAGGAAATAAGGCTATTACCAGTCCTTTTCGACGTATGGAGCGCCCGGTTTCACAGCCCTCGCGGACGGCGCCGGCGCGCCCATCCCGCGCAGCATCTGTTCTATCCGGGCCTCCCTCTCGCTTAAGGGGTCTGTCTTCCCGGGCCGGAAATAGCTGCGCAGGCTCTTCTCTTCCTCGCTCTGCTTTGACAGCATACGGGAGACGTCGCTCTCCGACAGCCCCCCCGCGCCCCCCTGCCCATTCTGGCCCTGTCCTGCTCTGCCCTTGCTGTCCCTGAGCACCCTCGCCCTGAGCACTCTGTCTTTGCCCAGCTCTGCCCCTGACCCGGCTGATTATTGCGCGCCGCCAGCCCAGGCTGGTTTTGACTTGCGGCTCCCGGCTTCCCCTGTCGACCCTGGCTCTCCTGATTACCCTGCTTCCCCTGCCCGCCGCTTTTTTCCTGGGGGCCGCCCCCGTTTTTTTTGACCTGCTCCTTCTTCACCTTCTCCATCGTCACTTCTATATTGTGCTTCGTGTCCGCTTCCTTTTTTAAAGAATCCGCCTTCTGGAAGGCCGATGAGCGCCTTGTCGTATGCGCCCATCTTGTAGAGCGCGTCCCCCATGTTATACCAGGCCTCGGGCATATTTGGCTTAAGCCTCGCCGCCTCGGAATATTCCTTCGCCGCCTTGTCGAACTCGCCCTTCTTGTACAGCGCGTCGCCAAGGTTTATATGCGCCTCGGCCTTATCCGGGTTATCCTTCGCCGCCTTCCCGAATTGAGATAGCGCGTCGTCGTATTTCCCGGCGGAAAAGGCGTCGATGCCCTTCTCGGTCGGCGTGGCGACGGGAGAAGGCGAAAATAAACGGCACAGAAATATTATTATAAAAATTTTCTTCATATTGAGTAGAATTGCATCTTCCTTATCCCCCTCTTAAGATAAGAGGGGACGGGGGCGTTATGATTTTCATATAACCATCGCCGCCATCAGCGCCACCGCCGCGGCGAGCGCAAACCACGGCCCGTATTCCTCCGCGCCCGCGAATTTTTCAAGCGAGTTCTCCTTTGCCTTTGGCGACAGCTCTTTCGCAAGCCCGCTTGCCGCGCCGGGGTCCAGAGAATAGAAATACTTCCCGCCGCCAGCCTCCGCGACGGATTTCAGCGTCCCTTCATCCAGCGACGAGATTACAGTCTGGCCCGCCCTATCCTTTTTAAATGTCATCTGGCCGAAGAAGTCGAGGCCCTCCGGGATCCTCCCGCCACGCGCCGTCCCGACGCCCACGGTATAAACCTTCAGCCCCTTCGCCACCGCCGCCCTTGCCGCGTCGGCAGGTTCCGGCCCGTAGGTATTCTCCCCGTCCGAAACCACTACCACGGCGCGCGGAAGGTTTGATTTTTTGAACTTCGTCGCGGCGGTGATGAGCGCGTCGCCTATGGCCGTACCCGGCAGGTCCTGCTTGTCCATTCCGGCATCGCCCAGGATATTCAGGAATGCGTCATGGTCCATCGTGGGCGGACAGCTTATTATGGAATTGCCGGAGAAAAGCACCAGCCCGAACCTGTCCGAAGGCGCGGCGGCCACCAGGTTCTTTATGAATTCCTTCGCGGCGGAAAGCCTGTCCCCCGTCTGCCCGGCCCCGCCGTCCGTTACCCCCATGCTGTCGGAAATATCAAGCGCGACGATTACGTCCATGGAGACCGGGACCGCTTCCGCCGCATTGGCGGAGGGCCCAAGGGGACGGGCCAGCGCGACGACGGCAAGGACGGCGGATAATAAAATAAAGAGTGCGCGGGCCATGAATTTTTTCGACCCGTTCCCAAGGCCAAGCCGCGCCATCATCTCCACCGACGCAAAGTCGCGCAGCGACTTTTTCACCTTCCGCTGAGATAGCGGGAACGCGGCTCCAAGAGCCGCCACGAGGAGAAGTAGCCACAGGAACACCGGATATCCTAAAACGCTCACGAAAGCCGCCTCCTCCACGCCATAAGCGACCCGCCCAGAGTCAGCAGAATAAATCCCGCTCCGGCGGGATAAGGGAAGAGTTCACGGTATGCCCTCGTCCGCTTCACGGTAAGCTCTTTTTTCTCCATGCGCGAAATCTCGCCGTATATATCCTTCAGCGCGCGGTTATCCGTAGCCTGGAAGAAACGTCCCCCGGTTATCTCGGCTACCTTTTTCAGCGCGGTAAAATCCGCCTTATCGATCAAAACATGTCCAAAATCGTCACGGATGTAATCTTTCCGCCCGTCCGGGCCATATACGGGGATGGGCGCGCCTTCGGGGGTGCCGATGCCGATGGCGTAAATTTTTATCCCCTTCTCAGCCGCCGCGCGCGCCGCGGTTATCGGGTCCACGGAGCCGGAGTTATTCTCGCCGTCAGTCAACAGGATGATGATCCGGGAGGCGGAGCTTTCCTTGAACTTGTTTATGCAGTTTACTATCGCGTCCCCGATGGCGGTGCCGTCAAGCTGTACGGAGCCGACGTCTAAGCTGGTCCAGCAGGCTTGTCAGTATCTCGCCGTCGGATGTCAGCGGGCACTGGGTGAACGAGCGCCCGGCGAAGGCCACCAGCGCGATTCGACCCTGGTTGAAACCCTTCACGAACTCCTTAAGCGTCGCCTTCGCCGCCTCTATGCGGCTGGGCTTTAAGTCCTCCGCCCGCATGCTCCCGGATAGGTCTATCGCAAGAGCCACGTCCACGCCGATAATCTTCGTCTCCTCCATCCCCTGGGCAACTCTCGGGCGCGCGGCGGAGATTATCAGGCAGAGCGCGGCAAGCGACAAAAGAAGCGGCGGAAGCCACGAAAGTTTTACGCGCGGGAGGTCCTTCGCCAGGGATATGCCGGGGAAGGGGATGGCCTTCTCTTTTTTACGGATGGCTATGTAAAAAATAACCGGCACGATGGCAGCCAGCCAGAGGAGAGACGGGTGTACAAATAAACCCATCAGCGCTCTCCTCGCGTGCCGGTGGAAGTATCTCGCGAGCGGGGTCATGGGCGAGCTGCCCGTGGCAAGCCATACGGGCTCCGCCTTCAGGGCGTTAAAAAGCGCCGTCCTGCCCTTTTCCGCCTCGTCTCTCCAGCTTTTAAACGCCTGAATAAAGCGGGGGGACGAGAGGTCCACCAGGACTTCCGCGCCCGTCTCCGGGTCGATAAGCTCCGCCATCCCGCCCCCTGCCGGAAGCTCCCGCTCCCGCCTGTCCGAGGGCACGACCGGCACAAGCTCGTGCCGCCGTGAGAGCGCCTTCAGCGCGGGCAACGCCGGTAGACCGGCTTCGGACCTGCCGCCCTCCAGGCACGCTTCCGTGAAGTCAGATATCCAGAACAGCGTGGAGCGGGTTTTAAGCGCGCGTATAAGCAGCTCGGCGGGTGCGGCCAGGTCGGTCCTCTTCCCCTTCGGCTTGATTGTCGAGAGCGCGGTCAGGAGGTTATAGACGTGTCTTTTGCCGCGCTTTGGCGGGATAAATAATTCCACCCTGTCCGTGTATGCGATAAGCCCCGCCCTGTCCCCGCCCTGGGCGGCGAGGAGCGCGGCGGCGGCGGCGAACTCCACGGCCAGCTCTTTTTTGGTTTGTGTGGTCGTGCCGAAGTCCATCGAGGCCGATACGTCCACGGCGAGCATGACGGTTAAGTCTCTCTCCTCGACAAACGTCTTGATGTGGGGGATGCCCGTCCTGGCCGTCACGTTCCAGTCTATCGCCCGTACGTCGTCGCCGGGTACGTACTCGCGCACCTCCGTAAACTCGATGCCCCGCCCCTTGAACGTGGACAGGTATCCGCCGGAGAGCGCGCCCTCGACCAGCCGGGAGGTTTTAATTTCCAGTCTCTTAATTTTGCGGAGTATTTCGTACGGGAGCATAAAACCTTTTCCACCTTTTTACGGAAAAAGGTGGAGCCAAAAACGGTTGGGCCTGAAAGGCAAAAAACAGTCTAAAAGTTTTTTGGGTTACCTTTTTTACAAAAAAGGTAACGGTTCTGGTGTTTACGGTATTATCGCGAACTTTATCCCTCGGCCGCCGATAAGCTCGTCGAACGCTATCTGAAGGTCGTCCAGGTTATACCTTCCCGAGATAAGTTTCGAGACATCCAGCTTTGCCGGCAACCAGAAGCTCGTATGCCGCCTTGACGTCCGAGGGCGTGAAATGGAACGCGCCCATCAGCTTTATCTCGTCGTAATGGATGCGTCCGGCGTCGAAGCAGGCGCGCGTTCCGGTCGGACAGCCCCCGAACAGCAGTACCGTCCCCCCGCGTCTCACAAGGGACGGCGAGTTCTCCCAGAGGTCCTTGTTCCCGGTCGCTTCGATGACCAGGTCCGCGCCGAGGCCCTCGGTCTCTTCGGTTACCTTCCATGCGATGTCCTGGAGGTCGCCTTCCAGCACGGCGTCCGCGCCCAGGTCCTTCGCCGTCTCAAGCCGGTCGGCCCTCCTGCCCGCGAGGATGACCTTCGCGCCGTTTTTCTTATGCAGCATCAGGTGCAGAAGCCCTATCGGCCCCGCGCCAAGTATCAGGACGCTCTTCGGCTTCTCGGCCTCCGTCATGCGGTATCCGTGCACGACGCACGCGAGCGGCTCCAGCATCGCCGCCTCCGCATAGGGTAGCGACTCGGGTTTTTTGAACATGTTCTGTCTTCACCACGCGCGCCGGGAGCTTTATGAAGTCCGCATACGCGCCCAGGACTTTTTCGTCCATTATGGTCGTGCAGAGGTTCTCCCGGCCCATTTTGCAGAACGCGCACTCGCCGCACGGCGCGGAATGCACCGCCATCACCGCATCGCCCTCCGCCCAGCCTTCCACCCCTTCGCCGATTTTATAGATGTCGCCTGAGAACTCGTGTCCAAGCGGCGAAGGCAGCGTTATCTTCGGATGGCCCCGGAGATACGCCTTTATGTCCGTGCCGCAGGTGAGCGCCGCCTTCACCTGCACGACGACCTCGCCCGGCCCGGGCGACGGCACCGGGGCCTTGCGGTTTATTTCCATTACGCCGGGGCTGATTAAGATTGCGGATTTCATAAGGAGATTTTAGCAGAACTGTCTTTAAAAGCAAAAGATTAAAAGGGGGCAGATATTTATCAGGTCGAGAAGTTATTCTCCGGCACTATAAACAAGGAGTTGACTCTGACTTTACAATTGGTACAATAAGCGGGGCAGGTCACGAGGGGTTTCTGAAAGTTGCGGAGGCGCACAAATTTGCACAATCTATTTTACAGGCTCAAAACGATGAACAGGCCGCAATCTAATACATTGCCGTTGCTCCCTGTACTTTTAATCCTGCTTGTTACTTTTGCCGTTTATTTTAATGCCCTCTCTAATGGATTCGTCTTTGATGATATCCAGGATGTCGTTGAAAATCCCTGGATAAGAGACATCAGGTACCTCCCGCAAATATTTTCATCGAATGTGGCGGGATTTAATGCAGCTTATGCGACAAGTTATTATCGACCGCTGATTCACGTCATATTCATGCTTGCCTATGCCGTGTTCGGCCTCAGCCCCTGGGGGTTCCATTTAGTCAACATTCTCTTTCATGCTTGCGCCTCCCTTCTCTTGTTTTTTATTGCATCAAAATTGATATTGGGATTCGACCCCTACCCTTGGCCCGGCAGGTTTTCTCCGGCTTTTTACGCGGCCTTGCTATTTGCTGCCCACCCTATCAATACAGGAACTGTTGACTGGGTATCAGGGGTAATGGATGCTTCCTTTGCCTTTTTCTTTCTCCTTTCCCTGTATCTCTACATGCGTTCCGAGGATGGAGGAAAGTATAATTATTACCTGTCGATAGTTTCGTTTTTTCTCTCAACTCTTTGCAAAGAGCCCGCATTAACTCTTCCCTTTGTATTAATCGCCTATGACTACACATTCAAAAAATCCGACTTCAGTCTTTCCCGTTATGCCAAACGATATCTTCCCTACCTGGCGGTTATGGGGATATATTTTGTGCTCAGGTTTAACGCCCTTGGTAGTTTTGCGCCCAGCAAAACGCATATTGACCTCACGGTTTATCAATATGTTATTAATATAATCCATCTTTTTTCTCAATACATCGTAAAACTTATTTTTCCCTTCAATTTAAGCGCGATTTACAGATTTCATCCCCTCACAACCATTTTTGAGCCTAACGCCATGATAGCGCTTATCGTTGTGCTGGGGTTTGCGTTCTTTGCATATACGATGAGAAAAGACAAGGTTATATTTTTCTCTCTATTCATAGTTGTTTTCCCTCTGTTGCCTGCCTTCGCTATCACATCCATTGCCGGCGATAGCGTGTTTGCTGAACGATATCTCTACCTCCCTTCGGCTGGATATGCAATTATTTTAGCCTTGCTTCTTACGCGGATCAGGCTGTCTGTATCCTATAAGAATACAATCCTCGCTATCGTTTTTTTTGTGTTGATCGTTTCGTACTCTGCAGGAACAATAGTAAGAAATACGGCTTGGAAAAACAGTTTTACCCTTTGGACCGATACCGTACGAAAGGCTCCCGACAGTGCGGTAGCTCATAAGTATCTTGGATTCGCTCTTTATACTGATGGCAGGCTGGATGAAGCAATCGAGCAATATAAAGCTGCCGTAGGCCTCGACCCGAATAACGAGGATGTACACCTGAATTTAGGGGCCGCATATTACGTCAAGGGTTGGACAGATCAGGCAATGACAGAATATCAGACTGTCCTGATGCTAAATCCAAATAATTCGGTGGCGCACTGTAATCTGGGGGATGCGTTCCTTGCTGATGGACTAATTGACGATGCTGTTGAGCATTACCAAATCGCCATAGAAATAAATCCAGGTTTTGCGGCGGCCTATAATGGACTGGGTAGAGCATTCGGAAGTAAAGGGCTGATAGATGAAGCCATAGAATCCTTCGCTTCCGCGCAACGTTTGAATCCGAACGACCCTGTTTATAATGCTAATTTGATGAAGGCTATTGAAATAAAGAGCAGCCGCAGATGAAAATGCGAGAAAGGCTATTGTTAAAAAACTATATAGATTTGATGCGCCCCGCGCAGTATTTTAAGAACCTGTTCATATTTGCCCCTTTGTTTTTCGGCCTGAAGATTACCGATATTGAATTGCTGTCGAAGGTATTCTTGGCGTTTGTCTCATTCTCGATTATTGCAAGCGCTGTTTATGTATTCAACGATTACCATGATGTCGAAGAGGATAAATTACATCCTGCGAAAAAAAACCGCCCCCTGGCTACCGGACGTATATCCAAAAACTCGGCGCTTTTGTTAATGCTCACGCTCCTCGTCGCGGGGGTGGGCAGCGCCTCTCTTCTGGGCCGCCAAATGCTGTACATCGTGTTCGTTTATTTGGTCCTCAACATTGCATATACACTCAAACTGAAGCACTTAGCCATCATCGACGTGTTTATCATTGCAATCGGCTTTGTTCTCAGATTGTTTATCGGGTCCGCGGTGACAAACATACAGCTTTCCATGTGGATCATACTCATGACTTTTTTGCTTGCCCTTTTTCTGGCGCTTGCCAAAAGACGGGACGACGTGCTTGTATTTCTCTCGGGCGGCAACAGGGTGAGAAAGGTGATAGACGGGTACAACCTCGACCTGGTGAATTTGTCGATGACGATTATAGCTTCCGTTACCATTGTTTCCTATATCATGTACACGGTATCTCCCGAGGTTATAAAAAAGGCGCACACCGACAAGCTGTACCTTTCCGTTGTATTTGTACTGCTGGGCATCATGAGGTATTTGCAGATAGCCTTTGTCGATAAGAGAAGCGGCTCTCCTACCGATGTTTTGCTCAGGGACAGATTTATCCAGTTGACGATTTTAGGATGGGTTTTAACGTTATCGGTACTGATCTATTAGAACGCCGCGCCGCAAGCTTGAGGACAATGGAGACTGCCTCGAAGGATGAGCAAAATTAAAATGATGCTTTCAGGGTGGGGCAACTATCCAAAAATTGAAGTCAGCGTACACAAGACGGAGTCGGCCAAACGGGCAAAGGCGTTCCTGCGCGATGTTGATTCATGCATAACCCGGGGACTGGGCAGGAGCTACGGGGATTCTTCGTTAAGTGAAAACGTCCTTTTGACGTTAAAGCTCAACAGGATGTTGTCATTCGATGCGAAAGAGGGCGTCCTGTCCTGCGAGTCAGGCGTCAACCTCGGGGAAATCCTGGATACCTTCGTGCCGCGGGGATGGTTTTTACCGGTAACGCCGGGGACGAAATATGTCACCCTTGGCGGAGCGATAGCATCCGACGTCCATGGCAAGAACCACCATAAGGACGGCTCTTTTTCAGAGCATCTGGTATCCATGGACGTGATGACGTCGGACGGAAAGGCCGTGACATGTTCTAAAACGGTCAATGCCGATTTATTCAAGGCCACCTGCGGCGGGATGGGCTTAACGGGGATTATCCTGAGCGCGTCATTAAGGCTGAAGCGGATAGAGACGGCGTACATAAGACAGACCACGGTTAAAGCTAAAAATATCGGCGAGACGATGGACCTGTTTGAGAAATACGGAAACTTCACCTATTCCGTCGCCTGGATCGATTGCCTGTCAAAAAATGAGAACTTGGGAAGAAGCATTTTAATACTCGGCGAGCATGCCGGGCAAAGAGACATCGGGAGTTCAAAGGCCTCAAAAAATGCGCTTGTCCCGAAGAAAAAGCCCGCTTTGAATATCCCTGTAATGTTCCCGAACGCCGTACTGAACAGCGTCACCGCAAGATGTTTCAATTTCCTCTATTACCATAAACATCCGAACGGGATAAACGAATCCATCGTCGATTACGATTCTTTTTTTTATCCCCTCGACAGCATCCAGAACTGGAACAGGATATACGGTCCGCGGGGTTTTACGCAGTATCAGTTCGTGCTGCCGTACGACATGAGCAAGGACGGTTTAAAAAAGATATTGACGGTTATAAGCGACAGCGGCAGGGGATCATTTCTGGCGGTTTTAAAACTCTTCGGCAAAAAGAACGACAACTTACTCTCCTTTCCCATGGAAGGCTATACCCTGGCACTGGATTTCCCGATAACCCCTGGACTGTTTCCTTTTTTGGACGAGTTGGACAAGATAGTCCTGGACCATGGCGGAAGGCTGTATTTATCAAAGGATGCAAGGATGGGCCGGGACATGTTTATCAGGGGCTATGAGGGTGCCGAACGCTTTATAATTGCAAAACATAGCATTGACAAAGACAATAAATTTCAGTCATATCAATCGAAAAGGCTGGGAGTATAAATGCACTGGCTTCTCATACTCGGCGCAAGGTCGGACATAGCAAGGGCTATTGCGCACAAGTTTGCGCAAAACGGCTTTAATATCTACCTGGCGGCACGACATCACGAAGGTTTTGAGCGCGACCTCAAAGACATCGAAATACGGTATAACATTAAAGCGCGGGCGGTGGAATTCGACGCATTGGACTATAAAAGCCACCAGGGTTTTTATGACGGCCTAAAGGAAAAGCCGCTCGGTGTCATCTGCTCGGTCGGGTATTTAGGCGATCAAAGAAAGGCCGAACTGGATTTCGACGAGGCCGATAAAATAATAAGGACCAATTATTCAGGCTGCGTTTCAATCCTGAGTATCATTGCGAGTGACTTCGAGAAAAGACGGGAAGGCTTTATCGTCGGGATAAGTTCCGTGGCGGGCGACAGGGGAAGGCAGAGCAATTATTATTATGGAAGCGCAAAGGCGGCTTTCAGCGTTTATCTCTCAGGACTCAGAAACAGGCTCTCGAAGTCAAATATTCAGGTAATAACCGTAAAGCCCGGCTTTGTAGATACAAAGATGACCGAAGGGATGGGCCTGCCGCCACTGCTGACCGCGCAACCGGAAGAAATCGCGGAAACCATTTATAAGTCATGGAAGAACAGGAAGGATGTTGTTTACACGAAATGGTTTTGGAGATGGATAATGTTGGTAATCAGGAATATCCCGGAGAGGCTCTTCAAAAAGATGAAATTATAGCGGCTTGAAAGATTTAAAAGGGCGCGGTCACAGTGTAGTTACTGTTAATTTCACCTTGCATAACATAGTCCTTGACATTTGACGTCTGGACGTTCTATATTCTCTTCTATGGAAGAAATCGAAAAAAGATATGCTCCCGGACGCGTGCGAGATGCTATCCTCCAAATACTGTCACTGACTTCCGAAGCGCTTTCCATCAAACAAATTGAAGAAAGAATAAGCAAGGTAATGGGGCCCACCCCTGCTTCATCCGTCCGGTCTTACCTCCGTCTCAATACCCCCTCGCTTTTTATCAGAGAAAACCGCGGCGTATATCGTGCCCGGCAACAAGATGCTGGGGGTACGCACCGCAAATTCTCATATACACCTGAATACGGTCGGACGTTTACAATGGGGAAAACAATTCTATACCATGGGGATTGTTTTGACTGGATTGAGAAGAGGCAGGATAACAGCATACATGCGGTGGTAACGGATCCTCCTTACGGACTTCATGAATATACGCCCGGCCAACAGTTAAAATTGCGCAACGGGAAGGGCGGAGTGTGGCGTATTCCTCCATCTTTTGATGGTCACACGAGGTTCTCCGCTTCCCAGGTTCACCACCCTCTCAGATGACCAGCGTGCACAATTGAGCGCCTTTTTCTTTGTGTGGTCACGGCTTCTACTACCGAAACTCGTTCCCGGCGCAAACGTAGTTGTGGCATCCAATCCCCTTCTTTCACATATCCTTTCTAATGCTTTGGCGGAGGCCGGGCTGGAGCGGCGCGGAGAGATTATCCGCCTCGTAATGACTATGCGGGGAGGGGATCGCCCGAAAGATGCTCACACGGAATTTGGGGAAATAAGCGTAATGCCGCGCTCAATGTGGGAGCCTTGGATATTATTCCGAAAACCTCTGGAAGGAAGAGTTCAAGATAACCTTAGAAAATGGCACACAGGCGGATTTCGCCGACCATCTGCGGACAAGCCTTTCGGTGACGTAATACAGTCCGCGCCTACCCGAAAAAACGAACGCGCCCTTGCGCCACATCCAAGCCTTAAGCCGCAGGCCTTTCTGCGGCAAGTTATACGCGGCGTCCTCCCGCTGGGAGAGGGAGTCATACTCGACCCGTTTGCCGGGGCCGGGTCAACTCTTGCAGCCGCAGAAGCTATAGGTTATCAAAGTATCGGCATCGAAAAAGACCGTCACTATTTCGATATTGCGCGTACTGCAATTCCTAAACTTACGGATTTCAAATCAAACGCTAAATCCGATATATCCAGTTCTGGCGAAGTTTTATAATCCCTTCACGATGAAGAGTGGCTGTCCTTGTGCCGAGTTCGCCTCGGGGATTGCGCCTGAAATCTTCAATGGTTACTTTACCGAGATATATTTCCGTGAACGCCATTGGCTTTCTGTTTCCGGCAGGTTCGGTCGCGCAGTCAATATCATAGACGAAGACGCACATCCACTGATCTCTCGCGCCATGAGTGTCAACAGCGCCACCCGCCTTACGCGTACTTTTTATTTCAACACCCTCCGTCCCGGCCTTGACTGAGTTGTCGGGATATATACCCTGTACTACGAGGTCCGGATGACCATTAAAAAATTTATTTTCTTTCAGTACCCGAGAATGTTTAGCGAGACTCGCGGTAAGCATATCCGATAACATGCCGGACATGATTGCGGGACGGAGCATGTCATCCAGCCTTAAAAGTCCCTTCTTAGTTAAAAATAAATTCACATCATAAAAGAAGTCATATACATCTTGCATTGCCATTTCGAAGTCGTTCAGCCTCAGTTCGTATGGCAATAAAGCTTCTTGATTGAATTTGCTGTCATCGGGTTTGTTGCGCGTTATTTGCAAAACTTTCCTCCCGGCTTTTAATAGCTATTCCTGCTTAATCGGCCAAGTAATCGTCCGTCAACATTTATCCATATATAAATGGAAAAATCAACGAATTTCATGCGGTATCGAATTCATGGGGGGTCTTCAGGGCAAATGCGGCGATTTTGGGGGGTCCGGGATGGGTTTTGGAGGCGTCTGTTTTTAATGGGCCGGCGGTATTTTTACCCTTGTTTTACATATGGTTACGCCCACTTTGCGGCCAATTTTTGCGGCGTGGAAAATCGTGTTGCCCAATTTACAAGTCACTGAAAATTAAAGGTGTTTTCACGCGGCCTGAACTGATTTTCAACGTTCCACGTGGAAAATAAACAGCTGTCGATGCGTTCCGCTAAAATACGAAATACCTCACCCACACATACAGCGCCGCTATCCCTACCGACATCAACGTCACCGGCATCCCGTACAGCATGAACCGAAGGAAGCTTATCTTTTTTCTATGTCTTTTCGATATGTCGAAGACTATGACGTTGGCGGACGCGCCTATCGCCGTGCCGTTCCCGCCCAGGCAAGCCCCAAGCGCGAGCGACCACCATACCGGCATTATAAGTGGGTTCCTTACCGCCTCGTGCACCGCCGCGCCGGGCAGGAGCTGCTTTGCCATATCCTCGACTAAGCGGGTTCATTGCGGCCACAAACGGGATGTTATTGATGAACGCGGAAATCCCCGCCGAAAACCACATCACGAGCATCGAGGCCTTTAACATATTAGCTCCGGTGGCGTGCAGCATTTCGCTGGAGAGCCATTTTATAAACCCTACCTTTACCGCCCCGCCCACGATAATAAAGAGCCCGATGAAGAAAAATATCGTCGGCCACTCAATCCCGGAAAGGAGCTTGTGCATATCCCGCTTCCCCGTGATTAGCAGGAGAAGCCCCGCCCCGAATAGCGCGACCGTCGCGGGCTCATACCCCAGCTTCCCCTGAAAAATAAACCCCAGCAGCACCAGGGCCAGCACGAGTACAGATTTTATCGCCAGCGCCTTGTCCTTTATGGCCCCGCGGCTCGTCCATCGCCATAATCCGCGCCCGCACATCTTCCGATGCGTGCAGGCCCCTGCCGAAGATGACCTTTATCACGAGCAGGAACCCGGCCATTATCACGATTACCGCCGGGGCGAGGTTGTATAAAAAATCCATGAACGAAAGGCCGGCCCTTGAGGCGATCATGATGTTGGGCGGGTCTCCGATGAGGGTCGCGGTCCCGCCGATATTGGATGCGAACGCCTCGGTCAGCAGAAAAGGGATTGCGTCCGCTTCCAAAGCATCCGCGATAAACATGGTTACCGGGATCAGGAGGAGTACAGTCGTAATGTTATCCAGGAGCGAGCTGGCAAGCGCCGTCAGGACGGCAAGAATATATAGTATCTTCGCGGGGTCGCCCCGGCCCAGTTTCGCGCTCCTTATCGCCACGTACTCGAATATCCCGGAGGGCTTCATCATCGCGATAAGCGCCATCATCGAGACCAGCAGGAATATCACGTTCCAGTCCACCCCCAGTTCCCGGACATGGAACGCCTCGTCCTGCCCCAGCACCCCCAGGGCAAGCATGAGTACCGCGCCGAAGATCGAGGCGGCGGTACTGTCCACGAGCTCCGTGATAATGAGGCCGTAAGTGACGGCGAAAACAATCACCGCCGCCCAGAATGTGAAATCAGGAGAAAAATTATTCATTGTTCAACCATGGTTATCTATCAAATACCACATTTTTATATGGCAAGAAAGATTATTTGTCGTTGAACCTGATTTTTTTTCGTGATAGACTTCAAGTTATGACTACATGCCCGGAACTTATTATAACACCGTGCAGGCTCTGCGGAGCGCACGTCATGTCCTATCTCTGCTTATGACGAGAGGGGCCATGCGGTTATCACCTGCCCGACATGCGGCTCGACCCTCTTCGACAAGGTCTACGACGAGACCTCCGACAGGTTCATCAAGAACCAGCGCAGCTACTACGCGCTCGCGGCGGAGGTCATGCCCGAGTTCAAGGAGATGGTCCGCCCCGGCGACCAGGTAAAGATACAGGCTGAGGAGGAGACCGAAGGATGAGGGCGGGCAAAATCCTGTTGGCTTTTATTTTTCTGGCAATCCTGCCTTCCGGGGCATTTGCGCACCAGTACCCGGCGGGATTCAAGGGTTTTGCGGATTCGGCCTCTTGCGCCCCGTGCCATAAGACCATCTATGACGAGTGGGGCGCGTCCATGCACGCGCAGTCGTCCAGGGCCTCCGATCCCGCCCACAACGCCGTCTTCTCCGCATTTTCCCAGGCTATGGCCAAAACGGGCAAAAAAGCGCCCTATTTCTGCGCAAGCTGTCATAACCCCGCGTCGGAAGCCATGGCAAACGACCTATTCGCCAATGCCAGGCATACCCTGCACGTTCTGCCACGGCGTCGAGGGCGTTTCGGAAGGGAAAATGTTCAACACCTACAACCTCGCCACCACCATAACCGCTCCTTCGGCGCAAGAGGCGCCGCACAAGGTAAGCCAGTGGTCGTTCGCTCAGCCGTTCATGATGTGCCTTGGCTGCCACGGCAAGATGGTAAACGGCAAAGGGACGGTAATATGCAGCGCGGACCTGGAAGGATACTCAAACTGCGTCAAGTGCCACATGGAAGAAAAAGCGGGCCCGCCCGCCGAAGGCTCGGCTAAAAGCTCGCACTACTCCCACTTTTTCCCGGGCGGACATGATAAAGAGATGCTGAAGAAAGGGATATCCCTTTCCCTGGGTGCGGAGATGGGGAAGCTGATAGTAATCATCAAAAACGATAACCCGCACTTCTTCCCGTCCACGAACCCGATGCGTGCGGCATATCTGAAAGTTGTAGTCCTCGATAAAGAGGGAAAGCCCCTCTTCGAGAGCCCCGCCCCCGCGGCCGGCCAGAAAGACCTGTTCATGCGCGTATTCAGCGCGGACGGCAAGGTCGGCGTGCCGACCTGGGAGGCGAAAGAGGCGCTTGATTCAAGGATAAAAGACCACGAGGAGCGGGCGCTGACATACGACCTGCCGAAAGGTGCGGCGAAGGCTAAGGCCGCCCTTTATTACCGGCTGGTTACCCCCGCCGCGGCCGCGAAGTTAGGGATACCGGCAAAGAGCGCGGAGCCGGTAAAAGTTTCCGAAGCCGAAATCGAGATTAAATAAATTCCCCCCTTTTCCCCCCTTTTTTGACAAGTCGCCCCCGCTCGATTATTATTTGAATGGGGGGAACTTTCTGCGGTCCCCTTTTTTCCCATTTTCATCAGCCGAAGAGGAGGTGCGCGTGCTCAAAAGGCGGATTGCTGTCGTAACCGGCGGCGGGCGGGGTCTTGGGCGCGCAATTGCCATAGCCTTGGCTGAGGCTGGCGCGAAAGTGGCGGTTGCTTCCAGGACCAGGGAGGAACTGGAAGATACGGTTTCCATTATTGCGGACAAGGGCGGGCAAGCCATCGCGATAAAAGCGGACGTGTCCGACCCGGGGGACGTAAAGAACCTCTACCGTGCGGTGGAGATGAAGTTCGGCCCGCCTTCCATACTGGTGAATAACGCAGGGATAACCGGCCCCATAGCCCCCATGAAGGATATTCCCGACCCCGAGTTCCACCGCTGCATGGATATTAACCTTACCGGCGCATGGCTCGTGTCGAAGGCGTGCATCCCGGGGATGATTAAAAAACGCTACGGCAAGATAATAAACATTACTTCAGGCCTGGCTGACTTCGTTATTCCGCGTCTGGGCGCCTACAGCATATCTAAATCGGGGCTGAACGCGCTGACGAAGGCGCTGGCGCGGGAGCTAGAACCGTATAATATTAAAGTTTACGGGATGGACCCGGGCTCCGTGGACACCAGGATGCACGACGACATCCGTAAGCTGGACATGAACGTGCTGGGACCGGACGCATACCGGGTTTTCTGGGGCCTTAAAAAATCCGGCCAGTTAAAGCAGCCGTCCGAGGTAGCGAAGCTGGCGGTTTTTCTGGCGTCGGAACAGTCGGACGAGTTGTCGGGAGAGATAGGGACGGAAGACCATTTCATGAAATGGGGCTACCGGGCCGCGGCTTAAGATGGCGGGAAAACCGTTACCTTTTTGGAAAAAGGTAACACCAAAAACTTTTAAACTGTTTTTATGTCCCGCTTTCTTTTGGTTACTTTTCTTTCTCGCGAAAGAAAAGTAACGGTTTAAAGAGGGGTATATGGCTGAGTCTTTGAAAATAAACAGGGAACGGGTGGACCTTTTCGAGCAGACCCATCACTCGAACGGAGAAGAAAAGGCCGAAGTAGAGCAAATCCTTTTCTGGTATAAAAAAACCTGGGAAGCGGCCGGCCGGCCGCCCGGGGGGGGCCGCGTTCTGGAACTGGGATGCGGGCCGGGCCTTCATTCCATTGCCCTTGCCCGGAACGGCTTTACCGTGACCGGCCTGGCCCGGACGGAAGCCGCGCTTAACGCCGCTAAAGAAAAAGCGGCGGCGATTCCAAACGTGGAGTTCCACCTCTCCGACATAGAGAACGACAGCCTGGTGCCTTACGGGATCCAGAACCTTGTCATAAGTCTCGGCAACACGGTATCCCAGCTCAAAAGAAGCCAGCTGGTGGTGGTCTTCGACAGGGTCCGCAGGCTCCTTGCCCCGCGAGGCGCATTCGTCTTCAACGCGGTCTACTGGTCTCAGCCCTTCTTCAAAAATATCATAGTGCGGGACGCCTCCGGCGAGATATCGGTCATCTGGGAGCGGGAGCTTCTGGAAGATAAAGGGACCGTCCTGATGAAGGGACATTTCGTAAAGGAGAACTACGACCAGGCTTTCGAGGTCAACTGCTTTAAGATACCGGAGATGCTGAACCTTCTGGAGATGGCCGGGCTCAGGCAGGTCAAGTGGTCGCACCGCCTGGATTTCAAAGGAAAATCCCTCGCCGGCGCGGCATCCATATATTACCGGGCGAGCAGATAAACTTCGCAGGCCGTAGTCCGCTTAACTTCAGGGGCTTCAGCAGGCTGTCCACCCTGTTCCGTATCCTCCCGAATAATCCGTCCAGGGAACACTCCTTTGACTGGACCAGGACCTTGAACGCCCCTCCCAGCCATTCCGGGTGGAGCAATGTTTTTATTCCCTGCCCCGCCTCTATAAGCTCATCCAAAGACGCATTTGTACGCCTGGCTGAGTCCTCGAACCACGGCAGCGTTTCCATGAGGAACTGTCCCTGATCACAGAAAAGCTCCGGGGCGAGGCCGCTGTTTTCCCCTTCGAGGCTGACGGCGGTAAAGTCAACGTGCGCGGTAATATCCTGCTCCCCGACCCGCTCGAAAAAGTCTTCGTTGGTTGAATGCCTGTAATGGCAGAGCGCGGTGCCGTTCATCTTTGAGGGGGAGTAATATTGCTCCGCGGTATACCCGTAATCCACCGTGATAACAAAACCTTTCTTCAGCTTCCCGCCGACCTTGCCCATCCACTCGGAAACCCTGAGGTTCGCCTCGGTTATCATCCCCGCCGGCAGCCTCGGCATCAGCCGGTTGAAATGCTTCGCCAGTGCCTTCGTGGAGAGCGGCCCGGTCACAAAGGCCAGTTTCTCATCCGGCCCCCGTTGCGTCCCCTGCCCAGCTTGCCCCGCTTGTCCACTCTGACCCCCCTTGCAGGCACACGTAAATTTCGGACAGCCCGTCCGGACCCTGTTTAACCCTGTGGAAAGGGAACGCATCGACCAGTTCGTTTGAAAAAAATATTCCCTCTATATCGGGCAGGCCGTCTAAGTCCTCGGTCCAGGTAACTTTGTCACTAAAATCTGAAAGCGCATCCTTCTGTCTTGCCGCCATGCCCTTTGCGCTCTCCACTATAAAATACCGGCATCTTCCATATTCGAGGGGATGGGACTTAGAAAGCGCGCGCAGGAAATCGGCCGCGAACAGCCCCTCTCCCGCACCCATCTCAACAAAATCCGGCCCTGACTTCCCCGCGAGCTTTACATAGACTTCGGCCATCAGCGTCCCGTACATGCGGGTGGCCTGCGAGGAGGTATAGAAATCGCCCGTTCTTGCCAATGGAGGCCGCCCCGGACGAGTAGTAGCCGTACCGGGGATGATAGAGCGCAAGTTCCACGTAGCGCTCGAAGGTTATCCTTCCCTCCGTCCGGATTTCTTCTTTTATTATTTCCAGAAGCTGTTCCATATAAGCCGGATAATAACACCTTACCTCAATAAAAACAATAATCCGGCATAGCGTCTGCTATAATTGAAAGGAAAAGGAGGCCCCCTCACATGCCATACCTGTTGCATGAAAACGAAGATAAGCTGACCGGCAAGACAAAAGAGCTACACAGGGCGCTTCGGTCGATAGTGGAGGAACTGGAAGCGATAGACTGGTACCAGCAGCGGGTGGACGCGACGGAGGACGAGGAACTTAAGAGTATCCTCGCCCATAACCGGGACGAGGAGAAGGAACACGCGGCGATGCTCCTTGAGTGGGTGCGGCGAAACGACCCCGCTTTCGCGAAGGAAATGAAGTCTTTTCTTTTTAAAGACGGGATTAAAATAACGGAGATAGAAGAAAAGAAAGACGCCGGCTAATCGGGCTCCTTCAGCATACTGATGAAAGCGTCCACGACCTTCGGCTCAAACTGCGTCCCCGAGCATTTCATAAGCTCCTCGAAAGCAAAGTTCCTGTCATTGGCCTTCCTGTAAGGCCTGTCGGCGGTGATGGAGTCGAAAGAGTCCGCGACCGATAATATCCGTGCCATGAAAGGTATCTGTTCGCCCTGCAGATGAAGGGGATAGCCTTTGCCGTCCCAACGCTCGTGGTGGTGGCGGATGCAGGGTACGATATCCCTGAACTGCCTTATAGGCGCGAGTATCTCCGCCCCCCTGTCGGAGTGTTTTTTAATCGATTCGTACTCATCAATCGTCAGCGCGCCCGGCTTGTCCAGTAATGCATCCAATATCCCGATTTTCCCGATATCGTGCAGAAGGCCAGCTAGCTTAAGCCTCTCCATCTGCTCGTCCGTAAGGCCCATCTCTTTTCCGGCCCGCACGGCATAGCCCGTGACGCGGGTGGAATGTCCGCGCGTCCAGTGGCTTTTTGCGTCTATCGCGGAGGAAAGCGCCTGGACGGTGTTTATCAGCACCTCCTCCAGGTCTGCTATCAGGCGCGTGTTCTCAAGCGCTATCCCTATCTGGTACGCCAGTTTTTCAGCCATCGCCGTATCCTCGAAACTGAAACCCGCCACCCTCTGGCTCCCGAGCCTGATAAGCCCCCGTCCGGTCCCCTTGCTCATTATCGGGACGATTATCTCGGAACGGATTACCGCGTCCCGAAAGACGGTATCCTCCCCGCTTTCCCTCGTCTCGTTCAGGACGTCGGCCCTCATCACCGGCCTGCCTGAAAGGAACGTATCGGCGCCGGGGAAGCCGTCCAGCATGAACCGCTCGTCTTTTTTAAAGTCCGCCCCCCAGCCGCAGTTTACCCTAAGCGTCTTCTCCTCCCCGTCCAGCAGCAACAGGCACCCCGCATCCGCCGGGATAAGCCTTTTTATCTGCAGCGAGACCCTTGACAGCATCTCGTCCCTGTCGAGAGTGGACAGTATCATCCTGTCTATCTCATGCAGTACCCTGAGCGCCTCCATCCCCTTGGCCAGCTCCAGCCTCTTCTTCTGGGTCTCCTCGTAGAGGCTGGCATTTTCAAAGGCCGCGCCGAGCTGGTCCGCGATGCCCTTTATCAAGGCCGGGACGCGTGAATCGTCGCCGATTTTTTTAAAGTTCACCCCCAGGAAGCCGGCTACACGCTCCCTCGCCATAACGGGTGCGATAATCACTTCCTTGAGCTTCAGGTTTGCCGCGATATAATCCGGGATGAGGCCGGGCAGCTCCTCTTCCCCGATTTTTAAAAGCTTCCTGGTCAACATCACCTTCTCGAGCGCCCGGACGTCCGCCAGCCTTGGCCGCATCCCCATCAAAATGGAATGTATGCCGCCGTCGCAACCTACCGCTTTCCTGGGGGTCAGCGTGCCGTCCGCCTCCGCCAGCATTACGGCCGCGCCCTCAAAATGTATAATCCCCTTCAGGACGTGAAGCACCTTATCCGCCGTCTCGTCCCAGTCAAGGGATGCGCTCGTTATCTCGGCCATCTTGAGCAGGGCGTTGGATACCTCCAGCTCCGTCTTCAACGCCTCCTGCGCCCGGTCCCTTTCCATCATCATCTCGTGCTCGGAAAGGGCCTTTTTCACCGAGGGCGCGAGCTTTATCATCCTGTCCTTCATGACATAATCGCAGGCCCCGGCCTTTATGGCTTCTACAGCCGTGTCTTCGCCTATCTTTCCGGAAACCAGGATGAAGGGGATGTCGAGGCCCTTTTCCTTCAGGAGCTTAAGCGCCGTCAGGCCGTCGAACCGGGGCATTACGTAATCCGAGAGTATGACGTCCCAGCCCCCTCTCAGAGGCGGCCGCGGACATTTCTTCCGGCGTCTCGACCCTTTCGAAATAGACCTCATACCCCGCGCGCCGGAGTTCCTCCGCCATTAAGATAGCGTCGTCTTCCGAGTCTTCCACTATCAATGCCCTAAGCGGCTTTTTCATTCGGTTCCCTTGTCTGCGGCAGCGCTTCGTTTAAGATAAGCCAGTAGAGGCCGAGCTGTTTTATGGCTTCATTGAACTGGACAAAATCCACCGGCTTTCGCACGTAGCTGTTTGCGCCCAGCGCGTAGCCGGTTATAAGGTCTTTCTCCTCGTTGGAAGAGGTAAGTATCACTACCGGCAGGCATTTTGTCCTTTCGTCGCTTCTGATGCGCTTCAGCACGTCCAGGCCCGATATCTTCGGCAGGTTAAGGTCCAAACAGCACGAGCTGGGGCAGTCTGCTGCTGCTCCCGGAATATGCGCCGGTGCTGAAAAGAAAATCCAAGCGCTCGTGCGCCGTCCTGGGCGATAACGACTTTATTGCAAATGTTGTTTGCCTTGAACGACCGAAGCGTAAGCTCGACGTCGTCCGGGTTATCCTCCACCAGCAATATTTCCCTGTCCGCCATATCTGCCCCCTTTCAAAATGAGAAATAAAAGTTCGCCCCTTTTTCGGTTTCGGCCGTAGCCCAGATGTCGCCCCCGTGCCGCCTTAATAATCCTTTTTGCGATTACGAGGCCGATACCCGTCCCCGGAAACTCCGCCGTGGAATGCAGCCGCTGGAATGGGGTAAAAAGTTTGTCGGCATAGTTCATGTCAAAACCGGCGCCGTCGTCCTTCACGAAATAAATTTTCTTGCCCCCCATCTCCGAGACGCCGAACTGGATTACCCCCTTCTCGTGCCTGGATGTGAATTTCCAGGAATTCGACAGCAGGTTCTGCATAACCGTCCGCATGAGCGGCAAGTCGCCCCATGCCGTGACGCCATCTTCTATGATAAATTCGACCTTGCGCCCGGGCTCCGCCCTCCTCAGTTCATCTCCTATTTCTCTCGCAATCCCCGTCAGGTCCACGTTTTCAAAACGCATCTCACTCCTTGTCACCCGGGAGAGCTTCAGCATGTCGTCTATAAGATGGCCCATCCTCTGGCTGGCAAGGCGGATCCTTCCCAGGTAGTCTTTCCCTTTTTCATCTAACCTGTCCGAATATTCCTCCAGGATGGCCTGGGAAAAGCCGTCCAGGCTCCGAAGAGGCGCGCGGAGGTCGTGGGAGACCGAGTAGCTGAAGGATTCCAGCTCGCAGTTGGCGGACTCTAACTGGGCCGTCCGTTCGCGGATCCTCTGCTCCAGCTCCAGGTTTAATTTTTTTACCTCCTCTTCCGCCCGCTTCCTCTCCGTTATATCGCGTGCGGCGGCAAAAATGCCGGCGACTTTGCCCCCTGTATCGCGGTAGACGGAGGCGTTGCAAAGTGCGTCCGTCAGGTGCCCGTCCTTGCGCCGGATGGTGAGGGGATTGTCGGTGACGGACCCTGTCGCTAAAGCCTGCTGGAAGTCCTCTCTCGCCTTATCGGGCTCGGTGAAGTAGCTGGCGAAGTCCGTCCCTATCAGGGCGTCCCTCGGAACGCCCGTGACCTTGACCGTAGCCTCATTGACGAAAGTGAACTTGCCTTCAAGGTTTATCCCCACGAGCGGGTCGAGGCTCGCCTCCAGCAGGCTCCTGGTGTATGCCCCGGCCTCTCGAAGGGCCTCTTCGGCCCGTTTTCTCTCGGTAATGTCTCTCACCGCCGCGAAGATGCCGGCGACTTTGCCCTCGTCATCCAAGTAAACGGAGGCGTTGCAAAGTGCGTCCGTCAGGTGCCCGTCCGTGTGCCGGAAGGTGAGGGGATAGTCGGTGATGGACCCTATCGTTAAAGCCTGCAGAAGGCCCTCTTTCCCCTTTTCGGGCTCGGTTAAGATGCCGAAGTGGTCCGACCCGATGAGGGCGTCCCTCGGAATGCCCGTGATCCTTACCATAGCCTCATTGACGTAGGTGAACTTGCCTTCCAGGTTTATCGCCACGATCGGGTCGAGGCTCGCCTCCAGCAGGTTCCTGTCATATACTTCCTGGCTCTTGATTTTGAGGTTATGCTCCATAAAGTCTCCTTCAGGGCGGCCAAATTTACCCTTCAGTAAAAATAAATTCCTTTGTATAAATTTATACCACGGACTTTTACCGTCCGCAAGTCGCGCCGGTTAATCAAAATACTTAAAATTGTTCTACAAAATTGACACTGCTTAAATCTTTGTTATACTTTTTGAAGTCGGCCGCCTGCGGCATAATCTTTGCCGCATTTCTTTTTTGTCTTAGCCTCGCGTATTAGAAAGGACGGTACAATCATGCACAAGGTAAAGGAATTCAAGCTGGAAGGTAAACTCAAGGGTATTTCCGACAGGCAGATCCAGGAGCACAGGGACGTGCTCTATAAGGGATACGTGGATAAATTGAACATGCTTGAGGAAGAGATAAAAAAAGCGCCGACCGAAGGCGCAAACGCCACTTACGCCATTATCCGGGAGATGTTCAAGGAGAAGTCCTTTACGACAAACGCCGTTTTTCTGCACGAGTGGTATTTCGAGAACCTTGGCGGCAAGGGAGGCGCGCCGGGCGGCAGGATAGCAGAGATGATAAAAGAGCGCTGGGGTTCGTTCGATAACTGGATGGCGCAGTTCAAGGCGGTCGGAATGTCCGGACGCGGCTGGGCCGTGCTCTCCTGGAGCATGAACGACAACACTTTGCACAACTACATGATGGATATGCACGATATCGGTGCTATCTGGAATGAGATCCCGCTTCTGATACTGGACGTCTACGAGCACGCCTACATGATAGACTACGGCGTAAAGCGCGCGGCATACCTTAGACGCGTTCTTCCAGAACATAGACTGGAACGTGGTGGAGAAGCGCCTTCAGACATCCCTGAAACTGGATGAGGCCCTGGGAAGGGCGGCGTAAGAATATGCCGCTGACCCTGGCTGAAAAACTTATCTCCATGCATGCGGGGCACGAGGTACACGCAGGCGAGCTGACCGTGGTGAAGGTGGATTTCGCCTACGTGCAGGACTGGACCGGCCCCCTGACGGTTGACAAGATTGCGGAGCTGGGAGCGGGACTTGCAAAAGTCCCCTCCCATACCGCCGTATTCATAGACCACGCCTCCCCGTCTTCCTTCAAGGAAGTCTCCACCGGGCACACCAAGCTCCGCGAGTACGCAAAGGACTCCGGCTGCATGCTCTCCGACATAGGGGGAGGGGTAAGCCACCTGGTCCTGGGCGAGCAGGTCACGTCCCCCGGCATGCTGATGGTCGGGGCGGACTCCCATACCTGCCAGGGCGGCGCATTGGGGGCCTTCGCAACCGGCATGGGCTCGACGGACATCGCGGTCGCCATGGCCACCGGCGAGACCTGGATGCTGTGCCCGGAGGCAATCCGGGTGGAAGTCACCGGGAAGCTCCCGCCGGGGGTATATTCCAAGGACATCATCCTCTACCTTATCGGCTTAATCGGCGCGGACGGCGCGACATACCAGTCCCTTGAGTTCTTCGGAGATACCATCGAGGGGTTATCCATCCCCGGAAGGACCACTATTTCGTCGATGGCCGTGGAAGCCGGCGGGAAGTGCGGCCTGTTCGAATCGGACGGGCATACCCTGGACTGGCTCCGCGAGAACAAGCGGGAGAAGGATTTCAAGGAGATAAAGGGCGACCCCGGCGCGAAATACGTCAGGGTAGTCAAGATAGACGCGGGTCAGCCTTGAGCCGATGGTCTCTTTCCCCCACATGGTGGACAACACGAGGCCCATCTCGCACCCGGACTGCAAGGACGTCCCGATCCAGCAGGCGTACCTTGGCTCCACGACCAACGGTTATTTCGAGGATTTCGAGGCGGCGGCCAAGGTACTCAAGGGAAAGCATGTCGCCCCCGGCTCAAGGCTCGTCGTAACCCCGGGCACCAAGAGCGTCTATAGAAAGATGATGGCCGAAGGTCTTATGGATATATTCCTGGATGCGGGCGGCGTAATCAATTCGCCGGGATGCGGGGCATGCCCCGGAAGCCATGAAGGTATCCTGGGCGACGGCGAGAACTGCGCCGCCTCCATAAACCGGAACTTCAAGGGCAGGATGGGAAACCCCAAGTCGTTCGTTTACCTTGCCTCGCCCGCGCTGTCGCGGCCTCCGCCATCGAAGGGAAGCTTGCCGACCCAAGAAAATATATATAAACCGTTACTTTCTTTTCACGGGAAAAGAAAGTAACACAAAGAAAAGCGGGACAATTAAAACCAGCCTAAAAGTTTTTGGCGTTACCTTTTTACCAAAAAGGTAACGGTCTGGAGGTTCCATGGGAAGGGCCTGGAAGTTCGGGGACGATATAAGCACGGACTTGATCGCGGCTGGCAGGTACGCGTACTTGAGGACGAACCTGCCGGAGCTTACCAAGCACGTCCTGGAGGACGCGCGCGACGAGTTCAGGGCCCAGGTAAAACCCGGCGACTTCGTCGTGGGCGGGACGAATTTCGGCATGGGCTCCTCCCGCGAGCATGCCCCGGTGATTATAAAAATGGCCGGGACCTCGTGTGTCGCCGCCAAGTCCTTCGCCCGGATTTTCTTCCGGAACTGCATAAATATCGGCCTTCCGGCTGTACGGGTGGATACCGACCAGATAGACGACGGGGACGAGCTCGAGCTGGACCTTAAGGCGGGGTATTAAGGGATAAGACCAAGGGTATCGAGCTGCCGTTCCCGCCGATGCCCCAGGTTATGACGGATATCCTCGAGGCGGGCGGACTGGTCCCGTATCTCAAAAAGAATAAAGGATTTAAATTGGCGTGAGTGAGGAGGCGTGTGGACCAGGACCTCGAGCTTTATTACCACCTTCGCCTCGTCCGGGAGTTTGAGGACAGGGTCTCCAAGTTACACCACCAGGGCAAGATACCGGGCGGCGTTTACTCCGGCCTCGGTCAGGAGGCCGTTGTCGTCGGTTCGGTTTATAGGCTGAAGCCCGACGATTTCATCTTCCCGCTGCACCGCGACCTGGGCGCGTTCCTCGTAAAAGGCGTGGACCCGAAACTCCTGATGGCCCAGATAATGGGCAAAAAGACGGGCTTCTCCGGGGGCAGGGACTCGTTCCTGCACGCCGGCGTCCTGGAGAACGGCGTTGTCGGCTCCACCTCCATGCTCGCCTCGTCCCTGCCGGTCGCCTGCGGCGTCGCCTTGAAATTTAAAATCAGGAAAGAGCCGCGGGTAGTCGTCGCCTTCTTCGGCGAGGGCGCGTCCTCCAGGGGCGATTTCCACGAAGCGCTGAACTTCGCCGGCGTCCGCAAACTGCCCGTCGTTTTCGTCTGCGAGAACAACTTCTACGCTTTTTCCACGCCCCAATCCATTCAGATGGCGGTAGAGGACGTGGCGGACAGGGCGGCCGGATACGGCTTTCATGGGCACGTCTGCAGCGGCAACGACCTCTTTGCCGTCCTGCGCGCGGTGGAGCATGCAATCGACCAGGCGAGGCGGGGCGAGGGGCCGGAACTGATCGAATGCAAGACCTATCGCTACTCCGGCCACAGCGAACACGACATGGCCTCGTACCGGGCGAAGGAGGAGCTTATCGAGTGGGAAAGCCGCGACCCCATCCAGCGCTACGAGTTCTTCCTCGAAAAAAAGGGTTACGACGTGGCGAAGATAATAGAAGAGACGGGCGCCAAGGTGAAGGCGGTGGTGGACGAGGCGGTGAAATTCGCGGAAAACTCCCCGGAGCCGGACGGCCCGGAGGCGATGGAAGGGCTGTATGCGACGCCGGTATGAGGAAAATTCGTTACCTTTTTGGAAAAAGGTAACACCAAAAACTTTTGGACTGTCTTTTTGTCCCGTTTTCTTTGGTTACTTTCTTTTTCGCAAAAGAAAGTAACAAAGGTTTTAATGGAACTGACTTACATAAAAGCTATTAACGAAGCGCTCCGGCAGTCCATGCGGCTGGACTCTGACGTCGTGCTCCTGGGCGAGGACATTGCCGCGCTGGGCGGGGCGTTTCTGGCAACGGAGGGGCTGTTCGAGGAGTTCGGCGCGGAGCGGGTAATCGATACCCCAATTTCCGAATCTCTTATCAACGGCGCATCGGTCGGGCTTGCCATTGCCGGGATGCGGCCGGTGGCGGAGATGCAGTTCGCGGATTTCATCTCCTGCGGGTTCGACCAGATCGTGAACATGGCGGCTACACTTCGGTATCGGCACGGCGGGAAGGCCAAATGCCCGATGGTGGTCCGGTGCCCGTCCGGGAGCGGCGTGCGGGGCGGGCTGTTCCATTCGCAGAACCCGGAGGCCTGGTTCACGCGCGTGCCCGGCCTTAAAGTCGTCGCGCCCGCGACGGCCTTCGACGCCAAGGGGCTCCTTATCGCCGCCATACAGGACGACGACCCGGTACTTTACTTCGAGCACAAGTTCCTGTACCGGCGCATAAAGGAAGATATACCCGAGGACAGCTATATCGTCCCAATAGGAGAGGCGGCGCTCCGGCGCGAGGGCGACGACATCTGCTTCATCACCTACGGCTCCGCGCTCTACCTCTGCCTCGCGGCGGCTGAAGAACTGGAGAAGGAAGGGGTATCGTCCGAGGTGCTGGACTTGCGGACGCTCCTGCCGCTGGACAGGCAGGCGATAATCTCCTGCGCGAAGAAGACGGGCAAGGTGCTGATAGTCCACGAGGACAGCTTACCGGGGGCATTGGCGGCGAGGTCTCGGCGATAATCATGGAGAACGCATTCGAGTACCTTGACGCGCCGGTAATGCGCGTGGTGCAGCAAGGATACGCATAACGCCTTCGCCGGGCCGATGGAGGAGTACATCCTGCCGAACAAGGACAAGGTCCTTGCGGCGGCGCGGAAACTGGCGGGATATTAACCTGAACATGGACAACAACTTACCATGACCGACGTAAAGATGCCCCAGATGGGGGAGAGCATAGCCGAAGGGACGATATCCGTCTGGCTGGTGGATGAGGGGCAGGCGGTAAAGGCCGATGAGCCGTTGGTGACGGTCTCCACGGACAAGGCGGATGTGGACGTTCCGTCGCCCGTTTCCGGCGTCCTTACGGAGATAATCGCCAAAGAGGGCGAGACCATCCAGGTGGGAGCGCTGATGGCGAGAATTGACGAAAAATCGGCTGTGGTGGGGAAAGATGCACCGAAATCGATAGCTATGGAGCCCAAGAAACCAGAAACGCCAGAGGCCGCCAAAACTGAAGAAGCCGCCCCTGTGAAGCCGGGAGCCATGAAGCCTGTTGAAGGAGTATCGGGCGCGGAAATCGGCAAGGAGGTGGAAACCGCGAAGGTCGAGACCGCGCCGCCGCAAGAGACCCCAGAGGCAAAAACCACGGTTGAGGGCAAACCGCCGGAGTTGGCGACAAAAAGAGACGGCCCGGCGGAGCATCCCGCGCGTCCGGAAGGCATCCCTGCCGTCGAGGCAAAGCGGGAAACCCGGCCCGAAGAGGAGTTGACCCCCCCGCCGGAGATAAAGCGGGAGGTCCCGGAGCCTGAGGCAGTACCAGAATCAATGACTGATAAGTCCGGGTTTTACTCGCCTGCGGTAATGCGCCTGGCTATGGAGCATGGCGTGGATTTAAAGGCCATTAAAGGCACCGGCGAAGGCGGACGGGTGACCAAGGCGGACGTTATGCGCGTGCTCGCGGAGAAAAAGACCGGGCCGGAAGCGACTTTGCCACCGGAGAAGGGTCCGGAAAGGACGGTGCCGCCGGGGGGCCCTATCCACGCGCCGGAGAAGGACATGCCTTCGCCCCGGATAGTGCAGGAAGAGCTTCTGGAGTCGGCCCCCCCGCCTGAAATGCATGCAGGATACGGGGTATATAAGCCGCCTTCTTATGAAGTAGAAGAAGGTGATGCGGAGCTTCCGTTCTCGCGCCTCAGACTATTAATCGCCGACCACATGGTTTACAGCAAAAGGACGTCGGCCCATGTGACGACTATAGCCGAAGCCGACTTTGAGAATATAGTGGGGATACGAGAGCGTAATAAAGATAAAGTCAAGGCGGAAGTGGGAATCAGCCTGACTTATACGCCTTTCGTCATGGCGGCGGCGATCAGGACCTTGAAGGAATTCCCGCTGATGAATTCGGTAGTCCAGGGGTATTCCGTCCTTACGAAGCGGCATATAAATCTGGGCGTGGCCGTGGACTCCGAGCGGGGCCTGATGGTCCCGGTGATAAAGGGCGCGGAGGATATGTCCCTGCTGGACCTGGCAAAGGCGCTCTCCGAGCTTTCCGTAAAAGTGCGGGATAAAAAGATAACTCCCGACGAAATGGCGGGCGGGACGTTCACCGTGACAAATCCCGGCAGGCATGGAAACCTGTTCGGGACGCCGATAATCAGCCAGCCGCAGGTGGGGATACTCCGGATGGGAGAGCTGGTAAAGCGCGCCGTGGTGGTTACGGCGGAAGACGGCGAGGACGCCATCGCCATACGGCCCATGATGTATATAGCGCTTTCCTACGACCACCGCGTGGTGGACGGCCTGACTGCGAATGAGTTCCTGCACCGCATAAAGGAGCACCTGGAGGCGGGGGATTTTGAATTATAGGGATAAAACCGTTACTTTCTTTTCACGGGAAAAGAAAGTAACACAAAGAAAAGCGGGGCTTAAAAACAGCCCAAAAGTTTTTGGCGTTACCTTTTTCCAAAAAGGTAACGGTTTATGAGGCTCTTATCCGGGATGCGGCCTACCGGCAGACTGCATATCGGGCACCTTGTAGGCGCGCTCGGCAACTGGCTCTCATTGCAGGAAGAGTATGAATGTTTTTTCATGGCCGCAGACTGGCACGCCTTGACCACCGCATACGCCGATACTTCCGAACTTCCTAAAAACATTATGGAAATGGCCCTTGATTGGCGGGCGCTGGGGATCGATTTCTCACGCTCGACGGTATTCGTCCAGTCCGAGGTGAAGGAACATGCGGAGCTTTATCTCCTGTTCGGGATGATCACCCCAATGCCCTGGCTGGAGCGTGACCCGACGCTAAAAAACATGATTGAAGACATGCACTTACACGGCGTGAACTACGGCCTGATGGGATACCCGGTGCTTCAGGCGGCGGACATAACGCTATACAAGGCGGGCGCGGTGCCCGTGGGGGTTGACCAGGTCCCGCACATCGAGCTTGCCAGAGAAATCGCAAGGGCGTTTAACCATCGGTATAAACAGGTTTTTCCGGAACCGAAGGCGCTCCTGACACAGATCCCGAAGCTGCCGGGCACGGACGGCAGGAAGATGTCCAAGTCATTGAATAACGCCATTTTTTTGGACGAGCCGCCGGAATCTATTAAGCCGAAAGTGATGCAACTCATTACGGACCCTAAGAAAATCCACGCGAACGACCCCGGCGACCCGGACATATGCTCCGTCCAGGACTACCACAAGGCGTTCGGGCCAAATGACGCGCCGCAAGCTGACGTGGACTGCCGGGCGGGCAGGCTCGGATGCGTGAATCACAAGGGCTATTTGGCCGAAATATTAAGCACTTACCTTGCCCCGTTCCGCGAGAAACGGGCCGCGCTGACAGGACGAGAGGACGAGACGCGGGAGATGCTGAGGGCCGGGGCGGATACCGCCCGCAAGGTCGCGGCGGCGACGATGGATGAAGTGCGCAAGGCCATGAACCTGTCATTCTGAGCGTCAATAATTTGGCGGAATTTCCCCTAAAAGTGGAAATCCGGCCATTTTTCGCATTTTTTCGCTAAAATTATTCCTTACTTTTCAATGACTTGCAAAAGGCGAAACAAACTTTAGGAATCTGCCGCAATATGGGCGTAATCTAATGAAAATACAGTGAAAATCCCTAGCATTACCCAAAAAACTCGCGTCTTAAAAACCGGCCCCAGACCCCCCAAAATGCATTGTGCTGAGCGTGGAGATGTGCTGAATTCGATACCGGAGAAAATTTGTTGATTTTTTTTATTTTTTTAATTAAATGTGAACCGATGATGGTTTAGTACGGTTAAGCAGGAAGAGCTATTAAGAGCAATTAAGTAGATTTTTTATATACTAAATGATATTTTTAATCATGAGCTAGGCAATACCCAAAAGGATTGGCCCATTATGGGAGGAAATGATAAAATGAAGAGAACCTACACCAACAACGACCAAGGTATTTCTACAAAGGTTACCAACCTCATTGACGGCAAAAAATATATCGTTTCAACAGCTAAGGACCCGCGCGGAGGTTGGCAACTCGCTGTTTTTCGAGTTTCCTTTGAGATTCCGTTCTTGTATGGATCTGTAAATACTGATGAACCTTTAAAGGTCAGCATTTTTCAAACGTTTGAAGAAGCCAAAAAACAACATTTTGAAACCGAAGAATTAGTGGCTAAATTTCCACGAGAAAAATGGCAAACGTGGCCGCTTCAGAGTACAACTTATCAGGCAGAGAGTGACTTTGAGCTAGAGAGAGATTGTGAGCTAATTATGGATAATACCTTGGGCGAAGCAATTAGGGAGGAGGCGATGGCCAGGATTTGGTTAAGTTTTCATTTTCAAGGAAAACCAAATGATGAACATATTCTAAAATTAAAAGCAGGGGCATTGGGTGCAATTCTCAGTGATTGGATTGGCCGCCGTGTAGAATTATTTTCTGATATGGCAATTACGTCTAAAAATAAGGAAAGTAATATTATAAAAGGAGAGCCTATAAGTTTAAGCGCATTATTTGTTGAAATTGCGGCCTTATATTTAGGTTATATAGATAGGTGTGCTTTTTCAGTGCTTGGTAAGAAAAAAAGAGACATTTTTATGGATGCTTTGCATGAAGAATTTATTTCCCTTGCTTTACTAGGGCATTACGAGAAAAATGCTTATTCGATAAAAGATGCCTTTATTTCTGATTTAAATAAGTGTCTGGAGGCTTATGCCCCGCTTCCTTTTTATCCCGAAGATAGTCTAAATGAAAAGGGAACTCTTATACATAAGGGAACTCTTATACATGAGGTGTCAAAAAATATATTAAACATTATTGGGACACCAAAACATGCTCTAATTGACGGGCTTATCAAAATAAATATTTTAAAAGATTTCAATATCTTACAATTAGAAGTATTATTAAAGGAAAGTTAGAAGTTTGTGTGGCCGATAGACAACTAAAATATAAAGAGAGGATACATTCATGGCAATACATATAGAGTCAAAATTATTTAAAAATAAGTCCGAAGCGGATGCCAAAGAACGACTCTTGCGTGATAAAGGATTCATTCGAGTTCCTCCAACGGCAAAGAAGAAACCGGGCCAGTATTCTCGTAGTGAAATACATAGGGCCGAAGCATCTTTTGAAGAAATTCCTACAAAATATACCATTGAATGGTGCTCAGACCAATAAATGAGACGAGTGAAATTCGCACCACCTCCGTCTCACACCCTCATTCGGCCTCCGGGGCGTGCAGCAGACCAGCCTTAAGCGTTTTCCAAAAAAACCTGTTAAATTTAAATATCAGGTGTTCGGGTCAAAACGGGCTGACATGGGAGACCACTATGAAAATACGAAAAATAAAACAGGTATGGGTGAGCAGGCCGACGATCGAGGGGGCGGGGGTGCACTTAAGGCGCGCGTTCGGGAATAACGAGGCGCCTCAGCTCGACCCGTTCCTGCTGCTGGACGATTTTCAATCGGCTACTCCCGAGGAGTACCTGCCGGGCTTCCCCTGGCATCCGCACCGGGGCATCGAGACGATTACATATATGTATAACGGCAGGGTGGAGCACGGGGACAGCATGGGGAACAGTGGTGTCATCCACCCCGGCGACGTGCAGTGGATGACGGCGGGTAGCGGGATCATCCACCAGGAGATGCCGAAGGGGGACGCGGCGGGCGTCATGTGGGGGTTCCAGTTATGGGCGAACCTGCCCGCGTCTAAGAAGATGATGGCGCCCCGCTACCGTGGAATTTCAGCCAAAGACATCCCGGAGGTAATCACCCAGGATAATGTAAAGATAAAGATAATCTGCGGACATGTCGGCGACGTGTCGGGGCCGGTTACGGATGTCGTCGTGGACCCTGAATACCTGGACGTTACCATACCCACGGGGACGACCTTCACGCGCGGCTTCAAGCCCGGGTACAAGGTCTTCGCCTATATAGTTGAGGGGGAGGGATATTTCGACCCGGAGCGCAGCGCCTACGCCCACGAGGTGGTAGGGGAAAATTATTTCGACTTCAAGCAGAAGTGCAAGTGCGCCGCGAAAGACCTCGTGCTTTACGGGGACGGGGACGAGGTGGCGATTACCACGCAAGAGAGCCCGGTCCGGTTCCTGCTGATATCCGGCAAGCCAATCGGCGAGCCCGTCGCATGGTACGGCCCCATCGTGATGAACACGCGCGAAGAACTGCGGGTCGCATTCGAGGAGTTCGAGAATGGGACGTTTATAAAATAGCTGAAGCCGGATAGGCCCGGGGTCGGAGGAGCGGGTGAAAAAATATTTCGCCGCATTGATGCCATTTTTTATCTGCATCATACTTTCAAATATCTTATGATTGAGAACCGCGAAGCCGAATTCTCCCGCCTCCTATCGCTTATCCGCCCGTGCACGATGTGCAACATCCCGCCGCCCGCGTACCCGATCGTATCCGGGAAATTTGGCGCTAAAGTCATGAGCGTCGGGCAGTCGCCGGGGCTTATCGAGTGCCGGGAAGGAAGGCCATTCGCGGGGACGGCGGGTAAGACATTATTCACGTGGCTGGCGCGTGCCGGTGTCGCCGTAGAAAACTTCCGCGCGAATGCGTACATGACCGCCGTCACCAAGTGCTATCCCGCCCCGGACAGAAACGGACGCCGCGAGACGCCCGGGGATATCGAAATACATAACTGCGCGGCGTATCTTGTTTCGGAACTCCGCATCGTCCAGCCGAAGGTCATTCTGGCAATCGGGAAGCTCGCAATAGAGCGCCTGCTCGGCCCGGCGAAGCTTGCGGACATCGTGGGCAGGGCAATCCCGCGCCGCTATCACAGCTTCGAGACGCTGGTAATCGCGCTCCCGCACCCGTCCGGCCGCAGCACGTGGCAGTATATGGGTGATAATAAAAAATTGCTGGAAAAGGCAATCGCGTTAATCGCCCGGCAGGTGAAACCGCTGTTATAAACCTTGTTACTTTTCTTTCGGGAAAGAAAAGTAACCAAAAGAAAGCTGGGCTTAAAACCCGGCTTTTCTTTGCTACTTTCTTTTCACCTGAAAAGAAAGTAGAATTCCTTGACAACCTGCGGCGTTATTTAGGATAATGGCGTGATGGACGCTAAAGAATTCGGGGCAAGCGGCGAGGACGCGGCGGAGCGGCACCTTAAGACACTCGGATACAAAATCCTGGAGCGTAACTACCGGACGAAGATGGGCGAGCTGGACATCGTCGCGAGCGACGGGGACACTATCGTCTTCGTGGAAGTGAAGTCGCGTCGGGACAAGAAGTTCGGAGCGCCGGAGCTGGCGGTGGACGCAAGGAAGCAGAGGCAGCTCGCGCGCGCCGCCTTCATGTACCTCACCCGCACGAAGAAATACAATTCGCCCTGCCGGTTCGACGTGGTGAGCATATTTTCCATGCCCGGCACCGCGGCGGAGATCATGGTGAACCAGGCGATGAGCCGGAGTTTGCTCGGCAATTGGGAAAATGGCATCGGAGTGCTGCCGCTCTGATGGGCTCGTACAGTCTAGCAGACGTACGCCGGGCCGCGTCTGCGCCAATTGTCGCGCCGGAAAGCGGCTGCCGGCGGCTCTATCGCAGAGCTGTCGGGTCCGGAGCCGCTTGCCTCTACAGGCGTCCCTGCCAGCGAGGAGGCTGTTCCGCGCTCGGGTTCAATGCGGTCGGGAGATGCTAGACGCGTCCCATTTCGCGGCTGACGGTAACCTCGGCTCGACGCGCTCTTTGCGCGCCTTGGTCAGCGCGTAGAGCGCCATGTCCGCGCCCTTGCCGCGCAGCCGGAGGTCGCCGAGCGAGCGTTTGGCGACGCCGGGCGGCAATTCGAGGCGATCGATCAGGTCCGCCGAGGCGAGGACGCGATCGCCGGTCTGCCGGCAGAATTCCTGGATGCGGGCCGCGGTATTGACGGTGTCGCCGAGAAAGACGATCTCCTTCTTCACCGACCCCATCTCGCCGGTCACCACGGGACCGCAATGCAACCCGGCGCGGAACTCGACCGCGGCGCCGAATTCGCGCCGGTATTCGGGCGCCCGTCGCGCGAGTTCGTCAATCGCGTCGAAACAGGCCGTGACGCAGCGGGCCTCGGCGATTCCCTGCTCGAGCCTCCAGGTCGCGATCACTTCATCGCCGACATAGCTGTAGATTTCGCCGTGCGCCGCCGCGATCGGCTCGGTGAGATCGGTTACGAAACGATTGAGCAGGCGGTGGAAGGCGAGCGGGCCGAGCCGCTCGGCCAATCCGGTCGAGCCCTCCATGTCGAGGAACAGAAGGACCCGCTCCTCCAGCCGCGGCTTGTGATAGCGGCCGGTGACAAAGTTGAGCAGCACGTTCTGGCCGAGAAGCTGGTTCACGTCGAGCATGAAGACGAAGACGAACGAGGCCGCGAGCGAGAACAGCACGTCCCCGCCCTCAATGACGTGCTGGTCTGGCGCCGGAAACATCCACGCCCCGAGCGAAAGAGCGAACAGGATCACGATAAGATAGATCAGCGTCTTGACCGCCACATGCACCGCAAACGGCGCGCGGCGAAGCGGCGTCCCGACCGGGCACTGCAGGATGAAGATTTCGAACGAGCTCAGAAGACCCCCGATCAGCAGGCCGACCATGGCGCCGCGCGGCATGCCATAGGCGGCGAAGAACGGTTCGCGGTTCTGCACGACATGGAGCTGAGAGTAGGCTGCGCCGATCGTCGCGCTGATCATGGTGAGCCAGAGAATGAGCCGGAGCCGGCTCGGCAGCTGGGGAAACGACATCCGAAGGCCGTCGCTCTGATGTGGGCGCGCGCGCCCAGTCTAACAGACATCCGCCGGATTGGGGGCGCCGTCCGGCGACGCCAGCGGCGCCTGCGACATTTGTACCCAATGGCCCGCCGGCAGTGGCTGTCTTTGTGCTACTCTGTAAGCCGCAGAGGCGCGCTATGAACGAGACCCGGAAACTCGCCGCGATCCTCGCCGCCGACGTCGTCGGCTTCAGCCGGCTGACCGGCGCGGACGAGGAGCGCATGCTGGCGCGGCTGAGGGCGCTGCGCAGCGACCTGATCGACCCGACGATCGCGGTGCATCACGGCCGCGTCGTCAAGCGCACCGGCGACGGGGCGCTCGTCGAATTCCGCAGCGTGGTCGACGCCGTGCGTTGCGCGATCGAGGTGCAGAACGCCATGGTCGAGCGCAACGCGGGCGTGTCGGAGGACCGGCGCATCGAGTTTCGCATCGGCATCCATCTGGGCGACGTCGTCGAGGAGGCCGACGGCGACCTGATGGGCGACGGCGTCAATATCGCGGCGCGGCTGGAAGGCGTCGCGCAGCCCGGCGCGATCTGCCTGTCCGAGCACGCCTATCGGCAGGTGAGAGCGCGGCTCGACCTTTCGGTCAGCGATCTCGGCCAGACCCAGCTCAAGAACATCGCCGAGCCGGTGCGGATCTATTCGCTGCAGGTCGGGCTGCCCGCCCAGGCGAAGCCGCCTGCGCCGGTCGAGCCGAAGTCCGAAGAGAAGCCCCCCGCGCGTCCCCCACCGCCCGACAAGCCCTCGATCGCCGTATTGGCCTTTCAGAACATGAGCGGCGACCCGGAGCAGGAATATTTCGCCGACGGCATCACCGAGGACGTGATCACCGACCTCTCCAGGATCGGCGGCCTTCTGGTGATCGCGCGCAATTCGAGCTTCGCCTACAAGGGCAAGGCGGTCGATATCCGCGTCGTCGCCCGCGAGCTCGGCGTCCGCACGATTCTCGAAGGCAGCATCCGGCGCGCCGGCGGCCGGGTCAGGATCAACGCGCAGCTGATCGACGCGGAGACCGGGGGACACCTTTGGGCCGACCGCTTCGATCGGGACTTGACCGACATCTTCGCGGTTCAGGACGAGGTCACCCGCCGGATTGTCGACGCCCTGAAGATCAAGCTGAGCCCGGGCGAAGCCGCGATGCTCGATGCCGTCAAGACGACCAACAGCAAGGCGCACGACCTTTTCCTGCTCGGGCGCGAAGTGCTGCTTCGGGACGACCAGGAACCGGGAGACGTTCGAGAGGTCGACCGACCTGTTCGAACAGGCGATCGCCGAGGATCCGGGCTATGGCGAGCCCTACGCCGGCCTCGCGATGTGGCAGAATTTGAACTGGCAGTATCATTGGACGGATGACTGGCGCCAGTCGCTCGAAAAGGCCGAGCGCTATCTCGACTTGGCCCTGCAGAAGAGTCCGCAGGTCGCCTTCGTGCATTACGTCGCCTCGGTCTTCTACTTTTGGAAGAAGGATCTCGACCGATCCGCGGCCGAAGCGGACGTGGCGCTCAACCTCAATCCGAACTATGCTCTCGCGCACAATTCGCGCGGCCTCGTCTACATCTATAGCGGCCAGCCGCTCGCCGCCGTTCCGCATATCGAGCAGGCCATTCGGCTCGATCCGGCTGTGCGGCAGCTATACGTCCACTTTCTCGGTTCGGCCTATCTGGTCGCCGGCAGAGTACGAAGCCGCCGCGGCGCGTTCAGGGAACGCATCCGGCTCTGCCCCAAGACCGACCTCTCGCGCGCCTTTCTCGCCGTCGCGCTCGGCCATCTGGGCGAGGCGGAGGAAGCCAAGCGGGTCTGGCGCGAACTGATGGAGATCAATCCGAAATACTCCTTTGCCGAACACGTTGGCAGGCTGCCTTTCAGCAACCAGGCCGATGTAGATCGGCTGCGCGAGGGGCTCAGCAAGGCGGGCATCCAGGCTTAGCGACAGCGTCGCATCAGGTGCGCTTTTTCCTCGGGGCCTTTGTGCTACGGTGCGCGCCTGCAGAGTCGCGCTCATGAGCGAAACCCGGAAACTCGCCGCGATCCTCGCCGCCGACGTCGTCGGCTTCAGCCGGCTCGCCGGCGCCGACGAGGACCGCACCCTGGCGCGGCTGCGGGCGCTGCGCAGCGACCTCATCGACCCGACGATCGCCGTGCATAACGGCCGCGTGGTCAAGCGCACCGGCGACGGGGCGCTCGTCGAATTCCGCAGCGTGGTCGACGCGGTGCGCTGCGCCGATCGAGATTGCAGAACGCCATGGTCGAGCGCAACGCCGGCGTGCCGGAGGACCGGCGCATCGAGTTCCGCATCGGCGTTCATCTCGGCGACGTGGTCGAGGAGAGCGACGGCGACCTGATGGGCGACGGCGTCAATATCGCCGCGCGGCTGGAAGGCGTCGCCGAGCCCGGCGCGATCTGTCTGTCGGAAGACGCCTATCGGCAGGTGAGGGCGCGGCTCGATCTGGCGGTCAGCGATCTCGGCGCGACCCAGCTCAAGAACATCGCCGAGCCGGTGCGGGTCTATTCGCTGCAGGTCGGACCGCCGGCTCAGGCGAAACCGGTCGCGCCGGTCGAGGCCAAGTCCGAGGACAAGCCGCGCGCGTCCCGCCTTGCCCGACAAGCCGTCGATCGCCGTGCTGCCCTTCGCCAACATGAGCGGCGACGCCGAGCAGGAATATTTCGCCGACGGCATCTCGGAAGACATCATCACCGCGCTGTCGAAGCTCCCGCAGCTCTTCGTCATCGCCCGCAATTCCTCGTTCACCTTCAAGGGCAGGAACGTCCACGTCGGCGAGGTCGGCAAGAGCCTCGGCGTGCGCTATGTCCTCGAGGGCAGCGTGCGCAAATCCGGCGCCCGCGTCAGGATCACCGCGCAGCTCATCGACGCGACGACCGGCGGGCACCTGTGGGCCGAGCGGTTCGACCGGGAGCTCACCGACATCTTCGCCGTGCAGGACGACGTGACGACCCAGATCGTCTCGGCGCTGGCGCTCAATCTCAGCGCCGGCGACCGGCAAAGCATCGCCGCCGAGCACACCGACAATCCGGAAGCCTACGACTGCTTCCTGCGCGGGCGCGAGCTGTGGTGGCGGCACGCAAGAGAGGCCAACCGCGAAGCCGAGACGCTGCTGCGGCGCGCCATCGAACTCGACCCCCGCTTCGCGCCCGCCTTCGCCTTCCTCGCCGCGGCGAAAGTGAACGACTACGCGAGCGGGTGGAGCGCCTCGCCGCGCAAGCCCTGGAGGAGGCCGAGAAGGCCGCGCGACAGGCGGTGCAACTCGATGAGCGCTACCCCTATGCGCTGTGGGCGCTCGCCTGCGCCTGTCTTTGGGCGCGCCGCCATGACGAGGCGGTGAGCGCGGCCGAGAAAGTGATTGCGTTCAATCCGAGCTTCGCCGACGGGCACATGCGCTCGGCTTCATCCTGCACTATGTCGGCCGGTCCGAAGAGGCCGTCAAATGCTTCGAGCGCGCGGTGGCGCTGGACCCCTATTGCCCTGACATGGTGCTGCATTTCCAGGCCCAGGCGGCCTACCAGTTGGGCCGGTATCCCGAGGCCGTCGGCGTGCTGAAGCGGCGCATCCTGCGCAACCCCGAAACCGACGCCTCGCGCGCGCTGCTCGCCGCCAGCTACGGCCAGATGGGCCTCATCGAGGAGGCCCGCGAGGCGTGGCGGGAACTCATGCGCGTCAACCCGGACTATTCCATCGAGCAGCGCCGCAAGGTGCTGCCTTACAAGAACCCGGAGGATTTCGAGCGGTTCGTCGAGGGCCTGCGCAAGGCGGGGCTGCCGGAGCCATGACCGCCGCCCGCAAGCAAGCGGTCGCGGGCCCGCGCTCATCGCTGACCGCCTGGCTAAGCGCTCGACGGCCATGCCGCGAGGCAACCGTTCCTATTTCTTGGCCTGCAACTTGCCGAGAACTTCGATCATCGCCGGAGAAAGATCGGTGTGGTGGTGGATAATTTTCCACGCCCCATCGTGTCGATGATACACATTGGTGACACGGTGATCAATGTCGACCTTATGCCCTCCCATCGTGACGTGGCCCTTTTCGACGCCCACTTCGTAGGCCATGTCTCCGGCCGCATGAATGTGTTGATCAGTCAACTTGATCTGTCCGCCGGAAGCAAGCTTGGCCACCTCCCTCCAGGTCGGGCCGACTTTATCCCACCCGGTTTCTCGACCGCCGAGAGGGTGCATGGTCGTTACCGTGGCGCCGTGCGACCACGCTTGCGCCATCGGACCGGCGTCCCCTTTGGCCATGTCGTTCAACGCCGAATGGAACTTCTCCGACGCGGCTCGAACTTCGCTTTCTGCTGACATTTCCGTCCCTCTCATATTTCTCTCGTGACGATTATTTCTGGTTGATATCCCGCCGGCGTTCGCCTTTTGGCCGTGAGACGGGCGGAGTCTGCGCCGTTCGACCGGCTGTCGCAAGCCGAACGTGTTTGCTCAGGGGCCGCGGCGCCAGTTGCGGTTGCGCAGAAAGACCGACATTTGCTTGACAAGGTTGCGCATATGTGTTCTATGTTTGTTCTTGCCGCCGTCTGATGGAGAGGGCCGAGTGTCCGGTTGCGTCGAACCCGTTCCGCCGCTCATTGCCCCTCGCGATCGATCGGAGCGGAGAACGCGGCGCCGAGGGCAGAAAGGGCCTCAAAAAAGATCTTTTCCCGAATGTCGCTGATAACCCTTTGATAAGGCGCGATTCGCTGCCAGCAATGGAAGGGAATGGAAGCAGTTTTCGGCCCGTTTTGAGCTCCCGGACGCGTCCTGGACGCGCGCTTGACGCCTCTTTGAAGCGTCCCTGAAGTCATGGGGCGCCCGCCGGGGGCAACGTCGCTTTCTGGCGGGGCCCTCCTCCTCGGCCGGCAGCCGCAGGTCGCCCGCAAATGACGCCGCAAAGGCTTGAAAAGGTT
>CAVTDB010000014.1:0-9192 GCA_963733375.1 Nitrospirota bacterium | reverse complement strand
AGTTAAGGTAAGCGTTAGCACTCACAAATTCTGCGAGTTTTAGCTCTAAAAGTTTAGATAAATAAAACACGTCATCTTTTTTCGAAACTAGAACCGTGACTTAAAATTTGACAATCGTCCGGCCTGGGTTTAATATTTTACAATAACATGCAAAAGGAAATCTGTTTCATCGAGGCGAAATCGCCCGGCGCGCACGTATTCTCGGCGTTTCCCATACCGCGCCTGGGCACTGTGCTGCTCGCGACGATCCTGAAAGGGATAGGATACCGGACCCGTGTATTCATCGAGGACGTGGAGCCTCCCGACTGGAAGGAAGTTGATTCCTATCAGATAATCGGGATTTCCACTATTACCTCTACCGCTCCGCGCGCATACAAACTTGCCGACAGGCTCCGCGCCAGGGGCAAGACCGTAATCATGGGCGGTCCCCACGTCACGTTCATGCCGGACGAGGCTCTTGGCCACTGTGATTTCGTGGTGCGCGGGGAGGGCGAACACACTGTCGTGGAACTCCTGCGCGCCATCGAAGAGAAGGCGTCTTTCGAGGATATAAAAGGTCTTTCCTTTAACTCCCCGGCCGGTCCCGTACATAACGCCGCCAGGGAATTAATCGCGGACCTCGACCCTTACCCCGCGCCGGACTTCTCGCTGGTCCAGGGCTGGAGCCCGAAGGTCATCCTCCCATCGCCACATCGCGCGGCTGTCCGTTCGAATGCAGGTTCTGCTCGGTCATCCATATGTTCGGCAGGAAATACCGGTTCAAAAGCATCGAAAAAATAATCGAGGAGCTTAGCGCGGCCAGGAGCGGCTCGTTCGTATTCTTCATAGACGACAACTTCACGGCTAACAAAAAAAGGACCAAGGAACTACTGCGAAGGATTATCGCCCTGGGGCTGAAATTCAACTGGAGTGCCCAGGTAAGGAGCGACGCCGCCGCAGACCCGGAACTGCTCGACCTTATGAAGCGCTCAGGCTGCGAAAACGTGTTTATCGGTTTTGAGTCCGTAAACGAGAAGACCCTGGAACTTTTCAATAAGAAGCAGGGTGTGGACGATATTATCCGGGCGGTGGAGGCATTCCACGCCCGCAAAATCCGCATCCACGGCATGTTCGTCTTCGGTTCGGATATGGACGACGCCGCCGCCATCAGGGAAACGCAGTCATTCGCCAGAAAGATGCATCTGGAGTCCGTGCAGTTCCTGATACTCACGCCCCTGCCGGGTACGCCGGTCTATGAGGAGTTCAAGGAGCAGGGGAGGCTTCTGCACTCGGACTGGAGCAAGTATGACGCGCAGCACACGGTCTATCGCCCGGCGCTGATGTCGCCGTCCGAGCTTCAGCGGGAGACGTTCAAGGCGATGGCGAAGTTCTACTCCTGGAGCAAGATTTTCCGGCACATCTCAAGGTTCAACTTCTATTGCGGTATGCTCAGCCTCTACGGCAAACGCGCGGTTAAAAAAGGACGCACGGAAAGCGAGAAGTATCTCCGCGAGATGAAGGAGCTTATGAACCTCCCGCCGCTTAAGCCGCATAAAAAGTAAAGCATCTCTCTCCCAACTCTTAAGATAAGAGGGGGAACGGGAGGTGTGGAAATAAAAAAAAGCCCGCAACATTCGTTGCGGGCTTTTTGCGTGAAACCTTATTCCAAAGACTTATAGCTTCACGGCCGGCCCCTGCAATTTATCCTTAACCCCTTGCCCGCCACTGGGGGAGGGGTTATTTCACGCTATTTGTGAATCCCTTTCGGCGCGGTATGAGCTTTGTTGATTACTTTTTCTCCCTTATCAGGGACGGTATTCGCGGACGGCGGATCGCCGAAACCGGCGTCCTTGAACTTCTTCGCCAGGGCTACGTTTTTCGGGTCCAGCTCCAGAGATTTCTCCCACTGGGCCTTTGCCGCGTCTTTCATTTTATCCTGGAATAACACGTCGCCCAGATGCTCACGGAGCGTCGCATCTCCAGCCTCCGCATTCACGGCCTTCTCGAGCCATTCCTTCGCCTCAGGTAATTGGCCCTTCTTGAAATAAGCCCAACCTACGCTGTCCAGATAGAAGCCGTTATCCGGCTTCAGGGTTGCCGCCTTCCGCGCCAGGTCCAGGGACTCGTCCAAGTCCACGCCCTTCTCCGCGTAACTGTATGCCAGGTAGTTGAGCGCCTCGGCGTTCTTCGGATTGAGGGCGATGGCCTTCTTCATCACGGCGACCATTTTATCCCAGTCTTTCAGTTTGTCGTAGGTGATGCCGAGGTTGAAATATACATCGTCCTTGTCCGGCGCCAGTCCCAGCGCCTTCTCTAAATAAGGGAGCGCCTCCGACGGCTTGTCGCTCGAATTAAGCGTTGCGCCTGCGTACAGGCACAGCTCGTAGCGCCCTGGGTTTTCCTTAATGGCGGCTTTAAGGTACTCAAGCGACGCCGCTGTCCCCTCCATTTTCTCTTTCAGATAGGCGAGATGGATGATGGAGTCCACGTCTTTCGGGTTTTTCTCCAGCACCTCCTTATACTGCTCGGCCGCTTTCGCGTACTCGCCCTGGTCTTCATAAATCTGCGCGATATAAAACCTCGGTTTGGGGTTCCCTGGATGCCGCGCGGCCAGGATTTCGAACTGTTCGATGGCCTTGTCGTATTCCTTCTGCTCCAAATAAATGAACGCCATGTTAGTTATGGCGTCTGAATTGTCGGGGTTCGTCTTCAGCAGGTCTTTATACTGTTCCAGGGCACTGCCATAGGATTTGCTGTGAATATATAACTGCGCCAGCCGGCTCCTCACTTCCTGGTTATCCGGGTCGTTCCGGAGAATCTTCTCGTATTCCTTCTGGGCCGCGGTCGTATCCCCTTTTATCTCATGGACTATGGCTATGCTGGTCAGGGCCATCTCAAGGTCTGGTCTTAAATCCGCCGTCTTCTGGAACGCCGCGATCGCCTTGTCGTACTCCTTCATGTCGGAATATACCCTGCCCATGTAGAAGTACCCCATAGCGGATTCCGGATTTCTTTTCGTTAAAGTCTGGAGGACATCGAGAGATTTCTGAGAGTTCCCCGTGGTGGCATAGAGGATTGCGAGATAGACGTAAGAATCTTCCTTTTCCGGGTCAAGCTCTATCGATTTTTTATATACGTCGGCTGCTTTATCATTCTTGCCCGAGGAGGTATAAAGTGCGCCCAGGAAGAGGTATGCGGGCTGGTATGTCGGATCTTTCCGGATCGCCAGTTCCGCGGACGTCTGGGCCTCATCCAGCTTTCCAAGCTTCATCTGAGTCTTGGCGATAAGTGTAAGCAGCGGCGCGGAGTCGGGGTCGTAGGTCAGGGAAGCCGCGTACTCGTTCATCGCCGTCTGATAATCTCCTTTTTTCTCGGCCATACAGGCGTTCATATAGTGCAGGTAAGCCTGGTCGATCCCCGCGGGGAGCGGCTTTTCCTTTTTAACAGCTTCAATTTTCCCGGTGGAATTTTTAACGGAGGAGCCCGCCGCCGCGCAGGAGGACAGGAGCGCAAGCGCAAGCGGGATCATGAGGAGCTTTAAAAGTTTGTTCAGGTACATCTTTTTTAACCTTCCTTTACTTCTTTTCTTCGTCTTTCCCGGATATGGATTTTTTAAAATTCGCTATCGCCTTCCCCAGCCCTTCGCCTATCTGGGGGAGCTTCCCGGCCCCGAATACCACCACCACTATCAGCAAGATGAGCAGCAACTCACCGATGCCTATCGTCTCGCCGAACAATTTTTAACCTCCGGAATTTTCTCCCCGGTCAAGTAATCAAATGCGATTTCCGCCCTTTGGCCAGGCCTTCCGCCATTTTTAGTTCTTCCGGCGTATTCACATTGATGAAAGAAAGAAGCCCCGGATCGTACTCCATGGCCTCGCTCTCATCCACGAACAAGACGTCCAGATCCTTGAAAAGCTCCTGAAGCCGCGGCCTGCCGTTTCTCAGCGCCTTCCCGGCGTATTTCAGGACCGTTTTGGAATAAACCGCGAAAAGCGGCTCCGGGTATCCTCTTATTACAGGGACCACGGCGTCATGGCCTCCCTTAAGCTCGGCAAGTCTGCGGGCAAGCTTCCCGGAGATGAAGGGCATGTCGCAGGCAACAACGAAGATGGACTGGTTCCTTGCCGCTTGAAGCCCGGTATAAACGCCGATTAAGGGACCTTTTTGTCCTGAAAATTCCGGATCGTCCGGGAGGGCCTTAAATCCAAGAGATTCATAGAGCGCGGGGTCGTTTGCTACAACTATCAATTCATCAAAAATTGAGCCTTCCGCCTCCCCGGCGTCCAGTCCGGCAAGTCGTCTCGACATGCCTCCAATTGGCCCCTGCCAGCCATCCCTTATCCCACCTGTCAGGGCTGCCGCCTGCCTCTCGATTATGGAAATTCCCCCGACTACGAGGAATGCCTTGGGGATTTTCATTCGGCGGTTTTCACCGCCCGCGAGTATCACGGCGCTTACCGGAATAAGGCTGTCGGCCACAGATTTAATTTACAGGAAATTGCCTAAAAAGTCAATAAAATACGGTTTTAGAGGAACCGGAGCCCCGGTACGTCCGAGACCTCGCCTAGCTCTTTGGCAAATTCGTAGAATTTCATAAGCCCGGCTATATGCTCATCCGTAAGTTCGTAAGACATGGTTTCCCAGTAATCGACCAGATTGGGGATGCCCATCCAGGCCGATTCCGGGGCAGAAGCCGCAATTTCGGCATACCTGCCGGCGGCGGCTTCCTTCGCCGAGATTATCCCGGTTTTAAAAAGTCTGATAAGACCTGGCAGACGCTTTGCGGAGTCCTCACGGACCATCCATAGCGCATAAACGAACGGAAGCCCTGTAAACTCATGCCAGAGAGTCCCCAGGTCATATACCTTAAGCCCAAGAGACGGGTCCAGCGCCAGGTTTTCTTTCAGGGCTTCGTCTCCGATTAAAAGCGCTGCCTGCCTTCCCTGCAGCATTTCATTTAAGACAGGCCTCCGCGGGACTAACTTCACTTCGACCCCATACCTGAACCTAAGAAGCGCCTTCAGCAAAATGACGGAGGTGGCGGATGCGGAGGACACCGATATTTCCGCGCCCGCGAGAGATTCCACGGGTTTCCTTGAAAAAAGCAGGATGCTTCCGACCTTGCCATGCGAGCTTATGGATACGCCTGGCACGGCAAGATACTCCCGCCAGTGTCTCGCGTACTCGATGGAAGACGAGGAACTTATATCTATCCCGCCGTTCGAGAGAAGCAGGTTAAGCTCCGCCGGCTCGCCCGGTACGAACTCGAAGTCGGAGCAGTCGGAATACCTTTTGAGCATCGAATACAACGGGGTGCAGTTAGCGTATTTTATCTCGCCTATGCGGAGCTTGCCGTTCATTCATTCCCCCTTTTCACTCTCCAATGCCGATTCCGGCGCTACTCGTAACGCAGCGCTGAAATCGGGTCCATCCCCGCCGCTTTCTTTGCGGGATAAAAACCGAAGAATATCCCGACAGCCGCCGAGAAGAGAAACGACAGGAGCACGCTGTAAAGCGACACGCTGGTCTTAAACTGCGAGAACATCGCCACAGCCGTGGAGAGTCCCACCCCGAGCATTATCCCGATGATGCCGCCAATCAGCGAGAGCACGACCGCCTCCACCAGGAACTGGAGCAGGATGTCCTTCTCCTTTGCCCCGACGGCCATCCTGATGCCTATCTCGCGGGTCCTCTCGGTGACGGAGACGAGCATTATGTTCATTATCCCGATGCCGCCGACCAAAAGAGAAACCGAGGCGACGCTGCCAAGGAGTATAGCCATTATCCTCGTCTGGGCCTCCGCGGTGGCGAGCATTTCGGACAAGTTCCTGACTGAGAAATCGTCATCTTCGCCTTCCGTTATTTTATGCCTCTGCCGCAGGAGCGCCGTCACCTGGTCCACAGCCCGGTCCATCTGGTCATTGCTTTTTCCTTTGACCATTATGGCGTGCACGGACGTTATCCCGAAAAGTCTGGACATGGCAGTAGAGAGCGGCACGAGCACGGTGTCGTCCTGGTCCTGGCCCGACGGGGACTGGCCTTTCTTTTCAAGCACGCCCACCACCGTGAACGGCACCTGCTTTATCCGGATTATCTTGCCTATGGGGTCCTCGTCGCCGAATATCTCATCGACGACCGTCTGGCCTACAAGACAGTTCTTCGTTCTGCCGTCCACGTCCTGTTTGATTATAAACCTGCCTTTAGATACTGGCCATTCCCGGACGAACTCGTAATCCTCTGTCGTGCCCATTATAGACGTGCTCCAGTTCCTGTCCTGAAATACGACCTGTCCCGTGCCGCGCACCAGGGGGGCGGCGGAGTCTATCGCGCTCTCACTCGTCAGCGCCTGGGCGTCCTCGGGCACCAGGGTAGTCGTATTACCCGTACCCATCCTTGCCCCGCCGGACGTGGTGCTCCCCGGTATCACCAGTATCATGTTGCTCCCAAGCGACGCTATCGACTGCGCCAGGGACTGTTTCGCGCCTTCGCCGACGGCGAGCATCGTTATTACCGCCGCCACGCCTATTATTATCCCCAGCATGGTAAGCGCGGAACGCATTTTGTTTACCCGTAGGCCCCGGAACGCAATTTTTAATGTCGGTAATATGAACATGGCTTAGGCACCTGCCTTCGCGGAGGGCGCGGTTTTCTCGTCGGAGATGATTTTGCCGTCTTTAAAATGTATCTGCCTCATCGCGAACAAGGCAATGTCCGGTTCGTGGGTTACCAAAACGATGGTGATCCCCTTCTCTACGTTCAGCCTGGTGAATATGTCCATTATCTCGACGCTCGTCTTACTGTCCAGGTTCCCGGTCGGCTCGTCGGCGAGTATGACGGACGGGTCGTTTACAAGCGCGCGCGCGATGGCCACCCTCTGCTGCTGGCCGCCGGAGAGCTGGTTGGAGAAATGCCTCTCGCGCCCGGCAAGGCCCACGGACTTAAGTGCCGCGAAGGCCTTTTCCTGCATGTCCGCTCCATGCCCGTTGTAATACATAGGGAGTTCCACATTCTCCAGGGCCGTCGTACGCGACAGGAGGTTGAACCCCTGGAAGACAAACCCCAGCATCCTGTTCCGGATTTTAGCGAGGGCGTCCTTGGAAAGGGTCTCTACCGGAGCGCCGTCCAGGATATAGCTCCCGGAAGTGGGGCGGTCGAGGCATCCCAGTATATTCATGAACGTGGATTTGCCGGAGCCGGAAGCGCCCATTATCGCAACAAACTCCCCGCGCCCGATCTTAACGTCCACCCCGTCCAGCGCACGGAGTTTCGTGTCGCCGATGACATATTCCTTTACGAGATCCCTTGCCTCTATCACGCTACATCCTCATATAACCGTGGGAACTGGTGGCCCCTGGCTTGCTTTTGGCCCCCGAATAATCAGTCACGACCGGGTCGCCTTCTTTCAGCCCGGAAAGCACTTCCATATTCGTAAAGTCGGTCAGGCCGGTCGTCACCTGAACTGGTTTCGGGCCGTCCTTTTGCATCACCCAAACCGTTTGACCGCCGTGCCCGTGGCCCTTTCCGGCCGTCCCTTCCTTGCCGCTTCCAAGCTTTACCCGCAGGGCGGACATGGGTATCATCAGGACGCCTTTCTTTTGTCCGGTTATTATCTTTACGTTCGCCGTCATACCCGGCCGCAGGAGTCCGTTTTCATTATTCACCTCGACTATGCCCGTATAGGTCACCACGTTCTGCACCGTTACCGGGGCATAATATATCTGGGACAGAGTACCTTCAAAAACGCGGTTAGGGAATGCGTCCACTGTGAAAGTGGCCTTCTGTCCTACCTTCGCCTGGCCCACATCCGCCTCGTCAATGGAAATAGCCACCTGCATTACGGAAAGGTCGCCGATGGTCAAAAGGTTCGGGGTGCTGAAGCTTGCCGCCACGGTTTGCCCTACCTCGACGGTCCTGTCTATAACTACCCCATCCATGGGCGATTTGATGACCGTTTTGGAAAGGTTCGTCTCCGAGGTTTGCAGGCTTGCCTGCGCCTGTTTTACTTGGGCTCTAGCCTCGGCTATCTGTGCGTCCGTCACATCGTTCTTGTCCGTCTCCGCCTTCGCCTGCTCGTACTGCGATTTTGCCACGAGATACGCTTCCTGCATTGCATCTAAGTCCTGCTGGGCGATATACCCTTTTTGAAGAAGTTGGCGGTTGCGGTTGAAGTCCGCATAGGCCTTGTCCAGCGTGGCCTTCTTCTGGTCGATGGAAGTCAGGACGCCGCTTTTGGTCATTCCACGCCCGGATTCCATCTCCTTAAGCTTCGCCTGGGCATTCATAAGGTTCGCCCGCGCCTGGTCCACCTGGGCCTTGAAAAGCTCCTGGTCGAGCTTCACCAGCACCTGTCCCTTCTTTACGGGATAATTGTAATCCACCATTATCTGCCGGATAGTCCCCGAAACCTCGGTACCCACCAGGACGGTCACTTTCGCCTGGAGCTTTCCGGTGGCGGAAACGGAGGAAGTGATGTCGCCGACGCGCGCTTTTTCGACAACATAGTCTTTCGGGTCAAGAGATTTTTTCCCGGTGTATAAATAACCGGCGGCCGCGGCCGTGGCTGCGAGAACGACCGCAATTATGATAATCTTTTTCATTTTTACTGTACCACTCCTACGCCCGTGCTTCTTAAGAGTTTGGAATACGCCAGGTGATAATCGTAGTAAGCCTGCGCCTTGTCCGTCTTCGCTGTCGTTAAAAGCACCTGGGCATCCGTCACGTCGATAATATTTCCCACCCCCGCCTCATACCGCCCCTGGGCAATATCCAGGTTTTCCTTCGCCTTCTGGACAGATACCTCCAGGGCGACCGTCCGCGCCTTTGCGTCCTGCACGCTCAGGTATGCGGAAGCCACGTCGTTCAAGACGTTCAGCTTGGCGTCCTCCACCCTGTATTTCGAGGAAAGCGCCGCCGCCCGCGCCTGGCCTACCTGGGCGACTGTCCCGAACCCCTGGAAGATGGGTATGCTGATCCCGACTTGATAGCTGGATGTATCGTAAATATTAGTGTGGGCCTGATCGTTCCAGTTATAAGCGCCGCTTGCGCTTATAGTGGGGAGGAACCCGGACAGAGCCCCCTTTGTGGCTATTTCGTTCGCCTTCTGCTGGGACTCAAGCGACTGGATATCCGGGCGGTTAACGACCGACGACATCAGGTACTGGTCAAGTGTCTTGTCCAGCGGCTCCAGTTCCGGCCTGTCCACCACGACAG
>CAVTDB010000013.1:0-142657 GCA_963733375.1 Nitrospirota bacterium | reverse complement strand
ATAATCGAGAGGTTCAATTCAGCCGGGAGCGCGCTTCGGGTTTTCCGGGAAGGCGCCGCTATGTCCAAGGGCACGACCCAGGCGACCGGCCTCACGCACCACTATTTCGCGAACCCGTTCGGCGCGCCGCAGTACCGGGAGCTGCATGACGCGATAGCGGAGAAGGTTTTCGATGCGGCATTTAAGAGCGGCGTTTTCGTGGGCCAGCTGCGGACGCGACTGGGCATTGCTGGATGCGAGACAGAGGGGCCGCACGAGGCTGCGGCGGCGCTGCTCGCGCAGATACTCGAAAAATGTTCCGAAGAGAAATGCGGGTAAAGTCGTTACTTTTCTTTCGAGAAAGAAAAGTAACACAAAAGAAAGCTGGACAGTTTAAAAGTTTTTGGCTCCACCTTTTTCCCAAAAAGGTGGAAAAGGTTTGCTATTCTGGTATCTCTTCGATGGGGCAGCTCCGCCGGTCAAGCGGTTGACGGAAGTGCTGTACCTGCCGATGTGGGTGGAGGCGGTGTGGTAGGCGTCCTGCGCTTTTGTGATGGACTTCCCGACGTCTTCGAACTTCCTCTCGAAATCGCCGAAATGCTTCCGCGCCTTCCTTATATTCTCCACCGTCTGCTCCACGCCCTTGGCCATCTGGTAGTAGTCATACGAGATGCGGACGCCGTTTAACGTCACGGCCAGGGTATTGGGAGATACCGGAAATACTTTCAGCTTCGTGAGCGCGGCCCATAGCTCCGTATCCCGGACGATCTCGAAATAAAGCAGCTCGGACGGCAGGAACATAAGGCCCATGTTAGTCGTGCCCAGCTCCGGACGGACGTACTTCTCCGATATGTCCTTCGCCTGGGCCTTCACGACAGCGCACAGCGCCTTTCTGGCCTCGGCGATTTTTCCCTGGTCGCAACTGTCGAACAGCGGCAGGACCTGCTCGCGCGGGAACTTGCTGTCTATGGGGAGCGACGCGCCGGGGAGTTTCACCAGGACGTCAACCCGGTTGGCGCCTATCTGGGCCTGAAGCTCGTATAGGTCCGACGGCAAAAACTCCGACAGCAAAAGCTCCAGCGCCGCCTCCCCGAAGCCGCCCCGGAGGTGCGGCAGCTTCAGCAGGCTGTTCAGCTCGTTCACGGACACTCCGACCGCGGACAGGCCGGCAAGCTGAATCTCCGCCTTCTTCAGGTGCTCCTGGACTTTCTCGAAATGAGCGAACCCTTCCTTGATGTTCTCGTCCAGCTTCGCCTGCACCTGGTTTCCGATCTCCATCAGCCGGAGGTCCACCTTCTCCCGTATGGAGTCAAGGGATAAAGCGGTGTTCTGCCCGAACTCGCCAAGTCTTTTAATAATGGCTTCGGTGGCCGCCGTCCCCGCCTTGGCGGATTCAAGGCGCCCCGCCTTGAGTTCCGCATCCACCTTGTCCCGTATCTCGCCCAAGTTCAGGGAGAGCCTGTCCTGCATCACGGTCAGGGCGTCAGCTAACCTGTCCGAGACCCCCTCGCGCACCCCGGCGGAAGACGCGGCAATCCTCTCGGAGAGCTCGGAGGATACCTTCCTTAACGTGTCGGCAGTCTCGGATCGGCCTTGGTTAAAAAGGTCTTGAACCTTTTGCGCCTCCCGGTCGGCCCCGCTTTTGCGCAGAAGGATGACGGCCGCAAGGAAAAGCGTCGCTATCGAAGCGATTAAGGTAATTATTTCCATCAGGCGATATTACATCACCCTGCAAACCGTTGGCAAGCATAAACTATCATGGATTTGAGCGAAGCTGGAATCGTTACTTGGCAAAAGCCGGCCACACCCGTTTATTTGCGGGGTATGATTGACAAAATTTGGTTATTTTGTTAAGAGTTAAGAAATAGCGCGCATCTTTTCCCAGCCTTAGGCAATCCGTAAATTTCTTCTTTTCCAAAGTATAAAGCAATCCAGAAGTAAAGAGCAATTCACTTGCCGCGCCATTCCGCGGGCGGCGCAAATCAGTCGGGGAGGATAGCTCATCCCCCGGAAGGAGGGGTCAATGTACGGGAAGATTACCTTTTTTAAGGCGGCAGCCGCTGCTTTATTCCTGCTGGTTATCACCAGCCTTTCGGCCTATGCGGCCGATGGCGCAGCCGGCGCTCCGGACGACAACGGTTACGTGGGCAACAACGTCTGCGCCGGGTGCCATCCGGACGAGGCGGCGAATTTCCAGACGAACATCCATATGCAGGCCGGGAAATTCTTCACGACGTTCCAGGGATGCGAAACCTGCCACGGCCCCGGCGCAAACCACGCGAAAGAGGGCGACCCCACCAAGATCCGGAACCCGAAGAAACTGGACTCCCCGGCCATGAACGAGATATGTCTGGGCTGCCATTTAAGGGGAAAGCTTGCCCTCTGGAAAGGCAGCACGCACGAAACCAGGAGCCTCGCATGCACGAACTGCCACTCCGTACACCACGGCTACAGGCATCTTTTAGTGATGGACAGCGAGATAGATCTCTGCGCGCGCTGCCACGGCGACATCCGGGCCGAGTTATGGCGCTCCAGCCACCATCCGGTCCGGGAGGGCAAGCTGACCTGCACGAACTGCCATAACCCGCACGGGACGATAGCCCCGAAGTTAGTTGACGCCCTCACGATAAACGACAAGTGCTTCGAGTGCCACGCGGAGAAGCGCGGGCCGTTTCTGTTCGAGCACAAGCCGGTGGTAGAGGACTGCATGAATTGCCATACGCCGCACGGCTCGAACCATACCAAGCTCCTGGCCCGTAAGAGTATCTACCTCTGCCAGTCGTGCCATTCCGGCTCGAGGCATCCCGGAACACTGTACGCCATGGGCGCGTCGACGAACGTGCCGAACAATCCCTCCAGGAGCCTGGCCGTACAGGCAATTTACAGAGACTGCCTGAACTGTCACTCAGACATCCACGGGTCCAACAGCCCGTCTGGCGAATTTTTCTTAAGATAGGAGGAGGGGTCTACTATGAAAAAATTCATGTTGATAACGTCATGCCTGCTGCTTCTGGCCGGCACGACTGCGCTCCCGGTTATGGCCCAGGATGCCACCGCCCCTCCAGCAATCGCACCTCCAGCCAACGCGGAGGCTCCCGCCCCCGCTCCGCCTCCTGCCCCCGAAGGAGGGGCCCCCGGATGGATAGCGCACGGGAGTATAACGGGCGGAGGCGAATACTTCTGGGAAGACAGCGGCAGCGCGAAGTTTAACGAGTACCGCTACAAACAGTCCGAGCCCTGGGGCGGGTTCGGCGGACTGAACGCGTACGTCATATCCCCGGACGGGTCGCACAGGATGGACCTTTCCATCGACTACAGGAGCCCGGAGGACCTCGATGTCGACCTGACGAGCCAAACCTACGGGCTGTACAAGTTCGACTTCGGCTTTCAGAGGATGGGGCATGTTTTCGCCTACGGCGTGAAATCCGTCTTTGACGGGGTCGGCACAGGGAACCTTACCCTGAAACCGGGCCTGGGTCTCCCGACGGCGGCGGCGAATGCAGGGACGTTCCAGGCAGCGGAGGCTGATGCGAATACCGTTGACCTGCTCCTCCGGCGGGACAAGCTCGGCGCGGACCTCGACCTGGACATGTTCTGGCCCGTGGATTTAAACCTCGGTTTCACCTGGGAGAACCGGGACGGCGCCCGTCCCTTGGGTGGATCCCTGGGCTTCGGGGCCCCGGTGGAGATAGCCGAGCCTATAAACTACGACACCTATAACGCAAAGGCGGGACTGGAATACGCCGACAAACTGGTATTCGCCCGCTTGAATTTTTACCACTCCACCTTCGACAACAATATCCAGTCCTTAACGTGGGAGAATCCCTTCGCGGCCGGCCTGGAAAGGACCTCCCTGCCCCCCAGCAACTTATACGATGACATAAACGGCGCGCTTGGCGTGAACCTGCCCATGCGCACCCGCGTGCTCTTCATAGGGAGCTACGCCTGGGAAAACCAGAACGAGAACCTCCAGGCCCCGTCGGCAAACCCGGCGGCGGTATTCGGCCCCCTGCCCAGGGCGAAGGCGGACTGCGAGGTGGAGTCGAAGCAGTTAGAGTGCGGGCTACCTCTTCGCCGGTAGAGAAGCTGTCCCTGAAGGCGGACTTCAGGTACTTCGACCATATAAACAACACCCCGGTGCAGACTTTCACCGCCTTTCAGTATGATTCCGCGACCTCTTCGCTTTCGACTCCCGAATACAACAGCTGGGTTTCGCGCACCGCGGAGGGCGAGGCGGCGTATGAGATCCTGCCCAAGACCAACGTGGGCGTGAACTACCAGTACACAGACCAGACCTACTTCTACGAGATCACCGGGAGGATGACGGAGGTGGAAAACACCGAAAAGTTCTTCGTCGACACCCGGAACATGGACTGGCTCACAGCCAAGCTCAGCTTCCTCCATGCGGACAGGGAATCGAACTATGGCGACGAGGACACCGCCGGCGGTCAGCCCCCGTTACTCAGGAAATTCGACATGGCGGACAAAGACCGCTATGCAAGCCGACGCCATCGTGACGGTGATGCCCATCGACCCGCTTTCGTTCTCGCTGGAGTACACTTACGGCAGGGACCGCTATGACAGTTCCTACTTTGGCCTGCAACTGAACAAGTTCCAGACGGCGACGGTGGACACTGGACCTGCAGCTCGCCAAATGGGTATCGGTGAACGCCTTCTACACCTATGAATACAACAGCCAGGGCCAGGAGGACAGGCAGTCTACTCCCGCGACCGCCGCATTTCTGACAGACCCCAGTAGCCCCAGCAACTGGAACCTGCGCACAAGGTCGAATATCCAGACCGTCGGCCTGGGGACGGACATGCAGGTCGTGCCGGAGTTCATCAGTATAAAAGCTGAAGGGACCTGGTCGAAGGTGCAAGGCAAGGCCTTCTTCTCAAGTCCGCTCGGCCTCACGACTGGCCCTAACCCGGACCTGAACGCGTTCATCCCCGACAACTTCAATAACCTCGATTCCAATGAGTTCTGGAGGGCGATTGTGACGCTCCGGGTGAAGCTGACCAAATCCATCTCGGCGTCTCTTGGATACAGGTATGAAAAGTGGAGCATAAGCGACTACCAGCGCGACGGCCTCACGAACGTCCAAACCAACGCCGCCGGGGCTGTCGATCTCCTGAACATGGGCACCCTGTACCAGCCATACGAGGCCCATTCGGTGTTTACCTCGCTGACGTATTTCTTCTAATACCCCTCTCCCTACCTCTCCCACATGGGGCGAGGGTTAAAATCTTCCACCCCTCTCCCGTCGCTGGGAGAGGGGCCAGGGAGAGGGTTAATGCGGTTCAGGGCGTTACTTTCCTTGAACATAGCCCCTCCCTCTGTTATGATAGAGTGCTATGGCCCCCTCAACCATCCTCGTCATCAACCCCGGCTCCACCTCGACGAAAATCGCGCTCTTTACCGGCGATGAAAAGGTATTCCAGGAAGACGTTGTCCACCCCGAAGAAGTATTAAGGAAATTCAAGGACATCCCCTCGCAACTTGCCTTCCGCATGGAGACGCTGATGGACGCCCTGCGGCGAAGGGCGGTGGATATTCGAAACTGGACGCCGTGGCGGTGCGCGGCGGACTGATGCGGCCCGTCAAAAGCGGAGTTTACCGGGTGACAAAGGAGATGGTGGAGGACTTACGGGACTCTAAGGACCTCTGGGGCCGGGAGCACGCCTCGAACCTCGGGGCTCTAATGGGGCTACGACTGACTGAGGAATACGGCATCCCCGCATTCACGGCGGACCCGGTCACGGTCGACGAGATGGACGATATAGCACGCGTTTCGGGAGTGCCCGAGATAAAGAGGCAAAGCCTCCTGCACGCGCTGAATATCAAGGAGCGCATCCGCCGCGCGTCGCGCGACCTGGGGCTTAAAGCAGATGAGGCTAATTTCATAGCAGTCCACATGGGTGGGGGGACGACCGTCGCGGCAATCAGGCGCGGAAGGATAGTTGACGTAAATAACGCGCTACTCGGCATGGGTCCTTTCTCGCCTTTAAGGGCCGGGGCGCTTCCGACGGGCGACCTGCTGGAAATGGCATATTCAGGCGAATACACGAAGCCGTCGCTTCAGCGCAAACTGGTTTTTGAAAGCGGCCTGAAAGGTTACCTGGGCACGGGCGACGTGCGGGAAATCGAGAGGCGCATCGAGGCCGGGGATAAGACGGCGGAGATGGTGCTGTCGGCTATGGCGTACCAGGTGTCGAAGGAAATAGGCGCGATGGCCGCGGCGCTATCAGGCAGGGTTTCCGCTATTATCGTGACCGGCGGCGTGGCATTCTCGGCAAGGGTGGCAAAAGAGGTTTCCGGGCGGGTGGAGTTTATAGCAAAGGTGCTCGTATATCCGGGGCAGGCGGAGATGGAGGCGCTGGCCTGGCATGCACAGGCGGCGCTATCAGGAGAGGAACGGGTGCTTCATTATGGGCGGGATTAGGAACTTCAGCGAACTGATGGCCGCGGCGAAGCAGGCGAGGGAGTGTCTCACGCCTTACAGGGTGGCGGTATGCGCGGCGGAGGACAAAAGCGCGCTAACCGCGATGGACACCGCCGCCCGTCTCGGGCTGGCAAGGCCCATCCTTATCGGCGAGCGGGCGCGTATACTTGAGATAATAAAAGAGCGGGGCTTCGACCCGGAACTTTTCGAGCTGGTGGACATAAGCGGCGAGGACGAGAAGGTGGAGTTGGGCGTGAAGCTGATACGCACGAAGGAAGCGGATATTTTGATGAAGGGCATGGTGCCGACTTCCACATTCCTGAGCCCGATATTCAGGAAGGAGAACGGCCTGTCCACGGGGTTCTTCATAAGCCACTGCGGGGTCTTGCAGGTCCCGGGGTTCGACAGGCTTATCATCCAGACGGACGGCGGGATTAATATCGCCCCGGACCTCGAGATGAAAAAGGGGATAATCGCGAACGCGGTCTTCGTAGCCCGGAAGCTTTTGAGGATAGAAAGGCCGAAAGTCGCGCTTCTGTCCGCGACCGAGAAGGTGCATCCGAAAATCCAGTCAACGGTGGACGCGAATGATTTGGCTGTATGGGCGAAGGAGGCGATACCGGAGGCTGACGTGGAAGGGCCGCTCGCGCTCGACGTTGCGGTCTCCGTGGACGCAGCTTCGAGGAAGGGGATAACCGGGGCCGTCGCCGGATTGGCCGATGTCCTGGTCTCGCCGAATATAGAGATGGGTAACGTGATATACAAGGCGCTCAGGCATTTCGCGAATGCGGAGGGCGCGGGTATAGTAGTCGGCGCGGGCTGCCCGATAATCCTCACCTCGCGCTCCGACCCCCCGGCTGAGAAGATAAACGCCCTGGCGCTCGCGGTGCTCTACGGCGAGCATATAAACGAGGCGGGATACAGGATAAAACCGTTACCTTTTTGAAAAAAGGTAACGCCAAAAACTTTTGGACTAACAGCCCCGCTTTCTTTTGTGTTACTTTTCTTTCCCGTGAAAGAAAAGTAACGGTTTTAGGGATTGACTTTGCACCCTCGCGTAATCACAATATCCGGCTCCCATAGCGGCGTCGGGAAGACGTACCTGGCGACGCTCCTTAGCAGGAGCCTGCCTGGTTATGCCGCGATAAAGGTGACGCATGACGACCTCCTCGTCTGCGTTACGGACGACGAGGCCGAAATTTTGACACCCGGCAAGGACACCGCCCTGATGAGACAGGCCGGGGCCAGGGAAGTGATATGGATACGCGCCGGGGAGCGCGACCTCTCCGACGCCCTCTCGATTGCCTTTGATATGGTCTATAAATCGGGCGCTCCGGGCGTAATCATCGAGGGGAATGCCGCGGCAAGGATTCTAAAGGCGGACCTGGCTTTTTTCGTCGCGGGAGAGAGCCTCGAGGAGATGAAGCCGGGCGCGCTGGAAAACCTTAAAAAATGCGACATTGTCGCTTTAAACGCTCCAGCGGTCCGGCTCTCACGGGCGCCCGGCCTGACTCCGCAGCTTGAGACGGCCATCCGGGAACATAACCGGACCGCCTTAATATGCCAGGTGGAACGGTTCGTCAGCCCCGATGAAGAGATAGCCGAGTATTTCCGCCGCCTGGCCTGACCCCTTTTTTTTGCCTGCCAGCCTGGCCCTTAGGACCCCGCCTTTACCTTGATTTTATATTATGAGTGTGGTATTTTAGACACACTTTTTATTCACCCCAAGAGAATTTTCATGCCCGAGAAGGACGCATCCCCCCGCCCACCTGTTTCCGGACCATCCAAGAGCCGCAGGACGCTCTTGGTTATCGCCGGTTTTTTACTCTTGACCATCGCGGCGACCGTGGTGGAGATCCTAGTAAAATCCCATCAGCAGAGGCCTCTGATGGGCAACGTGATGGCGCTCGGCCTCTTAAATATCAACGTCATCCTGCTCGTCGTCCTCCTGCTCCTGCTCGGCCGCCAGCTGGCCAAGATATATTTCGAGAAGAAGAAAAGCCCCTTCGGCGCCGGTTTCAAGACTAAATTAGTCACAGCCTTCATAGCCCTGTCGATCGTCCCGGCGGGTCTTTTGTTTATCGTAGCCTCCGGACTGCTGACCGGCAGTGTAAAATACTGGTTCGGCCCGCGCATCGAGGGCGCGGTGCTGGACTCCATCTCCATTGCGCGGGAGTACAGGGCGGAAAAAACAAAGGACGCCCTGCACTACGCCCGGGTGATGGCCCAGCGGCTATCTGAAAATAAAAAGCCGGCCGATATGAAAACCTTCTCCCGGACCGCGCGGGACGAATACCGGCTGGACCTGGTCGAGGTCTATTCAAGGGATAAGAAAATTCTGGCCGCGGCTGGGCGGGGTAAGTTTGCCTGGGCGCTCTCCTCAGGCGAAGACATCTTCAGTGAGGCCCTGGATAAAGGCAAGCCGGTTTCGGCGTCCGAGACAAGGCGCATGGGAGAGGTCATAAGCGGCGCGGCTGTATTCAAAGACCGCTCCGGGCGGCCAGGCGGTGTCGTCGTGGCGAGCTATTTCATCTCGCCCGTGGTATCCGCGAACCTTGCGGACGTCTCCAGGTTCTATGAGGAATACTGGAACCTGCGCACGTTCAAGAACCCACTCAAGGAAAGCTACCTGCTCTCCTTCATGCTGATAACCCTGGTCATCCTCTTCGCCGCGCTCTGGTTCGGGCTGTACCTCTCGCGCATCATTACCGTGCCCATCACCTCGCTTGCCGAGGCCACGGATACGATATCCAAAGGCGATTACGACGTTAAAATTGATGTGGTCGCCAGCGACGAGATCGGGGTGCTCGTGGACTCCTTTAAAAGGATGACGCGGGATTTGAAGTTCTCCCGGCACAGGCTGAACCAGGCCAACGAAACCTTAAGCCGCGCAAACGAACTCCTGGAGCAGAGGCGGCAGTTCATAGAGACCGTGTTAGAGAACGTAAATACCGGGGTGCTGACCATCGACCGGGGGGGCAGGATAAGCACGTTCAACGGCGCGGCCCAGCGCATCCTGGAGATGGGCGCGGAAGACGGCGTCGGCAAGAACTACCGTGATATTTTCGAGTTCCATCAGCTTGAGGAGATACGCGAACAGATAGGTCCCATGGCGGAAGACGGCTCAGGCATGGAGAAAGAAATCCAGTCGACGGTCGGACGCAGGGCCCTTAACTTAAGGCTTTTCGTCTCGCCCCTGAAAGACGCGCAAGGCGGATACCTTGGTACGCTCGTGGTGTTCGACGATATGACGGAACTGATAAGGGCGCAGCGCGCGGCGGCCTGGAAGGAAGTAGCGAGAAGGATAGCCCACGAAGTGAAGAACCCGCTCACGCCGATACAGCTCTCCGCGCAGAGGTTACGGAAGCGGTATCTTGAAGGGACGGGGGACTACGGCAACATCGTGGACGAGTGTACATCCATGATTATAAATCAGGTGGAGGGGATGAAAAACCTCGTGGACGAGTTCTCCCGCTTCGCCCGGATGCCGGAATGCTCGCCTGTGCCGAACGACCTGCACGGCATCATCGACGAGGTGGCTACGCTCTTCGGCGGAGCGCACAAGGACATCGAGATACTGCGTGAGTTCGACATCAATATGCCCGCGATAAAAGTGGACAAAGAGCAGTTAAAACGCGTCTTCCTTAACCTGTTCGATAATGCTGTTACCGCCATGGACGGAAGCGGCAAAGTCAGCGTGGCGACGGCCTACGACAAGCGCGCCCGGATAGCGCGGATTACGGTCGCAGACGTTGGCCCTGGGATTCTGCCGGAGGACAGGGAGAAGTTATTTCAGCCCTATTTTTCCAAGAAGAAATCCGGCACCGGCCTTGGCCTCGCTATAGTGAGCCGCATCGTCGCCGACCACGGCGGCTACATCCGCGTGGAAGGCAATAACCCGCACGGCGCGAAGTTCGTCATCGAGCTTCCGGCGGGAGGGTAAAATCCACGATGATTGAACCCATTTTATCGTTAGCATTTTCGATGCAGTCAAGCAAGGGAGTTTATGCCCTCTTGCTTGGTTCTGGCGTATCTCGTGCTTCAGGTATTCCGACAGGCTGGGATATTGTATTAGACCTTATCCGCAAATTAGCCGCGATTAAAGGCTTGGATTGTGAGCCAGACCCCGCAGCATGGTATAAAGACACATTTGGTGAAGATCCTGACTATTCGAAATTATTAGATGATATTGCAAAAACCGCTGCCGAACGCAATCAGTTGCTGAGGAGCTATTTTGAACCAACGGAGGCAGATAGGGAAGCTGGTTTAAAAATACCGACCGAAAGTCATAAAGCGATTGCTCAGTTAGTTGTCGGCGGTTTTATCAAAGTCATAATTACAACGAACTTTGATAAGCTGTTAGAAGAAGCCTTGCATTCTGTTGGTATAGTCCCGACAGTTATCAGTACGCCAGATGCCGTGGACGGTGCTTTGCCGCTTATGCATTCTACTTGCACCGTAATCAAAATAAACGGCGATTATCTCGATGTTCGCATAAAAAACACGCCGGAGGAACTAGCCGATTATGACGAGCGTATAAACGCTCTACTGGATAGGGTTCTAGACGAATTCGGTTTAATCGTTTGTGGTTGGTCAGGTGTGTGGGATACAGCATTACGGGGAGCAATAGAGAGGTGCAAGAACCACAGGTTTACTACTTTTTGGACCACTAGAGCAGAGTTGGGAGAAGTATCAAAAAAACTTGTCGAATTAAGACGTGCTCAAACTATTACAATTTTTAACTCGGATGGGTTCTTTAAAGAGCTTGCCGAGAAGGTGTCTGCCTTAGAAGAATACTCACGCCCGCACCCATTATCTGCAAAAGCCGCTGTCGTTAGTTTGAAAAAATACATTGTCGAGGACAGGCATAGGATAAATTTACATGATTTGCTAACTTACGAGACAGAAAAGCTTTATATACAACTATTTTCAGATAGTTCTTCATTATATATCCCATATGATTCAGGGAAACTTATAAAACAACTTCAACAATATGAAGCTCTTTCAGATATTCTTTTGCAGCTTATTATGAATGGATGTTATCACGGCACTAAAGTGCAAGACAAATTATGGAGTAAATGTCTTGACCGAATAGCTAATCCGCCTGAGAATACCGGTGGCCATGTAATTTGGAATGAATTACGAAAATATCCAGCTCTATTGCTTTTATATAGTGGATGTATAGCTGCCTTAGCCGCAGGTAGATATGAGACCTTCGCTTTCTTAATTACTAGACAAATTAAAAAAGATACAGGTGAGGATCAGCCCTTAATCTTCAAGATAAATAATGTCAAAGTTCTTAAACAGGACTACGCTAAACATATCCCAGGCATGCTAGACCGACCCACGCCATTTAGCGAATATCTTTTCAACACTTTAAGAAATTCATTCAAGGATTTATTGCCTCAGGATTTTAGATTTGAGAATTACTTCGATAGGTTTGAATATTTATTATCTTTAGTTCATGCTGATTATAGCCAAAAATTACGAGGACATGCTTACGGTCCCTGGGGTTGTTATGTCTGGAGAAATGAAGATTATCCAGAAAAAAATATAATGGATGTAATTTCAAAGGAAAGCGATAAGGACGGTGCCGATTGGTTACTATTGAAGCTTGGTCTTTTCGGCGGATCATTAGAAAGGTTTAGAGAAATAAAAGTTGCATTTGATGATGTTGTAAAAAAAAATAACACATGGTATTAATGAAATCAGAAACAGTTTTGCAAGAATTTTAATTGTCCCACATCCTAATCGTTGACGACGGAAACGGCTAAACATATGAGAAGAGAATACGATTTTTCAAAAGGCAAAAAGAATCCTTACGCAACAAAAGTGAAAAGGCAGAACAGCGCCTCTCAAAAAAAACCATCTCTAAAATGGAAGCAGTCTTAACATGTCACACATCCTGATAGTTGACGACGAAAAAGCAATCCGCCAGTCCGTCCGTGACATCCTCATGGACGAGGGATATGAAGTGTCCGCCGCCGAAGGCGGGACGGAGGCGCTTAAAGCCATGAAGGACACGCTGCCGGACCTTGTCCTCCTTGACGTCTGGATGCCGGGGATGGACGGCCTGGAGGCGCTCAAGAGGATGCGCGACATCTCCCCGCGGCTGCCCGTTATCGTGATGTCCGGGCACGGGAGCATCGACACGGCGGTGAAGGCCGTGCGCCTTGGCGCGTACGACTTCATAGAGAAGCCGCTCTCGCTCGACAAGCTCTCTCTTACCGTGAAGAACGCGCTGGAAAAATCCCGCCTCGAAGAGGAGAACCGGAGCTTAAAGGAGAAGGTCGAGGGAAACTCACAGATAATCGGCGAATCGCCCAGGATAAAGGTGCTCCGGGAGCAGATTATGCTCGCCGGTCCGACCAACGGCCGCGTGCTCATCTTCGGCGAGAACGGCACCGGCAAGGAACTCGTCGCGCGCGCCATACATAAATTATCGCTGCGCCCGGCGGGTCCGTTCGTGACGGTCAACTGCGCCGCCATCCCGGAAGAGCTGATCGAGTCGGAGCTTTTCGGCCACGAAAAAGGCTCCTTCACCGGGGCCATCGCCCAGAGGAAAGGCAAGTTCGAGCTGGCCCACTGCGGCACGATATTCCTTGACGAGATCGCGGACATGAGCCTCAGTACCCAGGCGAAAGTCCTGCGCGCGCTCCAGGAACAGGAGATACAGAGGGTAGGCGGAACGAAGACGATAAAGGTGGACGTTCGGGTAATCGCAGCATCCAATAAGATATTAGAAAATGAAATAGCGGCTGGCCGCTTCCGCGAGGATTTATACTACCGCTTGAACGTCATACCCATCGAGGTCCCACCTTTGCGCGAACGGCGCGAGGACATACCGCTTCTGGTCGAGTACTTCCTGGGCGAGTTTGCCGCCGAGTACGGGAGCAGGGTCAAGAAAACTTCTCAGGAGGCGATGCGGTTTTTCGCGGGCTACCTGTGGCCGGGCAACGTCCGGGAGATGAAGAACATAATCGAGCGGCTGGTGATTATGACGCCGGGCAGCGAGATAGACGCCTGCCATGTGCCGCCGCCGATAACGGCCCCGCCCGCGTCCTGCGCGGAAAACGGCGGCGCATACGGCTCATATGAATCGCTGCGGGAGGCCAGAAGCGCGTTCGAGAGGGACTTCATACTGCGCAAGCTCCGTGAGAACGACTGGAACATCTCCCGCACCGCAGAGGTGCTGAAGATCGAGCGGAGCAACCTGCACAGGAAAATCGCCGCCCTGGGGATAGAGCTCTCCGAAGCCAAACTTTCTTAGGCCCGCTTCGCGCAATGTATATATGGCGGGGTATGTGGATAGCGCAACCACAAAAATAACTTGACAGTTACTTAACTTCCATGCTAAACATTACGATACTCTGGAAGTGGACATTCTTCCGGGCAGATGGGCACGTATGCGGTCGGGGCAGTCCCTTCATTTTCCCGACGAACCTTTAAATCAAATCCGAATTGGGGTGATTAAGCCTGGAAGTTAAAGTACACGACGGACAGGTCGAGAAGGCGCTTAAAATCCTCAAGCGCCAGATGGCCAAGGAGGGACTCCTCAAGGAACTGAAGAAACGGAAGTTCTACGAGAAACCGTCCGTAAAGAAAAAGAGGAAACAGCAGGAGGCCCGCAAGAAGAGGGCCGGGAAAAAGTAAGGGGCCGGGGTTCATGTAAATCTATTTTCGGGTTGCCGGCGATTTCGGCAGCAAGAATCCCTCAGGTTGAAAATTATGAAGGCGCCGTATACGCGGCGCCTTTTTTTTATTGCGCCCTCTCTCGTCCCCGCGCTATTAAGATAAGCGGCAGGGGCAGGAGGAGCTATGAAATTGATTTGCCTTGAAACGCCACCGGCTAACTGTTAAAATAACTAGACGATTTTATGAATGAAGCTTCTTTTCCCCGTCAACGCTTTAAAGGGAGATAAAATTGTCCGACATTCATCAGCAAAAAGTTTTAGTCCTGGACTTCGGCTCGCAGTACACCCAGCTTATCGCGCGTCGCGTGCGTGAGGCTAAGGTCTATTGCGAGATATTCCCCTACAACGCGGGCATGGAAAAGATAAAGGAATTCAACCCCAAGGGCATAATCCTCTCCGGCGGGCCGTCGAGCGTTTATGACGCAGGCGCGCCGTTAATCGGCAGAGACCACCTGGAACTTGGCGTGCCGGTGCTGGGAATATGTTACGGTATGCAGCTTTTGACCCACCTTCTGGGCGGGATCGTCGCGAAAGCGAATAAACGCGAGTACGGCAGGGCGGAACTGGCGCTTGACGACGAAAGCGACCTCCTGAAATATGCAGGCGGCACGGGCGACTCGCCTGAGAACACCACCATTGTCTGGATGAGCCACGGAGACAGGATCGAGAAGATGCCGGACGGGTTCTCCGTCATTGCCCATACCGATAATTCGCCCACCGCCGCCATGGCGGACCATTCAAAAAAATTCTTCGGGGTGCAGTTCCATCCGGAGGTCGCCCATACCCCGCAGGGCTTCCAGATACTGAAGAACTTCCTGGCCATTTGCGGCTGCACGCCGTCCTGGACGATGGCGTCTTTTATCGAATATTCCGTGGACATAATCAAAAAGCAGGTCGGAAGCAAAAATGTGATCTGCGCCCTCTCAGGCGGCGTGGACTCCACCGTCGTCGCCGCTCTCGTCCATAAGGCCATAGGAGAACCAGCTTACCTGCATATTCGTAAATAACGGGGTGCTGAGGAAGGGCGAGGCGGAGCGAGTCCGGCAGACTCTTTCCACGATGGGCCTTCAACTCATATACGTGGACGTCTCGGAGACGTTTTTGTCCCGGCTTGCGGGAGTGGAAGACCCGGAGAAAAAGCGCAAGATCATCGGGAACACTTTCATCGACATATTCGACGCCGAGGCGGTCAAAATCGACGGCGCGGAATACCTGGCGCAGGGGACGCTCTATCCGGACGTTATAGAAAGCGTATCGTTCAAGGGGCCGTCGGCGATAATAAAGAGCCACCATAACGTCGGCGGCCTGCCGGAGAAGATGAAGCTGAAGCTCGTCGAGCCGCTCCGGGAGCTGTTCAAGGACGAGGTACGTGAGCTGGGAGCGGAACTGGGCCTGCCGGAAGATATCATCTGGCGGCAGCCTTTCCCCGGGCCGGGCCTTGCCATAAGGATACTGGGCGAGGTGACGAAGGAACGGCTGGAGGTCCTCCGGGAGGCGGACGCAATCGTCCTGGACGAGATAAAGAAGGCGGGGCTTTACAGGGAGATATGGCAGTCGTTTGCCGTGCTCCTGCCGATACAAACGGTGGGTGTGATGGGAGACGAGCGCACATACGAGAGCGTCGTGGCGCTTCGGGCCGTACACTCAAAGGACGGCATGACCGCCGACTGGGTGCACCTCCCCTACGAACTCCTGGGGGCCATATCGAACCGCATAATCAACGAAATCAAGGGCGTAAACCGCGTCTGCTACGATATTTCCAGTAAGCCGCCCGCCACTATCGAATGGGAATAACGAAGAAAAAGGCCCTCAAATTTGACAGGGCGGTTTTTAATGCTATATTAAAAAGGAGCGCCTAAAATCCAATCGGGCATAGTTCTCTCCACATCCTAAAGACGAGGTGTTGTCCATGAGTACTCAATTCTCTAAGATCAAGCGTTTCAATGCCATTAAATGCTCAAATGCAGTCTGCGTCTTAACTAAAGAGATTGACCGTGGAAAGACCCTGCCTGAATTTTTCTACCTCCGCGGAAAAGCATATATGCTCCTTTCGATGAACAAAAAAGCCGCCTCCGATTTTGAGAAGGCCTGCTCCCTGAAGCCGGCGTCTACCAAGTACAAGAAAATGTTCGCCGCGTCGCTCCTGCTTTCGGAGGAGTACCTTAAATGCCTGGAAGCAATAAAAACCTGCCCCGAAACGCCCTTCTTTATGCTTATTAAAGGCGCCTGTCTTTATAAATCCGGAAAACCTGCTGACGCCATAAAAGTCCTTGACGGCTATCTGGCCCGCGCGCCGTGGGACGGTGCGGGACATTACCAGAAGGCGCGTTGCCTGATGGCCCTGGGCAGGTTCGGCGAAGCCCAGGTGAGCTTCAGAAAATCGCTCCGGCTCGGCGGGGACGCGGTCGAAGGACTAACCTGGCTGGCCCTTTCCGTCATGTCGCAGGACAAAAAAGAAGGCGAACTTGCCGGAGGAATGCCTCTGGCGGCGTAATCCGGCACTGACATCTCGGTGGGTTTTGACAGGGCCTCGCCACTATTGGCGGGGCCTCTGCACGTGAGACCATTCCCCCCATCTGTATTTACCTCTTTATAAAATCTTCCCCCTGTGTTAAATTTCCCTTATGCCGAAAGACGATTTCAAGCTCGTAACTTCAAACAGGAAGGCCTATCACGACTTCTTCATAGAGGAGACTCTGGAGGCAGGTCTTGCCCTTGCCGGGACGGAGGTGAAGTCCCTCCGGGAGGGGCGCGCGCAGGCTGAAGGACTCATATGTCCAGATAAAGGGTGAAGAAGCCTGGCTTATCGGCTGTCACATCTCGCCATATTCTCACGGGAACATCTGGAACCTAGACCCCGAGCGCACGAGAAAACTGCTCCTGCACAAAAAAGAGATCAAAAGTCTCCAGGGTTCGCTCACCCTGAAGGGATACACGCTCATCCCGCTCAAGCTATATTTCAAGGGAAACAAGGCCAAGGTCGAGATAGGCCTAGCCAAGGGCAAAAAACTCTACGACGTCCGCGAGAGCCTCAAAGAGAAAGAGGCAAAGCGCGAAGTGGAGCGCGCCGTCCGCAGCCGGCATAAGGAGCAGGGGTAGAAATATTTAACGCCCCACCTCTACAAGCGGGGTTTGGTTCTTCCAGGCATGTAATCGCGACGTTTTTTGAGGTATATTATGGCCGTCAATCAACCAAACGCCAGCCCCGTTAAAAATTACCTGGATTACGCGGCCCTATTTATAATTTTATTATTTACCTCGATCGTCAGGGTCCGCCTGTTGCCGGTCCCGCTTGAACGGGACGAGGGTGAATTCGCGTATTTTGCCCAGCTTATCCTCCGGGGCATACCTCCTTTTGTCCACGCATACACCATGAAGCTCCCCGGCGTCTCAGTTTTGTACGCGTTGTTTATGCTGGTCTTCGGCCAGTCGGCGTCCGCGATCCATCTGGGCCTGCTCATCGTAAACGCCCTGACCATCATAATGGTTTATCTGCTGGCCAAAAGCCTGTTCGACCGGGTAGCCGGCTTGTCCGCGGCGGCGGTTTTTGCGGTGCTCTCCCTTGGCCCCGAAGTTCTCGGCGTTTTTGCCCATGCGACTAATTTCGTCATATTTTTCGCCCTCGCGGGATACCTGGTTTTGTTTAAAGCCGTAAATTCCAGGCGGATGAGCCTCTATCTCTGGAGCGGCTTGTTGTTCGGCCTGGCTTTTCTCATGAAACAGCATGGGGTATTCTTTGCGCTATTTGCGCTGATGTATCTACTATGGGTAGAGAGGGAAAAGCTATTCAAAGAATTTCGCCGGACCGCGGGCAGTGTAGTTTTATTTCTGGCAGGTTCTGGTAATCCCTTTCTCATTTTTCAGCCTTTTCATGTTAATGTGCGGAGTATTCGGCAAATACTGGTTCTGGACTTTTAAATACGCGAGTGAATATGCATCTTCCGTTTCCCCCGACATGGGGGCCCAGATCTTTTTATCGCAGGCATATTTAATAACACGCCAGTCTTTTTTGTTATGGGCCCTGGCGGGCGTCGGGACAATTTTTTTGTTTGTAAACCTTACCCCGAAGAAGGCCAGACAATTTTCCGGGGGCTTTGCCGTTTTTTCCTTTCTGGCAATCTGTCCGGGCTTTTATTTTCGTGAACATTATTTTGTGCTGCTACTCCCGGCTGTCGCTCTGCTGAGCGGCATAGCCGTCTGTTCGACAAGGAATCTGTTGATGCGCTGGAACGCAATGGTTTATTCAAAGGTTATTCCGGGATTGATACTTATTACGGTAATCTGCTACAGTGTTTATGCGGAAAGGGAGTTTTTCTTTGTTGTAGGGCCGACCGAGGCAAGCCGCATACTCTATGGAGCCAACCCGTTTCCAGAAGCGTATACAATAGCAAAGTATATAAAAGAACGGACCTCGGCGGCCGATTACATTGCGGTACTTGGTTCGGAGCCGGAAATATTCTTTTATGCCGACCGGATTTCGGCGACTGGCCATATTTACATGTATGGCTTGATGGAAAACCAGAAGTATTCCCTCCTCATGCAGCAGGAATTGGCCAGGGAAATAGAAGCCAATAAACCTAAATTCATTGTGATGGTTAACGTAAGTACCTCATGGCTGGTTCGGCCGGATTCGCAAACCATGATTTTTAACTGGGCAAAAACCTATCTGACTCAAAATTATGAACTGGACGGTGTCGCCGTTATCCTCCAAAACGGGACCGTCTATCGTTGGGGGGATGACGCCAGCGGGTATTCGCCGGGCTCCGAACCCAGCTGTATGATTTTTAAAAGGAAGTCTTAGGAAAGGGACTCTTTTTTGCAAACTCTTCTTACCTTAATGACCTCGACGCTTGGCGGGTGGATGGGCTGGTGGCTTGGCGATCTCATCGGGACAACTACCGCAATAATAGTCAGCCTCGTCGGGAGCGGCGTCGGCTGGTATGTCGGGGCGGAAATAAACCGTAGATACAGGTGAGATGAAAGTCGCCGTATTACATAGCTTTAACGACATCCGCATAGAGGATTGGCGCGTCCCGGAGGTGGAGCGTGGTGAGGCGCTTATCAGGATGAAGGCCTGCGGCATATGCTCAGGCGACGTGATGCCGTGGTACATCGAGAAGAAGGCGCCACTGGTCCTTGGGCACGAGCCGGCCGGGGAGATTGTCGCGCTGGGTGAAGGAGTTACGGATTTTCAGATAGGCGACCCGGTATTCGTCCACCACCACGCGCCGTGCATGAGCTGCCATTACTGCGACCGCGGCGATTACGTCTTGTGCGAGACATGGAAGCGCTCGCGCATCTTCCCGGGAGGCCTGGCCGAGTATGTAAAAATCCCCGCCATAAACCTGAAGCAGGACACCTTGAAACTACCCCCGGAGGTGGACTATCTGGCCGGAACGCTTGTCGAGCCGCTGGCCTGCGTGGTGAAAGGGATGCGGCGGCTTGGCGTGAAGCCCGGCGATAAGGTGCTGGTAATCGGCCTCGGCGTCATGGGCGCGCTCTTCGTGGTGTTAGCGAGGCACATGGGGGCGTCGAAGGTAATCGGCCTGGACATGGTGCCGTACCGCCTTCAGAAGGCGCTTGAAATCGGTGCGCACGAAGTTGTGGACGTAAGGCGGGAAAATGCGAAAGAGCGGCTGACGGAGCTATTTGGCGACGGAGACGGCGGGGGGGGCGGGGCGGACAGGGTGGTAGTGGGGCCGGGGAGCATCCCCGCGATGGCCCAGGGTATATCGTGCGCCGCGCCGGGTGCGACTGTTTTATTTTTCACCCCGCCGCCGCCGGGCGATATTTTGCAAATCGAGCCGAACAGGCTGTATTTTCAAGAGATAACCATCGTCCAGAGCTACTCCTGCGGCCCCGACGACACTCGCGAAGCGCTAAGACTAATCTCCGAAGGTGCAGTCCCGGCGGATAAAATCATCACGCATAAATTCCCCCTGAAGGACGCCGGGGAGGCATTCCGGCTGACCGCGAAGGCGGGCGAGTCGCTAAAGGCGGTAGTGGTTTTCGACTAGAATATTTTTATTATGGAAAGCGGGGAAAAACTCCCACCGGAGTATTAGAAAAGTGTTATTTTACCCTGCATTTGGGGACCAGGTGCTTCTTAAGGTAGGGCAGTATGCAGTCCGGCACCAGTCCGGAGACGTCGCCGCCCAGGGCGGCGACTTCCTTTATGACCGTTGAAGAAGTGTAGGAATATTCCTCTGAAGGCATCATGAAGACCGTCTCCACCTGGTCGGAGAGCCGCCTGTTCATCAGGGCCATCTGCAGTTCGAACTCGAAATCCGAGACCGCCCGGAGTCCACGAACCACGACGTTTGCACCTTTTCGCTTGACATGTTCGGCAAGCAAGCCCTCGAAAAGCTCCACCTCGACTCGATCGCCCAGGTTTGCCGTCGCTTCCCGTATCATCTTCACCCGCTCCTTCGCGGAGAAGAGGGGTTTCTTCTTGGGGCTTGGGGCGACGGCGACTATGACCTTATCGAAAAGGGTCAGGGAACGTCTGATTAAATCCACGTGTCCGTTGGTTATAGGGTCGAACGTGCCGGGATATATCGCCACCTTTCCCATTTAAAATTGCACCTTCGGCACCGCCTTCGCTTCCTCGGGCACCTTGAAATACGTCGCAGGGTGCAGGTTGAACATTGAGGCGATCATATTGTCCGGGAACCGTCTTAGCGATGCGTTGTAGTCGCGGACGAGGTCGTTGTAGCGCTTGCGCTCGACGGAAAGCCTGTTCTCAGTCCCCGCCAGCTCGTCCATGAGCTGGGAGAAGTTCTGGTTGGCCTTTAAGTCCGGATACCTCTCCACCACCATCAGCAGCCTGGAGAGCGCCCCGCTCATCTGGTTTGCGCCGTCTATGGTGTCGTCTTTAGTCCTGGCCCCCGCCATCTTCGCCCGCGCCGCGGCAATGTTCTCGAATATCTCTTTTTCGTGCGAGGCATAACCTTTAACGGTATTGACAAGGTTCGGGATGAGGTCGTTTCGTCTCTGCAGTCTGGTTTTCCACCTGGCTCCACTGCCCGTTTATTGCCTCGTCCATCGTGACCAGGCGGTTCCGGGTGGCGATCACGCTGCCGCCTACCATAAGCACGACCAGAACAATCGCGCCCAGTACAGCTAACGCCGCAATCAGACCTTTACTCATAGGATTCTCCTAAAGTCGTTACTTTTCTTTCGAGAAAGAAAAGTAACACAAAAGAAAGCTGGACTGGTTAAACCTGTCCAAAAGTTTTTGGCGTTACCTTTTTCCAAAAAGGTAACGGTTTATTCTTTAGAACTGAACGTCCCATGGTCATTGCTGTCGAGAATGCGGAAAAGCCTTATCGCCTCCGACTTGGCCGTGTCGGACTCTTCCTTACGCCCCATGGTTTTCAGGACGAAGGACTTTCCGTCCCACGCGAAGGGGTCGTCCTTATTCAGCCGGATCCTGTCCTCGAACGCCGCGAGCGCCTCGTCGAGCCTGCCCAGTTTCGCAAGCGCCGCCGCCTTTCCGTTCTTGGCGTACTCGCCTTCGGGGTCGGCAACCTCCGCCTTCTCGAACGCCGCGAGCGCCTCGTCGAACTTATTTAAGCGCCCCATTATCTGGCCGATGCAGTTCTGGAAAAAAGCTACGGTCGGGGCTTTTTCGGCCGCGACTTTAAATACCTCCGCCGCCTCCGGAAGCCTGCCCGCCTTCTCAAGGAGCGCCGCCTTGTCCTTCAGCGCGTCCAGGAAATCCGGCTCCAGCGCGAGCGACTTGTCATACGCCTCCAGCGCGGCGTCCATTTCGCCCAGCTCTTCCCGAACGGAGGCGAGCTTGAACCATGCATCCGCATCGTCAGGCATCATGTCAGTCAAACGCTCGGCCACGCCCAGCGCCTCTTTGTGCTTGCCCATGTTGAAGAGATACGCGCCGTAGTTGTCCAGTATTTCCTTATCGTCCGGCGCAAGCTCCAGCGCCTTCTCCATTTCCTTGACGGCCTTCTCAAGCTCCTCAAGCCCGAACAGCGCGTTTGCCTTCCCCGAATGGGCGCGGGCGTTTTTCGGGTCCAGACGTATCGCCTCATCGAATGCCTGCCTGGCCTTTCTGTATTCGCGCTTCATAAGGAGTTCCCGGCCCTCCTCGTTTTTCTTCTGTGATTCTTCTATTTTACGGTCTTCCAAATCATTTTCCTTTCGTTGCGTTTAAAGACTGGCAGTTACTGTTTCAAACCAAATTAACGGCTTATTTATTTTTGAATACATTATTCGTCAGTATCGGTAGAATTATTTTTTTTCACGATTCCAGGGTTTCCTATGTTACCAGCCCCCGCTCGCCCCGCCGCCGCCGGAGCCGCCACCGCCGAATCCTCCGAAGCCTCCTCCGAAGCCGCCACCCCCGCCGCCTCCGAACCCGCCCCCAAAGCCTCCAAAGCCGCCGCCGATGAACGGGCCGCCGATGCCGCCGCGCCTGCGGCCCCATAAGCCTCCGCCGGGCAGGACGAACTGGATGACTAAGAACGCGAGAAACGCAAGGAACAGGAAGCCGGAATAGTTTTTTGTACCGCCCTTAGAAGCTTTTTTAACGCCCTCTGGAGGTATTCTGGATGCCAGCGCCTGGACGCCCGCGGAGAGCCCGTCTCCGAAGCGGCCCTGCTGGAAGTACGGCGCCATCACCTGCCGGATTATCATGCCGGAGGCGCCGTCGGTTATCGCGCCCTCAAGCCCGTAGCCGACCTCTATCCGGACCTTCTTCTCCTTCATGGCAAGCAACACCAGGACGCCGTTGTCCTGGCCCTTCTTGCCGATCTTCCATGCGGCGAAAAGGTCGTTTGCGTACTCCTCGGGCCCGGCATAGCCGTCCATGTCCGGGACGGTAACGACCGCGATTTCGGCGGTAGTGCGCTGGTTAAGCGCCCGCAGAGACTCCTCCATAGAGCTTGCCTGCTCCGGGGAGAGCACCCCCGCGAAATCGTTTACGAATCCCCTGGGCTTCGGAAGCTCGCCATAGGCCGCGTTCGCCGCAAGCGGCGCGAAAATCAGAAGCAGGAACAGGAGGTATTTAAATACTTTGAGCATAGAGACCTTTAAGCCTGTTACCTTTTTGGTAAAAAGGTAACGCCAAAAACTTGTAAGTTTGTTTTTAAGTCCGGTTTTCTTTTGTGTTACTTTTCTTTTACCCAAAAGAAAAGTAACGACTTTACAATCTATACTTAACTGAAGTTCTTGTCAATTTTTTCCGCGATTTTGACTATCTCTTCAAGGTAGCTGGAAAACAGTGCTTCGAGGCCGTCCAGGTCTGTCTTCACCGGCCCCTTTAAACCCCCCACTCCCTGCCGCCGGAGCTCCAGGGCCTGGTTGAACGGCACCGGGTCTATCCCGGACTCGGCGCAAAACCGGCCTATAATCTCTTCCTTTGCCACGGGCGCGGGCTTGCCGTAAAGCCGGAGCGCGTTCCGCATCACCTCGGTGAACGGCTCTATTGAGACGGCGATAAGGTGCCCGAGTTTCTTCTTGTCCCCGGCGGCCTCGATATAGGACTGCCGCAGGTGTATGAGCTTTCCTTTCGCCTGCTCCTCCAGCTGGCGGCGCAGGTTGGAAAGCGGCACTTCAAGACCAGACAGCACGTCCTCGCTCCCGCAGATGAATTGATTTGCCTCCTTCATCTCCAGGAACTCCATAGGGAACACGTCCGCAGAGGTGAGGACGGTCTCTTTCGTCAGCATGAGCGGCGCGGGCAGTCCGTTTTTTTCCCATTTGCGCCGGTCCTCCGAGATGACCCTGAGTTCCTTCGTCCCCAGTGTCGCCAGCACGGCAAGGATTTTCAGTCCGTTCCCCTCCCAGTCCACGCACGCGCTTTCGCCGAACTCATAGAGCGCAATAAGGTTTTCTCCGTATGCGCGCTCCATGAACCCCGCAAGCTCGTCCAGCGCCTTCTTTTTCTCTGGCTTATCCATATCCCTCCACTTTAGCGCTAAAGGCGGAAACTATCGTCAGCAATAGATTTTATCATACCGCCCCCCGCATGGCTATTTATAAATACCCTGAGGAAAAGCTTTCTTTTTTGATGGTTGATGTGAGTATTTTCACTCATCGGTTATTCGCCGGTTGCGGCGTAACTTTTCGTAAGCCTTTTAAATTCAGGCCGTTACGCCTGTTTCAGCCGCGCTTGAATTATGGTATGAATTTTGCTTACTTAATTGAATTGTAACTACAGAGATTTATAAAGCACGATGCGAGTTTTTATAACCGCTATACGGGGAAGCCTGAGATGAACGCATGAGCGGCGCCAGGATTGAGAACGCAAACTACGACAAGGTCCTTTACTTCATCGACAAGGTCCTGTCGGAGACGGAAAGGTTCTGCCCTTGCAAGCAGTGCAGGCTGGACGTCGCGGCTCTCGCCCTGAACACCCTGCCCCCGCACTACTTCGTCAAGACGGACGGCCCTGGCCGCTCCGAAGAGCTTGGCTCTCCCTGGATTTTAATAGAGATGGCCGTCCGGGAGTCCATGGCCAGGGTTTCCCTTTTCCCGCATCACAAGCCTGAAACGCCGAAATACTCTGAAAGCTCCGACGATTCCATATCCCTGGAAATATAGTCAGCGCGATACCGTTACCCCCACCCGGTCGCAGAATTTCGACACCGGACATGTGGAGCATATCGGAGAGATGGGCCTGCACTGGTTCTGCCCGAAGGTCACCAGGAGGTCGTTTATCTCTATCCAGTATTTTTTAGGCAGCCTGGCCCGGAGGGCCGTTTCGGTTTCGTCTGGCGTTTTTGTTTTGACGTATCCCCAGCGGTTGGTGATGCGGTGGACGTGGGTGTCCACGCAGATCCCGGGCAGGCCGTAGCCCATCGTCGCAACTAAGTTCGCCGTCTTCCGGCCAACTCCCGGAAGCTTTAGCAGTTCCTCGATGGAATCCGGCACGCGCCCCCCGTATTCCCCCTGCAGCCGGGCGCTTATCTCTTTGATTACCTTCGCCTTGGTACGGTAGAAGCCGACGGGATAAATCGCGCGCTCAATCTCTTCCTCCGGCAGGCCGGACATCTCGCCAGGCGAGTCGGCGAGCTTGAATAATTTTGCCGACGCCTCCGCCGTCGTCCTGTCCAGCGTCCGAAGGCTTAAGATGCAGGATACCAGCACCCGGTACGGATTTTTATCTTTTGCTATTTCCGTAACCGCCGGGGTCTTCCACTTGGCTACGGCTTTTTTAATGAGAGAGATTGCCTTTGGAAGCTCGTCGTCTTTCATGGGACTCTTTTAATTGTCTTCCCTGGAGTACCAGTTCTCCTGAACGCTCTCTAAAACGCCCCCGGACAGGAACTGAAGCACCGCCGCCTCCGGGTCCTCCTCGAGGGTCAGCACTGGGATGATGCCGGCGGACATCAGGCCGTCGTACATCCCCCTTCCCATGCCCTGGGTTATCACTGCCTGGCAGTCCTCCAGGAGGTTCTGGCGGGCAGGTCCGGGGAAGAACCTGAGACCGCGCCTTAAAATTCCGTGGTTGTCCGCATCGAAGATCATGAAACGGTTGCATTTTCCGAGCTCCCCGCATACCGTCCTGCCGTCAAAGGTGGAAACCGCTATTCTCATAGGGCCCTCCTGATGGTTTACTTTAAAATACCACGAATGTAAAACCTTTTCAAATGGGAATAAGGCGATATATTGACGCCGGAACCTGTCCTTTGCGTAGAAGTCTTCGGAATGACAAGCAAGTTCAATATCATATGGCACTTGCAATAATCCGCCATTAGTGTAAAATGTCTATCGCATATGGAATTCGACCAACTGAACCTCGACAATAACCTGCTTGAAGGCATCCGGGAAGCAGGGTTTAAATACCTGACCCCGGTGCAGGAAGCCGCCCTCCCGGTAACGCTTGCCGGAAAGGACGCCGCCGTGCAGGCACAGACCGGCACCGGCAAGACCGCCGCATTTCTTATCACCATATTCAACCGCCTGAAACCCATTACCGGAGAGATAGCCGAAGGCCGCGCTCCAAGAGCGCTGGTAATCGCGCCGACTCGCGAGCTCGCGGTCCAGATCCTGGAGGACGCGAAGACGCTTGGCGCGCATACCGGGCTCAAGATGCTCGCCGTCTATGGCGGTGTGGACTACCAGAAGCAGAAAGACGACCTGGACAAAGGGGTAGATTTTCTGGTGGGTACGCCGGGCAGGCTGATAGATTACTTCAAACAGAAGGCGCTCTCGCTTAAATATATCGAAATCGCTGTGGTCGACGAAGCCGACCGGATGTTCGACATGGGCTTCATCGCCGATATTCGCTATATGCTGCGGCGGATGCCCCCGTTCGACAAACGTCAGGCGATGCTCTTCTCCGCGACGCTCAGCTTCCGGGTCATGGAACTCGCTTACGAGCACATGAATAACCCGGTGAAGATAGAGATAAGCCCGGAGCAGGTCACGGTAGAGAAGGTGGAACAGTCTCTTTTCCATGTCGGGCGGCAGGAAAAATTCAGCCTGCTCCTGGGACTCCTGAAGAAGGAAAACCCGGAGCGGAGCATGATGTTCGTGAACACGAAGCGCGAGGCGGAGAAGCTGGTCGAGCGCCTGAACCGTAACGGCTATCCCGCGAACATGATCTCCGGCGACATCCCGCAGAATAAGAGGCTCAGGATATTGAACGAGTTCAAGGCCGGCGACCTCCCGATACTCATCGGCACGGACGTTGCATCGCGCGGCCTGCACGTCGAGGGCGTCACGCACGTATTCAACTACGACCTCCCGCAGGACCCGGAAGACTACGTCCACAGGATAGGCCGCACCGCCCGTGCTGGCGCGACGGGCAAGGCATACTCTTTCGCGGACGAGCAGTACGTATTCGGACTTGAGCCGATAGAGAAATATATCGGGATGAAGATACCGGTCGCATGGCCGGACGAAGATATGTTCGCGAAGGAGAAGAGACGCACGCCGGAGGAGAAAAAGGCCTCGGAGGAGCGCGACCGGGTCAGGCGCGAAGAGCGCGCGGAGCTGGAGGCGAGACGCGGCGGCAGAGGGGGCAGGGGTGGCGCGAGAAGCGGCGGCCCCGGCGGCAGACCTCCTGAGAGATCCGGCGGCAGACCGCCAGAGAGATCAGGCGCCAGGCCATCCCGAGGGCCGTCCGATAGACCAGCGGGTGAACCGCCAAAGGTTGCGGCAAAGCCGCTTACGCAAACCCCCGGCAATCCAGGCACGGCTCAGGACCAGCCCGGCGATGCGGCAAAGAAGCCCGGTAGGCGCAGAAGGCATCCGAAGCCGCCAGAAGCGGGGAAGGCGGAATAATCCAATTGCAATTTGTCTCTTCTTTCCATATAATTTAACTATGCTTGCAATAGATTACGACATACTGATCTTCAAAGAAGGCGATAATTTCATCTCCTACTGCCCCGAACTCGACCTCTCAAGCTGCGGGAGCAGTATTGAGCAGGCAAGGGGGATGCTGAGGACAGCCGTGCGACTTTTCCTTGAGGAATCGGAAAAGATAGGTACCCTCGAAGACATCCTCGAAGAATGCGGATACCACAAAAAAGACGGCAATTGGACTGCTCCCAGGCTTGTCGCTACAGAACTCGCGTCCACAAAATGAATGCCCAAAATCTACCCTCTTCCCGCAGGTAAGCTGAAGAAGATTTTTGAGAAGGCGGGGTTCACCTGCGTCAGAACTGAGGGCGACCATTTCGTTTTCACAAAGCCGGGAACCCACAGGCCGGTTGTAATCCCGGATTGGCCTGAAGTGCCGGTATTCATCATAAAGAACAACCTGCGGACGGCGGGAATTTCGCGGGATGAATATTTTGAGTTGTTAAAGGAGATTTAGCTGTAGCTGCCCGATTTATCGGGCTGTTTTATGCCGGGACAAATAACATGAAGAAATTTGTTCTGAAATTTATGCTAGCGGGATTTTTAATACCCATATTTTTTCTGTTCGTTACATATACTATAAATTTATTCCCCCCTGTTACTCTTCCATTTACATATAATCACAGAACAATCAATGTAGCCATTGGCTTCTTGGTGATTTCTATTCAAATTATTTTCTGGCCAACAGGTTTACTTGTTTCACTTTCAAAGTTTGATCCACTTTATATAGCAATAGTAATTTTACTAATAATGATAAATTGTTTACTTTATGGATTAATTGGTTTTTTCATATGGTTTGCCATAAAAAGAAAAAAGAGGCTATTTTTAATTCCATTAGTCGGTTTATTTGTATGGCAGGTTCACTTTTTGTATTGGTACTTTTCTACAATTTTTAAATTTAAATATGCTTTCTGAAATAAAAAAAGCCATCGTTCTTCTCTCCGGCGGCCTGGACTCCGCGACGACGCTCGCGTACGCCGTATCAAAAGGCTATGAGTGCCAAGCCATCACGTTCGACTACGGGCAGCGGCACAAGGTTGAGATAAAGGCCGCGAAGAAAGTCGCTAAAGCGCTGGGCGCTATCCGGCACCTGGTGATAAAAATCGACCTCCGGAAGTTCGGCGGTTCCGCGCTAACGTCCGACATGCCCGTTCCAAAGGGACGCTCCGCAAAAAAAATCGGAGAAGGCATACCCGCCACATACGTCCCGGCGAGGAACACCGTGTTCCTCTCGCTCGCGCTTGCGCTGGCTGAAGCTGCGGGCGCACGCGACATCTTCATAGGCGTGAACGCGCTTGACTACTCCGGATATCCGGACTGCCGCCCTGAGTTCATACGCGCATTCGAAAGGACTGCAAACCTGGGCACGAAGGCCGGGGTGGAGGGAGAAAAATTCAAGATCCACGCCCCGCTCATTAAAATGACGAAGGCGGAGATAGTGAAGCTGGGGCGCAAACTCGGGGTGGATTTTGAGATGACCCATTCCTGCTACGACCCCGCGCCCGACGGCGCTCCCTGCGGGAAGTGCGATAGCTGTCTGCTAAGAGAAAAAGGGTTTAAGGAGGCGGGCGAATAGCAGGTCAGGCGTAGTGCTTTTTAATATAGCGTTTTGCTTTATAGATTGGTTTTGCCAGGCGGTCGATCATTTTCAGTGCCTTATAAACCGCCGCCGGATACTCGCTCACGCTGCATTCTGATTCTATAATCCGCAGCATTTCCAGCCGCGATTTGTCAATCCCCTTGCCCCTCCGGCCCAATGTCATATAGAATTCACAGCCTTCGGTAGGCGAGAAGCCCACTTCCTGAAACGGAATAAGCCCGAGACAAAAGAGGTCGTGGATTATAAGCCTGAAGGAGTGGGGGACGAAGACCCAGGCATGACGGTCCCTGTACCCGGCAGCCTTGGACCGTAACGCCTCTTGCGCGACACTTAATTTATTACTGAGATTATACGACCCGTAATTCTTGCGGTCCCAGGCGATCTTTCCGTCTTTGGATACCGCGTTTAAAATTTGTTCCACAATGGTGCCCGGAGTATGGGACTTGTTTTTACCTAAGTGGCTGTCGATGATCTTCGAGATCCCGGTAACAGGCCGGAAACGGTCGAAGCAGTAACGTTTGTCGGGAATGACGAGCGATATTACCCCGTCCTCCTTCAGGACGCCGTCGCAGTCCTGCAAAAAGCCGATTAAATCCGGCACGTGCTCGATTAAGTGTGAGGCTATGATCCATTCGTAATAATTTTTTCTGCCCGTCAGTTCGGCATAGCCTTCCCCGCGCCAGACGAAATCAACCTCTTCTATCTTTTCGAGTTTAACGTTGTGGTTCTTGTACTTATCGAGCAACTGCTCGCGGCTTGCGTGGTCGAGGATGTGGACGTTATAGCCGTCTTTCTTGGGGGCCATGGGGTTCATGCTGGGGCCGATTTCCAGGCCGGGCCCTTTTTTGCTGATATGTTTCAGCGCGTTTTCTCTTCTGCTCATTGTAGAATAAATCCGCCTGGCCTTTCAGGCCTTGTTTTAGTATAATTGTCGTAGTCTAGCATCAGCCGTTTTTTCTTGCAACAGATAAGAGTAACCGTTTAATCGCGAGACTTGGGAGAAATTTATGGACGTGACCCCGTCGGAAATTTTGCTGATACTTTTCCTCGTCGTGGTTTTCCTCTTCGGCGGCAGAGTGCTGGGAAACGCGCGGAAGAGATAGGGGTATCATGCGGATTATAGACCTGACAAAGGAGAATTTAGACGAGGCGTATAGGGAAGCCGCGGAGGTCCTGCGTTCCGGGCGGCTGGTGGCATACCCGACGGAATCGTACTATGCTATCGGCGCGGACGCGATGAACATGCGGGCGGTAAGGGAGGTCTTTACGGCCAAAAAACGCTGGCCGGGGAAGCCCCTGCCGGTTATCGCGGGAGACGTAGGCCTGATTGAAGAGCTTACCGCCTTTCTTTCCGAGGAGGCGAAAAAGGCGGTCCTAGAGCTGATGCCCGGCCCGGTTACCTTGATTTTTTATGCGTCCGAAGACCTGCCGGAAGTGCTTACGGCGAAGACCCGCAAAATCGGGATCCGCGTGCCGAAACACGAGGTCGCGTCGAGACTGGCCCTTACCTTCGGCGGCCCCGTGACCGCCACCTCCGCGAATATTTCCGGCAGTCCCGGGCTGACTGAGGCGACAGAGGTGGCGGCCGCGTTTCCCCACTCGGTCGACCTGGTTTTAGACGGCGGCACAACTCACGGCGCGCCGGTTTCCACCATCCTGGACATGACCGTCTCTCCGCCCTACCTTATCAGGGAGGGCGCCCTCTCCAAGGATTTAATAAAACGGGTTTTTCCGGGCATTAAACCCTGAGGCCCGAAGGATTATTATCTTGACACAAACTCCGCATAAATGTTATAAATTCATGGCTTGAACCCATCCGGTTCAGGGAATTTAAAAACCAAGAAAAAGAGGTAGGGCAAAATTGGCAGAGCAAAAGGACGCCGGGACCAAAACCCCAGCCCCAAAGGCCGGGGGCGGCCCTTTAAAGTCGGTATGGAATTTTTTCAGTTCGCTTAAACTCACCGTAATACTTCTCATCATCCTTGCCTTGGTATCCATCATCGGCACGGTCGTCGCTCAGGACGACCCCATGAAGAACATGTCCATGATGGTTGGACTGTTCGGCCCACAGAAGGCTCCGGGTGCGCTTAACCTGATGATCGCCCTGGGCATCACCCACATGTACCACTCCTGGTGGTTCGTCCTCCTGCTCCTGACGCTCTCCGCCAACATTGCTATCTGCACCCTCGAGAGGCTCCCCAGGGTCATCCAGATGGTCATGAAGAAGCAGGAGCCCTTGACCGACGCCACCATCAAGAACATGGCGCTCCGGAAAGAAATAATGGTGGCGGGCGATATCGACGCCGCGGCGCAGATGGCAAAAGGGGCGGTCAAGGCTATGGGATACTCCCCCAGCGAGCACAGGACCGGCGAGGAAATACAGTATTTCGCCGAGAAGGGGAAGTTCTCGCGCCTGGGCGTATATATCGCGCACCTGAGCGTCCTCCTCATATTCGCCGGCGCGCTCATCGGCACCTTCTGGGGGTACAAGGGCTGGGTCCAGATTAACGAGGGCGGGGTTCGCAGATAGAATAGGGCTGACGCAACCGCCGCTCCTTCTGAAGGTCGGCCCCGAGATGCCGCTCCCCTTCCAGGTCCGCTGCGACAAGTTTACGCTGAAGCTCTACCCGAGCGGGATGCCTTCCGACTACTTAAGCACCCTGACGGTTATCGACGGCGGCAAGGAAGTTTTGACCAAGACCATCCGGGTTAACGACCCGCTCGAATACAAGGGCATCCGGTTCTTCCAGTCCTCCTACGGCATATCGCCAAGCCAGGCGGCCATGACCATTCGCGTGGCAGCTAAAGGGACAGGGGTCAAATGTTCACGACTACACCCTCCACAGAGGCGAGAGGACGGCTCTTCAGGGCAGCGACATAAGCATGACGCTCGCGGACATGTCGCCGGACGTGGTGATCGGCCCGAACCACCAGCTTATAGCCCAGGGCGACCAGTTCAACGGCAGAGGCGTGGCCATCGTCAACTTTACGGCCCCGGACGGAAGCTTGATCGAGCAGGCCGTGATACTGAACCAGGACCCGTATTCCCAGCCGAGAAAGGTGCCTTATATCTTAGGCATAACGGGCTATGGCGGGCCCTACTATACCGGACTCCAGGCGACTCACGACCCTGGCGTCCTTGTAGTCTGGCTGGGCTGCACGCTGCTGGTACTCGGGATACTCGTCGCCTTCTTCATATTCCATAAGCGGGTATGGGTCCGGGTTATCCGGTCCGATAAGGGACAGGTAACGGTAACGGCGGCGGGTAGCACGAACAAGAACCGGGGGGCGTTCGAGGTCGAGTTCGGCCGCCTGATAGATAAACTGGAATCGAAGCAGTAGTCGAAAAGGCTGAAGTATTTCCGGAGGGTTATTCATCATGACATATGAGATAAACATCACTTTTTTCAAGATTGCGACCATGTCCTATCTGTTCGCGATGGTCTTCTACCTGGCCTACCTGGTGTTCAAGAGCCAGACGGTGGGTAAGATCGCCTCCGGGATAACCTACTTCGGCTTTCTGTCCCATACCGCCTCCATCGGCATCAGGTGGTGGGAGTCCTACCAGATAGGCGCGGACATAGGGCATATTCCAGTTTCGAACCTGTTCGAGTCCATGTCGTTCGGGGCCTGGACCATCATCCTCATCTACATCATAGTCGAGTGGCGCTACAAGAACAGGACCTTCGGGGCGTTCGTCATGCCGGTGGCCTTCCTGGCCATGACGTACATATTCGTCGCGCCGAACATCTCCAAAGACATCGAGCCGCTCGTGCCGGCCCTGAAAAGCTACTGGCTGGCCATCCACGTCATCACCTCCTTCCTTGGTTACGCCGCGTTCGCCGTCTCCTTCGGCGTAAGCCTGATGTACCTGATCATCACTACGGACAAAAAAGAGCCGGTCTATGTATTCTGGACCGTCTGCGTCGGCCTTCTGATAACGGTCATCGTGGCGGTGGGGATAGACTTCGTTGTCCTTCCGATGTCAGGCGGCCAGCACATGCTGGAAGGCACCTTCAGGAGCGGTATTCCGGTAGTAAGGGTCCTGAGCTATATCGGAACTTTTGTCATAGTGCTTCTATGCTGGCTTTTCGGGGCCAGTATCCGCAACAGGATACTGGGCCTTGCCAACACGGCCGATACGCTGGACGACGTCGGCTACAAGACTATCATGATGGGCTTCCCGCTTTTGACCGTGGGCATCATCACGGGCGCCGTCTGGGCGAACAAGGCATGGGGCACCTACTGGGGCTGGGACCCGAAAGAGACCTGGTCGCTTATTACATGGCTCGTCTATGCGGCCTATCTCCATGCCCGGCTTACCCGCGGCTGGAAGGGCAAGCGCGCGGCAGTCCTTTCGATGGTTGGTTTCCTGGCCGTAATATTTACATATCTGGGTGTTAACCTCCTGCTCTCCGGCCTCCACTCGTATGGCGGCGCCGGTTGATGCTTGCAGGCGTTTCATGAAGTCGCTTCAGGATTTATTTTAGAAAGGGAGTATTAAGATGAGGGGAAAGCTGGCCGTCCTGGCCATGTCCGCCGCGCTTTTTGCGGCGATGGCGTATCCTGCGTTCGCGGACCAGAGCTGTATCGCCAAGAATTGCCACGCCAAGTTAATAGACAACAAGTTCGTGCACGGCCCGACCGCGTCATATGAATGCGAGGACTGCCACGTAGCGGCGCCGGGCAAGCATAAGTTCAAGTTGGCGGCGGAGGGCTCCGACCTCTGCTATCAGTGCCACGACAAGAAAAATACGATGGCCCACGTCCATGGGCCCGTCGCTTCCGGGGACTGCACGGCCTGCCATAGTCCGCACAGCTCTCCTTTCAAGTTCCAGTTGTTGGCGGAAGGCTCCGACCTCTGCTTCAAGTGCCACGACGACGAAAAGGTAAAGCAGAAGTTCGTTCACGGCCCGGCCGCGGCCGGCGACTGCATCGCCTGCCATGACCCGCATACCTCCCCGAACCAGTACCAGCTTATCGCTGCGGGGAACGACCTGTGCTACACCTGCCATGTGGACAAGAAGGACGAGTTCGCGGCGGGAAAAGAGATACACCCGCCGGTGGCGGACCGCTGCACGAACTGCCACAGCCCGCACGGCTCGCCATACAAATACCAGCTGTTGCTGGCGCCGCCGGACCTCTGCTATAAATGTCACCAGGATAAGAAGGAATATATCAGCAAGGTGAAGTTCCCGCATAAGCCCGTACAGATGGAAGGCTCCTGCCTGAACTGCCACGAGCCTCACGTCTCGAACTTCGAGCCCCTCTTGAAGGCGGGCGGCAAGGACCTCTGCCTGAGCTGCCATAACAAGCCGCTCGGCAACCTGATCAACATGAAGGCGTGGCTTGACGACAATCCGGACAAGCACGGCCCGGTACGCAGCGGCGACTGCACCGGCTGCCACAACCCGCACGGCTCCGACTACCGGCGAATACTGATAAACACCTTCCCGCAGGATTTTTATACCGCGTATTCGACCGACAAATACGGACTATGCTTTACCTGCCATAACAAGGACCTCGCGGTGGAGGAATTCACCACCACGCTCACCGGCTTCAGGAACGGGGACAAGAACCTGCACTTCGTGCACGTAAACAAAAACCCCAAGGGCCGCACATGCAGGGCCTGCCATGAAGTGCACGCGGGCAAGCAGGCGAACCATATCCGCGAGAGGGTGCCGTTCGGCAAGCTGAGCTACCCGATACGATACACCAAGACGCCAAACGGCGGGTCGTGCGTCGTCGGCTGCCACGTGCAGAGAGGTTACGACAGGGTAAACCCGGTCAAGAACAGATAGTCCTTGTGATATACTCGAAGGGGAGGCCGATTGGCCTCCCCTTTTTTGTTTGCGCTGGGGTCAGGATTATTGCGGCGAGAGCCGGACAGTCCCGGTTTCTTTTGATTACTTTTCTTTCTGTCTTCGCTATCGCTCTGGACAGATAAATCATTTCCCTAAAGAAAAAACTGACGAATTTGCCTTAAATTCCTATCCCCTCAAAAAGCAGCGTCGAGAGGTATCTCTCTCCCGCGTCCGGGAGCACGGCGACGATAATCTTGCCCTCGAACTCGTCCATCCGGCCAAGACGCACCGCGACAGCCGCGGCCGCGCCGGAGGATATCCCGCAGAGTATTCCCTCCTGCTTCATCAGCCGCCTGGCGTACTCGATTGCCTCGGCGTCCTCGACCAGTTCCACCCTGTCAACCAGGGACAGGTCCAGCGTGTCCGGGATGAAACCCGCGCCAATGCCCTGAATTTTGTGCGGACCCGGCTTTATCTCCTGGCCGGAGAGGTGCTGGGTTATCACGGGGCTGGTTGCGGGCTCGATGGCCACGGACAGAATTTTCTTCCCCTTTATGCCCTTTATATACCGGGACGCTCCCGTGATTGTGCCGCCCGTCCCCACGCCGGAAACCAGGACGTCCACCTGGCCCCCGGTATCCTCCCATATCTCCGGGCCGGTAGTCTTCTCATGGATGGCGGGGTTCGCGGGGTTCTTGAACTGCTGGGGCATGAACCACCGCTCCGGGTCGCCTTCCGCCATCTCCGTGGCGTGACGCACCGCGCCGGGCATGCCCTCCGCGCCCGGGGTAAGGATGAGGTTCGCGCCGAGCGCGGCCAGCACCCGCCGCCTCTCGAGGCTCATCGTCTCCGGCATCATCAGGCTCAGCTTATAGCCCCGGACGGCGGCGACGAACGCCAGCGCGATACCGGTATTGCCGGATGTCGGCTCGATTATCTCGACGCCCGGGCTTTAATATTCCCCTTTCCTCCGCATCCCATATCATAGCCGCCCCTATGCGGCACTTGACGGAGAAGGACGGGTTCCTGGCCTCGATTTTGGCTAATATCCTCGCCTTGCAGCCGGATACGATCTTGTTCAGCTCTACAAGCGGCGTATTTCCTATCGTCAGCGAGTTATCGGCGTAAATTCCCATCGTCTTTCCTCCGGCAACGGATAATTCCATCGTTTCCTCCTTTTGCCGCCCCCGCCTTTTCTTTCCAGGAGCGCTTCCCTCAAGTGTAAAGGTTATCATAACTTTGCGCATTTCGCGCGAGTGGAAGTAATCCCGATCTATTTGGTCATGAAATAAAAGATAATTAAAATAACCGCATCTGTCAAGATTGAATTTGCAAATTTATCGGGATGGAGGGTGGATTAATTATTTCACGACGATAACCTCGACCGGGCCTTTGCGGGACACGACGTTCACCGAGACGTCCTTGTCCCGCCTCTGGAACATCAAATCCAGCGAAGAGGAGCCGACCTTCAGGCCCCGCACGTTCATCAGCTCAATCCAGTCCGGGAGCAGGGGGTTGTCGAAGCGGACGCGGCCCCTGGGGGCGTCAATAGTCATGCCGAGGCAGGCCTGAAGGAGCAGGAATATGGCCCCTGCCGCCCATGCCTGGGGCGAGCAGGCGACCGGATACCGCACAGGCCCCTGGCCCTGCCTCCTGTGGAACCCGCAGAAAAGCTCCGGAAGGCGGGAGAGCTCGATAGACTGGCTCACCTCGAAAAGGCCGGTAAGCACCGCCACCGCCTGCTCCTTAAACCCGTAATACGCGAGCCCCGCGCCTACCATTGCGTTGTCGTGCGGCCAGATGGAGCCGTTGTGATAAGACATCGGGTTGTAGCGGGTCTCGGACGAGGAGAGCGTCCTTATCCCCCAGCCGGTGAACATGTCCTCCGCGAACATCACCTCGACCACCTTCCGCGCGTGCTGTGCGTCGGCAATCTTAGAGTACAGGCAGTGTCCGGCGTTCGAGGACTTCACCCGGCACTGGTTTTTCTTCCCGTCCAGCGCGAGGGCATAGGTATTAAGTCCCGGTATCCAGAAGCTTTTTTCGAAGTTCCGCTTCAGGGCTTTCGCCTGACGTCTCAGAAGCTCCGCGCGCGAATTCAGGCCCAGCAGCGCGGCCATTTCCGCCGCCGCGCGTTTCGCGGAAAAAACGTATCCCTGAACCTCGCAGAGCGCGATAGGCCCTTCGGCCTTTTTCCCGTCCGCATGCATTACGCTGTCGGGGGAGTCCTTCCAGCCCTGGTTGCCCAAGCCCATTTTGGAGCGCTGGAGATACTCGACAAAGCCGTCCCCGTCGGCGTCGCCGTAAGAGTCAATCCATTCCAGCGCCCGCTCTATGTTCGGCCATATCCTCGATATGAAATCCCTGTCCCCCGTCCGCTGGTAATAAGCCCCGGCAAGCATCACGAAGAGCGGAGTCGAGTCCACGCTTCCGTAATACCTGCCGAAAGGTATCTCTCCGGCGGCGGCCATCTCGCCTATCCTCGTCTCGTGCAGTATCTTGCCCGGCTCCGCGTCTTTCTCCGGGTCGTCTTTGTCTGCTTGGGTATCGGCAAGGTAGCCCAGCACGCCCTGCGCGACGTGAGGGTTCAGCCAGAGGCATTCCATCGCGGTAATAATCCCGTCCCTGCCGAAGACCGTGCTGTACCACGGGACGCCGGCGTACGGGTACGGGCCGTGTTCGGTATCGGTAATGAGCATCTGAGTGTCCGCAAGTGAGCGCCCGAGCAGGTCGTTGAACTGCTGGTTGGAAGTCTCGATGGAGCTGAAGTTGGAGTTTACCGCAACCCGTCGCTCCTCCGCTTCCCGGAACGCATGGCTGAAGGTGGTGCGGGGGAAAACCCTGCCTCCCGTCTCGCAGCGGTACGTCACCATCATCTCGGTCTGCTCCTGCGGGGCAAGCTTCAGGTCCGCCTCCAGATGAGAGGCGGTCAACTGTTCGGGCTTGAAAGACGGCTCCAGGTACAACGTCCTTGTCACTCCGTCCACGCCTAAGTAGCGGAACTTGACCGCCCCGCCTTCCACTTCCGGCGGGTATATCTCGCCCCTTTTCTCCCGCCTCATCCCGCGCACCTCGAACAGGTCAGTGAAGTCTGCGCCGAAATACAGTATGAACGGTATCTCCACCGTGTCCATGCCGTGGTTTAACAAACGGAAGCGCTCGAAGCACGTCCCCTTCCAGAGGAACTTCTGGCGGAAGAGGTGTATCATGCCGCGCCTTATCGCGAGGAGCCCCTCGCCTATATTTATGTCCGGATTCATCATGTCGGCGGTGAGCTGGCTGTTGTCCGCGTGGACGGTGGATTCGAGCAGAAGCGGCCTGGACGCCCCGAGGCGCAGCTCCAGGCGGCTTAAGAAACGTGTGCTCTCGTGGTAGAGCCCCTGCTCTCCCCGGCCAAGCGGAGAGATATCGCCGTAGCGGTCGAAGACGGCGAAGGTGTCGCCTTCCTTCAGTACCCGCGTGCGGTCGTCCGCCATGGCGGAGGTCGCCAGCACGTAGAACTGGTCGCCTACCTGTATCAGGTCTTTCATCTAAATCCCTGTTACTTTTCTTTCTGTCTTCGCTTCGCTCTGGACAGATAAATCTTTTCACGTGAAAGAAAAGTAACCAAAAGAAAGCGGAAAAATTTAAAAGTTTTTGGTGTTACCTTTTTCCAAAAAAGGTAACGGTTTGCTTTCTGGCCGGCGCGGCCAGCCGCTGATAAATTTTAAAATAATCTTCCGCCATCCTGCCTGATGAGAACCGCTCCTCGAAGCGCTTCCTGCAGGAGAGCCTGTCGAAATCCGCCGCGCGCTGCACCGCGGCCACCGCCTGGTCGATATCCTCGCAGATGAACCCGGTAACGCCGTCGTCTATAACCTCCGGGACTGAACCCTGCGGGTAAGCGATTACGGGCGTCCCGCAAGCGAAGGACTCTATCATCACAAGCCCGAAGGGCTCCGGCCAGTCTATGGGGAAAAGAAGCGCCAGGGCGTTGCTAAGGAAATCCTCCTTCTGGTCCTCCCCTATCTCGCCCAGGAAAATGACGCCTCTGTGGTTCAGATGAGGCTTTATCTCGCGGTCGAAATAAGCCTGGTCCGCCTTGTCCACCTTGGCCGCAATCCGAAGCTCCATGCCTGCGCGCCGCGCGATCTCTATCGCCCTGTCGAGCCGCTTCTCCGGCGATATCCTGCCCAAAAAAGCAAGATATTTCCCCGGGCTCCGGCTGAATGAATAAAGCGACGGGGACAGGCCGTGATAGACCGTGCCCTGCCAGTTCACGTGCGGTATCGGACGCCTTTGAGAATCGGAGATGGATATTACCGGCACGTCGTCGAACTCCTCGTAGAGGGCCTTCAAGTCCGGCAGGTCCTGCCTTCCGTGGAGCGTGGTGACAGTAGGGACGGACGTCCTCCGGACGGTCGGGTAGTGGATGTAATCGATATGGAAATGTATGATATCGAACTCGTCCTGCATCTTTAGCGCCTGCTCAAGCATGAGCACGTGGTGAGAGATATAGTCCAGGCAGGATGTATCCAGCCGGAGCGACTTTTTGCACGGCGAGACGAGCCTGGCGGAGGTAACGGAATCCCCGCTGGCAAAGAGGGTAACGTCATGCCCCTGCCTTACGAGTTCTTCGGTCAGATACGATACGACACGCTCGGTCCCCCCGTAAAGCTTGGGCGGCACGCTCTCGTAAAGCGGTGAAACCTGGGCGATACGCATGGATTTTCCCCTTGTCGGACGAAGATAATACATGTCACAATTTAAGAGTATAGCCGACTGAGGTAATGCGTCAAACCCATCTTCAGGGCGGTAAGGTGAAGGTAAAAGCGGAAACGCCGGACGGGGGGATTGCGGCAATAACCGTCTCCGATACCGGGCCCGGTATCGGAGACGAGATGCAGTCGAAGGTAAACCGTGCTATTTTTTTGTTACTCCCAGGTGAAGAAAGTAACAAAAGATTTCACTTCTTTATTTCTGCCTGCTCCATTATCACTTCATACTTGTAACCGTACCCGAAGTCCTTGTCCGCGGCGACCATGCCGGTCGCGGTAACGACATCGCCGATGTTGGGGGTCTGGTCTGTCGTAACGACCAAGTCATTCGTGCCTTTTTCCGGGGAGCCAGTACCATCCTGGAGATGCACCCAGTTCTTCCCCATTATTTGCATCGATACCTTTACTACCTTCCCGCGTACCGAAACCTTCTTCCCGCCAAGGGACGCCTTATCCCGATAGAGCTCGGCTACCGTATGGGCCTCGGAACCCTTGGCCTTCTCTACCTTTACCTTTACGGAAGTTTTTGCTTTATTTTTGGCCCTGTACTCCTCCGTGCCGGGGAGGACCAAAAGCCCATTGGTAAATATTATCTTGTCGAAAGTCCGCTTCAATGCCTCGCTTTTGAAGTTCTGCATCTCTTGCCCGGGATTGAAGGTATAATCCTGCCCGACTTTCAACTTGGTCGTAGGCATGGCCAGCCAGAGGCTCTTGCCCTCGGACTCTATCTTCGCATATGTGTATCCGCCGGCGTCCATGGTCTCGACCACTTTTCCGGACAGGACGGGCACACCCTTTTTAGCGACGGGATTGACGGGCGCCTTCTTTGAGGTCACCTTGCAGAAGGCAGACGTTGAAAAAAATAAAACAGCCGTCATGCACACGATTAAGAAAAAAATACGCTTCATTTCCACTCCCTGAGTTAATGTTAAGTGGCGATCAGACGACCATATTAACCTATTTTCCGGAATTAAACAAGAAAGTTATGCACTCACCGCCTCCTGCACTTATTAATAATAAATGCTATAATTTATAGGTAAGCCCTTGTAAAGGGGCATTTTAAACCCTTTCTTTACAAAAGGAGCCATGAGATGTACGCGAGGGCAACAATTGCAAAGCACCCCATCCACACGATGCTTGTCGCCCTGCCGATAGGCATGTGGGTGTTTTCTCTGGTTTGCGACATAGTCTTAAGGGCCGGCGGGGGCGCGGCATGGGCTCCGGCGGCATATTACGCCATGGGCATCGGCATAATCGGCGCCCTGACTGCCGCCGTTTTCGGCCTGATTGACCTGTTTGCCATCCCGCAAGGGACGCGGGCGAGGACGATAGGATACTGGCACCTCGGGCTGAACCTGTCGATAACGGTCCTGTTCGTCGTCAACTTCTATCTGCGGACGATAGGCACGCCGGTCGCGGTTACGCCGTTTATCCTGTCCATAGCGGGCATCGCGGCGCTTCTGGTTTCCGGCTGGCTGGGCGGCGAGATGGTATATGTCGAAGGGGTCGCGGTCAGTCCTCCGGCAACAAAGCCTGAGGTAGTGGAAGAGGTGGAGAAGTTACGCAGAGCGGCGTAAACGCGCGAACTCCAAGGCGGAGCGCGTCACGCAGTCCTCTATTGCAACTCCGTTAAAGTAATTGCCGGTGATAAACAGGCTCCTTCCCGAAAGGAGCCTGTCCGTTTCCAATACCCATGCGTCATGGCCAAGCGTCAGAGACGGGATCACGTTATCTTTCTTTTCCACGGTCTTTAATATCTGCTCCGGCTTTATATTTATTGTCCGCGCAATCTTATCAATCTTCTGGCTTAAGTCCAGGAGCCCAGGCCGGAAATGAAATGCAAAGCCTCGGTACCGGCTGTCTTTTACGACGTCGCGGGAGACGCCGGAGAAGAAGCCCTCGCCAGGTGCGCCCGACGGGCCGGATGAGATAGCCGGAATGATCCCGGCCACCGGCTCCAGCTTGCACGCCTCTTTCGGGAGCAGTACGCCCACCGTCTCCACCGACTTTACTTTTATTTTTGCAAGAATCGCGGATAAATCAGGGAAGCCCGCGTGAAGCGCCCTTGCCGCGGCTGGCGGCGGGACGGCTAAGGTCAAATATTTTGACCTTATTTCCTCCCCTCCCGCGGCCGTAACCAGATAGCCGCCAGAGTCTTTAGCAACCGAGATAACTTCGCGCCCCGTCAGGACGGTTATGCCCGGCTCTCCCGCGATAGCGTCGGTTATCGTGGACAGGCCGTGGGAGAGGGTGAAGCTCTTTAATATGTCTTTCCTGCGCGGGCGCTTCTTAAATAGAGCGTCCGCCGGGAAATCGTTCGCGTTCTGGGATATTATCGCGTCGAACACCGGGCCGAAAACCCGTGAATAGTTCTTTTTCCCGACAACCTTTGAGTAATAGGACTCCATCGTCTCGCCGGCCTTTTTTGCGTAGAGCATCCTGGGCGCGGAGAGTATCAGCTCCATAATATTGAGCATCGAGGGGATGGACTTCAATTTTCCGCCGGAGAGCATTTTAAACGGCGCCTTCTCCCGAGGGATGAGCTCTTTTATTATCCCGGCCTCTTCTATTACGTTTATGAGTGAGGCATATGAGTTGTAGCAGGTGTGCGCGCCAAGCTCCAGCCAGAAGTCTTCCGGCTGGCCGGCCGGCTTCGGGTCCGCGCCGAACCGGTGCGAATGAAAGCAGCCGCCGACTCTCTCCGATTTCTCCAGGACGACGGTCTCCAGGCCGCTTTTTGCACAGTAATGGGCAAAGGAGAGCCCGCTTATGCCAGCGCCGATTATCGCCACGTCATAGTTTCGCATCAGGTACTCCTTCACGTATTTTTGTAGTAAGCAACGTCCATATTAAACAATAAAACAAATGTTTTAAAATGTCATGGTAAAAGTGGTAAAGTATGAAAGCGGGGGGCGAACTTGAGCGAGGGGGGAGTATTGAAAGCGCGAAAATTCATTATAATATCAGCTGTTTCGGCGGCTATTCTGATTGCGGCGGTCTCAATACATGAGATTTACGTCAACCGCGAGATAGTCAGGTTCGTAGAAGGCAGGATAATCAACCACTTAAAAAGCCGGGCCGGAACGGAGCCGGAATCGCTTTCCGGGACGCGGATAAAAAATATCAGCATCGAGAAAAACACCTACGGCTGCAAGTTCTATAAAATCGACGGCGAAGCGGACTTTGCCGGTAAAGCGGGCCATCACCTAAAAAGACCGTTCAGCTGCGTAGTTATAGAGAGCGGCCCGCCCCCGCACAGGTTCCTGGACTTCACGTTCACCGACAGCGGCGAGAAAATATTGGAGTAATATTTCCCTTATTTCCTGCGCACCTGCGGTCGATCAGTAGTGCCGTCTATGCCACGTATTTCTTATGTCGCCGGCTGCATCCGCAATCAGCACGATTACCGTTACCACCAGGCCGATTAATATCCATCGGTCGTATATGAAATCGTATATGCCGTTTTGCAAGCCCTGCACCTGCGGCTCGGAGGTTATGGTAAGCCCGGCATATAGCGCGGTAAGCGCCAACGGGACCAGCGCGACCCAGTATTTAGTTAATCTTTTCATATCCCACCCCAGTATTTCGTAAATCTTTTCATATATCAATTATACCGCAAACGGCTGATTTTTGCCTGCTCCGGCCGGGTCTCTTTCTCCCTTGACGATCCCCTATTTTTGGAAGCCCGATTTTTCAGGGCGGGTTGCCGTAATCGTTTCTAAAGATTACAATTATAGATAGCAACGCTTTATACTGGAGGCATGGAAATATGGCTCGCGAAATTAACATTGCGGATTGGTTCGAGATCCCGGTCCATGACCTGGACAGGGCCAGGTTGTTTTATGAATCCGTGTTTAATGTCGAGCTTTCCGTAAGCGATTTCGGGCTGGTGAAGATGGCGTTTTTCCCTATGAGTTCCGCATCGTACGGGGCGGCGGGGGCGCTGGTGAAGGGCGAGGTCCATATCCCGTCGCATAGAGGGGTTTTGATTTATATGAATGTGGAGGATGTCGAGGAGACGCTGGACAAGGTGGACGGGAGCGGCGGCAAGACGCTCATGCCGAAGACGTCGATAGGCGCGTACGGCTTCATAGCGCATTTCCAGGACAGCGAAGGGAACAGGCTGGGGCTGCACTCGATTAAGTGAGTTAGCTGTGTTCAAATAAAAAATTCTTTATTTAAGGAGCCGGGCCGGGGGAATTCGGCGAATTTCGAAAAAAATATCTTTATTTATCAATCGGTTGCGGAAACCGAAACGCGATTTTCAGTTGCGCTATTTTCAAGCCTTAACATATTGAAATAAAAAGGTAAATAGGCATAAAATGCCTTTAAAAACGACGCTCCAAAACCCGCCCCTGACCCCCTAAAATGGCCTCGTAACGCCGTTAAACACCCCATGTAATGACGCCCGGTAAAAATCGTCCATAAATCCATTTATATATGATTAAGCGTTAACCGGCGATGTGTTGGCGCGGGAATCGAGAGAAGCTATTAGGAATGGAAGGACGGGCAAGTGTCACGTCGGCTTTTCTTGACTTACTAAAATGCCGCCTGTAGTATTATCTCTTAAGTCTATTGGCATACCACTATTACCGGGAGAATGAGATGGAACGCAAATGTCCGCACTGCGGAGTAAAGATGGATGTCTTCGACGAGGCATGTCCCTCCTGCAACGGAGAGTCGAAGCCCGGTAAAATGTTAAGCGTTGCAGCCGTGATACACGGCCACCGCTCGATGATCTTCCTGGCGGCGGGGCTCACGGTCGGCTGGTTTGTCCTGTCCTGGCTTTTCAAGTGGTGAGCGCCGGGGCCGGGGTATAATGTGTGGCTGGAATTGACCCGCCCGGATTTCGATACCCGGTAAAATTCGTCCATAAAGCCATTTATATATGATTAAGCGTTACCCGACGATGTGTTGGCGCGGGAATCGAGAGTGGCTATTAAGAAGTGAGCAGACAAAAAAAACCGGCCGAGGCTTATGCCAGGGCCGGTTGGAAGTTGAATGATAAAGAGGTTAGCTTACTTCGTCTTCTTTATCGTCTGAACTATGGCCGTTTTTTTATGCGCCTGTGCGCTCTTTGACCGGAAAAATTTACCCGTTCCGGCATCCCGGCCTATTTTAAAAGTGGTAACCTTTTTGTTTGCCATCATAGCCTCCTAAGATATTGACTTTTATCAGCCCTATTGCTAGAATACAAACAGCGTAAACAAATAGTTAGCGCGGGAATGGGGTGAATGGCCGGCCTGGAAGCTAAGGACATTCACCCCAATTTTTATTTGTAACGCGCCGCCCACGAACGGCCGAAGCCCGGCGCGACATATCAGGTGGCGGCATAATTCCCTCCTTTCAATCAAGCCACAAGGACTAACCTGTTAAGCCCATTTGTGCTTGATCAACAATATCTCCTACTAAGTCAACTGAAATTGATTAAAAATTTTAAGCAATTTCATCGTCGCATCATAATCAAGCTTTTCACCCTCATAGTCACAGCGATATAGACCTTGTAGGTTTGAAGGTAGAGCCACGCCTTTTTGAACGAGCAATACTATGTTTTTTTTGTACAAAGCCATTGCCGCCCCAATTTCTATTAAAACGTTATCGTTTATTTGCGGATAAGCATTTCCTTTATCGTCCGACAGCTCCCCCTCGCTCATCACATGTATTATTCCCGCCGCGCAAGCCCTCATATCCTCAAAAACTTTTTCGGGAACAGGAATCGCAGTAGATTTCTTTTCAATAGATAAAACCGGCTCAAATTTACCAAAAATTAACAGCTCCTTAAGTTGATTAACAATCTGTCTGTTTTTCCCATGACTGATGAATATTTTATTATTCATTTGTCGCGGACTTATTTCTTGTTTTCGAATGACCGGGGCTTCTTCTAAAACTTCTGGAGTCGTTTCTGCGGGCGTTCCTTCAAAGTGGCTAGTAATTGTCGGTGCCGGCGAATCTAATGCCACGAATAAACCAGTTTTTGTATCTCTTAAAAAACCAGCATATCGCCCGTTAGCCACCAATATATCTACGGCCTTGGAAACGCGGTCTTTAGGAAGCCCCGTTGTTACCAATACGTTTTCTGCTATATTCTGCGGCGGAAATTTTGCACGATCATATCTCGTAAAAAAAAGATTCATGATTTTCGGTTTAAGAATAGCTTCACGTATAGCACCGGTACTTTCGCCCTCTTCAGTAGGAGCAACAATTCTCCTGCCCAGCGGAGTTAGTTCAATTTTTGAGGCATTATATCCACCGACAGTTAACCCATAGGCGATGGAAGTTCCGCAGAGGCCTCTCCAAGGTCCACTTGTGGGGACCATATTTATGGCAAAAGCAACATCATGAGGGGCCGTAGGATGACCACCAGATTATCCCAAATGGCTTGAGCAATACGCATTGCTTTTTCAAAGGGCAATTGTGGAAAATCGGACTCACTAACTACATCGCGTTTTTTATTTGAATCTATACGTGGTTCAGTTTTTGATGAGGCATTTTGTTTTTTCATGTTTCTCCTTGCTGTTTATAAAAAAATTCTGTTTGTTGATCGATACGCCTTTATAATCAATAGCTTAACAGGGCATATATGAAATTTGCTGCTTTGGTTACTCCCGAAAAATACCACAATACTCTGGACATTACAACTTCTTTCTTAATTAACTCGTTATATTTTTTAGTTTATTTATTATTTTGAGGTGTGCGCTTGTTTATAGTATTGAATTCCACTTTACTTGTTTGACACTTCCTATTACTTATATTAAATAAAAAAGCGCCCGCATATCTGCGGGCGCTACCATATCCATGCCGAATGAAATTCCCTTTTACGCCGCCTTCTTTTTAAGCTACCGCTCCCCACATATCGTACACAAACTGGAATAGCTTTGGGCACGGCCGCAGAGAAACTTTGGAGTTACGAATAGGATTGCGCGCCGTTGCCCCAGCAGCGTACGCGCCCTGTGTCCATGTGCACGAATTTGGGGTATATGCCCGCGCCGCCTGCCTCCAGGGAGCGTACCGTCCTGAAGAGGTCGCGGTTAGGTGTGCCGGGTATTGTAAAGTCGATGGCCTGGCCTTTCATGTGCATGCTCGATCTTGCAACTCCCGACGAATTGCTCGCAAGGATTGCGTTGTACGCCGGGGAGCGGTAACCCGATATCACCTGCAGCACGTTCCCGCCGCCGTGCTGCTCTGTCAACCTTGCAGAGCAGGTCAATAAGGGCGGGGTCGATCGGGTGCACCTCGTTGTTGTAGTGGCACCTCAGGAAGTGGTTTATCCTATCTAACGCCTCTGGAATGTATCCTCGCGCGTCCCTGTGGGCCACGGAGATAGATTCGCGCGTGTGCGTGTTGTACATCCGTATGGTTTGTCCAGCGTCATTCTCGGCACTCGCAAAAGACCCTGACGCCCCGATATACAGGGCGGCGCCGAGCAAGCCCCTGATAAAACCTCTCCTGCTAATCATCCGCCATTACTCCTTCGTTATGTCCTCGGCGATGCCGGATTTCTTGCCGACAACGTCTTTCACCTTGTCCCAGTCCACCTTACTATCGGCGTTCGCGCCGGTTATTTCGGCGGACGCAATCCCATAGAGGTCTCCGACCTTGCCGTACGCGTCCTCGTGCACCTCCAGGAATACCCTGCCGGAGTCCGTCAAGGCAACCTTGACCGGTTCATAAATAACGCTCACCCTCTCGCCCTTGGTCACGCTGTTAAAGTACTTCTCGGCGTCGCCCGGCTTCAGGCGGATGCAGCCGTGGCTGCGGTAATTGTATATTGATTCCGGCCAGATTGTTTCGTGGATGAGGTACTCCCTGACCGAAAGCCTGACTTCGAACCTGCCCAGCGGATTGTCCTTGCCCGGCGGGACTACATCCTTCACGGGCTCGCCTTTCCGGGCCATCTCCTTTTGTATGAGCTTGGGGACGTGCCAGGTCGGGTTCTTCGCCTTGCCTATCACAACGAACTCTCCTATGGGCGTCTGCCAGATGAGGTTTCTCATCCCAACACAGACCGGGTAATGCGTTACAAGATTCCCGGCCTTGAATTGGTAAAGCGTCCTGTCCGGTATGTTTATAAGCGTACCGTCCGCGACCTTGTCTGGTACTATAGTCCGGCGCACGGCGCTGAATCTGTCGCCAGGATGCAGAAACTTTTTCCTTTTGTATTCAGGATTCTGCTCCAGAAGGCATTTCACCTCTACTCCGGTAATGCCGGCTATCTTCTCTATATAGTCACCCTTGACAGCCTCGTAAGTTACGTGCTCCTCCAACACCGCCCTGTACACCGCATTCGCGGCCGCCGGGCAGACCAGCAAGACAAAGATTGCCATTATGGAGATGCTGTTAAATTTCACTGAGTCCTTACGGGAAAAGAGATTGCTTCATTTTAACAGAATACATGTGTCTTTTTCAAGAATTTAACGATGCGGGGGATGCGGAAACATTAAATTAAAAAAAACGCCCGCATTGTCTGCGGGCGCTTCCATATCCATGCCGAATGAAATTCCCTTTTAAGCCGCTATCTCTTCTTTGTCTTTAAGCGCCTGAAATTCCACGCTTGCTTTCTCTTTCAGTTGGACTACCTGTTGCAGCAACTGTTTTCTGCGCGCCTCATCCGCAGGCTTTGCATGGACCCGGGAAAAATAATCTTCCAATTCCTCAAAAAGCATAATCTGTTCATGTAAATCGTCGATGTTCATCATTTGCCCCTCACTTTGCATGTTGCCCGGGAAACAGGCAACTTTTACGCCGCCTTGTTTCTTCGCCTTCTGTCTTCGCTACCGCTCTGGACAGGTAAAGCCCTTCGGCTCTGGAAACTGCGATCAAGCCGCCTTCTTCAGGTCCTCCTTCAGGAATTCACCCAGCTCCTTGTATGAAACCACCGGATAGCTCTCTACGTGGCAGTTATCAAAGATGGCCGTTCCGAGCAGGTATAGCAGCTCCGAGGGCTTCTCAATGTCGAAAATGAAATAGCCGCCCCGGACGCCCAGGAGCACCCCGCCGTGCTTCATCTTGCCGGACTTCTCGATATGTTCGAGCTGTTTTAATATCACTTCCTTGGCATCATTGCCCTCCTGGACTTCCCACCTCACGTAATACTTCATATCGCACCTCCATAAAACGGTACACTTTAAATTATACCGCTCAAAAACAGTTTCCGCATCCCGCAGGCCGCCCGCCCTGAATCTTCTTGCGCTACGCCCCTTCCGGTGTTAAAATTGTGAGTTCACTGTCTTGTTTTATAATGGGTTAGGGGAGTAGAGGGGTTCTAAAGCAGATGCAGGACAAGCTTATCATCAAGGGCGCGCGCGAGCATAACTTAAAAAACATAGACCTGGAGATACCCAGGGACAAACTCGTTGTAATCACGGGGCTTTCCGGCTCGGGGAAATCCTCCCTCGCATTCGACACCATATACGCCGAGGGACAGAGGCGATACGTCGAGTCCCTGTCCGCATACGCCCGGCAGTTCCTGGAACAGATGGACAAGCCGGACGTGGACTCTATCGAGGGCCTCTCACCCGCCATCTCCATCGAGCAGAAGACCACCTCGAAGAACCCGCGCAGTACCGTCGGCACGGTGACGGAAATCTACGACTACCTGCGCCTTCTGTACGCACGCATAGGCCACCCGTACTGCTACAACTGCGGCAAGGAAATCACCTCCCAGACCGTCTCGCAGATGGTGGACAAGATAACCGCGATGCCCCCCGGCGCCAAGATTTCGGTGCTCGCTCCCATCGTCCGCGGACGCAAAGGGGAATATCGAAAAGAGCTCGCCCAGATGAAGAAGGAGGGCTACGTCCGCGCGCGCATAGACAAGGCGGTGCGGGACCTCTCCGAGAATATCGTCCTGGACAAGAACAAGAAGCACACCATCGAGATAGTCATCGACAGGCTCGTCATAAAGGAGGGAATCGAAAAGCGGCTGGCCGATTCCCTGGAAGTCGCGCTGAAGCTCTCCGAAGGCATCGTCGTAATCTCTCCCGTCGAGGCCGGCGCGAAAGACATACTCTATTCCGAAAAGCTCGCCTGCATCTACTGCGGCATATCCTACCCGGAGATGACGCCCAGGATGTTCTCGTTCAATAACCCGCACGGCGCGTGCCCGGAGTGCGACGGCCTGGGCGCGAAGATGGACATAGACCCGGACCTGGTCATCCCGAATAAAGATTTATCGATACGCGAGGGCGCGGTCAAGCCGTGGTCGAAGCGCACGACGGTATTCTACTACCAGATGCTGGAGGCGTTAGCCGACCATTTCGGGTTCTCGCTCACGGCGCCCTGGAAGAAGCTGCCGAAGAAGGCTCAAGATGCGATTTTATACGGCTCCGGCGGCGAGGAAGTAAAGTTCTGGTTCATGCGCGACGGCCGGAAGCAGTTCTACACCCGCGAGTTCGAGGGCGTGGTGAAAAACCTGGCCAGGCGATACCATGAGACCGAGTCCGCCTACATCCGCCAGGAGATAGAGGAATACATGGGCGCGCACCCGTGCCCGGCATGCAAAGGCGACAGGCTGAGGAAGGAATCTCTTTCCATAAAGGTGGGAGACGTAAATATCACGCAGGCGACGAGACTTTCCGTGCGCCGGGCGCGTGAGTTCTTTACGGAACTGCCGCTGACGGAGAAAGAGTCTTTCATCGCGCAGAAGATCCTGAAGGAGATTAACGAGCGGCTTGGGTTCCTCATAAACGTGGGGCTGGACTACCTCACGCTGGACAGGCGCGCGGCGACGCTCTCCGGCGGCGAGGCGGAGCGGATAAGGCTTGCGACGCAGATAGGCTCCTCGCTCATGGGCGTGCTCTATATACTCGACGAGCCGTCCATCGGCCTCCACCAGAGAGACAACGAGAAACTGCTGGATACGCTTCTGTCGCTTAAGAACCTCGGCAATACCGTGCTGGTCGTGGAGCACGACGAGGACACGATACTGCGCTCCGATTACGTAATCGACATGGGGCCGGGCGCCGGGGAACACGGCGGATATGTGGTGGCGCAGGGGACGCCTAAAGAGATAATGGAGAACGAGGATTCGCTAACCGGCGCATACCTCTCCGGCAGAAGAAAGATACTCGTCCCGCTGATGCGCAGGACCGCCAGGAAGTATATCACCATAAAGAAGGCGCGTGAAAATAACCTGAAAAATATCGACGTCCGCATACCGCTGGGCGTGCTGACCTGCGTGACGGGCGTCTCCGGCTCCGGGAAATCCTCGCTGGTGCTGGAGGTGTTGTACAAGACCCTCGCGCAGCAGTTCTACCGCTCCACCGAGCGCGCGGGCCTGTGCGACGGCGTGCTCGGCCTGCACGAGGTGGACAAGGTCATAGACATCGACCAGTCGCCCATCGGCAGGACTCCGCGTTCCAACCCGGCGACTTATACCGGGCTGTTCACGCACATACGGGAGATGTTCGCGCAGGTGCCCGACTCCAGGATGCGCGGCTACAAGGCGGGCCGGTACAGCTTTAACGTCAAGGGCGGGCGGTGCGAGGCATGCCAGGGCGACGGAGTGATAAAGATAGAGATGCACTTCCTGCCGGACGTGTTCGTGACCTGCGACGTATGCAAGGGCAAGCGCTATAACCGCGAGACGCTGGAGATAAAGTACAAGGGTCAAAGTATTACGGACGTGCTTGAAATGACCGTATCCGAGGGGCTGGACTTCTTCGAGAACATCCCGGTGATACACAACAAGCTGGTGACCATAAACGACGTGGGGCTAGGCTACATAAAGCTCGGGCAGTCCGCCACGACGCTCTCCGGCGGCGAGGCGCAGAGGGTGAAGCTCTCGAAAGAACTGTCGAAGCGCAGCACCGGTCGAACCTTGTATATCCTTGATGAGCCGACCACAGGGCTGCACTTCGCGGACATCCAGAAGCTCCTCGACGTGCTGAACCGGCTGGTGGAGACGGGGAACACGGTGGTGGTCATCGAGCATAACCTGGACGTGATAAAGACGGCGGACCATATAATAGACCTCGGCCCGGAAGGCGGGGACGGCGGCGGACGCATAGTCGCGATGGGCACGCCGGAAGACATAGCGAAGGCCAAAGGGTCGTATACGGGGCAGTTCTTAAAAAAGGCGTTGAACATATAAAGTCTAAAGTCGTTACTTTCTTTTCAGGTGAAAAGAAAGTAACACAAAGAAAAGCCGGACTGTTTAAACCCGATAAATTGTTTTTCAGCCCCGTTTTCTTTTGTTTCTTTTCTTTTTCGCGAAAGAAAAGTAAGAAGGGTTTTGGTGTTATAATTTCTTCAATGGCCGACTTCCCGAAATTTCCAGCGTTCCGCCCTATTGAGCTTTCCGACCGGGAGCCGGTGGAGGCGATATTCCGCGCCCTCAGGCCGGAGGTCTCGGAGCTTTGCTTCACGAACCTCTTCATGTTCAAGCACGTCCACGATTATAAAATCAGCACTCTTAACGGCAACCTCCTCTTCTACGCAAAGTCCTACCAGGGGGAATATTACTTCTTCCCGCCCGTCGGCGATAATAAAATCCCGGAAACGATGAACAGTCAGATGGATTTCATGCGGGAGAGATGACGAGTTGCCCGTGGTCAACCTGGCATCAGCGGAATTCATCAAAAAATATATCGAGGGGGACCCTAAATATAAATACGAACTGAGCCAGGACGACAGCGATTACGTTTACAGCACGGCCGAACTCATCTCGCTCTCCGGCAGGAAATTCCACGACAAGAAGAACCTGCTGAACCGATTCCTAAAGAGGTATGACCCGGAATACAGAAGGCTCACGCCGGAGCTTGTCCCGCAGGCAAAGGACCTGGTCGATCGCTGGTGCCGCGAGAAATGCTCCGTAAACATACCGTCCACTTTCGGCGAGGCGGAGGCGACGCAGCACGCGCTGGACCACCTGAAAGACCTCTCCACCATCGGCGGCGTAGTCCTTATAAACGGCGTTGTCGAGGCGCTGTCGCTGGGCGAGCTTTTAAACGAGGAAATGGTCGTCGTGCACGTGGAGAAAGCGAACCAGGAATACTCGGGGCTGTATCAATATATTTCGAGCGAGTTCTTAAAGCAGGAGTTCCCGGATATCGAATTCGTGAACCGCGAGCAGGACCTGGGCGAGCCGAACCTGAAAAAATCCAAGCAGTCTTATAATCCGATACGGATGGTGGAGAAGTTCAAGGTCTGGCCGAGGGAGTAATTTTTAGTGCCCCTTTTTTTCCAGAGTCCTCCATCATTTCTTTCTGTATCTTTCCGTTGCTCGCCAGTATCTCCTGCATCTCCGGCTTGAACGGCTCGCCTTTGAAGTCCGTCACTACTCCGCCCGCCTCGCGCAGGATGAGCATTCCCGCCGCGGTGTCCCAGGGCTTAAGCCCCATTTCCCAGTAGCCGTCGAAGCGGCCGCACGGCAAGGTAGCACAGGTTCAGTGCGGCGGAGCCGTCACGCCGTACCCCTTGCGACGCCAGGACCATCCGGTTAAACGGTTCGAGGATTTCCTTCGGGCGGCTCTCGATGTCGTAAGGGAAGCCGGTCACGATAAGCGACTTTATCAACGTCCTCGTCTTTGATACCCGTATCGGCGTGTTGTTCAAAAAAGCGCCGCCGCCTTTGACGGCGGAAAACAGGTCTTTCTTCACCGGGTCGAATACCACGCCCGCCTGAACTTCTCCGTCCCTCTCGAACGCGATGGAGACCGAGAAGTGCGGATAGCCGTGCGCATAATTAACCGTGCCGTCCAGCGGGTCCACAATCCAGCGGGCGCTTTTGTCCTGGCCTGTCCACGAGGTCTTCTCCTCCGCCAGAAATCCGTGCGCCGGAAACGCCTCCCTGATTATCTCCGCGACCCGCTTCTCGGACGCCTTGTCCGCCTCGCTTACCGGGTCGCGCCGGCCCTTATACTCGACATGCTCCAGCTTCCCCATGTAGGAGAGCAATATTTTTCCCGCCTCTTTTGCGGCGCGTTTTGCAACTGTCAGTTCTTTCATAAACCTCCTACTTTTCTTTCGGGTGAAAGAAAAGTAGCAAAAGAAAGCCGGACTTAAATTAGCCCCGTTTTCTTTTGCTTCTTTTCTTTTCCGTAAAAGAAAAGAAGAAATTATATCTCAAATATCCCTGCCGTCTTCCGCAGTTCATCCGGCTTCAGCACTACGATGTTTTTGCCTTCCGATTTAATCAGCCCGTCCGATTTGAATTCGGAAATTATCCTTATCACCGTTTCCTGGGCGACGCCCGCCATCTCGGAGATCTCCTGCCGGGACAGGGTGAACTTGGGCACCTGGCCCTCTCCGCGAGAGATGAAGAGCGTCATCAGAAGAGTCGCCACACGCTCACGCGCGTCCTTCAGGCCCAGGTCCCGGATGCGCTCCTGCGCGAGTTGAAGCTCCTTGTTCATCTTCTTGATGAACCGGACGCCGACCTCGGGGCTGCTCTTGAAGGAGGTCCACCAGGTCCTTTTTTCGGATGCAGCAAAGCTCCGTGTCCTGTATGGCCTCGGCGGTATTTGAGTAGTGGTCTTCGTAGAGGGAGTCGAAGCCCAGCATGTCGCCGGGGGTGAGGATGCTGATTATCAGCTCGCGGCCGTCGGGCAGCGATTTATAGCACTTGACCGTGCCGGTCTTCAGGACGTAAACGGTATTGCTTGGCGTGTCTTCGAGGAAGATTACTTTCTTGCGGCGGAAGCTTTTCAGGTATATCAGCGTCCCGACCTTCTCAAGCTCGCTTATGCCGAGGCCGGAAAAAATAGTGAGGCCCCTGACGATGCAGTTCTTGCAGTCGCAGGCCATTACTTCACCCTCCTGCATGATTTGGACAGCATTTTCTTTGCGGAGGACCGAAGCTCCTTGTCCCCAATTTTCGCCGTGGCGCGCCTCTATGGCGTCTTTCTCCTCGGGCGAAATCTCACGCTTCTTTATGGGAGCCGCCTTCTTTTCTCTTTTCATTCTTTGCGGGCGTACCCAGGCAGAACTTCAGTTCCCGGACCGCGCCCTCTTCAAGCGCCGCGTTTATTTTTTCTATAATCTCGGGGGAGAGCATGGTAGAGCTGGGACATCCAGGCGGGGCTGTCAACGGTCAAGGTGAGCCGCCCCTCTCTGATCATCTGAGGCTGTGCGTGCTGTGCGATTTTCCCTCCCACAGCGTTTGCCCATTTACCCCGGAGCTTAGAGAGCGTATCCCCGCTTCCCAGGCCCCGCGCCTTCAGGACTTCCTTGATTATCCCGGCGATGGTGGTAAGTTTAGGCATTTTTTAATTCTTAAAGTCGTTACTTTTCTTTCGCGGGAAAGAAAAGTAACACAAAAGAAAGCGAGACTTTAACCCCAGCTTTTCTTTGTGTTACTTTCTTTTCTCGAAAAGAAAGTAACGGTTTATATATGGTTCAAATCCGCTATCACCAGGCCGGTCAGGAGCTTCGGATAAAAGTAAGTCGATTTCTGCGGCATTATCTCATGGGCCAGCGCGACCTCCTTCACCTCCTGCACCTTGGTCGGGTTCAGCAGGAAGCACATGGCGAACTCGCCGGCCGCGACCCGCTCTATCGCCCTGTCGGCGTTTTTCTCGAACTGCACCGGCTGGGACACGGCAATCTTCTCCGTGTCGATGCCAAGCACGCGCTCCACTATAAGCGAATGAAGTATCGTGACGTCCAGGCTGCAATAGGTATCCGAGCGCGGGCACCACTGCGCCTTCGCGACGTCGTCCAGGTCCTTAAGGGTAAGGAGGTAATAGCATGGGGCGCTGTCCCAGCAGAAGCCGAAGGAGTGGGAATTCTTTCCCGCTTCCGAAAGTGAACGAAGGAACTCCGACCGCGCGTCATACTCGTTTTCCGTGAGGAACGAGAACCGCTTTACTTTGAAATAATGCGAGGACCGCTCCAGCACGGAGTCCAGCGTAAGCTCGCCCGCGTCGCTTATCAGCCGATGGGTAGGCAGTACCGTAAGGCCGTCCTCGTCCATGTTGGAGAGGAACATGGGGATGAAATTAAAGCCCTCGCCGCCCGTCCATGCGGCGGCCTCGCTTCTCCTGTAGTCGCGGTAGCCAAGCGCCGTCTCGTAACGGTGATGGCCGTCGGCAATGAAAACCTTCTTGTCCGCCATGGCCTTTTGCACCGCCTTGATTATCTCCGGGTCTGTCACGACCCAGATCCTGTGCACGGAGCCGTCGTCGTCGGTCGCCTCCCCGGAAGGGGGCTTAGCCGCGGCGGACTCGAACGCCTTCGATATCTTTTTTTCCGGGTCCGAGTACAGCGAGAACACCTGGCTCGCGGCGGCGGAAGCGGATTTTAATAGCTCGAACCGGTCCGCCTTGGGCCCCTTCAGAGTGCCTTCATGCGGGAGGACTATGCCCTTGTCCCACTCCTCCAGCCGAAGAAGACAGATGAAGCCGCGCATGGACTTCTTCTCGCCCGCCGGGGTCTCGTACTCCACTTCGTAGAGGTACAGCGCGGGCTTCTCTTCGCGCCGCAGGACCCCGTCTCCGATCCACCGCTTCAGGCTTTTCGCCGCGCGCGTGTACTGGTTGTTGTCCGCGGAGTCGCCCTCCTCGGGCATGCCGAAATCTATCCGGACGACGTTATGAGGGTCCCGGTCGTAGAGTTCCTGCCTGTACTGCGGCGAGATTACGTCATAGGGCGGCGCGACAAGCTTCGATAATTTTGACGAATGGTTGTACCTTACTCCCCGAAACGGTATTACGTCGGCCATTATGCCCCGCCCTCCACGAAGCTTTTCAGCCTTTTACTGCGGGACGGGTGACGGAGCTTCCGGAGGGCCTTCGCCTCGATCTGGCGTATGCGCTCACGGGTCACGTCGAACTCCTGCCCGACCTCCTCGAGGGTATGGTCGGCGGCCTCGCCTATGCCGAAGCGGCGCCTCAGGACTTTCTCCTCCCGGGGCGTCAGCGTCTGGAGCACCTTGCGCACCTGCTCGGACAGGTCGTAATTTATCGCGGACTCAAGAGGCGACGGGGAGCGCTTGTCCTCGATGAAATCGCCAAGATGGGAATCCTCTTCCTCGCCGATAGGAGTCTCAAGCGAGATAGGCTCCTTGGCAATTTTGAGCACCTTGCGCACCTTCTCAAGCGGCAGGCCCATCTCGTTTGCTATCTCCTCCGGGGTCGGCTCGCGGCCAAGCTCCTGCACCAGGTGCCGGGAGGTCCTTATCAGCTTGTTTATCGTCTCAATCATGTGGACCGGGATGCGTATGGTGCGCGCCTGGTCCGCTATCGCGCGTGTAATCGCCTGGCGTATCCACCATGTCGCATAAGTGGAGAACTTGTAGCCGCGCTTGTACTCGAACTTGTCCACCGCCTTCATCAGGCCGATGTTGCCTTCCTGTATCAGGTCCAGGAACTGCAGGCCCCGGTTCGTATATTTTTTCGCGATGGAGACGACGAGGCGCAGGTTCGCCTCGACCAGCTCGGTCTTTGCCGTCTTCATCTTGAACTCGCCCTTATCTAACGAGGAGACCGCGCTCCGCATCTCGTCCGGCGCGACCAGCGTCTCAGTCTCCACGCGCTCCAGTTTCTTCAGTGCGTTCCGGTAGGATTTCTCCAGTTCCAGGAACTGGTCGGCGTTCAGCTTCACTTTCTTCGGGACTTTTACCTTCCCTTTTTCCGGCACGGGCTTGGAGAATATATTGTGCAGCTCGTCTATCGTCACGCCCGCGCGCCTTGCGCAGGCCCTGATGTCCTTCTCCGCCTCCATTACCGACCAGGCGTAGTCCCGAAGCTTCTGCGCCACCAGCTCCACCTGCCTCGGGTGCAGGTTGACTTCGTCGAATTTCTCGGAAAGCTCCTTCTTTATCTGGCGGATGGAACCTTTAAGCCTCTTCTCCTTCGTCTCGGAGATGTTCGGCTTCTTAAGGTCGGCGAGCATCGGGATGAGCTTTTCGTAAAGCGCCACCGCCTCGTCTAAAAGGCGCATGGTCTTATCCCGCAGCTCTTCCTCGTTTATATCCGCTATCTCCTCGAACTCCTCCTCGTAGGTATGCACGATGTCCCGGACGCTGAGGCGCCCTTTTTTAAGCTTGTCGCCAAGCGAGATAAGCTCCCGGAGCGCGGCGGGCATGCTGTACATCACCTTCGCGATCTCTTTCTGGCCGTCCTCGATGCGCTTCGCGATCTCTATTTCTCCCTCGCGCGACAGTAGCGATACGGTGCCCATCTCGCGCAGATACATCCGCACGGGGTCGTCCGTCTTGCCTATCGCGCCGGGGGTTAAGTCGAGCGCCTCTTCTTCCTCTTCTTCCTCTTCTTCTTCTTCGAAGTCGAGGTCGGAATAGGTGCGGGTCTTGGCGGTCTCTTCCTCGCCCTCTTCCGCCTCGATTATCCGGGCGTAACGCTCCTCCTGCCCGGAATCGATCACCTCGATATCCATGTCCCCGAAGATGTTCATTATGTTCTCTATCTGCTCGGAAGACGAGATCTCGGGCGGCAGGACATTATTTAAGTCGTCGTAGGTCAGGTATCCCTTTTCCTTCCCGACGTTTATTAACTGTTTGACTTCGTCCAGCTTTTCTTCTTTTGCCATTCGGCCAGCTCCTTCTGCAATGTATTTAAAAGTTCAAAATCTTTCTTCGAAAGCGCCTTGATCATATTCATGCGGAAATCCGAAATTTCCTTTACCGCCTCCGGCTCGCCCAGCGCGCCCGCCCTCTGAAGCAGGACGTGCACTTCCTCAACTATCTTCTTATACCGGGCCTCTAAAAGCATGAGGACCGCGCCCTCCGCGTATGCCAGGGCGTCTTCCGAAACGGTATCCCGTACGGACAGCTCAAGTACCGCACGCCTGGCATCCTCGTCCTGGAGCGCGTCAAGGAGCTTCGGGACCTCTACCGGCTCCCCGGCCAGGGCCATCTTAAATAATACCATCGGCGGCTTTTTTCAGCCGCTCGTCCGAAAAATCCTCCGCGCCCAAGTTATCCGCCGCATAAAGCGCCGCGTCCGTGTCCCTGAGCGCCGACTGGATAAGCCCCGCCTCGATCTTGTCCAGAGAGGCGAAATTTTTGCCCTTAAGCCCCGCAGCCCCCGCGCCTTGCGAGGAACGGTAAATGCCCGTACTTGCCGAACCTGCGCGGTCTTTTTCTCAAGCTCTTCTTTGACCGCCGACTCATCGACTTTAAGCTCGGACGCCGCCATCTTTACGTAATAGCTGCGCTCGACCGCGTCGTCCACCCGCGCGAGGATTCCGGTCAAGGTACCTACCGCCTTGATTTTGGCGTCTATATCCAAGACGCCCGCGGCCTCGCGTTTGATTACAAACTCCAGCAACTTTTCGCGCCCTTTAAGGCTCTCCTTCAGGGCCTCGGCCCCTTCCCGGATGAGCAGGCTGTCCGGGTCGTCCCCTTCCGGCAGTAGCGCCACCTTTGCCGACCATCTTCGGCGTGGAGCTTAAAAAAACGTCCAGAGAGCGCTGCGCCGCTTTTAGACCGGCATCGTCCGCGTCGAAAACCAGCAACACGTTCTTTGAAAAACGCGACAGCAGCCGCAAATGTCCGGGCGTGAGCGCGGTGCCGAGCGTGGCTACGGCGTTTGCAACGCCCGCCCTGTGGCAGGCGATGGCGTCCATGTAGCCTTCCACCACTATGGCGAAATCCCGCTTTCTTATCGCTTCCTTGGCAACTCCCGATGCCGTAAAGCGTCTCGCCCTTCTTGAAAAGCGGCGTATCCGGCGAATTCAGGTACTTCGGCATCTCGTCCTTAATCATCGCCCTGCCGCCGAAGCCTATGACCCTGTCTTTAATGTCCCTTATCGGGAACATCAGGCGGCCCCTGAAACGGTCGTAGTAACCGGCGCCGTCCGCTTTTTTTACTATAAGACCTGCTTTTTCCAGTATTTTAAAATCGAGCCCCAGGCCCTTCAAATGGCCGGTCAACCCGTCCCACGACGCAGGTGAATATCCTATTTCAAACGCCTTCGCGGAGTCGTCAGGCATACCCCTGTCTTTCAGGTAGCCCAGCGCCTTTTTCCCGTCGGCTGAATTCCAGAGCCTGTCCTGAAAGAATTTCGCCGCCTCTTCGTTCGCCGCGAAAAGCTTCTCCCAGTCTTCGTGGGATGTCTGCTCCGCCCGCTCCGGCAGTTCTATCCCCGCCCGGTCCGCAAGGAAGCGCACCGCCTCCGGGAAGCTGTAGTTCCCCTGGCGCATCATGAAGCCGACGGCGTCCCCGCCCGCCCCGCATCCGAAGCAGTGGAATATCTGCTTAGCCGGGCTGACGGTGAATGACGGCGTCTTCTCCTGATGGAACGGGCAAAGCCCCAGATAGTTCGCGCCGGTATGTTTCAGCGTTACGTGCTGCGATACAAGCTCCACGATATCCGTCGCGGAACGTACCCTGTCGAGCGCCTCATCGGGGATCAACCCGTCCAAATTACGGCCTTCCTTCGGTGAAACTAACTATTTTATATTATAAGTATAACAAAATCAATCAAAATTAATTCGTTGCGAGAAAGATTATTGATTAATCTTAAAATTTCTTTTAAGCATAAGTCTAAAATATCTCACAATGAGCCCAGGCAATTTAAAATAATATTTTCCCTGAAACGTGGCGGCACAAATGCCGGAAGCCAGGCCGTCCCTGAAGCGGCCCATGTACATGAACTTACGGGCGGCGTCAAAGCGTCCCGTGGCGAACCTTTTCCTGATAGGCGCTAAATCCCTCACGGCGAAATCTTCTCCGATTTTCTTACAGGCGTTATGGGCCTTTGTGCATGAGCTGGATAGTACTTGCATGGTCAAGTTCGCCGAGTGCCCCCTCTTTTATATAGAGCAGTTCACTAATAAAGGCAAAACGCAGGCCTTTTGCCGCCATCCGGAACCACATGTCCCAATCGTCCGACAACCAAGCGCCCGGTTTATTCTCTTTAAAATCCCCGACTAGTTCAACTGCTTGCCGCCTGAACATGACCGAGGTCGGCAGGGCATTAAGACCCTGGCCGAACATCTCTATAAAATCAGGCCGGGCCGAATATTTTCTTGGCGCGCGCTCTCTCTCGCGCGCGCTCATTCCCCCTTTTTCATCAATGCAATAGCCGTCGCTGAAAACGACATCCGCCCACGGATTCTCCCGCATGAAGCGGACCTGCTTCTCTATCTTTTCCGGCATCCATAAATCGTCGTGGTCTAAGAGGGCGATAAGCTCTCCCGATGTATTTTTTATGCCGGTATTCCGCGCAGCCCCCGGCCCTGCGTTCATCTGAGGTATGTATTTTATTCGACCATCTGTTATCAAATCTTCAAGTTTTTTCCCGGTGCCGTCGGTCGAGCCGTCGTTAACGACCATAATTTCCATGTCAGTAAAAGTTTGAGAAAGCGCACTCTCGACCGCCTCACGGATAGAGGCTTCGCCGTTGTATGTCGGTATTATAACGCTTACCAGGGGCATCGCACTTGACATCCAAAATCCTTTCCGAAGTCCCCCATCCCCCTCGTAGGCTAAGAGGGGGATGGGGGAGGCGTTACTCTAATGACCGAGACGGCATTATTTAAACGTCACCACCGTCACCGCGTCGCCGCCAAGCTCGAACACCTCGTCGTGGAAATCCTTCACGCCGGGGGTAATCGTCAGTTCTTCCCGGATGGCTTTACGGAGTGCGCCCGTGCCACGGCCGTGGATTATACGGACGCTGCCCAGGCCGGAAAGCATGGACTTTTCCAAAAATTTCTGCACCTTCGACATAGCTTCTTCCACCCGTAGGCCTATGATATTCAACTCCATGCCGGGGGACGTTTCGTCCTCGTCTTCCTCGGCCCGCGATACCGTGAACGCGGTCGTCCTGGCCCTGTCGGGTGCGGAGCGGGTGGACAGCTCAAGCTCGCTAGGCGATAGCGTCACCCGCATCGTGCCAAGCTGTACGACGACTTTTTTCTTGTCTTTTTTTATTTCTATTACCTGCCCGAGCCGGTTGTATTTATAGACTTTTACCGTGTCACCGACGGAAAGCGCCTCCATCTCAAGCCTTCTGATAGGACCCGCCGGGACCGACTCGTCCTTTAACTGCGCTTCAAGCGCCTGCACCTCTTCCGAGTGCTTCTTTACCTCCGCGCGCTCAGGCGATATCGCGGCGGCTTTCTTCGCCAGGTCTTCCAGCTCCCGGAGCTTGAACTTCAATGAATTAATGACGTTCTGCGCCTTTTCCTTTGCCTTCTGCACCGCCTCGCGCCGCTCGTCCTCCGCACGCCGCACCAGTTCCTGAAGCCGTTCCTTTTCCGCACGCGCGCCTTGTGCCTCCTGTGCGGCCTTTCTTCTATCCTCACGCGCGGCCTGCGCCTCTTTTTCCAGCTTCTCGATGAGCGTGTCAAGCTCCGCCTCGCCCGCCGCCCGGCCTTCTTTCGCCCGCTCCAGGACACCTTTCGGCATCCCGAGACGCGAGGCGACGAGTATCGCGCTGCTCCGCCCCGGCCTTCCGATGGCCAGGCTGTATGTGGGTAGAAGCGTCTCCGGGTCGAACTCCACCGATGCGTTCATAACGCCCGGCGTGTTCGCCGCAAAGACCTTAAGCGCCCCGTGGTGCGTCGTGACCACGGTCTTTGTCCCGCGCCGGTGAAGCTCCTCGATGATAGCGACGCCTAGCGCCGAGCCTTCGGACGGGTCCGTACCCGCTCCAAGCTCGTCTAATAGTACCAGCGTATTGCGATTGGCGCCGCCCAGCATTGAGACGATCTGGTTCATGTGCGACGAGAAGGTGCTTAAATTCTGCTCCACGCTCTGCTCGTCGCCGATATCCGAATATACGTCTTCGAATACGGGGATAACCGAGTCCGGCGCGGCAGGGATAAGAAAACCCGACTGCGCCATCAAGGTCAAAAGGCCGAGCGTCTTTAACACGACGGTCTTTCCGCCGGTATTGGGGCCCGTGATTACAAGCGTATCGAATTCGCGCCCGAGCTTAATGTCCAGGGGGACGGTCGCGCCCTTGCCCTTGGACATCACAAGCAGGGGGTGGCGTGCGTCCTTCAGCTCGACATAACCCCTGTCGTTTACCGAAGGCAGGTTCCCGTCTATATCCAGGGCGAACTGCGCGACGGCATAAAGCGCGTCGAGCTTTACGAGCGCCATATAAGACGCTTCGAGCGGGTCGCAACTCTCCCGGACGGTAGCGGTGAGCCGCCAGAGGATGCGCTCTATCTCCCGGACCTCGTCGTTTCTCAGGCCCACCAGCCGGTTGTTAAGCTCAACCGTTGCCGCAGGCTCCACGAATACAGTAGAGCCGGTCTGCGAGTGGTCGTGGACTATGCCCTGGAGGTAGGTGCGGAAATTAGTCTTGAGCGGGAGTCAGTAGCGGTCGCCGCGCATGGTTATCACCGGCTCCTGAATGGCCTTCGAGTACGACGGGCCCTGGATGATGGATTCCAATTCGCGGTTCAGCCGGGAGCGTACCTGGGTCAGCGCGTGCCGTATCCTTTTAAGCTCCGGGGAGGCCGAATCCAGCACCTCCGAGTCCTCGCCTATCGCGCGGGCGATGTCCATCTCTATGTTTTCAAAGACCGAGAGGGCCGCGGCCCTTTTGATTAGGGTAGGATATTCCTGCTTTACTTTCGCGAGCGCGGACTTCATCAGCCGGGAGGCCCGCGCCACGGAGAGCACCCGTAAAAGCTCTTCGGGAGATAGCGCCGCCCCTTCCACCGCCGCCTTTTTAAGCTGGACCGATATATCCTTCAGGCCGCGTATGGGGAACTCGTGCCGGGACGTGAGATATTTTTTCAGCTCGTCCGCCTCTTTAAGGCGTAGAGTGACTTCTTTTATATCGGACGATGGGGCGAATGACAGGGCCTCGGCCCTTCCCGGCCCGGATACCGCGCGGGTGGAAACAGCCTCGGAGACCTTGTAAAACTCGAGTACTTTTAATGCGTGTTCGTTCATTTAAACCGTTACTTTCTCTTTGGGGAAAGAGAAAGTAACGCAAAGAGAAACCGGACAAAAAAACCCCCTTTTGGGGTTAGACCTGCCATAAGGAAGTTACTCTCGTTTCTTTTGGGCGCTTTTCTTTCCGCAAAGAAAAGTGCGGTTTTGCCTTTTCTTAAGATTTTCATCCCCCTAACGTCTCTTTGACGACCTCGTTTACAAGTTTGCCGTCCGCGCGCCCTTTTACTTTAGGCATCAGCACCTTCATCACCTTGCCCATGTCGCCAGGCCCTTTGGCCCCGGACTCGGCGACCGCGTCCTTCACCAGCGCCTCTATCTCCTCGCGGCCCATCTGCTGGGGCATATAGGACTGGATTACTTCCAGCTCCGCCTTCTCCTTGTCAACTAAGTCCTGCCGCCCGGCCTTCTCGTACTGCTCTATGGATTCCCTGCGCTGTTTGGCCGAAGTCGCAAGCACTGAGAGCACACCTTCGTCGTCCATATCCTTGCGGGAATCTATCTCCTTATTCCGGACGGCTGAGAAAACCATCCTTATCGTGGACAGGCGAGCTGCGTCATGGGCCTTCAGGGCCTCCTTCATATCCGCGTTTAGCCGCTCCTTCAGAGTCACTTTTAGCCTCGCTATCTAATTGAATATTCAGGAAAAATAGTTTACAGGAGCCGGAGTAGTCTTCGAGTTTGACGATGAAGTATAATCGGGGGCAAGCGATATGTCAAGGGAGGCGGGCGAAATAAATATTTTATTTTAACGCTATCATTAATTTTCATTAACCTTATAACTATTCGTTATAAATAGAAATTTTTAATATATAATTAACTTTTAGACAAGAGGCGAAAAACATGGCTCAAATCTCCGGACAGGTTAAAAGACAGATACTCGTAGTGGGCGACGGTAAAACCTTTGTAAGGTTTATGACCGTCCTTTTGGTAAGGATGGGTCTTCAAGTCATCACCGCCGAAAACGGGAACGAGGCCCTGCGCCTTGCGAGGCTTTTCCGGCCGGACGTCATGGTGCTTGACATGGATATGCTGGCGGCAGAGGGCACGCAGAACCTGTCCACGATGAAGCAGGAGAAGTCCCTTGCGGAAATTCCGGTCGTAATAGTAAGCGGCCCCGAGCACGAAAAATTAAAGAAGTCGTGCATATCGCTCGGCTATACGCATTATCTCGCGGAAGCCTGTAAACTTAAGCGAGCTGAACAAAGCCATGCAGACTTGTCTCGCCCTGCCCCAGGGATGGGCAAGAAAGCATCTGCGGACGGATTGCGACCAGCGGGTAACGGTTCGCCATGGAGAAGCGGAGGGGGTTTACCTTGCCCAGACTATCTCGGAGCATGGTATTTTCGTAGTCGCACCCGCGCCTCCCGGCATCGGGACGGAAGTATCAGTCACCCTGAGAATTGGCGGGAAAAGCCTGTCCCTGAAGGGCCGCGTAATCTATATAACAACCTCCGGGCATGGCGATTAAATTTTCGCACCTTGCCGAGGACGAACAGGCGGAACTTAAAAATTTCGTCTCAAACCTTCTGGCAGGGGACATCGCGCCGCTACAGGAATGCCGACCGCTAGCATCCTTAGAGGACGGCGCTACAGGACCTTCCCTACTACAGCGATATTTCCGTACCGATGCCCTTGTCGGTGAATATCTCAAGTAAAAGCGCGTGCGGGACGCGGCCGTCCACGACATGCACCTTGCCCACCTTGCCGCCCAAGGCGTCGAAACATGCCGCGACCTTCGGGAGCATGCCGCCGGAAATAACCTTTTTCTTTATCAGCTCCGCGACCTTCGTTTTGGTCAGGGTGGAAATCAGCTTCCCGTCCGCGTCCAGTATCCCCTCCACGTCGGTCAGGAGCATCAGCTTTGCCGCGGACAGCGCCGCCGCCACCGCCCCGGCGACCAAGTCTGCGTTTATGTTATAAGTCTCGCCCTTCTCGCCCACGCCGATAGGCGCGATGACCGGGATAAACCCGCCCTTGTCCAGCGCTTCCAGGATTGCGGAGTCCACCGCCTCGACCTCGCCCAGGTGCCCGGCGTCGATTATCTCAGGCGCGCCTGTTTCTGCGGACGTGCCCTTAAGAAATTTCTTCTTTGCCTTGATAAGACCGCCGTCCTTGCCGGTAAGACCAGCCGCGCGTCCGCCGTTTGAGTTTATCAGGTTCACTATCTCTTTATTTATCGCCCCGCCCAGGACCATCTCGACTATGTCCATCGTATCCGAATCCGTTACTCGATAACCTGAAACGAATTTCGGCTTAAGCCCCATGCGTTCCATCGTCTGGGATATCTGCGGGCCGCCGCCGTGTACGATCACCGGGTTTATGCCGATATATTTCATCAGCACCACGTCCTTCGCGAACGATTTCTTAAGCGCCTCGTCCGACATGGCGTGTCCGCCGTACTTTATGACGATAGTCTTGCCGTAGAAGTTCTTGATGTACGGCAGAGCCTCCATCAGGATGTCGGCCTTCTCGATGAGCTTTTTCATAGAGTCCTCGAAAGATTAAAACCGTTACTTTTCTTTCGCGGGAAAGAAAAGTAACACAAAAGAAAGCGGGGGTGTTCAGCCCAAAAGTTTTTGGTGTTACCTTTTTACAAAAAGGTAACGGTTTTACAAAATAAACCTGCTTAAATCCTCGTCTTTCGTTATATCCATCAACTGGCCGCGGACGTATTCCGCATTCACGGTTATCTTCTTTTCTGTCGCGTCCGGGGCGTGGAAGCTGACTTCTTCGAGTAGCTTCTCCATCACGGTATAAAGCCGCCTGGCCCCGATATTCTCCGTCCGGCTGTTCACGGACGCGGCGATCTTCGCTATCTCCCGTATAGCGTCGTCCGTAAACTCCATCTCCAGCCCTTCCGTGCCGAGTAGTTCGACGTACTGCCGTATCAGCGCGTTTTTCGGCTCCGTCAGTATCCGGACGAAATCGTCTTCCGTCAGGTTGTCCAGCTCCACCCTAATCGGGAAGCGGCCCTGCAGCTCCGGGATGAGGTCGGACGGCTTCGCCACATGGAACGCGCCCGCGGCTATAAAAAGTATGTGGTCCGTATGCACGGCGCCGTGCTTGCTGTTGACTGTCGAGCCTTCGATAATCGGAAGAAGGTCCCTCTGCACGCCTTCGCGGGATACGTCCGGCCCGCCGCCGGACTCTCTGCCGGCGACCTTGTCCAGCTCGTCTATGAACACGATGCCGGACTGCTCCACGCGCGATATCGCCTCCCTGGACACCTTGTCCATATCGACAAGCTTCGAGGCCTCCTCCTGCGTCAGGACTTTCATCGCCTCCGGGACTTTCAGGCTCCGTCTCTTGGACTTCTCCGGGAACATATTGCCCATCATCTCCTTGAGGCTTATCTCCAGCTCTTCCATGCCGATATTTGAGATGACGCCAAGCGGCATGCCGCCCTTCTCCCGGACCTCCAGCTCCACCGTCCGGTCGTCCAGCTTGCCCTCCCGGAGCATTTTCCGGAACTTCTCCCGTGTCGCGCTGTCGGCTTCGAACGGCTCGGCGGGCTGGCCGGTCGAGTCAATGCCAGACTCGCGGAACCCGAGGCCGATATCACCCCTGCGCCTTGGCAGAAGCGCGTCCAGTACCCGCTCCTCGGCGGCGGCCTCCGCCTTCTCGCGCACGGCGGCGGTATGCTCCTAGCGCACCATCGCGACGGACTGCTCGGTAATGTCGCGGATGATGGACTCGACATCTCGCCCGACATAGCCGACCTCGGTAAACTTAGACGCCTCCACCTTGACAAACGGCGCGTCGACGAGCTTCGCGAGCCGCCTCGCGATCTCCGTCTTGCCCACGCCGGTCGAGCCTATCATTATGATATTTTTCGGCACGACTTCGTCACGAAGCTCCTCAGGCAAAAGCATCCTGCGCCACCTCGTGCGTAGCGCAATCGCCACGGCGCGTTTCGCGTTATTCTGGCCGATGATGTATTTATCAAGCTCCGCAACAACTTCCCTCGGGGTCAGCTCCCGCATCTTTTAAAGCTCCTCTATAATAAGGTTTGAGTTCGTGTATATGCAAATCTTCGACGCGATCTCCATGGCCTCCGTCACCACGCCCTGCGAGTCAAGAGACGAGTGCTTAATAAGCGCCTGCGCCGCCGCCTGGGCGAACGGCCCGCCGGAGCCTATGGCCGCGATGCCGTCTTCCGGCTCTATCACGTCGCCGGTGCCGGAGATGATGAACGTATGCTCCTTGTCCGCGACTATCAGCAGGGCCTCCAGCTGGCGGAGCATCTTGTTCGTACGCCATTCCTTGGCGAGCTCGACCGCCGCGCGCGCTATGTTGCCGTGGTATTCCTCGATCCTGCCCTCGAACTTCTCGATAAGGGTGAACGCGTCCGCGGTCGCCCCGGCAAAACCGGCCAGTATCGTGTTATTATACAGCTTCCGGACCTTGCGCGCGTTGTGCTTCATTACCGTCGCGCCCATCGTGACCTGCCCGTCGCCCCCGATGGAGACCTTACCGTCGCGCCTCACGCATAATATCGTAGTTCCGTGCATCATAGAAAAAACCCTTTCTCTACTTTTCTTTCACGGGAAAGAAAAGTAGCAAAAGAAAGCGGGGGTTAAAGTCTAAAAGTTTTTGGTGCTACCTTTTTCCAAAAAGGTAGCGGTCGTTCTATTTCGCCCTCGGATGGGCTTTGTCGTAAACGTTCATCAGCTTCTCCAGGTCCAGGTGCGTGTACTTCTGCGTCGTGGAGAGCGACACATGGCCCAGCATCTCCTGGATCGACCGGAGGTCCGCGCCCGCTCCGAGCAGGTGCGTGGCGAAGGTATGCCGGAGCGTATGCGGCGAGACCTTACCCCGTATAAGTTTTTCGCCGACGTATTTCATCACGACCCGCCGCACGCCCCGCACGGACAGCCGAAGGCTGTACTTGTTCAGGAACAGGGGTACGTCCGGGGCCGAGATGTCAACCTTGTTCTCCGCGTCTAACGCGGAAATATACGCGGATATAGCGGCAACCGCCTTCGCCCCAAGCGGCACGAACCGCTCCTTATTTCCCTTTCCAGTCACCCTGGCCAAACCCTGAGGCAGGTCCACCTGCTCCCGGTTAAGACCCTGAAGCTCCGATATCCTTACGCCCGCCGAGTAGAATATCTCAAGTATAGCCCGGTCGCGAAGGCCGTCCAGCGTATCCCCGCGCGGGGCTTCGACAAGCATCACCGCGTCGTCCACCGATAGCACGGACGGCTGGGATTTTTCCTTCCTTGGCGTCGCCACGACCTTCGCCGGGTTCTTCTCGATTAAGCCCTCGCGGAAAAGATAGCGGTAGAAACTCCTTATGCCGGCGAGCTTCCTCTGGGCCGACGATTTTTTAAGTCCCTGCTTCACCAAAGACGCGAGAAACCCCCGCACGTCCAGGTTATCCACCGTTAAGAGGTCCGGCTCCGCATCGCCCGAACCTTTCAGGTGAAGGACGAACTGCCGGAGGTCGTTCTCATAGCTGACGACGGTGTTCTCCGACGCGCCTCTCTCGTAGCGCAGGTAGTTCAAGAACTCTGAAAGATAATCAGTCATTTGATGCTATATGCCTTCTTATTTCTATTTCTTTTTTTATAGTTTTAATAAAAGTTTTAAACACATCGACGAAAAATTCTTCGAGAACTTTTTTATCATAATCACCCCAAACATTCCCCAATTCAATGTGTTTTTCTTTTATATCTTTGCCAATAATCTCACTCTCACTGTCACTTAAAAAACCTGATACTTTTGAAAAAGCAACTAAAATACATTTATACTTTCGAGGAATTACTCCAAAAAGGAGCGTCGAGGAGCGTATATACATTCTTCTGCTCTACAAAACTATCATAAAACCGCAACCTTCTTCTATTGTACACTTAAAATGACCTTTATCTTCCCATGATTCTTTCTCCCACCATATCTGTTTTATATTTTGATTTAAACAAAAAAGTGTAAGAAATGATTCAACCAACTATTTCTAATTATTACGAGATTCTATAAAAAAAATCCTTTCTTTAGTTGCGTTTTCATCTATTATGCCTTTAGCAGTTTCCTCTAAATAAGATAAAATATTTTCTATGTTTTTCTTTCTAATATTATCATCAACATTCTTAGATATAACACCAATATCCTTATCCAGTTTTGTAACTTCCTCCTAAAAACCTTCTATCATGCGTTTCAGATCTTCTTTTCCTAATGCCTCACTGCCTTCTATTACGTCTATGACCATCTTCATCGTCCTGTAATCTTCCCTCTCGACTATTGCAATAAAAGTACCGTAGTCGCCCTTGTCCGCGAGGTCCAACGCCTGTTAGTATTCCATCTTGTCTTCGTTTCGTATTATTGCTCGTTCATAGCCTTCCTGCATCAATATCATGTTCATAACTAGCCTCTACACTCGCCCATTACCTTCCGTAAAAGGATGTATTGCCACTAGCTTATCGTCGAGCCTGGCCGCCAGCTCTACCCTATGAACTTTGTTTTCCTGATACCATTTTATCAAGGCCTCCATCTCTCCCTGAACCTGCAAATAGTCCTTGTAATAATGTATGGTGCCGCCGAGTTTCACCACATCGTTGTTGTCGTACTTGTAATTTCCAGATTCAATCCTTTTCTTTATCCTATTTTCGGGCGAGCCTATCCATACATACTTGTTGTCCTGCATAACTATTGCGTGTAAATCTTTTATCAGCCTTTCTGTTAAAGGCTTCTTTTCCTGTACTACCTCTTCCAGGAACGAAATGGCCTCGACATGGTCCTTTGCTTCCAGAAATTCCGAGAGTCGTTTTCCCTTCTAGGTAAGACCTTCCCTCAAAAAGAATGCCTTTTCCTGCAAAGACAGCTTGTTTCCTTCTATTGCGTTGCTGTTGTATGTCCAATCTATTTTAAGCTTTTCCTGCATGGCCGCCATCTTGTCCGCGTCTATCGGGCGCAGGCTGTCCAGGTGTTTTTTTAGTTCATCGAGTTCTTCAAACATTTGTAAACCTCCCGGAATCAGTCCAGGTTGTTCTTCCACGCTTCCAGATCCGCTAAGCGCCCTTTTCACCAACAGCTCACGCCGCTCCTCTTTTTTCTTCACCTTCACGTCGAGCGGCGGGAAAAGGGAAAAAATCACGTTCGTCGGCTGGAAGCGGCCGGGCTCCGTCTTGGTCAGGTGCGTGATAAGCGCCCCGTGCGCCGTCGTCTCCGGCGGAGTCACCAGGGCCAGCCCTTTTATAAGACGCGCCGCGTTAATACCCGCGAGTATGCCCATCGCGGAGGACTCGACGTACCCTTCCACGCCCGATACCTGCCCGGCGAAGAAAAGACCCGGCCGCCCCTTCATCTCAAGGGTAGGCTCAAGGAACAATGGGCCGTTTATGAACGTGTTCCGGTGCAGGCTCCCGTACCTTATAAATTTCACGTTTTGAAGCCCCGGTATCATCCTGAATACCCTTGCCTGTTCTGGCCATTTAAGCCGGGTCTGGAAACCGACGATATTATACGCCGTCCGCTCCGCGTCCTCGGCCCGCAGCTGGACGACCGCGTAAGGCCGTCCGCCCGTTTTAGGGTCTGTAATCCCCACCGGCTTCATCGGGCCGTGCGCCAGCGTCTCCCGGCCGCGCTCCGCCATCGTCTCTATGGGCATGCAGCCCTCGAAGCAGCGCATGTTCTCGAACTCGCGCACCGGGGCCTTCTCGGCTGTAGAGAGCGCGTCGTAAAAGGCGTCGTACTGCTCCTTTGTCATCGGGCAGTTGACGTAGTCGTCCCCGCCCTTGCCGTAGCGCGAGGCACGAAAGGCAATATCCATATCAACGGAATCGGCGTCGATTATGGGCGCGATGGCGTCATAGAAATGCAGGTGCTCCGTCCCGGTAAGCGCGGCCTATTGCGTCCGCCATCTTGTCGGACGTCAGAGGACCCGTGGCGATTACCGAGACAGGCTCCGGGACCTGGGCTATCTCCTGCCTGATTACCTCTATACCGGGATGGCCAAGGATTGCGTCGGTTATATATCTGCCGAAGGCCTCCCGGTCCACGGCAAGGGCGCTACCGGCGGGGACGGCAGTCCTGTCCGCCGCCTCCATAACGAGCGAGCCGAGGCTCCGCATCTCTTCCTTTAGAAGGCCGACCGCGTTATGCAGGTCCAGGGACCTTAGCGAGTTTGAGCATACCAGCTCCGCCAGATGCCCCGTCTTGTGCGCCGGGGTCATGGTCCCGGGCCGCATCTCGAAAAGCCGCACCTTTATCCCGCGTCTGGCCGCGGCCCAGGCCGCCTCCGACCCGGCAAGCCCGCCGCCGATTACAGTCAATATTTTCTCAGTCATATTAAGACATTCTATTTTTAATAGCCGCGATAGTCAACATTTTCCGAAAAATTCATCAGGCGTCGCTCTTTATAAAAATTCTTGACAACGTATAAAAACAGGACTATTTTAATCCCGTTTTTAAATAATTGCGGCCGAAATTCTTCCGGGCAAACCCGGAAGGATGCGGGGGACCCAAAGTTTACGGGGCGAATTCCCTTTTTCAAGCTGCCCGGTTTATCGGGCTCTTTCTAAGGGATAAGGTACTATCAAGCCTGAGCCCGGCAGCTAACCTCGCAGGCATTTGGAGAGCAACCCCGGGCAGCAGCCAAAAGCCACCGGTCTTGCCGGCGGCTTTCTTTTTCAGGAGTTATAATAATCCACATGTTCGGCTGGCTAAAGAAGGTTGTCATCGGCGGCGCGCGCGACATTTACGACCCGCACGTCTTCCACAACGTCTCGCTTATCGCCTTCTTCGCCTGGGTGGGCCTCGGCGCGGACGGGCTGTCCTCCTCCTCTTACGGCCCCGAGGAGGCCTTCCTCGCCCTCTTAGAGCCACCCGCACCTGGCGCTCTTCGTCGCCATCGCCTCCGGCGTTACCGTATTCATAATCAGCACCAGCTACTCGCAGATAATAGAGCTTTTCCCGACCGGCGGCGGCGGATACCTGGTGGCGAGCAAGCTCCTCTCCCCGAAAGCGGGCATGGTTTCCGGCTGCGCGCTGCTGATAGACTACGTCCTGACCATCACCATCTCCATAGCCGCCGGCGCGGACTCCATCTTCAGTTTCCTGCCGGCGGCATGGCTTCCGTACAAGCTCTATTTCGCCTTTTTTGCGCTGCTTTGCATGACGGTAATGAACATGCGGGGCGTCAAGGAATCGGTCCTCCCGCTCGTGCCCCTGTTCATGGTCTTCCTCCTGACCCACATCTTTTTCATCGTCTATGCGGTGGCGGCCAACTCCGGGCATTTCCCGGCAATGATGGCCGCGACGAGGGCGGACGTGCATAGTACCCGGTCGGCCCTCGGGACTTTCGGGATGATTTTCTTGATCCTCAGGGCGTACAGCATGGGCGCGGGCACCTTTACCGGCATCGAGGCCGTCAGTAACGGCCTGCCCATCCTACGCGAGCCGAAGGTGAAGACGGGCAAACATACCATGCGGTACATGGCCTTTTCGCTTTCGTTCATGGTCGTGGGCCTGATGGTCGCCTACCTGCTCTACGGCGTTCACCCCGTACATGGCAAGACCCTGAACGCCGTGCTGTACGAGTCGGTCACGAAAGGCTGGGGCACCGGGGGATACGTCCTGCTGATCGTTACCCTGGTCTCGGAGGCGATACTGCTCCTGGTCGCGGCCCAGGCGGGCTTCCTGGACGGGCCGAGGGTCCTGGCGAACATGGCGCTCGACCGCTGGTTCCCGACCAAGTTCGCGACGTTTTCCGACAGGCTCGTCACCCAGAAGGGCATATTCATAATGGGGCTGGTCGCCTTCCTGATGATGGTGATTACCAGGGGCTCGGTGGGTTTTCTCGTGGTGCTCTACTCCATAAACGTCTTCATAACGTTTTCACTGTCCCAGCTCGGCATGGTGCGGCACTGGTGGATCGAGCGCGGCGTTGCTGAGCACTGGAGGAAAAAGCTTTTCATAAACGGGCTGGGACTTTCCCTGACCTCCTTCATACTCGTCTCGGTCGTCATACTGAAATTCACGGAAGGCGGCTGGATAACGATAGTCATAACAGGGGTACTGATAGGCATGGCGTTACTGATAAAAAGGCATTACCTAAATACCGCCAAGCTCCTTAGCCAGGCTGGACTCGCTTGTCGAGGCGGCGGGGTACAGTATCCATGAGGCCCCGGCGAAGACGGCGGGCAACGCGCCAGCCGCCGACCCCAGGGCGAAGACGGCGATTATCCTGGTCAGCGGATATAACGGCCTGGGGCTGCACACGTTCTTAAACGTCATCCGCCAGTTCGGAGGGACGTTCAAGAACTTCGTGTTTATCGAAGTGGGCATAGTGGACGCGGGCACTTTCAAGGGCGCGGAAGAGCTGGAGGCCCTCAAGAAGAAGGTAAACGAAGACCTGGACAAATACGTGAAGCTGGCCCGGACGCATGGCCTTTACGCGGAGGGCTACTCCTCGTTCGGCACGGACGTCGTAGGCGAGATATCGAAGGTCTCCCCAAAAATACTCGAACGCTTCCCGAACGTCACCTTCTTCGGCGGACAGTTAGTTTTCCCGAACCCCAACATATTCACCGGGATGCTCCACAACTACACCATCTTCGCGGTCCAGCGCTACTTCTACAACCAGGGCATACCCATCATGCTGATGCCGGTCCGGGTGTGATATAATTACCCGATGGAAATAGTCGAATCCGTGACTATATTCTCCGGGATGGACCGCGTCTGGGACATCTTCACCGACCTTGCGTGCTGGAACCAGTGGAACCATTCCATGAAGGAGGCCGCGAGACCGGAGGGTCTGTTATTTCATTTCCGAGGGGCAGAGGCTGTCGCTTAAAATAAGACTTTACGCGCTGCCGTTTTCGATAAAGCCCCTGGTCGAGTGCGTGGTGCCGCACGACCAGGTGGTCTGGTCGGCCAGGAAATTCGGGGTATCCGCAAAGCACGAGTTTCTGTTTACGGACCTGGGCGGAGCCGTGCAGGTCGTAAGCAGGGAGAGGTTCGCCGGCCTGAGGCCGTTCTTGATGATGCTGCCGGCGGCCAGGATACGCAAAGTTACCGCAACGATGCTGAGGGAGCTTAAAAAGAAGGCGGAGTCCGGTCGGTTTATCCCGCCTTTTGATATTCTCCCGCATATGCCGCCTGTTTGATATATTTTTCAAGCTCGGCCGCCCTGTGTACGGCGGTATGAGAGCTTAAAACACGCTCCCTGGCCCGGATCCCCATCGTTACCCTTTCACTCTCGGGCAGGTAAAGCAGGTAGTCCATCGTCTCCTCCGCCGAGCGCGAGACAAGCACCTCTCTTCCAGGCTCAAAGATATCGCTTAAGCCTTCCCACAGGTCGCTTATAATCGGCGTGCCGCAGGCCGCCGCCTCGAAAAGGCGCGCGGACGGGGAGTAGCCCGCCTTTTTCATGTCGGAGCGGGTGACGTTAAGGGTGAACCTCTGCTGGTTGTAGAACTTCCTGTGCATATCCGGCGGCAGGTGCTCTATCCTCTGCACGTTGAACGGCCAGATTATCTCTTCCGGGTACCGTGGCCCCGCCACCACGAAAGACCTCGTTTTGAGCGTGCCGGCGGCCTTCAGCATCAGTTCTTCAAGGTCTGTCTGGCGGTCATGGCTGTACGTCCCCAGATACCCCAGGTCCCATGTGGGCTGGCCGCATTCCGGGTAGTAGTTATCCGGGTCCGAAGACAGTAAAAGGGGGCGCGCCATAGGCGAGCCGAACTCCCGCTCTATCCTTTCAAGGGTCGGGCCGGAGGTAGAGGAGAGGTAGAGGCAGTAACTCCTTACCTGTTTGCGGGTTAAGTAGCTGCATTTATTTTTTTGCAGATACGAGAGTGTGACGGGGGCGTCCATATCGTAAAATGCCGTCACTCCCTGCGCCCTGGATGTCACGAGGTCGCCCACCTTCTCGCCTTCCGGCACGCATGAGCCGACGATGACGCAGTCCGCGTCCCTTATATCCTCAGTAAACTTTTTCTTCAGTTCGGGTATGCCGTTATAGAGATAGGTCCGGCAGTACGGCGGCTCCGGGAGGTCGCGGTTCTGGGCGAACCACGGCATGTCCCGCTCAAGGAAGAGGACGTCATGGCCAAAGGCGGAAAGCTCCCGCACCAGGCCCCGATAGGTGTTGGCATGGCCGTTGCCCCAGGAAGAAGTTATGGAAAGACCGAGTATTACGATGCGCATTTCCCCCCCCGTCGTATTTCCCGGCCGGCTTACCGCGCGCCCGCCAGCTTTTTTTCTCTCGAGACCTTTTTCCCCCTCGATACCTTGCATGCCCCTGAGACCTTAATCAGCACATCCATCAGCTCGTTTACCCTGTGTCCGCACGTATGCCACGTCAGGACGGTCATCAGCCCATGCTCTGAAAGCCTCTCCCTGAGACTGCGCGTCGGCTGTCAGCTCCGCCATCAGCCCCGCCATCTCCTTGCCGTCTTTTGCGCAAAGATAATCCCGCCCCTCGGCAAAAAGCCCTTCGTCATCGTTCCAGGGGGCCGAGATAGGGGGATGCCGCAGGCCAGGGCCTCAAAATGTTCTATCGCGGGTATTCCGGCCAGGGCCTCGGAGTATGGCCTTTCGGGGATGTGTACCGTTAATTTATAGCGTGAGAGTACCTGCGGCACCTCGAAGTTCGGAAGCCAGCCGCCATATTCTATCCCGGCCTTTTTAAACTCCCTCTGCGCCTCTTCCGGGTAGCCAGCCCCATAGACCCGCGCCTTAAGGCCCAGCGCCTTCACCGGCTCGACCAGGAACTCCATTATCCCGGCCAGCCGCCCCTCCTCGCCCCAGTTTCCTATAAAGACCACGTCTCCCCAGGGCTCCTTGTCGTTTAACGGCCTGAAAACCCGCACGTCCGCGGCTTCGTGCCACACCCATGCATCCCTGGCCCAGCCGCGCGAGAGATAGATATCGCGGATTGCCGCGCCATATGCAAGGACGCCGTCGTAGCCGGAGAGGTCATATCCGGACATGGAATCCGTGGAGGCCAGGGCGCGGCGGTGCGCGTCGTGGAAAAGGAGCTTATATCGCCCCCTCTTTTTCCGGTGCTCCCCGATTTTCGACACCAGCGCCCTTTCGTTCCACTCGTGGACCATCACCAGTTCCGCGCCGTCCAGCGCCAGGTCGAGGTTGATATTATCCGTGTTGTAATAGCTGTAACTGATATGAGGGTACGCACGCCGGAACTTCCGAAGCGCCTCGCGGCCATGCTCCGTCATAAGGCTCTGTCTGCTCCAGCCGTCCTTCGGTTCGAAGACCGTCACGTCGTGCCCGCGCGCCGTCATCTCCGTCACCACTCCCCGGAGGAAATGCGCGTTCGTGTGGTTCCAGTCCGAGACGATCGAGTGATAGAACATTACTACGCGCATGGTTTCGACCCCGTTCGCGGATGACACAGGCATGGAAGCCGGGAAGGGCATTTTACCTTCGGGTGTCGGCACAAGTCTCTGTATGGTTTGTCCGTCCCCGGCTTCCCAGACGCCCTTGTGGAGCCGCTCCACAGGGGCGCGCTGCAAGACATATCAATTGTAATTAGCGTTTAAGCAGGTTTTTAAGACCCGATTTCTTTATGGACTTCATCGGACTACTGGTGGAAGGTTCTTAATTGGATATTACTCTAAAGTCTTCTTTGGTAAAGAATTGTATTTTTCTCATTTTAGTTTAGCAGAAAAGGCGTTTCCCTGTCAAATGCGGCGTTCAAGGCCGAATTTCTGGTCTATGACCAGGGCCAGCAGGACCACCGCGATATACATGATGGAAATTAAAAAGCCCTTCCGAATTCCCGCTTTTTCATCACGGACGACCATATGAGGAAAAGGAATAAAATCCCCGCGACAAATGCCGCCAGGCCGAACCAGACCGTGCAGTAGCCGAACCACGCCAAAGAGAGCGTCAAAGGCAGGAGCGCGGTGGCGTACATGAATAACGACGCCTTGGCGTAGCGCTCCCCCAGGCGCACGGGCATCGCCGGAAAACCGGCGGCCTCATACTCATCCCGGTATTTCAGTGAGAGCGCAAGGAAGTGCGGCGGCTGCCAGACTAACATAACGAGGAACAATATCCAGCCCGCCGGGCCGATTTTGCGTCCACCGACGCGTATCCCGCCAGCACCGGGAGCGCACCGGGGATGGCCCCAAGCACTGTCCCGAACGGGGAATTCTTTTTTAAATAGAGGGTATAGAAGACCGCATACAAAAATACCGCGGCGGCGATTATCAAGGAGACGGTCCTGTTTACGGCCAGCCACGATACGGCCAGGGAAGCGCTGATGAGAACTGCGGCCAATATCGCCGCGTTTTTTCTGCCGATCTCTGTCCAGGGCCCGGCCCCGGGCGGCGCACCTGGGCATCAGGGCGTCCGTCTTCTCCTCCAGCAGGACGTTTAAAAGCCCTGAGCCGCATACCGCCGACACGACGCAGAAAAGGGTCGTTATCGACGCCTGCGTGTACGGCAGGCCCCTGGCGGCAAGCGACATGCCCGCAAGCGAGGCTAAAGCCGCGGCCGGGGCGATGCCGGGTTTCAGGATTGTTCCACTCCAGGCTATGGCAGATACTCCTTCCGGCGGGAATTTTGCGGTCTCCGTTTTCTTTATGCATGCGGTTCATGGCAGAAACTCCTTCTCGTCAGCTTTTATGGCCTCGTCCGCCCAGAGACGGCCTATCACCATCAAAAGCCCCAGCGCGATCGCCAAGTGGATGGCGGTCGCCGCGAAATACAGCCCGGACATCACGACCACCGCGCCGGCTATTATCTGGGCCCCACCAGGCCCAGTATCGCAAGAGACCAGACTTTAAACTTTGAAGCCGAGATATCGACAAGGGCATATGCGTAAAATACCAGGGCTGTGGCTAAAATCAGGAATGCCGCCAGCCTGTGCGAGTATTGCGCGAGCACCTTAGGGTCGGAAAGCGGGGGCAGTATCTTTCCCAGGCAGGATGGGAAGTCCGGACAGGCGAGCCCGGAGCCGGAATGCCGCACATACGCGCCCAGCGCCGCCTGGAAGTACACGAGCGCGCCCAGCCCCAGAAGGAGCCCCGCGATGCCGCCCGCCGAGAAGGCCGGTTTCCTTTTATGCCCGTCGAATACCGCCATATAGAAGACCAGGGTGAACATGCCGAGCCCGACCATGAAATGGACCGTCGTGAGTTGCACGGGCAGGCCGAACATCACGACGAACCCGCCAAGCAATATCTCGAAGGCTATAAGCCCTATCGCCGCGGCGGGGACGGCCTTTGCCAGCCCGCGGTAATCCTTAAGCCGCCTTGCGGCGAGCCAGGCGAGACACGCCGTGGAGACGGCGGCGATTATCCGGTGGCCGAACTCCATGTATATGTCCCACCGAAACGGCGGCACCACCCGCCCGTGGCAGAGCGGCCAGTCCGGACAACCGAGCCCCGCCTTCATACCGGCGACGAGGTTGCCCCAGACCAGGAGCAGGAAAAAAGCGCCGAGCGTAACTTTCCCTAGCATAGTTTCCTCCCTTTAAACCTTTGCTACCTTTTTGGAAAAAGGTAGCGCCAAAAACTTTTGGGCTTTAAACTGTCCGGCTTTCTTTTGGTTACTTTTCTTTCCCGAAAGAAAAGTAACGGTTTTATCTAAACATCGAATCCACGAAAGTACCGATAATCAAAAGCCCCAGGAAACCGAGCGGGAACAGCGCGAAAGCCCAGACCAGCTCTTTCTCGGACTTTAAGTGCATGAAGAAAAGCGCGACCAGCGACGCCTTCACCGAGGCTATCGTCAAGGCCACCACCGCGTTGAAGATCCCTAAATGGACGTACGAGACCGCCCACGTGAGTACCGTGAGGCAAAGCAGCGTCACCCAGACAAGGATATATGTTCTGTATGCGGCCATAAATTTCAACCCATCAGGTACAGCATCGGGAAAAGGTAAATCCAGACAAGGTCCACGAAATGCCAGTAAATGCCCGAGATTTCCACCGGGACCGCGTACTCCGCCGAGAAATCGCCCCCTGGATGTACGGATGAGGCAGTAACTAAGCGCGCCCATCCCGGCTATGACGTGAAGGGCGTGGATGGCCGTCATGATAAAATATAGCGAAAAAAATATGTTGGTGCCAGGCAGCTCCCCGCGCAGGAAATGCTCGCGGTACTCGAAACCCTTTACCACCAGGAACGCCCCGGCAAGGATAAGGGTGACGATAAGGGCGTTTTTCAATACCTTCTGCTTCCCTCTCCTTATAGCGGCGATGCCGATGGCGACGCTTAAGCTGCTGCATATCAGGATTATCGTATTGACGAACCCCATGACGCGGTTAAGCCTTAAGTGCTGGACGTAGAACATGTCCGGGTACTTGATCCGAAACATCGTGTAGACGTGAAGAGCGCGCCGAAGAGCAGGACCTCCGTGGCGAGGAACGTCCAGATGCCGAGCTTGGACGTTTCCAGCACGAAAACCGGGTTGTCTCTTGACGCCTTCTTTTTTCAGATCGTCCATTCAGTCCCCTTGCCGGCTTCCCTTTTCGGGTATCCGTAAGGCCAGTCCGTTATCACCGGTATCGTCTCGAAGTTCTCCGTCGGCGGCGGCGACGGCACCTGCCACTCTAACGTCAGGGCGTTCCAGGGGTTGGGCGGCGCCTTCTCGCCCTTCTTCAGGCACCGTATGAAGTTATAGAACATTATTATGATGCCGACCGCAAGTATCCAGGAGCCTACCGTGGATATGATGTGCTGGAACTGGTACTGCGGCGGATAGGTCGCCCAGCGGCGCGGCATGCCCCGGAAACCCAGTATGAACATGTTGAAAAAGGTCACGAAGAAGCCGACGAAAACAAACGCCCACGCGGCCTTCGCGGTCTTCTCGTTCAGCATCCTGCCGGTCATCTTCGGGTACCAGTAGTGCAGTCCGGCGAAGAGCCCCATCACCGTCCCGCCCATCATCGTGTAATGGAAGTGCGCGACCACGAAATAGGTGTCATGCAGGTGGACGTTCGTCGCCAGCGCACCCAAAAACAGCCCGGTAAGCCCCCCGATGATGAACGAGAATATGAAAGTGAGCGCGTATAACATGGGCGAGTCCAGGTGTATCGAGCCCTTGTAGAGCGTGACTATCCAGTTGAAGACCTTGACGCCCGTCGGCACGGCGACGAAAAACGTGAAGAAGGAGAAGAAGATGTCCGCGGCGTTGGACATCCCGGCGACGAACATGTGGTGGCCCCAGACCAGAAACCCGGCGAACGCGATGGCAAGCGAGGAATACGCGATCGCCCTGTACCCGAAGATGGGCTTCCTGGCAAATACCGGTATCACCTCGCTTATGATGCCCATCGCCGGAAGTATCATCACATAGACCACCGGGTGCGAATAGAACCAGAAGAAATGCTGGAACAGGATCGGGTCCCCGCCCTTCGCGGGGTCGAAGAACCCGACGCCGAACACCCTCTCGGCAAGGAGCATCAGGAAGGTCATGCCGATAACCGGGGTGGCGACGACGTTTATGATGCTGGTCGCGTACATGCCCCAGATGAAAAGCGGCAGCCGAAACCACGTCATCCCCGGCGCGCGGAGCCTGTGTATCGTGACGATGAAATTGAGCCCGGTGAGTATGGTGGACATCCCGATAAGGAACAGGCCGCCGACCAGCACGGTCACGGCGGCGGCGGTCTTAGCGGAGTAGGGCGTGTAGAACGTCCAGCCGGTGTCTATCGGATGCGAAAGCGAGGCGATTACGACAAGGACGCCCGCGCCGAAAAGCCAGAGGCTCAAGTTATTGAGCTTCGGGAACGCAACGTCACGCGCGCCTATCATCAGCGGGATGAAAAAATTCCCCAGCCCGGAAGGTATGACGGGGATCACGAACAGGAATATCATTATCGCGCCGTGCAGGGTGAACACTTCGTTGTATGTCTGGTTGGACATCAGCCAGTTGTTCGGCTTCAGAAGCTCCAGGCGCACCAGCAGGCCGAATACCCCGCCGACCAGAAAGAAGAACATGATGAGGCACAGGTACATAATGCCTATCCTCTTGTGGTCGAGCGTGAATATCCACGAGGAAAGGCCGCGTGTCTCGTTTAAATAATTTTTTTCGTATGCGAAAGAGTCTCAGTCCATTGATTTTCCTAATCATAACTCCCCAAGCCCTTATTGTAGGGCACGACACCCCTGGCGTGCCGAGGGGTCACGCCCTACGAGCGGGACAGAGGGGGTTCGTTACTTCAATGTCTTTATATATTCCGTAATCGACTTCACGTCGTCCTCAGTTAGCGTCCCCTTGAACGACGGCATTATGGCCTGATAGCCCTTGACCGACCTTCGCCCGGCTCAAATATATGACTCCCGGATATATGCGTCGTCGGCCGTCACCGCCTTGCCGTCAGCCAGCGGGACCTTGCTTCCGTAAAGACCTTTCCAAGTCGGGCCGACCTTGGCGCTCCCGTCCGTCGTGTGGCACGCGAGACAGCCGTTTTTCTCCACCAGCTCCTTGCCCGTCTTCGCGGAAGGACGCGGGGCCGGGGCCGCCGGGGCGGCTGTCTTCTCTCCGGCCTTCTCCTGTGTCCGGCCCAGTCGTCGAAAGAGTTTTCAGGTACGCTATCACGGCGGTTATCTCGTCGTCCTTTATGATGCCCTTGAACGTCGGCATCACGTTCGGGAAGCCTTTCACTATCTTCGCTCCGGGAACGAGTATCGATTCCCTGATATAGTTGTCGTCGGCGGTTACGGTACTGCCGTCGGATAATGTGACCTTGCTCCCGTAAAGGTCTTTCCAGGTAGGGCCGATCTTTACGCTGCCGTCGGTTGAGTGGCAGGCGAGGCATCCGAGTTTCATCACCACCGCTTTTCCCTTATCCGCGAGCGGGCAGGACCTTCTCTGCCGCGGCAATCTCCTGCTGGTACCACTGCTGGTACTGGGCCTTCGGCATGACCTTCAGGATCGCCCGCATCTGGGAGTGGCCCACGCCGCAGTACTGCGTGCAGTATATGTCGTAATCACCCGCCTTCTCCGCCTTGAGCCATACGTAAGTATATCTGCCCGGCACCGCGTCCTGCTTTATGCGGAAGGCGGGAAGATAAAAACCGTGGATGACGTCCGCCGACGTCAGGTTGAATTTCACCGCCTCGCCCACCGGCACCCGAACCTCGTTAATGGTCTTGCGCCCGTCCGGGTACTCGAACTGGTAGAGCCACTGCCGGGCCGTGACGGCTATCTCCTCGGCGCCCTGGGGCACCGTGCGGATGTCCTCCCACACAGTATAGCCGTAGAAGAATATCGCGGCCACGGCGAGGCTCGGGACGCCTATCCATATGCCTTCGAGTATCCGGTTCGATATGGTGGACGGAGGTCGCTACGTCCGGCTGGCCCTTCCTGTGCCGGTACTTGAGCGCGAAATATATCAGCGCGCCCTGAGTCGTGATGAAAAAGAACGCCGTGATGACCAGTATGAATATGAATACGGAATCGACTTCCGCGGCGACGTGCGACGGGGCGCCGTAAGGAAACGGGACTTCAGGCATCGGTCTTTCTCCGGCGTTCCGCAAGCCATAGGAACCCGAAAAGGATCCCCAGGCTGACCACGACAAACCCGCCGATGACCTTTGCCACATTCAGCGCCAGAAGCTGGTATTTCTTTCCCACGGGGTCGTAGTGGTAGCAGAACAGAAACAGCCTGTTCAAAGTGGCGGACGCCCCGATTTTCCCCTTCGCCGCCTCCGTAAGCGCGAGCCGGAGGTCCCGGGGCTCCTGCTCTATCCCGTACAGGTAACGGGAGACCTTGCCGCCAGGGGAGAGCACGACAAGGACCGAGGGATGGGCGAAGTTATCCTTCCCGAGCTTTTTGTAGTGAAAGCCGACGGCGTCCGTCAACGCCCGGATGGTCGGCTCCGTTCCCAGAAGGAAGGGCCACCAGGGACGGGCGTCGCCGAATTTGGCGACCATCTTGTAAGTCTCGTTTGCCCGGTCGGAAGCGTTTTTAAGGCTGCCTTCGGAATTAATGCTGACGGTCAGAAGTTTAAAATCCTTGCCCGGCGTTAAGCCCGACATTTTACCCATCGTACCGGCCAGGTTGCCCAATATTATCGGGCAGAGCATCGGGCACTCGTAGTAGTTGAGCGTCAGGAGCACGGGTTTATCGCGGAGATAGTCGTCGAGCTTGAAAGGCCTGCCCGTCTCGTCGGTGAAAATCAGGCCTTTCGGCAGAGCCGCCCCAAGCTTCTCGTCCACCTTGGAGTATTTCAGGGCCTCGTCCTGCTCCGCCTGGGTCTGGAATACCCCGTGCGCCTGCGCGGGCAGGGTGAAAAGGGCGCATAGTGATGCGGTTATTAACAGGACGGCCGGGAGAAGGAGGGGTTTCATAAGGCTAAAGTATAGCAAATGTGATAATTTTCGCCGGGGGAAAATGATGAGAGGAAGAGTCGTTTACCTTACGTCAGCGCCGGGAATATCTGGGCAAGGCCGCCGGTAATCAGTTCCACGGAGATTGCCGCAAGCAGAAGCCCCATCAGGCGGGTGACGATGTTGATCGCCGTCCTGCTCATCACGCGGCTTATCGTGCCTGCGGCCCGAAGCAGGGCCCATGTCAAAAACGCGACCAGGATGCAGATCAGCGCGATGATGGTTATGTGCAGGGGCTCGTAGGGGGCCTGGGAATAGACGATTACCGCCGAAATCGCGGCGGGGCCGGCCAGAAGCGGCATGGCGATGGGCACCACGGCGATGCTCTTTTTTTCCTCCGCCTCCTGGTACTCTTCCGTAGTCTGCCTGCCCGGGACGAAATGCGCCTGCATCATGGCGACCGCCATTAGAAGGATTATTATCCCGCCGCCGACCTTGAACGAGCCGATGCTGATGCCGAAGAAGCTCAGGATAAATTTGCCGAAGAGCGCCGAGCTTACCAGGATAACGCCGACCGCAAACCCGGTCACGGGGGCGATACTGCGCCGCTCCTTTTCGCTCATCCCGGCGGTGAGGCTTACGACTATCGGCACCGCGCCGATTGGGTCCACGATGGCGATAAGCGCGGTGAAAATCTTAATATACCCAGTCAGGGCTAACATTGATTTTTTAAATTACTGGTAATTAAGGAAACGACCGGCGCATTCAAATTTGTCGCATATACAATGCATAAAGACAAAGTAACAGCCCAAACATTATGAAACATATATTTGCTTATGACGAAAACAGACGTGGCGATTAAGGCGCTTATCGCAACCTCTATTATTTTTACATTCCCGTCGGTAATACGATTTTCGTCAATTCCTCTGCCGTATCCTTCCCTGATTGAGCCGATAAGCATGTAGCTGCTGAAAATATTCCATATGGGGAAAATTAAAAAAATGTTTTTCATTCGTTCTAAATAGTATGTACCTGCCCACAGTCCGGCAAACCCGTTCAATAAGACCGCGAAGAAAAGCAGGATGATTTTTTCAACGGAAGTTATTTTTCTTTTGGAAAATGCATGAAAAAGGGAAAGTAAAATTCCAGCCAAAAAAATAATATAAATGATTACGCCTTCGCCTTGACCGCCCGTAAAATGAGGACCGAGATTCTTGAACCAGGCAATATTTGCGACAAAAAATAAAACGCATGTATAGCCCATGACAAATAATGACAGCTCTGAATAATCAGGCGCGATTATGCGTTTTATGGCGGGGAATATTTTTGACAAGTTGCCTCGTTTAAATAATCTAATTTACCCCGAACTTCGCCGCCCACCTGTCGAATGTGCGAAGGGGCCGCGCGCCAAGCTCCGCTATCGTCGCACGCGTCTGCTCGAAACTCTGTTCGGTCAGCATCCTCTCGGGCGTCGCCGGGAAAAACTTGTCCGCGAAGCAGATTATCTCCTCCTCCGGCGTGATGGACATCATCTCCCGGTGCGGGACGGGGAGCTTTTTTTCGACTATCTCGGCCTTCGTGAGGCCCATCCCCACGTGCCGCTCGCAAACCAGAGCGTGCAGTGGGCAGCCTTCGTCCTCCAGTATCTGCCTGCCCAGGTATCCGTGCGCGATGTATGGGTAATCTCCGGTACAGCCGAGATGAGGCGCGTCGCACATGAATATCCCGATGTCGTGCAGAAGGGACGCCTCCTCGATGAACGCCATCCCCGGCGGAAGCCAGGTGACGTTCTCTGCGATGGCAAGCGCCTTGTCCGCCACCATCCGGCCGCGCAGGATTATGTATTCGTAAGATTTCGTGCCGGGCGTGTAATATTTTTCGATGATCGCGAACGGGTCGGGGCGGGTCTTGGAGTCGCGCCCGGTAACGTCTTTTATGGTATTGGCCATTCCGAGGTCCCCCAGAAAAAAATGCCCCAGGTCTGCTGGGGCGAAAAGCTTAAACTCGTTACTTTTCTTTCGGGAGAAAGAAAAGTAACACAAAAGAAAGCCGGGGTGTTTAACCCCAAAAGTTTTTGGTGTTACCTTTTTCCAAAAAGGTAACGGCTTTTCTTATTTTGCCTTCTCTGGCTTGTCCGTAAGGGAAGCAAGCCCCGGAAGCTCCTTGCCCTCCAGCAGTTCCAGAGACGCGCCTCCGCCGGTGGATATGAAGGACATGTTCTCCGACTCTCCGGCCTTATGGACGGCAAGGTCCGTGTCCCCGCCGCCGACTATGGAAAGCGCGTAGGAGTCCGCGACGGCATGGGCCACTGCTATGGTGCCCCTGGAATAGGCGTCCATCTCGAATACGCCCATCGGGCCGTTCCAGATGATGGTCTTGGCGTTGCCGAGCGCCTCGGAGAAAAGCTTTACCGACGCCGGGCCGATATCCAGCGCCCGCCAGTTCTTCTTTATCTCCTGGGAGGTGACGATCTTCGTCTCCGCGCCGGCCTCCATCGACTGCGCTACCACGCAGTCCACCGGCAGGTAAAACTTCACCCCGCGTTCCTTGGCCTTGAGGCGTATCTGGCGCGCGACGTCCAGCATCCCCTCCTCGACCATCGAGTCCCCGACCTCGTAACCCATCGCCTTGATGAAGGTGAACGCCATGCCGCCGCCGATTATCACCTTGTCCACCTTGTCCTGGAGGTTCTCGATGACGCCTATCTTGCCGGACACCTTCGCGCCGCCCAGGATTGCGACGAACGGACGGACGGGGTTTGCGACTGCCCCTACAAGGTAGTCCACCTCGCGCTTCAGGAGGAAACCGGCAACGGATTTTTGGACGTAATGCGTGATGCCTTCGGTCGAGGCGTGGGCGCGGTGCGCGGTTCCGAAAGCGTCGTTGACGTAAAAATCGCAAAGGGAGGCGAGCTTGCGCGCGAAATCCGGGTCGTTTGTTTCTTCTTCGGCGTGGAAGCGGAGGTTCTCCAGCAGTACCACGTCGCCGGGCTTCATCTTCGCTACCGCATCCTCCGTCTCAGGGCCTACGCAGTCCTTCAGGAACGTCACCTCGCGGTCTAACAGGCGCTGGAGCCTTTTCGCCACGGGGAGAAGGCTGTACTTTACGTCCGGCTTTCCCTTCGGGCGGCCCAGGTGAGAGGCCAGGATTATCTTGGCCCCTCCGTCGATGGCGTAGTTTATGGTGGGCAGCGCGGAGCGGATGCGCGTGTCGTCGGTTATGTTCTGGTTCTCGTCCAGCGGGACGTTGAAGTCCACGCGGATAAAGAGCCGCTTGTTTTTAATGTCGAGGTCTTCTATGGTCAGCTTGTTCATGGGCGCCTCCGGATATATCACCGCCTTTTGACCCTCCCCGCCTGCGGGGGAGGGACAAAGGGAGGGGGTATTTTATTTCCGCTTCTTTAACTTCCCGAACATGAAAAGGACCAGGTCCCTTAAGCGGCATGAGTAGCCCCATTCGTTGTCGTACCAGGAGCACACCTTTACCATGTTCCCCTCCATGACGGACGTAAGCCCGGAGTCTATGATGGAGGAGTTCGGGTTGCCGTTTAAGTCTATGGAGACCAGCGGCTCCTCGGAGTATTCCAGTATCCCTTTCAGCGGGCCCTTTGCCGCCGCCTTCAGGGCCGCGTTTACTTCCTGCGCCGTCGTCGGTTTCTTTACCTCCACCACGAGGTCCACGATCGATACGTTCGGCGTGGGGACGCGCATGGCGTAGCCGTCGAGCTTGCCCTTCAGATGAGGCATCACGAGCCCGATGGCGCGCGCGGCCCCGGTGGTGGTGGGTATCATGGACACCGCCGCCGCGCGTGCGCGCCGGAGGTCCTTGTGCGGGGAGTCCTGCAGGCGCTGGTCGGCCGTATAGGCGTGGATGGTCGTCATGAGGCCCTTGACTATGCCGAAATTGTCGTCCAGCACCTTCGCGAACGGCGCGAGGCAGTTCGTGGTGCAGGAGGCGTTGGATATGATATTGTGTTTTTTCTTGTCGTAGTCGCCTTCGTTCACGCCCAGGACTATCGTGATGTCGGGCTCCTTCGCGGGCGCCGAGATTATGACCTTCTTCGCCCCGGCTTCCAGGTGCTTGGACGCCCCGGCCTTGTCCACGAAACGCCCGGTGGACTCGATGACGACCTCCACGCCGAGTTCCTTCCACGGGAGCTTGGCGGGGTCCGTCTGGGCCAGGACCTTTATCTCCTTGCCGTCCACGAATATGGAGTCTTTCTTGACCTTGACGTCCGCGTTAAAGGTGCCGTGTACGGAGTCGCGTTTCAATAAATGTGCAAGCGTCGCCGAGTCCGTCAGGTCGTTTACCGCCACGACCTCTATGTCCGGGTTGCCGAACGACGCCCTGAATACGTTTCTGCCTATCCTGCCGAAACCGTTAATGCCTACCTTGATTGCCATGATAATCCTCCCACTTTGGTACTCTGAGATTTAATTATACTAAAAAAAACCCTACTTTCTTTTCAGGTGAAAAGAAAGTAGCAAAGAAAAGCCGGGGTTAAAGTCCCGTTTTCTTTTGCTACTTTTCTTTTTCGTGAAAGAAAAGTAGATGATAAGATGATAAAAAAGGCAAGAAAGCTAAAACTTTACCAGAAAATTCCGGTTTGGTAAAGGAAATTAGACTGCTAACAGCTTGCCGGTTTCGGCAATCAGCAGGTATTTCTCTACGATCGGCACGCCAAAAACCTCCCGTACCGCCTCCGCGTACGCCTCAAGCTGGGGCCGGTACGCCAAGCGGCACAGCTCTTCCGGGACGTCCGACATGCCGGTCTTGAAATCTATGACCGTAGCAACACCGTCCGCCACGATAACCAGGTCGGCGAAACCGTAAATTATTTCGTCTTTATTCCGGAGAAGAAGCGGAAGCTCGAAATGCTTCCCGACGCCCGCGGAGAGCAGTTCTTTCATCAGGCGGCTTCGACAGAAGGCTGGACAGGATTTTTTCAGCCTCGGCGGCCTCCTGCCTGGAGGACTGGCCGAAGGAGGTCAGCCGCCTTAAATTGTAGAAGCCGGTCCTGCCGAAGGATTCCAGCGCCTCGTGCACCAGCTTGCCCGTAACCATTGAGCCCTCCGGCGACGCCGCTTTTATCAGGGCGTGGTCTGCAAGAGCGCTTGGCGATATGAAGCGGACGCCTTTGCCGCCGGACAGGGGGGCCAGGTTCCCGGGCGGGGGCACGTTCATATTCCCCCTCTCCCCGCCCTCATGCTCAGGCGCATTGCATCTTTCCATCTTCGGCCCCTTCGCGGCCGCAAGGTGGCCCACGGATGGGAGAGGGGCATCTGCTTCACCCCTTGCATAGGGCTCGATTCGGGGTAATCATATTCAGGCACCTCCGCTGAAAAGCCATCCGGGAACAGGCATTCGGGCGGCGGGGCAAGTTGACGGGCTTCCGGGTCTATAAGCAGTCTCAGGAAGGTATCCTTTGCTCCTTCCGGCTTATCCGACAGCATCACCAGATGGTCGCGCGCCCTCGTCACCGCGACGTAAAAAAGCCTTTTACGCTCCCATGCCCGCTCTTCGGCCTCCCGGTCCTTAAGCGTCTGGTAATCCCTGTTCTGCTCCAGGAGCGAGTCGGTCTTTATGGCGAAAGGAAGGTCCCCGCCGGGCGGGCCGAACAGGACTTCGTCGGTACCGTTCCTGGTGCCCGCGCCCATGCCCGGCAGCAACACGATAGGAAACTCGAGCCCCTTTGCCGAGTGTACGGTTAGAATCGTCAGGTATTTGGAGTCCCCCGTCCGTATGCCTGCCGAGGGCAGGTCCTCGCTCCGGCGGTACTCCCGCACCCACTGGATGAAATCATGCAGGCCGCCGCCCGCCGCCGCCCGCGCCTTTTGACCCCCCGGCTTCGAACTCCCGCGCGAGGCCGGAGAGCTTGTCGATGTTGAATACCGCCTGCGCGCCGCCGATTCGCCCGAGCCTTGGATATGCCGACGATGTTTTTATTACCTCGTCCACGAGTTCGGACAGCGGCAGGGTCTTCGCCGCCTGGGTCCACATCTCGAAAAGCTCCGCGGCGTCCGGTTGAATTCCGGCGATTTCGGCCAGGAAGTCTTTGCCGGTTAGCGGCGGGATAATCCATTCCGGGATACCGAAGAGCGGAGATTTAAGCGCCTGCCGTAAAGAGAAGACGTCAAGACGGTTCTCCAGGAATTTGAGGACGGACAGGATGGTTAAAACCTCGTCCTGCTGGAAAAACCCGGTGCCGCCGGATACCTGAAACGGGATGCCGTTTTCCCGAAGCGCCCTCTCGTACTCCTTCAGCCGCGTCCGGGACTGTATCAGCACGGCCATATCCCCGAAATGAGCCTTGCGGATTCCTCCGCCCGCCCAAACGTCCAGGTCGAGCGCCCGAAGCGCCTCATCCGCCAGCGCCCACGGCTCGTCGGCGGAAACCCTGAGCCGGACGCTTCCCTTGAAACCTTGCCTTGCCGCCCGGCCCCCCTTGTAATCCTCCCCGAGAAGCGGCGCGAAAGTCTGGTCCGTGAACCGGGTTATCTCGGGCGCGCTGCGGAAATTAATATCGAGCTCCGGGAAATCCCGCCTTCCGGGTAAAATACGCTCCTCCATCAGCGGCCTTAAGCTTTTCATCAGCCGGGGCTCCGCCTTCCTGAAGCGGTAGATGGACTGGTTAATGTCTCCGACGGCGAAGAAGGTGGGGCTACCGGGACCTTCCACGCCCTGTCCCGAGAACTGCTCCTCCGCCATCTTATACAGCAGGTCCCACTGGATTTGGGACGTGTCCTGGAACTCGTCCACCAGCAGGTGTTTCGGGACCCGGACGCTGGAGCGGGAAGATAAAAGCTTCAGCGCGTAAAGCTCTATGTCCTCGAAGTCTATGAAGCCGTCCCGGAGACACATTGCCCTGTAAACCTTATCGGAGAGCGCGGACAGCTTAAGGAAGGCGTCCTTCGCCGCCGCCTGTACGTACGAGTCGAAAAGGTATGCGAAGGCCTGAGAACGATTCCCTGAGTTCCGGATATATTTCCTCCCAGCGCGCCCGCTTGGCCGCCCACTCCTCATTGCCGTAAACCTCCTTGAAATCTTTTTTGACGGTGGTATTTTGGCGAGAGGCTCGCCGTCCGTTTTTTTATAGAACAGGTCCTTTAGTCCGTCATATATGTCCGGCAGTTCCTCCGGGTCTTTTAACGTCGACAGCCTGGAAATCGCATCCAAAAACGGCCCTTCCAGCAGTTCCGGTATAAGCTCCAAAGCCCGCATCGCCAGCGACTGCGCGGCACCCGACTGTGTCATCTCCCGGAGCAGCGAATGGGCCCTTTCAATTTCAAGCGTCAGCCCGCCAGAGTTCGCGCGCGCCCGCATTACCGCCCCCCGCTTCTCAAGCGAGAGGGAGATTAAAGCCCGGAGTTTCCTTACGTCATATCCGGCGCGGTAAAGCTCGTTGTACTCGCGGGGCAGTTCTCCTTTTTCAAGGGCCTTTATAACTTCATCGACCGCCGCCTCGCGCCGAAGCAGAAGGCCCGTTTCCGGCAGGACCTCGAAGTCCGCCGGCAGGCCGGCCTCCAGAGGATGCGCCCTGAGCAGGTCCAGCAGGAACGCGTGGATGGTGCTTACCTTAAGCGAGTCCGGCTCGCGGACTAACTTCGAGAATATCTCTTCCAGTGTCAAGGTCAAAGGAAATGGCGCGTCTTCAGGCAGAAGTTCGAGCGCCTCTTTCGCGGTCAACCGGCATAGCTCCGGGTCGCTTAAGGTTTTATAAAGCCGCTCCTTCATCTCCGCCGCAGCCTTCTCGGTGAAAGTTATGGCGGCAATATCAGGCGGCTCGGCGCCCGCGGACAGAAGGTGCAAAAGACGCCCCACCAGCGCGCCCGTCTTGCCCGAGCCCGCCGGCGCCTTCAGCAGCGCCGATTTATCCGGCCTTGCGGCCCTTGCCTGTCCTTCGACCCTCATCGATTCCACTCCAAACCGTTACTTTTCTTTCCGAGAAAGAAAAGTAACGCAAAAGAAAGCGTGGGCTTTAAAAACAAACTTAAAAGTCTTTTGGTGTTACCTTTTTCCCGAAAAAAGTAACGATTTATCACTCTTCTTCTTCCGCGCCGGGACATGCGTCTGCTACTTCGCAGTACCTGCATTCGTCCTCGTTATTGGCCTTGGGAAATTCACCGGCAATTATTCCGCGCACGGCCTTTGACGCTTTTTCGGCTATGCTGTCGATATGCTCATCCATTTCCCCGCCGCCTTCGCGCTTGCGTTGCTTGCTGTTTACCGCTTTTCGGAGTGAAGCGGTGGTGTCGTAGCATACTATGTCCCGGGTCTCGCCTGCCTTGCCCAAGTTGTAATAAATGAATGCGGACGGCCTTTGTTCCGGCAGGTATTGCCGGAGCAGGTACGCATACAGCGGGAGCTGAAAACCCTTCTCAAGCGGGATTTCCTTTCCGGGATATTTGCCCGTCTTGTAGTCCACTACCGCAAACGAGCCGCCTGCGCTAAGCTCAAGACGGTCTATCTTCCCGACGACTGTAACTGTTTCCGTGTCGCTGACGGGAAGCTCTCCCTCGATTTTCTTTTCCACATCTTTTATTACCGTGCCGGGCGGCAGTTCAGCGTCCGCCGCCAGGACCTTCGGCGCGATTTTTTCCAGGAACTTGCGTTTTGCCTCCCGGTTCGCCAGGGTATCGGCCAGCGCGGCAAACTGTTCATCGGCAAGCTTTGACAGCTCCTTGTATGCCTATGCTATCTCATCTTTCCGCACCGGCCCGCTGCGCCGCGCATAAAACTTCGCCAGTATGCCATGCACCGCCCTGCCGGAAGCGTCCGGAGCCGCGTCGTCGGACGGTTCCTCCGGCGGATTATCCCGGAGTACCCAGCGGTGATAGTACCTGTAAGGGCACTTGATGTAATCTTCCAGTTCCGTAACCGAGAACCTCCGCTTTTGGATTACGGGGGGCGGGGGTGATGGACGGGGGAGGCAGGGGCCGCAACACTCCCGTATCCGTTCATGGATAGCGCGCGTATAAATTCTTCTTCTCCCAGCGCGTCCTCCAGCCCGGAGGGGCGGCAGTAATCGTTAATTTCTTCCGCCGCGCCCGCGATAACGAACGGCCTTAGCGCCATGATCCAGGGCGACGGGGTCGAAGGTTTCCCGCCGCTTTCTTTCGGGTACGACAGGTAAACTTCCCGCGCCCCCAGGACAAGCCCCAGGAACAGGCGGCAGTCGCGGGTCTTGCCGTCCAAGGATGCCGACCCTGCCCCTTTTTCATCCAGGGAAAATAAATCACGGCGCACAGGCGATGGCAGTGAGCCTGAGTTCAGGCCGGCGATGAAGACGGTATCGAACCCTTCCGAAAACGCCTCCAGCCTGCCCAGCACACGCACGCCTGAAAAGGCGTCGGCTGTCCTCTTCGCCTGTACCTCGGAAAGCGCCCCTTTTAATATCCCGATGAAGCGGCCGAGCGTCACCCGCAAGGTCAGGTTTTTAAGGGCCGCCCGAAGCTCGGAAAGGGTCCCTTGAAGCTGCTCTATCGGCGGCACAGGTTCCGGGGATTCAATGCCTTCAATGCCATCCCGGAGCGCTCCAGCAGACTTGATGCGAGTTCCGCCCATTTTGCCGGATGCAGTTCCCTCGCCTCCAGGGGCTTCAGTAAATCAAGGAGCGCACTAAGCTCGGCCGTAAAAGGTAATTTGGCGACACGGGCTAAAACCTCCCAGCGCCGCCGCCCGCCGGTAATCCCCTCAATGCGGGCGTACCGGTCGAACTCCAGGGCCTTGTTTCCCGCCTCTCCAAGCGTGATTAAAGGCGAGTAAAACGCGCGCCTCATCAGGCGGAACGGGTAGTCCCCGGCAGGGATGGAGAGAAGGTCCAGGAAGACCTGGGCCAGGGGTTCGCCGATTAGCGGCCGCGTCTCCTGGAAGCTGTACGGGATGCCGTAATCGTCAAAGATTTTCTTGAAGGCGTGCTGGTACCGTATGGGCTCCGGGAACATGACCAGCGTCTTATCCAGGTTTAAATTTCCTGCCAGTGCGCGTTCCTTTATAGTGCGGGCGATAAAGGCGACTTCGTCTTCGAGAGTCATGGCGGAGATAATCCGCCAATTGAGAGGCTTGGGACTTCCGGCTTTTAAAAGCTTTACCGTCTCCCGAAGCGGCCTCCCCAGGAATACCGCCCCGGAGAGTAATTGAGCGTCTTCTTCGGCGGGAGGATAATCCGGCCTTATTTCCACGCCCGGGAACAGCTCGTTAATCAGCCGCTCTGTACCCGCGTACGGCATCCCTTCGCCACCGAGTTCTGACGTCGCGGCATCGCCGGGCGCGGCGCCGGTTTCCTTTTTCGGCGGATAATCCGCCGGATAGCCCGGGCGCTTCGAGGATAAAATAGAGCGTCCGGCCACTTGAAAGCGCCTTCATAAGGCGAAGCTCGTGCGGCAGGGCGTCGTAGAAACCGTCCAGTATTATCAGGCGATATTCGGGAAAACCTTCCGGCTTCGGCTCCCACAGGGACAAAAGACGCGCCCGGTCAAAAGGCCCAGTTCCGAAAGACGCCTCTCGTACTCTTTCTTTGCGCGTGCCAGGGCAAAGAGCGCCGGATTGTCGCTTGCGTGAAGAAGACTGTCCCCGGCATTATGAAGGTACGCCTTTTCCAGCGCCTCTGAAACCGGCCCTGAAAGCGACCTCAGAAGGGCCTCGTCTTCCAGCCCCGGGACACCGGCAATACCCTGGCAAACCTCCTCCAGCAGAAGTTTTCTGGCCAGCGGAGAGATAGTTTTAGTGCCGTCCACCCGTGACTGGATGAAGCGGTTCAAGGCCATGACGCCGGGCGGGATACAGCCGGCCGCCCCCGTTTTTTCAAAGAGCGCGTCAAGGAACAGCGCGCGTACCGACTTTACCATGCGCTCGTTCGGGACGAGGTAAAGCATATCGCGGAAATCCCACGGGGGCCCAGGGCGCGAGGCGATAATCCCGGCAAGTATTTCTTTTCGCTTCTCCCATGCGGGCGGCCCGAAGGGAAGGATATGTAGATTAGGTGTCATTTTAAGTCCCTACGCTTTTTTCACGGGAAAGAAAAGTAGCAAAAGAAAACGGGGGGTTAAAAACCTAAAAGTTTTTGGTCCCACAATTTCCAAAAATAATCTTATTTTAATCCTCTGCCCTCCCCCGCACAAGAAAAATACTTTATTAAACCGGCCGTATTTGCTATATGGGCTGTACTTAAGAAAAAACAGGAGGCGATATGGCACAGCCGCTAGTTGGGATAGTGATGGGGTCGGACTCGGACTTATCCGTTATGCAGGAGGCGAAGAGGGTATTGGACGAGTTCAAGATACCTTCCGTGGTGACGGTGGCGTCCGCGCACAGGACGCCGGAGAAGGCGCATAAATTCGCGGTCGAGGCCGCTGGCAAAGGCCTAAAAGTCATCATAGCGGGCGCGGGCGGGGCGGCGCACCTGGCCGGTTTTATCGCGGCTGCGACGACTCTGCCGGTAATCGGCGTGCCCATAGATTCCTCTTCTTTAAATGGCCTGGACTCGCTCCTCTCCACGGCGCAGATGCCGGGCGGCGTACCCGTCGCGACGATGGCGATCGGCAAGGCCGGGGCGAAGAACGCGGGCATCCTCGCGGCGCAGATAATAGGCGCATTCGACACTGAAGTGGCCATTAAACTGGTGGACTACAAGCAGAACATGGCGGAGGAAGTGCAGAGGAAGGCGAAGGCGGTCGAGGAGCTTCTGAACCTGTTTTAATGCGGCATATTTTACTTCCGTTTCATTTCCATCCACCTGCCGAGCCACTTCTTCATGCCGGGAGTGAGGCTTGAGGCCATATATTCGTCAGCCGCGCGCTTTATGGCCTCGGCGCGGGTGGGGTAGGGGTGGATGGTCTGGAGATTTCCTTCAGTCCGATTCCGTGTGCATGGCGAGTGCGATCTCGGTTATCATGTCGCCCGCGTTTCTGGCCACGATTGTCGCGCCCAGGATCTTGTCCGTCCCCTTCTTCACGTGGATCTTGACGAACCCCTCTTCCTCGCCTTCAAAACCGTACGGTCGATCTCGCCGAAATCTTTCGTGAACGTATCCATCTCCACGGCATCGCAAGCGCTGTCTTCCGGACAAAGCCCGACGTGCGCCACCTCCGGGTCCGTAAACGTGCACCAGGGGACGGAAGTCGTGCTGAATTTTCGGCGGGCGGAAAATAAGGCGTCGCGGCAACGACCCTTGCGGCGGCGTCGGCGGTATGGGTGAACTTATATTTCAGGCATACGTCGCCCGCGGCATAGATATCGTGGTTCGTGCTCCGGAGATGCTCATCGACCTTCACCCCCGAGCGGAGGTCGAACTCCACCCCCGCGTCTTCCAGCCCCAGGCCTTTGACGTTCGGCGTCCGGCCGACTGATATTAAAAGCTCGTCCACGTGAAGCTCCTCGGTCCTGTCTCCCGCCCCTTCCGGCCCCTCCAGAATATGATTTTTTCATTGCCGCGAACTTCGACCTTCGTTACTTTTTTGTCTCCCAGCACAATCCGGACGCCTTCTTTGTGGAAAACCCCATGGATAATGGCAGAGGCCTCGGAATCCTCCTTCTCCATCAGTCTCTTATTTTGCAAGATGGTCACCTGGGAGCCCAGCCTCTAACGCCTGCGCCATCTCGCAGCCCATAGCTCCGCCCCCCAGTATCCCGAACCGCGCGGGCCGGGTGGTCAGGTTGAATATGTTTTCGTTCGTTAAGTATCCTACGCCCGATAATCCCTCGACCGGCGGCACGAAAGGCCGCGCGCCTGTCGCGATTAGCGCTTTTTTAAATTTTAATTCGCTCTCTCCCACTACGCCGAATGCGGCCCGTGAACTTCCCCGCGCCCAGGAAAATATCGACGCCCATCTCCTGGAAGCGAGAGGCGGAATCGTGCTGGCTTATGCGCGCCCGAAGCCGCCTCATCCGCTCCATCACCGCCGGGAAATCCGCCTCCGCGCCGCAGATTACATTCACCCCGTGACTTGCGGCTTCTCTTACCTCTTCGGGGGAAATCCTGGACGAGCTGATTATGGTCTTCGAGGGCACACAACCGAGGTTCAGGCAGTCCCCGCCGATAAGCCGCTTCTCGATCAACGCGACCTTCGCCCCGACCGCCGCCGCGATTGCCGCCGTGACAAGCCCCGCGGTCCCCGCGCCGATTATCACGAGGTTATACATCGGCGCCGGTTCCGGGTTTTTCCAGTCCGAGCGGATGCACGTTGGCGACCAGTTTCATAGTTGTACTGGTCGTACGGGAGTATGAGTGGAAGTTCGGCCATTATTAAATTATAGCCGAAAAGGGGGAAAAAGGCGTGGAAAGCGTAATTTTGTCCTTCGGGATTTGCCTACGTCTGGTTGTGCAGTTACTTTGAGCTGTTCGACCTTTATGTTTTCGAGTTATTTTAGTGCAGCCCATTTTTCCCATTTATTACAGGACATATTCGCTTGCCTGTTTTGCCCTTTCCACGGGCCGCCTTGCAATAAACATTTTCCTTCAATAGCTAAAGAGTCAACATGATGCTTTTGAATCCAAAATTATCAACGGTTCTATTGCCGCCCCAATAATTCGCAAGTTGAGCAAAATCTATAATTCTTCGAGTATGTCTGTGGCATCCCACCTTTTTCTAGAGTTGAAGCTGTCCTGGATATCATATTTCCCTCAATAATTGATAAATATTTCCTTCCTTCTCACAACGCGTCCGCGTTACACGCAATATTAGGGTGTTTGTAAAATTTGCCACTTCCAATTAACCAAAACAGCATTATCAACATTATAAGGAGTCACGCCGACATTGCCTGGCAATACGTTGTATCAGCTGTTAAAATCTGGGTCGTCCGATGACTTTGGTTTCAACGAAAGATAATGCTTCAAATATTTCTTTTATGCTGAACATCAGGCTTTCCATATTGTAACAAATCCAAGTTCCTGTAAGAAAATCACACGCGAGAGCAAATCCGTATGCCATAAATTTTTTCTTTCAAGAAATCTATCGGCAAAGCATCTAATGATTTTTCATCTTTATAGTAAATGATTAACCCAATCATAAAACTCGGGTGTCATTATGGAAATCTAAAAAAAACTCCGCAGCCTCTAAAATGGTACGACAATATTTAAGCCATATGCTTCGAGGTTTTTCACTGACTGTGCCATTAGGTTTTAGCTCTGTTTTAATAGTGCCAAGTAATTCCCTTTCATCTTTTCCGTAATGTTGTGTTACGGCAGCAGGATTAAAATTAAAAAGGACTTTCGATAGTTTTTCTACACCGCCAATTGATCCCCCAATGACGCCCGCCTTCATGTTTGCGTTTTGAGCGGATGATAAAAGCCTGAGATAAGAGATCCGGTATCCGTATCAGCTGGATTTGATGGATTCAAATAATGATGGTCGAGGAATTTTTCATCTATTTCGGGTGTCTTTTTCCAAAAGGAATGTTTTCGCGGAGATTGTATGCCCGTATATCAGCGTCTTTGTTCATAACTACCTCCACTTTGGAGTAGCGGCAGGGCGCCTTCGATGGCCTGGCGGACTTCAGGGGCCATGTATACGTTTTCCAGGTCGTATCCCTGGAGGGACTCGATTAGGACCTGGACCCTCTCGGACGCGGCAAGGGGCCGGTGCACGATGATGCGCGGCTCGCCATTTACGACGCAGAGGCCGCCTTTGGGCTGGCGCGCAGTGTGTTTTTTAATCTTTTCGTAATTGACCTTAACGCCGAGAGAGACGGCCAATTCTTCCCAGTGATTCCGCAAGCTTATCGTCCTTCATGGCCGGCCTTCCTGTAATAGATGTTCTCAAGGCGCGGCTTATTCAGCCGCGTCGTAAGCCCGGAGTTTCTCCGGGAATACCTTCGATACCCATGTGCGGGTAATCTCCATCAGCCGTACCGCCTCCAGTTCGCTTAAAGTCGGCTCTTTCAGCTTTACCGCCGCGCCTTCCACCATCTTCTTGAGCGCCCGGAGCGCCTTCTCCTCCTCGATCATATGCCATTCCCACGCCATGAAAAACCAATCCTCTCCGCAAGTCAACGTTGATAATTCCGACCATGACTATCTTAGCCCCAGAATTATCTTTTTGTCAACCTACTTTCTTTTCGGGTGAAAAGAAAGTAGGCAAAGAAAAGCCGGAATTAAAGGCCCCGCTTTCTTTTGCTACTTTTCTTTCACGTGAAAGAAAAGTAGAATGTAAATCATGGCTCAATATTTTTTATATCCCCTGCTTTTAATCGTAAGCCTCGCGCTGATACTTTTCGCCTGCGAGCTGTTCACGAACGGGGTCGAATGGGCCGGGAAGAAGATGGACTTATCGCGGGGCGCGACCGGCTCCAAGTGCTGGCGGCGGTGGGCACGGCGCTCCCGGAGACCTCCATCCCCGTACTGGCCCTTATCGCGGGTAACAGGGAAGGCATGGACGTGGCCGCTGGGGCCATCGCGGGCGCTCCGTTCATGCTCGCGACGCTTGCGATGTCCGTAACGGGCGCGGCCGTCTTTTACTACCACAAAAAGGGCAGGCGCAGGAAAGCCCTGAAGTTCGACGTGGCCGTAAAAGAGAGGGATTTAGCCTTCTTCATAGGGATGTCTTCGGTCGCCTGCCTCGCGACGTTCGCGCCGCACGGCGTTATTAGATAATGTTATCGCGGCCTGCCTCATGCTCTCATACGGCGTCTATCTGTACGTCTCTTTAAGGCATAAAGGAGAAGGCCACGGCGAGCTGGAAATCCTGTACCTCTCGAAGCTCTTTAACAGCAAGCGCGCAAAAAAGCGGTTCATCTCGCTTCAGATAATCGTCGCCCTTGGCCTGATAGTTGTGGTGCGCATTATTTCGTCGTCGCGGTACAGCACGTGGCAGGGATGCTTTCCGTGCCGACCCTTATACTCTCCCTGCTGGTCACGCCCATCGCGACGGAGCTTCCCGGAGAAAATGAACAGCGTGCTCTGGATAAGGGACAAAAAAGATACCCTTGCCGTCGGGAACATCACCGGGGCGATGGTCTTTCAGGCCAGCTTCCCGGTTGCCATAGGCGTCGCATTCACGCACTGGGACCTGAGGGGCCCCACTATGGTATCCGCCGTCCTCGCGCTTTTGTCCGCCTCGGGCCTATATTTAACGCTAAAGCTAAAGAAGGAGATAAAGCCGCACGTACTGCTCGCCTGTGGGGGGCTTTACGCGCTGTTTATTCTTTATTTGTTTATTTTAAAATAAGACCTCTACTTTTCTTTCGCGAGAAAGAAAAGTAGCAAAAGAAAGCGAGGTTTTAAAGTCAACTTACCGGCTTCATATCGGACATCTTTAGCCTGCCTTTTTTCAAATCACGCGACTTCATCAGGACGAATATTACCGGGGTCATTATCAAAACGTGCACGGCGGAGGTGATCATCCCGCCGATCATCGGCGCGGCGATCGGCTTCATGACGTCGGACCCGGTGCCGGACGACCACATGATAGGCAGTAGTCCCATCAGCGCGACCGATACCGTCATCAGTTTAGGCCGGAGCCGAAGCACCGCGCCTTCGAATGTCGCATCGTAGATATCTTTCTCCGTGACAGCCCCGGCGAGGATTTTCTTGTCGAGCGCCTCGTGCAGGTATATGACCATCACCACGCCCGTCTCCACCGCCACGCCGTAGAGCGCGATAAACCCGACCCACACGGCGACGGACATGTTGTAACCCAAAGCCGAGACGAGATATATTCCGCCGACCAGCGCGAACGGCACGGACAGCATGACCATCGCCGCCTCCTTACGGCGGAATGGAACGTGAAATAGAGCAGGATGAAAATTATCGCCAGGCCTAACGGTACCAGGATGTCGAAGCCGCTTCGCCGGCGCGTACCTGGTTCTCCCAGTTGCCCGACCAGTTGACGTAATATCCCGGCGGGAGTTTAAGCCCCGCGTCAAGCTTCGCCTTCGCCTCTTCCACGAAAGAGCCCATGTCACGCCCGCGCACGTTCAGGAAGACCACGGAGCGCAGCAGCCCGTTCTCCGAGTTGATCATATCCGGGCCGGGGTCTACCTTAATTGAGGCGAGCTGCGCCAGCGGTATATGCGTTTTACCCATGTTTACGGGTACCTGCACGCGTCCCCAGCACGTCCAGGTTATCCCGGAAGTCGCGCGCGTACCGGACTACGACGGGGAAACGCTCCCTGCCCTCCACTGTCTTGGTTACGTCCATCCCGCCTATCGCGCTCTCTATTATCTCCTGCGCGTCCCAGACCTTCAGCCCGTAGCGGGCCGCAGCCTCCCGGTCTACCTTTATGTCCAGGTACTCTCCGCCCGTTACCCGCTCGGCGTAGAGGTCCACGGCGCCGGGCACCTTCTCCAGTATCCCCTGCGCCTGCAGGGCAAGCGAGTTCAAGACGTCCAGGTTATTCCCCATTATCTTCACGCCGATGTCCGTCCGTACGCCGGAAGACAGCATCTGTATCCGGTTTATGATGGGCTGGGTCCAGCCCTCGGAGACGCCGGGTATCTTAAGTTTTCCGGACAGTTCGTCGTTAATGTCCGCCTTGGTAAGACCGGGCCGCCACTTATCCTTCGGCTTCAGCAGTATCAGTGTCTCGAACATGCTGACCGGAGCCGGGTCCGTGGCGCTGTCCGCGCGCCCGACCTTCCCCAGCACATGGTCCACCTCCGGCACGGACTTTATAATCGAGTCCTGCACAGTGATAAGCCGCTTCGCCTCCGTCATCGATATCGGAGGCAGCGTGGTGGGCATGTAGAGCAGGCTTCCCTCGTCAAGAGATGGCATGAACTCGCGTCCCAGCCCCGCGTACAGGAATATCGCCACCACCAGCGCCAGGACGTTTAGGAGGATGACCGTCTTCTTGTATTTGAGCGCCCACCTGATGACAGGTGAGTACAGTAAGATGAAGAACTGCGACACCGGGTTACTGGATTCCGGCGGCATCTTTCCCCGGATTAAGTAGTACATCAGTACCGGCACCAGGGTAATGGCGATTAGGGCGGAACCCGTCATCGAGAAGGTCTTGGTGAAGGCCAGCGGATGGAATAGTTTCCCTTCCTGTCCTTTCAGCATGAATACCGGGACAAAGGAGAGGACTATGATGGCAAGGGAAAAAAATATCGCCCGACCGACCTGCTTGGTCGAAATTATCACCACTTCCAGCCGCCGGGACCCTCTCCTCCGGCGTCATCTCGGAGAGGTGGCGGTAGCAGTTCTCCACCATGATAACGCCCGCGTCCACCAGGACGCCGATGGCTATCGCGATGCCGCCAAGGGACATGATGTTGGAGGTGATGCCCATCTGTTTCATGGTTATGAAGGCGATCAGCACCGCGATGGGCAGCGTCAGGACGATGACTATCGCGCTGGGGAAATGCAGGAGGAACACCAGCATCACGAGAGAGACGATTACCGATTCCTCGGTCAACGCGCGCTTTAAGGTATGCACCGCGCGGTCTATCAGATCCGAGCGGTCGTAAGAGGCGACGATCCTTACCCCCTTGGGGAGTCCCAGGCTGTATCTCGGCTATTTTTGCCTTTACGCGTTCGATTACCTGGCTGGCGTTCTCTCCGTAGCGCATCACCACGATGCCGCCGACCGCCTCGCCCATTCCGTCCTTCTCTATAAGGCCCCGCCTGGTCTGCACGCCCATCTGCACCCGGCCTATGTCTTTTACGAATATCGGCGTCCCGCCGTGGACGGCCACCTGCACGTTTTCCAGGTCATGTATGCCCTTGATATATCCCAACCCCCGCACCATGAATGTCATAGAGCTTTTGTCGAAGAGGTTCCCCTCGACCTCGCTGTTGCTCTTTTTTATGGCGTCCGTGATGTCCGTGGTGCTGACGTGGTAGGCCTGCACCTTGTTCGGGTCCAGGTCCACCTCGTACTGCTTCATGAACCCGCCCATCGAGGCGACTTCCGCCACGCCCGGCACGGCATTGAGCTGGTAGCGGACGTACCAGTCCTGTATGGCCCGAAGGCTCGCCAGGTGTAGCCGTCGCCTTTCAGGGTGTACCAGTAAACCTGCCCGACCCCCGTGCCGTCGGGACCTAGTGCGGGCTTTACACCTGCGGGCAGCTCCGAGGAAGCGTAGTTAAGCCTCTCCAGGACCCTTGTCCTGGCCAGTAGATATCCGCGTCGTCGTCGAAGATGACGTAGATGAGGGAAAAGCCGAACGCCGACGTCGCGCGTACCACCCGGACCTTCGGCACGCCCTGAAGCCTGGTTACCAGCGGGTAGGTTATCTGGTCCTCGATAGTCTGCGGGCTTCTGCCCGGCCACTGGGTATAGACGATGACCTGGTTGTCGGAGAGGTCGGGTATGGCGTCGAGCGGCGTCCTGTACAGCGCCCATACGCCCCAGATTATTACGAGAGCGAAAAGCGACAGGACGATGAGCCTGTTTTTTGCGGAGTACTCTATTATTCTATTTATCATATTACATCTTCATGCCCGGCATGGAATTTTTCCCTCTTGCCTTGCTCCCCTCGCCCGTCTCTGGGAGAGGGGTCGGGGGTGAGGGTCCCGATTTTTCCATGCCCGGCATATTGGCCATACCGCCCCCTCCGCCCGCGCTCTGCTCGAGCTGGGCTTCGGAATCGATCAGGAACCCGCCCTGGGTCACGACGCGCTCGCCCGGCTTCAGCCCGGCCAGTATCTGGAAGTCATCTCCCGAGCGAAGGCCGGTGGTGACGCTGCGCATGGTGAACACGTTCGGCTTTTCCTCCACCCACGCCACGTTGCCCTTGCCGGTATAGAGGACAGCCGAGGCCGGGACCACGACTCCCCTGACGGGCTTCGACAGAAGCCGCGCCGTCACGAACATCTCAGGCTTCAACATCCCGTTTTTGTTAGGCAGGTCCGCCCGGACTCGCACCGTCCTGCTGTCCGGGTTCACCGTGGGGTCTATGAACGACACCGTCCCCCAAAATACCCTGCCCGGATATGCCTCCGCCGTGACCTCCACCCGCGAGCCGAGCGATACTTTCGAGAACTCGTATTCGTAAACCTCCGCCTCCATCCATACGCGGGAGAGGTCGGATACCGTGAAGACCTCGGTGCCCTCCGTCACGTAATCGCCCTGTCTCGCCTTTATGGCCGTGACTGTCCCGGATACGGGGGAGTAAACCGAGACGGTGTTATTCACCTCTCCGGTCGCGTCCAGCCTGTGTATCTGCGCGTCGGTTAAGCCCCAGAGCTTCATCCTCGTCCTGGCCGCGTCCAGCACTCCCTCCGACCCGGACGCTATCTCCGGGAAATCGGAAGACTTAAGCCGCGCAGCCGATGCCTTGGCGATAAGATATTCTTTCTGGGTCGTCACCATATCCGGGCTGTATATGGAGAAAATCTCCTGGCCTTTTCTCACGTACTGCCCGGTGAAGTTCACCGCCAGTCTTTCAATCCGTCCGGCGTACCGCGAGGAGACTTTCCGGATATTCGCTCGTCCATGGCTATCTTGCCCACTGTATCGACTTCCTGGGAAATAGATTCCTCACGCGCCTCGGTGGTCGCCACGTTCGCAAGCATCCTCTCGCGCGGGTCGAGCGTCACGGTCTTAAGGGACTGCTCCGCCGGCGTCGTCCCCGGAGTTGAAGACATATTTTCCACGCCCCCCATCCCCTTTGCCGTCCCCCGTTCCCCCCGTTTCCCCCTTTGCCGGAGCCGCCGAGCGCCGACCTCTTTCTTGACCAGCGTCATGCCGCAGATGGGGCAGTCGCCGGGGCTGTCCCTGATTATCTGGTGGTGCATGGGACAGGTATATACGGTCTTGCATTGGTCGTCCTTCGCGCCGACCGCATGTCCGGCCTGCCCGCCCGTACCCCAGGGCATGTAATGGAGCCAGAAGCTCCGGCTTAAATACGCGCTCGCGGCGAAGACCGCCGCAAACAGTATAATCAGGGCGATTATTTTGTTTTTCATTTAGAACCTCCGCCGCCGGCCGGGCCGGCCCTAACTCTTTGCCCGTAACCGCCTCAAGCTCGGCTATGGCCTTCTCCCTTCCGGCTATCCGGTTATAGTATTCGGTCTGGTAGTCGAGGAACGTCCGGATGGAGTCCAGCAGGTCCATATACTGCACCTTGCCCACCTCGTATCCCGCGAGCCCGGCGTTTATGTCCTCCCCGGCCTGCGGTATGACGACTTCGCGGTATAGTTTAATCTGAGATTCGTCCTTATTCACCTGCTCCACAAGCGACTCCACCTGGGCCTTTATCTCGTTCACCTTTGCGTTTTACTCCTGCTCGGCTGCGTTCTTCGTAAGAGACGCCTCAAGGACGCCGGGTGCAAGCTTCGATTTGCGCCAGATTGGCAGGTTTACGGAGACCACGCGGTTACCATGTCGGAAGGTTTTACGCCTGTATCCTGCCTGTCCCTTTCCATGTACTGGGCGGTGACTGTGAAGTCCGGGTAATATTCCCTCTTCGCCGTCTCCAGCATGGCCTCCCCCTCTTTTATCCGCTCTGACGCGGCCTTGAGCGCGGGCCGGTTCGCCACGGCCGATTCCGACAGGGCCTTCTCGTCCAGCGTGAGGACTGCGGGCTTCACGTCCTCTACCTCGCCCGCGACCGGCGCCCCCCGTCCAAGCAGCGCCCCAAGCTCTGCCCTCTTTGTCCGCTCGTCCCTCTCCAGGGCAAGCCTTTTGTCAACTAACAGTGACTGCTGAACCTGCGTTTTGATAATATCCTTGAAGTTCCCCAGGCCGACCGAGTAGCGGGACTGGGTTATCTTCAGCAGGTTGTCGAGCAGATTAGCAGTCTTATCCAATACCTCCCGGCTTTTTTTGAGTAGATAGAGGTCGAAATAGGCAGTCTTCACGTCCTTTTCGAGCTGAAGGCCCACTTCCTTGTAGTCCCCTTCCAGTGCCTGTGCCTCGAAGGCCGCGGCCTCGCGCTTAAGCCCCCTCTTCCCGAAGAACGGGAACGTCTGGGACAGCCCGACCATCTTCGAGGTCATCATCGTCCTTGCTGAAAGAGAACGAGTTCACCGGCAGGTTCTGGATTCCAAACTCCAGCATCGGGTCCGGGAACGCCCCGGCCTGGGACACCTGCTGCCGCCCCGCCTCGTACCTGTACTGCATCGCCGAGAGTGCGGGGTTTTTCGCCCTCGCTTCGCCGAGCAGGTCTGAGAGCGTTATCGTCTCTCCCGCATAGGCGGGCAGTGAGGCGGCCAGCATGACGCACGCCGCGCTTATTTTAAGAAGGTTGTCTCACTTTTTTCTTCTTTCTCTATTGCGGCGTCCTTACGCGCCGCCGACTCCGCGATACGGCGCTCAAGCTCCGCTTTTATATCTATCATCCGGGAACTTCCGCCGGGAATATATTCCTCCTCCTTCACGGCCTCAAGCGACTGGAGCGAATTCACGACCGCCTCCACGTACGCGGACTCTTCCATGATTGCTTGTAGAGGCTTCTCCAGGTCCGTGCCCTTCGTTTTCTTAATCAGGAGCCTGGAATATCCGCCGATGACGGTCGAGGCGTTCAGGAGATAGTGGGAGAGCGTCACCATTAGCTCCTGGAGCGCTTCATGGGCCGCCTTCCTGGCCGCCTCCCGCCGTTTGGTCTCCTCGTGCCGCCTTCTGGCTTCCGCCGCGATACCGATGGATATCCCGGCCAGCGCGCCGATTAACGCGTACGGGATGCCGACATACCACATGTTGAAGGTATCCAGGAAGAGCCTGAACTGGCCCAGCGCCTCTTGAAAGCTGAGACTGCTTCCGGGCGTCCGGCTGTGCGGGAGGGGGTACAGGCTATAAAAGACCGCGCTGTAAGGGTGCAGGATAAAATACCCTATGACGGCCCCGGCTACCCCGGCGGCTGTTACACGTAAAACCTCTTTTGTGCGCATACGCATAAATTTACCAGACACCGCTTATTTTGTCTTAAAAATCGGATACTAACGCCATAGAATGAAGCTTCCGCACGGTTTACGGCTTTAGATTACGAATAAGAAAAAAAGGGACTATGGGGGGCAAAGGCATGTCAAAATGCCCGCACCCCGCTTGGGGGTCAGCAGAGATATGCGGAGGTCAGTTTATAGACGGGTACTGAATTTAGCGCCCCTGGCGGGGAGCCGTCTACAAGCGGGGCCTTTTTTGCGAAGGTATTGACTGCGAAGCCCGGGCCGGATATGGGCGTCAAGTCCATCGACGGCTCCGGCCGGACGGTGTTCAGAGTAGCGGGGTCTGTGTTTTGAGCGGCCTGAATTTTACAGCAGGGCGGCGTTTCGGGGGCGTGCATCTGCAAGGGAGAGTAGTCGGAGCAGGAAGAATGCCGCCATCGCTCCCATTATGCCCCCCGTGCCCCCTGACAGCAGGGCATCCCGCAGGTCCTGGGAGGCATGACCGCGCAAAGGAGGTTAATGCCGATTGCCGCAGTCAGGAATATTTTGAGAAATATTCTCACATTTCACTTATACCGAAGGATTCAACGGCTGTCAAGATAAAACAACCTACACCAGCACGTTGTCGTTCATCCTCTGGATGGCCTGGTGTATGAACGCCTCCAGGCGGGTCATCCCGTTTGCCTGCTCGTTTCCGTCGTAGGACATCGATATGTAGGGGAAGTCGCCGTGGTCCTCCGAGAATTTCTTCAGGAGCGCGGTAACGATGGTACCCGGCATGCAGTTAAACGGCATGGCGTTCACCACGCCTGATACGCCGTGGCGGGTGAAGTCCACGCTCTTGCCCATCGAGAGGATCGCCTCGCCCTGGAACGAGGGTTTAAGGTACGGCAGGGCGAGCGCGAGGGTCTCCTTTATCGGCGGCTCGTGGAGGGTATTCAAAAAGCCCTCGAAGATGGAGCTGTATTTATGTTCTATCCTGGTCTGGACTAAATGGGTCGCGAGACAGGAGAAATATTCCGATATGCTCCCCTTTCTTCTCGCGGCGTCGATGTTGGTATGGTTCTGGTAGAGTATCCACTCCCCGAACGGCGCAAGCCATACCTCTCCGCCCAGGGCCTCGATTTTTTTGATGACCGATTCGTTGGAGAACTCGTTGCTCCGGACATAGATCTCCCCGACGATGCCGATGAGCGGCCTTTTAATGCCGTCCTTCGGAAGGCCCTCGAAGGCGTCTCTCATGTCATGGAGCGTGGGCTCCATTGGCAGGCCCTTTTCGATTACGTTGCATACCCGCTCCAGGAACTCCTTGTGCAGGGCCTGGGCCGCCCCTTTTTCCTTCTCGTGCGGACGGGTCTCGTGCAGGCATTTATTCAGGAGGTCCGTAGCCACGATGCCCTGCCAGGCGGAGCGCACGAAACTGTTCCCGACCATGCCGAGGTCCTTATACAGCCCCTCGTCCTGGTTCGGCGCATAGATGGGCACGTCCGGGAAACCTATCTCGTCCAGCACTAGGCGGTGCAGCATATTGTACTGTCCGAAGCGGCACGGGCCGGTGCCGGACGGCATGAAGAACGCTGAAGCGGCGGGGTCGAACCCATCAGCCACGCATATCTTTACCATGTCGCCCGTGGTGACGGTGCAGGGGTAGCACTCCTTGCCGGAGGTATGCTTCCGGCCAAGCTCGAGCGTCAGCGAGTCCGCGGGCGAAGTCGGCGCCGCGTCGATGCCGTGGCGCTTGAACGCGGAGGCAAGGACGAACGCGTGGTCGCACATGCGGGGGATGAATATCTTCCGGCCCTTCCCGCCAATTTTGGAATATGAGACCGTCCTGAAGCTCCGCCTCTCGGTCGAAAGCATCCCGACGTTCTCAAGCGAATCGAGGAACGCCTCGCACCTGGTTATCGCGCCCGCGTCCGCCGAATGCTCGTCCACCTCGAGCTGGAGGTAGGGTTTCTCGACCATCACCTCCTTGAAATACTTCGTGAGGAAGGAGTCCGGCCCGCAGCCGTAGTTCGTTATGTATAGCGCGTTAAGCCGCTTGTCTCCCCGGACTATCTCCGCGCCCTGCAGTATCCTCTGGCCGCTCCGCCAGTACATGTTCGGCCAATCTTTGCTTATGTCTATATCGCCAAGCGGCAGGAAATCGAGCGGCATTGCGGCGATGCCCAGGTCGCGAAGCTTCTCCGGCAGGTCCAGGTTCAGCCCGCCGTCGCAGCCGTTGTACGGCCTGCTCATGATTACGATGGCGCGGCCGTTTTCACCCAGCTTCTCCAGGAATTCCCTGCCCGCTTTTTTAGTCGACTCGTAAAATTCCTTCTGGGCTTTCGCGCCAGCAACCAGCGCGGCCCTTATCCGGCCTATGCTTATTTTATAATCCGAAAGCGAGCCTTTAAGCTCCCTGGCCATCTCGGCCATGCCCTGCCCGAAATCGATCGACGGCGCGATTAGCCTCAGCCCCGGAATGGCCGCGGCCGCGAGGTACGGCATGGTCTGGACATAGGGGCATGCCACCCCGCGCTCCATCTTGTCTCCGTCCTGGGCCAGGTTGATAAAGGACGGGAGGAAGATGCGCTCCACCCCTTTATCGATTAAATCCATTATATGCCCGTGCGCCATCTTTATGGGGAAGCAGGACTCGGCGATTACGGCCTCCAGCCCCCGGCGTATGGTCTGCTTGTTGGAGCGGTCGGACAGCACCACGGTAAACCCAAGCGTCTCTAAAAAAGTGCGCCAGAACGGGAACTGCTCATGGAAGAACAGCACATACGGTATCCCTATTTTTTTTTAAACCCGCTTCGCGCGATGTATCGGTGCTCTTGGACGGATCGTAGCCTTTGAGGAGAAGCTCCTCCCTGAGGGCGAAGAGGCGCGGGAGCTGGTTCTCGTCCTTCGCGGCCTTTCGCTTCACGTCGTATTTTTCGCAACGGGAGCCGTAGAATAATTTTTCCCTCTCGCCTTCCATAGTCACCTGGCGTATCTCGCACTGGTTGGAGCAGCCCTTGCAGTCGAAGGACTTTACGGCGTATTTACGGTTGCCCAGGTCGAAGCCCTTGAAGCCGCTTTTTTTGAGGCCGGTCTGCTCGGCGTATTTTTTGGCGATTAACGCCATGCCAATCGCGCCGGTCACGTCGTGGTGCGGAGGTACGGTGATGGGCTTGCCGGTCACGCGCTCGAACGCCGCCGCGACGCCCTTATTAAAAGCCACGCCGCCCTGGAAGAATATTCTGTCCCCGACCTTCTTGTCGCCGACGACCTTGTTTAAATAGTTATAGACGATGGAGTAGCCAAGCCCGGCAACCAAGTCTTCCGTGGGCGCGCCCTTCTGCTGATGGGAGACCACCGCCGATTCCATGAAGACGGTGCAGCGCTCGCCAAGCGATATGGGACACCGGGACGATAGAGACATCTCGCCGAACTGGACTTTAATGTTTATGTCGAGCTTGTCCGCCTGCTCCTCCAGAAAGGAGCCAGTGCCCGCGGCGCAGACCTTGTTCATCTCGAAGTCCACCACGACGCCGCCCCTTAAGCTTATGAACTTGCTATCCTGGCCGCCTATCTCGAATATGGTGTCCACCAGCGGGTCGATGTCCGCGGCGGCGGTGGCCTGCGCGGTTATCTCGTTTTTTACGATATCCGCGCCGATGAAATCGGCTATCATGTACCGCCCCGAACCGGTCGTGCCCGCGCCCAGTATTCTCACTTTGTCTCCGACCTCCGCGCCGACTTCGCGAAGGCCCTGGCGCACCGCCTCGATAGGCCTGCCCGCCGTCATCAGGTAGCGCTTGGAAAGCACGCGCTTCTGCTCGTCTATAACGACCACGTTAGTGCTTATGGAGCCGATGTCCACGCCCAGGTATGCGTTGACCTTCTCCGGCCCTTCAACCTTATAGACCTCGGACAGCGGGGAGGAGCGTATCAGGAATTTCTCGTCGGCCAGAAGCGGGGCCAGGCCCTCGCCCATGTACTGGACGACCTTCAGGTACGCGAGCAGCTTTTCCGCGCCCTGGAATTTCCGCAGCCTCTCCCCTTGCCGCCGCGTAGAGCGCCGCGCCAGCCGCCGGGAGGACGGAGAAATGCTCGGGCACTACAAGGCTCTCGCCCGCGTCCATGACCTCCCTGAAGGCACGGACCATGCCGGCATTCGCCGCGACGCCGCCCGCGAACATCAGGGGTTTCAGCATCTTTTTGCCGCGCCCGATGGTACTTTTGAAGTTCCTGGCGACGGCGAAGCAAAGGCCGGCGACGATGTCGTAATCCGGCGTGGCGAGCTGCTGGAGGTGTATCATGTCCGACTTGGCGAACACGCTGCACCGCCCGGCAATGCGGGGCGGGTTTTCGGACTTAAGCGCCAGCTCTCCGAACTCGTCCTCTATCTTTATATTCAGCCGCTCGGCCTGCTGGTCCAGGAATGAGCCGGTGCCCGCGGCGCAGGCGGAGTTCATGGAGAAATCGCGAAGTTTCGCATCCTCCATGACGACGAGCTTGGAGTCCTCGCCGCCCATCTCGATTACCGTCCTCACGTCCGGATAATATTTCCCGACGGCGGCGGAGAGCGCCACGACCTCGTTTACGTGGGTAAGCTCCAGGATGCTGGCCAGTAGTTTTCCAGCCGAGCCGGTAACGACCAGGGGCGTACCCTCCGGCAGGGCGTCCAGGAACTCCAGGGCCGCGGACAGCGCCTGGCCGTAATGCCTCTTGTACCTGGATGAGATAATATTTCCATCAGGCCCCAGTGTAACCGTCTTCACGCTTACGGAGCCAAGGTCTATCCCGACGATGCCTTCCAAGTCAAATGCCTCCTTTTTAGTAACACCCTCCTCTGCCCCTCGTAGGGCGTGACGCCCTCGGCACGCCAGGGTGTCGTGCCCTACAATAAGGGAGGGGAGTTTAGAAGATATCCGGCCGCCTTTTTACAGCCTGTATTACCTTCTCCCTTATGATTTCCGGCTTCGGAAGCTCCGTTAACAGCTCTCCCGTTTTCCATCAATGGAAGAAGTATCTCGACCTTCTCTCTGGCCGCACTGGCAGTGCCTGTGATTCGCGGAAAAGGGAATTACCATATCAGTCAAACACCCGAGGCATCTGAGCACGCTCTTCGCGCCGGACGCCTTCCCCCGCTTGGCCACGGGTTTCCCCTCTATCTCCACTATATCCATCGAGAAGTCCACCACCGGCGCGTTCGCGATGGAGGTGCCGATGCCGTAGCCGTCCACGACCGGGTTCAGCTCCCGGATGTCGCTCTCGCTTATCCCGCCGCTGACGTACAGCTTAATGTCTTTGTATCCGCGCAGGTCCAGTTCCCACCGGACTTCTTCCAGTATGCGGTAGAAATTGCCCCTGCGTGAGGCGGGCGTATCCAGCCGCATGGCATAAATTTTGCTCCCCATCGCCTCCGCCACCCGGATAGCCTCGAACTTCTCGTCGTTGAAAGTATCTATCAGGGCGGTCCTCTTCGCGGCTTGCTCGATTACTTCGTCGTACGCCTTGACCGCCTTGACGGTGTCTCCGAACATCAGTATCAGCGCATGCGGCATGGTGCCCATCGGGTCCTGTCCGATAAGCTCCGCGCTCTTTAACACGGATACCCCGTCGCAGCCGCCGATGTATGCGTTCCTCTCTATCATCGGGGCCAGTATGGGGTGCATCCTGCGCGCGCCGAAAGAGATTACGGGCCTGTCCCCGGCAAGCTTCTTTACCCTGGCGGCCTTCGTGGCGATGCCGGAGGCCTGGCAGATAAGCCCGAGGATGGCGGTCTCGTAATGGCCGAAGTCGCCGTAGTTGCCCTCCACCTCCAGCACCGGCTCGTAAGGGTAAAATACCGTCCCTTCCGGCATCGAGCGCACGTTTACGGGCAGGCCCGATAAAAGCTCCGCGACCTCCTCCACCCCCGCCAGCACCGCCCAGTCCCAACCGTCCGGCAGGGCCTTGGCTACGATCTCCATCCGGACGCGCGCGTCTAGACCCTTCGCCTTCAGGATGCGCATCGTGCGGTCGAAATAGACGTCGGTCACTTTCCCGGCCTTGACGTCTTCAGGATTAGCGGTATGGAACATCAGCCCTCAATATATTTCAGCCCCGATAACTTCCTTTAGCTCGCGGAGCGCGAACTCGTGCATCTCCTTGTCCAGCCCGGCGACGCAGTCGCGCGGCACGCGGACCTTGAACCCCCGTACCGCCGCCTCGATGGCGACAAGCATCACGCAGATGTTCGTGACGCAGCCGGTAACAGTTACCAGGCCTGCGCCAAGGCCTTTAAGCTCTTCTTCCAGGTCCGTTTTATGGAACCCCAGGAGCGTCTTCTTATGGATAACGATATCCCGCCCGGAGGGCTTAAGCTCGTCTATTACCTGCGCGCCCTCCGAACCGGCGACCGCGTGCGGCGGCCAGTTCTTGAACTCTATATCCTCCGGGTCATGCGCGTCGCAGACATATACCACCGGCACCCCTTCCGCCCGCGCCCTTTTTAGCTCCCGCCGTATATTCGGGATTACCTCCCGGGTCATGGGGACAAATAGCGGCGCCCCTTCCCGGCAGAAGTCGTTAAGCATGTCTATGACTAAAAGCGCCTCCTTCGGACTGTCCATCTTTTCTTTCTTGATAAAGGATATCGGCCGGTGTTATGCGGAACTCTTATCAGATTAGCAGAGAGGTATATATTTTTCAAGACTTAAGGAAAATAAAAAAGGCCGGGGAGAGACCCCGGCCTGGAATTTATTCTATGCCTTTTTTCTTTTTATAGTCCGATATCGCGCTCTGGAGCGCCTCCTCCGCGAGCACGGAGCAGTGCATCTTCACGGGCGGGAGCCCGCCCAGGGCCTCGGCCACCATGGAGTTGGATATGGTAAGCGCGTCTTCTAGTTTCTTGCCCTTGACCATTTCCGTGACCATCGAGGACGTGGCTATCGCCGCGCCGCAGCCCAGGGTCTGGAACTTGGCGTCAACGATGGTATCGCCCTCCACCTTAATATAAAGCTCCATTATATCGCCGCAGACCGGGTTGCCGACCTTCCCTATACCGTCAGCGTCCTTCATTTCGCCTACGTTGCGGGGGTTTCTGAAGTGGTCCATTACTTTCTCGGAATATGCCATGTTCTAAATACCCTTTCGTTAAAAAACCGTTACTTTCTTTTCACGGGAAAAGAAAGTAACACAAAGAAAAGCGGGGTTTTAAGTCCAAAAGTTTTTGGTGTTACCTTTTTACCAAAAAGGTAACGGTTAGTATCTTACGCCGACTGCGTTTTCAAAAAATCCTTGTAAATCGGGCTGAAGCTCCGGAGGTTCTCCACCACCTTCGGGAGCGCCTCCAGGACTTTGTCCACGTCCTCTTCCGTATTCTCACGGCCAAACGACATCCGAAGCGCCCCGTGGGTCTTCTCCACCGGGACCCCCATGGCCGATAAAACGTGCGAAGGCTCAAGGGCGTCCGAGGTGCATGCGGAGCCGGACGCGGCGCAGATGCCGAATTCGTCCAGGCTCAGGATTATGGATTCGCCTTCCACGTATTCGAATATCACGTTCAGCGTCCCGGCCAGCCTCTTGAGTCGGGTGCCCGTTCAGTATCACATGCGGCACCCTGGCCTTTATCCCCTCCCAGAGCCGGTCGCGCATCTTCATGAGGCGCGCGTCCTCGGCCTCGCCTTCCGCCGCCATAAGCTCCGCGGCGCGGCCGAAGCCCACGACGCCCGGCACGTTCTCCGTACCCGGCCTGAGTGAGCGTTCCTGGTGCCCGCCGTACATGATGGGCATAATCTTGGTGCCCTTCCGGATGTACAGAAGCCCCACGCCTTTCGGCCCGTAAATTTTATGGGACGAAGCGGAGAGGAGGTCCACGCCGAGCTCGTTGACGTTCACGGGCAACTTCCCGAAGCTCTGGACGGCGTCGGTGTGGAAGGTTATTTTCCTGGCCTTTGCAAGCTTGCCTATTTCCGCTATGGGCTGGATTGTGCCCACTTCATTATTCGCGTGCATTACGCTGATGAGGACGGTGCCGTCGGTGATAGCGCGCTCGACGTCGGCCGGGTCCACCATCCCGTAGCTGTCCACCGGGAGATATGTTACCGACCAGCCGTCCTTCTCCAGGGCCTTGCAGGGGTTCAGCACCGCATGGTGTTCGATTTTGGTGGTGATGATGTGGTTGCCCTTTTTCTTGAGGGCGCGGGCGACGCCGAAGATCGCTAAGTTGTCGCTCTCCGTGCCGCCGCTTGTGAATATCACCTCTTCCCTGTCGCAGCCCAGGATTTCCGCCATCACGTCCCTTGCGTGCTCCATCTCGACGTGGGCTTCCTGGCCTATGCAGTATAGAGTGGAGGGGTTGCCGTAACAGCCTTTCAGCATCCTGGCAAGCGCCTCGGCCACCTCCGGGCGCACCGGGGTTGTGGCGTTATTGTCCAGGTATATCCTGCCCATCGTGACGCTCCTTTGTAATAAGGACAAAGCTCTCTCTTAAATCGTGAGCCTTTATATATACCTAATTTTAACCCTGAATGTCAACTATGTCTATAAAATTGTCTACTTTTTCATCTCCTTGCCGAGAATCCTCTCAATCGATTCGACTTTCCCGGTAATCCTCTGGGTTTTCCCTTTCCGGTCATCGATGCTTATATTCGTGATTACCCGCTCCGTCTGGCCCGCAAGAAGCTGATGGCATTTCTTTATAAGACCCAGCACCTCGTCCCAGTCGCCTTCCACTACCGTACCCATCGCGTTCAGCTTGTAAGGCAGGCCGGACTCGTCCACCAGCTTGACCACCTTCGCCACATACTCGGAGACGGACGCCCCGACCAGCGGCCATACCGAAAATTCAGCTATCATGATGCACCTCCATAAAACAAAACTGCAGGGGCGGTTACATGGCCGCGATGGCCTTAAAATTAAGACCGCGGCGAAGAAACCGGCCCTGCAGGAGCGGACTGATTGGCTGTTGATTAAAGTGTAACAGCGAGGGCGAATTGTGTAAAGCCGGGCGGGAAGACCATGCTTTTCCCGTTGATTTTTATAACCCCTTGTGTTATCAATTAGTTTTACCTGAAAGGGCTATTCCACCTTTTTGGGAAAAAGGTGGAGCCAAAAACTTTTGGACAATAACCCGGCTTTCTTTTGGTTACTTTTCTTTCACCCGAAAGAAAAGTAACGAATTAAAGAAAATTAACTACTATGTCAACAGACAAACTGATAGAAGAATCGACTAAATATCTGATGAACACCTATGGGCGGTTCCCTGTGGTGTTCGTACGCGGACGCGGCATGAGGCTCTGGGACTCCGACGGCAAGGAGTATCTGGACTTCCTGGCGGGGATAGCGGTCAATAACCTTGGACATTGCCATCCCAAGATTGTTATCGCGCTCCAGAAGCAGGCCCAGAAGCTTATCCATGCCTCGAACTACTTCCATATGGAGCCGCAGATAAAGCTTGCCAAGGCGCTTTGCCAGAACTCGTTCGCGGACAGGGTATTTTTCTGCAACTCCGGCGCGGAGGCGAACGAGGCGGCGATAAAGCTTGCCCGGAAGTACGCGAAAGAGAACATGGGCGGGCAGAAGTACGAAATCATCACCGCCCTGAAGTCGTTCCACGGCAGGACCATGGCCACCATAACCGCCACCGGGCAGGAGAAGTTCCAGAAGGCGTTCACCCCGCTTCTGCCGGGCTTTACTTACGTCCCGTTCGGAGACGTGAAGGCGGTGGAGAAAGCCATAACCGATAAGACCTGCGCCGTGATGATGGAGCCTATTCAGGCGGAAGGCGGGGTGAATGTCCCGCCGGATGAATACTTCAAGGAACTCCGGGCGCTCCTTAGCGAAAAGGGGCTCCTGCTTATCCTGGACGAGGTGCAGACCGGGATGGGCCGCACCGGGCAGCTGTTCGCCTATGAACATTTCGGCATCAAGCCGGACATCATGACCCTGGCCAAGGCGCTGGGCGGCGGGACGGCCATCGGGGCGTGCCTGGCGACGGAGAAGGTCGCCGAGTCTTTCGTGCCGGGCGACCATGCCTCTACCTTCGGCGGAAACCCGCTCGCCTGCGCGGCGGGGCTTGCCTCCCTGGACGCTATCCTGGAGGACGGCTGGCTTATCGGCTCCTGCTCCCGGATGGGTGATTATTTCGTAAAAGAGCTGGAGAAGCTTAAAGAAAAATATCACTTCATAAAAGAGGTGCGCGGCAAGGGCCTTTTAATCGGCATGGAGCTTGATTTCGACGCCATGCCCATCGTGCGCCAGGCGCTTTCCGAAGGGTTTATCATCAACGCCACGATGGGTAACGTGCTTCGGTTCGTGCCGCCCCTCATAGTTACCGAGGAGGAGATAGACGCCCTGATTGAGATGCTGGACAGGATATTCGAAGGCAGGCTGCACCATGACTAAGGACCTTCTGACACTGGCCTCTTTTCCGGACGAGGATTTCTTTAAAGTCCTGGAGAGAGGCGGCCTGGCTTAAATCGCTCAGGTTAAAGGGCGAGGAGCGCAGTACGCTGAAAGGCAGGACGCTCGCCATGATATTCGAGAAGTCCTCCACCCGCACGCGGGTGTCGTTCGAAGCCGGGATATCCCAGCTTGGCGGCCACGCGATATTCATGTCCTCCGCCGACACCCAGATCGGAAGGGGCGAGGAGGTCCGGGACACGGCCAGGGTTCTCTCCCGGTACGTGGACGCTATAATGATAAGAACGTACTCCCAGGAATCGGTCGCTGAGTTGGCGAAATACGCGACCGTGCCGGTCATTAACGGCCTGACGGACATGCACCACCCCTGCCAGGTGCTGGCGGACCTCCTGACCATAAAAGAGAAGCTGGGAGGCTTGCGGGGCCTGAAACTCGCATACATCGGCGACGGCAACAACATGGCAAATTCCCTGATAGAAGGCTGCGCCAAGGCGGGCATGGATATAGCGCTTGCATGCCCGGAAGGCTACGACCCGGACCCAGGTATACTCGCCTGGGCGAAGGAAAAGGGCGGGGCCGGGGGCCGTCGGTTCAGCTTGTCCGGGACCCTGAGTGCGGCGGCATCCGGCGCGGACGTGCTCTACACGGACGTCTGGGCGTCGATGGGCCAGGAGTCGGAGAAGGCCTCGAGGGAAAAACATTTCAGGGGCTTTCAGATAAACGCGGAGCTGCTTAGACTGGCAAAGCCCGGCGCCATCGTCCTGCACTGCCTGCCCGCGCACAGGGGGGAAGAGATAACCGACGAGGCGATGGAAGGGAAAAATTCGGCTGTTTTCGACCAGGCGGAAAACCGCCTTCATGTGCAGAAGGCGCTTTTGGAACTGCTCATAACCGGCTAAAGAGGTACGCTCTATGAAAAAACTGATCGTAGCTTTAGGGTTGATTGCGGTCCTGGTCCCCGCCGCCGCTTATCCCGAACAGGGCAAGATCGCGGGTTTCGTCGACAAACTCCTGGGCAAGGGGAAGGACGAACCCGCCACCGGACAGCCGGCCCCGTCAAGGAAAAAAATAAAATACATAATCAGGCTGAGAAGCGGCGGCAAGATAGAGACCGACAACTATGAAATCATGAAAGACTCCGTCCGGATAATGCTGCCCGCGGGCGCGATACTCCTTCAGAAAAGCGAGATAAAGGAAATACAGGAGGTCGTCGCCGACGAGAACGCGACCGTGCAGAAAAATTTCCCTCTACCCGCGAAAGGGGCCGATGTCCAAAGGGCTCCCGAACGCAGGGATGAGCATTTAGTGGCCCCCCCCGCGCCGTCTTTCCACACGAGACTACGGATAACAACGGCCACAACCAGTACTGGTGGACGAGGCGGATTGAGGAATGGAAGAAGAAATACGACGAAGCGGCGGCGAATTACAAGGCCGCGAGCGACGACTGGAACCGCTATAACGGCCTGCTCCTGGGCGTAGGCGGGGGGGCGTCGGCCAACCAGGGCGAACCCTTCGGTTTCCAATTACCAGGTGACGCAGTACCAGGACCTGCGGGGCTCGGCAAGAGTCCGGATGGACGACGCGCAGAGGGAAATGGACGAGGCGGACAATATGATGAATCAGGTCATCCCGGAAGAGGCCAGGAAAGCCGGCGCGCCGCCGGGCTGGGTAAGATAAACCGTTACTTTCTTTTCGGGAAAAGAAAGTAACCAAAGAAAAGCTGGGCTTAAAGTCCCGCTTTCTTTTGGTACTTTTCTTTCCCGTGAAAGAAAAGTACGGTCTTATGTTCTAAGGAGACTTCGTGGACAAGAAAGTAAATAAGGTAGTCCTCGCGTATTCAGGCGGGCTCGATACCTCGGTCATCATAAAATGGCTCATCGAGAATTACCAGTGCGAAGTGATTGCGTTCGCGGCGGATCTGGGGCAGGGGGAAGAGCTCGCTCCGCTGAACGAAAAGGCGCTTAAGACGGGCGCGTCGAAGATTTATATCGACGACCTGAAGGAGGAGTTCGTATCGGATTTCGTCTTCCCGATGCTCCGCGCGAACGCGCTGTACGAGTGCAGATACCTTCTCGGCACCTCCATCGCCCGCCCGCTTATCGCAAAACGCCAGATAGAGATTGCCGAGGCGGAAGGCGCGGACGCCGTCTCTCACGGCGCGACCGGCAAGGGCAACGACCAGGTCCGGTTCGAGCTGACGTACTATGCGCTTAAACCCGAGGTGAAGGTGATCGCGCCCTGGCGTGAGTGGGCTTTCAAATCCCGCGAAGACTTGATCGACTATGCCGAGGGCCACGGGATACCCGTCACGGCGACCAAATCCAAGCCGTTCTCCACGGACAGGAACCTCCTGCACATAAGCTACGAGGGGGGAATACTGGAAGACCCGTGGATGGAGTCCACAAGGGACATGTACACCATGGCCGTGCCGGCCGAGGAAGCCCCGGACAGGCCCGCATACGTGGAAGTGGAGTATGAGAGGGGCGACCCGGTGGCCATTAACGGCGTGCGGATGAGCCCTGGGCAGACTCCTGGCGGAGGCGAACAGGCTGGCCGGAGAGAACGGGGTCGGCCGGGTGGACCTGGTGGAGAACCGCTTCGTGGGGATGAAGTCGCGCGGGGTGTACGAGACGCCGGGCGGGACGCTTTTACATGCGGCGCACCGGGCGGTGGAGTCCATCACGCTGGACAGGGAGGTCATGCACCTAAGGGACTCGCTCGTGCCGAAGTACGCCGAGCTGGTCTATTACGGGTTCTGGTACGCGCCGGAGCGCGAGCTGATGCAGAAGCTGATAGACGATACCCAGAAAAACGTCACGGGTACGGCGCGGGTGAAGCTGTATAAGGGCAACTGCGACGCCGTGGGCAGGAAGTCGCCCTGTTCGCTCTACCACCCGGAATTCGCCACGTTTGGAGAAGAGGCGGTTTACGACCAGAGCGACGCGGAAGGCTTCATCAAGATAAGCGCGCTCAGGCTCCGCATCCGGGCGCTGCTCGGCGAAGGATGTAATTGGCGGGGGAGTAAAATTTAATGGCCGAAGATAAACCATGGGGCGGGAGGTTTGAGGGCCCGACGGACAAGTTCGTCGAGGAGTTCACCGCCTCGCTTCCTTTCGACAGGCGTCTGTACCGCTACGACATAGCCGGGAGCCTCGCCCACGCCAGGATGCTGGGGAGGCAGGGGATAATATCGCCTGCGGACGCGGATAAAATCGTCCACGGGCTTGAAGAGGTCTTGGACGAGATCGAGGCCGGGGAGTTCAAATGGCGCACGGAGCTTGAAGACGTGCACATGAACATCGAGGCCCGCCTAGTTGAGAAGATCGGCGACGCCGGACGCAAGCTCCACACCGCCAGAAGCAGAAACGACCAGGTGGCGCTCGATATAAAGCTTTACCTGAAGGACGAGTGCGCGCGGGTGGTGAACCTCATAGATGCGATGCAGGAAGCGCTGCTGGAAAAGGCTGAGGGGTATATAGACCTCGTCATGCCCGGATATACCCACCTCCAGCGCGCCCAGCCGGTACTCTTCTCCCACCACATGATGGCATATTACGAGATGCTGGAGAGGGACTCCGGGAGGTTCTCGGACGCCCTCAAAAGGGGGGACAGGATGCCGCTCGGCTCCGGCGCACTGGCCGGGACGGGCTATCCCGATAGACCGTGCCTTCGTCGCGCTGATGCTCCGCTTCCAGGAGCCGACGCACAACAGCATGGACTCCGTCTCCGACCGCGACTTTAACCTCGAGTTCCTGGCCGCGTCTTCGATTTTAATGATGCACCTCTCACGCCTCTCCGAGGAGACTGGTCCTGTGGTCCACCGGGGAGTTCGGCTTCATCGACCTGCCGGACAGGTACTGCACCGGCTCGTCCATCATGCCCCAGAAGAAGAACCCGGACGTCCCGGAACTGGTGCGCGGCAAGACCGGCAGGGTATATGGCGACCTGATGGCGCTCCTCACGGTGATGAAGGGCCTGCCGCTTGCGTATAATAAAGACATGCAGGAAGACAAGGAGCCGGTGTTCGACGCCGCCGATACCGTACGCGGGTGCCTTCGTGCGATGACGGATATAATCCGGGGCATGGAGCCAAGGAAAGAAAAGATGGAGGCCGCCGCCGGCGAGAGTTACTCCACGGCGACAGACCTCGCGGACTGGCTGGCAAAGCGCGGGGTCCCTTTCAGGAGCGCCCACGAGATAGTCGGCAAAATCGTGAGGAAGTTGGTTGAGTCCGGGCGCGGGATGGAAGACCTTACCCTGGCCGAACTGAAGGAGTTCTATCCGGAGGCTGACGGCTCGGCGCTCGAAGCCCTTAAAGTGGAAAATTCCGTGGCAGCCAGGCGCCATACCGGCGGGACGGCGAAGGAAGCGGTGATAGGGCGCATCCGTTCCGTCCGGGAGATGAGGGCCAGGACCCGGAGCTGATGGATAAGGAGACGAAAGAACTTCTTATTCAGATATACCGGGCCGCGGTCGCCGCGGCAGACCCCTATTCATGCGTAAAGGAAAACCTCGTCCTCGATACCGCCGCCCTCGTTATTGGCGGCTCCCGCTACTCGCTTCCCGATATAAATAATATATATCTAATCGCCGCCGGAAAAGCCGCTTACGGCATGGCCAGGGCTGCCGAAGACGTGCTGGGCGGCCTTATTAAAGACGGTATCGCCGTAACCAAGGACGGGCACGGCGGGAAGCTTTCCCGCGCGAAGATATTCGAGGCGTCGCATCCGCTCCCGGACGGCAGGGGGGTGCTTGCGGCCGAGCCGGGTGATGGAGCTGGCAAAAAGCGCATCGGAGGACGACCTTGTCCTGTGCCTTCTGTCCGGCGGGGCGTCCTCGCTGATGGTCCTCCCGGCCGAGGGGATAAGCCTGAAGGACAAGCAGGAGGTGACTGGGCTTCTGCTGCTGTCCGGCGCGGACATAGGGGAGATAAACTGCGTACGGAAACACCTCTCCGCCGTCAAGGGCGGCAGGCTTGCCGAGGCGGCCTTTCCAGCGAAGGTAGTCAGCCTTATAATCTCGGACGTGGTGGGGGACGACCTGGGCGTGATAGCGTCCGGCCCGACCGCCCCCGACGAGACGACATACCTCCAGGCCATGGAGATACTGAAGATAAGGGGGGTATACGACCGGGTCCCGTCCGCCGTCCGGGTACACCTGCAGAAGGGGGCGTCGGGACTTCTGCCCGGAGACCCCGAAGCCGGGTGACGAAGTTTTCAGGGAGACGGTAAATTTCGTGGTGGCCTCGAACGCCGCCGCGTTGGCCAAGGCGTCCGAAGTGGCGAGCTACCTGGGCTACAGGCCGTACATCCTGGACGGGTCGATGACCGGCGAGGCGAGAGATGCCGCAAAGAGGCTGGCGGCCGAGGCCGCCCAGCACGAGAGGGCGAGGCGCCCGGTGCCGGCATGTCTGCTCGCGGGCGGGGAGACGACCGTCACCGTCCGCGGGGAAGGGCTGGGCGGCCGGAACCAGGAAATGGCGCTGGCGTTCGCGATAGAGATTAACGGGGACAGGCGGCTGTCCGCCCTTTTCGCGGGTACGGACGGGACCGACGGCCCCACGGACGCCGCGGGCGCATTCGCGGACGGGGAGACTGTCAGGGGTGCCGAGACCAAAGGCCTGGAAGCGGTCAAGTACTTGAAAAATAACGATTCCAATCATTTTTTCAAGGAGGCCGGGGGGCTTTTCTCGCCCGGCCCGACCGGCACGAACGTGATGGATTTAAGTATTATATTGATAAAGTGAAATTTTTTTGTAAACCTTTCCTGTGGCCAGCCGTCTAAAAGTCGCGCTGGGATTAAACCCAAAATTTTTTAATGGCCCACCGGGCCGGAAAAGGAAGAAGAACAGATGAAGAAGATACTCGCAGCAGCAATAATGGTGATGCTCCTGGCCGCCCCGATGGCGTTCGCAGCGGAAGCCGCCACGACTGACACGACTGCCCCGGCCGCCTCTACCGAGAAGGCCCCCGCCGAGAAGGCGCCCGCGAAGAAGCATGCCAAGAAAGCCAAGAAGAGCCAAGAAGGCCAAGAAGTCCAAGAAGGGCATGAAGAACATGTCCTCCACGGAGAAGAAGTAACTCTCTTTTTGGGGGGACCCTCCCAGCGCGTGACGGTCCCCGAGAAAAGCGCGGTCGGCCAGATTTGATGTTGTTAAGGCCGGGGCCCTTTAAAAAGGCCCCGGCCCCCGGCCCGCCCCTCCCGGTGTAAACCTTCTCAATCCCCCATACGTCTAAGTAACAGCCCTGCGTGCACGTTTTCTTTGAGTCCGAAGTCCGAAAAAGGTATAATACAAGGGGCTTAAAGGGAGCGGGCGTTATCTTTTTGGGGCTGGCGTTATATTGGACCTGGCACTATATCCAGGGCTCTCGGATCAGCCGCCAAGCATTATATTCAGGGGGCCGATATGTTCTTGAAGGGGCCGGTACGTTTTGGGCCGGCATATTTTGGAAGAGGCCACGATTTTCTTTGGCCGGTATTTGCCTTGGGGCCGGTTTTTACAATAAATAAGAAGGAAACAGTGCCGGCCAGTTCCAGGGTGTTTAACGAGCTGGAGCTGGTGGAGGCTTCCAGGAAGGGCGACCACGAGGCGTTCGGCGCCCTGGTAAAGAAGTACATGCCGAGGGCGCTCGCGTTTGCCCGGCAGATGACCGGAAACTCCGACGACGCCCAGGACCTTGCCCAGGACGCGTTCATAAAGGCGTACAAGGCCCTTGATTCATTCAAGGGCGGCTCGTCGTTTTATACATGGTTTATAAGGATACTTTCGAACGTCTGCCTGGATTTCTTACGCAAAAAGACGTTCATTAAAAAGATTTTCTTTTTTGCCGCCCCGGATGAGGACGATGAAGGCCTGGACGCGGTGGAGCAGGCGCCGGATACATCCCGTTCGGGGAGGCCGGACATGCCGCTCGAGCAAAAAGAGCTCCGGGCGGCCCTTAAAAAAGCGCTTTTGTCGCTGCCCCCGAGGCAGAGGGCGGTTTTCCTGATGAAGCACGAGGAAGACCTGAAGCTCTCGGAGATAGCGGTGGCCTTGAAGATAAGCGAAGGCGCCGTGAAGGCGCATCTTTTCAGGGCTATTGACGCCCTTAAAAAGAGCATGAAAGGGTATTACCATGGATGACAGGGCTTGCAGTAATTTCAGCGAAAGGCTGGTCCTATATCACTACGGGGAGCTCTCAAGGGAGCAGGCGTCGGAGGTCGCCGTCCACGTCCTTTCCTGCGACTCGTGCAGGAAAGAGCTGGAAGGCTTAACCCATATGCTCTCTAATGTTCCGGGGCCCGAAAAACTGAATTCCGGCGAGGTCTATGCCGCTTCCCAGGGCGTCATGCGCAGGCTCTTCCGCCACAGGCCAGCCGCCATCGGAAAGCTCCTGCCGCTCTATCTGACCGCCGCCGCGGTGATAGCCGCGATATTCTTCGCCACTTACCTCCCGGACATGGGGAACCAGCCTCAGCCGCAGAATGTCCAGGTGGCGACCACCCAGGGAGACTGGGGGGTCCTGGAGAATATGGACGTAATCGGCGACCTGGACGTGATACAGCAGATAGACCGAAACGGCCTGGACGAGATCGGGCCGATAAGGGACTGACCGGGGCCGATAAGGGGACTTGACTAAGGGACGACTGGTAATGATGCGTATAAAAAAAATAATAACCGCGGTCTCGCTTGCGGGAATACTGCTGACTGCGGCGATGATCGTGTCGGCGGAGAATGAAGGTCCCGTAATCCAGCCGCCCCCGCCGCCGAACCCGAACGCATTGCAAAAGGCTCCGCCCACAGCCCCCGGCATACCCCCCGCGCCCGTAAAGCGTCCGGTCAAAACCCGGCAGGCGGCGCCGAAAAAGACAATCAGGAACCGCTGGGAATCCCTCTCCCCGAGCGAGCAGCAGGAGTTGCTTGAAAATTACGAGATATGGAAGACCATGCCTCCGGAGAGGCGCGAGCGCCTGAAGAGGGCTTATCGCATCTTCAACTCGCTACCCCCGGCCAAGAGGCAGGAACTCCGTGATAAATACAAGCAGGTGAAGGACCTCCCGCCGGATGAGCGAGCGAAGGTAATGAGCCGGATGTCGCGCTGGCGGAAACTGACCCCCCAGCAGAGACAGGCTTACAGGGACGGAATTGCGAAGTTCAATGCCCTGCCGCCTGAGAAGAAGGAAGAAATACGCGCCCAGCTTCGGGCGCTGAAGGGCCTCCCGCCGCAGGAGCAGGCGAAGCGGCGCGAGGAGATACGCCTGGAGCTTGCGAGACAGGGAGTAGTCATCCCGCGAAAAGAGCCTATCGAGCAGAATGCCCCGTCAAGCCCGCCCGAATAAAGTAGATTTATGCCAGAGACGCTCCGACAGAGGATACGGGAATTTATCAGTCAGGGGCCAAGGACGGTGCGTGAGATTTCCCAGGAGGTAAGGCTTTCCGAGAAGGAGGTCCTGGACCACCTCCGCCACATCGCGGCGGCAGGCGGTGCAAAGGGGGCAGGCGGCGCTGGGGGGGCGAAAGGGGCAAGTGGCGCGAAGGGTCACGGAAGGTTTGAAATTATCCCGTCGGAGTGTCACTCCTGCGGGTTTATCTTTTGCAAAAAGAAAACGGCCGGGAAGGCCCGGCCGCTGTCCTGTCTGCAAGTCCGAGAGGATCTCGGAGCCGCGCTACTTTATCAATGCGCCTGAAGCGGGGCGAGACGCGCCTGCATGATGAACGGACCGGATACCTTGCCGGCCATGTACAGGCACCTCCTGGTCTCATCTATCATCATCCCGATGCCTGCCTGCCAGCTTTCCATCCCCGCCGGGCTGCCGCCCGCGCTGTTGACGGATGCTTTATATCCCTTTTCATCCCCTATCATCGCGAGAAGCGAGAGGTTTATCTGGTCCAGGTTCCGGATCAGGAGCCTGAAAAGCCCCCTCTGGTCCCTGCCCAGCACTTTAAGACCTACCTTCCTCATTTTCGCGATAGCGTCACGCCTTGCCATAATCCTGTTTGCCGCCGCTTTAAGCTCCCGCTGGTCCATCCCGGGAGAAGAACCGTTACGGACGTCCTGCATTTCCGTCTTTATCGTCTGATAGTCCTTATCCGTCGCGTCCAGAAGACTTGTGAACCTGCCTTGCGCATGCGCGGGAGCGGCAAGGGAAGCCGTAATCAAAACCGAAATTAAAAAAACGATAAACTTCATCGTTGACTCCTTTCTTTTTAAAGTCCCGCCTTTTTGTAAAGTGGGGCCCCCACCGCTTGGCTCCGGTAGTGTCGGAGCTTAGCGCGGGGCGGTACGGCCCAAAAACTTTTAAACTGTCCGGCTTGAAAAACAACAAGGCCCGCAAGGTCAAAAACTTTTGGCCGGGTATTGCGTGGTGCTTTTTAAATTTGATAAAATGGGACGCCCGGATATTGATTCCGGGGTTTTAAGGGAGTATAATTGACAGAGTATCTTTCAAAGACCAGGAACTGCCCAAAAACGTTTCACAAGTATAGTGTTTTTTCGTGTTTTGGTCAAGTCCTAAGTTTTATAGTAAAATCAACGGGATAGCGGTTAAATAAAATTAATTATTATTTTCTTGCCGCCGCCGCTTCCAGCTATCATTGCTGCCCGAGGCAAGAGAAGGGTTAAATTGATGGACATTAAAATAGACTTTCACCTGCATACCAAGGAAGACCCGCACGACTTTCTTTCACACGACGCATACAAAACAATCGACTTGATGGCGGCCAGGGGCTTCGGCGCCATCGCCATTACAAACCACAACCGGTTCACCTGGTCGGAGAGGCTCCGGGACTACGCGAAGGAAAAAGGCGTCATCCTTGTCAGGGGGGTCGAGCGCACCGTCAGGGGAAAGCACATCCTGCTGATAAACTTCCGGGGCGAGCTGGGCGACTACCGCTCCTTAAGCGATATCGCAAAAGCGAAACGGGATAACAACCTGGTTATCGCCGCGCACCCGTACTTCCCCATGCCTACCGCATCCGGCAGGCTACTGGACAGGCACCCGGACGTGTTCGATGCCGTGGAATACTGCCATTATTACGTAAAGAATTTAAACTTCAACAACTGGGCGGTCTCCCGCGCCCTGGACCTGCAAAAACCCCTGATAGGCAACTCGGACGCGCACGTCACCCGGCAGATGGGCCGGACCTATTCGATAGTGAAGGCGGAGGATAAAGACCCGGAGGCGATAATCGCGGCCATAAAGGAGGGCAGGGTGGAGGTAGTGAGCAGGCCTTACCGCGCCACCCAGCTCCTGCATATCTCCTCGCTGATATCGATCAGGAACTTCCGGGGCAGGATGAGATGCCTCATAAAGAACGGGAAATACGGCTACCGCGGCGAAGCGGCGGACTCTTCAGGTCGCTAAGAACGGCCATCTCCAAAGTTTGGCACTTCAGGAACTTATGCCAGGCGCGCCTTGAGCTTTAAATACGGGCCGCCGTCGGTCACTTTCACCCATTCCTTGTGACCCTTGCCGCAGTAGCCGAGGCCGAATAGTGTAGACTTATCGCCGACCATGCTGATGGAATTCAGCATATCCGGGAGATAACCCGTGACGATAACCGGGGTAAAGACGTTGCCCGTCAGCTTGCCGCCCCGTATCTCTTCCGCGAGATAGCCCTCAAGCTGGATGCCCCAGCCTTTCGGGTCTTCCATGCCGTTACTCGGGTGGGTGAGGTAATACCCGGAATCTATGCTGCCGATCATTTCCTCGAACTTATCAACGCCTGGGCCGAAGAACGTGTTGGTCATCCGGGCGTAGGCCTTCCTCTCGTAGGACTCGCGACGGCCATTGGCCGTTCTTTTTACGCCAAGCCGCGTGGCGGAGTTAAGGTCCGTAATGCCGGAGACTAAAACTCCGTCCTTTATAATCTGCGTCCGGGAAGCAAGCTCCCCCTCGTGGTCGAAGAAGAAGCTTGCCGCCGCGCCCTGCTCCGCGGGGGAGTCGAACATATTGACAAGCGGCGAACCCACGGGCTTATTTAGAAACTCTTGGGCGCGGGATCGGCCTTTTAGGAACATGTCCGTTTCGGTGCCGTGCCCGAAGCACTCGTGCGCCGTTATGCCCGCGAACTCCGGTGAGAATATGCAGTCGTAGACGCCGGGTGTAAGCCTGGGGGCCTTCAGGATGCGCCCTGAGTCCCGGACCAGCGCTTCGAACTTCGCCTTCGGGATGACCGAGTTCTCGTACCCGCCCTGCCAGGAGTCACCCTCATGGAGCTGGGCAGTATTGTCGCCGTCGCGCATCACCGCCTGTATCACCGCCTGCCCCCGTTTTACATCCTGGAACAGGGTCTTGTTCCGGTTCACGTACAGTTCGCGGTTCCTGGTATAGGCATAGACGGAGACCGCGTTCACTATGCGAGGGTCCATCCCCTGAAGCTTTTCCCGGTATTCGGCGCACCTTGAGACCTTGTCCCGCAAGGGTACGGAGGCGTTCGGGATTTCCTCTTTGATATTAAAATCCTTCTCCAGCTTCTCTCCCGGGTCTATCTTGATATCCCCGCCTATCCCCGCGAATTCGGCGGCCTTTGTCAGCGCCCTGGCCGCTTTTTTAAGCCCGTCGGGGGTCAGATCGGAAGTGGAGTGCTCAAGGAACTCGCTTCCCGTGAAGACGGTCAGCACGGCGCCCCGTGAAGGGTCGAGCGGCTCCACGCGGGACTCTTTCGTCATCACCACCACACGCTCGCCCAGGGTCTCCATGGCCAGGGCGCAGGCGTACGGCACGGTCTTCTCCATCCCGGAGACAAGCTCGGTTAAGAGCGGCTTTAAGGTAGAAATATCCATATCCGATTATGTTTAGCACGCGCGGAGCCGCTTTGTCAAGAAGTCCCATCCGGTGGTATAATAATCTATAATCTGTTACTTTCTCTTTCAGGAGAAAAGAAAAGTAACCAAAGAAAAGCCGGACAGTTCAGCTTTTCTTTTGGTTACTTTTCTTTTCACTCGAAAAGAAAGTAACGGTTTTTGGAGGTGCGATATGAAGGCGATAATCATCAGCGCGGACAACTTCGAGGACTCGGAGCTCCTCTACCCGTATTACAGGATAAAGGAAGAAGGCTGGACGGTAGACGTGGCGGCGGCCAGGATGGGGCAGATAACGGGAAAGCACGGCTATTCGGTCACAGTGGACAAGACCTTCCAGGAAGTGAACCCGGCCGAATACGACCTGCTGGTCATCCCGGGCGGCAAGGCGCCCGAAGAGGTGCGGCTAAATAAAGACGCGCTCAGGATAGTGAAAAGCTTCTTCGCCGACGACAAGTACGTGGCCAGTATCTGCCACGGGCCGCAGGTGCTCATATCCGCCGGGGAGATGGCCGGAAAGAGCGCCACGTGCTGGCAGGGGATAAAGGACGACATAATCGCCGCGGGCGGAAGATATCACGATACGGAGGTAGTCCTGGACGGCAACCTCATATCCTCCCGCAAGCCGGACGACCTGCCCGCATTTATGAGGGAAGTCGTGAGCGTGATGCGGGAGCTGTCCAGACTGGAAACCGGGAAGCGGAAGATTGCCTGACGCAAATGGCAGATGCCCGGTTTTATCGGGCGAACCTAAAGGTGATTAAATGAATAAAAGACCTGCATTATTCATAGCGTGCGCTCGTCGCCGCCGTGGCGGTAATATCGTTTGCCTTTTTCCAGAGAGACAGCGGCCCCAGTTGCGCATACACCGCTGAAAAGGGGGCGCTGCCGGACTTCTCCGGCGTTATAGAGAAGGTGATGCCTTCGCTCGTCAAGGTCGAGAACGAGGGCCTGGCGGGGCATCCGGACTTTATAGGCATGGAGGGCAACAGCAACCGGGGCGGCGCCGGCGAATGGGTGGCGGCAGTGGCGGCGGTGAAATGGGCGGCGGCGGCCAGATGGGCCACGGCAAGGGCGAGATAGAGATAGCCCAGACCAGGGAAGGGACCGGCTTCTTCGTGGACAAGAGCGGCCTTATCCTGACGAACTACCACGTGATAGAGGGCGCCCAGGTCCTTCGCGTGGAGACGAAAGACAAGCGCAGATTCAAGGCGGAGGTAGTCGGGGCGGACCCGCTCTCGGACGTCGCCGTGATAAAGATAAAGCCTGACTTCAATGTCATCCCGGTCGAGATGGGGGATTCCTCGCGGCTGAAGATGGGTCAGTGGGTCGTAGCGCTGGGGAACCCCCTCGGACTGGAATTTTTCTCCTCGGCGGGGATAATCTCCGGATTCGGCCCTCCGGGCCCCAACTACATAGGCTTTTTTGATTTCATCCAGGCCGACTTGAACATCGAACCCGGCAACTCCGGCGGCCCGATGGTCAACTACCAGGGCCAGGTAATCGGGATAAACAACGCATACCTGGGCCCCGGCACGATGATAGGTTTCGCCATCCCCATCAACAGGGCAAAAGAGGTGATGACCCAGCTTATAAAGAACGGCAAGATATCCCGCGGATTTCTGGGGCTTATCGGGCAGGACCTGACCGAGGGGCTTGCGGACAGGCTTGGGTTGAAGGAAGTCACGGGTTCGCTTGTCTCGGACGTCCTTGACGGAAGCCCGGCCCAGGCGGCGGGCATACAGGCCAGGGACGTGGTGCTGGAGTTTAACGGCCAGCCGGTAAATGACGACCGCTCGTTCCAGGAAAAAATTTACAGCTCGAAAGCCGGGCAAAAGGTGGACCTGCTTGTTCTGCGGGACGGCAGGAGGCTACACCTGCCGGTAATGTTAGGCGAACTGGAGGCGCATTCGCTTGCGGCCGAGCGCGTGGCTATGCAATGCGGGATAACCCTTCAGCAGATACCCGAGCAGATTGCGGCAAGACTTGGGCTTAAGGAGAATAAGGGTCTGCTTGTGCTCAAAGTCGTCCCCGGCTGTCCGGCATTTGAAGGAGGGCTTCGTTTCGGAGACGTGGTGCGCAAGATTGAAGGGGTAGAGGTCAATACCGTTTCCGATTTCTACCGCGAATACTCCAAGATGCGCCGTGGAAGGAATATCCTGGTGGATGTCATCAGGGACGGCCGGCCATTTTACGTCACGATACAGCAGGAGGGATAATTTGGAGTGGCCGGACGGAGGCCGCGAAAGCGCGCGGACCGGCATAAATTTCTTGACAACTAATCTCCGTTAATGTCTTATAAAGGGCCGATAATCTGATTGGAGGAAAATTGGCCCACCTGTCCAAAAAAAATATTCCGCCGGAAGAGCGCCTAATCTTTGCCCTCGATGTCCCGACTGTCGAAGATGCCCATAAGCTTGTGGAAGAGCTGGGAAATTCAGTCAAATTCTACAAGCTGGGTCTTGAATTATTCATGGCGGGCGGGTATTACGAGCTTATAGATTGGATGCGGGCGAGGGATAAGAAAATCTTCGTGGATTTAAAATTCTTCGACGTCCCGGAAACCGTCCGCTCGGCCGTCAAGCAGCTAAAAGGCAGGGGAATATCGTTTGCCACCGTGCATCGGGAACGACAATATTTTAAAGGCGGCGGTGGAGGAGAAGCACGACGTGAAAATCCTCGCCGTGACCATGCTGACCAGCCTCGACCAACACGACATAGACGACCTGGGCTTCAAGGCGGACGTGAAATCCGTAGTGGTTTCAAGGGCGAAGCGGGCGCTGGCAATCGGCTGCGACGGAGTAATCTCGTCGGGCCTGGAAGTCGCCGGCCTTAAGGGAAAACGTGGGCGATGAGTTGATATTATCACGCCGGGGATACGCCCGGTGAAGAATATCGACGACCAGAAAAGGACGGTGGATATAGAGGAGGCCTTCGAGAACGGCGCGGACTATATCGTCGTCGGCAGGCCCATAAAAAATGCGCCGGACAGGAAAGCCGCGGCGGAGGCGATTCAAAAAAGGATCGCGGCAATCTTTAAATAAATAAAAAGGGTATATTTCCTCTCCGGTTCGCGAATCCAGAGATTCCTCAAAAAAATATCCTTAATTTTCAGATACTTCTAAAACCCAAACCGCAGTTTTTGTGAAGGCGCAAAATTGGTCGATTTTATGGCCTAAGTATCTGTATAATAATAGAAAAATCCGCCACTGCCCATTTAAAAACGCATAGCCTCCGTAAACCCCTCCCTAGACCCCCCAAATAGCCCCCTGATGACCGCCAAAATGGCGCGAAAATGATACCGGATCAAAATTCGACGAATAAGCCATTTATATGTGAATAGCGTCAAGAAATGACAGGTTGGCGCGCGGAGCAGGAAGGGTTATTAAAAGCATCGGTCGTTCATCATGCCAGACTTGTTTTTTAAGTCATACCACGCTATATGCGGTGAAAAGTTAAGTATAAAGGCAAAAAATATTCTTTATTCAGGGGGTATTTTTTTAGTATATCATTGATAAATAGAACTTTTTAATTATGGTGTTAGTCTGCGTCTTCCTGAAATAGCATTTCTACTTCATTTTTTTGTTGAAATTAAGCAGAACGTAGGATAAAGTAACGGTTAGAGTAACCAGTGCGGATGATATAAACAGGGCTGATAGTAGCAGGAGGGTTTAATGACTAAAGACGAGTTCGAACTTTTGATTGAGCGCGACGTCCCTAAAGAGGTGAAAAATTCTTTCGTTAAGGCAGTACGGGAAGGATACAACAGCGCGTGTGATGCCTATGATGAAACTTCCGGAAGCAATAACACGACCTTCGGCGTCGAAATATATCATTTCATAAAATTTGAGCTGGCTAATCTGGTGCAGAAAAAAATCCAGATACTGAGCGATACGCCTTTTCGCCTGAAGGTCGGATACAGTAAAATCGGATGCTATAGAGTTGGCCGTTTTGCCAGCGAAAATATTTATAAGTGTTTTCCTCGTAATAATCGTGCCGCTGGGGAGTTGGCTCGGGCAAACGATACTCATCCATATATTCCAGGTTTCGAACCCGATGAGCCTGAAATAGCAGAACTCATGCCGGATGTGTTGAACTTGGTCCTTGCCCATCTCGGCAACCATGAGGACGGAGCCTGTGCGATTTACCTTTGCGTCCCGATAAGCGAGGATAACGGCAGAATAACCCAGTGGGAACATACCCATCTGCTTTGGAAACGGGGTGGAGATGATCCTTCCGGACTCCTGGTAGAGGACCTTTTTCCGGAAGCTCCTATTGAGCCTGCCACTGTGACTTTGAAAAAGAAAAAGGATATTAAAGCAAATGAAAGATAATATACAAGTACAAGCCATTCTGAATCGATTTGATTCCGGAAGATTAACTTTGGCGAGAGAATTTAAAGGCCTGCAAAAAAAGGAACTAGCTGAACGCCTCAATCTCTCTCCTAGTGCAATTACACAATTTGAAACAGGAAAAGTACGTCCAAATAAAGAAACATTGGCAAGGATAAGCTTAGCTCTCGGAATTCCTTTGGAATTTTTTAAGAGTAGTAAATATAATCTTAAAACTATCCCAACGGATATGTGTCATTTCAGAAGCCTTCGCTCTGCAACGCAAATTGAAAGACGAAAAGTGCTTTCCGCGGGCACAATTTTAATTGAATTAATAGCATTTTTAGAACAGTACGTTGAATTTCCTCAAGAAGATGTGTCATCAGTAGTTGTAAATAAATCAATAAATAATATTGAGGAAATTGAAAATTTTGCTGTGAGTCTTAGAAGTAAGTGGGGAAGGGGTTTGGGGCCAATAAAAAACATGATAGATTTAGTTGAAAACCATGGAGTTCTCGTTTTCAGGATCCCAAATCATTCTACACGGTTAGATGCTTTTTCTTTATGGTTTGAAGGTCGTCCTTGCATTTTTTTAAGTTCGGAAAAAGATTCTGCAAGCCGAATTAGATTTGATATAGCTCATGAACTTGGGCATTTATTAATGCATGCCGACATAAGTCCAGGAAATAAAGAATTGGAGCGGCAAGCAAACGCATTTGCCAGTGCCTTTCTTTTACCATATGAATCATTTATTCTTGAATGTCCGAGAAAAATAAATTGGAGCAATTGGGAACCCTTTTATGACTTAAAACGTCGATGGAAAGTTTCATTAGCCGCGTTGATACGGCGCGCAAAAGATGTAAGTTGTATTTCCGAAGCAATGTATCATCGAGCATATATTTATTTAAGCAAAAATAACATGCGCAAAAGTGAAAAGTTTGAACCTCCAATGGAATATCCAAATCTTATTCCAAAGGCAATCGGTTTAATGTATTCAGAAGGATGGGATTTAGGCAGGATTGCTGCTGAAATAGGTTTAAATGAAAGTGAGTTGCGAAATTTAGTTGTACAAGAAACTTAAGCTAAAACCAATTACAAATCCTTTTTGTATACCCGGTACCTCTTATAAATCTTTGCCCCCATAGCCGCGATGCCCTTGTTGATGGAGTCGTTGTCCTCAAGGGTCCAGGAAAGTTCGCCGCCGGTAACCCCCACTTTTTTCGCCGTCATAAGCATCTCGCGGTATAGGACGGCGTCGAAGCCGAGGCCCCGGTACTCCGGCGGGACGCAGAGTACTTATTTTTTCTAAATTTTTTTCTTAATTAATATCTTCTCATTTGTACTTCTGACAATCTCATCGAGGAAATTCTGCAACCCGGAATACTGGTTAACGGGGATCCTGCACTGTTTGAACCCTCTTAATTCTTCTCCGATAATCTCTCCGCCCTGTTCTTTATATTCCCGCAGATAATCCGCATACGGCTTATCCATGGAAATTTTCCTGGGAAGTACCTCGATTTCATATCCTTTGGGGATTTTGTAAGTAACATGCGACTCTTCCCCGACCGGCGAGAGAAATACGACGGGAAAGGTTCTTTTGGGAGCCGTAAACATCGGGTCGCGCTTTTCCTGGGACATTCCGAACATCATCATATCCCCCATGCGCTGAACAAAACAGGTGCTCTCGTAGCGAATAGTCCCGGTTATCTTTGTATACGGGACGTCAAGATTTTCCCATTTTTTATCAAGGAGTTTTCCGCCGGATACGACTTCTGTTTCGATCATCGAGAACATTTTTTCTTTATCGTCGGGAGCCAGCCGCTTTAAGGCTTCCCGCAGTTCTACCGACATATTCCTCGAAAAGATCATTTTGGTTTCAATTACGGCAGTCCCGTCATCCTTGATATTTACATTCTCCTCGGAAATATTTGTCGTTTCGTCTTTATCCGGGCTGGGGAAGACGGTGAAGTAGCCGCCGTTATCGTTAAGCACAAAAATCTTTTTCCCTTCATAGGCCGCCGGCGTGTCCTGAAAGCGGTAACCCCTGTAAAGCACATCCGTATAATATTTCTTGTCTTTTATTTCAAGCGCGAGGATGGCATGGTCGAAATAGATCGGCATGGGCAGGAGGTCATCGCGTTTTAATTCGGAACGGCTGGAGAGCAATACGGGCCATGCTTTCACGCCGATTTCAGAGAGCATCGACATGGCAAGCAGTGTATGGTCTTTGCAGTCGCCGTATTTATCTTTAAAGATTTCATCGGCGGGATGAGGTTCATAATTATGCGAATTCATGTTCATTGCGACATAGCGGAAATCGTCTCTTATATAGTCTATGACTGCCTGGACCTTATCCTCGACGGAGGTTTTACCCGCTGTGATTTCCGCGATTTTCTTTTTCATTTCAGGGGAAACCCTGATATTCTTTTTAAACAATGACCAGTTCCAGTCCGCCATCTCCTTCCAACCTTTTAATGTCGAGACCGAAATGGATTTATATACTTCTTCATAAGAGGGCATATATTCTTCGTTATCGACTTTATCGCTGTTATTCAGGAGCCATGTATATGTAACATTATCGCCGCTGACATCGACCTTCGGTTCGAGAGAAAAGTTAAGGGCTTTTATATCCAGATGCATATCCCTGGGGACCGTGACGACATACCTGGCTTCCTTGATGGGGGCGGAAGAAGAGAAATAGAAATGGCCGTAAAAATTTCCTTTTATTACCGGCTTGATTCTTTTTTTGGTTATTTTCAAGTCTATAGTGCTTCCGATAACAACCTCGGGCATGGTAATCATTTTTACCCGCTCATCGCTGTATATGCTTGACTCGCCTGAAGTGCTGACGTTCCTGGATTTTCTCGCATTTGATTTTCTTGCCATCCGGAGTGCTGGTATACGCCTCTATTTTTTCGATCTCCTCGCAGTCTTTATCGTAAGTAACCGGAATCTCGCCCAGGGACTTTGCGCCCTCCTTCTGGACCTTTTTTATTATATGAAGATTGGTGGTAGTGGAAAAATCTTTATTAACGTTAACAGTCTCTTCAGATAGTAAAACGATATAAGGCTCCCCTTTGTACTTTTCTTCCCAGGAAGAATTTTCATTGGCAAAAGCGGCGATGGATGAAAAAATAAATATTAAACATGAGAAAATCATCAAGCTTTTGCGGTGCATAAATTTCTCCCTTTTGTGCGGGCGCGAGTGAATTGCGCTCGCGATTCAGGCGGTTAAATCCTTCTTGTAAACCCTGTACCTCTTGTAAATCTTCGCCCCCATCGCCGCGATGCCCTTGTTGATGGAGTCGTTGTCCTCCAGGGTCCAGGAAAGCTCGCCGCCGGTTACGCCTACCTTTTTCGCCGTCATGAGCATCTCGTGGTACAGCACCGCGTCGAAGCCGCGGCCACGGTACTCCGGGAGCACGCCGAGTATCATAAGCCGCACTTCGGTGATTTTTCTGCGGTAGTAGAAAAATTTGAAAATCCCGAACGGGAACAGGTGTCCTTTCATCTTCTTCAGGACGCGGTTTATGTCCGGCGCGACAATGGATACCGCGACTGTCTTGCCGTCGATTTCCAGGAACCGGACCATCTCCGGCATGATGATTGGCTTTAATTTTTCCGCCGTGTAATCAAGCTCCGCGTCGGTCATCGACGCGAAATCCCAGTTGTGTTCCCAGGCGGTGTTGTATATCGACTTAACGATCTCCAGGTCCCGGCGGAACTCACCCATGTTAAGCGGCCGGATGGTGATGTTGTCCCGCTTCTTTATCCGCTCCACTATCCGGGATATCCTCTCCGGCGGCGGCACGGACGAGCTCAAGTACCACGCGTATAAATCCTTGGCCTTTTCCATGCCCGCCGCCAGTAGAAGGTCGTGGTAGTACGGCGGATTGTACGGCATCATTATATAGGGGCTACTATCATATCCTTCCAAGAGTAGTCCCGCCTCGTCGTTTAACGTGGGCGACGCCGGGCCGTAAACGACCTCCATGCCCCTGTCCTTCAGCCAGCCGCAGGCGGTGCGCAAGAGTGCCTTGGCGGTATCCTTGTCGTTTACGCACTCGAAGAACCCGAACCACCCGGCCTTCGTGTTGTGGTACTTGTTGTAGTTGTGGTCGATTATCGCGGCGATGCGCCCGAGCGGCTCCCGCCCGTTGTAGGCCATGAAATACTGGGCCTCGCCGTGCTGGAAGAAGGGGTTCTTCTTTTTATTCAGGATGGACTTCACGTCCATTATGAGCGGCGGCACCCAGTAAGGGTTGTTTTTGTACAGCTTGAAGGGTAGCTTTATAAAGTCGGACAATTCGCGTCCGCCGTCGGCGGTAAATATAGCAGGTTCCATTGATGCGCCTTTCCTCCATGTTCCCGCTCCACCCGTGGGCCACATTACGGAGCCGGAGGCTCCGAAGATGAAAAAATGCAATGCGCCCGAGCATGAGGGTGGATGCTCTTTGCCGTGTATCATATCTTAAAGATTGACTTTGCTTCAAGTATTATTATAAAGTTATGCACTCTTTTTTTGAGAACGCGGAGGTCTTCCAGATGAAATCAAGGCTCTTTATAACCGCCCTTTTGGCATTACTTCACCTTTGGACTCTCAACCGGGGCGTCGGCCGTCTCATGGACAATGGCCAAATCAGGGGGGTTCAGCGCGGGTACGGACCCCGCTTCGGTGGCCGTCGCGGACTTCAACGGAGACGGCATACCGGATGTCGCGGTGGCCGACAAAATTACAGACGGCAAGGTAGTGGTCCGCCTGGGGAAGCCCGGCGGCCGGTTTGCGGCGGCTAGGACCATAAGCGCCGGCGGCAAGCCGATAGCCATAGTTGCCGCCGATTTCAATGAAGACGGCAAGATGGACCTTGCCGTGGCCGACTGGCAGACGAATGAGGTCAGGATATACCTGGGAAAAGGGGACGGGAAGTTTACATTGGCGCGTCCGGTAGTAACCGGGCTCGGCGCAAACCCTGTTCACCTGCGCGCGGCGCAATTAACCACGAGCGGACACCAGGACCTGGTGGTAGCGTGTTTTAATTCCACAAACATATATGTGGCACAAGGAAACGGCGACGGCACCTTCGGCTCTGCCGTCCCCTATCCCGTCGGGACCAACCCGCGCCACGTCTGCATAGCCGACTTCGACCACGACGGCAAGCCGGATATTGCCGTGACGCTCTGGGGCGATAACAAGGTGGCGACGCTCCGGGGCAACGGTGACGGAACGTTTCAAGACCCGGTCAAGTACGCTACCGGCGCGAACCCGCTGGCGGTGGAGGCGGCTGACTTAAACGGCGGCGGGAACCTCGACCTGGCCGTCAGCGAGTTTAAAGGTAACCGTATCAAAATACTGCACGGCACGCCTTTTGGGAATTTCAGCACACCGCCCGCAGGTAAAGCCGCCCGTCTCGCGTCGGGCGGCGGGCCGCAGGAGCTGGTATTAAAGGATTTTGAGGGGGACGGCAATATCGACATCGCGGTAGCCGACAGCACAGCCAACTCCATCTCCGTCTTCCTGGGCAGAGGCGACGGGACTTTCCGGGCCGCAAAGAGATTCCGGGGCGGCTCTTTTCCAGCGGCGCTCGCCTCGGGTGACTTCGACAGAAACGGCCTGCCCGACCTGGCGACCGGCGACTACTCGGGCGGACGTGTGACGCTTTACCGCTCGCGCGTCACCTCCGTCGGCTTCTGGAGCTATTCGACCATACCATCCGTCAACCTGATAGCCGGGACGAACCCGTCAGCGCTCCTGGCGGACGACTTCGACTATGACGGGGTAATGGACATAGCGGTGGCGAACAGGGGGAGCAACAACATATCCGTTTTGCTGAACAGGAAGTTCAGGTTCGGCAACATGAGCGGCATGTTCGGCAACTTCAGCTCGGCCGTGACCACTCCCGCGCCGGGGGCTCCGGCCTCTTTCGCCTCGCTTTCCACTATCTCCGCGCCCAGTGGAATTGCATCAGGCGTTTTTACTAACTTATCGAGCGCAAATAACCCCGCGCCCGACCACAGGGCGGGCCTCGCCGTGGCGAACTCGGGGAATGGCACCGTGGCCATATTGCTGCCGGGCGGTAACGGTACGTTCATACTGCCCCAGTCAGCCCAGTCGCGCCAGTTATTGATTGCCGGGAACCATCCGTCCGCGATAAAGACGGCGAATTTCAAAAAGGGCGGCAATACGGACGTCGCGGTCTGCAACCAGGACGATGGGACCGTTACCGTCTTCCTGGGCAACGGAGACGGTACGTTCGGCGATGGAAAAGGCACGGTCGTATCCAGGTCAAGCGTACACGTGCCTTATACGGTAGGAGACGGGCCGGTATCCCTGGCCGTGGGAGACTTCAATGCTGACGGCATCCTGGACATCGCCGTGGCAAATTCCGGAAAAGGCAGCGACGGTAATGCCATTGGCAGCGGCAGTGGCAGCGTCTCCATCCTTTTTGGCAAGGGCGACGGGACGTTCGGCACGGCAAAAACCAGGCTGGCGGGCACTATCAACCCTACGTCGATAGCGGCCGGCCCGGGCGGCGACCTGGTGATTTCCGAGACGAACGGCATGGCCACAGTCCTCAAGAATAACGGTTCGGGGATTTTCAGCCTGGGCAAAAGCTTTACCGTCGGCGCGTCCCCCGCGGGCATACTTGCGCAGGACGTAACGGACGACAGGAGGCCGGATATAGTCACCGCAAACTCCAGCGACAACACAATAAGCCTGCTTACCGGCAAGGCCGCCGGGGGCTTTAATCTTCCGGTGGATTTCTCCGCCGGCGTAAACCCGGTCGCACTCGCCGCGCACGACTTCAACGGCGACGGGGCGACTGACCTTGCCGTTGCGGACAGCGGCGGCGGGGTGACGGTGCTGTTCGGCAGGGACATCGCCACGCTCACCGTGAACATAAATAATAGTTCAATGGGCAGCGTAACCGTGCAAAGCAAGGCGGAAGGCACGCAAACGGCCGCGGCGGACTCCACGGTATTTCAGGAAGAGGGCGGCAAGGAGTTGGTGCTGACCGCGACGCCGTCCGATTCGTCACATGTGTTTTCGCACTGGGAGGGCGACCTGACCGGGAGCAAAAACCCTGCTTTCATGGAGATGAAGACGAAAGCTAAAAAAGTAACCGCCGTGTTCCGGGCGTTGCCGACACCATAAAAGAATGGTCGTCGTTCCCGCGGAATTAAACCCTGGGTCCCGGACATGCTGAACAACCTGGCCGATGACGAAGCGGTGTTGTTCGCAGATGCGGTCCATCCGACGCATGCGGTACGGCCGGTGGGTTGCTGGGCGCCGAAGGACACCAAGATCGCTGTGCCGCAGACCAGTGGGCGGCAACGGCTGAACGTTCATGGCGCGATTGACCTGGAGACCGGCCGGACCGCCATGCGGGACGTGCTGACGGTGGATGCCGTGAGCACGATTATGCTGTTGATGGCGATCGAAGCGATGTACCCGGGCAAGCGGCTGGTTCACTTGTTCCTCGACAATGCCAGATACCATCATGCGAAATTGGTTCAGGCATGGCTGGCGCGGCCCGAGTGCCGGATCAAACTTCACTTCATCCCGGCCTACTGCCCGCACCTCAACCCAATCGAACGACTATGGGGGTTGATGCACAAGCACATCACCCATAACAAGTGCTACGGCAGCTTCAAGGATTTCAGCAGCGCGATGCTGACCTTCCTGCGCGACGACGTGCCGAAAAACTGGGACACCTTTTGCGACCGAGTCACGGACAACTTCCGATCATTCTCGACCCAAAGGATTTTCGGGTTCTCACCTGAGCGGAGTATACTCGCCACTCCGCGACACGGTGAGACATCAGTTCAGAAGAATGCACGGTCCAGCTCGGGCCGCGAAATCCGAATCCCCTGAATTGGCGCCACCGCGCCTTAGCCTACTTCACGCGCTCAAATGTCAGACGGTTGGCGCGCTCTCTCCGGCCCATAGGAATGGAGGCGTTGTCAAGCGCAGGCGATCGTCGGACAACTCGATGCTTCGTGTATACAGCCGTCCTACCTCTTCAGGCCACAAGCTCGCTTGCACGTAGTGGCGGACGACGCCTTGCTTCTCGTCCACCTCGTAGGTGCCGAAGTAGGCATAGTAGCCGACAAAGACCCCATGGCGGAAGTCGCTGGGCATGATGCCAAGCTCGCGGACCCTCAGGGCGAACACAGCGGTCGGCGCAATGGACGACACCTCGCCCCGCATCGCGAAATGCTCGACGGGCTATTGTCGTCTCTCTTCGTTCTAGGATTAGGTCTATGTTCGGCCGCCACGCCCGAAGACCTCGCCGCGGGCTCGCCTTTGCGCTGCGGTTTCACGGACGCAGGTGCATCCACAACGCCGACGAGATCATGGCGGAAGATCGTGGCCAGGCGGCTTATGGAGCATTTGGAGCGCGGCGGCTTCGTCGTCATGAAGCGGCCCCCCATAACGGGCGGGTCCGCGATTGGTAGGGGATCGGCTGTGTCAACGGCCTCGGCCTCTGCGAAATTGCAACAGCCGGTTGGTATCCCACCCGAGTAGGCCGAGACCCGCGAGCTCAAGCGTGTCGTGGCGTGATCGACCTGCGCAACCTGAAAATCCCCGGCGAAGGCGCGGGCGGAAGCGGCCGGCGCCAACTGATCGCCCAGGCGCGAGGCATACCCGGCTACTTCTCCAGCACGTAGCTCCCCGGGGCGTCCTGCAGCGGCGGATGCGCCGCGTTGCCTAGGGAAGGCGGCTCGCGCATTCGCCGGCATGCGCGGCGAGCCAGTGCGACCAGTCCGTCCACCAACTGCCGTCATGGCGCTCGGCATTCCTGCGCCACTGCTCCGCCGTTTCGGCGGCACCCTCGTTTGTCCAGTAGACGCCCTTGCCGCCGGGCGGGTTGATTATGCCTGCAACGTGGCCGCTGGAGGCGAGGACGAAGCGCACGCGCCCGCCCATGAGCTGGGTGATGCGCCAAGCCGCGTCCCAGGGCACGATGTGGTCCTTCTCCGCACCCACCGCGTAGATGTCCAGACGGATGCGGCCGAGGTCGAGCGCTTCGCCTTTGAGCTGGATTTTGCCGGGTTTGACCAGATTGTTCTCGACGTAGGTGTTACGGAGATACCAGCTGTGCCCGGCGCGGGCCATACGCGTGCTGTCGCTGTTCCAGTATAGCAGGTCGAAGGCAGGCGGCTTCTGGCCGAGCAGGTAGTTGTTCACCACGTTGGACCAGATCAGGTCATTGCTGCGCAGCAGGTTGAACATGTTGGACATCTCGCGGCTATCCAGATATCCGCGCTCCATCATCTGCTGCTCGATGAAATCGACGGTCGGCTCACCGAGAAAGATGGCCGTGTCGCCGACCTTGGTGAAGTCCTGTAGTGACACCATGAACGTTGCTGAACTGAACCGCTCGTCGGCCTTGGCCGCGAGCGATGCCAGCGTCATCGCGAGCAAGGTGCCGCCGATGCAATAGCCGATCACATTGACGGTCGGGCTGCCGGTGATCTCGTGGATCGTATCGCTCGCCGCGAGCGGGCCGAGGTCCATGTAGTCCTCGATGGTGTTGTCTTCCATCGAGGAATCCGGGTTGCGCCAGGACATCATGAACAACGTAAACCCCTGGCCGACCAAGAAGCGCACCAAGCTGTTCTTGGGCTGCATGTCCATGATGTAGTATTTGTTGATCCAGGGCGGGATGATCATCAGCGGAACCTGATGGACCGTTTCCGTCGTCGGCGTATACTGGATCAGCTC